>JAOACE010000022.1 GCA_026418015.1 Leptospiraceae bacterium | reverse complement strand
GTTTTTTTCTCTTGATCTTCGTAATCATAACGAATTCTTCCTACATATACATCGTCTTTGCCAGAAACTTCTATGGGCATGGGAAAATAATTTTTTTCCCAATCATCCAATACTCGAACACCGGGAAATTGATTATAAGCTTCTTTAATCGCATTCAAATCGGCAGGTTTTTCTAGCTCAACTGTAATAGACTCTGCATGTGCTCTAAAAGTAGAAACGCGAACGCAAGTAGGAGAAACCTTAATTTCTGGATAATTCAGTATTTTTTTTGTTTCTTTGATCATTTTAATTTCTTCTTGATTGTATCCGTTAGACAAATCAATACTAGAATTATGACTGTATACATTAAAGGCTAATTGATAAGGCAATGCTTTGGTGGGAATAGGTTTTCCTTGAAGATAAGCAAGTGCTTGTTCTCGGAGTTCTTCCATCGCGGCAGCACCCGCTCCAGATGCTGCTTGATAAGTAGAAACCATAATCCTTTTTACATGATAAAGCTTATGAATAGGATAAATTGCCATGAGCATGATGATAGTGCTACAATTGGGGTTAGCTATGATTCCTTTGTGTTTTTTGATATCTTCAGGATTGATTTCCGGTACCACTAAGGGGACCTCAGGATCCATTCGAAATGCACTCGAGTTATCCACCACAATTGTTCCAAAAGCTACAGCTGCTGGTGCATATTGTTTACTGATTGATCCACCAGCACTAAACAATGCAATGTCTACATCATGAAAAGAATCTTCTTTTAACACTTCGACTGGAATTTTTTCTCCTTTAAAAGTAAGGAGCTTCCCTTCACTTCGAGGAGAAGCTAACAACTTCAATTTATTGATGGGAAAATTGCGTTTTTCTAGGACATGTAAAAATTCTTGACCTACTGCACCTGTTGCACCAACTATTGCAATATTTTTTGACATATAAACTCCGTAATAAGACATTTTTTTCTTATTTAGTATGAATTCAAACAAAAAAATTGCTGCCTTGTTATGGGTTTTAATACCTCCAAAATATAGAATTAATATCGAAAAATATTTATCCAAACAAGAAATCGAAGAACTTAAAAACACCTTTAACGAATATAAAAAACTTTCCCCCGAAGAAAAATTAAAAATTCAAACAATGCTTCACAAAGTTTTTTATTCTTCTTATAAGTTTCTGTATTTTCTTTTGTTTTTGTTCATCTTATCCTTTTTGGGTTTTTTAGTTTATTATATTCTGAATTTTTCGTTTTCTCCCTTTTTTGTCTTTTCTCTTTTCTGGCCTTATGCTATGGGAATCTTGGGAATTTTGATGCTATTCACACTACAACCGTATGAACTCTATTTTTTGTTTCGCTTGAGCAAAAATATGTTTCATTATCTCATTTCTATCGTCATGTTTTATCTTCTTGTTTATTTGTTATTTACCATAAATCAAATAGAAAAACCTAACTTTAATGTTTATTATCCTGTTGAAAAATGGATTCTAACCATCGGAATAATAAGTGCTCCTAATTTAGAAGAAATCATTTTTCGCTATTCTATACCCAATCTATTTGGAAGGGATTTTTTTCGTCAAGTCGTAGGACATTTTGTCTCAAACCTGATTTTTTCTGTTTTACATTTGCCCAATTTTGAACAAGGAATATTGTATTTTCTTTGTGGTATGGCTTTGTCGCTTTTAAGAATTTTCACAGATAGATTAATTTTCTGTGTGATGGTTCATTCTTTGGCGAATCTAACCATCTTTTATTTTTTATAAATATCGATATGTTTATTTTCTATCCATTGGATTTCGTTTATATCGATATAATTTTTAAAAATCGTCTTCACAAGGGCTTTTTTGTAATGATCCAAAAAATCAAAATCATTTCGGTTATCGATTCTTCTTTGGTAGGGATAGTTTTCTATAACTTTTCTGTTAAAAAAAATATATAATAAATGATTGTCTTTGTGAATCAACGTTATTGCTAAACTATAAGCAGGAAAATAAACCATTTCTGATTTGTTTTTGGCAGAACCTAAAAATATCGGTGGTTCTTGAATCATTTTTGCGAATTGATAAATATTTTTATCGATTTCTTCGTAATCCATCAAGTCTGTTTGTAATTCTTTCAACTCTTTGGTATCTCTATCGTAAGAATAATAATAAAATCTTTTAGTTTTAGAAGAAAAGAATTTAATGGGATAAATTTTATAAGGAAGAAAAAAATAAAAAGGATTACTATTCGTCAACATTATAAAACTAGATAAAAATAAAAACACCATAACAAAAAAAGCTTTTAGTCGAAATAAAGGATTTTCTAATTGTTTTAAAAAATTTATAATTTTTTGATAAAAATCATTCCAATAAATCTTCATAAAACCTTTTTTTTCTTTGTTATAAGAAAATCAATCTTTTGATTCTACCTTGATGTTTAATTCTTTAATTTGATAGTTGAGTTTTCCACGAGAGATTCCCAATAGTTGACTAGCTCGTGTTCGATTGCCTTTACAACGCTCTAATGCTTCTGTGATAATTTTTTTAGAAATCTTTTTTATCATATTTTCGAAATCGATTTGCATACCAGAAGCTAATCCCAATAGTTCTTCTGTTGTTTGTTCAATTTCTTTAATAAAATCATTTTGTGTAGAAGAATGTATTTTTGATTCAACTAAACTCTCTAACGTAATGTGTGAGTTTTTGGCTTCGAAAATCATTTTTACGATATAATTTTCGAGTTCGCGAATATTTCCTTTCCATGGGTGGATTTTGGGGTTGATTAGATATTGATAAACTTCTTTATCGAGTGTAATTTTTTTGTTAAAAAGTTCTGTGTATTTGTTGATAAAATAATCAATCAAGATTAATAAATCTTCTTTTCGTTCTCTTAAAGGAGGAAGATGGAAATGAATCGTAGAAATCCTATAATATAAATCTTCGCGAAATTCATTTTTCTGAATTTTATCGATCAAGTTTTTATTAGTTGCAAAAATAAAATTGCATTTTACTTCGATTTCTTTTGTACTACCTAATGGTCTAAACTTTTTCTCTTGTATAAGACGAAGTAATTTTGCTTGAATTTCCAAAGGAATTTCTGCAATTTCATCGAAAAAGATGCTTCCATCTTCTGCTTCTTCTAATAAACCTTTTTTATCATTTTTTGCATCTGTAAAAGATCCTTTTTTATAACCAAATAATTCACTCTCCCATAAGGATTCTGGAATTGAAGAGCAATTGATGGCAATAAAAGGTCGATCAGCTTTATTCACATAATGAAAATACCTTGCAATGAATTCTTTTCCTGTACCTGTTTCGCCTGTAATCAAAATCGGAAAATAAATATTTTTTAACTTTTCAATATTTTCTACCATGTTTTTCATTTGCGAAGATGCAATTAGATAAGACTTATCTTGTATCTTGATGATCATAGGTTTTAGGTTCTCCGGAATGGAATAAGAATTTTCTACTTCCATCGTAAGTTTATTTTGTATTCTTAATTTTTGGTTTTCTTTTCTTATGATTGCATTTCGAATTGCCAGAGCGAAATAAATCGATAGAATATCTAAAATATAAATATCATGTTCTTTTAATGGTTTTTTCGTTTTTGCAAAATAAAAGCCAAAAATTTCGTTCTGGAAAATAATTGGATAAAAAAGTTGATAGTTCTCTTGTTTTAATCTTTGTAGAATTTTTGTCATAGTTTTAAATTGTTGTTGTAGAGGATGCGAATTAGACTTATCAAAATTCAAAAAAAATTGTTTTAGAGGTTCTACATCATCAGGGTGAATTTTAATCTTCGAAAAAAAGATTTTTTTGATTGGATTGGTAAACCATTTAGGAACATGACCAAAGGTTAAAGGATTTTCGGTAAATTCTGTTAGAACAAAAAACGAAGATTCAAACGAAAATACGTTGTTTAATAATTCATTACAATTGTACAAAAACAAAAGAAAGTCTTCGTATGCATGCCCAATCTTAAAAATATTTTTGTGGAGGATTTCTAGTTTTTTTTCCAAAGAAACCATTGGAAGCATAATGCAATATTCTTATGTGACAAAAATTTGTCAATGATTAAAATTTAACATTCATTTACAAAAAATTTAGCCAAAAAATATATTTTTTGGCAGGTATACAAATTGCTTTATATTCTAAAAATGATGCTCATTCTTGCTTTGATCTTGTTTACAGGCTATTTGGTTCAAACCATCACAGGATTTGGAAGTACGCTAATTATTCTTACATTAGGTATTTTGTTTTTTCAGCTCTACGAAATTCTGCCAATCGTGTTGTTATTAAATGTAATCATGTGTTTTTCTATGGTATTGATACATTATAAAAACATCGATTATTCGTTTTTACTAAAAAATATTTTTAGCTATATGGGATTGGGTTTTGTAATAGGTTTATGGACAACTCAATGGATACAAAAATTTTCCCTTCCTTTAAATAAACTTTTTGCAGGGTTGATTTTTATGTTATCTTTGTTTGAATTCTTTTTATTGTATAAAAACAAATCTTTTAAAATTCAAAATCCAATTTTTGCTCGTTTTTGGGTTTTTATATCGGGCATCGTCCATGCAATCTTTGCTACGGGAGGACCGTTTTTAGTTTATGGTATAAGTCATTATAATATCGATAAATTCGTTTTTCGCATTTCTTTAATCTTTGTTTGGTTGATCTTTGATTCTTTGTTATTAATACATCATTCCATAAATTTAGAACAGTTTAAGACTTCGCTTTTTATGATGCTTGTGCTTCCTGTAAGCATGACATTAGGACAAAAGGTTTACGAAAAAATTTCTGTTGAACATTTTCAATTATTCATCAGGGGGATTTTGATTGTTAGTACTTTAATTATTTTATTAAAATAATTTATAAAAAAAGAGGTGTTTATGAAAAAAAGAAAAGGTGGAGATGTGATTGCGGAAATGTTAAAGTTAGAGGGGGTGGAAAAGGTTTTTGGAATTATTGATGGAACCTATTTTGGTTTTTATTCTTCTCTAAGAAATTATGGAATTGAGCTTATCTCTCCAAGGCACGAAACTTCCGCAGCACATATGGCTGGCGCTTATGCTCGTTTTACGGGAAAATTAGGCGTATGCATGGCAAGTAATGGACCTGGTGTTGCGAATATTTTACCCGGCCTTGTAGTAGAAGAAGCAGAAGGAAATCGCGTATTGGTAATAACATCTTTTAGAAGACATGGAATTGTCAACCCAGTTCGACTTGGTACATATCAGTACTTTAACCAAACAGAGACAATCAAACAGATATCCAAAGCAAGTTTTTTAGTACCTTCGCCAGAAAGAATACCAGAAATTATGCGAATGGCATTTCGAAAATGCTACGAAGGAAGACCAGGGGTAGTCCATGTAGATATACCAGAAGATATAATCAATGGAGAATTCGAAATTCCATTTGTAGCTTTAAAACCAGAACAGTATAGAGCATCTACGATTCCTTATCCATCTCCCGATGCGATAAAAAAAACCTTGGATTTGTTACAAAATGCCGAGTTTCCTATCATACATTTTGGAAGTGGTGTAATTCACGCGAATGCTCAACATGAACTTACTCAGCTTGTTAAACAATTGAATATTCCTACGACTTATAGCTGGGGTGCACGGAGCGTTTTATTAGAAAAAGATTTTGTTTTGCCTATGACTTATATTTCTCTTAATCATTTTATTCATAAAAAAGCAGATTTAGCAATTGTATTGGGTTCGCGTTTAGGAGAGACAGATTGGTGGGGTAGAGAGCCTTATTGGAATCAAAAAAACTTAAAGGTGATTCAAGTCGATATCGATCCACAAATCATAGGTTCAAGTAGAAACATAACACTTGGAATTATTAGTGATGTTAAAGCATTTTTGATTGCATTACTAGAACAAAAGCTTTCTTTTAAGTTTAAGTGGAATGAACTATTAAATAAAATTGAACAACAAAAAAATTCTTTGCAAAAAAAATTGATAAAAATTTCCATGCAAAAAACATCTCTGATCCATCCTGCACAATTGATTCAAGCATGTAATGAGTATTTGCCAGAAAATACGACTTATGTGATTGATGGTGGAAATACTGCTGTCTGGTCTCATTTTTATCTCGAAATAAAAAAGACTATGACGATGATTTCTACTTATAAATTTGGTATGTTAGGTGCTGGTGTTAGTCAAGCTATTGGTGCCTCTTATGCAAAAAATAATGACATTGTCGTTTGTTTGATTGGAGATGGTGCCATGGGATTTCATCCCCAAGAAATCGAAACGGCGGTTCGTTACAAAAGAAAAATCATCTATATCGTCTTTTGTGATAAACAATGGGGAATGGTAAAAATCAATCAGTCATTTGCGTTAAAACCTATCAAAACCCTTGTGTTTAAACATCTAAGTCCAGAAGAAAACATCAATACAGATTTTGGAGAAATCGATTTTGCAAAATTAGCAGAAAGTATGGGGGCAAAAGGCATTCGTATAAATAATTTATCGAACATCAAAAATGTTTTAAGGGAATGTTTCGATTTTCCTCATTGTTCTGTCATTCATGCGGATATCGATCCTGTTAAACATATGTGGGCTCCAGGGCTAATAGATTTTAAAAAGATGCATTTAGAACCAACAACGAAGTAGGAGTTTCTTTATGTCTGTATACGAAGTAGATCAAATTCGTTTAAATTTTAATCCATCGTCCTTATTTTTGTTAAACGTAGTACTTGGGTTTATCATGTTTGGTATTTCTCTTTCTCTAAAAATTCAAGATTTTCGTTATGTGTTTAAAAATCCCATTCCTTTTTTGATCGGAATATTGAGTCAGTTTTTAGTTTTTCCATTCTTTTCGTTTCTGTTAACACTTTGGCTAAAACCAATACCAAGTATGGCATTAGGGATGATTCTAGTTGCAGCGTGCCCCGGAGGAAATATCTCCAATTATATTACGTTTTTAGCAAAAGGAAATGTTGCATTAAGCGTAAGTATGACTGCAATATCTACAATTCTGGCCATCTTTTTAACTCCATTGAATTTTTCTGTTTGGGGTTCGTTAAATCCTTATACAAGTTCTCTCATAAAAGAATTACAAGTAGACCCCTTCGATATGTTATTGAACATTTTTTTATTGTTAGGTGTTCCTTTAATACTTGGTTTGTGGATATCTCATAGATTTCCTAAATTTGCAACAAAATTTACAAATTTTATTAAATATTTTTCTTTGATTTTTTTTGGAATTTTTGTTCTATCTGCATTATACGTAAATTTTGAATATTTTATAAAATATATAAAATATATTATTTTTTTAGTATTTGCTCAAAATCTAATAGCATTTTTGAGTGGTTACTTTACCTCGAAATTGTTTAAATTACAAGAAAAAGATGTAAGAGCAATAACGATAGAAGTAGGAATTCAAAATTCTGGTCTAGGATTAATTCTTATTTTTAATTTTTTTGATGGATTAGGTGGTATGGCTCTTATTGCTGCTTGGTGGGGAATTTGGCATATTATAGCAGGATTATCGTTAGCATTCTATTGGAATAAAATTAAGTCAATCAAAGGATAATACAATGCGAATTTTAGTAACTGGTGCAAGTGGTTATATTGGTTCACTATTGATAGAAAAATTACAACAAAATCCCTTCATAGAAAAGATAATTGCTGTTGATGTAAAGAAAAACATCAAGGATAACGAAAAAGTTGAATTTTTTTACAAAGATATAAGGGATCCAGAAATTTGTACTCTTATAAGAATCTATCAGATCAATGTGGTGATTCATTTAGCATCGATTGTAAATCCTCCAAAGGGGATGTCGAAAGAAGAGCAGTTTTCTATCGATGTAAAAGGAACAGAAAATATCTTGGAATGCGCAGGGAAAAATATGGTTCAGAAGTTTATCATTACCTCGAGTGGGGCAGCTTATGGATATTATCCCGATAACCCTATACCGATCAAGGAATCTCATCCTATTAGAGGAAATCAAGAATTTGCCTATTCTTATCATAAGCGTTTAATAGAAAAAAAGTTAGAACATTACAGAAAAAAATATCCATTAATGAAACAATACGTTTTTCGAGTTAGTACTATTTTGGGGAAAAATACATCAAATCAAATCACAAAATTGTTCGAAAATAAATTTATAATCGGTATAAAAGGTTCAGATTCGCCTTTTAGTTTTGTTTGGGATCAAGATGTTATTAGTTGTTTAGAGCAGGCTATTTTTTCTAGTATTGATAAGGCTGGAATCTACAATTTAGCAGGGGATGGATACCTAACGATTCAAGAAATTGCAACAAAGTTAAAAAAAAGAGTGATCTATTTTCCGGAAAAATTGTTAAAAATTTTATTAAAAATTTTATATAAATTCAATCTATCTCCTTATTCTTCGGAACAAGTATTATTCTTAAAATATAGACCGGTGTTGGATAATACTAAACTTAAACAAGAATTTGGATACATACCACAAAAAACTTCCGAAGAAACATTTGACTTTTTTGTTCAAAATCGCTTTAACGTTATCTCTTATTCGAATAAGAATCTGGAGACACAACCTGATAAATGTTCGCTTGTATGAATAATTCCAATAAGTCGTTATCGATTCGTCCTTCTTTTGCTTCGTATTTTAATATGTCTAATGCGTGTTCGGGAGTTAAAGATTTTTTATAAGGTCTATCGGGAGCTGTTAATGCATCGTAAATATCTGCGATTGTCATCATCCTTGTTTGGGGCAGAATTTCTTCTCCTTTTAATCCTAATGGGTAGCCTGAGCCATCTAATTTTTCATGGTGTCCATGTGCTATATCTGGTACTTTTTTTAAATCTTTGGTCCAAGGAATCTGAATCAAAAATCTATATGTATGCGAAACATGAGATTCTATTTCCATTCGTTCTCTTTGATCTAAATTTCCTCTACGAACAAGAAGGCTTATCAGTTCATTATCTTTAAGAAAATGAATCGTTTCTTGATAACCATCATGCTGTATTTTTAAACTAAAATGGGATATTTTTTCCAGGTTTTGGTAAATGTCTTGTTCTGTTACTGTTGGTTCATTGGATTGTTCGATCACATCTAGCATTTTTTTTAATTCTTGGATTTTTTGTTGTAATTCGAAATCTAAGATCTTTTCGAAATCTACGAAATTTTTGTTTCCGTATTTTTTTAAATAATCGATCTTTCTTTGACTATATTCATATTCAAGAGAACGTATAGCATAACGAAATCGCCACTTTATATCGTTTAATTCTTCGGGATAAAGTTTTTTTTCTTTTACAAGAACTTTTTCCCTTACTCCTACTTTCCCAAAATCATGCAGTAAGGATGCATAACGAATTTCTCGAATTTGATCATCATTAAAATAGAGGTCTTTATATTTTCCATGATTTAGTCGATTTACTGCTAATGCTAATGCTACAGTATATTCTGCAACGCGAAAGGAATGACCAGATGTAGTTGGATCTCTTTGTTCAATCGCAAGTACAGAAGCACGTACAAAACCTTCGAATAAGCGGTTTATACTATTTAACAAACGAAAGTTTTCGATCGATAGTGCTGCTTGTCCAGCTAAAGCATAGATCTTTTTCATATCTTCTGTTGTAAAGGTGTATACATTCCCGTTTAACATTTCTTCGTAAGTTAATTTTCTGTAAGGATCGATTCTTTTGTTGATTAGTTGGATTACACCGAGTACATCTCCATGTTGGTTGAGCATTGGTATTACAAGCATAGAACGCGATAGATAATTATGGTGTAAGTCATATTCTGGGTTGAATTTATAGGGTTCATCTCCTTTTAGAGTATAAACATCATCGATGAGTAAAGGTTCACTCGATAGTGCAACATAGCCAGCAATGGATTTAGAATCAATCGGTAATAGAAATTCTTTTGCATCGAGTTGTAGAGCAGATTTTTTAAAACGTAAGAATTTAGGTTTGGAAGAATCATTTTCGTCGAATTCTGTAATATAAATAGAACCACCATCTGCAAAAACCATTTCCATTGCTTCTTTTAAAATCATTTCGATTATTACATCAAAATTCTTTTCTGTTGAAAGAATTTGTCCAATTTTTATAATTCTAGAAATATCTTTATGCGATAATTCTACTTTCGACATCAAAGAAAAATTTTCTACTTGTAGTTGGATTTGTTTAATGCAGTTTTCTATCAATTTTACATAATTTGGCAGAGTTTTTTCGTTCCAAAGAAATGGAATGATAGCATAAAAATAATCCAATTCTAACCCTAGTTGTTGATTCAAAGATAATTCATTGCTTAATAAAATAAAATAAAATTCTCCCATAGGTTTGTTGTTAAAAAAATCTATCAGAGCTTTTTTGTTGTTAAAATAAAAATTTTCTGATAGAAAAATTACTCCGATGGGATAAATTTTCTCTAAATCAAATTCACAATTTTGGTTTGAATTTGGGTTGATATTATTTTTGTTAGATTTTAAGTTATCAGTCAATTCGAGGAAAGATTGGCGATTCTCCAAGCATTCTTCTAAAAGAATCGTGGTAATGTCTTTGGGAATAAGTTTTAAAAAATCTTTCTGGGCTAACGATGATTCCACCAACAAAAAAGGTGTAATTTCGAATTCTCTTCCTAATTCTAAACATTTAACAGGTTTTAATTTTTGCTGAATTTCCAACAATTTATCCATATCTTGTTCCTGAAAAACAATAAACCATAAATAAAGCAATCAATCAAGAAAAAACTTTTCAAGATTGTAATAAAAAAAGTTATGGTTTTTAAAATGAAATTCTTTTATTTATTATAGGAGGTGGAGATGTTCCTAGAAATGTTTCGTGCAAAAATCCACAGAGCTACTGTTACAGATGCGAATCTGAATTACGAGGGGAGTTTAACAGTAGACGAAGAACTATTAGAAGCATCGGGTATAAGACCGTACGAAAAGGTTGCTGTTGTAAACATCAATAATGGTGCAAGGTTCGAGACTTATACAATTAAAGGGAAGAGAGGGAAAGGTGAAATTTGTCTAAACGGTGCAGCTGCTCGATTAGGACATCCTGGGGATAAAATCATCATCATTGCTTATGGTTTTATTAAAGAAGAAGAATTAACCGAAGATTATGAACCTACTGTTGTCCTTGTGGATGAAAATAACAAAATTGTTAAGGTAACGGGCAAAAAAAATCGTGTAATGGCTTAAAAAATGATAAAGAAGTGGAATTATTTTTATTATCCATTTAGAGTTTTGTTTTTATTGCCAAAACTTCCTCTAAAAAAATACTTCTTTTTTTTATTTTTAATGACAATAATGTTATCATTTATAATGATCGTAGGAATCTATTTCTTCGTTGATAGTATTCTAAAAGTACTTTTAGAAAGATATCTTCTTGAATTTAAATATTTACTTGCTGTTCTAAATATTTTATTAACCTTGCAGCTCTTTTTTCTTTTTTTTGCCTTTTATAGAATCATTGCTCAGTTGGTGATTTTGCCTTTTTTGGAACCCTTGCGAAAAGCATTAGAAAATAAGTACAATGTTCCATCAGCAAAAGAAACTACTTTTAAGCAAGATATCATAAATATGTTTTATGGGCTTTACAAATCTATTTTGTTTATTTTGATTTATCTATTCTTGTTTTTTTTAACAATTTTTTTAGGTCCTTTCCAGAATGTGATTTTATTCTTGTACGATTCTTATATCTTAGGAAATGGAATTTTCGATGCATATTGGGAAAAAGAATATCCCCATCCCAAAGAACGTTCAAAAAAATTAAAAAAGCAAAAAATCGAGATACTTCTTACAGGGATGGCATCTACGATGATTTTATTTATACCCATTTTTGGCGTATTTTTATCCACCATTTGTGGTTATATGAGTGTTTTTTTTAACCATCATAGAATTCGAATCTAGAATTTTTTTAGTCTTAAAGAAAGTTCATCGAACATTTTTTCTACTGGTACAGATTCATAGATCACCTTATAAACCGAAGATGCAACGGGAAATTTATTTATGTCTAATTGAATCAATTGAGGCAAAATTTTTAATCCAAAAAGTCCTGAGCTCATTCGATTTGTATCTGCTTTTTTAAACACAAAATCAAAAGCCCATTGTCTGTCTTTGGAATCTCTACCAAAGCATGCTAACATTAGATCGTTCAGACCTGATAATCCTTGAAAGGTTTCTGGTTTTCCTCCCAGTTCTGTTCCAATAGCAACCATTTCTCTAAAAAATCTATTAGAGAGGTGGAATAATGTATTATCGTTATTCCCTCCATAGTATTTGCTAAAAAAGCCATCGATTAATCCAGTAGCGATTGCATAGATGTTTTTTAATGCACCACCGAGTTGAACCCCGCGAATGTCATCTTTGTGGATTGCTGGTCTTACATGAACATACATGTTGCTAAATAAATGGGTAAAATAATCGATTTTATCTAATTGGCTATATGCTGCAATTTCGTAGCCAGTGATCTTTCTTTCCATCACTTGTTGTGGATAATTGGCACCAGCCATAACAAAAAATCTTTCGGGGTTGATGTTGAATTGATGGATTAAATCGTCGACAATCAGTCCACTTTTAGAAGAAGTAAATCCTTTGGCAACGTTAATAATCGGGGCATCACTTTCGTTTATATATTCTTTTAATGTATTGTAGTATTTTTCTAGTTCCCATGGTCTTACTGCTTGAATGATGAGAGTTGCGTTTTTGATTTCCTTAGGATCCGTAGTAAATTGAATGTTTGGTGGAAGTTTAAAAAACGGAAAGTGATCTTGATCCAGTTGTGTGTTGTTAAAACTTTTTGCTTTGTTTTCTTCGAGTATATAGTTTTTGATAATGGTATCTTTGTTTGCAAGAACACATCCAATAGATGTTGCATAAGGGGAATGTCCTATGATAAATACTCTTTCGACAGGTTTTTGGGGAATCTGAATCAATACATTTTCTTTTTCGTCGATTGCTTTATAAAGATTTCTATAAAAACCATGTCTATGTTTATGTAGATTTCTTCCAACTAATAAAGCTAAGGAGTCGATTACATATTGTTTTTTATCTTCTATGTGTTCGGGGATTTCTAATCGATCAACGTAATCGGGAAGTTCTTTCATTTGTTCTGGGGGCAATTTCCCGACGAGTACAGGTTTTCCCAATACTAATCGTCCTTTCGCAGCTTTAAATAAAAACGTCGATGTAGGTAGAATTTCGTCTGTGCCTTCTAATGAAATGGGAATGATGATTTTATTTGCAACATAATGATAAACTGCATCTACAAAAGAGATTAATTGACCGCTTCTACTTCTGGTACCTTCTGGAAAAATAGCAATGATTTTTCCTTCTTTTTGTAGTTGTTGAGATTGACGAAATGCTCTCATGTTGATACGAGTCATTACATCTGCTAAACTGGGATTTTGTGACATATCTTTTTTAGAACAAACAAGGAGGGTATCGAACATATACAAACCCAAACGAGCGAAATCTTCTGTAAAAGCTAACCTACCAGCAATAAATACTAACCGATCTGCAATCTCTCTTGCAATTCCACCTTCGCGATAAAACATCATATAGATTGCTGGTGCATCTAGATGACTTAAATGATTCGATATAAGTGTTACAGGAAATTTATTTGCTAAAGGTAAAATATATTGTAGGTTTTCTTTTCCTTCGAATGTAAAATTTTGCATTAGAGGTGTTAAAAATTCTGCGACAAAGTCTCGTAACTTCGGATCTTGCTTTGTATATACCCCTACTTCTTCTAATTTTGATGGATCTTCGAAGGTTTTTAAAACACTTGGTAAAGGAACCTCTGAAGATAATTTTATAAAATTAATCAATAATTCTTTTGCTTTTTCTTCTGGAACTCCATAGCTTTTAAAGCCTTCGATGTTTTTAAAGAATTCTTTTTGCCAAGGTGCATGGGTATCTCCTAATTTTAAATCTTGCATAGAAACAGCGGATTTGGATTGTAATTCTTGTTGCATAACTCCCCTCCAAAAAATTTCTAAAATTATGAACTAAAAACCATTTTTCTTTTATTGTAAATAAAAAAATATTGAAAATTTAAAAACATCTATAAAAAAGTATAAAATAATGAAAGAAAAACAAAAAAATAGAAAAAAAACCTCCGAGGCAAAAGAATCAAACGAGCATGAGATATATTCAAAGTATTTAGGAATTCAGCTCGAACCTAAAGAGAAAAAATTTTGGTCAAAATTTAAAGAAAATTTAAAAAATCTTTTAAAAAAAATCCACATCAAAGGAAAGCAAAAACTAACCATTATGTTTATTCCTCATTCCGAAAGCAGTATTTTAAACCTTCATATTAATTTTTATAGTTTATTTGTGATTCTATTTACTATCATTATCGTAGGATTAGTTTCTGTTTTGATTATTATTCAAAGAAGTTCGCAAAATATTCAATACTATGATATGGGTATAACCAATAGTCAGTTTTATTTACAGAGTTCTCGCTTGGCAGAAGAAGTTGTACCAATGCATAAGACCATTCTTGATTTTGCAGAAACCATCGCTATTATACATCGAAAGCTTCGAATTAATAGTCAGAATGGAGAGGGTGGATTTGGTTATCAAACAAGCTTAGAACAAATCGATAATTTAAAAACCTTAATCGAAGAATGTAAAAAACAAAAAGAAGCATGTAGTCAAAATACCATAGAAAATATCTTACAAACAACCTTGAATATTTCTTTAATCGATAACGAAATACTAAAAAGTGTCGATAAGCAACTCAAAGAAATTATCGAAAAACTCAATTCCGAAGAAATTAAAAACTTCTTTTCTTATTTACCAACGGGATTACCTGTAAAAGGTTTTGTCAAAACAAATTATGCAACGCAGTATGTAATAGAACGCGGTATCAATTATCCATTAAGGGGAATAGAAATACTTACTTTACCACATTCCGAAGTCTATGCAACAGCTAATGGAAAGGTAGTAGAAATTGGTTACGATCCTATTTTTGGTATTTATATTTGGGTTGAACATCTAACTGGAATTAAAACCTTTTATAGTCATTTAGAAGAAGTCAATGTATCTTTGAATCAAATGGTACAAAAAGGGAATGTGATTGGTTTTTCGGGAAAAACAGGAAAAACCAACAAGAACATGCTTTACTACGAAATACACATTGGAACAATGGCTTTTAATCCACATATTTTAATGAATGATTTGCAAACATTATGGTTGAATCTACAGAAACACTAGTTATAAATTCTATCATAGGCGAGGGCTCCGAGTTTCGAGGTGAATTTAAAGTCAAAAATTTGCTTCGGATTGATGGATATTTTAAAGGAACAATTTTAACAGAAGGCAAGGTTCTGATTGGTAAAACAGGTAAAGTAGAATCTGACGTTAGAGCAGGAATTGTAGTAGTCGGTGGTGAACTTATAGGAAATATATTAGCGACGAAACGTGTTGTATTACTATCGACTAGCAAAGTAAAAGGTGATATTATCGCACCAGCATTAATCTTAGAAGAAGGTTGTATTTTCGAAGGTCGTTGTACTGTTAACAGGGAAGCAATCTAGTTTTGGGTTTATGCAAGCTCTCTTTTTAAGAGCTTGCAACAGGACAAATAAATGATTAACGTTTGGAGAATTGTGTACTTCTTCTTGCTTTGTGTTTTCCGTATTTTTTCCTTTCTACCATTCGAGGATCTCTTGTTAAGAGACCATATTGTTTTAATGTTGGTCTTAGTTCTGGATATTTTGCTTCGATAGCTCTTGCAATTGCTAATCGAACTGCACCAGCTTGTCCATCGATCCCACCACCTTTTACGTTGACATATACATCATATTTATTTCTTAAATTTGTGACATCCAATGCCTCTGTTGCATGTTTTTGTAATCTAATAATAGGAAAATAATCTTCTAGGTTTTTTTTATTTACAATGATTTTACCTACACCATCTTTAAGCATAACTCTTGCAACTGCAGTTTTTCTTCTACCAACGAAAATAGTTCGGTTTTTTCTTTTTTCTTGGTTTTGTTTTACTTCTATATTTTCCATAATCTATTCCCTTAGTTTTTTTTATAAATATTTTTTATAATTTACTTGAACAGGTATTGGTTTTTGTGCAATATGGGGGTGTTCTGGCCCAGCATAAATCTTTAAATGTTTAAGCAATTTTCTTCCCCTTGGTCCATCGGGTAGCATTCTTTTAACCGCTTTTTCTAATACATAAGTAGGATCTTTTTGCATTTTTTCTTTGAATGTGGCTTTTTTTAATCCACCTGGATATCCACTATAGCTATAATAAATTTTTTCGTCTTGTTTATCACCTGTTACCTTAATTTTAGATGCATTAATGACTACAATATAATCGCCCAATTCTTGATGGGGAGAATAATCTACCCTATGTTTCCCTTGAAGTCTATGAACAATAAATGCAGCTAATCTACCTAATATTTGATCTGTTGCATCGATTAAAATCCAATTATTTTTAATTTCTTCGTCCTTAACAAAAGGGGAACGTTGAGCTGGTAATAGATGACTACTCATATTAAAAACCTCTAAAAAAAATTATATTATATCCAAAAATTATATGCTTTTTAATTGGTCAATTTTCTTTTCTAGCTCTATTCTTTTTGTTTTAAAATTTTGCATTTCTTTTTGTAATTCTAATACGATTTCTAAAAGAACGTTTTTGTCTTGGTTAGAAATGTGGGAATTTTGTTTTAGCAAGGGATGTTGAGAAATTTCGTTTAAAATTGTCTCTTGTTCGTCTTGTATTCGTTTTAATTCCTGGATTAAAGTTTGAATCTGATTGTACAATTTTTTTGCTTCGACAATTTTTTGGTCTATGTTTTGTAAATGTTTTTGATGTTTTGATTTGGCTTCTTTAAAGATTTTGTTGAATTCTTCTCTTTCTTTTCTTTTTGATTCTAGTTCCTTGATAATTTTCTTTTTTTCGTTTTCGAGTGTTTTAAGTTGTTGGATTAAATTCTGAAGTTTTTGGGTTTTTTCGTGTTCTTTATCTTTTGGATCTTTCATAATTTTTTTCTTTTTCTTTTTAAATTTTAGTCAATAATAAAAAAATATTGTCAAAAAATAGGTATAAGTTTATTTTTAAAGAAAATTTTGTCTTCACAATCAACTTTACCGGTCTAATTGGCCGGTCTTTTTTAAATATGATATTGAGTCTCAATATAGATTAAAAATCTCTTAAACAAAAAAAAATGCTTTTATCTAATAAAAATAATAAAAGATTTAAACTAATTAAAAACAGGAGGATTTTCCAATGATAGATAAAAAACTCAGTAGAAAAAATTTTTTAGTAACAGCAGGTGTAGTAGGAACTACTTTGGTATTAGGTTCTTCTATCATAACTTGTAAAAAAGAAGAAAAACCCAAAGAACAAGCAAAACAAGAAGGTCCCAAATGCGATGATGTTTCTGGTTTAAAACCCGAAGAAATTGAGCAAAGAAAAAATTTACAATATACAGATAATACACCCGATCCAGCAAAAAATTGTGCTAATTGTGCATTGTATGTTGCACCTCAAAATAATGCTCCCTGTGGTGGTTGTAATTTAATCAAAGGACCTGTAAGCCCCAACGGTTGGTGCACTTCTTGGGTACCTAAAGCTTAATAAAATATATTCCGTAGAGTTATACTCTACGGAATATCATCTCTTAATAAACCTGAAACTAAACTGCAAAGAATAATCTATAAATCTTAGAAAGGTTTTGTTGTATAGATCGTTTGTGAGTAAATTGCCATTTTCGTCGATATTTTTATCGGTTTCGTGGGATTCAAATAATAAAGGCGAAACAATTCCATAAGCATCTATAAAACTAATAATTTTGTTTAGCAAGATATGGAGTTGAATACAAGGCATTCTACCTCCTCTACCATGCGAAACGCCCGCAGTTGCGAAAACCTTATCTTCGAAACAGGCTTTAAAATTTTTACTACCAATTTGATGAAAAATATTGATCAGCTCTGGGTTTGTTGTCCAATTATATTCTGGCAAACATATAAATACTAGCGAAGATTCTTTTAAGGATTTGATAAAATTTTCTTGGTATGGACTTAAAGTTCCTGGTTTTATCTCTTTTCTTCCAACAGAAGGAAAGTCATTATCTCTTAGATCTAACAAAACAGCTTCGTTTACATTATCTCGCTTTATAAGTTGATTTTTGATAGCTTTTGCAACCCGAATTGTTAAGTTCTCTTCTCGCGAAGAACCGCTGATAATTGATACTTTCATAGTTATTTAAATTGTGATGCTTTTTTATTCAATACCTCGTCAATTTTTATGTTGAATTTATCGAAGATTTTATTTCTTAATAAATCATATCGAACCAATGTTATGTTGTAATTAATCAAAGCTTGGTTATAACCTTTCTCTGCTTGTAATAGTGCATCCAAAGCATTTTTGATTGCAGTTGCATTAAAACGTCCTTTTCTATAGCCATCTAATAATCCCAAGTAAAATTGATTGGTTTTATTGTAGGCATTTTGGGCTTTTTTTAGCGAATCATAAGCAGTTTGAATTTGTTTATAACCTAATTCTATATCATCTTTGATTTGTCGTTCCAATTCCTTTTTTTGTATTTCTAGTTGAGCTAAAGCAATTCTTGCATTTCGTGCATCAACTTTTGTGCCTTCGTCCCACAATGGATATTCTACTTTAAATTCAATTGCTTTCTCGGGATATTTGCCTGTTTGTACTTGATCCCATGCAGAACCAGAATACCGACCAAAATCTCTACTTGCATATTGTCCACCAATCCTCATAGTGGGAAGAAGATTGTTCTCTGCAAGTTCTTTCGACATCCTAACAATATCATAAGAATGTAAAATGGATTTGTAATCTTGTCTCGTTTGAAGAGCAATTTCTACATCTTTTTTTACATCAATATCGTTGGGAAATTCTGTAATTAAATCTGTCGATCCAGTTAACTCGATTTCTGGATCTAAGTTTAATGTTCGTAAGAGTTCTCTTCGTTTTGTATCTCTTTGGAGGATAGCAACATTGACAGCAATCTCTGCTTGACTATACAAAGCATCCCATTGGTTTACTTCGAATGCTTCTGCTAATCCATATCGAAGTTTTTGATAAGTAATATTTCTAATCGTATTTACATTGTTCAAAAGACCATTTGCTGTTTTAACTTCTTGTTCGGAAATAGCTAAGGTCCAATAATCTACCATTGTTTTTACGATCAACCCTGCTAACTGAAATTCTAATTGTTCTTTTTGAATTAAACTTTTTTTTCGCGCAATTTCGTTTAAACGCTTTTGTGAATAACCAAAGGCATTTTTTAGGAGATCTTGTTGGAATAAAATTTTAATTGCACCAGTATGTAAAGGTGGTTGTTTTAATTGTTGTAGAATGGGATTTGTTAGAGCAATGGCACCTTCTCCTGCGTTGGAATCAAACCTGGTATCGGACCCTTCGATTCGAAAGAATGTCCCGCTTTCGAATAATTTTTGTATACCCACAGAATAAGTATCTTGATTAATTTTAGTTCCTTGAAAGATGGACTGAGGTAGTTGTTTATCGATCTTTTCGTAGCTTTGGAATTTAAAATCAATCGATGGTGCATATTTACTTTCTTCTTTTTTTAAATCTGTATCGGATTTGATGATTTCTAATTGTTGCAACTGTACTGTATTGCTATTGTTGATGACGATTTGAACAACTTCTTCTAAGCTTAGTTTAGGATTTTTTTTGTCCTGTAATTTTTTGATGATTTCATTCGTAGTTTCATTTTGTTCTGGTTTTTCTACGGTAATTTGGTCTATGGTCGATTCTACCTGATTTGATTCTTCTTTTTGTTGAGGAATAGATTTACAAGATAAAACATTCAAGAAAATGAGTAAAATTGTTAAAATAGATATATGGATAACATCTTTAATTTTTGCAAGATGCATAAAACCTCCTTAATGTATAATCCGAATCTAAAATTAACCAAAAGGTTAGATAAAAGACAAAAAAGAAATTTATTTGAATTTGTCCATAAAAATTATGTTTTTTTTAGCATTTTGTTTTATTTGTGGATGATTTTTTTCACTTATTGTGCTAATAAAAAACAAGTCATAGAAGAACCACTGTGCGAAAAGCGATTTAATGTTGAATTATTCTCAACACATCCAAAAGATACTCAATTCTTGCTAAAAGATAAATTCGAATGGTATAATCATTATCAAAGAAAGTATAAAATTTACCAAGAAAAGTTCAAAGAACTCTGGGATTTTTTTGAACAACATCCTCAATGTAGAAAAAAAGGAATTGTTCTATTGCAAGAGGAATTACAGCTAAGTTTAAAGCTACAAGAAATTTATTATAATCATTTAGAAAAAGATTTAAACCAATACATAAAAAAACAACAAATTTATGAAGGAAATAAAATTATCGAAGATTTTCGGGAAAACAAAAATGCATTGCTCGAAAGTTATGTTAATTTCTCGTTCTTTGCAATAAAACAACTAGAAGAAAATCTGGATCATCGAAATCAAACTAAAAAGTGGTACGAGGTATATTCGATTCTTATCTACGAATTATTTTTTCAATTACCAGAAGATTTTAAAAAAGAATGGTTTAAAAAATTTTCCTATTAACCGATTCTTGAATTAGTGAAAAAATTATCTTGGATTGTAGTATTTTTTTCTTTTAATTTATGGGCGAATCAAGATACAATTTTAACGTTTAAGAATGATTCTCTTGATTTACTCCAAGAATTAAAAAAAGTTTCATATTTGGTTCATCGTAATGATTTTTCCCTACAACCAACTTTGTCTATAAAACCTAATCGTTTTGGTTATAAAGAACTATTGTTTTACTTAAATTGCGAAGCAGAAAACCCTCAATTCTTAAAAGACGAAGTAGGACGGTATAATCTAATAAAAAAAAACCTATTTCTTGTTAACGAAAAAGTCAACCAATTTGCATGCTATTTTAAAAACCGGGATCATCTCATCTTATTAGAAACAAGAGCAGAAAGTTGGCCCTATACAAACAATCAAACTTTTAGTATATCCTTTTGGTTTAAACCTTTGATCCCATTAAAAGAACAAAATTTAATGGAATGGTCTACTTTTACAGAATCAAAAATCAAAAAGTTTAATATTTACCTAAATAAAAATGTTTTGGAATTAAATTTACTATCTGTCTTAAAAAAAGAAGAACAATCCATCGACTTAACTCTTACTTTAAGTAAGATAGATTTCGAAGAATGGAATCATTTTTTTATGAGTGTGGATTTACAAAATAAAAACAGGATTATTATTTATCTTAATGGAAAACTCATTAAATCGATTCATCTTCCTAAAAAGGTTGAGTGGGATTTTGAGTCTTTGCATTATGCTCCAATTCAAATCGGTGGAAAATATATTGGCTATATAGACGAATTCATGATTTTAAAAGATTTTTATCCCAGTCCCATTACTTACAATAAATATCCAGGGATTGATTTAAACCCAAATTCGGGAAGAGTTAACCAAAAAACAAAAGAATTGCTTCTTCCGCCTATTTCTATTCCTGCATCCATCGAGCACCTAAAACTGATTTTGGATTACGAAAGACCCGAAGGAACATTCTTAAAAATTCAATATGCTATTTTGGATGATTTAAATCGACCAACTCTCTGGAAGGATTTACCCTTACAAGAGGAATGGGTTTGGGATTCTTCTCAGCTAGGCAAATATTTACAGTTTCGCGTGTTGATGCTACAAGATTCCGAAGGGAAGAATGCACCTGCAATAAAAAAATTCTTACTTGAAAAAAAAGAATTTTCGAATATACCACAAGTTCATCAACTACGAATCGTAAAAGAGCTGTCGAATCATCATCAAATTTGTTTAGAGTGGCAAAAAGTTCCAGAAGAAATTATCGAAGAAAAAGGTGGCTACAATATCCATATAGGGATTAAAAAATACGACTTCGAATTGGTGATTAGCGAACTTTATTACAAGGGAATATGGCAAAAAATCAACAAAAAAAATACGGATTTTCCTACAACAGAACAAGAAAAGGAATTAGAACGAATACGACCCAATTATTGGAAACAATATAAAAATAATCATATTCGTGTTATTCTTACAAAAGATTTGTTATATCTACTGGTAGAAAAACAACTCGAAAAAAATCAACTATCCATCGATAGAATTAAACTCATTTTCGAGGATAATGTAACATATTATGTTAGTGTATCTGCTTATATAAAAGAACCACAGATAAGAGGTAAGCTTTCCTTGCCCGTTAGTTTTAATTTTTAACATGAGGCCAATAATTAAAAAAAAATTAGAAGAATGGTTGAACCATCATCTTATCGACGAAAAAACTTATTTAACTATTAAAGAATACGAAGAAAAGCAAAAAGAAGTTTCTTCGAAAAAATTGATTTTGTGGGTTTTTCTTATCGCGGGGTTTAGCATTGGTTTAGGGATAATTAGCATTGTTGCAGCCAACTGGGAATTGATTCCTGCATTCCTAAAATTTATCTTTCTTTTAGGACTGCATGGCGCTTTTGGCTTTTTGTATCTCTGGTTCTACAAAAAACATAAAAATATCTATATTCAAGAAATTCTTTTGGTCATCTTTGCCTTTTTGTTTTTGGCAGAAATTGCATTAACAGCACAGGTTTTTCAACTGCAAGGAGAAACTTATCAAGCATTGTTCTTTTGGGGCTTTTTGATGCTTTTTGTATCTTCTATCTCGGAGGCGAAGTTTTTACCTATGATGAACTTTATTGTTTTGTATGTTGCTATATCATTATTTTTTTATGAAGCTTACAATTGGAATCAATATGTAATTTTTGATTTTGTCTTGATTTATCTAATTGTTTGGGGCTTATTCTATGTTTTTTATTTTTTTTCTAAAAATTCTCTATTGGTTAAGATCAATCAAATCTTTTGGGCGATTTTTTATGTATATGGAATTTTTGTCTTTCAGTTTGAGTGGTATGCAAACTTCTTAAAACCTACAAGTAGCGAAAAATACCTTCATTTATTTTTAGTACTATTTGCGATGATCATTATTTTGTATGATTTATATAATTCTTTTATAAAAAACTATCAATCTAATAAAAAAATTTATTATTTATTTTTTATAAATTATATTATATTTTTATCGAATTATTTATTTATTTTCAATGATATTACTCAAAAACTTCTTGGAACGAGCTTTTTTTTATTACAGTGTTTTTTGAGTGCATTTCTTTTTTATCTTTTAGAGAAAAAAAATTTGTATCGTTTTTTTATTTTTTTGATTTTATTACGATTATTTATAATTTATATAGAATTATTCGAAGATTTAACATTTACTGGCATTGGACTTATTGGGTTAGGATTAACAATTGTTTTATTGGTTTTTTTGTACAAATTCATCGAAAAAAGGTTTAAGTATGAAAAATAAAATCATCTTTTTAACAATTCCTTTTTTGATTCTACTGATTTATATTTTGTTTCGAACCATAGAATATGTTTATTTTGCGCAACAAAAAACCTATTTTTTTAGAATTGAAGGATATGATCCTCGCGATTTAATCAAAGGAAATTATTTATTATATCGAATTCGATATCACGATGAATATTTTGTTTGTAATACCAACAAAGAAATCAAATGCGGTTGTATCCATCAAGATTCCATAGATAAAAAATATAAAATCTCTAAAATATTACCACCACTAATGGAATGCAACGACATAAAAAAACTCTGTAATCGTTTTATTCAGTTAGAATGTGATAAGAATTATTATATTATACCACATCAAAGATATTATATACCAGAAGATTTTTCTAATGCTGTAAACAAAATTCCTTTTGATAAATCTTATGTTGGACTTAGGATCGATCTACAAGGGAAATCGCAGATAGAAGAAATTTATATACTCGAAGACAAATTTATCCCATTAATCGAATATTTAAAAGCTCATCCTTAAACAGCAAATTGAATCATTTTTATATAAGCGTTTTTGAATTCTTCGAAAAAATGATTTTCGTCGATTGCAAATTCTTCTATATATTTTTTACATTCTTGATCTTTTAGTAATTCCCAATCTGTATAGAGCATTTTACTTAAAGAAGAATCTTCCTGGTAAAATAAGAGTCGTTTAAAATAACTATTATCGAACTTAAAAGGATCTTCTGTAAAGGGCTTTTGATTTTCTTTTCCTAAGGTATGTGCCCCAATAAGAGCTACCATTTCTTTTTTCGATAAACCTAATTGTTGAAATTTTTTATAAAAGGATTCAAACTTTTCTTCGGATAATGGTATCCCTATCTCTAAAAATTGCTTATTACTGTACGAAGGAATCACTAAATTAATATAGGGACCGTGGGTGATCTCAACTGCAACAGCACCACTTAAATACAAAATATCTCGGTAAGAATAAGGTTCTTCTTTTAAAATGTTTTTAATCTTTTGAATGAACTTAACAGCTTCTTCGAGTCCTTGGTTTTCTGGTTTACTTAATTCAAGTTGCAGAATATCTTTATCGTGCATGTGAGCAGTTAAAACACCACCGCTCATCACATCATGAAATACCAACCTAAGAATAGTAGGAGCTAATGTTTTATTCATCTTTTCTTTTAAAAGATTTCTTAATGATGTATAAGTTTTTTTTGTCTCTAATAGTGAATATATCTTGTGGGTGCCAGTTTTTCCTCGAATTTGTACTTTATATTCTTTATCGAGGATTTCTGGGTTGTTTAGAACTTTTGCAAACTCTTCGGAAATCAAAATCGTTGTTTTAATACTTTTGGTGAATTTTTCTAATCGCGAAGTAAAGTTTACTGCATCTCCTATTGCAGTCAGCTGTTTTTTTTCTGGATGTCCTAAGTCTCCTACAATAACAGAACCAAAATGTAATCCGATACCAACCTGAAATTCTTCGTTAAAATTCCATCGCAAGTATTGGTTGATTTCTTGTAGGTTGTTTTTCATTTCGAAGGCAGCATTTAGGGCATTCGTACATTTTTGCTGACTATCTTTATCGTTGATTCCAAAAAGAGCTAGTATTCCATCGCCCATAAATTTATCGATATATCCCTGATGGTTTAAGATGGCATCTCCCATTCTTTTATAAAATCGGTTTAAGATATGAATTACATCATAGGCTAAATGACGTTCTGTAAAAGAAGTAAAATTTCGTATATCTGCAAAAAGAATTGCTAAAGAAACCTCTTTACCCGTAAATTGATTCGATAATGCTATTTCTTCGTCCAATTTGTCTTTTACAAGTCGTTTGATCTTTACATCTCCGTGAACGTAGGTTTGACATGCTAACCGGATATTTTTACTAAATCCTTTTTTTTGTGCTAAGATTTTTTCTTTTTCTGATATTTCGCTTAGGTTTTCCATTCCAGAAAGAACCATAATTCTGCACGTAGAGCATTTGGCATTACCACCACAGGCATGGACATGAGGTATTTTATTTCCTAAAGAAATTTCTAATATGCTTTTATTGGGTTGTGCTTCGATGGTTTTATCGACTTTTTTATTGTTTTCTATTTCTTCTATGTATGTGATATGCATAATTTCTCTTTACAATAATGTTTTGATAATTTCGTGCACTTTTTTTGCTTCTTTAAATGGAATTAAATCTAATATCATCCAATCGTG
This sequence comes from Leptospiraceae bacterium, assembly GCA_026418015.1. Taxonomy (GTDB): domain Bacteria; phylum Spirochaetota; class Leptospiria; order Leptospirales; family Leptonemataceae; genus SKYB61. The sequence continues at coordinate 127,384 of JAOACE010000022.1, read as the reverse complement.
TACCATTTTAGGAAATTTATAAAAATATATCATAAAAATTATATTATTTTTGTAGAAAAGTTCACAATCAGGATATAATATATCGTGTGTGCCAATAAATAGATGAGTTTCGGGCAAAGTATCATAACGAAAATATAGAGGACTAACTTCTGGTAGTTGAGGATGGTTGTTGCTGTATAAATCTCCCGCTAATTTTAAACCATTTTTGTTTAGGATGTAATCGTATTTTTCGTATTCGTCGATAAGAGGATTTACCATACTTACATCTAACCAAGGGGAAAGTAGTAGAATTTTTTTTGGTAGGTTTTCTTTGGGGAGGTTCTGTAAAACAGAAAGACAAAGGTTTCCACCAGCGGAATCTCCTATCAAAATAATTTTATATTTTTTCGATAAGTTTAAATACAATTCTTTAGAAAAAGATAAAATTTCTTTGTAATTGTGTTTTGGTATCAAAGGATAATCCGCAGCATAAATAGGGTGGGGAGAATAAGAAGATAGTTTTTTTATGAATAACCAATGGAAGAGGTAAAAATTTCTTAAAAATGCACCACCATGAAAGTATAAAATAATTGTATCTTGTTCTTTTTCTTTATTAAAGATATAAGTATTCCTGCCGTTGAATTCTAATATATCGTATTTATTAAAGATGGGTTTAGGAGATTCGAATAAGTCTTTTTTTATCGTTTGATTTTTTTGGTAATGTTTGATGGCTTCTTCGAATGCTTTTTTTTTGTTAAGCAATTTTATAAGGATTTTTATAAATTTACTTGAATAAGTTTCCTTTTCTTGATATTCAAAATATCTATGCATGTTCTTCGCCTTTTAACAAATAATTTTTTACATAATCGAAGATTGCTTCTTTTAATGTTGTAATAGGATATTGATAGCCAGAATCTCTTAATCTCTTGATGGGGGCTTCTGTAAAATATTGATAAGCTTTTTTTAATTCTTCGGGCATTTCGATCAATTCAATGTTTGGTTTTAAACCCATTGCATCGAAAATTGCATTTGCTAAATCCAACCAAGTAGAAGCTTTACCACTTCCAATGTTAAAAATGCCAGATGCTTGTTTTGCTTCTAACAAGAAAAAGATAGTCATCTTTGCTGCATCTTTTACATAAAGAAAGTCTCGCATTTGTTTTCCGTGTTCATAATTGGGATGATAACTTTTAAATAGTTTGATTTTTCCTTCTTTTTGGATTTGTCTAAAACCTTTTAGCACCATCGATTGCATATTTCCTTTATGGTATTCATTAGGTCCAAAAACATTGAAATATTTTAACCCAACAAAAAGAGAATTTTTAAAGTATCCTTGATGTTTTAGCCATAGATCAAAAAGATGTTTAGAATAACCATAAGGATTCAATGGCCTTAATGTTTCGATTTTTTCTAAATCATCATCGAAACCATTTTCGCCATTACCATAAGTTGCAGCACTCGATGCATAAATCATTCTTATGTTGTGTTTTAGGGCTTGTTGGGCAATCTTTTTGGAATATTCAAAATTATTCTTGATTAAATACGATGCATCTTGTTCAGTTGTAGAACTACATGCTCCTAAATGGATAATACCTTGAATCTTTTTCCAGAAAGAATCGTTTTCTATAAGGTTTAAAAAATCATCTTTTTCGTAATAATCAGAGAATTTTAGACGAACTAAATTTTTCCATTTGATAGATGTAGAAAGATGATCTACACAAATAATTTCGTTTATCCCTTGTTGGTTTAATTCTCGGACAACAGCACTTCCAATTAGACCAGCTGCACCTGTGACCAAATACATAAATAAACAGGAATTTTAAAATAATTTTATTGTAAAGTGCTTTAACGAAATCAATTGAAATTATAAAACTTAAAAAAAAATGGCAAGAAATGAAAAAGATTCTTTTTTTTGTTTTGTTTATAATTTATCTTGTTTTGAATGTATCGATTTTAAAAGATTTTTATTTAGACTTTGGAGATGTAGCTCTAATTTCGCTAAAAGTGGAATTTGCAAAACAGTTCAATGAATACTTAGGACCATATTCGCGTATGGGGTTTTTTCATCCTGGTCCTGTTATATTTTATCTTTATGCCTTCTTAGAGCCTTTCTTAAAATTCTTGGTATTCTTTCCTGTAAATTCCGTTAGCTTTTATTATTATATTGCGCAGTTATTGATCAATTTCTTGTTTTTAGTTTTGATCTTCGATGCATTCCCTAAAAGTGTTTCGGACAACATAAGATGGATTTTTTTGTTGATTTATTTAATCCTTTTAGAAAACCTCAATAATACCTCATTTTCTTTGCTTTTTGATGTATGGGGACCTGTAATCATCATTTTTCCTTTGCTACTTTTGATGATCTCTTTAACAACCCTTTTTGTAGAAAGCCATCGATACGAATTATTTTTTTATCTATCTCTTTCTTTATCGATGATTTTAAGCAACCATCTTTCGGGAATGATTTATGCTGGTTTATTTTCTTTTTTTGGGTTGATTTGGTTTTTCTACAAAAATCGTATCGCGATAAATAAAAAAAGTGTATTATGGATCTGTTTTTCTATTTTATGGCTTACCTTATCGTTTTTACCCATAATTTATGAATTTTTTATCAACTATCCAGACAATAATATCTTTAAAATTATCGAGGTTTCTCGAAAAACCAGTTCTTTAAGAAAAGGCAACGAAGTGATAAAATACTTTGGGGAACTCTGGTCTATTTTTATTTTTGGTAAAGCTTATTCTTTTTTAGGATGGATGATTTTTTTATCCGTCAACTTATTTTTGTACAATCGATTAAAAAAAACAGAAAATTTATTTATAAAATATTTATATAGATTTAGCCTAATTCAGACTGTTTTATTGTTTTTTTATATCGTAAAAATTCCTTACGATTTGCTACATTATTTATCTTGGTTTTATTATAGTATAGCTTCTTTATATATATTGATGGTAATAATACTTTTATTTGAGGAAAATATATTTAAAGAAAATTATAAAAATATTTATATAATAATTTTATTGATATTTTTACTTTTTTTTCGTTTAGGATATAAAGCATGGAATCAAAATAAAGGTTTTTACCAAGAATCTTTGGTTTTAAAAGAAATCAAAAAACAATTTGTGTTCGATCCCAATGTTGAGCATAAAATAGAATGGGGTTTTATGGATGAGCACCATAATAACTGGGTAGTTGCAAGTGGAATCGTGTTAGATTTATACAAAAATCATATCCCTGTATGTGTAGATAAAAACTGGCTATTTATGTTTGGCAAAGAATTTGATTGTAAAAATCCTTTAAAAACATTATTTATAAAAAAAATTCATAATAATTATCAAATGCCAGAAATAAAGATAGAAGATAATCTAAAAGTACTCTATTATTTTGATTATCAGATCTATCTTAAATAAAATTGACAAACCATGAATTTTAAGAAAATCGATAATATGTTATTAGAAAAGTTAAAAAAAGAATCCCTCCAAGCAAGAAAGGATAAAGATCAAGTAAAAGCATCGCTTCTTTCTACGGTTCTTTCTCAGGTTAAAACCATTGCAATTGATGATGGTCACAGAGAGCCCAATGATCAAGATGTAATTCAGGTAGTAAAAAAATTTCTAAAAGGAATCGAAGAAAACCTTGAACTAGGAAAAGCTGGTAAACTTTCCCAAGAGGCAATGGAACAAGCCGAATTAGAAAAAAAGATATTGTTAGAATTTTTGCCAAAGCAATTATCAAAAGAAGAGTTAAAAGAAATCATTCAAAAGAGTGGTGCAAAAAACGTCGGCGAAGCAATGAAGTACCTAAAAGAACACTATCCTGATCAGTTTGATGGCAAAACTGCATCTCAGATTGCCAAAGAAGTGTTGGGCTAAGAATGGATTTCGAAGCTTTTTTAAAAGATTTATCGAGTTTCTTAGATAAAAATCAGATTCTTCTAGAAAAAGAAGACGTTTTATTCTATTCGTTGGATAGAACAAAGGATTTTGAACCCAATGGCAGTTGTATTGTTTTCCCAAAATCCACCGAAGAAGTACAAAAAATTGTTTTATTAGCAAATCAGTATAAAATTCCTCTTGTGCCATCTGGAGGACGTACAGGATATTCTGGTGGAGCAGTTGCAACAAACCAAGAAGTCATTATTTCTTTAAGCAAGATGAATCGCATCTTAGAATTCGATGCAACTCTGCCAGCAATCACATGTGAAGCAGGTGTCATTACCAAACATTTACAAGAAAAAGCGAAAGAACATCATTTTTATTTTCCCGTAGATTTCGCTTCGTCTTATTCTTCTCTGATTGGTGGAAATATTGCAACGAATGCAGGTGGAATAAGAGTGATTCGTTATGGACCTTTAAGAAATTGGGTATCGGGAATAGAAGTTGTAACAGGCAAAGGGGAAGTTTTAAACTTTTGGGGAAAACTAATCAAAAACAATACAGGCTACGATTTAAAACAACTTTTTATTGGCTCAGAAGGAACCTTAGGCATTATTACGAAGGCAACATTACTTTTAACACAAATTCCAAAAAATACTGTTGTTTTTTTGATTTCTTGTAAAAATTTTAGCGATGTACTAGAATGTTTAAAAGAGTCCAAGCATCATATCAAAGAAATTTTGTGTTTCGAGGTTTTTGATTCTTCTTGTATGGAGCTTGTTTGTAGTAAGCACCAGCTAACAAATCCTTTTTCAAATGTAGCTTCTGATGTTTGGTACGTTTTGATAGAAGCAGAAATCCATCAAGAAGAAGAAATACCTTATATGGATTTTATCAATTCTATCGCGGATTTTAGCATCGATGTATTGTATTCAACCACCGAAAGCATAAAAAAAGGTTTTTTTCGTTTTCGCGAAGATATTAGCGAAGCTGTTGCAATGTCTGGTAGATTCCATAAAAATGATATTTCTATCCCCATTAGTTATATGGATCAATTTATAAAAAATATAAAAGATTTAGTAAATCAACATTATAAAGATTATCAATTATTTTTGTTTGGGCATGCGGGAGATGGCAATATTCATGTAAATTTATTAACTTCTTACGAAAAAGATATAAATCAGTTTAAAAAAGAGATGCAAGAATTCGATCTACAACTCTATGGTATGATCAAACATTACAACGGTTCTATTAGTGCAGAACACGGTATTGGTTTGTTAAAAAAGCCTTATTTGTTGTACACACGTTCACCCGAAGAAATCGAATATATGAAGAGCATAAAAAAGATTTTTGATCCCAACAATATACTAAACCCCGGAAAAATCTTCGATTTATAATCAATCTTCTATCTCTTTTGCTTTTATGTTTTGGATGTCGCAATTTTCTAGGATTACACTTAGATAAAAATCTTTATGCAGAAAGAAATCTTCTTTTTCTTGGTTCCATTGTTGGAATATTTGATCTTCTTTTTCTTGTAGCCAAAAACCAAATTTTTGTAGCTTTAATTGCATATCGTTTTCTTCATAAATATCTGGCAAATATTTCTTTTGGAACTTTTCTAATTCGTCTTTTAGAATATATATATCCACCAAAGCACCTGCTAAGTCTTGTAAATTTTTTAATCGTTCAAGAATATTTTTATATTCATTATTTTTTTTATAAAATTTTTTTAATATTTCCATGTAGTATCTTGTGCGTTTAATTTGTCTTCGGAGGTGGTGTAAGGCTTTAATGTCATAGATATTTACTTTCCAATAGCTATGAGATATCAACCTAAAAAATTTTGATGCAACTAGATAAGCGACAGAAAAACTATCAGAATCGGATATATAAAAATTTTTGAATTCTATATTTTCTTTTAATATTTCTAATTCTTCGACGATATTTTTATATTTTTTTGATTCGAGAAACTCTTCGAAGTTTTTGATTTGTTTTTTTCTTCTTTTTTCGAATTCTTGTTTTAATTCTGCTATTAGGGGTTCTAAATCTATATCTACTTTTAGTTCTTTTATTTCGTTATGATATTTTTCTAAGTTTTCTATTAGGATGTCGTAGTCTCTAATTTTGCCTGCTTTTCTAAAAACTGATCGTAAATCATCGATGATATCCAAATCGATTTTGATTTCGTTGATGAATTCTTCTAGTAGCGAACGAAGCCTTCGTATTGCGATTCTATATTTATGGATTAATTCGCTGTCGTAGTCTTTTTCGATGTTTATTATATCATACTTAAAAATTTTTTTGATGGATTTTTGAATCTTTTTTTGTAAGAATTCTCGTATTGTATTACTCATAAAATAACATAAAAATCATTTTAATATAATTTCAATCTTTTTTTATTCGATACTATACAAAGTTTATATATTATTTTAAATATTAAATTTTAATTAATATGTAAGCTTACTTTAAAAGATGATTTTTGAAAATAAAATTTTATTGTTGTCGGAAAAAATATACTAATTAATGACTACCATATGGAAAATTATCAAGAGATTCGGAATTTTTATTCCAGAAAAAAGTTTTTTAAAATCTTTGGTGGAGAAATCCGTATTTATGACAGAGATAAAAAACAATTATTGTATTATGTTAAGCAAAAAGCTTTTAAACTAAAAGAAGATATTTTTATCTATAAAGATGAATCTTTGAACGAAGTTTATGCTCGTATTAAAGCAGAAAGTATTCTGGATTTAGGTACAAAATACAATGTTTATAAGCTACAAAACGAACAAGAAATCAAAATAGGAGCAATAAAACGCGAATTCTTAAAATCTATATGGAGAGATTCGTGGAAGATTCTTGATGCTGAAAATAAAGTAGTGGGAATTATCCAAGAAGATAGTTTGTTTAAAGCTTTTTTAAGACGATATTTAACGAATTTTATCCCACAAAAATTTGAAATCTATTACAAAGAAAAACTATCAGGTATCTTACAACAAACTTTTAATCCTTTTATTGCACAATATTATGCAGATTTTTCTATGAACCCAGATTTTCCGTTAGAATTAGCAATTGCCTCGTTAGTGCTTTTGCAAATCATCGAAGGACGGCAAGAATCTTATGAATAAAACTATATTGCAACAAACCATCCCATCGCACCGCGTTCTGCCATGTAGGTCTGATGGGGATGGAACATATAACGCCCCTTTTCTGGTAGACGAAATTCGATGATGCAACGTTCTGTTTGACCTAATGTTACAACATCGGTATGTTCATCCGGCGTTAATTTTGATCCTGTTCTATAAACATCAAAGGTTTGTGCATGTAGATGAAAGGATGCAATAGGATCATATTCTAACATGTTGATCAAATAAACGCGAACTAATTCGCCAACTTTTACGCGAATAGGGAATCGCTCGTAATATCCGGCGATACCATTCCAGCAGTAGATATCGTTTTTGCCTCTGCCATTTAAATCATATCCGTGTAAGATTAAAACAACTTCGTGTGCTGGGGGACGACCTTCTGGTGGATCAACAATCATTGTACCGAAAAGGCCTTTTGATAAATGCACTGCAATTGGCGGAACATGGCAATGATAGGGATGAACACCGATGGGCTTTGCTTCTATAATGTATTCTGTTTCTTTTCCGGGGGGTATAGGTTCCCATCCGTCCATACTTACGCTATGACTACCATGAAAATGAATCGAATGAGGATCTTTCGACATGTTTTTGAATTTGATTCGAATTTTTTCTCCTAATCGCGCGCGAATGATTGGACCAGGTAGCATTCCATTAAATGTCCAAGCATAAAAAATGGTCTTATGGGCAACGTTTATTGGACGTTCTATGGAATGGATTTCGTAAGTTTTGATCGATGGAAGAACCGAAAAAGAAGGTAAATACTGCGTGTTTACTTCTCTTGGTATAGAAAAGGGATTTTCGAAACGCGAAAGAGTAGTTCTAGTTAAACCAGCTGGTGGATGTACCATGCTTCCGTAGGGAGAATGGGTAATTAAACCTGGGCCAGCTCCTACGTTATCGTTTCCAAAAGAGGGAAAAAGATAACCTTGATTTGTTTGATTCGGTGGAAGCTCATTATTACAAACAACATTAGAAGAATAGCTGTTTCTTTTAAAAAAAGAAAAAAGGGAAGATAGAGAAATCAGCCCTAATCCTCCTAAGATGAATTTAAAAAAATTCTTTCGGTTAATCATTTTAATACTTTAATACAGAAGAAAGTAGGATCATAATTACAAGAATCGCAATTCCACCATAAACAAAAACATAGTTAAACCACTTAGGTAACTCACTTTTGCCAAAGAGGTGATAAATACCAGCTCCAATCAAGGGTAAGCCTACAATTGCAATGCTCCAAAGAATACCCTTATTGGGTTCTATTTTTCTTTTTGCCAAATCGATTAATGCCATAGGTGCCCATATTGCAAGCAATATAAATGGCACATAATATCCATAAAAGTTGAGGATTAAATCCAATAGGGAAGGTGTTTCTACGTTCATGGTTATGCTCCTTTTAAAAAATAATCGTAATACTAAAAATTAACAATACGAAATAGATGGCAATACCTGTAATGGTTGTAGTAAGTGTTAACCATTTAGGAATGTTTTGTCGAAATCCCCATAAATAGATTAAACTGCCAAGAAAGGGTAGTAAGATTAAAATCCAGCTCCATAAAATTTTGTTTTGTTGGGAATGTTGTAGATCATACAAAGCTAAAAGAGTCCAGCAGGCATATAAACTAAACGGCAGAATAAAACCAAAATACTGGAATAAAAACGTTAGAGGCGATACAGGTATTACGGGTTGAATGGAACCTAAATAATTCGGATGGGATTTAATGTATTCTTTATAGTATTTCTCTGCATCGGGATGAAAGTTGATTTCTTTTAGAAGATGTTTGTTTTTTTCGAAAACGTTGATGGCTGGTTCAATTCTATTTTTTAATTGTTGGGGCATTTCTGGTTGTTCGGGAGGTTGTGGTTGCTTTTTCCAATCACCAGCGCGAAAGAGGTTCAATTTTGCTTCTATCATCATTGCCATACCACCCATCATCATAGAGAGATCGCCACCTAATACATATCGTAAGGGATTTTTACAATGATTCCATATTTGTAGCCCAAAAGGAAGAGATGTTTTAAATTGATTTTTTTCGAAACAATTTCCGTAGCTAACAGGTCCCACAACAGAAATATCTGCACGACCAGAATTGACGATAATGTTATCTTTTACAATGTTTTTATAAGAAAGCCAGAAATTTTCTTGTAGGTTCGGGATTATCAAAATACCATGGTTGGGATGGTTGATAATCAAATTTTTTTCGATACGATTTTTTATCGCGCCAGCAACTAAAATACCATTTCCAAAAGATGGCCAAGTAAGAGGTTTTACTGGTGCATCGATATTGTTATTGTTTATAATGATATTTCCCCACATTGTTGTTTCTCGTCCAGGTGGTAGAAGTTCACTATCCAATGTATTGGGTAAAATGCCCACAAAATTGTTTTTAAAAATGTTGTAAATGATGTATAGATCGCCACCAGAGTTAGTTCCCGAATAGCCAAGTGCACTATTTTCTCCTATGTTGTTGTATAAAATCGCTTTACAAGGATAACATTGTCCAATATAAAAAGAGGAATCCGGAGAACCAGAAGCATAAGAATGTTCAAATATACCATCGGTAGAATCAAAGGCATAGATTCCATAATCGCCTGTGTTGTGGGTTGTTACATACGAAGCGCGATATCCTTTAACACCTGTCCAGAAGACTCCATTCAAGATTGTATTTCGCACAGTAAGGTTTTCTACTGCAACACCATCTGCACCTACAATCATGATTCCATTGCCTCGAACAAATTCTCCATCGATGATGACTTTGTTTCGGTTGGTTCCACGAAGAATTAACGACGGTGTTGTTATAACTACTTCTTCTTTATAGATACCTTCGTCGATTAAGATTAGGTCTCCTGGGTTGGAAGCATCCACAGCAGTTTGAATCGTAGGATAATCCTGTGGTACTTTGAGTGTCTTGCCAGACCATTTTTCTACTGCTTTGAAGGTTTTACCCGATTTTTCGGGAATGTAATCTACATTTCCTACAACGACGGTACCGACCATTCCTACCTTACCATCGGGTGTTGCATGGAAAGAACAATAATAAGGAAATACACCTTCTTCTGGGTAAGTAACCCTTGTTTTGTCGCCAGAGAGCATTTCTAATTTACCGAAGGTTTTTTCTGTGGACCAAGATTTATCCACCGCAATGGCATTGTGTGGGTTTAAACCTTTGTTGATAAATTCAATCGTTCCTCCTTTGGGAATTCTCGAAAGCGGTGGAGAAAAAAAGTTGTCCATCATAGAAACGTGAACATATCCACCTTCTTCGGGATTACCACAATAAGCTAAAAGACACAAAAAAACTATAAAATAATTTCGCATAACTCCCCCTCTTTTTATAATTCTAAAAAATTAGACAAATATGTCAATTCTTTTCTTACTTGTATAAATGTGTTAATGGCTCGAAAAATGCGGTTGAAAAAAATTTTAGATTTAAAAAAATATAAAATAAATTTATAAATATTTTGAAAATTGATTGACAAAAAAATAGATTCGATAAATAAAAATGTGATTGGATCCTAAAAAATGGGGAGGAGTCTTAAATAAAACTATGAATAAAGATTATGGAAGGCAAAAACAAAGAAAAAATTAAGGGAATTAATTGGTATGCTACTTTTATTTTTAACAATCTAACGAAATATGGATGGTGTGTAAGTGGTGATAAAGTTACAAGAGCGAAGATGTTTTATGATATGCAAAAAATTCCCTTGGTTTTATCACGAGGTATGACTTTTTCGCGTTTGACGAAAAACCATTGAATTTTCTAACGACGAAGAGATGAGGGCAGCCTTAAAAAGCTACTTGAAAATGGGAAAATTTACGATTGCAATTTATCATGAACAGTCAAATGCAAGTTTTATTCTTTTGGGAAATATTCGGTTAGATTGAGATATGACTCCTATAGATAAATTTTATTTTACTGAATTGCCCAAAGCATTTCATGAATCAGCATTATTTGATAGGTTACATGGTTTTATCGAAGCATGGGGATTACCCAGAATTCGTGAGGATTTAAAAATCAAAGGATATGCTCTAAACATAGAATATTTTACGGAATTTTGCATAGTTTAAGAGAATCCTCCGAATATGCAATCCTTGTAGATGAAATATTAGAAATACTTGCGAGGACAGATACAAGAGATATTCACGCGATAAAAAAACTTACAACGGCATACTTAAAATTGCTTTTTCCTCATTAAAAAGCTTAGCAGATATAGATAAATTAGAGTTCGAAATTTTTTGCCTTAATGCAGCCCTTCAAAAAAGGGCTGTTATAAGAAAGCAACTCCAATTAAAGGATCCAGAATTCAGAGAAGACTTACCCGATGTAAGAATCAGATAATTGGGGTATGAATTCAAAAATTAAAAACAAATTATTTTAAAAATTCCACACGGATCACGTTATCTTGAATTTTTTGTAGGTTGATTTTTTCGTTATAATGTTTGGCAGCAGCTTTTATATGACTCATCACCATATCGATGAGATTTCGTTTGGATTTATAAGTAATTAAAAGGGTATGATCGTTTTCCCATTGATATTCGAACTTGGGAGGTGTTGGATGTAGTAGATTTTTTGTAGTCATTTCGTGGACCCAGTTTAGGTCTAATAAGAAATCTTTTAAAGAATCGTATAATTGATAGACCTTTTTGTAAACTTTTTGTGTATATTCATGAATCCAATAATCCGAAAAAGCTTCGGTAATTTGGTGTAAAGGAATATCTAATACTTTGCTGGTAGAATGTAAGATTTTAAAAAATATTTCATCGTCGACATCGCTTATAGCAAAAATAATGGGTTCTTCTTTATAACCTGCATGATTTAATATTTCTTGAAATTTTTCTTGTCCTACCTTTTGTTTTAAAGTTTCAAAAAAAGCTATTAAAAATGTTCCCTTCATATTTCTCAGTATATTTAAAATATCAATTTTGTCAATAATTTAATATGAAAAATAACTATTTTTTTTATGTTTTTTGTTTTTTAAAAAATATTGTATAAAATAAATTTTTTGTAAACTTTGTATGAAAATAATTATGATAAAACTATAAAAATTTTTTTAAATCGTTTTTTATCGATAGATAAAATTCTTCGGGTCTTTCGGAATGGGGAGTATGTCCCGTATTGGGGATTATAATAAGTTCAGAATTTTTGATTAATTTGGTTAATTTTTGACCATACTTTAATGGAACGATGTGATCTTTTTCGCCCCAGATAAAATAGGTTCTTTTTGGATGGGGGGAATGTATTAACTTATCTTCTGTAAAAAAGACTTCTTCTTCGTTTTCTAACGTGTTGAGAACTAAATACTTCATTCCTGTGTGGTTCCATTCTTTTAATAGATAATATTTGATAAATAATGGAATCTGAGGCATTTGTTGTGGGAATAGATGCTGTAAAAGATTATCAATATCTTCTATGGTAGAAGGGAAAAATAACTTCATGTTTTTTTCGCGTAATTTTTTTTCGAAACGAAACATACCGGGTGCAATAGCAAAAAGTATGCAATTAAAGTGTTTGGGATATTCTTTTCTTCTTTGGGCATATCTTAACATATGAAAAACAATCAAACCTCCCATACTATGGGTTAAAAAAATAGGAAAAGATAGGTTTAAATATTCACGAATGAATCGATATAATCCTCTAACAAGAGAAGACATTTGCCAAAGTTCGCGAATATAGGGAACTTGGGTTTTTCCGTGCCCTGGTAAATCCAAAATATAAACATTGTAGTCATTTTTTATGTATGATAATATCTTTCTAAAAGTATGCGAACTATCTAAAAAACCATGTAGAAGTACAAGATGTTTTTTAGAAGAATCTGGATTTTCTTTAAAATTTGTATAATAATAAGTGGTTATGCCTTCGAAATATGCTTTATGTAAATAATAGCCTTGTTTGATGATTCTTTTGTGTAATTTATATCTTCTATAGCGAAATAAAATTTTGCCTAATAAGTAATAAAATGTTTGTAATTTTGTGCTGATCATAAGAAGCCTTTTACATAACCAAAATTCAAAATAAGATTTTTTCTGCAAGTGAATCTTTTATAAAGATGATTTTGGAAGGAATCACAAACAAGTAGGAATTTTAAATTTTTTTGGATTTGATCGAATTTTTTTGTTAGAAATTTTACAAAAAGCATATTGAATTAATATGAAGATACAACATTTTTTTACTTGTGAAAAATGTATTACATCGGTGAATCTTACGGCGTTTCACTACCAGTATTTGATTTATATAACAGAAACGCAATTTAACGGCAATCTATCTTTAACGATAGATTATTTGTTAAAGCGTTATTTAGTTTATCTTTATAAGATCAGTCTTACACCAAATAAAAAAACGTTAACAGCAACGTATCAACCACGTACAAAAAACTATGTTATAAGAAAAATTCAAATCCAACCTACGTATTGGGGGAAGTTGTATGAGCTTAGGTTTTTGTTAGGGTATTCAATGAGTTTTATGATTCGCATCATGCTGGACTGGGAGATGCAGCAAGAAAATATTTCTATCGATCCCATATTTGTAAGACCAACTCTTAACTTTGAGGATGAGTCAACACAATCATTCATTCAGCTTGGGAATAATTATTCGTCCTATAACAGAATAAGTCATGCAAATTTAGAAGTTTATAGTGAATTTTCGTGTCCGGCAGCTTAATTTTGGTATAAGTTTAAACCATACTTTATATTATTTATAATATTTTTTTATAAATATCAACCAATTTCTTATTTTATATGCTATTATATTACTAAAAAAATTTTCTTAATTTAAGATGTTTTTAGCTTTTTAATCTAACATTACTTCACTGTGAACTGCAACAGATTCTGCTAATGCAGGAAGAGAATAACCTCCTTCTAAAAAGGAAATCATTCTTCCTTTAGAACAATCTTTTGATAGATTTAAAAGCTTTTCTGTCATCCATTCAAACATACCTGTAGTTAGCTCTTGTCCACCTAATGGATCCAATTTGTGTGCATCGAAACCAGCACTGATCAAAATCAGCTCTGGTTCGTATTCAATCAATTTAGGAAGAATTCGATTTTCGAAGGCTTTTTTGTAATCTGCATCGGTGCTTCCTCTGGGCATTGGTACATTCAGTGTATAGCCTAGACCTTCGCCTTCGCCTATTTCATCAATAGCGCCGGTTCCAGGATAAAAAGGAAACTGATGTATACTAATAAATAATACTTCTTTTTCTCTGTAGAATTCATCTTGGGTTCCATTTCCATGGTGAACATCCCAATCTACAATAGCAATTTTTTTGAAACCCTTTTGTAATGCATATCGTGCTGCAATGGCTATGTTGTTGAACAAACAAAACCCCATTCCCCTTCCTTTAAGAGAATGATGACCAGGAGGTCTTACTAATAAAATTGCTCTTTCGATCTTTTGTTCAAGAATTTGATCAATAGCTTCTAAACCACAACCAGCTGCTAGTTTTGCTGCTTCGCAAGAATCTTTGCTTACTGGTGTGTCTCCATCTAAATACCCACTACCTTTTTTACATAATTGTTCTACAAAATCAATGTATGGACCGTTGTGTACTAACTCAATCTCACTTTTTTTTGCGAAACGTTTGGGAAGTAAAACAAACTGATTCAACAAATTCTTTTTCTCGAAGTATTCTTGAATTGCTTTTAGTCGTTCGGGAGTTTCGGGATGATAACTTCCCGTATCATGTTTTAAAAATAAATCGTCGATAAATATTGCAGTTTTCATATATCTTTAAATAATAATAGATTTTTCGATTGAGAAATTTTTTTTTGATATTTATAATAAAAAAAATGATTTTTCAGATCCAAATAACAGGCGCCGCAGTATGTGCTTGCACCTGTTTCTTGGATAAATTTTTTCCAGCTCATGTTTTTCGCATGAACCATTTCTTTTATCTTCGATTTTGTAATATTTGTGCAAAAGCAAACCTTATCCATTGATATTTTGATAAATTGTTTTTATTATCTCGTCTGTAAAATTTTTCTTTTGCTTCTCTATTTGATCTGGTGTTAAAACTTGGATTTCTTCGTCTGGTTTTACTCTAAATATCGGTTGTCCTTTCCTTACCACTACGCCATCTTGTTTTACCAATTTTTCTAAAATTGTTCCAGAAAATTCTGCTGGTATTTTGTTGAACATCTTCATAACTTCGATGATGAATAATGGTTCTCCAGCATTAAAATGATCTCCTTCGTTTTTGTAAGGTGGACTTGTGGGAGTTTCTCTAAAATAGATCATTCCACCCATCGGTGCAACAATTGTATCTGATGATGCAACAGGAGGTGGTGCTAAATTCTTGCTAAATTCTTTTTGCTTTTGTGGTTGGTAGAATTCTTCTGGGAAAATTATGTGCATTTCCTGATCTAAATAAACATCAAAGATTTTGCTTCTTTTACCTAATTCAATCAAGATTTCTAAAAGTTCTAATCCAATGATAAATCCTAAATGGCTCGAGAGAATTTCTTGTTTTTCTGCTTCGGCTCTAAAATTTTCTATTAAATAGTTATGTAATTCATAAAATCTTTTGGGTAAATTGGGATATCTTTGATACAACTCTTGGTAGAATTCTCGTGCGTTTTGGAGTAATTCATGATCATGTGACCAAATTTTAAATAGAGCAGGTGCATCGCGTTCTTCTAAATGCAAATAGGTGTATAAATCGTTAAGAACTTCAACGGGATTTTTAATCCAATAGATTTGATTCTCTTGAAGCTCAAAAGTTTTATGATAATTGTATCTTAGCCAACCAGCAAATAAATGTGGTTCTTGCAAAAGCATTTTGATGGGTCTTGTAATCAAAGTTAGTTTATAATCTAAAACATTTCGAATACTATTTCCATAAAAATCCAAGTAGAATTTATACATTTTTTCCCAAGCATAATCGATATCGATTTGATTACTATAATATGCAAGATTGCCTACCAATGCCAAATAAGGAAGAGTTACTTTTGTATCGGGGCGAGCCATAGGATCTAATCCTAACAAGAAATACATCATCCCCATATGAAATTCTCTATTCGTAGAAAGTTCCGTTCCGCGAATTTCCATTCTTCTTAAAATATCACCTAATCGTTCTAGGTTTTGTGTGCGCGAATTTCCCCAAGAGACTATCAACGCGATGTTGGAATCATAAGCTCCAGCCAAATGATAATGAATAAATGCATTTGTATCAGGGTTTTTTATACCTATACCTTGATCATCTCTTAATTCGTATTCTACTGGTTCAGACCAGGATTCTATGATACCACCAGCATGAGGTTGTAGGGCTTGGTTCATCGCATTTAAACGAATCTCGCCACCAGCAATATTTCTTAAAAAGCGTTCTGGTTTTGGTAGCCTTTTACCATGAACAGCACATAAAACCATTGCTTCTACAAGAGATTCCACATCAAAATATTCTTGGGGATTTTGGGGATTCCTAAAACGTAGTCCATAAACCATCTCTGTAACGCGATGCTCTACTTGAATACGCGTATTCATTTCCATAAAATAAAAACCATCATCAGAAACAATACATTCGAACGTAGAGGCTGAATTTAACCCAACAGCTACAGCAAAACGTTCAGCTTGTTCTTCCATTTGTCTTAAAAATTCTCGATCTTTTTCTAATCTTTTCGCCCATTCTAACTTATTTTCGCTTCTAAGTCTTTGTATTTCTAGTTGATATAATTCATCTGTAATAGAAAGTTCTATGAGTTTTTGTTCATACATCTGAATACTACAATCTCTACCACCGAGTGCTATGGCCCATTCCCCATTTCCTAACAATTGAATCTCGTTATGTCGTGTATTTTCTATGTTCAATTCTATAAGAAAATTCTTGTTATCGCTCGGACCTAGTGCTTTGGATTCTGATAAAACTTCCAATACAGCATCCGGTACTTGTTCTGCGGATGTAACAATTCTTTGACCTTTTCCTCCACCACCACCTACGTGTTTTAGACGAAATCTTTTACCAGGATTTTTTTCTAATAGCTTGGCGATTTCTTCTTTTGCTTTTTTTTGTAAGTCTTCTAATGTTAATAATGGTATACTTTTTTTGTAACTTTCGTTTAATATTTCTTCTGCTAATTCTTCGTCGTTAAGTTTTTCTATGTTTTGGATTTCGAAATTATGTGTTTTTATTAAATTCAATAATCCTTCTCTTCCACCAACTTTATCTATCAATGTTAAAGAAGTAATATTATCGATTCCCGGTGTAACAGAAACATCAATACTTCTTGCAATTTTCTTCGCATTGTCTTTGGATCCAGCTTTAAGGTGAACATTGGATTCTGGTCCAACAAAACCAATTCCTGCATTCTCTAAGGACATAACAAAATGGGCATCTTCTGCCATAAACCCATAACCTGCAAAAACGTGGGTATATTGATATTTTTTGCAGATGTTGATGATATCTTGAATCCTTTGATTTCTTTCTTCTTGGGTTACTCCTGTATAATCGGGAATACGATGGATTCGTTCGGGATCGTTAATTTGTCGAATTTCTGGAGCTAATGTTTGTGGGTAAGTGACAGAATCTTTTTCCGAAAGAAGTATACCATATCTTATACCTAAGGTCTCGAAAACATCCATTGCTTCTTTTCGGATAGGTCCCCTACATACAATCAAAATACTGATATGATTGCAAGCAAAGCTTCTTATCCATTCACTTTTTTCGTTTATGTATCGTATCGGTTTTTTTGTAGTGACGATATTTGACATATTTTTCCTCTTATTTTAAAAATTATATAAAAAAACTTAACAAATTTCTATTTTTAAACAAGTTTTAGAGAATCTTTTTTATGTCAATTCTTTCGAATTTGAGTTTTTAGAAATACGTAATTCCCAAAAAAACAAATATAAATAATAAATTACCAAGCTATCCAGAGTATGCCAGATACCATGCTCTTGAATCCAGCTTTCTGGGTTGCAAAGGATACGATAATAATCCAAAAGCCAGATCGCATAAGAGATAATAAAAATTGCCAAAGCTATGTAAAAATTTTTCGGATTGATAAAAATTTTATTTTTGATTCTATAAAAAACAAAGAGAGTTAGAATCACATAAAAACCAAATAAAATTCTTCTAAATAAAGGAGACTGATACAAAAATATTCCCGAAACAAAAAGCAAAATCATATAGAATAAAATTCCTTTTTTTTGATCTAAAATATCCGCATAATAGATTAAATAAAAAATCAGAAAAAGAATGTACATATACATAGAAAATACATCAAGCCACATGCCGAAAAAGGTCATCGTAGCATGATAAAAAAAACTACCTAAACCTAGAAGGATTACGATATAAGCATATATAATTGTAAATAAATCCCATTTTTTTAATCGAAAAAGAATGATGATTCCCACATATACATAAAATATATTTGTAAAACTGTTGATAGGTTGTGCTATCTGATTGATATGAATCTTTTCGCAAAAACAGTTATCAGGAAGACAAATCGCTTTTCCGAACCATTGGTAAAATTCATGTGTATCGTAAGAAATTAGGTAGAAATTCAATAAAACATAGATTGCAAGAAAAACAAACGATGTCCATTGAACTATGATCAATCTGTTGATATGCATAAAAAGATTTAATCATTTTATTTAATACGAAAAAATGTCAAATCTATTTGCTGGGAATGAAAAAATTACGAATCCTTGGATTTTTGTTTTGGATGATTGAAGGGATTAACCGATATTACTTTTGAAATATTTTTCATCATGATGTAAAAAAAGAGTTTACATATTAACAAAATTTTAGTACATTTGCATTAAGTACTATTATTTTGTTTGCTTAACAAACATTTAGAAAAAGTTGTATGGAATTAGGAGCAAATTCATGAAGATCAATCGTTTTTACACAAAGCATTTACAAAAAGATTTTCAAATTGATTGGGAAAAACCTTGGGAAAGTAGAGTTTGGGATTTAATCGAATGGGATAAAAGGACTTCTAAAATCATCAATCCAGATGGAAGTGTGGTCTTCTTAATGGAAAATGTAGAAGTTCCTAAACATTGGTCTCAGGTAGCAGTGGATATTTTAGCACAAAAGTATTTTAGAAAAGCTGGTGTTCCCTTGTTTACCAAACCTTACAGAGAAGAAAATGTTCCAGAATGGTTACAGAGAAGGGTGATCGACGAAGAAAAGCTCAAAAGTATCCCAGAAGATAAGCGTTTTGGTGGGGAATATTCTGCAAAACAGGTATTTATTCGGTTGGCAGGTACTTGGACCTACTGGGGTTGGAAATATAACTATTTTTCTTCGGAAGAAGATGCATTAGCATATTTTGAGGAAATGCTATTTATTTTGGCGAATCAGATCGGTGCTCCTAATTCTCCTCAGTGGTTTAATACCGGTTTGTATTGGGCTTATGGAATAGAAGGAAGAAGTCAAGGACATTATTATGTGGATCCTATAACAGAAGAATTGTTACGTTCGAATTTTGCCTATGTTCGGCCCCAGCCTCATGCTTGTTTTATTCAATCTGTTAAAGATGATTTAGTCAACGAAGGTGGAATCATGGATTTGTGGGTAAAAGAGGCGCGTCTTTTTAAATATGGTTCTGGAACTGGTACCAACTTTTCGAGTATAAGAGGTGAAGGTGAACCTCTTTCAGGTGGTGGAAAAAGTAGTGGTTTAATGAGTTTCTTGAAGATTGGAGATCGAGCAGCTGGTGCAATTAAATCAGGTGGTACAACGCGAAGAGCAGCAAAAATGGTATGCTTAGATATTGATCATCCCGATATTGAAGAATTCATCAATTGGAAAGTAGAAGAAGAATACAAAGTTTTGGATTTAGTTGTTGGTTCGAAATTGGTTAAAGAACATGCAAATGCAATTCTAAAAGCGATTCATGATGAACCCAACGAAGAAATCAAATTTGATTACAACAAAAATTTAGCTTTAAAGAAAGCTGTTTATAATGCTCAAAAGGTTTATATACCAGATACTTTTATTGTTCGTTTGATTGAATTAGCAAAACAAGGTGTTAAGTCTATCGAATTAGAAGAATTTACGACAGATTGGCAATCCGAAGCCTATCAAACTGTTTCTGGTCAAAATTCCAACAACTCTGTTCGAATCACTAATGAATTCATGCAAGCTGTATTTCAAGGTAAAGAATGGCATCTCTACTGGAGAACAGAATTAGAAAAGGCAAAAGAGCAAAATCGAAAACCTAAGCCTTGTAAAATCATTCCTGCAAGAGAACTATGGGATAAAATTGCTTATGCAGCATGGGCATGCGCTGACCCTGGCCTACAATTCCATACAACCATCAACGAATGGCATACTTGTCCAGAAGACGGAGAAATTCGCGCATCAAATCCCTGTTCAGAATATATGTTTTTAGACGATACTGCTTGTAATTTGGCATCCATCAATTTGATAAAATTTTTAAACCATAAAACAAATGAATTTGATGATATAGCATTTCGTCATGTTTCTCGTTTATGGACAATCACATTAGAAATCTCTGTGACAATGGCTCAATTTCCATCGAAAGAAATTGCAAAATTGTCTTATGAATTTAGAACTTTGGGGTTGGGGTATGCAAATTTGGGAGCTTTGTTAATGCAAATGGGAATACCTTATGATTCAGAAAAAGGTAGAGCAGTTGCAGGTGCAATTACAGCCATTATGCATCTCAATGCAGCTGCAACAAGTGCAGAAATGGCAAAAGAATTAGGTCCATTTAAAGGATACGAAAGAAATAAAAAACATATGTTAAGGGTAATGCGAAATCATCGAAGAGCTGTTTACAATGCTCCTCCAGAAGAGTACGAAGAATTGACCATCACCCCATTAGGAATCAATGCAGAATATTGTCCAGAAAATCTATTAAAAGCTGCACAAGAAGAAGCAGATAGAGCATTACAATTAGGAGAACAATATGGATATCGAAATGCTCAGTTTACAGCCATTGCACCTACTGGCACAATTGGACTTGTGATGGATTGCGACACTACTGGCATTGAACCAGATTTTGCTCTTGTAAAATACAAAAAGTTGGAAGGTGGTGGATATTTCAAGATCATCAATCAATCTGTACCTTATGCGTTAAGGGTTCTTGGATATAGTGAACAAGAAATTGATGATATCGTAAAATATGCTATTGGTTATGGAAGTTTAAAAAATGCACCTTATATAAACCATTATACATTAAGGCAAAAAGGTTTTGATGACGCTACATTAGAAAAGATTGAATCTTTAATGCCAACTGCCTTTGATATTCGTTTTGTTTTTAATCGTTTTACATTGGGTGATGAGTTTATCGAAAAAATTACCCAGAAAAAGGTGAACGAACTTCCAGCTGATTTTGATCTATTGAAATATTTAGGTTTTACAGAAGAAGAAATAAGAAAAGCGAATGATTATGTGACAGGAACGGGAACAGTAGAATTTGCTCCCCACTTAAAAGAAAAACATTATCCAGTTTTTGATTGCGCGAATCGTTGTGGTCGTTATGGAAAACGATTCTTATCATGGAAAGCTCACGTATTGATGATGGCAGCAGCTCAACCCTTTATTTCTGGTGCAATCTCTAAAACCATCAACTTGCCTTCTAATGCAACCATAGAAGATGTTAAACAAGCTTATGAATTTTCTTGGAGGGTTATGACCAAAGCAATTGCTTTGTATCGCGATGGTAGTAAATTATCTCAACCTTTGAATATTGCATTAGAAGAAGATCAGTTTATCAAAGAATTAGAAGCAGCAGAACATACAGTAGAGAAAGTGGAAAAAGTTGCAGAACGAATGGAAAGAGTAATTTCGAAAAGACAACGTTTACCGACCAGAAGGGCTGGTTATACTCAAAAAGCCATAGTCGGAGGACATAAAATTTATCTTAGAACAGGAGAATACGAAGATGGTCGATTGGGCGAAATCTTTTTGGATATGCACAAAGAAGGTGCTGCCTTCCGTTCGTTGATGAACTGTTTTGCCATTGCTGTTTCGTTAGGTTTACAATACGGTGTGCCTTTAGAAGAATTTGTGGATGCTTTCGTATTCACAAAATTTGAACCCAATGGTATTGTTCAAGGTAATCCACACATAAAAATGGCAACCTCTATTATTGATTATATTTTTAGAGAATTGGCCATTACTTATCTAGGTAGATATGATTTAGCACAAGTGGATCCTGAATCAATTAGCCCTGATGCAGTTCAAAAACATCACCTAAGCATAAAAACCGAAGAGCATCAAACCGTAGAAAGAGATTTACCTTCTTGGATTGTTCCTAAAAAACAGAATCATCCTATTAAACAACAAACATTAGAAAAACCAAACGAATTAGAAACAAAATCGACTTTGATGACGATTGCTAAAATGCAAGGATACGAAGGAGATCCATGTCCTGAATGTGGTCAGTTTACGATGGTTCGAAATGGAACTTGCCTTAAATGTGTAAGTTGTGGTGCAACAACAGGATGTAGTTAGTACATAGGCGCTTACGCGCTTATGTATTTTGTTACAATTTGGATCAAAAAAAATTTCAATTTTATCTTGATTAGAACAATAGAAAATCTTATTTATTTGATATAAATATAATCATGGAAAGAAGGTTGATTTCAATCATTTAATTTAAAAATAATTTCAACTTCGAGTCTACAACTCATCTCCAAAAACGATCATCAAAAATTTTGAATAAAGCAATTCAAGTTGGCACTATGTAAAAATGAATTAATGTCAAGAAATATTTTTTATGTAGAAAATCTGCGAATCTGACATTTTATTTTATATGAACATAGAAGATCGATATTATACACTGGATTTATATAGAGTAGGGATAAACTTAACACCACTACATTATGATTTCTTACGAGAATTAGCCAATGCGAAATTCAATAGAAATATCACAGAGACCATTTTTTATCTTGTGAGCAAATATATGGTTTATTTGTATCACATAAGAATAACACCCACAAAACGAACAGAGACAGCGACCTATCAGCCCAAGACAAAAGAATACAAGAGATATAGTTTGAGGCTGAATCCTGCCTTATGGAGTAAGTTATTCGATTGTCGACGTTTTATCGGGTATTCCATTAGTGCAATGTTAAGGATGATGATAGATTGGGAGATGCAAGAGCAAGGTAGGGAAATCATACCGATGGTAGAGAAGCCTGATTTGCCTTTTGATGATGATTTGGATGTTTCACGTCAGTGGATAGAGAATTATGTCTATACAAAGACGGCGGATTATCATACAAGAAGAATTTTTAGTTTTTTTTGGGATCAATTCTATTGATTATATGCTATAATTATAAATAAAACATATAAATATTATTATAATTTTTTCCAATTTTTCATTTTACTTTCCTTATGGCAAGAAAATATTGCTTATTTTTTATTTATCATTAGAAATCTTATCTTTGAGCATTCTTGCTGCTAGGGTATATCCACCGTCTGCTACATCAACAAAATGGACTTCTTGATAACTATTTGTTTGTAATAAGCAAGTTAAGATTGCTCTATTAGAAACATGAATTCCATAATATAATTTTCCCTCTTGTTCTAATTTATCTAACTCTGTGATTAATTTTTCTCGGGATTTTTTCGTTCCGGCAAGTACCATTTTTAACATACCGTCGTATTTCATATAATCCGAAGATATTATATTAAATTTTTTTATTTCTTTTAGGTTATAAAAATAAACTTTCAAGGGTAATTTTAATTTCATAGCTGTAATGGTAACAAAAAGTTCTAAATAAGTTCGCATCAGTTCTAAAAAAAAATTTATTCCAGTTGTTTTACCACTACGAGCTGCTGCTTCTCTCCACAATATTCGTGGTGATATCGCTGGACTTAGACCTTTTTCGTAAAGGGGATGATGTTCCCATTTAGGTCCATAAATACTCTCTATTAAAGAAAAAACCTGAGTTAGCATTTCTTGTTCTTGTTTCAATGTAGAAGTACGAAGATAAATGATTAAAGCAATGGTTTCTTCTTTGGGCGAAGGGATATCTAACCATCGACATGTATAGCCTTTAAAATTGGGTTCATAAACAAAATTATCATTGTTTTTTACTACAAATTCTTCTTTTCTTTTTATCCAATTTTCTGCAACATGAATTCCATTTCCAATAATCGCTGACTGTACATAATATGGTGATATCTGAATTTTTCCCATAAGAATTGTATGTCCTGCTTCTACCAATGATCTAACAGGAACAATCCCTATGCGCATATCTAGATCAAAAAATTCTCTTACCTTAACAGATGTACCAATTAAAATATCTTTAACCTTTTCTAAATAATCCTTAGGAATTAAAAAAGTTGCTCCATCTCCTCCAAATATAAAAGGAAATTCCAATGTACCAAATTCATTACTAATTGCAATTGTTGCTAATGCACCAGCAGTATTCACATCTTTATAACGACCTTCTTCGATTGCTTTTGTACTTTTTTCTATATCAGCAATAACTACATACCAATCTTCTGGGACGGGAATAGAATTGTTATCTTTAAAAATTTCTACTAAAGAAGATACGGGTTTTAGGTTTGTATAAACATTATTAAAAAAAGTCATACAATACTAAAATAAAAACTTTTTCATAAGGCAATTTTTTTAGCAAGATATTTTTAATGTATTAATTTTAAAATATTTTTATCACAAACTTCCCATATTCCAATGAAAGTATAAATAAATTTTTTTTATAATCAATTTGAACAAATTTTGTTTCAGGATCATTATAAAAATAGATTAACATTGTTGGGGTTGATAAAGTTCGATCTTTTTTTACATGATATTTTTTTTCGTAAGAAAATTGTTTTAGGTTTACATCAATTCGAAGTTCATGATGATTTAGTTCAGTAATGATGATGGTATTATAAACTGTTGTGATCTTGATGGAATCATCGCTTATTAAAATTTTGCAAGTACTTGAGTCTTTAAGGACTTTATTATTATAATACTCATACTTGCATTGGAGGTTCTTTTTATTTTTATCTATCGAAAGATTTTTATAAAATAAGTTTTTAAACTCATAACCATAAACAATAGTAGAAAAAAATAAAAATATCCAACTAATATAAGTTTTTTTCTTCGCTAAATAATTCATCGCTAAAAATGATTTCTACTCGATCGTTTCTATATTTTGAAAATTCAGACTTATCTTTAAACTGGGGATAGAGTTCTCCAACACCTCTAAAAAATATATTTTTTTCTGGAATATCTTTTACGAGAATATCGAATAATTGTTTACTAATAGATTCAGTTCTATATAAGTTTTCATCATCTTTACCATCTGTATGGGAATGGACTTTAATGTATATATATTTTTTCTTGTGTTTGTAATATTCTTGTACAATTTTTTTTAAAAAATTTTCTTTGGTAGCATGAATTTTATTTTCTTCGTCAAGAATGATGGATAAGGGAATCATGGAAACATAATTTTGATCCACTTCGCGAAAGAATACATCTGTTTTAAAAGAAAATTCTAGATACGATTTATGGTTTGCTATATCGATTGCTTCTACTTGTAAAGTAAGATTTTCTAGACTTTCCACAGAAAAATTTTGGAGAATATCTCCATACCAATAGATAGTTTTTTCTACTTGATTTTTATTTATTCCAATTTGATTAGGTATGATTTTCCATGTTTTTATTAATAATCTTTTATTAAAATAATTTAAAAATAAATATAAATTTATTTCTTTAATAAATGTATTATCGTTAGCAGTTATCTCTATTTCTTGAAAAAAGTTATCATAATAATAATCGGGTCGAATAAATGAATGTTTTAAAGCGATTTTGATTTCTGGCTTTTGTTCATCTATATATATAGGAAGGATCGTTAATACGGGAAAATCCATCAGTTTTTCGTATTCAAAGTTGTTGATTGTGTTTTTAAAAAAAATAATTTGACAATACTGATTCTTAGGTAGTATTGAAATGAATTGTTCTAATCCATCTTTAGAAATATCCGATATTCCATCTTTTAAATATTGCCATCGATTAGAAAGTAATCCTTGTTTAAAACAATAGATTTGGTAATATTTTGATAAATAACTTACGTTGGGTTTAAATTTAGAAATCCTCTTTTCTTCGGGTTTAATTAGTTCAAAACTTTGAAGTACATTATTTAAAAATCCTTTCCCTTCAGAATTTATAATAAATGGCGATAAAAATAAATTTATTTCTGGTTTGATGGGCAATACAAAGATTCCTGGTAAGATATATTGGTATAACTTTTTTTCGTAATTTTTATAAGCAAGCATATAGTGATAGATAGAAAAATCAGCATAATTATCTTTAATTCTTCCATCCCATAGAGTAATCGCTTGAGGTTTTTTTTCCCAATTTCGAGCTACTACAAGATCATATTTCAAGTCTAATATATAGGAATTAAATTCGCTTTGAATCGTAAAATCCTTTTGATAATTTTGTAGAATTTGAACCTCATTAATTATGTTAGTAAAATCCTTTTTTTGAGGATCCCATTTTTTGAAAAGATAAGGATTGATAAAATTTAATTCTACATTAAAATTATCGCGATAAACATCAAAAGATATAATAAATTCTTTAGAGATATTTCCATAATCGTAATAGACTCTAAGAATTGCTTTATAATTGCCGTCAGGAACATAATTTCCATTAGGATCTTTTCCATTCCAGACAAGTCGATACTCTTTTTCGTTGCTGATTCGTTTTTGTGGTGCTATAATCGTGATGATTCTGGATTCATAATTTAAAATATAAATCGACCATTCTTTGACTTTAATGGGGAGGTTTTGGTGTAAAATCACATAAAATATGATTTCATCATTATATCCATCGTTATTGGGGGATAAAAATTTTGAGTTCGAATAAAATTCAACCTGAGAAAGTTGATTGGAAAATATTTTGTCGCTTACAATGAATAAAATTAAAATCAAAAATATTTTTAAATGACGATACATAGTATTTTGATTATTTTACCATAATATGATGATCTCATTAGAAAGCAACAAGTTTAGAGATGTTCTTCTACCAGAAAAAAATTCCAAAATTGTTGTAGCTATGTCTGGTGGGGTTGACAGTGCTGTAAGTGCATTGCTCCTACATGAATTAGGATACGAAGTGATTGGTGTAAACCTAAAAGTTTGGGATTATCAACAGAACTGCGATAGTAAAAAGACATGTTGTAGCCCTAAGGATATCTATGATGCGAAAAGTGTAGGTATGCAGTTGAATATTCCTTTTTATGTAATCAAAATGGAACATATATTCAAAGAAAAAGTAATAGATCGATTTATCTTAGATTACCAAAAAGCAAGAACACCGAATCCATGTGTTGAATGTAATACTCACGTTAAATTTGGTGCGCTTTGGGAAAAATCAAAACTATTAGGAATTTCTTGGATTGCAACAGGACATTATGCGCGTGTTTACAAAACAAAATCCAATCGATACACAATTCAAAATGGAGTTGACGATTATAAAAATCAAGCATATTATTTGTATGGTCTTTCTCAGGAGGCAATTTCTCATACCATTTTTCCTTTAGGGAATTTTTTAAAACAAGAGGTTCGAGAATTAGCAAGAAAATATAATCTTCCCGTAGCAGAAAAACACGAATCACAAGAAATTTGTTTTGTTCAAGATAACGATTATAGAAGTTTTCTTAAAAAGCAAGGCGTAGAAATGACCCCAGGATATTTTAAAGATATCCATGGCAGAATCTTAGGAAAGCATAAAGGCAAAGAACAGTTTACCATTGGTCAAAGAAAAGGATTAGGAATTTCTTGGAAAGAACCTCTTTATGTGATAGAAATACACGAAAACGGCGATGTTATATTAGGGTCTGTAAACCAAACGTTATTTCGATCTTTCGAAGTGGAACAAATCAACTTTTTGTATTTTTCCGAAGAAGAATTTGCTGATTTGTATCACTCAAAACAATTGCATTGTAGAGTCCAAATACGTTACAGAAGTAAACCTTACAATGCTTTTGTAAACTACTTGGGGTATGATCCATCTATTTCTTGGAATGGTTTACCCAAAGGTCATAGAATAAAGGTCGTTTTAGAAGATCCTATTCCCGCAGTCACACCAGGTCAAAGTGCTGTATTTTATCCTTTACTAGAAGAAAACCCAAACGATATTTTACTTATGGGAGGAATAATTTCCAAAGAGAACTTGATTCACGATTTATAAAATTCCGATAATATCAATATGCGGAAGGTTTTTTTGTTCATCTTTTTTTATAGTTCTATGCTTTTAGCAAATGAACTTCAGAATGATTCTATAAAAAATTTTATAAATTATTTAGAACAAAAAAATCAAGTAGCAGAAAAGATTCAAGAAACTTATCCTTATAATAAATTAGAAATTACCATTACTTCTCCTTCTGATAAAAATACCAAGAAAGAAGTATTTATCTTTCCGTCGAATTTAAATCCCTATCCAAAAGAAAAACGCTTTTATAAATATAATAAGCCGGATTTTATCAAAGCAATCTATGTAAACAATAGAACACCTTTCTTAAAAAATTTCTCTCAATTTGTCGAAAGAGCAAAAAAAAATGGAATTAACACCCTTGTTATAGATATACAGCCGAACATGATACCAGAGCAATGGATCAAAAAACTAAAAAATGAAAATTTTTATTTAATCGCGAGAATCGTAATATTTGAACAAGGATTTAGAGATTATCCTCCCACAAAGAAACACATGGAATATTTATATCGATTAATAGATTTAGCAGAGAAAGCTGTTCAGAATGGTTTTGAGGAAATTCAATTGGACTACATTCGATTTGCAGATAATTATTATCCAAAAGATTTAACCTTAGGTAAGCGATATAGGTTTATTGCAGGAATTCTAAGGTTATTCGAGGATCGATTAAGACCTTATGGTGTTAGAATCGGTGCAGATATATTTGGTAGGATTCCTTTTTATGAGAATGATATCATTGGACAAAAGATAGAGATCTTTGATCGCTATTTAGATCATATTCATCCCATGTTATATCCATCACACTTTTATGGTATGAAAGAAAGAATCAATCAACCTTATCAAACTGTTTATGATGGTATAAGGAATGCTTTACAAAGAGTAAACAATGCAGATATTATACCTTATATACAAGCGTTCAAGATGAGTGTAGATGGTACTGGTTTAACTTATAAAGAATATATAAAAAAACAAATTCAGGCATGTATTGACGCTAATGCGAAAGGTTTTATTGCCTGGAACGCAAAAAATGATTACATTGAATTTTATAAAGCATTAAAAGAAATCTATGATTGAAAAAGATTATTTAATCGTTCCTCATCGTGATAAAGATATTTTTGTAAGAGGCATCATTCCCGATTTGAATGTTCGTTTTCTTTTTGCCAATATAAAAGAAACATTAATCGAAATAAGAAATTTACAAAATTTATCGATTCAATGCGAAGCTTTATTAGGAGAAACGATCCTTGGAGCCTTTTTGCTTACTACTCGCGAAATTAAACAAGAACACGAAGTGGTGGGTATACACATCGAAGGTGATGGTGCAGTAAAAAAAATTTTGTCTTTCGCAAGTAGTTATGGTGGAGTAAGAGGGATTATTGTACCAGAAAATGCAGAATGGGAGGGAGAACTCTATCATGGAAAAGGGAAAGGACTATTGCAGGTAAATAAATTTAAAAAGGTATCACAAAAAATTTATAGTTCTGCTGTCGAAATGAGAGAGTTACCCATTGCAAAAAACATAGAAGAATATATCAGTAAATCGGATCAGATCAATGCATTTATTGGAATATTTTCTTTTTTTGACAAAGCGAATCCCTTAGTTCCTGTAGAGGTTTATGGATATTTTTTCGAAGCACTACCAAATATTCAGTTTGAGCAACTTGATAAATTAGCAGATTTTATTCATAAAACCAACATGGTGGATTTCTTAAAAAATATTTTTGGAGATCAAGCCTACGAACAAAGAAAAAATATAACTCAACATTTTAGTGTTCAAATCTTACAATCAGGTTCAATCTTTTTTCATTGTGATTGTAATTCGGAAAAAATTGAAAATGTTTTATTTACCTTAGGAGAAAAAGAAGTTTCTGAATTATTAGAAAAACAAGGGCAAATTGAAGTTACTTGCGAGTTCTGTAAAAAGAAATACATTTTTACAAAAAACGATATATTAAGACTATTTAAAGAAAATGAATAAATATTATAAAAAAAATATATAAATAGGATTTGAGGTGAGGCGAAATATGAATCCACATTCAGAATATATATTTGTTCGTTCCATCGATGAGGTCGATCCTAAAAAATTAACTATTAGAGATTTAAACAAAAAGTTTATTGATCAGGAAGGAAGAAAATATGCGATTAAGTTCGATTTAGAAACAAGACAAATAAAGTTTGTTCGATTAGCAGGTTCTTATCAAGAGGCTTTGAAAATCAAACAGGAAATACAAAAAGAAAAGTTCATAGAAAAAAAAGAAAAGTGGGAATTTCAACTTTCCGAAAAAAGAGAAGAGCCTACTTCTACAAAAATATCCAACTTTCAAGAAAATAAAAACATGGATTTCGATTTTTATTCGCCAGACGAGAATTTTATCGACGAAAATGAATTTTTTAAAGAATTAGAAAGAGATACAAAAAAGTCTGTCGAAAGTTTAAGAGCAATAGAAAAAAATTTAAATCGTTCTCAGGTTTTCGAAAAACTCTCAAATTCTTTGAATGATTTTTTTGATCTGCAAAAAGAGATAGAAGTTAAGTGTTATCATTCTTCGGAAGAGGCATTTAAAATCTTTAAAGAGCTTGTTTACTTTCCGCGACCAGTATCTTATTACATATCGCGACTTCCAGAACCAGTTAGAAAAAAAATAGAAAAATTCGACGAACAACAACAATTTGATTACATTAAACGATTCGAAATTTATAAAATTTTTAGAGAATTAATCATGAATGTTATAGATTTAACAAATCAGTTAGAAAAATTCTATTACAAACTACCAGCTATAGAAAGGGAAAGAAAACCACTAGTAGATTTAATATCTTCATTTGCAGAAATTAAAGAAACTACCCAAGAGTTGATTCAAAAATTGAATCGTTGGTATTCACAATATCAGAAAATTTAACGTAATGTTAGAATTTATTGACAATTTACAATTTTTTTTTACAATGTTTATATTATGAATAATCCGAGTTTAGAATTATCACTTTTTACGAATTTACTGCTTTTATTAGTATTTTCGAGAATTTTCGGAGAAATATTAGAACGATTTAATCAACCAGCAATGATAGGAGAAATTTTAGCTGGAATTATTTTAGGACCAAGCATATTAAACATAATTCATAGAACCGAAGAAATTCGAATTATTTCCGAATTAGGAATATTTTTTTTTGTAATACTAGCTGGAGTAGAAATCAACATTGACGAAATTCTTAACTCTTTACGCGGTAAAAATATAATCATGCCTGTAATATCTTTTATTCTTCCATTTGTATGTGGATTTGGCGTGGGTATACTATTTAATTTAGATATAACGGCTACATTTTTTTTAGGTCTATGTATTTCTATTACTGCTTTACCTGTCAGTGTTAGGATTTTAATGGATTTAGGAAAGTTGAACACAGAATTGGGGCAAAAAATTATCTCTGTAGCTATTTTTAACGATGTATTAGCATTGATGTTTTTTGGTATGTTTTGGAATAATAAAAACGCGACATTAACGATTAAATCCTTTTTAAAAGTTGTTTTTTTATCTTTTCTAAAACTTTTTGCATTTATCTTTATTCTTACCATTGCATACATACTTGTAAAAAAAATGGTACAAAAGGGGAATTATATAAAAGTTTATCTAGATAAAATTGTTTCTATTTTAAAAATTAAAGAACCACTTTTTACATTATTTTTTATTTTTATTTTGGTTTTTTCTACAATTTCCGAAAATTTAGGATTTCATTTTATTGTTGGTTCCTTTTTCGCGTCTATGTTAATAAGTGAAAGCTTAATCGGAAAAGAAAATTTACATATAATTCAATCTTCTACGAGTAATATTGCAATGGGTTTATTGGCACCTATATTTTTTGCAAGTATTGGTTTAGAAACAAATTTATTTTCTTTAACGAATTTAAGTCTTGTATTAGTTGTACTTCTTATCGCATTTATTTCTAAAATTATTAGTGGTTATTTTGCAGGCAGAATGACTGGTTTAAATCCTACAACCTCTTTAACTCTTGGGGTTGGACTTAATGCAAGAGGAATAATGGAATTAATAATTGCCAATATTGCATTTATCAACAATTTTATTAATATTGAGATATTTTCTATCTTAGTGCTGATGGGATTAGTAACTACTATGTTAACACCAATTTTTTTAAAACTTTTATTCGACTATAAAGAGAATTACCAATAATCATTAAGGTATTTGATGGTGAATGTATTTTTCTAACTGAGATTTTAAATGTTTGATAGATTCTTTATTCTCGTATTCTAATATAAATGTATCTTTTGCAATGTTATTATATTCTGTTTCAATCTTTGCTTCGATAATATTGATATTGTTATCGTAGAAAAACTTTGCCATAGAAACCAGTAAACCAGAACGATCGAGTGTTTCGAAATAAAAAAGGATTTGATTTTTTGCTTTATTTTCGTCGATAATATAATCGAATCCAGATTCTATAATTTCTTTTAAAGTAGGAACTTTTTTTTTGGCATTGGTTGATAAAATTTTTTCTGGTTCGATTTCTCTGTTTAATAAACTTTCCATTAGGATTCCTAACTGATAAGAAAATTCATTGAGGGATTGAGAAGATTCATTAAAACGCAAGATAAATGTATCTTCAGAATAATTCTGATTGTTTTCGTTGATGGTTTTAATTTCACCAGAAAAAATATCTAAGCCTAAAACAAAAATCGCAGATGCTAATCTATACAAAGTACCTTTTTCCGTATGTTCTGTTTTAATTTTTAGATAAATATTTTTTTCTGATAACGAGTAACATTCAAATTGTTTCATAAAAGTTTCATAAAAATTTTTAGTTAATTTTGTTTATGTTGAATTACGTCGATACACCATCGAATAAATAATTCTGGAATAATGTCCACTGCTGGTATTCTTTCGTAATTTTGCCCTACATGGATTTCTATATTGTTTTGTTCGATACTAAATCGATCAGCATAATCTTGTAAACTTCTTCCGAGTATTGGATCTAGCTCCCTCCAACTCATTACAATATGACCAGACTTTTGAGCACCAAATATCTTTTGACCTCTTGCATAGAATTCTATTTCGGTAAAACTATCCTTACAATACCATTCACCATAAGGATCTAATGCTTGAAAAATTTGCCAGAGAATTTTCGATGCTTTTTTCTTTTCTTTTTTTGCACGTGTTTCGTCTTCCATTTTATTTAGAAATTCTTTCATTGTCTGTAGGTTTGCAAATTTAAAATCACCTTTACGTTTTTCTTTTTCCCACCAATGTTCTACCCTATCTTCCGATAGAAGAATTCTTAGGGAATTCAATGCTTTATTCCAAATTTCTTCGTATTCTTTTTTATATTCTTCTTTAATCCAACCTTCGTGATAAATATTTATCCGAATTCCTTCTCCTTTGTCTTTTCGTTTAACGCCTTTTTCTTCTATTTCGATTGCGATAACTGTCTCTGGATGATCTTTCCAATCTAATCCGTAGAATTTATAGCGAACAAATTCGTTTTCGCGAGAATCAATTAATAGCATCTTCATATCTTTTCCGGGTTGATGAGAAACAATATTTTTTGCCATTATTACACGTGGAGCCCACCATTTTCTTAATTCCGTCTGAGATGTTACTGCTCGGTATGCCCGAGCAGCAGAAGATAATACATCCAAAGTCTTTTGAATAGGAGTTAGTTCTTGAAAACGTCTCATACTACTAAATAATATGCTGGAATCTTTTGTATCTCCATCATTTTTTTACTTTATAAACGTCGGAAAATAAAATCATATCTCTCTGGCTTTTACCTGCTGGAATCATCGGAAAGACTTTTTCTTCAGCAGGAATAACAACTTCCAAGAATGTTGGTCCATTTTCGGAAAGTAAAAATTCTATTCCTTCGTCGATTTGAGATGGTTTTTCGATTCTTTTTCCTGGAATATTATAGGCTTCCATAATTTTAATAAAATCTGGGTTAAATTGGTATTCGGATTCGGAAAATCTTTCGTTGTAGAATAATTCTTGCCATTGTCTTACCATACCGAGAAAATTGTTGTTCAATAGCACAATTTTTACAGGAATATTGTATTGTCTAACTGTTGCTAATTCTTGTATACACATTTGGAATGAACCATCACCAGATATAGAAATTACTAAATCGTTGGGTTGAGCAACTGCGGCACCTATAGCAGCAGGAAATCCAAAACCCATAGCTCCTAATCCACCAGAAGTTATCCAACGGTTAGGTTCATCGAATAAGTAGTATTGTGCAGTCCACATTTGGTGTTGTCCTACATCCGTAGAAACAATCGCTTTACCTTGTGTAATTTCGTAGAGCCGTTTTAAAAATCGTTGTGGTTTTATTACTTCGTTGCTATCTTCAAACTCTAATGGATATTTATTTTTATATTCTTCGAGATGTTTTACCCAGTCAGAACGGTCTTTCTTTTCTATAAAAGGAATTAATGCTTGTAATACTTCTTTTAAATCACCATGTAAAATATAATCGACCTTAACACGCTTATTAAATTCTGCTGGATCAATATCGATGTGAGCTTTGACTGCATTTGGGGCAAAATCGTTCGGTACACCTGCAACTCTATCATCAAACCTTGCACCTAATGATAGAATATAATCGCATTCTAAGATTGCTTTATTAGCTGCAACTGTACCATGCATACCCGGCATACCAAGAGATAATATATGGCTACCTGGGAATGCACCCAATCCTTTTAGAGTACAAGTTACTGGAATCATCCCTTTTTCTGCAATTACTTTAATTTCTTGGGATGCACCAGATAGAATTGCACCACCACCAACATAGAGTAATGGTCTTTGGGATTTATTTAACGCTTCGGCAAATTTCTCTAAGTCTCCTTGAATTGCAGGTTTTTTTAGAAAACGCTCTGCTAACTTTACTTTCCCTTGGATGTTGCTAGTTTCTTGTACTTGCACGTCTTTTGGAAAATCAAGTAAAACTGGACCTGGTCTTCCTTGTGTTAACATTACCCAAGCTTCTTCGAAAATGTCTGCTATTTCGTCTGCATGTTTAATTAATGCATTGTATTTTGTAACTGGGATTGTTATTCCGAATACATCTGCTTCCTGGAATGCATCTGTTCCTATTGCTGTTGTTGGTACTTGACCAGAAATTACCATAATAGGAATAGAATCCATTTTCGCATCGGTTAAACCGGTAATTGTATTGGTAGCACCTGGACCACTCGTTACGATTGCAACACCTGGTTTCCTAGTAACAACTGCATATCCTTCTGCCATATGAACTGCACCTTGTTCATGTCGTACTAAAATATGTTTTATCGAAGAATTGTATAATTCATCATAAAAGGGAAGTATTGCACCACCAGGATATCCAAAAACGACATCAACTTTATGGGATAAAAGCAAATCTAACATCAATTTCGAACCTGTTTTTTTCATAGAAAACTCCTTTATATAATGAGGGGAATTTATAGAAACAAAAAAATAGCTTTTTTTGATAAGTCAATAAGGATTTAAAAAGAGAAAAGAAGCACATAGTGCTTCTTTTGAAAAATTAATATTCCATTTCTTTTTTTAGAAGTTGTAGAACTTTTTGATTGTATTCATTGCTATCTTTTTTTGCATAGCCATCAACCATTCTATACAATGAATTAAAGTGATCTAACAATTGTAAATAGAAATCTCTTTTAAATACAACTCTATGTGGGTTATTAGGTGTATTATGCATACTTCCTAGAACGATTACTTGGGTTGGTTTTTCGTTGTATCGATGTAAGATGATTACATCATCCATATTTTCTGTATTTGGATCAGGATCAACTATCAATTCTATATCTTTAACTCCGTCTCTAATATGGTGATTAATAACTCTTGAAACTACCATCGTTAATTTAAAATCCTGAGGTGTGTCGATTGTGCTTTGATTTACTCTATCGTAAAATAGTGTTAATGATTTTCTCCTAGAACCTACAACTTCTCTTGTTGGGGTATCTTCTGCATAAACAAATTCGAATTGAGTAAGTTCTATTCCATCTCTGTTTTGAAAACTTAATGGAGGAACTTTTACTCCTTGACCATTAACATAATCAATTCTTTCTTTTATTTTCGCTAATACTTCTTGAGTAGTTCCAAACCCAACAAGTAAAAATTCGGGAGATTCTTTAACATAACGAATATAAGTGTTCCTTGGGGTATACACAATATTTTTTAGCCCATACTCAAAATTAAAAGGATCTTCTTTTTGTTTAAAATATTTGCTTCTGTCGTTTTTTGCAAGATTTACCAATGGACCAAAAATAGAAATTCTTTTATAAGCATCCTGGATGTTTTTATCTAGTATAGCTTCTGTTTGTTGTAAATCTGGATATTCTTTTTTTTCTTCTTCTCTGTCGATTAATTTCGGTTGAGCCCATATATATATCTGACTTACAATAATTAATAAACCAACAATTGATAGCTTCTTCATAATCTCCTCTCTTTCTCAGTTTGTTATCTTACTATTTATTATTG
Source organism: Leptospiraceae bacterium (assembly GCA_026418015.1). GTDB lineage: Bacteria > Spirochaetota > Leptospiria > Leptospirales > Leptonemataceae > SKYB61. The sequence goes on along the minus strand of JAOACE010000022.1, from coordinate 90,770 downwards.
GTATTTTTGATAATAAAATTTAATTTATCTTTAAAAAAAATCAACTGTTTTTACGAAAAAAGTCGAAATATAGAGATTTTGATCTCTATATTATTATTTATTTTCTGTTTCTGGATTAGGTTGAGGGATTGTTTGGGAAGGATTTTGATCAACAACCGGTACTTTTCTTGGCACAGCAAATAATATTGCAGATATAATAGACAATATAAAGAAAATCAAAATTCCCCACCAGGTAATTTTTTCTACAACATCTACTGTAGAACTTCCGAAAGGTGTATTAGATGCACCACCCATGATTCCTAAACTTCCACCTTTACCCGATTGAATTAAAATAAAAAATATCAATACAATCGATGTAATAACAAATATTGCTACAATAAACATTTGTAAAAATCCCATATAAACCTCTTTGTGTGTTTTAGATCAAGATTTTAAGTGGATTTTACGTGTAAAGAATTTTATACAGAGAAAAATTATTCTAACACAATTTGTTTTGGCATGCTAAAAAATAGTAGTTTAAACTGATCATGTAATTGAGGGCTTAGAAAAGTTCCTTTTCGAATGGATACAAACACTACCTCACTAAAAGAAAAAAATAATCCCCTAAGTTCTTTTGATATATTTATATTGTCTTTATAATAATCATATGGTAGAACTATTAAATCGAAAGATATTTTTCCAAAAGAAGATAGAGTATTTACGACACCCAAAACAGGCCTAAGGATCAATTGATCTTCTGTAAAAAAGAGAAAAAAAGAATCGTTCGCGTTAAAATAATAGGCATCGCTTGTTAAAGTAGAAATTTCCTTAAATCGCGAAATGTTTTTTTGTTTTAGTAGTTCATTTCTAAACGAAGAATAATAATAAACTTTGTAAGAAATATTATATTTTTTTATAATATCTTTTAAATAAATAAAAGATAAAAATGGGATAAACTTTCCTTTTAAAGTAGTTTTGGTGTTGATTTCGTTAAAAACTTGTTTTATTGGTTCACTATTAGAGTGTTCGTAAACTAACTTTAATAATTCTGTTACACAATTTTTAAAGATTAAATTATACTCAAAGATATCTTTTTGGTTTTGTTCGATAGAATCAATTTTATAGTTTAAATATTCTATATAATTTGTATTTTTTAACTGTTTTTGAATGGATTGATTCAACAATTTACTCTGATAATACAATTGAGGTGTTTTTAAGATTCCTATATTTGCATCGAAAATGTTTTTTTTGTTTTCGAGTAAAATCAACTGATTTGCTAAAAATGTAATTTGTTTTAAATAAAATTGAATCGAATAGAGAGATTCATTTTCTTCTATGCCATTCAACAGTAATTGTAAGTATTCTTTTAGTTGGAGATAAATATTGGAATAATAATTTTGAGGAAAGTGTTCTAAATCAATTGTAGAATTTTCTAAGATTAAGGGATTTAGTTGACCATTTTCATATTTGATTGCTAATAACGGTAGGTAAATTTTATTATCTATTAAATTATACAATGTATATTGATAAATTTTCGATTCCAACAATGCTAGATAAGAATCTGCGTTGGGATTTTCTAATATTAATGCATCTTGTTTTTGCCAATCATTAAGGTAACGGTGAATCTTGTTTTTTAGGACGCTAAAATCGAATTGATGTTGAATTTTTATAAAATATTTCTTGTTATATGATGAATTTTTTATTTTAATAAATTTATAAAAATATTCTAATGTATATAATACAATATCTAAATTGTATAAATTTTCCCATTTGTTAACATCAAATTCGCTGTGATCTAAAAAGTTGATCCATTCTTTTTCGTCGAAATCAAAATATAATAGGGTAGGTAGATAATATTGATTTGTCCTATAACTTTTTTTTAGGTTTTGGTAATAAAGATAGTTATAGACATAGAATTGATTTTTTTTATGGATATATTCTAATTGATCTTTAAGAAAATTTATATCAAATTTATCTTGAATACATAAAAGATTGATATTTCTATTTTGAATTCTGCTATAATTAAAAATAAATTCTGTGAATTCGCTTTTATCTAGGATAAAGAATGTATCAAAAACTCTCTGATAATGATATACAAATTGATCCAACAAAATAGCAGTATGACCTCCACCAGAACCATGTTCATTACTATCGACATAGATATATCCGAAAGAACATGGTTCTTCTTTTTTATGGAGGGAGGGAACATTTAATTTTTTGTCTTCGATTGCATCGATGGAATATGAACAAATAAAAAATAAAATATATATAATTATGTTGATAAATTTCTTCATCTATTCTTTACATAGTACTTTTCTTTGTTGTAAGGTACAATCGTTCAAAATTTTTTCTTCGCTAATTTTAAAGGTTCCTTTTCCTTCGTTCCCATCATTTTGAAATATTCCTTTAAAGATGGTTCCGTCGTTAAACTTGTAAACTCCTTCGCCATCGCGAAAACCTGCTTTAAAGCTTCCAGTATAGACATCGCCATTTTTAAAAGTATAAGTTCCTGTTCCTTCCCTTAAATCGTTTTTATATTCTCCTTCGTAAATATCTCCGTTTACATAAGTCATTTTTCCTTTACCATTTCTTAAACCATTCTGAAAGCTTCCTTCATAAACATCGCCTGAATCGTATATATACTTACCAGTGCCATTGATACAATCACCAGAAACACATCCTTTTTCTAATCCTTTTTTTTGAGCTTCATCTTGTGTTTTTTCTATACTTTTATCTTGTTGATTTTCTTGTTGATTTGTAGTTTGATTCGTTGTTGCACAATGAAAAAAAATCAATGTTAAAAAAATCAGTGTTAAACGTTTCATAGATTTCCATGATAAATTGATTCAACTAATGTCAACTATAAATAATGATTTTTTTTAAACTCATTTTATATAGATAAATTATTCTAAAAACTATCTATCTTGACGTTTTCTATCTTATAATTAGCATCTTCTAAATCTGCTTTGTATTTTTCTAGGAGCTGTTCTTGTTTGGTTTTATCTTGTTCGAGTTTGTACAAAGAAATTATTCCAATGATTTTCGCATTACGGTATAGTTCAATCGCATCACCATATTTTTTAAAACGAACCATTTCTTCGGCAGAAGAAATTTTGCTTTTTATGGTATTTAATCGAAATTCAGTTTCGTGTATCAAGAAATAAGGTGCATTTAATTTATCTTCTTGTAAATTCGAAAGTTTCGATGCAATTTCGCTGGAAATTTCGACAGCTTTATTTCTGTACAAAGACGAAAACTTTTCTAAAAGTTGATTAGAAATACTCTTGCTCTTTAAAAATAGATTATAAGCATTTAAAAGGTCACCCGAATAATATGCTTCTACTCCTTTTTTATAGTTTTCTGCTGCTTCGTCGTAGCTTTTTTGCGCATCTTGAATATCATTTTTGTAGGTTCTTTGAATTTTCCCTAATTTTCTTAGGTTACCTTCAACTTCTTCTTTTAATTTGGGAATTTTTTTACTTGCAATGTGTTTTTCCAAATAATCCGATGGTTGTAGTTGAACTAATGGATTATTTTCCAAGGTAATGTTGGTATTTTCGTTTTTAGGTTGAGTTTGCGAATATAAAATATTTATAGGTTTTATTATGATTAATAATACTAACAATGGTTTTTTTATCTTCATAAAGCCTCTATTTTTGTTAGGATATCTTATATGCATTGTAGTTCAACCTCTTTTTCCTTCGGGAGATTTTTATTTTGAAAGTCAACAATATTATAACTTAAAAAATTATCGAACCAATCCAATTGTTTCTAAAACATATTTTAGAACATTAATTGCTTATTATTTCTACGATAAAAAAAATCAGAATGAATTGATATCATTTTTACAACAAAAACAGCCAGAATTCTATTGGTTGGCACTTCAACTTTGGGAAAATCCCCAAGAATTAAACAAAAGCCATAATCCTGCAATAAAGGTTTGGTTAAAATTTTTAAACCTCGAAGATGTTCAAAATCTTAATTATGCAGAATTAATTCAAGATTGCGAATATTTTGGCGAAATTTTTTGCAATTGGTTAAATGATGTAAGTTTTATTTATAATAATTATTATATAAAAAATAAAAAAATCAACGAAGAAGATTACGAAATTCTCTTAAAGCGGTTAGAAATATATTTAACAAAATCCAACTTTATTCCTTTTATGTATTTTACTGCAAAATGGTTACCAGAATATTTACGACGAATTGGTTTAAATTTAGAATCTGCAATCCTCCTAAAAAATATGATGTATAGACAAAAAGAATCGATACAAAAAACTTTAACAGAAGAACTAGCGTACTCAATTTTTTTAGCTGGTGATCCTGATTATGCAATTAAATTGTTGATAAATTCTCCCAATAATACAATTCGATTTAAATCAAATTATTTCCATCTATTTAATTTATTGTCTTTATCGAAAAATTTTGAGGGAAGTATAAAATTTCTAAAAGACGAAAAAATTACGAATCAATGGAACCTACAAAATGCTTTAGATGTATGGACATCTTTTCCTGTCACAAAATATTTGATTAAAATTCGTTTAGCAGATTTAATCTACTGGCACAGCAAAAATCCTAACGAAGCCATCATATTTTTAGAACGACTTATTACCAACAAAGGATTGAATGAATTAGAAAAACAATATGCGCGTTTGGTTCAATCGAGAATATTGTATAATACCAATGTTGAATTAGCACAGCGTATTGCAGAAGATGTACAATTTAAAGCACAAGAGAAAAATTTTTATTTATTAGAATATTATGCGACAATATGGAATGGTTGGTGTCTTTATAAATTAAAAAAATATTATCCATCAAACATTGAATTTACCAAAGCTTATAATATTTCGCGTAGGCATTTCCCTAATATTTCTTCTTATTCTGTTTATTTAGGGTTGCTTTTAACAAAACGAATGTTTCAGCTTACAGACGAAAATCTTATCCTTCACTTAAATAAAATCTTTGATAATTATATTCCCGATGCTTATTTTTTTACAACAATGGAATGGATTCCCGAAGACATTCATTACGATATCTGGAAAGATATTTACATAGAGCAGCTTTATCATACAAAAAGATTCAATGTTTTAAATCAATTTATTTTCTCAAGTTATGACAACTTTTTTTATTTTGAACAATCCAAAAATCCAGGTAATATTCTTGGAATCTACACAAATTTTTTGTATTGTAAATATGTTCAATGTAGTTATAATTACGAAATACCACTAAATTCATCAACAAAAAAGATCGATTTAGACAAATATTTATTGTTATACCAAACAACCAAGTATTATTATATTTTTATAAAAGAAAATAATAAAATTAATTATATAAAAATAGAAAAGAGCCAACAATCTAGATCCGAAGTAGTGAGTAAAATCAATGAATACAAAGATTTTACAATTTTTCTAAATCCACATGTTGATATTACCCATTACGATATAATAAAAAATTTTGGGAATCATTTTAAGTTTAAATTAGCTTATAATAAATTTGACGATTCAACACTAAAAGAAATTCCAAAAGATTTTTCGTGTACCATCAACGAAAAAGACAATATTCTTATATTGTCCGATTTAAAAAATATTCGAAAGGAAAAGGGATTTCCTTTTTTAACGCGATTTGTGTGTAATAATTCTTCTGTAAGGTTATGGGATTTAGAACGTTTTTTCCCAAAAAATAAAAAGGTTTATTTTTTCGATATGGGAGAAGAACCAGAAATCTATCAAGCTTTTTATTATATAAGTGTAAGAAAAAATTGGTATTTAGTCTATGTGATGGATCAAAATCATTGGGTTGATTTTTATTGATAGAAAATTCTTATTTCTTGATGAATCTTTTCTGCTTCTTTTAGAAGTTCGGATAGAGAAGTTTCGCCAGATAATCCATAAACACCAATTCTATCTAAATTTTTATTTTTGTAAAATGTTTTACTATGTTTTTCTTTTAATATTTGATGAAAATAATAATATTTCGATAAAAATAAACTTTTAGGAAACACTAAATCCAAGAAAACACCTTCTTTTTGTGGAATATATTCAATTAGCATGGATTTTGTTTTTTGTGTTTTAAGTTTATCAAAAAGGGTTTGTTTTATAAAATCATAATGAATTCCCATATAAATCTGTACAAGAAACTCGAAATAAGGAATACCTGTTATTTCGGGAATTATAACATCGCAGATAAATTCACCTCCAACTTCGGGAGCTGCTTCGATAAAAAAGATTTTTTCTTTGTCTACGATAAATTCTGCTACAATAGGACCAATCAATAATTTCGTTTTTTTTATAATATAATTACATATTTGAAAAATTTTGTATTTTTGGATATAATCTAAATCTGCTGGAAAAAGATGCCTTTTATCGCAGAATAATAGATCTTGATTTAAAAATTTTTCTTTTTGGGTAATGATGATTGGATAGAGTTGATTGTCAAGAACAAGTCCAAAAAAGATGTATTCCTTTCCCTCGTAATAAGGTTCAATTAAAACATTTTGATTTTCGATTAGTTTTTTTACGTTTTCTATGTTTTCTTCTATGTAGATATTTTGTTTTCCAAAAGAGGTATAAGAGTCTTTTGGTTTTATTACCCATTTTTTCGCGTTAAAAATATCTTTTAAAAATTCTTTTTGATGGTGTAAATCCGGGTGGTTGATAGCCAAATTTAGAATTTGCTTTTTATCTTGGAAGACTCTTAAAGACGATTCCTCGTTATGGGGCAGTGCTAATGTTTGAGCAATTTCGTTGGCAGTTATAATGGCTTTACCATAAGAGCGCGAATAAATCCCTTTGATTTGATTTTTAAATGGTTTTAGAAGTTCTAAAATCTTTGCTTTTTCTAGGATGGAAACATTAAAAAAAGAATCACAATATTCTTTACCTATTGCTTCGGGATTTTGGTCAATTCCGATAATTGGTATGTTCAATTTCTTTAAGGCTAATAAAAGAGGAATTTGATTTTTCCCAACTCCTAAACTAACAAACATATTTTTATAGCCAGAAATAAAATTTAACCGATAAGATCAATATGTTAAGAGGTATTTATACATCCGCAACAGGAATGATCATGAATCAATATAAAATGGATGTAATAGCAAACAATTTAGCGAATGTCGACAAAACTGCCTTTAAAGGAGAAGATGCAATTTTTAAGTCTTTTCCCGAAATGTTAATACGAAGAACCAGAGATGATGGACTTGGATGGGTTCCCATAGGAAGCTTTGATTTAGCACCTGTTGTAGGTAAATTAGGAACTGGTGTAGAGCTAAACGAAATTTTTACTCGGTTCGAAACTGGTCCAGTAAAAAAAACCGACAATCCTTTCGACTTGATGATCGATGACAGAAGCAACTCAACTCCATCTTTTTTTGTTGTTCTAACAGACAGAGGCGAAAAGTTAACAAGAAGCGGTTCTTTTATCTTAGACAAGGATGGCTATTTAGTAACACCAGATGGTTTTCCTTTAATGGGAGAAAAGGGTCCAATTAAGGTATCTCGCTGGAATTGGGTTGTAAAAGAAAATGGCGAAATTTGGATTAACAAAAAATATGGCAATGATCCTAATGTTGGAACTAACGAAACCCAAAACCAATGGGAAGAGCCAGTTTTATTAGACAGAATCAAAATTAGAACGGTGGAATTTCCGCGAGAGCTTAAAAAAGAAGGAAATAGCTTTTATGCAATAACACCAGAATCCGGTCCCATGTTAGAACTAAAAGAAGATAAATTTCCTTTAATATTGCAAGGTTACTTAGAAGCATCAAACGTAAACATTGTTAGAGAAATGACAAAAATGATTGAGGTACAAAGGGAATACGAAGCAAACCAAAAATCTGTTACAACACACGATAGTTTGTTAGGAAAATTGATTAACGAAGTTGCTCGATAAACTATTCTTGAACAACAAACGGAAAAACTTTTTCTACAATTACTTTATAGTTAGAACGATATTTTTTTACTTTACAATGTCGGATTTGTTCTTTGTTTTCGTTTTCGTTTAGTTCAAAATAAAAATTACAAATATCTCCTGTTTCGAATTCAATTCTTCCTGTAATGGTTCTTTTTTCGGGGTTAGGGTTAGTAGCAATAATCTTAAAGGTTCGATAAAAGGGAACTTCTTCTTTTACTTCTTGTATTTCTATTTGAATTTTTTTACTTTCTTGGGGATATATCAAAGAAAAGCTGATAGCGATGAGCACAGTCATTATAATACGCATAACAACATTTTTATTTATTTTGATAAACCATCAAGAAATAATTCTTGTTTAAGAATCTACTAAAAAATTTATGAATTTCTAATGAAATTCAAAATTATAGGATTGATTGTATTTTATTTCATTCTCGATACACAAGTATTTTCGCAGGACGAAATGCTCTTTTTACCTTTAAAAAATAAAAATGGTTGTTCTATTTTTTCTTCGGTTTCGGGAGAAAAATTAGCCAATTTTCCATGCGAAGAAATGGGAAAGCCATCGAAGGATCTTATACCAGTTAAATTCAATCAAAAATGGGGTTATGTAAATTCCTATGGAAATTGGATCATTCCACCAATTTACGAATACGCAGATAACTTTTATAACGATTTAGCTCGCGTAAAAAAAAACCAAAAATATGGTTTTATCAACAAAAACGGAGAAGTTGTAATAGACTTTAAATTTTTATATGTAGGTAATTTTCTTTATGATGAATTAGCACCAGTTCAATGTTCCGAAAAGCATAACTATTTATATGGATATATCAACAAAAAAGGTGAATTAATGATTCCGTGTGAATTTCAGTCTGCATATGAATTTCGAAAAAATATTGCACGTGTACGAAAATGGGATTTGTATGGTTATATTTTTTTCGATAAAAAAAGTCAAAAACATCATCTCTTGCAAAATTTTAGTTATAGATTAGCAGGTGATTTTGGAAGTGTATTAATCGCGTATGTTCTAAAAAATCAGGGTTTTTTTTATGTGAATCCTCAGGGAAAAATTGAACATATTCTCGATAAAGATATAATACCCGATGATTTTTCTGTTACAGATCCATTTGCAAAATTTCAGAACTTAAAAACAGGTTTATATGGGTTTTACGACAAAAACTTAAAAGAAATTATTCCTCCCATCTTTTTGGAAGCAGAAACATTTTATTTAGGTTTTGCAAGAGTGGTAGGTCCCAAAAACTATCAAAATATTTACATTAACATAAGCGAAGTATTAAAATCTTATGAACGTTCTGAATACGAAGAATTTTATATAGATACATTAGGAAGACGCATTACCTTTGCAGATTAAAGGTTTATCATAAATTTCTAAAATAAAATTTTTTAATTGATTTTTATTATCAAGAATAAAATATCCTTTAAAAAAAATGCTCTTCAACATATAGATAAACCAATAGATATCGTCTTCCCACATTTTGTCGAAGGGTAGAGCTATTAAGATATTTTTTATGTTTTCTTTTGTTATTTGTTCGGGAATCATAAACCATTGTGGTTGCATTTCTTCTGTTTCTTTTGGTTCGTTGATAAAATCATTACAAGTAAAAACATATCCTTCTATGTTGGGGTTATTGGAATCAACAAAAGAAAAATAGAGTTTGCCGGTAAAATAAAGATTGTTTGCTATTAGTTTACATTCTTCGAAGATTTCTCTTTTTGCTGCCTGTTGGATTGTTTCGTTTGATTGTACTTTTCCACCAAAGCCGTTGTAATAATCTTTTCCAAAACCTCTTTTCTTTTTTCCTAAAAGAATTTTATCTTTATTTTTTATAAATGTTAATGTATAAGTTTTAAAAATCATTGGTTGGATAAGATCATGGAATTTTATGGTAGAAAATTTTAGCTCTTGATTGAGCATTAAAATATTATTGGGAAAAATATCCATCATTTGATTAATAATAAGTTCAGAATTAGTTGTTATATTTAAATTGGGGTTTAGGTGCTCTAAGATATACAGAAATATCAATAAATTGTTTATATTGTTAGAAAAATTCTTGCTCTTGAAAGATACAAACATAAATTCATTTTGTAAATAAATTATATTATTTTTATTTATAATATTTACATTATATATTTTGTCCATAACAAAAATGCAAATTTGTAGTGTTATTTTATATGTCAGTATTTTTTTGGTGGATAAAAACTTGATTGATGTTTAAACAATTGGTTAACTTAACTCTATAATGAAAATTAAAAAAAAATTTACAAATTTTAATCCTTTTTTGCATTGAACATAAAAATGAGGTAATTATGAAGTTAGTTACAATATCCGATTTAATGAGCAAAAAATTGATCACAATAGAACCAGACGAAAGAGTAATGGATATAATCGATTTGTTCGAAAAATATAAAGTGCATCATTTACCTGTAAAAGATAAAAAATCAAAAGAAATTATTGGCATGGTTTCTGACAAAGACGTTGCTAATTTTTTAAACATCATGAGGTTAATGTCTTCGAAGAATTATTCTCTTAAAGTTGAAGAGATAATGACAACGCCTATATTTGCTTATTACGAAGATGTAGGCATAGATCAAGCAGCAAAGGCAATGTTAGATAATAAAATTCATGCTATACTTGTTGTATCGAAAGAAACAGAAGAATACATTGGAATTATTACTTCGACAGATCTATTAAACTATTTATCAGAACACAAACAATATCATGTCCAATAATTTAAATCGGAAGATGAACAACAAATATTGCTCCTCCTTCTGGATTATCTTTTACAAAAACTGAACCATGATGTATTCGTACAATTTGTCTAACAATCGATAGACCTAAACCTGTTCCACCTTCTTTTCTAGAACGGTCCTTATCGATACGAAAAAAGCGTTCAAAGATTTTTTCTTTGTATTCATTGGGTATTCCTGGACCATAATCTACAACAGATATGCTGATCTTCCCTCCATTGATTTTTTCGAGAATAATTTCTATGGGTTTATTTTCTTTCGAATATCTTGCAGCATTACTAATTAAGTTCAAAAATAGGTGTTCCAACAAAAGAGGATCTGCATAAATAGATGGTAAATTCCCTAATATTTTAATGTTTAAATATAAATTTTTGGGTTTTAAAATTCCTTCTACAAGTGGCTTTAATTGTTCTAAAAATTCTGTTAATTGCAATTCTGTTGGATGAATGGGATAAGACTTCGATTCGATAGAAGATATAAGCACCATATCGTTTATGATTCTTTCCATTCTTTCTGTATTTCTTAATATTCCTTCCAAAAATTGAATTAAAAGATGGTTTTGTTTTATGTATGCATCTTGAATTTTATCTAAGATTGTTTCGGTATATCCGCGAATGCTTGTAATTGGCGTTTTTAATTCATGACTTGCATTTTGTAAAAAATCTTCTCGAATTCTTTTTGTATTGTATTCTTCTGTTATATCGTTTATAATAAACAAAAATAATTTTTCGAAACGATTTTGTTCGTATTCGTCTGTAAAAGCTTCTATGTTTATTTCGTAGAACTTGATTTGATAGTACTTATCTTTATCGATTAGTTCAAAAACATTGTTCTCTTGTCTTGAACCAGAGAAAATATATTGTATATTTTTTTTATATAATATTTTATAAATAATATCTAATAAAGTTGGATTTTTTATCGCTTCGTAGTAATATTTGTTTTTTAGATCATTATCATTAAAACAGAATCGAGATTTTATAAATTCATTTATATAAATGATGGTTCCGTTTTGATCAATGCTTAATACACCTTCTTTTAGGTTATTTAAAAGAGAGTTTAATAGATTTTTCTCTAAATGAAGTTCTTCTAAATATTTTGCATATTTTTCTAAAAAGGATTGAACAATTTTATTTAGTTGTTGAATTTCTATAATTTTTGAATTATTGTAGAATTCTTTATCGAACTTAGGAAATTTTTTAAAATTACTTAGAATGTATTTTATAGGATTAACAATATAATTACTTGTTCTATATAAAAGATAGATCGTAAATGTATAAAAAACAAAACTAATTAAGATAAAGTATATCGAATCATTTAAATAAATTTTTGATTTTTTTATAAAAAAAATATAGAAAGAAAACAACAATAAAATATAAAATAAACTTAATATCAAAATCAATCGATAGAAAATAGTTTTCATCTTTCATTATGCTTTAAAACGGTAACCAACACCTCTAATAGTTTCTAATCGATATTTCTCTGGACCTAACTTTTCTCTTAATCGTTTTATGTTTACATCAACTGTTCTGTCGGATACGTAGACATCCCTTCCCCAAACTTTATCTAATAAGCGATCTCTGGTAAATGCAATATCTGGATTTTCCATAAATATTTTTAATAGCTTGTATTCTATTAAAGTTAGGTCTATATTTTCGCCGTTAACAGTGACTCTATGTGCTGTTTTATTCATGTGTATTCCACCGATAGTAATAGAACCTTCCATACTTTCTTTTTTTTCTTGTCGTCGAAGAACAGTTCTAATGCGAGCTATTAATTCTCTTGGACTAAATGGTTTACGAATGTAATCATCTGCTCCCATTTCTAGTCCTAATACGGCATCTAATTCGCCAGCTTTTGCGGATACCATAATGATTGGTACATCGTATTGAGATTTAATTTTTTTGCATAGATCAATACCATTGATACCAGGTATCATGATGTCTAACAAAATTAAATCGGGAAGGTTTTTTTCTATTTTGTTCCAGGCATCAATTCCATTATCAGATTTTGTAACGATAAATCCTTCGGCTTCTAAGTTAAAGCTTATGATGTTTTGGATGTCTTCTTCGTCTTCTACGACGAGTACTCTAAAACCCTTTAAATCCAAATTTTCTGTTTGTTTATTATTGGGCATATATGTGATGGTAGTGTTATTCATAGGTTGATATAATATCAAGCATTATTACATTTTTATTACAAAATGATGAAAAAATTGAGATAAGTTTATGGAGCGGGTGAGGGGACTCGAACCCCCTCCAAAAGCTTGGAAGGCTTTTGTGCTACCGTTACACCACACCCGCAGGTGGTTTTGATATTTCCATAGATTTTTGGGAATTTTATCTGTCAATCAAAAATAGATTGTATAGAAGCTGATTTTTTTTGTAAAAACATCCAAAAAAATCTTGTCTTGATAATTTGAACGAATTATTCTTGTATTTAGGAATTAGGGTGTAGGCTATCGCGCCCGGTAAGGGTGAGGAAAGTCCGGACACCGCAAGGAAGGATACCGGGGAAATCCCGGGCATGTAGTTGATACATGACGGAAAGTGCCACAGAAAACAAACCGCCGATGGCTCGTTAAGAGCTCAGGCAAGGGTGAAAAGGTAAGGTAAGAGCTTACCGCTCCAAGGGTAACCTTTGGAGGCAAGGTAAACCCTATCTGGTGCAATTCCATGTAGGTAGCCGTTAAGGTCCTCCTGGCCGTGGCTACGGGTGGGAAGCATAGAACCTTTGGAGTAATCCAAAGGTCAAGATAGATGATAGCCTAAAACAGAATCCGGCTTATGCACCCTGATTCCTTTATTCTCCATGAACAATGAGACAAAATTCTTCGTAAACAAAACCAAAATAACGGTTTACTTCGAAGTCAATGGCTCGGATTTCTTTAATACCAGCAATAGCTGCTGCTGTTCGAATACTTGCATCTCCAGTTGTGTATAAATTAAACCATGAGGTTATACAAGCTTTTCCTTGCCTACTACCTAATTCTGATTTAGGAGAAACAAAGTGATTTACTGTTATCGATTGATAAATCCAACCATTGGGAGGTTCATAGGCACTTCTTAGATCCAAAATTCTACAAGAATTAAAACTTATGAATAAAAAAAGTAAGACAATAAATTTTCTCATAATTACCTCTATTTTAAAGTTTTTTTGATGAATTCTTCTCCTTTGGGCGTTAGAATTGGTCCTTGGGGATTTCCTTCGATAATTAGTTGATTGCCCACTAAAAAATGCCATGCATCGCGAATTTTTGCTTTTTTGTCTATAGGAAAGTTTTTTAAAGCTTCTGTCATAATATTTTTGGGTAAAACTTCGCCTGCTTTAATTTGATTATCTTTAAAGATTTTTAGAATATCGTTGACAATTTCGTTCATAATTTTCAACAACTTTTTTTTGATTTATGGTAGTTCAATACAATTTTTGTATAAAATAGCTATTCTAATTATTAAAATATTGACATATCAAGATATCTTGATATTTTGGTATATTGTAAATTTGATGGATACCCTAGAAATTTTAAAAGCATTATCGGACGAAACAAGAATCAGAATATTGCTGTTGTTATTCTACGAGCCTTTGCATGTTTCGGAAATTTTAGAAATATTAGATATGGGGCAAAGTAGGATATCCAGACATTTAAAAATCTTACAAGATGCAAAAATATTGAGTGCAGCAAGAGATGGTGCGAGGATTTATTATGGTATCTCTCCCGAATTTCGAATTCATCCTTTGTATGATTCCATTATTCAGTTAAAAGAACTTCAAGAAAAAGAACATTTTTGGAACGAAGAGTTCAAAAATCTTTTTAGAGCTGATCAAAAGCGATTGTTTGAATTATTAGAAAAAAGAAAAAACGATACTATTTCCTTTTTCGAAAAATTTGGAGACTTGTTGGAACTAAACCAAAATCAATATGTAGATTCTGAATATTACAAAAAAAAAATCATCGAATTATTACCCAATAAAGTTCAAGTTTGTATAGAACCTGGTTGTGGTACTGGTTGGATTTCTGTTGAATTGATCCATTATGTGAATAAATTGATCTGTATTGATCAGAGCAAAAGCAGTTTGAACAAATTACAAGAGCGATTGAATCAAGATTGGAAGAATAAAATCGAACTGATTCAAGCTCCGATGGAAGAAATGCCAATTAAAGATGAATTGGCAGATTTAGTGGTTCTTTCTATGGCATTACACCATACGCCTAACATAAATAGAGTATTAAAAGAAGCTTACAGAATTCTTAAATTTGGTGGCCATTTAATTATTGCGGAATTAGAGCAACATAATATCGAAGAAATGCGAAAAAGATTTGCTGATTTTTGGTTAGGATTTCACGTAGAGGAACTAAAAAAAGAATTATCCAACATAAATTTTAAAGGAATAGAAACCTATAAAGGAAAAGGCAAAGGACTATTGAATTGTATATTTATAAAATGTACTAAATAATTTAATTTATAAAATTTATAAACAATATAAGGCGGTGGGTGGGATAAAAATTTAATTATGGTAATTACGGTAATTACGGGTGGGAGGGAGGGATTAAAAATCTTAAAAGAGGGAGGGATTAAAAATCTTAAAGGAGGGTGGGTGGGTAAAAACTTTAACGGAGAATCAATATATGAGTCAGAAAACATTAGATTATAAAATCAAAGATATCAGTTTAGCAGAATGGGGTAGAGAAGAGATAATATTGGCAGAAAAAGAAATGCCAGGGTTGATGGCAATACGAGAAAAATATAAAGACAAAAAACCATTAAAAGGTGCAAGGATTGCTGGTTCTTTACATATGACGATTCAAACAGCGGTTTTGATCGAAACATTGGTAGAATTAGGTGCAGAAGTAAGATGGTCTAGCTGTAATATTTTTAGCACGCAAGATCATGCTGCTGCTGCAATTGCTGCCAGAGGAATTCCTGTTTTTGCATGGAAAGGTATGACAGAAGAAGAATATTGGTGGGCAATTGAACAAACTCTCCACTTCGATGGAAAAGGACCCAATATGTTGTTAGATGATGGTGGGGATTTGACTTATTATGTACACGAAAAACATCCTGAACTTCTTTCTGAAATTCGCGGAGTATCAGAAGAAACAACAACAGGTGTTCATCAACTCTACAGAATGCTACGTGAAGGAAAGTTAAAAATACCAGCCATTAACGTAAATGATTCTGTTACAAAAAGTAAATTCGATAACATCTATGGTTGTAGAGAATCGCTTGTAGATGGAATTCGTAGAGCGACAGATATAATGCTGGCTGGAAAGATTGCAGTCGTATGTGGTTATGGTGATGTTGGTAAAGGTTCTGCACAATCTTTAAGAAACAACCATTGTAGAGTAGTGGTTACAGAAATTGATCCTATCTGTGCTTTACAAGCAGCAATGGAAGGATATACCGTAGATATTCTAGAAAATTGGGTAGATAAAGCAGATATTTTTGTAACAGCTACAGGAAATCGCGATGTAATTCGTATCGAACATCTAGAAAAAATGAAAGATGGTGCTATCGTCTGCAACATTGGACATTTCGATGTAGAAATTCAAGTAAAGCAACTAAAAGAATATCCTGGCATTAAGCGAAAAACCATTAAACCACAAGTGGATAAGTTTACATTTCCTGATGGACATAGCATTATTTTATTAGCAGAAGGTCGATTGGTGAACCTAGCAAATGCTACTGGTCATCCAAGTTTTGTTATGTCTACAAGCTTTTCTAACCAAGTTCTTGCTCAGATTGAACTCTATAACAATAAATACGAAGTAGGTGTATATTTATTACCAAAGCACTTAGACGAAATGGTAGCACGATTGCATTTAGATAAGATAGGTGCACGTCTAACACAATTAACACCAGAACAGGCAAAATATATCGGCGTTCCAATCGAAGGACCCTATAAACCAGAACATTACAGATACTAAATCAAAAGGCGGTTTAAACACCGCTTTTTTTATGGAGACCAAAATGATTACACAAACAAAGAAGGATTTATATCTCGAACTAAAAACCTTACTAGATAAAAGAATTCTTGTGTTGGATGGCGCAATGGGGACAATGATCCAACGATA
This sequence comes from Leptospiraceae bacterium, assembly GCA_026418015.1. Classification (GTDB taxonomy): domain Bacteria; phylum Spirochaetota; class Leptospiria; order Leptospirales; family Leptonemataceae; genus SKYB61. The sequence goes on along the minus strand of JAOACE010000022.1, from coordinate 74,047 downwards.
TAAACTAAAAGAAGAAGATTTTCGCGCAGAAAGATTTAAAGATCATCCGAAAGAGTTAAAAGGTAACAACGATATTTTATGCCTTACTCAACCAGAAATCATAAAAAGTATACACGAAGAATATTTAAAAGCTGGCGCAGATATTATAGAAACAAATACATTTAATTCTAACAAAATATCCCAAGAAGAATATGGTTTAGTGGAATTAGTGTATGAATTAAACTATCAAGCTGCGAGATTAGCAAAAGAGGTTGCACAAAAATACTCTACACCAGAAAAGAAACGATATGTTGCAGGTGCAATTGGACCAACTTCTAAAACGTTGTCTATGTCTCCTGATGTTAGCAATCCAGCATACAGAGCTGTTAGCTTCGAGCAGATGGTGGAATCATATTTTGAACAGATTCGCGGTCTTGTCGATGGTGGTGTTGATATATTATTGATAGAAACTGTTTTCGATACGTTGAACTGTAAAGCAGCTATCTTTGCAGCTCAGGAATATTTTAAAAAATATCAGGTTGAATTACCAATTATGATCAGCGGAACCATTGTCGATATGAGTGGTAGGACTTTATCCGGACAAACCGTTTCTGCTTTTTGGACGTCGATTGCCCATACACCAAATCTTTTGTCCGTAGGTTTAAATTGTGCTTTAGGTTCTGCACAAATGAAGCCTTTTATCGAAGAGTTGAGTCATTTAGCTACTTGTTATATTAGTTTATATCCGAATGCAGGTCTTCCAAACCAATTTGGTGGATACGACGAAACACCCGATTACATGGCAAGAATCTTAAAAGAATACGCGAAAAACAAATGGCTAAACATTGTGGGAGGATGCTGTGGAACAACACCAGATCATATAAAAAAGATATCAGAAATTGTCTCTGTTTTAGAACCGCGAAAACCAAAAGAAAACGATCACATTCTTAGATTAGCAGGATTAGAAATGTTAGAAATTCGCAGTGATTCTAATTTTATCAACATAGGAGAAAGAACCAATGTTACAGGGTCCAAAAAGTTTGCTCGATTGATCAAAGAAAAAAAATACGAAGAGGCGTTAGAGGTTGCAAAAGAACAGATAGAAAACGGAGCAAATATTATTGATATCAACATGGACGAAGGTATGTTAGATTCTTCTAGCGAAATGGAACATTTTCTAAAACTTATCGCTTCGGAACCAGAAATAGCCAAAGTTCCTATTATGATCGATTCTTCTAAGTTCGAAGTAATCGAAAAAGGACTTCAATGTATACAAGGTAAAGGTATTGTAAATTCTATTTCGATGAAAGAAGGAATAGAAAAGTTCAAAGAACAAGCAAGAAGAGTTAAGCAATATGGTGCTGCTGTTGTGGTCATGGCATTCGACGAAAAAGGACAAGCAGACACATACGAAAGGCGAATCGAAATTTGTCAAAAAGCATACAATATTTTAACCCAAGAAATCGGTTTTAACCCAGAAGATATAATTTTTGATCCAAACGTTTTTGCTATTGCTACCGGTATAGAAGAACATAACAATTATGCTGTTGATTTTATTCGAGCAACAAGATGGATTAAAGAAAATTTACCCTACGCGAAAGTGAGCGGTGGAATTTCTAACTTATCTTTTTCTTTTCGCGGAAACGAAGTTGTAAGAAGAGCAATGCACTCTGTTTTTTTGTATCACGCGATAAAAGCTGGATTAGATATGGGAATCGTTAATCCAGGACAATTGGATGTTTATGACGATATACCAGAAGAATTAAGAAATGCTGTTGAGGATGTAATACTAAACCGAAGACCAGATGCCACAGAACGATTGTTGGAATTAGCAGAAAAATACAAAAACGAAAACAAAGAAGAATCTTCTACGGAAGAATGGAGAAATGCTCCGTTAGAAGAACGGTTAAAATATGCATTAGTAAAAGGAATCGATAAATATATCGAAGAAGATATATTAGAAGCCGTACAAAACAAAGAAAAATATCCAGAAGCCTTAAAAATCATCGAAGGACCCTTAATGGATGGGATGAATTATGTGGGGGATTTATTTGGTGCAGGTAAAATGTTTCTACCACAAGTTGTAAAGAGTGCACGCGTAATGAAGAAGGCTGTGAATGTATTAATACCCTTTATCGAAAAAGAAAAAAAAGATACTAATCAACAAAAAAAAGCAAAAGTGCTTCTTGCAACTGTAAAAGGCGATGTCCACGATATTGGAAAAAACATCGTAGGTGTAGTCCTTGCTTGTAATAATTTCGAAATTATTGATTTAGGGGTAATGGTGCCCAAAGAAAAGATATTGAATACTGCCATAGAAGAAAAAGTTGATATTATTGGACTATCGGGTCTTATTACGCCTTCGCTCGACGAAATGATAGAAATTGCAAGGGAAATGGAAAAACAAAAAATGACCATACCTTTGTTGATTGGTGGTGCTACAACAAGCGAAATTCATACTGCGGTTAAAATTGATCCCGAATATTCATATTCTGTTATTCATGTTCTCGATGCATCGCGAAGTGTTCCAGTAGTAAATCAATTAATCACACCAGAAGAAAGAGAAAATTTTATAAAAAATATAAAAAATAAATATAAATTATTAAGAGAAAAACATTATACTAAAACTGATAAAAATTATTTAACATTAGAACAAGCTCGCAATAATCGTTTAAAGCTAGATTGGCAAAGCTACCAACCACCAACACCAAAATTTTTAGGTATACAACCAGTAAAAGTAGATATAGAAACGTTAATACATTACATCGATTGGAATCCCTTCTTTTTAGCTTGGGAAATGAAGAAAAAATTCCCCGAAATCTTAACAGATCCAAAATACGCAGAAGAAGCAACAAAACTCTACCAAGATGCTCTAAAAATGTTAGAACAATTAAAAAAACAAGTAGAACCAGTGGGGGTAGTTGGTATATTTCCAGCTAATACAAACCCAGAAAATTATGATGATATTTTTGTTTTTTCTGACGAAAATCGTAATCGAAGAATTGCTACTTTTCATGGTTTAAGACAGCAAACAGAAAAACGCGAAGGAGAACCTAATAGAAACCTTTCGGATTATGTAGCACCCTTAGGAACAAAGCCCGATTATCTTGGGGCATTTGCAGTTACAGCTGGAGAAGAAATATTAAAGATTGCAGATTATTACGAAAAACATCATGACGATTATAATAGTATTTTGGTAAAAGCATTAGGGGATAGAATTGCAGAAGCTTTTGCGGAATACTTACATGAATTAGTTCGAAAAAAAATCTGGGGATATGCACCAGACGAAAACCTAACTAACGAAGAATTGATCAAAGAAAAATACATTGGGATTCGACCAGCACCAGGTTATCCTTCTCAGCCAGATCATACAGAAAAGATGATCTTGTTTGATCTTATACAAGTAGAGAAACATACGCCTATACGATTAACAGAAAGTTTAGCAATGACGCCTCCATCTTCTGTTTGTGGTTTGTATTTTTCTCATCCAAAAGCAGAATATTTTAACTTAGGGAAAATTCTAAAAGATCAAGTAGAGGATTATGCACAAAGAAAAGAAATGAGTTTAGAAGAAATAGAGAGATGGCTATCCCCCGTATTAGCATATAAATAGATTTTATACAATATATTTATAAAATCTATCTTATTTTTAATGCTCTAAGAGGGGTATCGTAGTTACTTGCAGCATTCCATAAAATCCAGCCATAACCATGGTTATCTTGGCTGGTTTTAATTTGTCTTAAAATATATTCTTCATTATAATTAGTTACGCGCCATTTAAAGGCTTGAAGCCAAGGTCTTATTTTTACGTAGTCAGGTAATAAGGCTTTAAAATAATTCATGCCTTTTTGGTAAAAATATTCTGGATGATCTGCTGGGTTTGCTATACCTTCGAAACCTCGATTAAAGTGCGAAGGATAAAGCATAGGCGAAATATAATCAAGATAAACACTAATTTTGGGAATATCTTGACCTGTTGCCATAATATCTTTTTTCTCTTGCCATGCAGTTACTCCAAACACATCAAGGCTAAGTTTGGTTTCGGTAGGATATTTTAAAAACCAAGCTTTAAACAAAAACCTTTCTAAGTGCTTTGTTTTATCTTCTGGAGTATTTACATCGTGAAATACTACACCAGATAAATCGCCTTCAGCAGGATATCGCACGTAATCAAATTGTATTTCGTCAACACCAAACGAGAGAAGTTCTTTAAAAATTCGTAGGTTGTAATCTTGTACTTCTTGTTTAGCTGGATCTAACCAAATTGGATTGCCCTTATATTCGATGGTTTTACTTGCTGTATTTTTGTTGTAGATAGCCAAATCTTTTCTGTATTTGATTAGGTTCATATCTTGGAACAAAGCTTGTCGAACAATAACATAGATGTTTTTGCTGTGTAAATAATGAACCAATTTATTAAAGTCTTTTATAATTGCTGGGTGTTGTTGATATTTTTGTACAATAGGGTCATTACTTTTATAAGTTAAAATTCCTACAATATCTTTTGCATCGATTACAAATGCATTGATGGGAGTATTTTTTATTTCTTCTGTATGTTTTATGATGTTATCTATACTTGCTAAACCCCATTGAATGTAAATAGCATATACAGGTTTATCCCATCCTAAGGGGTGATTGATAATTCGTGTTGCAGTAAAATTTGGGATGATCAAATGACGATCTTTTATGCATCGGGAATTTTTTATCTTATCTTTATTAATTTTTATAAATTCTTTTTTATATTCTTTAAAAGATATAATGGTAGAATTAGAATAAGTCTTTTCTATAATATCGTTAATAGATTCTTCGTTATTACAAAAATAAAATTCATCTGGATCTTTTGATTGGGGTAATTGATTTTGTGCATTTTTTCCTGCAACCCTGAATAGATGGCTGGAAAGAGCAAATTTATTATCAACAAGAATCAATAAAACGATTGTGGAAATCAGTATAAGGATTACTAAATAGTATTTCTTTATAAAATTCATACGTGTGCAAATATTTTACGATGTTGTAAGAGTCAAGATTTAAGAAAATTCCTCGAATCGTTGGAGAATCAACTCTAATTAAAAATGAGTTGTTTAAAATCTTACACAAGATAAAATTGTAATATGGAATTAATCAGCATCAATCCTTCTACAGAAGAATTAATCGAAAGATTTTCTCCTCATTCTGGTAAAGAGGTAATTTCGATTATAGATAAATCCCAGAAAGCGTTTAACGAATGGAGAAAGATTAGCATAACTAAACGAAAAGATTTTTTAAAACATATATCCAACAACCTAAAAACGAATAAAAGAACTTATGCAGAGATTATCACCAAAGAAATGGGTAAGCCCATTACAGAAGCATTGGCAGAAATAGAAAAATGTGCTCTATTATGTGACTATTTTTGCGAAAATGCAGAAGAATTCCTAAAACCAGAAAAAAGAACTGGCGCGATAAACCATGCCAAAGAGAATATTGTATCTTTCGAACCGATGGGAACGATCTTAGCAATTATGCCTTGGAATTTTCCTTTTTGGCAGGTATTTCGTTGTGCAATTCCAACGCTTTTAGCAGGCAATTGTGTAATTCTAAAACATGCTCCAAACGTTAGTAGATCTGCCTTGACGATAGAAAATATTATCCAAGAATCTGGTATAGTTGAGGATGTATTTCGCGTAATCTTAATAGAAAACGAGAGGGTATCTGAATTCACCGAAGTACTACTTTCTCATCCACAAGTTGTTGGTGTATCTTTGACGGGGAGTGTAGCAGCAGGAAAAGCAGTAGCACAAATAGCTGGAAAATACCTAAAAAAATCTGTGATGGAATTAGGAGGTTCGGATCCTTTTATTGTATTGGAGGATGCAGATATCGAAGAAACGGTCCAAGTTGCTGCAATGGCAAGGTGTCAAAATACGGGACAAAGTTGTATTGCTGCCAAACGATTTATTATACTTGATTCTGTTTACGAAAAATTTAAAGAATTATTTCTTCAAGAAATGTCTTTGTATGCACAATCGATTGGCGATCCTCTAAAAGAAACAACAAGAATAGGACCAATTGCTCGAAAAGATTTATTAGACAAACTTATATCCCAGGTAGAGGATGCAAAACAAAAAAACGTAAATGTACTATTAGGTGGAAATAGAGCAGATTTTTCCAAAGGATATTTTTATCAAGTAACAGTACTAGAAAATATTACCAAAGAAATGAATCTTTATAGCGAAGAAATTTTCGGTCCAGTTGCAAGTTTATATCGCGTATCTTCGATAGAAGAAGCAATTGCTATTGCTAATGATACCCCTTATGGATTGGGCGCTTCTTTATGGACAAAAAACTTAGACTTAGCAAAAAAAATCATTCCAGAATTGTTTTTTGGTAATGTATTCGTCAATTCGCTTGTAAAGTCGGATCCAGCACTACCCTTTGGAGGAATAAAAGAATCTGGTTATGGTAGAGAGCTATCCATAGAAGGAATAAAAGAATTTGTTAACATAAAAACTATCAGGATTTATTGATGCAATTCGAAAAGAAATTAGAATTACTCGAAGAAATCTTCCAAGAAGGACCAGTAGTAATTTTTCTTTGGAAGAATGAACCCAATTGGCCAGTTGAGTTTGTAACGAACAATGTTGTAGAACTAACAGGTTATACTGCACAAGAATGGAAGGAACAAAAGGTTGTATATAGTAATATTATCCATCCAGAGGATTTAGAACGTGTAAAACAAGAGGTTCGTATATATTCGCATGAACTCAAATTAAAGCGATGGAAACATAAACCCTATAGAATTATCAAAAAAACAGGGGAAACAATTTGGGTTAGAGACTACACTGTTGGCATTTATGACGAAAATAAAAATGTTCTACGATATGTTGGTTATCTTTTAGATATTACAGAACAGCATCTACATCATTTAGAAATAGAAGAGCAACTGAAAAAATATTTTAGTTTTTTCGAACACCATTCTGCTAGTATGCTCATTATAGACCCAGAGACGGGCAAAATTATCGATGCAAACGAAGCTGCGTGTAAGTTTTATGGTTATTCCAAAAATCGTTTTAAACAATTACATATTTTTGATTTGAATACATTGAGTAGTGATGAAATAAAAATTCGAATGGAACAAGCAAAAACTTTTAAGAAGAATTATTTTCAGTTTCCGCATAGACTTGCAGATGGTTCGATACGAGAAGTAGAAGTATATTCTTCTGCAATAGAAATAAACGATAAAAAATTCTTATTTTCGATTATTCATGATATAACAGAAAAGGTAAACTTGGAAAAAGAACTACACAAAATCAATCGCCAGTTAGAAGAATTATTACAAAAAGAAATTAAAGAACGGGTTAATATATACAAAAAATATAATCTTTTATTCCAGCAAAAAATTTTTGGTATTGGAATCCTTCAAGAAGGTAGGATCGTGCAATGTAACGATGAATTGTTAAAATTATTGGGAATTTCGTTAGCGGATGTATCTCAAATCAATTTTTTTGATTTTATCCAGTTTTCGACAAATGAAGACCTCTTAAAAACCATCGAAAGCATGGATTTTAATAAATTTTCTTTTATTCAAGAAGTGCAGTTAAAACATAATCCAGAAAAATACTTTTTGTTGTTTATCGCTCCTTTTATAGAAAAAGAATATAAAAATAAAATAGAATTATTTGTAATACTATACGATATCTCGGAAAAAAAGCAAATCGAAAAAGAAAATCGCGAAAAAGAACAAATGTTACTTCATCAATCCAAATTGGCTTCGATTGGAGAAAGTCTTTCTGCATTGGCACATCAATGGAGACAACCATTAAATTCTTTATCTTTGATGATTCAATTCATACAACAGCTTTCTGAACTAAATCAACTAAATAAAGAAAACCTAAAAGAAGTTTTAGACGAAGCATTGCAACAAATCAATTTTCTTTCCCATACCATCGATGATTTTCGCAATTTTTTTAGAGTCGATCAGGAAAAAAAAGATTTTTCTGTAAAAGAAGAAATCGTATCATTGTTAAAGATTTTACAAATTCAATTAGAAAATCACAATATAAAGATTAAAATTTCTGGTGATGATTTTTATGTTTATGGTTTTCCCAATCTTTTTAAGCATGCATTGTTAAATATTCTCAATAATTCAAAAGATGCTATATTAGATAGACAAAAAGAAGAAAAAGATTTTGCAGGTATAATCTCGATAAACCTTGATGCTAATAAACATTCAATAAAAATTTGTGATAATGGAGGAGGCATTAAAGAAGAAATCCTACCGAAGATATTTCAGCCTTATGTTTCTACAAAAAAAGTTGAAGGTACGGGATTAGGATTGTATTTAACTTATATTATAATAAATAAAATGAATGCAAACATATATTGCTATAATCATACAGAAAATAACCAAAAGGGAGCATGTTTTATCATAAAATTTAGGAAATAACTATGCAAATAGATCCAACACTCTTAGAAGTTGATGATAACATAAAAATCTTACTTGTGGAAGATAGTAAGCTATCGCGAGAATATACATTTCATTTTCTTTCTAAGCATTATCAAAACATCAAAACCGCAGAAAATGGTCAAGAAGGATTAGAATATTTTAAAGACTATCTACCAGATATTGTTCTTACAGATATTCGTATGCCAGTAATGGATGGATTAACGATGCTACAAGAAATGCGAAAGATTCGTAGAAATTTTTATTCGATCATTTTATCTGCTCATGACGAAAAAGATATTTTAAAGAACTCTATCGATCAAGGTGTTACAAGGTTTATTACAAAACCCATCAACGTAGAAGAACTTATCAAAACCATAGAATCCATCAAAAAAAATATTATTATTAACAAAAAGATTCAATTGCAACATCAAATTATCGAAAATATCTTAAATTCTTTGAACCTGATTGTTGTTATTACAGATGGTTCTGAACTTTATGCGTTGAATCAATTTGGTTTACAAATGATAGGATATCGTTCTATTATAGATTTTAAAAAAGAACACAAATGTATTTGCGAATTTTTTGTTAATGAACCTGGATTTATTCAAAATAGCGAAAAGTGGCTTACGCAACTAGAACAATTAGAAGAAGAAAAAAGAAAAGTTATGATTTACGATATCAACCTAAAACAAAATCGTATCTTTTATGTTCGATCCAAACCTTTTTTAATGGATCCAAAAAAACGAATTGTTTCCTTTTACGATATTACCTTAGAAGAACAACAAAAAGAAGAATTAAAAAAATTAGCTACCATAGATTTTTTAACAGGAATATACAATCGACATCATTTTCATACACTATTAGAATTTCAGTTAGAAAAACAAATTCGTTATCCCACATCTAATCCCTTCGCTATAATGATTTTGGATTTAGATCATTTTAAAAAGATCAACGATAAACATGGACATTTAGTAGGAGATGAAGTTTTAAAAGAATTTGCTGCTATCGTCAAAAACAACATAAGAAAATCGGATTTTTTTGCTCGTTGGGGTGGCGAAGAATTTATTATATTAGTTCCAGAAACAACCAAAGAACATGTTTTAATTTTCGCGGAAAAAATTCGTGCATTAGTAGAAAATCATTTTAAAAATCATCCTAACTTACCTAAATTGACTGTAAGTATTGGAATAAGTTTGTATACTACGGGAGATAATATTACAACTCTATTAGAAAGGGCAGATCAAGCTTTGTACAATGCAAAAAACCATGGCAGGAATCGTATAGAATTTATATAAAAATATATTAATATCCCTCTCGTTAAGAGAGGGATTGAATTTTTAGAAAGTTGTGCTATGTCCTATAGAGAAATAATAGATCAATTTGGGAATGCTTTGTCTTGGTGTATAGGTATAAGTAAATGGATATCCTGCTGCTGTTAGTGCAGTTTGTATTTTGTTAGAGATATATCCATTGATAATACTGTTTAATATACCTGTATTTTTTGCTGGATCGGGAATTAAACCATCAGAAATCGTAGAAAGACCTAATAATTTAACAGCATCACCTTTATAAGGATCAGAATCGAAAAATCTCGTATCGGGTCGATAGATTCCTACAAACATAAATTTAAGACTTCCCATAGCTAATGTAAAAGGCAAGCTCACATATTTTATCCCTTGCAAATTGTTCTGGGTTTGATAACCTAATCCGGGATCAAAAGATAAAGTCATATTTTGGCTTTCTATTAACGGTATAGAATAGCTTATATATGTAAACGTTGATCCCTCATAACCATCTAGGTTTGTTTCTCCATACAAGGTAATAGAGAGATTTGGTAATGCTTTAGGAGAATATCCTACAAATAGTTCTGTGGATTGATCTATCCCTGTAACACCTTTTGTTGTATTCGGTAGAAGATAAGTGATAATACCGCCAGTCATTTTTCCTAATTTGGTATCGAAAGAATAGCTTAGTGTTAAGTCCACTTCGTCTACCCTTCTTAGTCCATTTGGTTCTTTGTAAAAAGCAGGAGCAAATTCTTCGCCTTTAATCATTGCTTCTTCATGTCCACTTATGGCAGTTTGCATAGCAGTTATTACGGAAGAAAATGGTACTGGTGTTCCCAAAAGATTCCCAGAAATAAAACCATTATAAGCAGAAGCCACGGTACCAGAAACATCACCAGGCCCAGATTGTAATAATTGATCTGTATCTTTATCTTGTCTGTTTGTTAGAGCAAAAGATGACCAGATGTTAAAGGACCAACCTTCGGTAAAATTAAAGGTTATGCTGGGTTGAATTGCAGGTGCTAGATTAAATCCGCTGATAGATTTTTTTTCTTGAACAAATTTATTCTGGAAAACATCTACACCACGAAACACATAAGTAGATACAATGGGTAAATCCACATTTATGCTCGGTTCAAAAGCATTGATTTTAAAAATGCTCATTGAATAAGCAATTATTAAAATTATCAAACTTTTTTTTATGCAAATCTTCATAAATCCTCCATTCTTTGTCTTAGTTTTAACAGAATAATTAAAATGCAAAATCAATACCTAAATAAAATTTTTTAAAGTGATTAAATTATATACAATATGATTAAAAATTGATGTTTGTTGTATAAACAATTAAACCTGTCGTGAATAAAATTTTGATTCTACAAGATTAAATAATCTTGATTTTTTTCGTTTACTAAAAAAATAGCTTTTATGGTAGAAGAGGTATCGGAATTTGATAAATTAAATAATTTCTTCGTAGAAAACAATCTTTCATTGTTTTTAGCATCGAATTCTCCTAGAAGAAAATGGATTTTAAACAGAGCTGGGTTAGAATTCGAAATTTTACCTGCAACTTTTAACGAAGATCAATTTTTGGAAAATTTAACTACCATAACAAAAGAAGGTTATCTATGGCATGTAAAGGAAAAAAATTATAAAGATTTAATCCACGAAATCTGTACCAATTTAGCGATACAAAAAGCGTTGATTATATGGGAAGAGCTTAAAAATAAAAATAAAGAAAAATTTATTGTAATTGCCGCAGATACAATTGTTTATTATAATCAGTTTTTTTTAACCAAACCGAAGGATAAAAGAGAAGCTTTCGAAATGCTAAAATTTCTATCGGGAAAAACCCATACGGTTATAACATCCCATTGTGTAGTAAACCATAAAAAGATTGTTATAACGAAAGATATTATGACCTTAGTAACATTTCGAAAAATTTCTGATAAAGACATTCAGAACTATTTAGAAACAGAAGAGTTTATCGATAAAGCTGGTGCTTATGCTATACAAGGAGAGGGTGCAATCTTGATCGATCATATCGTGGGGGATTATTTAAATATAGTTGGTCTTTCTCTAAATGCTGTCTTATTTTTATTAAACGAAATTAAAGTTCAGTCGACATTATAACAATATGGAATATGTATTTGTATATGGAACCTTACTTTCTCAATTAAATCATCCATTAAACAAAAAAATGCTCAGAGAAGGAATTCTAATAGGGGATGGTTTTGTAATGGGTAGTCTGTATGATGTGGGAGAATATCCAGCAGCAATTCCTTCTCAAGAATCGATTATTCTAGGAGAAGTATACAAAATACCAGAAACCTTTTTTTTCGAATTAGATGATTACGAAGGTTATAATCCCTATAATCTGAATGATTCTCTATACAAAAGAAAAAAGACAAAGGTCTATCTTATCGATAAAAAAGATATATCCGACAAAGACTCGTTGTTAAAAAACAAAGAAAAATACCATAAATTGTTCTGTTGGATCTATTGGTATAATAAACCTATAAATCATCTAAAAAAGATTCAAGAAAATTCTTACATCGATTATTTACACAATAAAACAAACATACATAAAATTTAATTGCCACTATTCCCAACAAAAACTTTCTATGTTTCTATGATAGATTCCACCGATGGAGAACTATTGTACCAAGAAATTCAGAACAAACAAAATCATTTAGAGCGTCTTTATACATTAGTAGAGATTTTAAGAAATCATTGTGAATGGGATAAAAAACAAACCTTCGAATCTTTAAAAGATTCTTTGTTAGAAGAAGCATACGAGGTAATCCAAGGAATAGAAGAACAAAATGTCGAAATACTAAAAGAAGAAATAGGAGATTTGCTGTTTCTTACACATTTTTATATTAAATTATGCGAAGAAAAGCAATACTTTTCCAAAGAAGATGTATATGATTTTGTAATCAATAAACTGATCGAAAGGCATCCACATGTTTTTAAAAACCTTAGAGTTAAAGATACAACAGAAATTTTAAAGAATTGGGAAGGTTTTAAAAAAAAGTCTTTTGGCGAAAATACAGAATTTTTACCAGCACTCATGCGTGCTCATAAAATACAGAAAAAAGCAAGTTTGGAAGGATTTGACTGGCAACCAAACGAAAACCATCATATAAAAGAAATCCTAGATCAGTTAAAATCGGAAATTTTGGAGTTAGAGAAAGAATTAATTCAAAATAACAAAGACAATATAGAAATGGAAATCGGAGATATACTTTTTTCTGTTGTAAATCTTGCAAGACATCTTGATTTATCTGCTGAACAAGCATTACATAAAAGTATAGAAAAATTTATAAAAAGATTTAATAAAGTAATGGAAATATACCAAAAAGAAAAAGACGATCGTTTAAACAAACAAAGTCAGCTAGAAGAAATTTACCAGAGAATCAAAAAAGAAGAATGAAGATACATTACAACATGTCCTTAGCAGAAAAAACTACTTTTGGCATCGGAGAAGTAGTTCCATATTTTATCGAAATCATTAATAGAGAAGATCTGATTCAAGCTATCAACTTTATTAAAGAAAATCAATTATTTTATTTTATTTTAGGGGAAGGTAGTAATACGATTGGTATAGATAAAAAATTACCTCTTGCTATCTTACATCCGAATAATCATCAAGTTATCTATAAGATCGAAGATAAAGAATTTCATTTTCGTTTGCCTACTAGCGTTCAATATAAAGAATTTTATCAAATCACCATAGACGAAGATTTGCTCGATGTTGTAAATTTTTATTGCGAAAAAAACAAAAGAATACAAATCATAGCGGATGCTGGCATTAATTGGGATTATTTTGTTTTTTTTAATATTTTACATGGAATTGGTCATTTTACTGCGATGTCAGGAATTCCGGGAAAGGTTGGTTCGACGCCTATTCAAAATGTTGGTGCCTATGGAGAGGAAATAAAAAATTTTGTAAGAGAAGTTGAGACTTTACTACTAGAAAATCGTACTACTACACAAAAAATCTTTTCTAATTCAGAATGCCAATTTCGATATAGAGATAGTATTTTAAAAAAACATCTGAATCGTTTTTACATAGAAAAAGTAATTTTCGATGTTTCTTTGGAAAAAGACATTACCATAAAATATCCGGAATTAGAAAAAACTTTTTATAAAGAAAAGGATTTATTTAGACTGAATGATTTCGAAGAATCTTCGATAAAAAGCGAAACCATAAAACAATATTTTCAATTAAGAAAATGTGTTTATTCAATACGAAGAAAAAAAGGTATGATATTAGATGGAGTTTATTCTAAATCTGCTGGATCTTTTTTTACCAATCCCATACTTACAGAAGAAGAATTTCTGCAAGTTCAAAAAAGGATCAATCATATTCCATATTTTAAAGAAAACGAACATTATAAAATTCCTGCTGCTTGGTTGATCGAATATGCTGGTATTCAAAAGGGCGAAAAAAATTTCCATAATAATGTTGGGATTTCTCCTCTGCATGCATTGGCTTTAATCAATTATGGTGCAAGATTCAATGATTTAAAAGAATTTATAAAATATATACAAGAAAAAGTTTATAAAAAAACTAATATAATTCTAAATCCGGAACCAATTTTTATGGAAGATTTTATCTATAAAATTTAATCACTATATTTTCTGCTAATTTGGGAAGAATCAATTCGTTTTTAAGAATTTTATAATCGATTTTGGGGTCTATCGAAATTTTAAAATCTTTTAAATTCTTGTAGGGGAAATTGATGATGCATTCTCTTATGTCGAATGGTTGATATTTTTCGATGTTAAGAAACAATTCTCCTTCGTTTTGGTAAAAACTTCCTGTAATAAAAATTTTTGTTCCTTGGTAGGGAAATGGTCCGAAGGTAAATTGTGTGTTGAATAATTCTTTTTTGCGTAGACCTTTAAAAATATATAGACGATGCTTAAATTCCGAAATCACTAATTCTCTAAAAAGCAAGATTAATTCTGCCGATGCCCATCCATGAAAACCATCACCCATTACACCACCATTGGAGGTTGGATGGATTGCTTCTGGATATGCCCAAAGTCTACCTCTTTTTTGTAAGACTCTTTTTAAAATTTTTCTTGTTACTTTGGGATAATTTAATTTTAAAAAGCATTGAGCAACTTGTAAACTTAGATAAATGTTAAAACCCGAATGAATAATCGTATGAAAAAATAAATTATTTATAAAATAATTTTTATAAATTGATTTTACTGTTCGCGTAATTTCTAAGTTTGATAAAAGGTTCAATTGGAGTGGGTAAAGATCTACAATGCTACCAATTATACCTGGATCAATTCCTCTATTAGGTGCAGCTGTTAAAATTCCGTATTTTTCCCTTTCGTTTTTCGAGATAATCAAAAAGTCTTGAATGTATTCGTTCATTTCTTTTAAAAAATAACGATGATGTTCCTGAAAGTTTGGAACAACTGAACAAGCATAAGCTGCATCCCTTAATCCAGCAATTGACCATAAGTTATCCCAATAGTAATAATCTGCTGGTCCTAAATGTTCTGCACTAAAACCAGAGGGCATAAGTTTTTTTAAGTATCCTTTTTTTCTTTTTTTGATGATCCAATTTGCTGCTTTAATGATAGAATAAATCAATTCTTTTAATAATTCGATATCTTTGGATTTTTTATAATAATCCACAATGGTCCAGATTGCTTGTCCTGTGGAATCCCATTCTCCTTCGTGAGATTTAAAAAAACCGTCACCTTCTTGTCTTGCTGGATAAGTTTCTAGGACATTTCGAGTTTCTTTTAAAAAGTTCCAACTGGATAAAGCAGAAAGCATGTATGCAGCATCGCGAAACCAGAATTGCCTATATGTATAGATGCCTGGTGTAACCTTTTTTTCTGTTTGTAGTTCGTATACAATGTTGGAATGAAGATCCGCTGCTTTATTCCATAACGATCTTGCGCAAATAAATTTACTTTTATTTCTTGTTATTTCTTGCCATTTCTTTTTAGATTCTTGAATTTCTTCTAAAAAGTTTGTTGGATCTCTATAATAGTCTGTTATTTCTTGCCAACCTCGAACTATATATTTGGTTTTTATGTTGTTATTTGTATCGATATCTTTGGCTTTGGTTTTTCGTTTTTCGGTCTGATCTAATGTGTCGAAAGGATCGAGTTGAGTAGAAGCTAATTGTTCGTAAGTTCTAGTGTAGAAAAAAATATTTTGTGCTTCGCGCGACGGAGTTAATGGGTAGATAAATACACCCGTAGCAACACCGTAAGGACAAGTGATGCTTCTTAAATTTGTGTTAGAAAAATATGCATCGCCTTTTTCTAAGTTCGATAAATGAACAAATTTGGGTTTTGTCAATAGGATGATTTCTTCTTCGTTGTTGATAAAAATACTTGCATAGTTTTCGTAGTCTATATATTCTAATTGTTTGATGAGTGTTCCACCTTCGGGATTAAAAGGACGAATACCAATCAATAATTCCCAATCGTAACTATTGGTTTTATAAGAAATCTTACTTAGAGCAGTTTTTCCTGTTTTTGTATCTCCACAGAGTTCCCATTTTACAATTAAGTCTTTTTTTGTATAGGTTATAATAGGTATAGGAAGATTATCTTCGTATTCTATTTGAACATGAACATCGTTTCTGTTTGGTGTATAAAATTTGTTCTGATGTTTAAATGCAAGTTCAATAGAATAATATCCAACTACGGGAGAAAAACTACCTGCTGGATCAATCATACTAAAAAAACTAGATTCTGGACCGCGAAATCCAAACCAGTTTCTGTGCGTTAAATTTAAACTTAGCATTGAACTAGCACGTGGTATAAAAGATGGATCTAAGGGATTATATTGCCTTTCTACCCAATAGGGACCTACAAAGTTTCTATAAAATTGAAAAAAACAATAATTCCACATTCCCGATGCAATAACTCGGGAAGCTAATGGTAGATTTTCCGAAGGAAATTGTGCTTTCGTTGGATTTGTTAGCTTAAATGCATTTCGAACTAATTCTATAACTTCTGGATGTAAATTTGCTAATGGAGTAAATTTTATTATGGTGTTTTTTAAAAAATTCATCGATTAGAAGCTAATGCATCGCTTTCGTCGTTGTATATATCAAACATATCCATCAATTCTACTACTTCGAATACTCTTTTAACTGCTAAGGATAAATTCGATAGTTTTAGGTTTCTGTTTCTTTCTTTAAGATACCTCATGATAGAAACAAAAACCCTTAAACCAGAGGATGACATATATTCCACATCACTTAAATTTAATATAAAGTCTTTGTTGGGGTTTTGTTCAATAAGCTTCATTAATTCTGATTCTATTTCGGAAGCCAAGTGTACATCAATTCTCCCTTTTAAATAAACAATTATGTGATTGTTTTCTTCCCTAGTGTCTATGCTCATGGTTTCTCCTTTTTTTAGAAATTTCTTAAATAACACATAAATTCACTTTTATCAAAAATCAAGAATTATTTTAATTATAGTGATTATTTAACAGAATTTTACATTGATATTAAATATTTTTAACAATGGTTAAATAATTTTTATTGTTTTTGTGTTTGTAAACTGTTCTGTCCATGAGTGTATGTACTAAATAAATTCCAAAACCACCTTCTTTTTCTCCTAAGAGATTTTTGATTAAATCAGGTTTTTGAATTTTGTAAAAATCATATTGTTTTCCCGAATCGATAAAAGTGATCATGATAAAATTAGGTTCAATTTTAATCTTACATTTAAAAGTTGGATTTTTGATTTCTTTTTCTTCGTAAGCATACAAACAAATATTGGTAGCGATTTCGTCACAAGAAAGCAAAATGTCGTTTAATATATCTTCGGAAATTTTGTATCGCGCAAGTATTGCATCTATTTCGTTGATTAATTTAGGAACACTCTCTTTTTTTGCTGGAAGAATAATGCTAAATTCATTTTTGATAAATTTTAAACTAAATTTACTGATTAGAATTGTAAAATCATCGTCGGGAATTTCTCTATTAATAAATCTTATAACATCTTTATAAATATAATCAACTATTTTGTGAGTAGGTTGTTTTTTATGCAAAACGATTTGATTGATTAATCGTTCTATTCCATATTCTATGTTGTCGTTATTCGTTGATTCTGTCACACCGTCTGTATATAATACAAGAATGTCGTTTTTTCTAAGTTGAATTTCTTTTTTCTCGAAAAATACATCTTTGGAATTTAATACACCTAACGGTATTCCTTTTGCTGATAGAATTTCATAAGTATTATCATCGTGAATAAGAATCATATTGTTATGACCTGCGGATGCAAATTCCAACGTTCCTTTTGTGGAATTGTATTTTGCAAGAAAAACTGTAACAAACATTCCCGATTCGGATTCTTCGAATATCAGATTGTTGGAATAATATAAGATTTTTGCTGGATCATCTTCTTGTCGCATCACTGTTCTTATAATGGAGTTTGCAATTGCCATGAACAATGCAGCTGGTAGAGATTTACCAGAAACATCTGCTATCATAAAAAAACAATTGCCATAAGGAGATTCTATGTAGAAATCAAAAAAATCTCCACCAGTGGTTTTTGCTGGAATTGTTTTTGCAAAAAATTCAATAGACTTATGGATGGGCAAATTATTCGGTAAGATATTTTTTTGAATTCTAGCTGTAATTTCGATTTCTTTTTGTATGCCTGTTAATTCTATGCTTTCGAAGGTTTTCGATATCTGAGAAGCTATAGTAAAGAGTAATCGAAAATCTTCTGCATCTAGAAATTTTTTGTTGATTGGATCTGTTGCACATATAATGCCAAAAGGATTGCCATCGCTCTTTAAAAGAGGAATTAATATTGCGCTTTTTGTTTTGTATCTTTCTGGAAAGATAAATTCTTTTAATTCTGGAACTTCGTCAAAGTTTTTAATGTAAAACGGAATCTTTTTATCTAATACGTATTGAACCAATTTAGGAGAAATTTCGTATTGATCGATTTGAAATCCTTTATAAGATAAAGGAATATATTTTTTTATGTTATTATCGTAAACAATAAACGAAAGACGACTAATTTTTAATTCTGATTGTATTGTACTTAAAACTAAGTCAGCGATTTCGGAAATATCTTTATGTTCTACAAGGATTTGTGCAATTTTGTGTAAGGTAGTTAATTCGCGTACTTTTTGTTCAAGCTGAATGTTCGCTTCTTCTATATAATCCATTAGTCGTCTTCTTTGTAATGCTATTGCGACGGAATCAGAAAAACTTTGGAATAGAATCAAATCTTCTTTCGTAAACTCGGAACGATCAATTGTATTGATAACTTCGATAACACCTATTACTTCGTTATTTACGATTAGTGGGCATGCCATTAGATTACGAGTAACCATGCGACTAATTTTATCTACATCTTGGTAAAAATGGGGATCCGAATGTGGATCATTTACAATAAAAGATTGTTTTGTTTCGGCACATTTTCCCACAATTCCTTTTCCTTTAGGGATACGAATACCTTTTAAGTTACTATCTCCCGTAATGATGTCAAACACAAGCTCTCCTGTGTTCAAATCAACTAAGAAAACACTGGCACTTTCTGCTCGTAAAACTTTGGTTGCACTTTCCAATACATTTTTGATCATTTCTTCTAGTTTTTTGGAAGAGTTAATGATATTCGATACTTCTAAGAGGGAATAGAGTTTTTTTTCCATATCTTGATAAAGTTGGATTAAATGCGAATTTTCTAGAAGTAAAAGAATGGATTTATTAAAAGGTATATAGATATTCTGGTTGTGTTGAATTGCACCATTGATCAATAAGGAAAACGAAGCAAAGATATTTTTTACTGTATAAAAATCTTTCTCGTAGAAGAGTTTATTTTTAAAACCTTTAATAACTATAATTCCTATTGCACCTTCGGGAGAAATCAAATTATATATAATTATGGGTTGATTTAAGTTAAATTGTTTTGCAAGAGGAGAATCTAGGTTAATATAAATATTTTCTTGGTTGTAAAAAAAATATTTTGCAAGTTCTAATTCTTCTATACTAACTGAGGAATAGGGTTTTAGTTCTCCATTAGCATCTACAAAGAATAGAATTACTTCTTCGACTTTTAAGATTAGTTTAAGTTCGTTTATAAATAAATCTAACGCTTTTTCTAATGGTTGTGTTAGTTTAAATTCAATATAGTTTTTATATTGTTGTTCCAATATCCACCCTCAGCTTTCTAATAATTTTGTTAAAGCTTTGCCATCATAAAGTTCAATAGGTCGATTGTTGCAATAATCGATTGCAGAAGAGCTAAACTCCGAAACAGTTAAATATATACCGCGTGTAGCGTTTTCGGACTTCATTTTATCATGGAATTCTCTAACCTGCATTTCGCTTATTGGATGTACTTCTCGATAAAGTCTTACAAGAATATTATTTACTTTATACGGACTGTTCTGTCCATAATCTGTACATACACCTGTAATTACAGAATCACTGTCTACGTTAATAAGCAATGGTTTAAGTTTAAGTTTATCTAATAACTTTCTAAAAAAGGTTTCGAACTGAATTCTATTAGAAATTAATAAATCTTTAATAGCATCACTTGTTTTAAATTCTGCATATTGTTTTAATTTTTCTTTAACATCTTTATAATTAGGCTGAATTCCTTCAATATATTCCCAATGTTCGATTGCTTTGGTAATGTTTTTTAATTTTTCGTATGCAATTGACATTAGATAATGGGCAAATAGGTCATCGTTAGAAGCTTTGTTTATGTGTACAATCGCTTTATCTAATTCATTGATTGCTTGGGAATAGGATTCTGTGTCGATCAAAATTAGTCCTTTAAGTAATAATGCTTTTGGTTTTATTTTTGGATCCTTTTCTACAATATCTAACAGTTGTAAAGCCTTGTTAAATTCTCCTAAATACCGATAGGTCTGAGCTAAATAATATAAATTCTCTGGTTCTTTTGGATCTATATCTTTTGCTTTTTCTAAATATATCTTTGCTTCGCTATAAATTTTAATATGAAATAGTGCTTTACCTAATGTCGATAAAGCTGCAAAGTGTCTGCTATTAATCTGAACAGCTTGTTTTAATAGATTGATTGCGTTTTGATAAGCTTTCCCCATATAGAGTAATTTCCCTGCATGGTAAAAATTATCCGCATTGGTGGGTTCAATTTTTGTTAGAATCAGATATTCGTTTTTTGCATCTGTATAGTTACCACTACTTTCTAATGCATAGGCTAAGTGCTTTCTTGCTAAAATTTCGTTTATTCTTTGGTTGTATCGACCAAACTTTAAGATTCTTCTGTAATACATGATAGCATTTTGATAGTCGCCTATTTTTTCGTAGGCTAAACCAGATAAAAAATTTGCAGTGGGATTCCTTTCGTCCTTTTCTAAGAGTTTTTCTAATAAAAGTATGGCATCTTTAAATTGGCCTTTGTTGATTAAAACTTCTGCTTCTTCTTCGTTCCCTGGTGATGTAATATATTGGTATAAAGATATAATGCCAATAATTATGACAAAGATAATAAATCCAATCGTAATGTATGTTGTAATTTCCATTTTTGGTTAATTTATATTTATAATAAAATAGGATCAATTCAAAAACGATTGAAAGAAATAAAATTACAAAAAAAATGTACATCTACAAGAGGGGGGTGTAGCTCAGTTGGTAGAGCGTTAGAATGGCATTCTAAAGGTCGGGGGTTCAAGTCCCCTCACCTCCAAAAGAAATTTTCGTTGTCTATGATGGGATTCTTTTTATTTTAATTAAAGGATATGTTATGGCTATAAGAAATATTTTAAAGATTGGAAACCCTATACTACGTCAAAAATCAGAAGAAGTACCGTTGAACGAAATTCGTTCCAAAGAAATCAAAGATCTGGTAAAAGATATGTTTGATTCTATGAAGGCAGCCAATGGTATTGGTTTAGCAGCACCACAAATTGGTGTATTAAAACAAGTGGTAATTGTTGGGTACGAACCTACGAATCGATATCCCAATGTAAAATTTGATCGCGAATATGATGGTATTAAATATAGAGTATTTATTAACCCTAAAATTGAATATCTTACACAAGAAACAATGGGATTTTGGGAAGGTTGTCTTTCTGTCCCAGGTATGAGGGGATATGTGGAAAGACCAAAAAGAATTCGTATCACTTTCTACGATATGGAAGAAGAATTTCATGACGAAATTATAGAAGGATTCGAAGCAATTGTTGTACAACATGAATGTGATCATTTAGATGGTATACTTTATGTTGATCGATTAAAAGATACAAAGCTATTTGGTTTCGACGAGGAATTCGAAAAAGCTAAACAATATCCACCTATAAAAGTATAATCCTATATTTTTAAGAATAGACGAGTATATTCCCACATTAAGTTTAATTGATCTAGTAAGCTATGATCCGAATTTAAAAGAATGGTTTGGCATTGGGGATTTTTCCCCATGTAATTAATGCTTACAGAGTAGGGCACAGTTTCGTCGTTAATTCCATGAAAAATCAAAACTGGTAATTTACGATCTAATGGTACATCTTCGTATTTTTTTGCATCTAAGTAAAAATTATAACTTAAAGGCAGGGTCTTATTCCATTGGTAATGTTGTACGTCAATATATCCTTTTTCTTTCCATTCTTTGAATCGCTCTTTTTCGCGTTTTAGAATGCGTTGAGTAAATTCAAATGCTGGTGCTAGTAATACAATCTTTTCTATTTTTTTAAAAAGAGGATGTTTTTCTGTTAGGTTAGCACAAAGAATAGAAACATAACCACCTAAACTCGAACCAACTAAAACATATTTTTCTTTTGGATTATTTTTTATGATGCTTTCTATCTCAAGAATCTGATCTGTTAAAGATAAGTCCGTAAAATTATTGCAATTTAGATCGGGGATTTCTATGTCTATATTATATTTCTTAAATTGTTTTCGGAAAAATTGTGCTTTTTTGGATTTTGGACTGGATGCGAAACCATGTAAATAAATAAATTTCATAAATTTTCCTTATAATATATTTAATAATATTTTTATAAATTCTTCTGATAATTTTTTAAAAGGATTGCTTCGATGTAGTAATATCTCTATTGGACTCGAAAGATTTTTATCGTTAAAGAATAAAAAATGATCTGTATCGTTTACAACAAAAAGTTTGTAATAGTTCGGATTGATGTTTTTTTGGTTTTCTAAAATAGAAAGAAAAACCTCTTCTGGCATTTCTTCGTCTCTTCTGGAAATAAAATGAACTATATTTATATTTTTTTTATTAATTAAATTTTTTAATAAATCGTAAAAATAGATATTTTTTGCTTCTTTTAAAAAATCTATATTTTCTGGAAGCTGAAATCGCGAAATAGTTTTTCGAAAGGCTATTAAATCTGGATGAACTTTATTTTCGATGTATTCTTTTTGTTTTTCTTCCCATTTTTCTTTGGGTATAATTTCGTATTCTTTCTGATTTTTCCAAAGATATGCTTCTTTTTTCGATTCTTCGATAATAGAATTTTCGACGGAAGTAATTTTCATTGTATTTAAGATTAATTCTATATAATAATCCAGCAAAGAATTGATATAACCACATTGACTTAGAATCATTTTATTTGAAATGGAATATTCTAACAATGCCATCATAGCAATATTACAACCATCACCGTGTGCAAAAACAATTAATTCTAAATTATCGTAGTTTTGTTTTTTCCATACATCAATTTCTTTAAAGATTTGAATAAGTTGATCTTTTAATAAATTTCGCGAGAAAAAAATGTGTGGTTCTTGGTAAGCATCTTTTCTATCGTAAACAATTGGAATCATATCATTCTGTAAAAACATTACAGATAAGTTTAATCCTTGATTCGTTTCTATGTTGTGGGTGTTCCAGAACTTATCCATTCTTTGATCGGGAACAATGAGAATTATTTTTTTAGGTTGATTCGCTTTTAGATAAAAAAATTCAACATCATTTTTTTTATAAGAAATCCACGATAAATTTTGTTTTGCGATAAAGTTTTTTATACTTGGATAGTGACGTATTAGTAAAATCAACATTAGTGTTGCTAATAATCCTATAAAGCTATAAAGAATGATTTTTTGTGATTTTTGCATAACTTAAAATACAAAATAAATAAATTGAAATCCGGATTGTGCTAATGCGGGTAGTAACAATCCAAACGTAATTCCGCCAATAAATAACAACAAGTAAAAATCATATTTTCGAAATCGTTGGAAGTGTTCTGGTTTATACTGAATCCAATGAAAAAACATTGTTAAGAGAAATAATCCAAAAAATGTATCGAGGTAGGGGATTTGATTCATAGAAAAAAAGTTTTTACCCATTACATCGTAGATAAAATCCACATCGCCATTATTCATAAGAAATTCATTTTTTATTTTACTAGAATTGTTTACAAAGCTACCTTTTAAAAGTTGTCCCATAATTTCTACGGAACGATATTCTTTGTCTGCAAAAACGACTTTATTCGAGCGAAACATTAAAGCACCTAATACAAATAAATAAAAAATAAATAAAATTTTTAAAATTATTAAAATAATATTTCGTTCTGGTACAGTCTTTATTTTTAATACATTTTCGAAGAATCTTTCAACAGCTAAAAGAGCTCCCCACATAGTACCCCAAGCAATGTATGTGTAATCTGCTCCGTGCCAAAAGCCCCCAAGCGCAAACGTGATGATTTGGTTTATATAAGTCCTAACTTCCGAGATTTTGCTTCCACCTAATGGTATATAGATATAATCTCTAAGCCATGTAGCTAATGTTATATGCCAGCGTTGCCACATTTCTCGCGCAGATCGCGAAAAAAATGGAGCACGAAAATTTTCTGGTATATCATATCCTAATAGTAAAGCACTGCCACGTGCAATGTCGGTATATCCAGAAAAATCACAATATACCTGAATAGAAAATCCAGCACCGGCTAAAAGGATTTGGTGGAATTCGAACGTTTCTGGCAAACGAAATACAGGAGCGATTAATCCACCCATTGGATCTGCAATTAAAACTTTTTTTATCAGTCCGCCTATAATAAACCACATGCCTGTAAATACATTTTGAATTGTAAGACGCGGCGATTGACTAAAAAAATCTGAATACCTCATGATAGGACCGGCAATTAACTGAGGAAAAAACAATATAAAAAGCGAATAATCGACGAAAGATCGTCTATCTGTAATTATTCCTCTATATATATCGATAGAGTATGCCATAATCTGAAACGTATAAAAACTAATTGCAAGGGGCAAAAAAATACTCGTAGATTTGGGAAAAATTTCTTTAGAAATACCAATATCGTCGAAAAATTGAACAAAAAAATTCGCATATTTAAAAAACGAAAGATTAGCTAATAAAACAACAATAAGAATCCATAAAAATATCTTTTTTTTGTGAGGAAATTGAAACATCAAAATATTAAAAATATGACTTATTATAATTATACTAAAAAAATGCAGAGTCCATCTAATGCCTACAATGCCTTCTTCAGTTAAACCCCATGTAGCATAAAATATCGTCGATGCAACCAAAAGAACGAACTTTTGTAATTTAGGACCTAAAAACCAATATAAGATATAAACAACTGCAAAAAAAATAAAATATAGAATAGAATTAAATAACATGTAATGTTAAAATTTTTTTGTTGGTTTATTGTGTCAATAATCAATAAACGATTTGGTTCTCTTTTAAGATGCCTTGTTGGCTTAAAAAAGATATTGCTTCTTTTAATAAAAATTCTTTTTCGTTGGGTAATCCTTCGTTTTTTACTTTGTTTAATAAATGGTTTAATGTTTTACCATAAATAGGTCCTTCGGGAATTCCTAAATTTTTTAGATCATTTCCGTTGAACTTTAATTTTTTTACTGTTAATTCTTTCTCTTTTTCTTTTTCGCGTTCGATAAATAGCAATAATTTTCGAATTTGTGGTGGCAATGGAACATTATGATAATTTTTAATTTTTCTGTCGGATAATCGAAGTAAAATCAAATCCTCTAAATCTTCTTGGGATATTTTTTTTACGAATTTTTTAATAGCTTTATCAGTAAAATTCGAAGTATAATAGAACATATGGTGTCGAATTAAAAAATAAACTTTATTAATAATTTCTTGGGGATACTGAAATCTTTTTAATATTTTGTAAGAAATCTTTGCACTTATAACATCTTGGTTTAAATGTACGATTTTACCATCTTTTTTGATTTTTGTATCATGTGCTTTTCCGATGTTGTATAATAAACCAGCTAATCGTAAAGATAGTTTATTTTCTTGAATTGCATCACAACTATAAATGCAATGACTAAATACATCGTTTTTATAGAAATCCTTGGGACGTAAGTTTTTCGTTTCTGTAAGTTCAGGTAAAAACCAATTTAGTATACCGAGTTCATCCATCACTAAAAACGCGAGACTAGGTTTTGCAGATAATAAAATTTTATTCAATTGATTTCTTAGAAATTCTATCTCTAATGCATCGAATTCTTCTTTGGAAAGATTTTTTTTTATTTTATTTTGGGTTTCTTTTGTTAATGTAAAATCCATCTGAGAACAATAAACAATTAAATTAAAAATCTGTTTTATGTTCAGTTGCTCTGGTTTAATAATTCTTATAAGACCTTTTTGGTAATCTAATAAATCTTCTCTGTTTCCTTTCCATCGGCGATTTTTATAATCGTAGTAAAGTCGATCCACAGAAATTAACACATGTGGATAAACAAAATGTCTTTGGATGATAAAATGAAGGCTATTTTCGTTTGCATAATCAAAAATCACTTTAAAAGAATTTTTATATTCGTAGAATTTAGCATTATTTTGAAGATTTTTTTTAAAATAATTTAAAAAATTAAAATAATGTTCGTCAGGAGGAGAAAAAACAAGTACAGGCTGATTGCTTCGCAAATATTTAATGGATTGACCACTAATAAAATTTAATAAAACATGGAATGGTTGATTTTTTAACCATTCTATAATTTCTTCTTTTACATGATAGAGTGGATGATCCGAACGAAAGGGTTTCATAAATTGTAAAAATAGTCTAAAAAATCAAAAAACTTTCGTTGTCATTAAAAAAATATCTTTCTTTTTTAGAAAAAAATAAATGGCTTGTAATTAGCATTACAAATTTTGGATTTATGTCTTTAAAAAATTCTGTTCCTTTGATTCGACTGCCCTATGTACACAAGCAATATGTATCGTGGGGAGAGATGGATGCATTTCAGCATCTGAATCATGTTGTTTATGTGAAATATTTCGAAAACGCAAGAGTAGAGTTTTTAAAAGATATGGGCATATGGGATCCTACTCAAAAATCAGAATATGGACCTGTGGTTGCTAAATTAGAAATGCAATTCAAAAAACAAGTTCGTTATCCAGCTGTTCTAGATGTAACAATCGGTTTACTGGAATTACAAAGTAGAAACTTTACATTTGGTTGTACTATGTGGGATCAGCATAACGATTTAGTGTATATTGCGTTGGGAAATTTTTATTGGATACATTTTGCTTCGGGGAAAATTGTTTCTTTACCAGAAGAGTTTAAGAATAAATTTAGACCTTATCTAATTACTAAAGAAGTAAAATAAAAATTGATATGAAAAATTTAAAATTTTTTTTAATATTTTTTTTAATAAATTGTTTAAATTTGAATGCAGAAGATATTAAAATCTATCGCGTTGTTGTTGATCCGGGCCATGGTGGAGCACCAAAAAAATCCAACGATGATAAATGGGATCCTATAACAAAACAATATTTAGATGTTTATAATACTGGCATGCGATATAAAAATTATTACGAAGATGTAATTGTTCTACAAATTGCTAAAAAATTGTATCAGATTTTAAAATTAACAGAAACAGAAGATGGATGGAAAAAATTCGAAAACATTCTAAAACAATTTTCAAGCCAAGAAAAGTTTCAAAGGATTATCATTAAAAGTTATCTTTCGAGAACTACCAATTGGCAGGAACGAGGACTGCCACCAGAGCATAAAAATATCAATGATCCCTATCGTTTGTTTGATTATCCAAAGAATAAAAAGATTCAACCTGGTAGGATTTCTTATATCAATTCTTTAAAACCTCATTTAGTCGTTAGCATTCATCTAAATCCAGGGGGACCAGGACATCCAGGTGGTATGGCAGCTGTACTTGCTCCGGGTTATAAAACCTTCGATTTGTTAAGAAAAATTACGTTAGGGGAAGAAAAACCAGAAGCATTTAATCAATTGCCATGGGCACCATTTTGGCTTGTCAACGAACGCAATTGGAATAAATTCGAAATGGCAATGGCAGATACATGGGTTTATTTCCATGGTTTTAGATGGAACAAAGATACAAAAAAACCTTGGTTGGAAAAAAACCGAGGAATTCGCTACAACATGATAACTTGGCGATATAAGGATAAACCAGATTGGGTAGAACGTGCCATAAAACAACGTAAAGAAAATCTGCCAGGTCCATACGCGATGGATTACAAATTGTTTGTTCCAGAGGGTCCATTCTGGGATCGCGAAAGAAGTGAATTAGAATATTGGCGAAGAGAGCAACCAATTCCTAACTTAAATATTGCTTTTGGTGGAGATAATCACTTAGCATCGGACGAATTGTTGAGGTTTATTCAATATGGTTTAAGAATACAAAAACCAGAATTGGATAAACAAAAAAGAATTAGCGAAATTGTCGATCCATTTGTAAGTACTTATGGATTACCAACATTGGTAAATGCAATTTGTGCTTACCTAGAAATCGCTCATTTGGATGTAGAAAGAGACAGAGAATTTGTGATAAAGTATCAAAACGAAATTGCACGCTCTCTTGCTGTGGGAATTTATTCTCTTTTTACAGGATTAGAATTAAAAAAAGATTATCAAGGACCTTTTAGACCAAGAGGTGTAAATGTCGATTTTGATAAATATATAAAACACAAAGATGGAAATTATTTTGAATTAGTAGTAGAATAAATATGAAAAAAATAAAATTAATTTTTTGGTTATTTATAGTTATCAATACTTCGATGTTATTTGCTCAACAATATGCAGATCAAATGACTGTTTCTTTGTACGAGCAATTGCTGAATGAATCTGGAGAAAACTTAGGTTCTGCAACAAAAGAAAATTATAATGCTCGAATTCAGGATTTATTAAAAGAAATCTATGAGATACAAAATAACTTAAAAGAATATTATAATATTTTAAAAGTATTAGGATATGTAAACAAAGACAATATAACTGAATTAGAATTTCGCACCTATAAAGAAAATTTCTTTGAACGAAAAGAGATGGAAGTTTTTACAGAATATCTGAGAATTGAATGGAAAGATAATGTTCCTCAATGGATCATCTTTCGTAGTAGAAGTAGTTTTTTGCCAAAACTAAACACAAAAAATACGATTTTTGTATTACCCAAAGTAGATTACGAAACATCGCAAAGCCATAATCAAGATAAGAAAGTAATCGATCCCATGATCCATGTTTTTGCTTCGATTGCCTATTCAGCTGGATTGGGGGAAAGGTATCATTTTGTATTTCCAAACTTAACACAAGAAAATTCGAACATTCAAGTTGATCGAAATAGTGTTCAAATCTACGATTACGTCCTAAAAGATATACCTTATCAAGTGATTGCAGATCATCGTTTAAAATTTATGACTTTACAATATCTTGTTTATCGTTTAAGATATTTAGATTTAAAAATCCGTGGTTTTGCCATCAATAAAATTAAAAAGAATCAATATGATTTTTATCGAAGCATTCCCGATAGTCGATATTAGATTTTCTTATGCATGGATTTTTTTGTTGATCATTATAAAATTTTAGGGTTAGAACCAACTGCAACAGAAGACGAAATAAAAAAAGCCTTCTGGAAATTAGCCAAACTTTATCATCCTGATAAAGGTGGAGATCCTTATAAATTTCATCAAATATTTATATCCTATCAATTTTTATTAGACAAACAAAAGCGAAAAAATTATGATAAAACTTATAAAGAATTTATAAAAAAAATTAATTTAGAAAATCGATATCAAAATGCCAAAGTGATAGAATCCAATAGGTTTTATTATACAGCAACATTAAAAAGATTTTTAGAAAAGCAAGTTCGTATTAGTAAAATTAAAAAGAAAGATCGATTGTTTTTAGCAAACATTCAGTATGACTACGAAGTAAAACTAAATTTACAAGAGTTTGAGTGCGATTTAATTTTTAAGGTTCCAGTTGTTTTAAAAAAGATCTGTAAATATTGTTATGGCAACGATCTCAATTGTAGTTATTGTAATGGATTAGGAAAATATAAAACACAAGCGATTGTACAAATTTTTATTCCTGCACATACACTACATCCAGGGCAGATGATAAAAATCAATTTAGAGCACCTTAAATCAAAAAGTCTAGATGTCTATTCCGAAAAAAAGATGATTAGAATTTATGTTGATGTAAAATAATATTCAGTATTTACAAATATGGATTGACAAAATAATCAATTTTTTAATCTTTTTATAATGATGCTCCAAAAGGATTATGATATACATGAAATTCGTAAAAAAATTCGAAATATCGTTAACGAAGTTATTATTCCCGCAGAAAAAAAATTCGATTTTAAAACTGGTAGAATGCCATTAGAAACTGTCCAACAGATTCGTTCTTATATTAAAGAGGAAGGATTATGGACACCCCATCTACCCAAAGAATATGGAGGTTTAGGTTTATCTTTATTGGATACATGCTTGGTATTTAGCGAGATGGGAAGAAGCCCAATTGCACCATTTATGTTTAATTGCGATGCACCAGACGAAGGAAATATGCACTTACTCATCGAAGCAGCAACTCCAGAACAAAAAGAAAAATATTTATATCCTTTAATAGAAGGGAAGATTCGTTCTGGTTTCGCGATGACTGAGCCACCTCCAGGAGCAGGGTCGGATCCTAGTGCCTTGTTAACAAATGCAGAACAAGAGGGAGACTATTTTATTATCAATGGTCATAAATGGTTTTGTACAGGGGCAAACGGTGCCTCTTTTGTAATTGTATTTTCGAAATACGAGAATAGCTTTAAAAAAAGTACCATGTTTATTGTCCCAACAGATACTCCAGGCTATAAAATGGTAAGAGAAATCGAAATTATGGGTTCGCATGGGATGGGAGGACACTGCGAGTTAATTTTCGAAAATGTAAAAATTCCTAAAGAAAATGTGTTAGGAAAGATTGGTCAAGGATTTCGTTTAAGCCAGGTTCGTTTGGGACCAGCAAGACTTACTCATTGTATGCGATGGATTGGGCTTGCGCGAAGAGCATTAGAAATAGCTAAGGAATATGCTAAAAATCGAAGTGTATTTGGTCAAAAGTTATCTGAGCACGAAGGAATTCAGTGGATGTTTGCAGATTCTTTAACAGAAATAGAATGTGCTTGGACATTAACCATGAATGCTGCAAAAAAACTAGACGAAGGAAAAAATCCGCGAAAAGAATTATCAATGGCAAAATACTATACATCAGAAATGTTATGTAGGGTGATAGATAGAGCTATGCAGATTTGTGGTTCTCATGGTTATAGTAGGGATTTACCGTTAGAATGGTTTTATCGCGATGCAAGGGCAGCAAGATATGCAGATGGACCATCGGAAGTCCATAAAATGGTGATTGCAAGAGAATTTTTAACTGATCATAAAAACGATTGGGAATAGTTGACGAACTTATCAATCATAATAAAATAGTTTTAGTGTATGACAGATCAAGAATTTAAACAACGATTAGAAGAGTGGTTAAGTATACAATTCAATAAACAATGTGTTATCGAGGAACTTAAACCATTAAGCGGTGGAGCTTGTCAGGAAAATAGTTTAATTACTTTAAGATTTGTTGATGATGGTTCGAAAAAAAGGCTTGTTTATCGTTCCGATAAGGGAAGTGCATTGTTTGCAAGTTTACCCCGAGAATATGAATTTCGCGTAGCACAGATTGCATACCAACATGGGGTAAAAACACCTAAACCATATTTTCTTGAAGAGACTGGGGATATTACTGGGAAAAAATTTTACGTTATGGAAGCTCTTTCAGGAAGAACAGATGTTAGATATATTACAAAAGATTCTTCGTTAAATTCCATCAGACCCAAAATACTCGACGAATTAGCAAAAAATTTAGCTCTTATACACTCTATTACCTTAGAAAGTCAAGAATTAGATTTCCTTTTAAAAATCTATCATAGAGAACATCCCTTTCATCCATCAAAATTTGCAATACAAGAAATGAAGCAAGAAATCGAAAAATTAGATGAACCCCATCCGGCAATGTACTTAGCGATCAATTGGTTAGAAGAAAACGTCCCTACTTACGAAGATATAACATTAGTACATGGTGATTTTAGAACGGGAAATTTTTTAGTATCGGAAAATGGTTTAGAGGGGATATTGGATTGGGAATTTGCACATGTAGGAAATCCCTACGAAGATATTAGTTGGTTTTGTTTAAGAGATTGGAGATTTGGTCAAATAAAAAAAGAAGCGGGAGGATTTGCCGACAGAGAAGAATTCTATGAATTCTACGAAAAGTATTCCCAAAAAAAGGTTGATAAAAAATCTGTTTTGTTCTGGGAAGTTATGGGAAACCTCCGCTGGGCAGTCGGCACAATAGGACAAGCAGAAAGACATTTACAAGGAAAAACGCGAGGTATTGAGCTTGCCGCGATTGGTAGAAGAACAGCAGAAATGGAATACGAAATGATGAGGTTGATAGAAAATGCAATATAAACCAGAAAATCAAGATTTAATCGAAGCAATTGCAGAGTTTTTAAGAAAGGATATATTAACATTAGTAAAAGATAACGATGAATTAGCATATAAAACATTGGTTAGTTGGAATATGCTAAATGTTGTTATAAGGGACTTAGAAAAAGAAGAGTTGAACCTTATAAAAGAGCTGGAACGTCTCTCAGAATTGTTGAATCTTTCTTTGGAAATACCCCTAACCCTTAAAGAAAAAAAAGAAAAAGTAAAAGAACTTAACCAAAAATTGTGCGAATTAATCAAAAACCAAAAGATTCATAAGAATCATCCTATTTGGGAACATGTAAAACAAACTTTGATCGAAAATTTATCTATAAGTAATCCACGTTTTTCTTTGTAAAAATGAATCTTTATTTAGTTCGACATGCACAGGCAGGCGATATAAAGTCCAATTATGATGTATTATCAGAGTATGGAAAATATCAATCCCAAAAATTAGGAAAATATTTTTTAGAAAATGACCTAAAATTTGATTTATGGATTAGAGGTACTTTGAATCGCCACAAAGAGACAATGCAGCTCATCCAAAAAGAAATGGGTATAGAACAAAATGAGCTTGTATTAGATTGTCTTGACGAGATTTCTGAGAATACTTTTAAAAATTTATTAAAATATTATATAGAAAAAGATAAATTATTGCAACATTTGTTTAAGCAATTACAGAATTCCAATGACTTAAGCAAAAGTAAAGAAATCTATATATTAATTTTAAAAAATATATTTAAAAATTGGATTTATGATACTACAAATCCCATAAGTTATAGTCATTATAAATCGAAGGTATTACAAATTTTGGAGGACTTAAAACAATTTGCAACCCATCATCATTTGAAAAATATTCTAATAATTTCGTCGGGAACTCCAATTTCCATTCTATTAGGCTACGTATTTGGCTTAACCGACGAGCAATCATTAAACTGGATGAAGAAGATATACAATACTTCGATTTCTGTTTTTACCGTAAAAAAGAAACATCAAATCTATCTAGAACCGGTTTCTATCAACTTTTGTCCTCATTTACAATATAAGGAACAAACCTTGCTTTAAATGATATCAAAAGCTTTTAGAGATTTATACATGGTTTGAATGGTCATAATGATAATACCAGCTAATGGTATTGCTAACACCATTCCGATTATACCCAACCATTTTTGAAATGTAATCAATGCCAAAATTGCTATTACTGGATGGACATTTACAGAGCGTGCTAATATAACAGGCTGGGTAAATACATTATCTACAAGTTGGGCTATACCAAAAATTAATACAGATAAAGGTACTAAAGAAATATCAGAAATTAAAGCAACAGTGACTATTGGAACAAATCCCAATACAGGACCAACATAAGGAACAATGTTTATCAATGCTCCAAACGCTCCAAGAATAATACCATAAGGTAATCCAATGATCATAAGTCCAGGAATTAAAATGATGGCTAAAATAAATATTTGAATCAAAAGCCCTTTTAAATAAGATGTTATGCCGTTTCGAATATTATAAGTAATCATTAAGGTCATTTCGAAAAAACGATTAGGAACCAAAGACATTAAATATTGATAAATTGCATCGCCCTCTAACATAAAAATAAATAATAGAATTGGGGTAATTATCGCAAACGTTATTAAATTGGGTAAAACATCAAAAACGGGTATTGCTTTAATGGGATTAACAATTAAGTCGAAAATCCACTTAAAATTGTTTTGAATAAAGTCTGGATTATCCAAAGGCAAATAATCATACTTTTGTTTTAATTTTTCTATAAGTTCTGGCAAATTATTAACTACGTATTTTATAAATTCGTTGATTTTATAAAATTGTTCGAGAATTAATGGTAATATTAAATAGATTCCGATGTATATAACCAATGCCAAGCCTAATAGAGTTAAAATAACACTGATGAGTCTTGGTATTCCTAGGCTTTCGAAAAAAAATACAAATGGGTTTAACATTAAAGATAATAGAAATGCAATTGTGATGGGAATAATAAGCTCTTTAATTCCATAAAAAATAAAAAAAATTAATAAAAAAATTAAAGAAAAAAAAGCCAACCTTGCAATATGTACGGCAATGTTGATTCGCTTCATGGCTTTATACCTTTTTCTAGTAATTCATTGGTTTTAATTAAACGTTCGCTGATGATATTTGCAATATTGTATAAGAAAATCGTACTAATGTGGGGATTGCGCTTCATTAAGATTTGTAAATCGGGATTAAAAAAGCCTAATAAAGTTGTTGGTTCTAAGGCTTTGGCAGTTGCAGATCGTGGTTTATCTGGGAGAAGTAATGCAATTTCTCCAAAAAAATCTCCTTTTTCTAACGTAGAAAGAATGGTTTTTATGTTTTCTTTTTCTTTAAAAATTTCTACTTTTCCTTCTATGATAATGTACATCCCAATCCCTGGCTCTCCTTCGCGAAAGATATGTTCATCTTTTTTATAATATCGAATATGACAACGTGCTCGTATCAATTTTAAACTACGATAAGGAATATTATTAAAAAGACTGATTTTACTCATTAAATTTAGTTGTTCTTTAACGGGATCTTCTTGGGATTTAAATACTTTTTCCCATAGTGGAAGAGTAAGATTTTGAACCTTAGTTGTTAGCTTCTTCATAAGATTTATTAAGACTAAGAATAGGATTTATTTACATTTGTATTTGGCAATAAATTTTTGATGGACAGAGATAATAAATTCATAATCTTGGTCATGACGGGATGTAGCGCAGTGGTAGCGCATCTGTTTTGGGAGCAGAGGGTCGCAGGTTCAAATCCTGCCATCCCGATTTGCGTCAGTAGCTCAGTAGGATAGAGCAGCGGCCTTCTAAGCCGTAGGTCGGGGGTTCGAATCCTCCCTGACGCGAACATGGCGGACGTAGCTCAGTTGGTAGAGCGCCAGATTGTGGCTCTGGTGGTCGCGGGTTCAAATCCCGTCGTTCGCCCACTTGAACTTATTAAAAATTTGATTGACCAGTTAATTGGATAGAAAATACTTAACCTCCACACAAGCTTCTGCGAGTGTGGTGGAACTGGTAGACACACCAGATTTAGGGTCTGGTGCCCTAACCGGGCGTAAGGGTTCGAGTCCCTTCACTCGCAAATGCGGGAATAGCTCAGTGGTAGAGCGTCTCCTTGCCAAGGAGAAGGTCGCGGGTTCAAATCCCGTTTCCCGCTCCAAGTTTCACAGAAAATGCTCAATTAAAAGATTTTGAACTTGTCATGTATTGGAATTAAAAATAATTATCCACTCAAATAATTTTTTAACTAGGATTAATTCATGGAATTTAGTGTAAAAAAGATCGAACCAACTGTTGCGGAAGTTCATTTTAAAACAACCAAAGAGGAACTAAACGAAGCTTTTGAAAAAGCTTACAAGAAAGCAGCTCAAAGGGTAAAGATTCCCGGATTTCGCGTTGGAAAAACCCCAATCGAGATCATAAAAAAACATTTAGGCGATTCTGTTATCGAAGATGCATTAGAAATTTTACTAATAGATACGTACAATTCTATATTAGAAAAATTGGATCCTAAACCAATCAGTCTGCCATTGTTTAACATAAAAGAAGTAGATAAAGAGAAAGGGGTAGAATTTACCGCGGAATATGAATACTTTCCTGAAATAGAAATATCTAAATACAAAAAAATGAAAGCAAAATCTTTAGAAATAGAAGAAGATTTGTCACTTATAGAAGAAGTTCTAAAATCCATCGCAGAAAAAAATCCCATCTTATTACCCAAAGAATTCGAAGATGAATCAAAAAACGTCGTAGAAGAAAATGATGTTGTATTGTTAGATTTATTCATTTATAGAGAAAAGGATCTTAAAGAATTACATCATATAGAAGAATACAATGTTGATTTGTCCTATCCAGATCCGAATTTTCCAGAGTTAAAAAATCGTTTGATGGGGAAAAAAGTAGGGGAGGAAGTAGAATTCGAAACAAAAATGGGAAATTCGAGGGATTTTCCCAAAGCTTCGAATAAAAACGTAAAAGTAAAAGCGAAAATCTTAGAAATTCGGTATAAAGCTCCCCCAGAAATTAATGATGAATTCGCAAAGTTGTTTCAGTACGAATCGTTAGAAGATTTTAAAAGAGCAATTCAAGAAACTATACAAAAACAAGCAAACACTTATGTAGAAAACGAAGTAATAAAACAAATCGTTCAGGAAATTATAGAAAAAAATCCTTTCGATTTACCCAATGTAGTAATCAACCAAGAAGTAAAAGCACGTTTAGAGGATCTTAGTAAACGTTTGGGACTAACAAATACCATCTCGTTTGAACAATTGAGCATGTTTTATCGTAAATCTCCCGAAGAAGTGGAAAAAGATTTTAAAGAACAAGCAACGAGAGATCTAAAAACACAAATCATTTTGGATAAAATCATCGAATTAGAAAAGATTGATGTATCTTCTGATGAAATAAGCGAAGAAATCAAAAATACTTATGGTAGATATGTAACAAACGAAGAACAGCTCAAAGAATTAGAAAAAAACGAAAATATAGTCAATAATATTAAAGTATATCTTAAGCGAGAAAAAGCAATCAAATGGTTAATGGAAAATTCAGAAATAAGGAAAGGAGATAAAATTTCTACAAGAAAACTATACGAAGAAGGAAAGATTAAGTTATTTTAAGTTTTTTGGTTGACTTTTAACGTTCTTTTGATTGCTTAATTTTTAATAATGTAGTGGTGGTGGGTGGGATAGTGAAAAATCATTTAAAAATAGGAGAATTTCCCTATGTCTATACCTTATGTTATTGAGCAAACACCTCGTGGAGAAAGACAATACGATATTTATTCAAGGTTGTTAAAAGATAGGATTATATTTCTTGGACAACCCATAGATGATTATTATTGTAATATTATCATTGCGCAACTGTTGTTTTTAGACGCAGAAGATCCAGAAACAGATATTTATCTTTATATCAATTCTCCGGGTGGTTATATTACCTCTGGTTTAGCAATCTATGATACTATGCAATACATAAAAGCTGATATAAGAACTATATGTGTTGGTCAAGCATCGAATATTAGTTCTTTACTTTTGGCCGCAGGTACAAAAGGAAAACGATCAGCTTTACCCAATGCAAGAATTGTGATGCATCAACCATTAGGTAGTGCAAGCGGTCAGTCTAAAGATATTGAATTACAAGCAAAAGAAATTTTAGACATAAAAGAACGATTGAATCAGATTTATTCATTGCATACCAATAGACCTCTTGAACAGATTGAACGAGACACGGATCGATTATTCTTTATGACTGCTTATCAAGCCAAAGAATATGGTATAATTGATAATGTGATCGAACCAAATGCAGAAAAAATGAAAAAGTTAAAACAAGCTGTTTAAGGAGAAGAGATGGATTCTAAGAAAAAAACTAAAAAAGAAAATTTGCATTGTTCCTTTTGTGGAAAAGAACAAGAACAGGTAAGAAAATTAGTAGCAGGTCCTGGTGTTTATATCTGTGATGAATGTATTGAACTCTGCAACGAAATTATTGCAGAAGATTTAAACAATGAACAAGAAAGCTTCGAAACCATCAAAAATTTACCTAAACCCCAAGAAATTAAAAAAGTATTAGATGAATATGTAATAGGACAAGAAGAAGCAAAGAAAATCTTATCTGTTGCAGTGTACAATCATTATAAACGCATTTATTATCCAAAAACAAAAAATACTGATGTAGAACTAGATAAATCCAATATATTATTGATTGGACCAACAGGTTCAGGAAAAACACTTTTGGCTCAAACATTAGCGAAATATTTAAAAGTTCCTTTTGCCATAGCAGATGCAACTTCTCTAACAGAAGCTGGTTATGTAGGCGAAGATGTAGAGAATATTTTATTAAGGTTGATTCAAAATGCAGGAAACGATATTAAAGCAGCAGAAAAAGGAATTGTTTATATTGACGAGGTAGATAAAATTTCTCGTAAATCCGAAAATCCATCCATTACCAGAGATGTGTCTGGCGAAGGTGTACAACAGGCTTTGTTAAAAATTATAGAAGGAACGATTGCAAATGTACCACCTCAAGGGGGAAGAAAACATCCCCATCAAGAATTTTTACAAATCGATACGAAAAATATTCTATTTATCTGTGGTGGTGCTTTTGTAGGATTAGAAGACATTATCGCAAAACGATTAGGATCTCGTTCTATCGGATTTGCGCGAGAAAACAAAGAAAAAAATGTAAAAAATTTATCGAGAACAGAAATTTTAAAATTTGTCGAACCAGATGATTTAGTAAAATTTGGTTTAATCCCAGAATTTATCGGTAGATTACCTGTTGTTGCAACATTGGATGAATTAGATATACAAACACTTAAAAGGATCTTAGTTGAACCAAAAAATGCCATCTATAAACAATACAAAAAGATTTTCGAAATGGAAGGTGTAGAGTTGATCTTCGAAGATGATGCAATTGATGCGATTGCAAGAAAAGCTATCGAAAGAAAGACAGGGGCACGAGGATTGAGAAGTATTGTAGAAAAAATTATGTTAGATTTGATGTACGAAATACCTTCAAGAGAGGATATAGAAAAAATCATCATTCACGAAAAGGTTGTAACAGAAAATGCAGCCCCTACAATCATTTTAAAGCAGTCCAATAAAAAAGATAAAGAAAGTGCGTAATAATAGGAGTTAAATCTTAGAAACTAAATGGATCTGGGGGAGTATATATTGTAGGGGAATATTTTTTTTGATTGTTCTCTTCTTTTAGGTTTATTACCCTTGGTTTTAGAGAGACTTCCTTATCGATTTCTTCTAACCTAATGATAGAGTGTATAGGTATATAGATTCTTTTTGTGTGTTCGAACTCTTTTTTGATAGAATCTTCGTTTGGATCGACGAGAACTTGGGATTTTTCTCCAAAAACAAGATCTTCTATTTCGATAAACCCAAATAGATTGCTTTGTTGAACGTTTTTAGCAAATATTTCGTAGATCTTCCCTTGGTTAAAAAAAAGAACTTTGAACAATCTTTTGGTTTTTTTGCTTTCGCTCATAAATTTATTTAAAGGACATTTTTTTTTATGTGATTTCTTGGTCAAATTTATCATGATTTTTTAGAATTGACCGATAAATAAAAAGAAATTTTAACAATAAAAGGAGTTGTGATGCCGGCACCCATAGTAATGCCTAGCCAATCGGGGATTGATGTACCATCTGTTATCAACAAATTAATTGAATTAGAACGTTCTCCCTTAAAACGATTAGAAGAAGACAATAAAAGAAACGAAATTCGAATCAAAGCGTGGGAAGAACTAAGAACAAGAGCAAAAAAATTATCCGATGTAAGCCGTGATATTTATTCTTTTACTGGACCATTTACTCAAAGGAAAATTCTTTCGAGTGATGA
This sequence comes from Leptospiraceae bacterium, assembly GCA_026418015.1. Lineage (GTDB taxonomy): Bacteria > Spirochaetota > Leptospiria > Leptospirales > Leptonemataceae > SKYB61. The sequence continues at coordinate 34,242 of JAOACE010000022.1, read as the reverse complement.
AGGTGCAATTACTGGCACAGTTTCTCCTAACGTGGATCAAATCAATCAAAAGATTCAAGTATTGCAATTAGCAAAGTATCATAAAATTCATTCTAGAAAAATACATAAAGACGAAAAATTACCCGAAGCAACGTTTAGCATATTAGTCAATCAAAAAGAAGTTCAGTATAATTTTAAGGGCGGAAATATTCAAAATTTAGAAAAGCTTATTAGAGATAAATCTAATCATATCGATGTTTCTATGGTTCAAGTAGATAAAGAATATTTTATCTTGACTATAACATCAAAGATTTCTGGGAACAAAGGTAAGTTGGAATTTAAAGATCCCAACAATCTTTTGAAAAATTTAGAAATTGTTGGAAACGTTGGTAAAAAAGAAGAAAAAGAAGAAGAAATTGAATTTAGTCCAGAAAATTTTAAAGAAAATATAGAAAAAATTATTATAAATAAAAATCAATTTTCTTTTAGTGAATTAGAAAAGGTATCTTATGATTTTTCCCAAAAAGAAAATATTACAGAAATCTATCTACATTGGAATCTTGATATAAAAACCTTACAAGAAAATACAACCAATACAAAAGAAAAAATTTATGTAGGACCAGAGATCAAAAATCAAATCAATGGAATAGAACTGATAGCACCGCAAATAGAAAGAGAACGAATCACTTCCCAACAAGAACCACCAAATCAAGATCAAGAAAGGGTAGGAAAAATCATTTTATATTATCTATCTTCTGGTACACCAAAACAAAAAGAAATTATTCTTAACCCAAAACAAAGAGATTTTTCGTTTAATTTTAAAGAACAAGAAAATACATCGGTTCAAATCAATGCAATAGAGTTTTCTAAAAATTTCGAAGGGATTTTTACTCTAACGAAATTAAAAGTAAAAAAAGAAATCGAAGATCAAACCGTTTTTGGTCCAATGCACGAAATCGATCCTCCCCAAGATGCTTTAATGCTTATTAATGGTGTTCAGGTATCCAGAAGTTCTAACGAAAACTTAATAGATATCATCCCTGGTGCATCTTTAAATTTACATAGAACGACGAATTACGAAGTAGAACTAAAAGTGGAATACGATATACAAAAAATAAAAGATAAGATAAAAGAATGGGTGAATCAATATAACGAATTATTGCAATTTATAAAAGAAAATGATAAGTTTAACCGTGATCAAGACTTTCAGGTAAATCGTTCTTCGAATCCCAACGAACGAATCGAAGATGGACTTAGAAAACTCGAAGATTCTAGCGGGATTTTTGCAGGCGATCCTATCGCAAGAAGATTAGTCTCTACATTAGCGCGAATTACAGGAAGTGCTTATCCAACAAAACTTAATCCATCTTTTAAAACCCTTGCACAAATTGGTATATCTACTGGTCAACCTGGAAGTAATTGGCAAGACATAAAACAAGGCTTATTGATTCTTGACGAAGCTCAGTTAGAAAATGTATTAAAAAATTATCCAGAATCTGTAAAAGAATTGTTTGCTCTCGATAAAAACGAAGATGCTGTTGTAGATGACGGTGTTGCTTATAAAATGTACGAAGAGTTGTCTCCCTATGTAAAATTTTCTGGTGGAATCATTACAACGCGAATCGATCTCTTAAAAGATCAAATTAAAGAAAATAAAAAAATTATTTACAACAAAGAGTTAAGCTTAGGAAGAAAAGAAGAGATGCTAAGAAAAAAATTTGGGAACATGGAAAGTGCTATACAAAATAATAAATCTATGGGAAAAATTTTACAAAATAAATTAGGCATTAAAGACGAATAGAAAATTATAGAGGTGCTTATGAAAATTTATATTAACAATGAATTAATCGATATAAAACTAGAAAAAGAAAAAACATTTCATGATTTGTTTATGTCCATGCAAGAAGAAGCTCAAAAACATAATAAATTTATTATTGACTTTAAGTTTGATTTAAAAAATCCAACGGTTCGTTTAGAAAAAGAGAATGATTTGCCGTTAGATGTAATAGATTCTGTTTATTTCTATATTGGCGATCTAAAAGAAATGATTTTAAGTACGTTGCAAACGCAAAATCAATACATAGATGATATAGGTTCAAAGTTGTTTGAGTCTGAACACTTAACAGAACAAGATGTACAACACTTAAAAGAAGGAGCTAAATGGATAAGCGAAGTGATAAGTATTATCACCGGGTTTTTTATTTTACCCCTTCAAAATATTCAAGTAAAGATGCCCGAAAAAAACTACGAAAACCTTGTGGAGCATTTAAACAAATTCTTAGAATTAGTAAAGCAACTTAATACAGAAAATTATCCCAATTTTCGTATGGATTTGATTAAATCTCTTCGTGTAATTCGTGCATTTACATTCCAGTATTTTAACCAACTATTATCAAACCAATTATCGAATCAAGAGTTATTAGACACATTAGAAACCTTCGAAGCTAACATAGACAACTTAAAAAATGATCTAGTAGAAATTAACACCAATTTACAAGTTGGTAGCGATAAATTAGCAATGATACAACTAGAAGAAATATTAAAAAAATTAGAACTTTATTTTTTTGTTTTAATGACTACTGTGGAGCGATTAAAAAAATATTTAGATGAAGAAATGGTAGAAACTTTTAAAGATCTATTAATAATTTTAGAAGATTTATCCTCTGCATTGATGGAAAATGATATAGTAGCAGTAGGAGATATCTTAGAATACGAATTAAACGATAAACTAACCATCATTAAAGAGAATCTACCTCAATTAAAGAAACTCTTGACAAATGATGTTTCGTTAGAAAATTAAAAATTTGTGTCTATTGTTCAAGTAAGTGATTTAGTAAGAATTTTTTTTAAGCACCCCCTCTCTTATATACCCATCGTTGATGAAAATCCTGGGGGGGATTCTTATCTGATTGGTTTTTTATCAAGACAAAAAGTTTTTCATTATTCTTCTGATAAAGAACGTTTAGAAAACCGTTTTGAACGAATACCGGATATATTTCTTTCTAAAGAAATTTTACCTGAACATATATGGGAGTTTTTCGAAAAATCTCCTATTCCAGTATACAATCTCTTTGCACAATATTTAACAACATGGGATAAACACGAAATTAACTATTACTTAAAAAATTTTTTGTTTACCGTCAAATCTTATAATACTAAACCAATCGAAAACCAAGATGAGCTGCAAAATCTAACAGAAAAATATCATTTGTTAGAAATGATTTTTTCTTCATTCCCATTTCCAATGTTAGCTCTGGATGTAGAAGGCAATTCTATTTTCTACAATGAATTATTTTTAAAAGACATCCTCGATAAAGGTCCATTTAAAAAAACCTTAGCTCTTGCAGAATCCTATTTTAAAGAACTTATCAAAGATATTATTGCACATTATATTTTACAGAATAGACCAACAGATTTAATGGAATGGAATGGAAAAGAAATCAAGCGAAAAATGATTATCACAAACATTACAGAAGAAAAAGAAATTATTGGTTATTTGATGATTTTTTTACCATATCAAGAATCTTTTTCTTTGGAAGAATACATTTATCAAGAACTTAAAAAAGGATTGGATTACGATTCTATTATAGACAACATAGAAACAAATATTATCAAAAGTTTTCTCGATAAAAATAAGCAGAATATCACCCATACAGCAGAAGAACTTCGTATAAAAAGAACAACTTTACAAAACAAAATTAAGCGTTTAAACATTCATATTATAGAAGAAATGGTTGACCACAAAAAACCATCACAAAACGAAGAAAAACAGGATAGACCAAAAAAAAGTGTATCGAAAAAACAGAAAAGTTCTAAAAATAAAATTAAATAGAAAATTCAACGAATAGTCGATATTTTTTATAGTATATGGGAAAAATCAAAAAAATTCTTTTACTGGTATTTTGTTTCGTATTAAAACATTATGATATTTATGCAGAAGATCCGAATCAAATTTTAAATTATAAATTAGAAAAAGAAAAATTTCCCGAAATAACCCTTTATTTAGATTTAAAAGAATCATCCCAAATTCCTGTTTCTATAAATAAAGAAGAAATTTCTATTGTCGAAACAATAATAGATACAAACTATCAAAAGTTCAATGTACCATTAGATATACAGATATTAGATTCTTATACAATAGAGGGAAATAAAATTCCCACTAACGAAAAGATCTATACTATTTTATTAGACTCTACCTTATCTTTAAGCGATAAAGATTTCGAGTTATTAAAAGATTATATAAGAAATTTTATAAAAGAAAAAAATAAAAATGATTTAATTAGTTTATATAAAATCAATGGAACAGCAAATCGTGTTGTAAATTTTACCAAAAGTGAAAAAAATTTACTTACAAAGTTAGATGGCATTAAAAGACAAGGTAAACAAACAAAGATATACGATGCCTTGTATAAGGCTTTACATGATTTGTATAAATTTTCGAAAAACAAAAAAGAAGAGATTGGTGGAGTTATTCTATTTACAGATGCAAAAGAAGAAACAAGCAAATTAGATGCAAAAGACATCGATGATTTAATCAAATTTGGAACAAAATTCGAAATTCCTATTTATTTTGTTATAGTAGGTAATAAAAAAATTCAGAATGCTTTCGAAAAGATTAGTCTTAAAACTGGTGGAGATATTTTTTATAACGAGTTTAACGCAAAATTAATTAAAGAGAAAGAACAAACCATCCATCAGGATGAAGTTTTTATTAAACGACTTAAAATATCTTATAAGTCTTCGTTAAGCGAATCATACTTTCGTTATAAAAGTAAAATTAACACAACAATCTTGTATAAGAATCAACCTTTGTTAAGTTTTCAGTATGAATTTATGAACATATATGTGTGGTTGATTCTAAGTATTTTATTCGTTTTGTTGATAATTTTTATAATATATTTTTATATTAAATATCAAAAAAATCAAAAACTTAAATCGGCTATTAACGAAAAAAAAGAAAAAATTGATTTTCCAGAACCTGAGATTGGAGAAGTTTTCGCAGATTTACGTCAATATAAAGATGTACCAGAAAAAAAATATGTAGAAACAGAAGAAAAACCAGATATTCCTTTAATTGCACAGAATTGGGTTGAACCTTCTTATGCTCCTTATTTGGATGATCCCTTAGTAAGAAAGAGGTTTTCGAAAGAGACAATGACTTTAAGTTTAAAAGAAAAATCTTATGTAGTTTTGCAGATGGCGTTGAAAGAAGCACCTAAATATAGTCATGCAATGCTAATTAAAAAAGATAGAGAGGGATTAGGTGCTGACAAACAATACGATATTTTCTTGGACGAAGTATATATTGGTAGTAGTTCTGCTGCACATATTCCTGTAAGAGATAGTGCTGTTTCGCATATTCATGCAAAGATTAAAAGAATTGATAACAAATATATTTTGTTCGATTTGATGAGTTTAGCGGGAACCTATTTGAATGGTAAAAAAGTGCTTCGACCCATGCCATTAAGACATAATGATGAAATACGAATGGGACATACAATTTTTCGGTTTGTTGGAGAAGATTAAGGAGCTTTTTTTATCAATATCGGGTCATACAAAGATGTAAATGAAAAATCAATCGATTTTTATTTTTTGTTTTTTTACAAGTTTATATGCACAAGATATAAGTATTCCTAATGAAATAGATCTAAAAACTTCGGTTCAGTTTGCTCTAAAAAATCATCCACAAATCAACGAAGCACAATACCAGAAAGAAATAAACGTTCAACGTTTAAAACAAGGAAAATCGAATTATTATCCTAAACTTGATTCTATTTATGGATATAAAAAAAATTTTTCTCAATTAAGAAACGAAACACCATTAGAAAAAAAACAATTCTATGCTGGTTTAGAAATTTCTCAGAAAGTTTATGACTTTGGAAGGACATCAGATAACGTAAAGATCTTAAACGAAAATGTGGAGGTAGCAACGAAAGTTCTTGAACAAACCAAAGAAGAAATAGCTTTTAAAACCATTTCTAGTTATGTGAATGTTTTGATTCAGAATTATCAGCTTAAAGTTTCCGAAGAAAAGAAAAACTATTATTCAAAATACAGAGATTTTATCAAAAAACAAGTAGAAGTAGGGTTAAAAGCTCCCTTTGAACTCTATAACATAGAAACAGAATACAGAAATGCAGAAATAGAGTGGATTCAATCAAAAAATCAATCCAATCTTGCTAAAAATCAATTATTGTTCTACATGGGATTCGAACAAACAGAACCTGGTTTAATAAACCAAATAAAAATAAAAGAAATTCAACCCGAAGAATTAGAATCTTCTTTTAACGAAGAAAAAATCCATCAATATGCTTTAAACGATATTCAGGATATTTACCAAATTGCCGTAGTCCATCGAAAGGATTATCAGATTCAACAAAAGGAAATTTACATTGCAAAATTAACCAAAGAACTCAACACAAATGATTATTTTCCTACATTGGGTGCTTCGTTTCAACATTACTGGAATAGTCCAGATTATCGCTTAAATGATAATCAGCAAAAAAATTGGGAATTGAACGTTTTTTTTAGAGTTCCTCTTTTCGAAGGTTTTATGACAAAAAATAAAGTATTAGAAGCAGATTATTTGATCCGTCAACAATTAGAAAAAGAAAGATGGATTAAAAATCAAATCTATTTAGAACTTCAAACCTTGTTTTCTCAATATACAGAATTAAAAGAAAAAATTACTTATTACCAAGAAGCTTTACAATATGCAAAAGAAAATTTGAATCTATCGGAAAAACGGTATATCAACGGACTTGGAACTTATCTTGAACTGACAAATGCTACTACGCTATATTTTAATGCAAACAAAAATTATTATGATAACATCTTTTTATTTTATTTAAAAAAATTAGAATTATACAAAGCTATGGGAGTCTTACTAGAATTACTATGAAAAAATATTATATTATTTTTATAATAATTTTTATAATTTTTGCTTTTTTCATTTGGTTTTATAAAAAAGAAGATAAGCCAAATGTTAGCTATAAAACAGAAAAATTAAAAAAAGGTACCATTCAAGAACAGGTGTCTGCCACAGGAACCATTATGCCAGTTTCGAATATCTTAATTGGAGCATCGGTTTCGGGAATTATCAAACAAATTTTCGTAGATTTTAATGATCCAGTAAAAAAAGGTCAAATATTAGCATTGATTGATCCAGAACCCTTTATTGCACAAGTTGAACAAGCGAAAGCAAATTTGCTAATGGCAGAAGCGAACTTAGAAAAGGCAAAAGTAGCGTTGTTAGAAGCAGAAAATAATTATAAGCGAAACAAAAGGCTATTCGAAGAGAAATTGATATCCGAAAGCGAATACGAACGATTTTTTGTTAATTATCAATCCGCGATAGCACAAGTGAAAGAAGCCAATGCAAGGATTGTGCAACTTAAAGCTGTGTTAAAACAAGCACAAACAAACTTGAATTATACCCAAATTCGTTCTCCTGTGAATGGTATAGTAATTTCGCGAAATATTGAGGTAGGACAAACAGTCACGGCTAGCTTTCAGACACCTACGTTGTTTCAGATTGCAGAAGATTTGTCTAAAATGCAGATTCATACCAATGTGGATGAAGCAGATATAGGGAAGATTAAAACAGGGCAAAAAGCGTATTTTACCGTAGATGCATATCCAGGAAAGATTTACGAAGGAAAAGTAGTTCAGATAAGAAATGCACCCAACATTGTTCAGAATGTAGTGACTTATAATGTGATTATTTCTGTCAACAATCAAGAAATGAAATTAAAACCCGGAATGACCGCACAAGTGACAATTTTAACTGCAAAAAAAGAAAATGCTTTTATCGTAAAAAACTCTGCTTTAAGAGTAAACCCTAATGTTAAAACTGAACAAAAGTTTTTTACGAAATCGGGAATTTGGATACTAAAAAACAATGAACCATTTCGAATAGAAGTAGATACGGGAATCAGTGATAATGACTATGTAGAAATCATCTCTAACGAATTAAAAGAAGATTTGGATGTTATTGTAGAAGTAATCAACAAAGAAAATAAAAAAAGAAGTTTGATGTTTTGATATGAGCTTAATCAAGATTCAGAATCTAAAAAAAGTTTATAAAATGGGAGAAGAATCTATCTATGCTTTAAACAATATCTCTTTGGAAATCCAAAAAAATGAATTTGTTTCTATTATGGGAGCATCGGGTTCTGGAAAAACTACTTTTTTAAGCATCGTAGGTTGTTTGGATCAAGCAACTGAGGGAGAGTATTATTTAGACGGTATTCTGATTAAAAATCTTTCTAAAAATCAATTGGCTAAAATCCGAAATCAAAAGATTGGTTTTGTTTTCCAGAAGTTTTATTTATTACCACGTTTAACTGCACTAGAAAATGTAGAATTACCGTTAGTTTATGCAAACGTACCAAAAAAAGAGCGAATCGAAAAAGCGAAATTTTATCTATCTTTGGTAGGTCTCGAAAGTAGAATGCATCATTTTCCCAATCAATTATCTGGTGGGCAGCAACAACGTGTAGCGATTGCAAGAGCACTCGTAAATCAGGCACCGATTCTATTAGCGGATGAACCTACGGGAAATTTAGATTCGAAAACAAGCAACGATATCATGGAACTCTTTGTGCGTTTACACAGAGAAAATCATATAACTATCATTCTTGTAACACACGAAAGCAATATTGCGAAATTTTCTGAGAGGATCATTTATTTTCAAGATGGAAAAATCCTAAAAGAAAAAAGGCTATGATATTTATCATTATAAAGATTGCATTGGATTCGATCTTAATCCATAAGCTTCGTTCATTTTTAACTGTACTGGGAATCATCATTGGTGTTTCTTCGGTAATTATTATGGTTGCAATTGGGAATGGTGCAAAATTGGAAATCGAAAAACAAATTTCTTCTATTGGAAGTAATTTGATCATTGTTTTGCCAGGTGCAACAAGTTCTGGTGGTGTTCGTTTTGGTACAGGTACACAAATGACTTTGACCATCCAAGATGCAGAAGCATTAAAAAAAGAAAGTCCTTATATAGAAGATACTACGTTTAGTATTCATGAAGTTTTACAGGTCGTTTATAAGAATATGAATTGGTCTTCCCTTGTTCGCGGAACTAATACATCTTTTTTTCGAATACAAGAATGGGAATTAGAAAGAGGTCGTTTTTTTAACGAAGAGGATATCAAAAGTGGAAATCGCGTAGCAGTAATTGGATATACTGTTGTTAAGAACCTTTTTGGTTTAGAGGATCCCATCGATAAAACCATCAGAATAAAAAAAATTCCTTTTAAAGTGATTGGTATTTTAAAAGAAAAAGGAACATCTCCAAGAGGAGATGATCAAGATGATGTGATTTTAGTTCCCTATACAACAGCACAAAGAAATCTTTTTGGAAATATTTTACCAGATCGCGTAAGGGTAATTTATATAAAAGCAAGATCTTTAAACGATTTATTCCAAGCAGAAAATGATGTAAAATCTATTTTAAGACAGAGGCATAAAATTCAAAGAAATCAAGAAGATGATTTTTCTGTAAGAAATATCACTCAATTTCTTCAGGCAAGGCAGGAATCGAGTCGTGTTATGACATTTTTATTGGGTGCAATTGCTTCTATTTCTTTGATTGTGGGTGGAATTGGAATCATGAACATCATGCTTGTATCTGTTACAGAACGTACAAAAGAAATTGGAATCAGAATGGCAGTTGGAGCGACAACCTATCATATACAAATTCAGTTTCTAATCGAGGCGATACTTTTATCGATTATAGGCAGTATTTTAGGAATTCTTTTGGGAATCGCAGGAGCTTTTGTGAGTGACTTTGTTTTTCATTTTAAGGCAATTCTATCTTTGGATTCTATTATCATTTCACTTTTTCTTACAATGATGGTAGGTGTTGTGTTTGGATTTTATCCAGCATACAAAGCTTCGCTTTTGGATCCTATCGAAGCATTAAGATATGAATAATTTGTTGCCGTAGGATTTTGGTTGATTTTTTTACATTTTTTACGTTATGGATAAGCAAGAAATAGAAATATTACATCAAATTGTGGAAGTTGGATCTTTGTTATACCAGAAAGGGTTGATCGTTGCATATGAAGGAAATATTTCTGCGCGATACAACGATGTAGTTTGGATTACTCCCACAAGAATGTGTAAAGGACGTTTAGAAATTGAAGATTTAGTAAAAGTTGATCTATTGGGTAATATCTTGCAATCGAAGAAAAATCACAAACCAACCTCGGAGCTCATTTTACATTTAGAAATCTATAAGCATAGACCAGATGCGAAAGCAATTGTTCATGCACATCCTCCTTATTGTGTTGCTGCAACACTTTCTGGCTTATCTTTGATAAATACAGATTTACCCGAAATAACTTTGATTTTAGGTGATGTCCCAACAGCATCTTACGCTATGACAGGAACAAAAGAAATGTTTGAATCAATAAAACCCTATTTGGATTATGATGCCATTTTATTGTCGCACCATGGAGCTTTAACGATATCAAACTCTTTGTTTGAAGCTTATTATAAAATGGAGCAAGTGGAACATTGTGCAAAAATTTTATGTATTGCAAAACAAATCGGTAATATCATATCTTTACCAGAAGAGAGAAAAAAAGAAATATTGATGATAAAAGAAAAAAATAAAAAAATTTATTAAAATTATATTATATCTCGAAGAAAAGGAAAGTTGAATTACTAAAAAAAATAAAGTGATATATTAAGTATTATTTATAAAAAATGTATATCTTCAATGATATTCATCATAAAAACTACAAATAATTTCTCTTGTTTCGTAAAATCCTTGTTTATTATAAAAATAATTATCAAACCAGAGTTCTGGTGGCTGCTGCTCTATATTACCAATATCACTAGTATTTAAATCAGGAAGAGGAATCATGGGGATTATGTCGTATCCGAGGGATTGCATCTCCCAGTCGAGTAAGATTCTTATTAAGGCACTAATAGAATATCCTACAAAATGTCTTGATTCGAATAATTTGCTCCATAACACTGGGTTCATATTGATCGTCCTTCTTTTGTATTGCTTTGTCTTTGGCTGATACGTCGCTGTCTCTGTTTGTTTGGTAGGGGTTATCCTGATTTCGTAAAGATGATTCTGATATTTATTCAACAAACCCTGAATTGCAAGAGGAAAATTACCATTAAATCTTGTTATTGCTATTTCTTTTAAGAATTCGAAATGTCGTGGTTCTAAGTTGATACATACTGGATAAATCCTTCGTGTTGTGTATCTATCTTCTTTCATATAAATGAATATCTCTGTTTGAGCAAAATATATCACAGAAAAAATAATCTATGTAAAATAAAAGTTGGCAAAAATCCTCGGGAAGTCATTCAATTAAAAAAATTCACCCTAGTAAAGTTCTGGTTTGATTTAAATTTAGAGTATCTTCATTGATTATTTTCTAAGTTTTTCCAGTCGATTTTCGTATCTTTGTTTTTTATTAAATCTTCGAGCAATTTGGTTGTTTTTTTTGGATCTTTTTTTTCGCTTTTTTTTATATCTTTCCAACGGATTTTATAAAGTCTAATAACTTTTTGTGGATCTTTTCCGTGTTTTATGGCATCAATGATTTTGTTGATAAATTCGTCTAAATTATCTGCATTGTTTTTTGCTTGTTCTAAATCAAAAGCATTAATGCCGTTGGATTTGATCAATTTTGCTTGTGATTTTGAAAGTCCAGTGTTTTCGAAAATTTTTGCTTCGATGGGATCAAACCCTTCTTCGAACCATTTACGAGCTAATTCACCATTGGTCCAACCAGCTTCTACCCATAGCTTTGCTTCGTTAAAACCAAAACCCGCATCTTTAAAAGTAAGGGTTTTTTCTGGTTCAAGTCCTAATTTTCTCCAAATCGATTCTTTGGGGATACCCCATTTTTCCCAATCTTCTTCTATATCGATTTCTTCTGATATAACTTCGTAATATACAGGGATATTGATTTTTCCTTTTAACCATTCTTCAATTTGTTTATATTTCCATCGTTTTTCGTAATTTCTTGTTAAAAGACCTTTTAATAAAATTTGATATTTTTCCGGAAAATAAGAAGGAATTTCGATACCCTTAGTAGTAAGGAGATGGATTACAGTAGCTTCTGACATTCCGGTAAAGGGATTTTTCCCAGCCAAAATTTCGTAAACAATCATTCCTAAATGCCACCAATCAATTTCTTTTCCAAAATAATTACTAATTTCTTCTGGTGCGATGTAATTTACTGTACCTTTAAAATGAGTTGTTGCAACTTTCGAAACATCATCATCAATTGTTTTAGAAATTCCAAAATCGATGTGTACAATATTTAGGGGGTCTTTGCTTCGAATCAATATATTGTTTGGTTTTAAATCTCTATGAACAATCCCATTATCATGTAAACATTTTAAGCTCTCTGCAACCTCTTGGATGATTTTATCTAATATTTTTTCTTTGTCTTCTTGTTTATAACCTGAGATTTCTTGGATATATTGTTTAAGATCACCATGTTGGATGTATTCTAAAATTTCGTAGAATCTTTCTGTTTCTGGATCAAAACCGACTTCGAATATTTCTACTAAATGATTTCTGAACTTTTGACTAATCCCTTTCAGTTTATTCAAAACTTCTAAATTGGGTTCAATTCCTTTTCTGTATAGTTTTAAAAAAAAGGTTTGTTGATCTTTTTGAATTAAAAAATTATCCGCTTCTGCTCCCTTGGCTGGAATTTCTTTTAAAATAACATATTCTCGAAAATTTTTAATAAAATGATTCGAAGATGCTTTTTGCCTATCTCCTTCTATTTTTGTTAGGTTTTCTAGCTGAGTTTTATCTTCCATGTTTTTTTAAAATATTATAAATACTTATAGTGATAATTTTAAGAATGATTTTTTTTTGGAAATATTTTTTTGATTCTCTTTTTTGGTAGCGGCGCAGGGACTCGAACCCCGGACACGCGGATTATGATTCCGCTGCTCTAACCAGCTGAGCTACGCCGCCATAAAGGTGGCATAAAAGCATGGCGCGGGCAGGACTTGAACCTGCGACCTTCGGGTTATGAGCCCGACGAGCTACCACCTGCTCTACCGCGCGATCTTAATCAACCATATAATTTAGTTTCATTTCTACGTCAACTCAAAATTAGATGATTTTTTTAAAATAAAATTGATGGTTTGCTTTAATAAAATCTTCATAAAATTTTTTCATAAATATAAAAATATTTCATAAAAAAGTAATGACAAAGAAATTTTTTAAAATATTTGGTTTGATATGTTATTAATAAGTTTAATAGTATTAATTGTAATAATTTTATTTCTATGGATGACATTTATTGTGGTTCCCCATCAAAATGTATACATTGTAGAAAGATTGGGGCAATTTAACAAAGCATTAGATGCTGGTTTTCATTTTTTAATCCCAATCATTGATAGAGTTGCTTATAAACATACCCTAAAAGAAGAAGCTATCGATGTACCACCACAGATCTGTATTACCAAAGACAATGTTCAAGTCGAAGTAGATGGTATTATTTATTTAAAAGTTCTGGATCCTGTTAAAGCAAGCTATAACATCCAAGATTATAAGTACTCTTCTATCCAATTGGCACAGACCAATATGCGTTCAGAAATTGGGAAGTTAGATTTAGATCAAACCTTTAAAGAACGAGAGGCAATTAATAAAAATATTGTTTCCTCTTTAGATGTTGCAACAGAACCGTGGGGGGTAAAAGTAACCCGCTACGAAATTAAGAATATCTTTCCATCAAAAGAAGTATTGTTGACGATGGAAAAACAAATGACTGCGGAAAGAGATAAAAGAGCAGAAATTATCTATGCAGAAGGAGAAAAGATAGCATTAATCAACCAATCCGAAGGAAAGAAAATCGAAGCAATCAACGTTTCCGAAGGAGAAAAGCAAAAACGAATCAACTTAGCAGAAGGTAGAGCAAAGAAGATCCAATTACTCTCAGAAGCAACTGCAAAAGCGATCGAAATGATTGGAGATGCAATCAATCAACCTGGTGGTCAAGAAGCGATGAAGTTAAAAATAGCAGAAGAATATTTAAGTGGACTAGAAACCATTTTACAACAATCATCTACAAAAATTGTTCCTCTTGGTCCAGCTATCATCGAAAGCTTTTTTACTGGCATTGGTAAAGTATCAGAAGTTATGAAAGAACATTCTTCCATACCAAAGCCACCCCATAAATCCAATAAATAGGAGGTTTAAAATGTCCGATACCATAGCAATTATTGTTTATACAATAATATTCATTTATATAGCATATAAGTTTATTATTTCTGTTCGAATTGTTCCAGCTCAGGAAGTCTTAATCGTTGAACGATTAGGAAAATACCATAAGACATTAGGTGCTGGTTTTCATTTATTAATTCCTTTCTTGGATAAGGTCGTTTATAATGTATCACTCAAAGAAGAAGCTATTGATGTTCCTTCTCAGATTTGTATAACGCGTGATAATGTACAAGTAAAAGTCGATGGCATTATTTACATGAAGGTCATAGATCCTTATAAGGCAGTTTATCATATCAATGATTATAAATATGCTTTAATACAATTGGCACAAACTACGATGCGTTCTGTATTCGGAGATTTAGATCTGGATAAAACCTTCGAAGAAAGAGAATCCCTCAATGCAAAAATTGTGGGGGTAGTTGACGAAGCAGCAGATCACTGGGGTGTAAAGATTATGCGTTATGAAATTCAAAACATTACCCCACCAGAAAGGGTATTGCAATCGATGGAAAAACAAATGACAGCAGAACGAGAAAAACGTGCCTTAATTGCAAAATCAGAAGGAGATAAACTATCCAGAATCAATCGTTCTGAAGGCCAAAAACAAGAAATGATTAACGAATCCGAAGGAGAAAAACAACGATTAATCAACGAAGCAGAAGGAGAGGTTCAGGAAATTCTACAAGTTGCACAAGCAACAGCAGAAGGTATTCGTCAAATTGCAAATGCCATAAGAAAAAATGGGGGAGAACATGCAGTTATGATGAAGATAGCAAACGAATATCTCGTAAAATTAAAAAGATTAGCAAATAAAGAAACAGAAATCTTATTACCGATGGACTTTACAAACTTAGAAGAAGTATTAAAAGGACTTGAAAATTTCGTAAATAAAAAATAATCGTAATATGCCTAAAATCAAAAAAAAGCAGGAAGTTTTAACGTCAGAAGAAAACGAAAATTTAATCAAAAGAATGAATCGTATACTTGGTCAAGTTCAAGGTGTAAAAAAAATGATCGAAGATGAAAGAAATTGCATGGAAATATTAAGCCAGATTACTGCGATTAAATCTGCATTAGATGGTGTAGCAATGATTGTCTTAGAAAAAGAAGCAGAGCGTTGCTTTCAATCTGCTATGGAAAAAAGTCAAACAAAAGAAATGGCTTTTAAAGAATTCATCACAATGATTAGAAAATATACACAATAATTTATAAAATTTTTAAATAAATAGATTGCTTTAAATAAATATCATTCATTTTAAATAAGGTAAAATTAATATTAATTTCTTGACATTAGAAATCTTAAAAAAAGTTTAAAATTAGAGCATTAGCTCTTAAAAAACATTTAAAAGGTGAAGTTATGGCAAGAAAAAAAATCGCTTTAATTGGTGCAGGGCAAATTGGTGGTACGATGGCATTGCTTGCAGCACAAAAAGAGTTAGGTGATGTAGTTTTATATGACATAGTAGAAGGTGTTCCACAAGGAAAGGGTCTCGATATCTTCGAAGCAACTCCCGTAGAAGGTATTAACTCTTTCGTAAAAGGAACAAATTCTTACGAAGATATTGCTGGTGCTGATATTTGTATAGTTACTGCGGGAATTCCCAGAAAACCTGGTATGTCGCGCGATGATTTAGTCAATACAAACACAAAAATTGTAAAAGAAGTTGCAGAAAACATAAAAAAATATGCTCCTAATTCATTTGTTATCGTTATTACAAATCCATTAGATGCAATGGTTTATGTAATGCATAAAGTTACTGGTTTTCCTAAAAATCGCGTTATGGGAATGGCTGGCGTTTTGGATTCTGCTCGTTTTAGAGCATTTATTTCTATGGAGACCGGTGTTTCTGTAGAAGACATTACTGCATTTGTATTAGGTGGTCATGGTGATGATATGGTTCCCTTACCAAGATATTCAACGATTGCTGGAATTCCTTTACCAGATTTCCCAGGCATGACAAAAGAAAAGATTGATGCAATGGTTCAACGTACAAGACAAGGTGGTGGCGAAATCGTTAATCTTTTAAAAACAGGTTCAGCGTTCTATGCACCAGCTTCGAGTGCAATTGCAATGGCAGAATCTATCCTTAAAGATCAAAAACGTGTATTCCCATGTGCTGTACTCTGCGAAGGTGAATATGGTCAACATGGCATTTTTATGGGTGTGCCTGTAATATTAGGCGAAAAGGGGGTTGAAAAAATCATTGAAATACAATTAACCCCAGAAGAAAAACAAGCATTAGAAAAATCCGCAGATTCTGTAAAAAAATTGATGAAGATTGTCGACGAATCAGGTCTATTAAACTAAAATTTCGCGCCTTTTGGCGCGATTCCTTATTTTCCTGTCTTTAAAATAGATACAACAACGCTGTATATCTTCCAATAATCCCTTTTTTGTAAAGTATAATTATAAAGATATCTTACGCGATAACTATTTTTCCCTCTTAATACTTCTGCATAAACGTTGGCAAGATCTTCTTTCTGGTATACGACCTTTTTTATTTTAAATTCAATGATGGGCTCTATTTCTTGCTTCATTAAAAAGTTTTTAAATTCGTTTAAGATCAATTGCTTTTCTCTTGTAGAAGCATTTTGGTATTCTTTTTCGAAAAGTTCATAAGACTTAATGTATTCTTTTAGTTCAAGATATTTAAAATAATTTTCCCAGTTTTTATAATATTCTGCCATTAGAAATAAATAGACAATTTCTTCGGGCGAGGGAGAACTATCTTTAGCTATATCGATGGAATCTTGTACAACAAAAATAGTTTTTTCTTCGGTGATTTGTAAATGGATTCTACTTTTTGATAAAAATCTAAGGTTATTCTTGTATTGCATATCAAAAGAATAGGGGATAAAATAGCCGACGATTTTATATTTTCCTTTTGGTAAGGAATCTATGTAAAAGGTTTTTGACCATACTTCTTCTGGATGTAATAAAATCTCTTTTATGGGGTTTCCATCGTGATCTTCTGTTTTGTTTTGTTTTAATTGATTTATATCAATTTCTTGATAATTTTTTATGTTAACATTATTTTGTATTTCTTCTCCTGCTTCGTTGATAATTTCTAGAAAAAAGGTATTGCCAAAGTTTTGATCTACATAAAAACGAAATGTATGATATCCTACGTTTTTTACGATAAATTTAATAGGAATCTTTTGGCTGGTTTCGTAAAGATTTCTTTCTGTTTCTACATCGAAAAATAAGTTTTTTTGAATATCATCAATACTAAAACTTCCATGAACATTTCTTTGACTTCGCGCTTCCGTTTTCTGTAAAAAATTCAAAATTATAAAAAGAATTATAATCAACTTTTTTTTCATTGTTTTCTTTATCGGTTATTTTTTTCAATTTAATGATGATTTTTGTTATCGAGAAACTTTTATAAATATATCACTATTAGTATAATTTGTTGCTTTACCTTGAATTAACTCTACAAAAGATGTATAAGGATATACCTTTTTAACGCGATAATAGTTATTCTGATGTTTAAAAACCTGGTTTTCTTTGATAAAATCTTCTTTTCCTAAATTAATGATAACATTGTTGTTATAAATATCTATAAAATTTGCTTTTAATGTAATATTTTTTAGAAGAAATTCTTTTAGAAAACTTGCTAATTTTTCGACTCGATGATTTGTTATATAGTACTCTTCTTGATTTATCAATAGGCCGTTTTTATCCCTTAAAATAAAACGAATGTAAAAGGTATTTTCTATAATTCTGTAATAAGATTCCAAAAAATAATCAATGTTTTGTTGATTTTCTATTTCCCATTCTCTAATAATAGAAAGTATTTCTGGTTGATAAAATAAATAATACTTAGGATTACTTAAAACCCTTTCTTTGATTTTTAACCATTGATTTGCTTCTAGGGATTGCAAAAGATCAATTTGATTTGTGTAAAAATCGAGATAATTGCGAACTAAATCGGACTCTCTAAAATGATGTTCGTATTTTTCTAATGGATAGGGATTAAAGATTATAAGCTTTATTTTTTTTCTTTGGTATTTTTGTTTGATGTTCGTTAAAGGAACATTATTAAAGTGCTGAAACATAACATACTGATTTTTATTGGATAAAAAACGTTCCATTAAGATTTTCCATTTGGGATTATCTTTATCTTCTAAGATTATATTTTGTAAGGTAAGATAATAATCTTCGAAATATTGATTTTCTTTATAAAATTCTAAGAATGTTTTGAGTATTTCTATATTTTTAGGGTATAAAAACTGTGCCCAAATCAAAAGATTCTTATAATCGTCTTTTGTGATTTTTTTTTGGTTTTTTTGAGCAATACTTAGATAATATTTACTTCTTTCGAAAGCTAATGCTGGGCTTGTTTGTTTGATGTAAAAATCATATCTTATACAAGAAAAAAATATTTGATTTTTGTTACACAAATCTTGTAGAGATTTTAGTTGATTGTTATTTAGTAATTCAGAAACATTCGAAGCTAAAAGTGGGTCGTTTAGATTATATGGATAATCGTTAATTAAATGTTTTATTTTTTTATCGTCATTGAGTAAATATGCGATATAGAGTAAATGTTTCCATATATTAGGATCATAACTAGAATAATTTAAATAGGTTTTATAATTCAAATAAGCTTCTTCTAAATAGTATAAATGCTTTTTCTCTTTAATCTTTTCGTTTAAATACAACTTATAAAAATAATCCCCTTGTATTTTAAATAGATTGATGTTATTAGTAAAAATTTTTTTGTATAAATCAATATAATATTTTGCTTTTTCTGTTTGGTTGTTTTTTAAATAAGTATCGATTAAAAATAGATAGATGGAATCATCGTTGGGGTTTTGAGAGAGATATTTTTTAAAATAAAATTCAGCATAATCATAATTGTTTTTTAATAAATAATATTGGCCTTTTAATAAATAAAAATCTGTATTTTGAGTGTTTTGATTTTCTAATCCTTCGATGATTTTTTCTGCATCAATTAAGTTCCCTTTTTTTAAAAGTAGTATAGAATCATAAATCTTAAAAAATACATCTTCGGGAAAAGTATTTTTGCCAAGTTCAATTAAATTTTCTGCTCGTTTAAGATCGTTAATTTGAAGATAATTTTTAATCAACAGTTTAATAGCATCCAATTGTTTCGGATTTCTTTCTAAATATTCTGTAAGATATTGTATGCTTATTTCGTAATATCCTTTTTTATTACTTTCTTCTGCATAACGAAATAAATCAGAAGAACTAATTTCTTTTAAATTTTTATTACTCTGCGAAATATTCCAAGAAAAATCCTGAGAATATAAAGAAAAAACGAACAAAAATAAAATCAAACTACGGTATAATATAGCCACTTTCGGATATTCCTCCATATTGAAAGTACTTAATCATAATTCTTACGTTAATGTATTTGTCTTTTAATTTATATTCGTAGGGAGTTAAAGCTTTGTAGGTGATTAAATAATTGTAATTGGCTTTTTGGTGCAAATCTTTATAAATCTCCGAATAATGATAGTTTTCGAAAAAATAATAATATTTTCCTTTTGTTTTTTCTGCAATTTCTCTTAGGGATAAGTTGTTTTCGAAACTAATCACATAAATTGGTACAGAATGAATTAACGAAAGATACTGGATCTTTTGAATCTTTTCTGATTCTTCCCAGTTTTTGTTGTTGTTTGTTAGTAATATGATGGCTTTTTTTCCTTTTAGAGAAGTTAGATGATTTATCCCTTGAATTAAATTTTGGGCGATATCACTTTCGTTATCGTTGAAAGCATTTTCGCTCATTAAATCTAATAGCTCTAACTTATATTTGGATTGATTGATAACATTGATATGATCGCCTGTAATTGCAAAAAATACAGTATCGTTGATTTTTAGTTGATCAAAAAATTGATTCATTTTTTGTTTGAATAATTTATAAAAATTTTTATCTATTAGAAAATTCTTATCTTTTAAGATTAAAATATTTTTTCGGTTTTCGTATTTTTTTATGTTTGTAGCATTAATTAGAGGAATTTTTTTATCGTTTTCGTAAATTTCGAAATGTTGATCTTCTAAATTAATGATAGGATTGTTATTGTTATCACTAATTCTTAGGTTAATTGCAATATCTGGATATTGATTGGATTCAATGTTAAGTATTTGCACATGTATATTTTCGAATAATTGTTGTTCGTTAACGAAAAAATAAATCTTCCCCGATAAATCTAATACATATATAAATTCATTATCGATGTAGAATTTTTGTATTTGTTGGAATTTTTTTGCTTCTATTTTTGATTGTTTTTCTTTAATAGTTGTAACCTCACTTAATTTGATCCAATCTTGGGATTTTTTATAATAAATGGTATCTTTGGTTGCATATGCATAAATATCGTTGTTTAAAAAAAGGGTTTTTATAGAATTGGAGGGAAGATCAAGTTCTTTTAATACATAACCGGAAATATCGATTTGATAGAGTTTATGATTATTGAACATATAAAAATTTTCGTTTATATAAAAAAAGCTTGGATTTTCCAAATTCAATTTAATGGGGTTTTCTTGGTTAGCAGATCGAATCTCTAAATTTCCAATAAATTGAAGATTTTCATTGTATCGATAAAATCGCTTTTCTCGGTTACTCCAAATATATAAAGTATTTTCGATATGAATCAAATATGTTGGATAGGGAATATTTTTAATCGTTGTGAGTAAGTTCAATTTTTCTTTGTTAAAAACATAAACTTCATCTTTTTCGAAATCAGAGATAAAAAAACGGTCACTTGTAACCAAAATCTTATTAGGCTTTTTGATGGAGTTAATTATACTTCCAGTAATGATATTTTGAACATTTCCTTCTAAGTCAAAAATATAAATTGCTTTGGGCTCATAACTAAGGCAATAGATATATTTATCATCTCTTGTTATATCGATGGGAATAAATTGTTTTAATTTTAATTCTTTTAAGCCAATTTCTTTCCAGAAAACATAACGATTATCGTAAAGGGATTGGTTCTTTCGATTCATAAAGAAAAGGTTCTCTATTTGTTTTAACTTATATTGAATGAATTCATCGTTAGGAAATTGATTCCTTAGGATTTCGTATTCTTCTAATGAGCTTTCTAAATCACCATCGAGTAAGTACGATTCTGCTAAAAACCTTCTTGCAAAATAGAAGTCTGGTTTAACGTTCAAGGATTTTAAAAAAAATTGTTGAGCTGTTTTATAAGAATATTGATGAAACAAATTCACCCCTTGAATAAAATAATCATACGATTGAGTTTCCTTTATCGTAAAGAAGGGGATTTGAAGTTGTGCTAAAGGTATTGCGAATAAAATTGAAAAAGAAAAAAATAAAAGAAATATGCCATATTTTTTCAACATGTTAATTTTATTATCGTAAGGGTAGATAATTTCAAAAAGTCTTTTTTAGTATTATTCGTTATCTTGTGTTCTAGTGTATTTTTCTCTTGGTGGTAATCCTAATTTTTTTCGTAATTCTTGGTTTTCTTTGTATAATTCCATCACTTCTGTATCTGTAAAGATATTTAACTTTTCTAGGGCTTCGATAATTTTTTCTCTTTCTAAATTTTCTCTTCGGCTGATTTCTAATGCAATTTCTGCTGCTTCTAACGATTTTCTGGTTTCTAATAGTTCTTTATCTCTAAACTCACCTAATTTTTCTAATGCTTTTAATGTTGTTTGTAGTTCTATCATTTCTTTTTCTTTAAGGCTAAAAGCTTCTTCTAAAGCGCGATTGACTTTTTCTTCGAATAAACGATATTCTTGTTCAAACTCTAATAGATGTTGGAATGCTTTTGTTTCATTTTTGGCATCAAGAAGCTCACTACGAATTAATTGAACATATCCATCTAAGAAGTCTCGGTATTTTCTTACTTGTGTAGAAAAGTCTTGAATAATTTTTCTATAACGTTCTGCTTTGATCAAAAATTCAAGAATAATCTTTAAAGTAGAAGATTTGGTTTGATCATCAATGATATATACCCTTCGTTTTACTTCTAATAGCTTGGGAATTTCTTCTAAATATTCTTCGGGAATAATCAAAACCTTTATGTAAGGTACAATTAATGGCGTATTGTTTAAGATTTTAACTACATCCTGAACATTTTCCTTCATTACCTGAAAGACTAATACATGAATGTTTTCTTCGTCAAAAGGAATGTTTTTTGTATCGTCAAAATCTCTTTCTTCTACGGATACAGGAACATTTTTTTCACCAGCATCTACTTTAATTTTTAACGGAAATTTTAGATGTTTTGATAAATGCCAAATCTTTACTTCTGCCATTAATTCATTTTTTATTCTATCGAATTTTTTTGACAACTATTTTTTTTGCAAACTCTATAAAATGATCTATTTTATTTTCTATTTTTATATAAATGGGATGATTATAAATATATTTAATAAAAAAATTTCTTAATGGTTTAAAAGGATTGAATTTAAAGGATACTTCGTCAGTTTGTATAGACATAATGTAATTTCCTAATATCAATAAACCAATATCTGCTAGCCAAGCTCCCAAAGCTGGATGCCAAATCCCATCATAAGCTTTGGATAAACCTAACATGAGCAAAATATAATAAAAGAAAAAAACAAACAATGCAAGAGAAAAATTCATTCCTTTACCAGACCTACGCGATACCAAGCCAAGGGGAAAAGAAATATAAAGAAACAACAAACATGCAATAGGGACAGCAATGCGTTTATGGATTTCTACTTCGAATTTTCTTTTTGTTTTTTCTACATCTTTAAGAAAGATTTCGTATCGAAATATGGTTTGAGCAACGCGATTATATTCTTCTGTTGTTGGTCCACCAGGTTTGTCAACATGAGAGAAATTTTGTAAAAGCCAAATTTTATTCTTAGAAATATAATCCTTCATTTCTTTTATAGAGGGGAGCCTCTGACCTTTTTCGGATTCATCGATCTTAATATTAAGATTTTCTGTTAAGGATTCGAAATCAATTTTATGTTGACCTTTTTCTAGTTTATTTAAGAAATCGAATAGTTCTAAAAATGTATAGTTTTCTGGTTTAACATCTAATTTTCCAATCTTTTTTTGAATTTTTGGTAATACATAATCCATAAAACCATTTCTAAAATCGGTAATTTCTATCTTAGTCCAATTGGGATCGGTTTCGATCATATAACCATTTTCTAATCGAATAAAATTTTCTCTTTCGCCATCTTCTTTAACTCTGGATAAAATATGTCCTTTCTCTGCTTGGATAATTTGCATCATTTTGGAATTGATACTATGAGAAAATTCAGCACTATTACTAAAAGAATTTTTCCATTTTCTAATTTGAATATTTTTTAAGATAGATCCATCCCTATATTGAACATAGATATCTTGACCATAATCTCCTAAGTTTTCTGTTTCGGAGACATTCATAAACCTACCAGATTTTACAAGGCTAAGACTATGATAGGTTTTTAACCATTCTTCGAAATCTGTTTTTGCTTTACTACTGATTGGTCCCCAATAAAAATTTATCCACATAACGAGCACCATCGATAAAAACCCAAAGAATAAATAGATACTATAAATTCGTCTAAAACTAATCCCAGCTGCTCGCATAGCAATAATTTCCGAATCGGAGGACAATCTCCCCGTAGATAAAATTCCAGCAAAAAGACATGCAATAGGAATTGTGGTGGTAATTTTATCTCCAATTAGATAGATTATATACTCGATGATTTTCGATGTATCGATGCCTTTTCCTAAAATTTCTCCTATCACTTCTTTAAAGACTAATGCAACAAACAGAGTAGTCCAAAAAAATAATGTAATAAAAAACGGAGTGAGAATTTCTTTAAAAATATAAAGATCAAGGATTTTGATTTTATAACGAAGCATCAACATTCCATTTTTTTTCTTTTATTGGTATTTCCAATAAATTTTATGGAAAAAAATGACTCAAAGCGAATTGTTAAATTATATCAAGGAACATCCCATAAAAAAAATTTTGGTAATTCAAACTGCCTTTATTGGAGATGTTGTTTTAACGACACCCATGTTAAAAGAAATCAAAAAATCTTATCCCGATATAAAATTGAGTGTTTTGGTTAAACCAGAAGCAAAACAAATCTTAGAACCATTAAGTTTTGTGGACGATATAATCGTTATCGATAAAAACAATCAACATAAATACTGGGGGATGTTCAGAATTATTCAGAATATTAGAAATCAAAAGTTTGATATCATTTTATCCCCCCATCAATCCTTTCGTACTGGTTTAATTGTTTATTTTTCTCAAGCAACGATTCGAATTGGTTATAATACTGCATCATTATCATCTGTTTATAATCTAAAATTACAAAGAACCAACAAACACGAAATTCACCGCTTGCTCGATTTTTTAAAAGATTCTATTTGTCCCAATTTAAGCCATTATCCGAATGCACCTATACTAGAAGAAACTGAATCTAGCAGAAAAAAAGCCAAAGATTTAATAAAAGATTTTGCTGCTAGTCCTGTTGCTTTTGCTTGTTCTTCGATATGGCCCACAAAGAGATGGACACCTTGGGGCTTTGCAGAATTGGCAGGGTTAGTTGTAGAAACTTATAAATCTCCGGTAATTTTGATTGGTTCCAAAGGGGATTATGAACTTTCGGAATATATTCTTCAATATGCAAAACATATCCTACCTAAGCATATTCATAATCAAATCTATAATTTTTGTGGCAAAACAGACTTAATTACGTTATATTCTTTGTTAAAGCGTTGCAAGTTTTTAGTCTCGAATGATTCTGCACCAGTACATTTTGGATGTGCTGCACATATACCTGTAATCGCAATCTTTGGACCTACAACAAAAGATTTAGGCTATGCTCCTATATGCGATAACAGTAGAGTAGTAGAAATTGAGGGACTCTATTGTCGGCCTTGTGGAACACATGGAGGCAAAAAATGTCCCAAAAAACACTTTCGTTGTATGAAGGAAATTACCCCTAATATGGTAATGGAAAAAATCGAAGAAGTTTATCGATAAAAGGAATCAACTATGGAAACTAAACATCAAGAATATTCCGAAGCATATAAACAAGCGGGAGTAGATACATTAGCTGGTCAAAATTTGGTTCAACTGATTGTACCTTTTGCAAGGAAGACCTACAATAAGAATGTTGTTTCTGATATTGGTGGTTTTTCTGCTATCTATGATTTATCTTTCTTAAAAGAATACAAAGAACCAGTACTCCTCACATCGACTGATGGGGTTGGTACAAAATTAACTTATGCATCTTTTTTTGGAAGATACGAAACCATTGGTTATGATTTAGTAGCAATGTGTGCAAACGATATATTGGTTTCTGGTGGTAAATCTTCTATCTTTTTGGATTACTTAGCTGTGGGTAAGTTGCATGTTCACGAAATGTCTTTGGTAATTCGTTCTATTGCTGCTGCTTGTAAGATGATTGAGTGTAGTTTACTTGGCGGCGAAACCGCAGAACATCCAAACGTTATGAAAGATAACGATTTTGATTTAGCTGGTTTTATGATTGGATTTTGCGAAAAAGAACATTTGATTACTGGTGATGCAATCCAAGAAGGGGATGTGATTCTAGGTATTCCTTCGTCTGGAATCCATTCGAACGGATTATCCCTAATTCGAAAATTATTTTATGATCCAGCTTCGAATACACCACCAAAAGATACGATACAAAAAGAAATATTCGATTTTCTAAAAGAATCGATTCTATTACAACCAACTGTTCTATACGAAAAAATTCTCTACGAACAAATCAAAAATAAAATGATTAAAGGGATGGTACATATAACCGGAGGAGGATACCAAGAAAATATTCCACGTATTCTTAAAGAAAATTATTATGTAGAATTACAATCATGGGATTTAAAATCTCCTTTTAAAGAAATCCAAGAAAAAGGGAATTTAAGTTTTCTGGAAATGACCCATGTATTTAATTGTGGTTATGGAATGCTTATTTTTGTCGAACAAAAAAACGTGAATTCGATGATAGAACAAATTTCAGAAAATTTGATCAATTATAAACAAACTTATATTAAAGTACAAAAGGATTTTTTTCCCGAATATCCCGAGTGGGAATTCAATTGGAATTTACCATATTTATCTACTGAACCGAAAATCTTAGGTGTTGTAAAGAAGAATTCAAAATATAATAAAAAAGTTGTTTTTCTTTAAGTTTAATTTTATTTTTATACTATGTTTATCCACGAAAGTACCATAGAAGAACTAAAAGAATTTTTTCTTCAATTGAATGAACCTCCTTATCGTGCAGAACAATTGTTTTTGAGAATTCATAAGCATTTATCTTTAAGTGTGGAGGAATTTACCGAATTTCCCAAAAAAATCAGAAATTATATTCTCGAAAATCATTTATTTCCAGTTTTGAACTTAAACTATTATGAATCTGTTGACGAAGGTTCGGATGATTCTGGCACACAAAAATTTATCTTTGAATATCAAGATACCAAAGAAAGTAGGTCTAGAATTTTTGAATCTGTTTGGCTTGTATCGGAAAAACGAAGAACAGCATGTATTTCTTCCCAGAGTGGTTGCAGTTTGAATTGTACCTTTTGTGCTACTGCAAAAATTCCTTTTAAAGGAAATCTATCAACATGGCAAATTTTACAACAAATCTACCAGATGATTCATCATAGAAACAAGCATGTAGATCCAAAAGAAAAACTCACCAACGTGGTTTTTATGGGGATGGGAGAACCTTTTTATAACTACGATAATGTAATCAAAGCAGCAAAAATACTGAATCATCCAAAAGGGTTAAACATAGGTTCAAGACATATTACCATTTCTACCTCCGGAGTAATTCCTGGCATAGAAAGGTTTATTTCCGAAAAACAGCCTTTTAACTTAGCAATTTCTTTAAACCATCCTTTTAACGAAGAACGTTCTATGCTAATGGATATAAACACAAAATATTCATTAAGCGATCT
Organism: Leptospiraceae bacterium; assembly: GCA_026418015.1. Classification (GTDB taxonomy): domain Bacteria; phylum Spirochaetota; class Leptospiria; order Leptospirales; family Leptonemataceae; genus SKYB61. The sequence goes on along the minus strand of JAOACE010000022.1, from coordinate 7,119 downwards.
TTTAAAGGTTGTAAAAAAATATACACAAATTTATAAAAGAAATATAACATTCGAGTACATTTTGATTCCTGATGTTAACATGAACAAAGAACACATCAATGAACTTGTAAAAATTGCAAAAAGTATTCGGTTTTGTAAATTCAATTTAATTCCCTTAAATACCAATTTTAACAATTGGAGATCACCTACACAAGAAGAAATTCTAAAATTCCAAGAGGAATTACGAAATCACGGTGTACTTGCTTTTTATCGAGGCTCACCAGGGAAAAAAATTAACGCTGCCTGTGGAATGTTAGCCTTACAAAAAGGGATTTCGAACGAATTAAAAGTATAATCAGATTTAAAAAAAATCACAAAATAATACAAAAAAAACTTGATTAATTCAATATTTTTTGAATCTTTAAAATTATGACAGAGATGTTGGATGATGCTGAGCTATCAAATTTGCTCCAAACGATTAATGTAAGTACAGAGGGGGAAGTCCCTATACAGACCTTATCTTCGGATATTGAACTTCCTACACAAGAAGGTAAGCAACAAGGAATTGCTAAACCATACGATTTTAAACGTCCCGATAAATTTTCTAAGGATCAAATTCGTACATTACAAATGATTCATGAAACATTCGCTCGAATGGTTACAACATCTCTTTCTGCACAATTAAGAGCTGCTGTATCCGTACATGTCAGTTCCGTAGATCAATTGAGCTACGAAGAGTTCAACCGTTCGATTCCTTCTCCAACTACACTCGCTATTGTTAACATGGATCCATTAAGAGGTTCTGCTGTATACGAAATTGACCCAAATGTAAGTTTTGCTATAATTGATCGATTGTTTGGTGGGAAGGGGGAACAAATCAAAAATATCTCGCGAGAACTGACAGATATTGAACGTTCTGTAATGGAAAGCGTTATCGTAAGAATGTTAGGTAACCTTAGAGAAGCATGGTCTACCGTAATAGATTTACGCCCAAGGTTGGGAAATATAGAAACCAACCCACAATTTGCACAAATCGTTCCACCCAATGATATGGTTGTTTTAGTATCTTTAGAAACAAAGATTGCTGATGTAGAAGGAATGATGAACTTTTGTATTCCCTATATTACGATTGAGCCAATTGTAAACAAACTTTCAGCGCAATATTGGTATTCTTCTATACAAAAAGCTCAAACAGACGAAAATCGCGAGGTCATCCAACAGCGATTAGAACAAGTGCAATTACCCATTCGTTGCGAAGTAGGAGAAATTGATATTTCCATCGGAGATGTAATTAATTTAAGACCAGGTGATATTGTACGATTGAATACACCAATAAAGGGCGAATTTATTATTAAAATTGGAGATAGAAAGAAATTTAAATGTCTACCTGGTAAAGTGGGAAATCGCATTGCTGTTCAGATTGGAGAATACATAGAAGATATACCAGACGAATTACTCGCAACAACGCGTGATAAAGGGGAATAATTCTTCTTATACATTATTTTTATCAAGAATGTACTTTTTATTGACAAAATATTTTTCTATGTTATCTTATAAGTGATGGGATTAATGAAGGAAATTGATTCTGAAATTGTGAATTTATTGTATCTTTATTACGAACATGACGACAAAGAAATAAGAGATGCTATAATCAAAAAAATCATCGAAAAAATTCCTTTTGGTAGAAACCCATATTATTTTATCGAATTGATCGAAGATTCTGTGGTAAGATTACAACTGCGTTCAGAAATTGGACATGAATTAAATTATTTAAAACTTATAGAAGATTTTAAAACCTATATGGCAGATCCTCATAACTTAATGAAAGGTTCCTATTTGGTTTCTCGTTTTTCTGATGCTATTTTTATAAGTTTCGAGGATTATCAAAAAAGGTTTTTTTTATTGGTAGACGAATTTATAAAAACTTATCCAGATTTTCTTGATTTACAAGTTGAGGAACAGTTTAATAAAATTGTTGATTTTTTATATTGCTACAAAGAGTTCCAAGGAAATTTTGAAGATTATCATACTCCCGAAAATAGCTTTATTACTTTTGTATTAGAATCTAAGAAAGGTATACCTGTGTCATTATCTGTTATAACACTTCTCTTCTACGAAATTTTAAAAAAAACTTTAGAAAGTAGGTTTAATTATATAGTTCCATTTTCGATTCAAGGGGTAAATTTGCCAGGTCATTTTATTTTGTTCTTTTCTTCGAAAGATTTTTATTCATATTTTGATCCTTTTCATTATGGGAATAAAATCACTTATGTGGATTGTGTTAAACATTTATTACGATTAGGCTATCAAGAAAGTCCAGAGGTATTTTTAAATCCTCCTGTTCCTAAAATCATTTCGCGTATGCTGTATAATCTACATAATATTTATACGAAACGCAATGAAACAAAAAAACAGATGACAATAGAAAGCCTTCTAAAAATTCTGAATAATTTAGTACAAGTTGAAGATCAAAAACATCAAATTTAACTTTCAAATTACTACAAAACAAAAGCGATTAGCATCGTCGATTGATAAAAAACTTTCGCAAATTATTAAAGAAGATTTACCTTTTTTTAAGGTTGTTAAGCGTTTTGTTATATTTTCTGGTGGCAAAAGAATACGCCCTTTAACCCATTATTATTTTTGTAAACTACTCAATTATTCTGGTAAAGAATGGTTAGATGTTGCTGCAATTGGTGAGCTAATCCATGCAGCTTCACTTTTACATGACGATGTAATTGATAATTCTAATCAGAGAAGAGGAAAACCAACCTTACATATAACAGAAGGAAATAAAAAAACCATCTTAGCTGGGGATTATTTATTAGCATGTGGAATTGATCATTTAAGAACATTAGAACATGGTTTTGTTTTACTTCCTATTTTTACAAGGGTAATTAAAAACTTAGCTGTTTCGGAAATTCTCCAGATGGAATACGAAAACAACCCTAATATTACAGAAGATATATACGAGCAAATTATCTTAGGTAAAACCGCTGATCTATTTTCTGCTATGGTGGAATCTGCTGCAATTATAAGTTCGGTCAATTCAAAACAAATTGAAGTTTATCGACAATATGGTTTAAAGATGGGGCGATTGTTTCAAATTCGCGATGATTACTTAGACTATTTCTCTACCCAAGAAGAATTAGGAAAAGAATTATATTTAGATTTTTTTCGGGGATTAATCACATATCCCATATTAGTTTTACGCAAATCTCTTTCTAACAAAGAAAAAAAAGAATTGTTCAAAGATTGGAATGATTACGAAAAAAGAAAAGAAAAGCTTTCTTTTTTGCTTGAATTAATGCAAAAATACCACATTCGAAAAAAGATTGCCACAGAGATAGAAGAAGCAATTCATTCTTTGATGAATTTTATCAGAAATCACGAAACTCAAAACATTGAAGAAAAAGAAGAGATGATCAAAACATTGAACAAACTAATGGTACCGGTAGAAGATTAGATGAATCTAAAAAGGTTTTTGTTTTTAACATTGGCATTTTTTGTGCTACTGGAAATTTTTCTTCGGTTTTATCAAATCGAAGCATTAAGTTATTTTCGTGGTTTAAAAGTTATCCATCAATATAATCCAAATTATTTTGTTGGATTAAAACCCAATACAAGAGTATATATCAAACATTATACTGGCAAATGGGAAGGAGAGTTCTCGATAAATTCTTTAGGTCTAAGAAATCTCGAAGAAGCTGATCCCAATTTAAAAAAGATTCTCTGCTTAGGCGATAGTTTAGTAATGGGATTTGGTGTTTCGGATAAAGAAACTTTTTGTTATTTGTTGAACGAAAAATTTAAACAACATGGTTATCAGTTTTTAAATGCTGGTGTTGATGGATTAGGCTCTTGGGGATATTATCAAAGATTAAAGGAATTATTAGAACGTGTTAATCAGATCGATACAGTTCTTCTTTTTGTTTCTCCCAATGATTTTACCATGCCAGAGGTTTTTTTACAAAGAGGAATCTTACCAGACGATGTTGTTGAAAAAAAACGATTAGAAGATCCTCAAAAAAAGTTTTTTGATACCGCGCAGTTTGTTCTAACTGATTGGTTTTATTCTTTTTACGTAATAAAGCTAACCGTTAAACAAATGTTGTTAAAATTTGCAATCTTTAAAGCTGAACTACAAATAGAATTAGAAAAAACAAAAAATTCTACATTTATCAATTATATAAAAGAAAGCTTTTTACTACCAAATAAACCAAAAGAATGCATTCCCAAAGAAGAAAAAAAGAAAATCTACAAAACATTAGGTAGTGCATATAATGCCCCTCAAAAAATCTTATTTTCGAAACCACAAAAATGTCCCGAAGAAGTACCATCGTCTATTTTAAAAGAATGTAGGGATTTTCCCAAAGAAATTCCTGATTTACCAGAATTTACAAAAAAGGCATACCAAAATATCCTGGAATTATCATTAAAACATCATTTTCGTTTGATAGTAGTAATCTTGCCTATGCAAATCGAAGAAATCTATTGCAATAATATGAATCAATATCATCCGTTAAGAATGTATGCACTCCAAGCAAAACAATATTTCGAAAAGAATCAAATAGAAGTCTGGGACTTGATGGAGAACACAAAAACTTTATGCAAACAGAATGAATATGGTATAACAGATCATTTTATTCCCGAAGATGGCCATCTAACAAAATTAGGGAATGTTTGGGTTTCGGAAAATTTATACAACTATCTTGTTAAATATCTTGGAGATAGATAACCATGTTGTTTAATTCATTACACTTTTTTGTATTTATTCTTATTGTGATTCCAGTGTTTTTTCTTTTACCAGAACGATACCAGAGATATTGGCTTTTAATTGTCAGTTTTTATTTTTATGCAGTATTTAAATTTATTTATATATTTTTATTATTATATTCTATTATTATTTCTTATGTGAGTATATACTATATCGATAAATCCAAGGATATTCGAATCAAAAAAATATTTTTGTGGATAGGAGTTATCGGAAACTTGCTAGTATTATTAGTTTTTAAATATAGCGTCCAATTGTATGATATATTAAATTTTCTTTTGGGTTTTGAACCATGCAATAAAGAGTATATACAGCCTCCGAATATAATTTTACCCATGGGAATTTCTTTTTATTGTCTTCAGTCTATTTCTGCTATTGTTGATGTATACAGAGGTTTGGTAGAAAAGCCCAAGAATATATTGTATTATGCATTGTATTTGAGTTTTTTTCCGCAATTGGTGGCAGGGCCAATACTACGTACCAAAGATTTACTCGAACAATTTTACCATGGAAAAAAATTTGACTTACAAAATTTTCGAAGTGGCTTGTTTCAAGTATGTTTAGGGTTGTTTAAAAAAACCTTGATAGCTGATCAAATCTCTCCTTATGTGGATCAAGTTTTTAGTGCTCCATGGGAATATCATTCTATCAGCATGTGGATTGCTGTATTTTTATTTTCTTTGCAGATTTATGGAGATTTTGCTGGTTATTCTGATATTGCTATCGGTATTGCTCGGATCATGGGGTATGATTTGCCGCAGAATTTTAATCGTCCTTTTTTTTCTAAAACGATGGGAGAATTTTGGCGAAGGTGGCATATTTCTTTTTCCAGCTGGCTTCGCGATTATGTTTATATTCCCTTAGGTGGTAGTAGAGTTCATGCTTTTCGAATGTATGTGAATTTGTTTTTAACCATGTTGATCAGTGGTTTATGGCATGGTGCAGGTTGGAACTATTTAATATGGGGTGGACTTCATGGCATGTTTTTATTGGGAGAACGTTTATTCTTATCGATTCAATTTATAAAGCGCTTGGGCGAAAAATTACCTGAATGGTTGATTGCTTTTTTAGGCATTGTTTATACTTATTCTGTGTTTTCTTTTACGTTTTTCTTGTTTCGAGCAAAACCATTGGTATTTCCAGAAACAAATTTTACTGCTTCTCCTTTGGATGTTGGCTGGTACATGATTTTACGAGCTTTAATTCCATCCGAAGGAAAAATTGTAATACCATCGCTTCAATATTTTGTTTTGATATTCGCTTTATTTATTGTAGAATACTGGATGGAACACGAAGATAAAAAAATTTATATAAAAAATTTTATTAAAAGTGATTATTTATACATTGTTGCTGGAGTAATTCTATTTACTTGTTTGACGATTTATAGTGTTACTGTAAGTCAACCTTTTGTGTATTTTCAATTTTAGTTTTTCTAATCAGAAACGAATATAATCCAGAAAAATTATTTCACTTTTCTACTTGACAAAAAATCTTTTTTTTATAATTATATTATTAAAGAGGGTAAAAACATGAAAATTTTAAAATTATCCCTTTTATTCTTTTTATCTTTGATGAGTTTTACATATTGTATTCCACCTTTGACAAAACCCACAAGTCTTTATTACTTTTTAGCAAAGTTATTCGAGCCAGAAGTCAACGAGAATGAAGCTCAAAACCAAGAGTCGATTTTTGGACAAATCGATCCTTCTTTTGGTGATGGTGGATACAAGATTTTTGATATTCCTAGCGTCTCGCCAGATTTTGCAGAGTCCTTAGTTCTAAAAGGGGATAAAATCTTACAAGGTGGTTATTGTAATAATCCACCCGGTAGTATTTTTTGTTTGGTTCAGTATGATGTATCCGGCAATGTTGATAGCTTTTTTGGAAGTGGTGGCTATGTAACCTTTGATATTCCTGGCTCAACATATGAATATAACACATCCTTAGCATTGCAGGGAGATAAAATTATCCAAAGTGGTCAATGTAATAGTAGTAGTCCAAATTTTTGTTTAGTTCGCTATAAGGCTGATGGAAGTTTAGATACAAGTTTTAATTCCCCTTTTGGTTATACAATCTATGATCTTCCCACATCACCTTCTGATTATGCAGCTGCATTAGCAATTCAAACTAATGGCTATATTTTACAAGGGGGATATTGTATGATAGGCTCCAATTACAACTTTTGTTTAACTCGATATAATCCAAACGGCGATGGAATTGATTTTTCATTCATTCCTAATATAATTCCAGAAGATTATGATTTGGCATTTGCATTAGCATTCCAAGATAATAAAATTCTACAAAGTGGTTTTTGCACAAATGATTTTTTATTAAACTCAAAATTTTGTGTTATGCGCTATAATAGT
>JAOACE010000020.1 GCA_026418015.1 Leptospiraceae bacterium | reverse complement strand
TCATTCATTCCTAATATAATTCCAGAAGATTATGATTTGGCATTTGCATTAGCATTCCAAGATAATAAAATTCTACAAAGTGGTTTTTGCACAAATGATTTTTTATTAAACTCAAAATTTTGTGTTATGCGCTATAATAGTGATGGTTCGATTGATAGTGGATTTGGTTCTGGTGGTTATGTTTTATACGATATACCAGTTTCTGAAAATGATTATGCAAATTCATTAATAGTACAATCAGATGGTAAGATACTACAAGGAGGAACATGTACTATTTCTGGAACAAATCAATTTTGTATTGTACGATATAATGCTGATGGTAGTGTCGATACTACCTTTGGTACAAACGGCTATATGATTTTTGACATACCAGATTCTTCGGATGATCAAGCAAGTGCGATAGCTCTTCAAACCAATGGTAAGATACTACAAGGAGGAACATGTAAGATTTCAGGTATAAATCAATTTTGTATTGTGCGATATAATGCTAATGGCAGTATCGATTCTACCTTTGGAACAAACGGCTATTTTATCTATCAAGTGCCTGGTACAACTTCGAATACACTTGGTAGAAGCATCGTAATACAATCCGATGGCAAAATCCTTTTAGGTGGTACCTGCGATAATAAATTCTGTATAGTAAGAATTCAATAAGATTTATTTTAAGATTAAATCGTTGATATCTTTTTGGTTGAATTTTGCCTTGAATTCTTCGGTTTTAAAATAAGGGAAGGGTTTTCCTTCTTTTAAGCATACAAAAGTAATAAAGCAATCGATGATTTCGGAAATTTGGTTTGTTTTTGTATCGTGTACAATGGCTTTGGTTTGTATCGTAATAGAAGAGCTTTTTATTTGGTGAATTCTACATAAAATGATCACAGAGTCGCCCATTTTTGCTGGAGAACGAAAGCGAACATTTTCCAGAGATACAGTAACCATGTTGGTATAGCCAATCTTTTCTATTGCATATAAATAAGAAGATTCGTCGATCCAAGAAAGCATGCTTCCACCATAGAGATTTCCATGTCCGTTCAAATCCCGTGGCAATACCAATCGTCTTGTTACGATCTCGAAATTTTCGTTTAAAACATCATTTTCCATCGTTTGCCTCGATTTGTTGAATTTTATTCATAATTTCTGATGCTAATTTTTTTCCTATGCCGTCAATTTCAACCAAATCATCGATAGATAATTCGTTTAGGGATAGTTCATTAAGATATTTTAAGATTTTCTTTTTTCGCTCATTGCCAATTTTGGGGATAGAATCCAACACATGTTTAAAAATCTCTTTTCGCATACGCTTTCTCTGATGGGTGATGGCAAAACGATGTGCTTCGTCGCGCATTTGCCTTAGAATTAACATACCAGGACTATTGGGATTGGTAATAACAGGTGTGGAATTTTCGGGAAAATAGATCTCTTCTCGTTTTTTTGCTAATCCAATGAGGGGAACATAAACATTGTGTTCTTTTAATGCTTCGTATGCAGCATTGACTTGTGTTATACCACCATCTATTACGATTAAATCGGGGAAGGTTTGTTTTTCTTCTTTTAGTCTTCGAATCCTTCGATAGATTACTTCTTTTATGGCAGCAGGGTCGTTTATATCTTGAATGGATTGAATCAAATAATGTCTATAACCAGATGGATTTGGCTCTCCATTGATAAATCTTACTCCCGAACCAACAATTTCTTTTCCTTGGAAGTGGGAAATATCATAACATTCCATGATTTCGGGCAATTTGTTTAATTTACACAAGGCTTGAATTTCTTTTAATGCTTCTTTTTTTAGTTTATTTTTCATTCCTAAGATGCGTTCTTTTAGTAAAAGCTCTGCATTTTTTTCTGCTAACTTCATCACAGAACTATTAGGACTAACTGCAATATCTATGGCATATTGAAATTTTTCTTTTAAATATGATTTTAGTTCATTGATGCCTTCTACTTTAAAAGGAATAACGATTTTTGCAGGAAAGTTTTCGGAATTGATAAAATTTAGATAATATTCTCTTAAAAAAGAAGAGAGGAGTTCTTCTTTGTAAAAATTTAAATCCATATTTTCGGGAATATACAGTGCAAAGGATTTTCGCGAAATTAATTTGGAATTACGAAATTCTAATATAACAGCATTGGCTTGATAATATTCTTGATCGATTGCAATTGTAACTACATCTTGTTCTGGGTTCGATGGTTTGATTACGTCTTGTCTTTCGTTGTATTGTTTTAGTTTTGTAAGGATATCTCTATAAATGGCTGCTTTTTCGTATTGCATTTGACTGCTATATTCATTCATTCGTTTTATGATGATTTCTTCGAGTAATTCTTTTCTTCCTTCCAAAAACAAAATAATTTCTTGGACGATTTTTCTGTATTCTTGTTTATCTACATTTCCTTGACAGGGAGCAAGACAACGCTTAATAAAAAAGTTCATACAGGGTCTTTTGGGTTTTTTTAATGGTAGCTCTTGGTTTACTTTTCTTATGGGGAATGTCTTGTGGATCAAATCTAAGAGTTGTCTTGCGAATTTCGCATCGGTATAGGGTCCAAAATAACGATTGCCATCTTTTTTGTATTTTCTTGTGATAAAAATTCTGGGATAATCTTCGTTAAGAGAAATACACAAATAAGGATATCGTTTATCATCTTTAAGTCGAACGTTAAAGGGTGGTAAATATTGTTTGATCAAATTATCTTCTAAGATTAATGCTTCGTTGGAATTGTTTGTTACGATCCACTCTACATCATAAGCGCGTTGTAATAATAAATAATGTTTATAATCTTCGGGGTTTAAATAGCTTTTAAGTCTTTGTTTAATCTGAACGGATTTACCAACATAGAGAATTTTTCCGTTCGCATCTTTCCACAAATAGCAACCGGGTAGTGATGGGGCAATAGAAATTTTTTCTTTAAGGTATTCGATTCGATCTGTTTTAAGATATGGTATCGTTGAATCTGATAAATATAAATCTTTTTCGTTTTTCATCATCAACCCATCGTACAGCGAAGTAAATATGGATTAAATACTTGACCTATAAATAATTCTTTGTTGAGTTTTATGATTACAGAAGCTGCACTGATTTTTTTGCCCGAATCTTCGAAAATAGGTACTGTCTTGTAAGTATTTGGATCAATTTCATAAGCCAAAGAAGGGGAATATTTTTCTGCATTGCTACTATGCTGCATAAATCTCATTATCGATGGATGGGAAGTTATATAAAGCTTATCATTATAATAAATGATATTGTCTGCTCCCGCAATTTCTGCGACTTCTTTTTTCGATGTTAATATAGCAGGATTGTCTTTATCTATGCGGAATTCGTAGATTTTATTTTCTAAGGTAGTGCTAATAAACAGCTTACGATCGACAATTGCAAGACTATTAGGAAATCCTAATTCATCGCTAACAATCTGGCAAAATTGTTTTTCCATGTTACAATAGGCAATTGAACCGTAATTTATTCCCAAAAATAAAGTTTTAAAAAGTTCAAAATAGCTGGCGCGATGCTTCATATCGTTCGTAATATAAAATTCGTTTTCTGATAGTGTAATTAAATCGTTGGGAGAAACAATCAATTCATGCTGAAAGTTTTTTTTAAAAATTAACACGTTATTTTTGAATTCATAGATTGCAACAGAGTGCCATTTCGTATCCATTGTATTGCCGTGTAAAATCACATATAAATAAGGTTTTCGATAATCTATACCATGAGGTCGAAAAGAAAAGTTTTCTGGCTCGTTAATTCTTGGAATCACTTGAACTTGATTGGTTTTTGGATTATAGCTATAGATTTCTCCTAAGGATTCTAAATCCCTTCTGTTATGAGACGAAACTAGAAAAATTCCTTCTTCTAAATAAACAAAATCCTCTGGACCAGCAATTCCTTCGATTTTATAACAAGAATAAGGAGAATCCATATAAGATTTACAAAAAAGTAAAGAATAAATCAAAATTGATTTTACAAAAAATAATATATGTTTAATTTTCATAATAAATTAAATTAACTATGAAGTTTAATAAAGTCAATTGGTTTATGTTGTATTTTATTTGGTTCTATTCTTTAAACGCATTAGAAATTGTAAAAATATCCAAAGAAAATATTCAACCAATAGAGAATCTAAAACAAGAAATGTCTTCTAATATTAGATGGTATCGATTCAACATACCCCAAAATATAACTTATCATTGTTTTTATTTTTCCGAGATCAAGCAGATTTTTGAGGTTTACGAAATAGAAGATTCTTCTAAAAAAGAAAATCAATTAAAAAAAATCTATCAATTTGGAGAATTAGAAAACCCAAAATATTTAGGGAATCCCTTTCATATCATTTGTTCAAATCAAAAGGTATTATATTTTCGTATCTTCTCTTTTGATCCTAATCGCATTGGTATTATAGGAACAATCCTTGCGGGAAACAAAGATAGCTTTTATCAATACATCATTAAAAAAGAATTTATCGATATTATTTTAGGAATCTTGTATATTCTTACAGGAATTTTTACTTTTTTGCTTTTTATCATGAACCACAAATATAATTTATTCTTACATTTTAGTATTTTTATTTTTTTCTTGGGGTTGGCATCTTTTACAACAAACAATATTAAATATATCTACATAGAGAATGCTTTATTTTGGTCGTGGATCAATGTTTTATCGTTAAGTTTTATCACTTCTTATTCTTTGATCTTTGTTTCTAGTTTAGTACAAAATCAATATAAAAAATTTTTAATCTATTTTTCCTCTATACAAATATTGATTGGATCGTTGTTTTTTTCTTATGCTATACAAAATTCTTATTTTTTACATAATATCTTAATATTCTATTCCTATTTAGTGATAATCAATTCGATCATTGCACTTATTTATATTATAATCAATGTAATTAAAAAAGATAAGAATGCTCTGTTATTTTTTTTAGGAATATCGATATTAGTTACCGGTGCAATATTTGATTCGATTACAATAATTAAATTATTGGAATATAATTCTTTGTATTTTAACATAAGCATGTTTCTTTTTTTGATTCTATTAATTTATTTACTGCTTCGTTTTCAGATAGAAAGTTTAAAAAAACTAGAAAGGATTGAAGTAGAATTTGATTTAGCATTTAACGTACACAAAAAGCTGCTTCCAACTACGATACCACAACACGAGAAAATCAAGATTCTTTATGATTATCGTCCATCGTATTATCTTGGTGGTGATTTCATTCATTTTATAGAAATCCAGAATGACAAAATAGGAATCTTTATTGGTGATATTTCTGGACATGGTATAAGTGCTGCTTTATATTCTTCTACGGTTTATCATTTAATACAATTTTTAAAAAGTTCTTATTTAAAACCAGCAAAATTCTTAACTATTATGAATCAGTTTTTGTGCGATGATTCAAATTCTGATTTTATTACAGCAGTTTATTTATTAATTGATCTAGAAAGAAATGAATTTGTTTATTCTTCCGCGGGACATACAGATATATTATATTTCTTGGATCATAAAACCATCTTACTTGGGCAAACTGGACCAGCATTAGGTGTAAAATACAATGCACAATATCAAGAATATAAATATCATATTCAAAATAATTCTATGTTGATGTTATACACAGATGGTTTTATCGAGATTTTCGATAAAAAAGGAAAACTTTTAACAATATATGATTTTATTTATAAAATGATTCAACTAAAATCATCTTTCTTGCATGATCAAAAAATAAATATTTTTAACCTATACAGAAAAGAAGTAAAACGATTGATTAAAGGGGATTTTTTAGATGATCAAGCGGGTGTTGTAGTGTATTTTAATAAATGAATCAAATCTTCTGGTAATGGGCTTTGTATGGTAAGAATTTGCTGGTTTTTAGGATGTAAAAAAGAAAGTTGATAACAATGAAGTGCGGTGCGATTTAGTAATAGATCTTTGTAATCCTTTTCGCTAAGATTTTCTTCTAGAAATTTGATAAAATAGTTTTCGTCTGGTCCATAGATTTTATCTCCGACGATGGGAAAACCTGAATCTTTTAACGTTGCACGAATTTGATGGGTTCTTCCAGTGTATAATTGAACTTTTATTAACGTAATCTTTTTATAAAATGGATGATCAACATCTGTAATTTTTTCGGGAAAAAGTTTTGTTTTGGAATATCTGTAAGTATAGATATTATCTTTATAATAGATGTTAAAATAATCGCAATTTTCTTTATAGTCATTTTGATAATTTTTTATAAAATTATTTAACTGATTTTTTTCTATAAACATCTGACGTTTGATGACTTTACTATTTAAACTTTTTCCGATGTATCCTTCTAACAAAGATGAATGTTGAAATTCGCCAAAAACAATGGTGTAATAGATCTTAGAGATTTCGTTGTTTAAAAACATTCTTGCCATGTTTCGTATTATAAAAGGGTTTTTTCCAAAAATGATCAGTCCAGAGGTTTCTCGATCTAACCTATGTATGGGATGGCAATATTCGTAATTGTATTTTTCTTTTAACAATGAATACAGAGTATTTTGTTTATAATTGCCCGAAGGATGTACTGGTAGGTTCGGTGGTTTATCAATAACGATCAGATCTTCGTCTTCGTAGATGATTTTAAATTCTTTGTTAATGTTTGGTTCTGATTTTTTAGAATAAAAAAACGTAATTTTATCGTTCATTTTTAGGAGATAAGAACATCTAGTTTTTTTTCCGTTAACCAGAACATTTCCCATCTCAATTCGTTCTTGCCATTGGCTTCGCGATATATGTTTATAATTTTCCGATAAAAAACGATCAATGCGAATATTATGATGATCTTCTGTGATAAGAATTTCTTTTTTGACGATCATCTATTGTTCGGCTTGTGGAACTACTGGCTTGTTTTTCAATAAGCTGGATTTAATCAACTTATAAAATAAAAATAAAATATAAATAGTTATATAAAATCCTATAACTAAGAAAAAAACAGCTATAATTAAAGACATTGTCCAAATTAGACTATTATACAAAATCGAAATTGTTGTTTCTAAGTTTAAGAATTTTTTAAAAAAATAAACATAAACAATTTCTGTTTTATGATCAATTCTAAATTCTATGGGAGAAAATTTTAATAGATTATCTGAGTCGATTTGGTTCAAGTTATAAACCATTTTTTCTAATAAAAAACCATTGATTAGCGTTTGTTCTTTTTCTATTGGTTGGCCAAATTTTTTGTTCAAGTCTTGGGCTTTATTGTAATCAAATAAAATATAATTTACTTGGGATCGTACTTTGGTAATATGATCTTCGGGCAATTTGTTATAGAATTCATAAAAAGTAAACAACACTTTCCCTAAAAACAAAACAAAAATTAAAAATAATAATGACTTCTTATAAGAAGATTTAAACATATATATATTATAATCAAAAAAAATTTTTTGTCAATTATAATACCAATGTTTGATTTCTGTTTGGACCAAGAGAAATATATTTTATGGGTATATTAGTCCACTCTTGTAGTTTTTCGATGTAATTTTTGCAATTTTTGGGCAAATCAGAATAAGAACTAACGTTAGAAATATCGCTTCTCCATCCTGGTAGATATTCATAGATAGGTTTGCAATCTTCTAATCCATAACTTGGAAAATAATCCAACTTTTGATTTTTGTATTCATAACCAATGGCAACAGGGATGGGATCAAAATGGGATAAAACATCGAGCTTTGTAAGAACAAGACCTGTTAATCCATTTACTCTTCCAGCATGTTTTACTAATTCTACATCAAACCAACCACATCGTCTTGGTCTTCCAGTCGTTGCTCCGTATTCTTTTCCAAATTTTCTTAGTTCATCCCCCATAGAATCCTTTAATTCTGTTGGGAATGGACCTTCTCCAACACGGGTAACATAAGCTTTACAAATACCAAAAACGTTTTCTACGTATTTATAAGAAATGCCTGTTCCTGTTAATGCACCACCCACAGTTGTATTGCTCGAGGTAACAAAAGGATATGTTCCATGATCGATATCAAGAGCAGTACCTTGAGCACCTTCTAACAAAATGGTTTTTCCATCTTTTAAGGCTTTTTCGAAATAGGTTGGAGTATGGATTACCATTGGTCGAATTTTCTCTGCAAAATCTATTAGCTCTTTGTAGAGTTGGTCAAATTCAATTTCTGGTAAATTATAAAGATATTTTAATTCCTTATTTTTGATAAGCATGTAATTTTTTAATTTTTCTTCTAAATTATGGTATAAATCTCCGATGCGAATACCGATTCGAAGCATTTTATCTGCATAACAAATGCCAATGCCTCTTTTGGTTGTTCCAATCTTTTGACCTTCTGCTAAGGTTTCTTTGTGTGCATCGATGATTTTATGAAATGGTAAAACTATATGGCACGCATCAGAAATAAAAACTCTACCTTCGTAATCGATGTTTTCGTTTTTTATACTTGCTAATTCTTCCAAGAATGCTTTGGGATCGATAACAACACCATTTCCTATTACACATACTGTGTTGGGGTATAAGATTCCACTGGGAATCAAATGAAAAATAAATTGCTTATTTTTTACAACAACAGTATGACCAGCATTTGCTCCACCTTGATATCTTGCGATGATATCGATATTTTCGCTTAAATAGTCGATGATTTTGGCTTTACCTTCATCTCCCCATTGTGCACCAACAACGATAGTTACACTCATGATTCTACCTCGATAATATTAATAAATTCGGATAAATTTAATGCAAACCCACAGGAAGGTATTTCTTTCTGAGAAAGTTGTAAAGAAAAATTATCATAAATTCCCCCTGTCAAAACCTTAGAATTGGTTTTATTCAAATAGGCTTCGAAAATTATCCCTGTGTAATAACTAAATTCTCGCACTAGACTAAAATCGTACAAAATAAAATCATACATTTTTAATGTATCGATTGTATCATCTATAATTTTATAGATATCTTCGTAATTTTTTAGAAGAATTTTGTATTCTTTTTTGATGGATTGATCTCCAATCAGTAAAGGTATTTCTGTTAATAGATTACTCAATTCTTGCGAAAGCGAAAAGTAACTACATATTTCTTTTAATTTATGAATATCTTTAAAGTATAAACCACTCAAAATATCCTTGTGAATCTTTTGAGGAAATAACTTTAACAATTCTTGGATAAAAAATGCATTACCAAAAACATAACTACATCGAAAAGGAAATAATTCCATTAATTCTAATGCTAGTTGGAATAATATAACAATTCTGTTGTCAAATTTACCAATCCACTCTACACCAGCTTGATATATTTCGCGATTCAAACCTGTGCCCTTGGAAAAATCTCTGTATACTGGTTGGATGTAATAATATTGGATTTTATCCATTTTTTGTGCATGGTAGAGATAAGACTTCATAGCCATTACAGTTAAGTCGGAACGAATCGCTAAAAGCTCTCCGTTGGAATCTTTTACTTCGAATAATTTTTCGATAAAACTAGAATTACCATTAATAAAAGAATTCGAAGTTAAAGAAAAAAGATCTATATAATCCAACAAAGGAGGAATAAATTCTATCATGCCTTTGGATTCTAAGATTTCTTGTATCTTTTTTTTGTATTGGTTTAATCGCTTGATTTTTTGCAAATTGTAATATTCAAAACCAGAAGGGATCGATAAATACTTTGCTTTTGTTAACATCTATATTCATTTTTTTTTATAATTCTATCGAATCAATAGAATTTCTGTTGAAATTTGTTTTTTTGCCGATAATATATTTATATGAGAAGATTCTTCCAGTTTATCCTAAGTTTAATAATTGTTTTGATATTTTTAGGGATAGGATTAATTGCTCCGATTTTTTATATCTACCAAAGTGGAAAGGATTTTATTCAAGAGGTACAGCAACAAACACGTAATAGAGCACAAGAAATTGCCATTGCCTTAGATACCATGAGTGGCGAAAGCATTTATTATGATAATATGATTTCTTTAAGTAATGTAATGGCGAAAATTAAAGAGCATACCAACATTCGAAATGATCCTTATAAAATTCAAGAGATATTTTTGTTAGATAGCAAAAATCTTCTATTAGCTCATAATGATATTTTAAAGGTTGCAAAGGATTTTCAACCCAATTATGATCCAAAAAAATATAGATTAGGGCAGTTATTATTTTATGGAAATCCAGTAGCCATAGAAATAACAAACTATGCAGAGGTTCAACTTCCCCCAGAATTGAAAAAACTAGATTCATTTTTGTTTTTTATTAACATAGAAAATACGATTAATTCTTATCTTAAAAAATATTTACCCGATTTACTTGCAAATCAGTTTCATGTTTATACAAGTGTTTATCCTCCGGATGAAATTTTACCCAAAGCATCCTTGCATATTTTAATCGAAAATACTGGTATTGTTCCCTTAGTGAGTTATTGGATCAAGCAGATGTTTTATGTTTGGTTATTTTCTAGTGCGGTGTTTGTAGTTTTATTCTTATATTTTATGATTTTATTATATGTATTACTTAAAAAACCAAAGCAGGATTTTATCGATACCGTACAAATAGAGAAAGAAGCAATCCTACCAGAAGATGAATTAAATTTAGATAATGTTGATATCGATTTCGATTTAAAAGAACTTCCGGTACAAGATAAAAAAGAAAAACAAAGTGATGATGTTCTCTCTGACGAAGAAATACAATTGGATTCTCAAGAATTTCCAGACCAAGATAAGAAAATGCAAAGCAAAAATGTGGTGTTTATGCAAGAATATCAAAAAAATAAAAATTTAAAAGAACAAAAAAATACTCAAAATATTGCAAAGGATTTCGAAAATATTATTGATGCTCTGCCATTAGATTAAGGAAAGAAGATGAGTGTATCAAAAATCCAAGATGAACTAATAAAAAAATCGGTTTTTCTTAACATAAAAGGACAACTAAACCCCCATAATGCTTTATCCTTTAAAAAAAATATTTTTAACATTCCCGAAGATAAAAGATTTCTTGTTTTAGATTTAAGTAATCTGAATTCTATTAGTGGCGAAGGAATTAAAGTTTTCTTCGAATCTATCAAATATTTTAAAAAAAGAGATGGTATCGTTATATTAATACAACCCAAAGAAGAAATATTTTTATTACTAAAATTTCTAAAATTACTCAACTATGTTATTGTGGTAGAAAGTTACCAAAGAGCAAAAGAAGTGATCGAAGAATATTTACAACATCAAGGATTAAACCAAAACCTACAAATAGAAGAATTGGTTTATTCCGATGTCTTTAAGGATCAATTACAAACAAATGATTTGCAAGAAAAGTCTATATTGGCAAACAATATTTCTTATTATCAAAAGATCGCGAAAACAAAAGAAAATCCCACAAAAGAAGAGTTAGAACATCTTAAAGAAAGTTTACAAATTGTTCATAATCGTTTGCAACATCTGAGCGAAAAGTTATATCAGCAAAACGATCGTCCTGTTAGTTTAGATCAGGAAATCATCCAGCTGATAGAAAATAAAATTTTAGAAATAAAAAAAAGCAATGAATTTTATTTTTCGGAGTTTCAAACGCGTCTTAATGTTTTAGAAGAATCAAACCAAGAGATAAAAGAAGCCATAAAAGAAATAAAAAATACCCTTAATTTACAGCCAAAACCAGAATCTCCTATAAAAAAAATCGATGGTTATTTTATCATAGCTTGCCAAGCTTGTGGCCAACCATTAAGAGTAAAGCAACTTGGACGACACATTTGTCCCAAGTGCAAAGCAGAATTTAATGTTTTACCTAAGGGCGAGGTAAAATTTTATGAACATTCATGAGTAAAAGCGCTCGTAGTTCTCTTAAATTAACTCTAATGACTTTGATTTCGCGTGTTTTAGGTCTATTTCGCGATCACTTTTTAGCACGTTTTTTTGGTACGGGAATCATCGCTACATACTGGGAAATTGCTTACATGCTTCCCAATATGTTAAGAAATCTTTTTGCGGAAGGAATTTTATCCCAAGCATTTGTTCCTGTTTATTCTGAATCACTTAAAGTATCCGAAGAAAAAGCGAAAAAGGATAGCGGAAAAATCATCTTGTTTTTGTCTCTTGTGTTATCTATAATTGTATTTTTAGGAATATTGTCCTTCCCTTATCTTTTGCCTTATTATGTTGGTAAACCCAAAGAAGAAATAGGATTGTTGATTTTGTTAGCACAAATTTTATTTGGTTTTATCGCGTTTATTAGTTTAAGTTCGATTTTTTCTGGAATCTTGTATACTCATCAAAAGTTTACTATTCCAACGTTAACTCCTATTTTTTTAAACATTGAATTTATTTTTACGTTTTTAGTTTTTCTTGTTCTGTCGCGTTGGTATAAAATAGATGTAGAAACCATCGCCATTATACTTGCTATCATGGTTCTTTTGGGAAGTTTTTTGGTTTTGGCCTTTCAGTATTATTTTGTTAAAAAATATGGATGGGATCCAGAATTCAAATTTTCACTTCAAATCTTTTCTGATCCAGTAATCAAAAAATTATTTTTTTTGGTGGCACCAGCTATTTTAGGAGCAAGTATCTTTCAACTGAATCAATTGATGGATGTGTTTTTGGCCAGCTATTTTGTAAATGTAGAAGGAGCAATACCAGCATTACGTTTTGCACATCGTTTAATTCAACTTCCAACGGGGCTAATAGGCGTTGCTATTTCTACAACAATTTTACCCATTATAGCTTCGTACATTAGAAACAATGAATCTTACGAAAAATCTGGCGAAGAGTTGATCTATGCAATTCGTTTTTCTTTGTTTTTAACAGTTCCAGCAACGATTGGATTGTTTATCTTAGCTCCTTGGATTGTTCATTTTTTGTTTTCTGGTGGGTTATGGGATTTGCGATCAACATTTATAACATTGTGGGCACTGCAATTCTACGTTTTGGGAATTCCTTTTTATAGTACAAATAAAATCTTAACGTCTACTTATTATGCTTTTCAAGATACAAAAACACCAGTAAAAATATTGATTGTTGTGGTTGTAATGAATTTGATCTTAAACGTTCTTTTTATTCCGTTTTTTCAACATGGTGGTTTGGCATTAAGTACATCTCTTTCTGCTTTTATTAATACCGTATTGTTATTTTTATTTTTGAAAAAAAAATCCATCAACATTCCTTATAAAGAGTTACTTTCTTTTGTTAGAAATATAGTATTATTGATTTTTGTATTAATGGTCTATTTGTATTTTGTTGATAAGTTGTTTTATTTTCCGTTGGAAGAAAATCGGTTTTCTTTAAGTTTTCTGTTAACTCATGATTTTAAACAAGTAGACGTTCCCCATAGAATAGAAGCATTAAAAGTACTTTTGGTTGGAATATTAGGTAGTTTGATTCTTTATTTTACTCTTGCAAAAATCTTTTTAAAAAAAGAATTTATGGTAATTTTGAGCATTTTTAAAAAATGATAAATGTGTTGTTATTTTTTAAAACAAAAATTCAAAAAAAACTTGATCATTTTTGTACAAATATAAACATTGGATTAGAATAGTAAAATTGGGGGTTTTTATGACAACAATAATTCAAGAAAAAACACAAGAGATAATCAACATTAATCCAGCAACGGGGGAAGAAATTAGCAAAGTACCTATTTTAAACAAAGATCAAGTAGAAGAGATTGTTTTACGCGCAAAAAAATATTTTCCTATATGGTCCAAATTATCTTTAAAAGAACGAGCAAAATATTTAAGAAAATTACAAAAACAAATCATTAAAGATATGGACGAATTAGTGGATACCATCTGCAAAGAAACTGGTAAAACCGAGATGGATGGTATTGTAGAGATCTTTACAGTGGCAGAGCATCTAAATTATATCGTTAAAAAAGGACCAAAATATCTAAAAGATGAACCTCGTTCTGTCGGAATTTTTGTTCATAAAAAGGCTTATGTTTCCTATCATCCCAAAGGGGTAGTTGGTGTAATAAGTCCATGGAATTATCCCTTTATATTAACAGCAGGTCCATTAGCGCAAGCGTTGATGGCAGGAAACACAGTAGTTGTAAAACCATCAGAGGTAACCCCAAATACTACTTTAAAGCTTAGGGAAATTGCAACACGAGCAGGTATTCCCGAAGATGCATTTCTAGTGGCAACAGGTGATGGAAGAACTGGAGCAGCATTAGTAGAATCTTTGAATACCGATATGATTTGTTTTACGGGTTCAACCGCGACTGGAAGAAAGATAGCAGAAATATGTGGAAGAATGCTAAAACCTGTCATATTAGAATTAGGTGGTAAAGATCCTATGATCATTTTCGAAGATGCAAACCTAAAAAGAGCTGTAAAAGCTGCCTTATGGGGAGGTATTTCTAATTCTGGACAAACTTGTATAGCAGTAGAAAGGGTAATTGTTCAAGAATCTATCTACGAAAAATTTATTGAGTTGTTAAAACAAGAGTTGAATCAAATCAAACAAGGATACTATAAAGACGAAGTAAGTGTTGGTTCTATGGCTTTCGAAAAACAATTCCAGATTGTGATGGATCATATAAAAGAAGCAAGAGAAAAAGGTGCACAAATTATTGCTGGTGGCGATAGAAATTCCTCTTTTGTGAATGGTTTGTTTATTCAACCTACTGTTATAACCAATGTAAAAGATGATATGAAGGTTTGGAAAGACGAAACTTTTGGACCCGTGCTTGCAATTAAAACCTTTAAAACAGAAGAAGAAGCAATCGAAATAGCAAATAAATCGCCTTATGGTCTTAATGGTTCTGTTTGGTCTAAAAATATAAAAAGAGCCCAAAGAGTTGCGCGACAGATTAAAAGTGGATCGATTTGCATTAACGATGTATTGGTAAATTACATCATTTCGGATTTGCCCTTTGGTGGTGTAAAAGAAAGTGGATTAGGTAGAGTATATTCTAAAGAAGGATTAAGAGCTTTTACCGATATGCAATCTGTATTAGTGGATCGTTTTAATTTACCATTTGAATTGTGGTGGTTTCCATATTCTAACAAAATCAAACAGTTGTTCAAAACCTTTACAAAAGTTCTTTTTGGATAGTAGAAATTTTAAGTTTCGATGCTCGCGAAAATAAAATCATTTGTGGGCATCGACTTTTCTTTCTATAATTCTTTTAAAATCCATCAAATTGTAATATTTTTTTAAAGTATTGTTATTATTATTCATTTGATTTTATAAGAATTTTATTTTTTTTTGATATGAAATATGTCTAACTTAAAAGCGTTTATTCCAAAGCATATCTTGAACATGCTTGCGTATACACCAGGTTTACAGGTTAATACAAAAGTAATAAAATTAAACACCAACGAAAATCCATATCCTCTACCAGATTTTATTTTAGAAGAAATACAAAAAATTGTGGTAGAAAATCGATTTCATCTTTATCCAAACCCAAAATCAGAAAACTTAAGAAATAAATTAGCAGAAATTTATAAAAAAAATCAAAATAATCTTCTGATAGGAAATGGTTCTGACGATGTTATATCCATTGTTTTTCGCACTTTTTTACAACCCAACGACAAAATTTTAATCCTTGAACCCTCTTATAGTTTGTATCCTGTATTAGCAAATGCTATAAATGTAGAAACAATTCGAGTTCCATTGAAAAAAGATTTTAATGTTGATATGGATCTCTTGATTGATTTTAATAAAAAATTTGATCCTAAACTTGTGATTATAACAAATCCTAATGCGCCAACAGGAATTGCTTTAACAAAAAAAGAAATATTAGATCTTTACAAAGAATTAAATAAACCCCTTTTAATCGACGAAGCCTATGTTTTTTTTGGCGCAGAATCCATTATGGAAGAAGCTGGAAGTGATAATTTTCCTTTATTAATGGCGTGTAGCACTTTTTCGAAGGCATTTGCTCTTGCTGGATTACGATTAGGCTGGTTAATTGCTCATCCCGATTGGATCGAAGAGTTTGATAAAATTCGCGATTCTTATAACGTAAACCTATTTTCCCAAAAAGTAGGAGAAATCGTGCTTAACAACTGGGATTATTTTATGGCAAATATTGAAAGGATTATAGAAACGAGAGACAATTTTATTCAGAAATTAAATCAAATGAATTTTTTTACTCTACCATCTAAAACGAATTTTATCTTTACTTCGCCTCCTGATAGAAAAGCTCAAGATGTTTATGAATATTTATACGAGAATCATATCTTAGTTCGTTATTTTAAGGATTATCCAGAGTTTTTAAGAATATCGATTGGTACAGAGAATCAAATGGAGATTTTGATCGATGCATTACAAAAACGTTATCGCTAGTTTATTTTTATTGGTTTCTTTGCCTTTATGGGGTTTTTCTTATCAAGAGTTAAAATTAAACGATTATCAAGAAATTCTTCCATTAATAGAAACAGGAAAAATTTATGCAAATTTGCAAAAAGTAAACGATAATTTAGGAATTGTTACAGTTATAGGAAAAATTGACACGAATATAAATGAGGTTTGGAGATTGGTTCAAAGCGATAATAAAAAAATTTATCCTGATATTTTAGAAAAGCATATCTTAGAGCAAGAAGGAAAAAAAGTAATAAAAAAAGCTTTGTTGAACTTTCCTTGGCCATTATCTGATCGATGGACAATTTACGAAGAAAAAATCGATGATAAATTGTTCGCGAAAGAATGGAAAGAAATTGGTGGCGATATCAAAACAAATCGTGGCGCCCTTAGGCTTTTTAATTATAAAAACAATACAACAATTATGGTTTATAAGTTAAGTTTTGATCCTGGATTAGCATTCATTCCAGAGTGGGCAATAGAACTAGGAATGAAGTATAAGGCACCATCTATTATAGAAAGGGTTCGCTATTGTTTAAAATATTGTAATGAACCCTAAACGTTTTCGCGTCTAGGGTTACAAAAATAGTCTACTAATCTGCTAATATAGAAGACATACCTATAAGACCAATTTCCATGGTTTTCCAAGCAGCACCTGCATGGAATGGTTCTGCATGTTTAAACCGCATGGGTAAATACATTCCTAACATTTTTTTACCAATTCTCCATAGTGGAGAAACACCCACTTTATATTCGTCAATTCTGTTGGGATCTACTTCTATGGGTTTTTGTGGGTTACCTGTTAATCTTAACGGAACTTGTGCAAATGTAGCTTTATCGAATTGTTCCATCACACACATAGAGACGGGATCAAATCCAGCGTTAAATTCACTATTTAACAAATCGGCATGGATTTTATTTGCTACTGTGTCTGCTTGTAAGAATGCCAAGAATGCTTGTTTTACTGGAAAATCTCCTGCATCACCAGGTGCAAAGATATTATTATATCCTTTGACAGTACGATCATTAAAATTGGTTTGAATAAATCCTCTTTCGTCAGTAGGTACATTCTTATAAAATACACTAGCAATATAAGGTGGGAATGATACTAAAAAGTCGTATTTAATTTCTTGTCCATTTTCATAAATTACTTTATTTGCTTGAACCTCTTTTACTACGTACTCTTTATATCCATGAACATTCCTTTCTTGGAATTCTTCTGTAACTACTTCGTCAAGACGTGGACCAAATGCTTGAATATATCCTGCTTCGTAGGTTGTCCATATTATGTTTACATGATCTCTTGCTTTTTGTCTTCGCAAGTAAGTATCTACCATCATTACCATTTCGTAAAGTGGACCAGAACATTTATTGTTTGGTGGGACTAAAAATAATAGGTCTGTACTTTTTCCTTCTTGGGATCTTTGAATGATTTTTTGGATGGTTTCTCTTAATTGAAGCATTTCTTTCGGAGTCCAAATGGTGTTAGCATGTTCTTTTAGACCAGGAATTTCTTCTGGTCTCATCGCTGCACCAGTTCCTAAAACCAAATAATCATAGGAAATTTTTTGTTTTTCTGTTAATAATTGTGATGCTTTGGGATCTACATCTTTAACAGAATCAATGATAAACTCTATATTATATTTGGGAAGGACCTCTTTTAGAGGAATTTGTAGTTCTTTTGGATCTAATCCAAAAGGAATGTAAATTGTATTAGGTCTAAACAAAAAATTTTCTTCGTTGGATACAATGGTAATTTTTATTTTATCTTTAAAGTAATGCCTTAATAAAAAGGCACTTTCTAAACCCGCAAAACCACTTCCTGCCACTACAATATGTTTTTTTTCCATAAATTTCTCCTGTTTGTTATTGGATGTATATACGTATACTTCCTATTTGTAGTATAATTTATTACTAAATAAAATTCAATTATTTTTTTAATGATTGTATAAAAAATGTTGATAATGAGACTCAACTTTGTGGTGATGCTTTGAATTTTGTAATGATTTTTGTGGTAGAATATCCTTCTACAAAGGGAATTAAAACAATTTTTCCGCCGTAAGATTCTATAATGGTTTTTTCTGGAAGGTTGTCTATTTTGTAATCTCCTCCTTTTACATGGATATTAGGATGTATGATTTTTAGAATTTCTATGGGAGTATCTTCTTCGAAAAATGTTACTATATCTATAAAGCATAAAGAAGCTAATAAAAACATTCGATCTTCTAATTTATTGATAGGACGATGATTTCCTTTTAATCGTCTTACAGAAGCATCACTATTCACAGCAACGATAAAAACATCGCCTAATTCTTTTGCTTTTGCAAGGTATGTTACATGCCCAGTGTGTAAAATATCGAAGCAACCATTGGTAAAAACAATTGATTTATTTTCTTGTTTAAATTTTTCTATTCTTGATTTTAATTGCTGATGATCAAGAATGATTTTATTAAAAATCGATTCTAATAGATTCATTTTATATCAGTAATTCTTCTGGTTTTACTGTTGAAGCACCTAATCTTCCAACAACAATACCCGCAGCTTGATTACTTAATAGAGTTGCATACTCGATTTCGGCTCCACTACAATAAGATGCAGCGAGGATAGAAATCACAGTATCACCTGCACCTGTAACATCAAAAACTTCTTTTGCCATCGTTGGAATATGAATCGCATGGTCTTTTCGAATTAAACTCATTCCTTTTTCGCCGCGTGTAATCAAAACATATTCACAATTTAATTTTTCTAATATTTCTTTTCCCGCTTGTTCAATATCATTATCATCGTTGTTGTTTAATTTTCGGTTTAAAAATCTTCCAGCTTCGTGATGGTTAGGAGTCACAATAAATACATTTTTATAATAAGAAAAATGTGTAACTTGGGGATCAACAAAAATGGGAATGTTTTTATTATTAGCAAGATCAACAATTTTTTGAATCAGTTCTGGTATTACTACGCCTTTATCATAATCAGAAATAATTATACCATCAATATTATCTATTATACTTTGAACCTTAGATAAAATTTTTTCTAAGAGTATTTTATCGATGGGAGTTTTATCTTCTCTATCTAACCTACAAACTTGTTGGTGAATTGCAATAATTCTTGTTTTTCTTGTTGTCGGACGATCTGTTTCGATTAACAGAAATTCTTTTTCTTTTAAGTTAAAATCAAACATTTTTTGTTTTAATATTTGTCCTTCATTATCTTTGCCGATTATACCACTACAATATATGTTTACACCGATTGATTTTAAATTACAAAGGACATTACCCGCACCACCGGGAATATGTTTTCGAGAGTTTTCTTCTATTATTGGAACGGGAGCTTCGGGCGATATTCTTTCTACACTGCCAAAAATATATTCATCTAACATAAAATCGCCAATTACAAGTATATTAATTTTAGAAAATTTATTTATAATCTCTTTGGTTTTTTCGTTATTTAGTTTGATCATAAAGAATTACCTTAATCGAATCTGGATCAAAAATTTTCTTTGTAGCAAGTAAAAATTCAATGTCTTTTTGATCAATAATAATATCGTTGGAGTGAATGACTTTTTCTGTATAAATTACATAAGGTTGGTTGATTTTAGGATTCTTATACAAAAAATCATCGTTGGAAAAATAACAATTTTCTTTTACAGGAAAATACAAAATCATTTTACCATTGTTCGAATACAATTTTAGGCGAATGGAAGGTTGAAAGTTTTTCGTAGGAACATAAATGATGATTCCACTAAAATCTTTTTCTTTTTTTATTGGTAGGGGATTGGGTTCAATGGAATCTTCTAATTTAAAATTTATATTTTTGTTAAAATATTTTAAAAAATTAAAAGAAACTAAATAAGTTATTTTATTTAAATATACAATCTTTTTTTCGATTTGAATTTTTTCTTTAATTTGATGGAATTGTTTTTGCATTTCTACATCGTTTTTAAGTGCTTCTTTTAGTGTAATGCCAGATTCAAGATAAATTTCGAGTAAATTTAAGATCAAATTGTGATAAACATTTTCGAAGGTAATTTTTTCGAGTTGTCCTTTATCCATTTTATTATCGATGGAAGTATACTGAGAATAAATAATACCTTTGGTCCAATTAATCCATATGTTTTCGGAACGCTTTTCTATATAATCATTTGTTTTTTCTTGTGGATATAAAAATAAATTAATAAAAAACAATATAAAAAAAATTAAATATTTTTTCATACTTATTATGTAATGATTTTTTCTTTTGTACTGTAAAGATGATTGTAGCTTTTTTTTAATTCTGCATACGTTTTTATGAGCTTATATTCTCCGAGGGATTTCAATATCAGTTCTCCGTATTTTTTTGTGTAAATTCTTGGATCTAAAATTGCGATAATACCTTTATCTGTTTCTGTTCGAATAAGTCTACCCATTCCTTGCTTTAATTTAATAATCATTTCGGGAATTTGAATCGTTAAAAATGGATTTCGCTCTTTTTCTTTTTCTAATTCGATTTGTGCTTGTTGAACGGGATCTGTTGGTACAGAAAAAGGAAGTTTTACTAATATAACACATTTTAGTTTATCACCAGCTAAATCGATTCCTTGTCGAAAGGATTCTAAACCAAATAGTACACCTCTTTCGTCGTTTAAGTATCTTTGTAGGGATTGCTGTGCTCCCAAAACCTCTTGCGAATAAATTTGAATTTTTTTATGATTTAATTCTTCTCCATAATTTGTTATAATTTGTTTATAAACATAGTTCAAATTGCTTTTTGATGTAAAAATCACAAGTGTATTACCATTTACGAGATCAATCAATTGATAAATTTCTTTTATGGACTGGTTAAGGAATTCCAAGTCTGATGGATCTTCCAGATGTTTGGGAATATAAAGCAATGCTTGTTCTTTATAATTAAAAGGGGATGGCACTACCAACGTCTTTAAATATTCTTGATTGTCTTTAAATTTTATAAGTCCTATTTTATTGATAAAAAAATCAAAATTGCTGTTGATTGCTAATGTTGCAGAGGTAAAAATACAAGAATCAATTTTTTTTAAGAATTTTTCGTAGATAAATTCCCCCACATCTACATAAGAAACACATAATTTTAGATCAACCGTATTGTATTCTATAAAATGTACGCGATTGTAAATTGGACCTTCGTAGAAAATATCGAGAAGGTTTATCACCTGATTGAGTGTTTCTATCGCATTGATGAGTTCAACTTCTTTTTCGGATTTTTCTGAAAAATCAGCATTAGAAAATAGATCTTGTTCTTGTTTTAACTGATCTTCTAATTTTTGCTTCGCTTTTTCTATGGTATTGATAAATTGATAGAGGGAATTTATTTCGAGGGATTTTTCTAATCGAAATTTATCTTCTTTTTGATCTTTGATAATTTGATTCTGAATGTCTTCTTGAAATTGTTTTAGTGAATCTAGTAAAATTTCTTCTAGTTTGAATTTTTTTATAAAATGATTCAATTCTCTAAAAGAGAGATTTTGAACATTGCTATCGCGGTAAATTGAAGGAAAAGAATGTGCTTCGTCAATGATTGCTATTTGAAATTTGGGAAGTAAACTAAAATTGCTTTCTATATGGGCAGAAAGTAAGTGATGGTTTACGATTAAAATTTTTGCTTTTTTCCATTTTTCTTTTTCTAAAAAGTAGAAGGATTTTTCGAAATTTGGACAATTATTTGCTAAACATAAGTTAGGATTTCTGACAACTTCGTTGATAAAATCTTTGGGTAATTCATTCGGATAATTATAGATAATTCCATTAGAAGACTCTTTTTCCCATTTTAAAAATTTTTCTAAAATCGATATATATTGAGGTGGTAGTTCTTGTGAGTTTGCGAAATTATAAAGACGCCTTTTACAAACATAGTTATTAGAACCTAAGCAGATTTCTGCAGGAATTTTGATTTTTAATAGTTTTTCTAATAGGGGAATGTCCTTGGAAAGGATTTGATTTTGTAATGCTTTTGTTTCTGTACTTATAAGAATTTTATAATCTTTCTCTTCTAATGCATAGAGTAAAGATGGAAGTAGATATGCTAGTGTTTTTCCAGTTCCTGTACCAGCTTCTGCAATTAGAAATGCTTGGTTTTTGATGGTTTTATAAATTTCATCTGCAAGTTTAATTTGCCCAGCTCTAATTTTGTAATTAGGATAGATTTCTTTCCATAAGTTTTCGTCTTCGAATAAGATTTTAATGATGGGGTTCATAATATAAGTTTTTTAATATAAAATTTTGTAAGTATTTTGCAGGTGTATAATCTTCGTCTATTTTAAGACAAAGATTGATGTATTGGATAGCTCGTTCTGGTCTATTTAACTGATAGAAGATTTGTGCTAATATGTAATAAATTTCTTTTTTTTGACTTTTATTTGCCATGTGTAAAGCTTTTTCGCACCATTTAATCGCTTTTGTATATTCTTTATTTTTTAATAAGATGGAAATATATCTTAAACGTAATTGCAAATCATGTTTATTCTTTAAAATTAATTTATACAAAATTTTTTTCGAAATTTCATGATCTTTTTTGATGTTACTTAAATATTCGCTTAAAAGAATTTTACCTTCGTGGGGTTCATTTTCTAAATAATGTAAAATCAAATATTCTACTTTCTCTGTTTGGTTTTCTAGAATGGATTTAAAAATTTCTTCGAATAATGCATTGTATTTATTCTGCATGTTTAACAGAATAATTTTTTATTTTCTAAGTACAAGTATTTTTTAAATTATATTTTTAATTTTATCAATTTTTTTTATATTTTCTAATAAATAATTGGTAATCTTATCAGAAGAAATTTGGTATTTATCAAAAATTTCTGAACGAGTTCCATGTTCAATGGGTGTAGAGGGGAATGCAAATGTCCTTAAATGCTTTCCTTTTACACTGGATAATTGTTCTAATATAGCCATAGATGCACTGGCAAATTCATAAGAGTCTTCGATAAAAATAAAATGATTTACTTTATTTAATGTTTCTTCTAAAAATTCTTTTGCTATTGGTCTTACCCATCTTATAGCAATGATTATTGAAGTTATACCTTGTTTTTTTAAATTTTCTTGAACTTCGATTCCAATCGTTCTTGTTATACCAATTGTAATGATTCCTAAATCATAGTTGTTATGTGTATGACTTGGAATAATTTCTGGTTCTAATTTTTCTATATCTACTTCTAAATTAAGATTATCGATCAATTCTTCTGCTTTGGGAAAACGAACAGCAATGGGACCTTGCTCATCTTTTTCCATATAATAAAGCATTTGTTTTAATTCTGCTCCGTTAGCTGGTGCATAGATTCGAATGTTAGGAATTGCATAAAGGTATCCCATATCGTAAAGACCTTGGTGGGTTTCTCCATCTGGACCTACACATCCAGCTCGATCTATTACCAATTTTACGGGTAAATTCATCAATGCTACATCTTGAATTAATTGGTCGATGGCTCGATTCAAAAATGTGGAATAGATGCACATATAGGGAATTAATCCACCAGAAGATAGAGCACCAGAGAATGCTAATGCATGTTGTTCTGCAATACCAACATCAAAAACCCTTCTAGGGTATTTTTCGTACAAATTCCTTAAACCAGAACCTTCAATCATTGCAGGGGTTATAGCAACCGCTCTTGGGTTTTTTTTGAAAATATCGATTAGGGTATTACCTACGATTTCACTAAAACTTATTTTTTCTTTGCTATCTTTTTGAATAAAGGTTCCGTCTTTTTTGTCGAATTTAGAAACACTGTGGAATTGTATAGGATTTTTTTCTGCTGGTTTATAGCCTTTTCCCTTTTGAGTATAAACATGAAGTAATATTGGACCACTCATATTTTTAACTTTGTTTAAGACATCTACTAATTCTGCAATATTATGTCCATCAACTGGTCCTACATAACGAAATCCAAAATCTTCGAATAAACTACCGGGTAAAAAAAAGTCCTTGATTGCTTTTTCGAATTTTAAAGAAAATAACTTTAAGGTTGGTCCTAATATCGGTAGCCAAAATACAAATTTATACCAGAGCTTTCTCCATTTGTTATAAAATTTTGATGTAACTAGTTTATTTAAATAAGAGTTCAAAGCGCCTACGTTTTTAGATATTGACATGTCATTATCGTTTAGAATTACGATACAATCCGTTTGTAGATGTCCTCCATGGTTTAATGCTTCGAAAGCCATTCCGCAACCAATCGAAGCATCTCCAATCACTGCAATACATTTATAGTCTTCTCCTTTTAAATCTCTCGCTACAGCTTCTCCTAACAGTTGAGAAATTGATGTTCCTGCATGTCCTGTATTGTATAAATCATATTCTGATTCTTCCCTTTTGGGAAATCCAGAGATACCACCGAATCTTCTTACACTTCTTAAACGATGCTTTCTTCCAGTTAAGATTTTATGAGGGTAAATTTGGTGTCCTACATCCCAAATAATTTTATCCTTAGGAGTGTTGAATACATAGTGGAGTGCTACGGTTAATTCTACCACTCCTAAATTGGATGCAAAATGTCCTCCAACTTCGGATAATGTATCTATTATGTATTCTCTTATATCATTACTTAGATGAACTAGCTCTTCTAACGTAAAATTTCTAAAATCTTCTGGATAATCGATTTTTTTCAAATAAGGATATTTTTCTAAATCCATAATTTATTCCTTAGCAGTTTTTTTAGAAGACTTTAATTTTTCGAAGTCTTCTTCGTTTTTTAAGCCCATCAATTCGTATATTCTTACTGGTTCCAATTTTCCTTTAACGCGTACCAGATCAAGTTCTCTTGCATAAACTCGATCTTTCACTCTTTCATAAGTAAATTCAGAAATACAAATTTGCACACCATAAACTTTGGTTATACCTTCCAAGCGAGAACCCAAATTGACTGTATCTCCCATTAATGTATAATCCATGCGTCGGCTTGATCCCATGTTTCCAACAACTGCTGGTCCAGAATTAATACCAATCCCGATTTGTAGTACAGGGATATTGCGTTCTTTCCATCGTTCTTGTAATTCTTTGAGTTTTTGTGCTTGGGCTAATGCTGCTACACATGCGTAATAAGCATGATCATCGTTTGGTATGGGAGCACCCCAGAATGCCATAATAGCATCTCCCATGTATTTATCGATAGTTCCTTTGTAGTCAATGATTAGTTCGGTCATTTCGGAAAGATATTCGTTGAGAAGTTGGACGAGTTGTTCTGGTGTTAATCGTTCCGATATTGTTGTAAAACCTCTAACATCAGAAAAGAATACAGTTACTTCTTTACGAGAACCACCTAATGCAATTGCTTCGGGATTGTTTAATAGTTCTTCTACAACATCTTGAGAAACAAATTTGGAAAAGGTTGTTCGAATAAATTTTACATTTTCTTCTTCTGTTAATGCCTTATAACCAATGAATGCTGCCAATTGAGTAAATTGTAAAAGAATGACGGTTGGATAAATATGTAAAATACTAAATAGATTAAAAGTGACATAGAATGTGATCAAACTATAAATTACAGCAATCACAAAAATAAAAATATAGTTGTACGCCGTTTTAACAAGGGGTTGATAAAATCCCATTAAAAGGCTTAAACCTAAAATAATAAAAAAATTGATGTATTTGGGAACCGTAATAGCAAAGTCTTGATTTAAAATAGTATTAATAGCATAAGCATGATGCTCAATACCAGCCATATCTCCGTAAGGGGATAGATGAATATCTTTTGCTGTTCCTACACCAGTTGCATAATACATTGCTACTAAGGTAATCTTATCTTTGTAATATGTAGCGAGTGCTTCTTCTTCGAGTTCGTTGACTTCTATTAGCTCTCGAACTTTAAAACAATATCTTCCACCGCGAAAATTAATATTCATTTTTCCTTCTCTGTCGATGGGGATAATGATTTCTCTATTTGGGTTAGGTTTTGCCATGATATCCATCACTTTGGTCTCGAAAGTAGATAAATCTAATTTTTGTATGGTTCTTTGGGGAATATTTTTTAATTTTACGTAACCTTTAAGAAAATCGACTTCTACATCTTTTTTAATGTTGATTCCATAATAGTTTGCAACCGCAACCAAATCTATACCAGGGTAAAAGTAATCATCTACATCAGGATTATAGTTCGGATCGTTCACTTTATCTATGTTTAGGATTCTTGCAACTAAGGGAACTTCTCTATTAATACCTGTATCTGGTTTTAGAATATTCGCATAACCTAATCCATCTAAATGAATTGCTATCTTTTCTACGGGTGGTACTGCTAAAACTGCCCAAACTGACGCATATTTTCCATTTTTGACGTTCGTTAAACGTTCTTTTTGATTTAATATATCTAATCTTTGTTGAAGGTTTACAATTTTAGAACGTGCTTCGTCAGTAGTTTCTAAGGGATAGTCGGAAAGAACTTTATTGGGATTTGATGCAATAGCTTCTGCAAGTACATCCACTTGGTTTTTTAATTCAATGTCGTCATTTAAAGGAATACATTTAAACAACTTACCACAATTACTACCACCATAAATCCCTTTATTGTCTAAAAAGCTAATGTCGAAAAGGAGTAAATTGTTTTCGGCACCTGATAGTTTTTTAGTAAGATTTGCATAAATTCCCCAGTCTATGGGCCAATTTCCTTGCATTTTTTCTATGGTAGCGTTTGTTATACCAATGATTTCTATATCATCTCGGACTAATGGTGGGTTTGGGGCAAGAGCACTAATCCTTTTACCTGTTTCGTCGTAAGGAGCTTGACAATATGGTAATCCTGATTCTGGATGAAAGGAGCTTCCTGGATTTCGAAACCAACTATATTTTAGAGAATGAAACGTTTCTTCTATATAATGGAATAACGGTACTTTGATTATGAATACACCAAATGCAAATGCGATTAAATTACTTAATATAAGGCTTCCGATAAGATCTTTATACCATCTTTTAGCATCAACAATTTTATAAAGGTAAAAACTAGAAGCAACGATAAAGAAAAACGTTATCCATAATAAAAATGTAAATAGATCTGGTGTTATATAGTTTAATTGAGGTATAATTGCATCAATTTGGTAAAATATGCTATCGGGTTTTGCTGTATAAAGAACAATAAAGAAAATTATAAAAGAAAAATATAAAATGATCCAAATAATTTCCGAAAGGTTAAATTTTTTATCTTTAGAAACTTTAATAAAATATTCGTTAAAGTAGAAAATGATGCTAATTATATATAAACCAGGAATTATGGTCAAATATGTTTCTTTAAAAAATCGTGCATATTGAACAAAAATGTTACTTTTTAATTGAATTAGAATAAACAATATTAACGGAAGTACAATCGTTAAGATCAATGTTAAAATAAACAGGATTTTTGATATCTTTTTCATAGTATTTCTTTTATTTTATACATAAAGTAAATTTTCAACGAAATTTTTTGTTGTTTTATAAATTTTTTCTTTTATTCTATCTAGTTGTTGTAATTCTTCTTCGATGATTTTATGGTTTAAACTTCCTACAATAATACCATCAAAAATAGATTTTAATTCATTTGCCTGTTCTGGTTTGTTGATTCCAAATCCAGCAAAAATGGGAATAGATGTATATTTTCGGATCAAATTAGCTCGTTCTTTTATATTTTCTGGTAAGGATTCTCTAAGACCAGTTACCCCTAAACTTGTAATGTAATACACAAAACCATTGCCATATTTTAAGATTTGTTTGATCCGTTTTTCCGAGGTATTCGGAGCTATCATTGGAATAATAGAAATATTCCTATTGCTTTTGTTAATAGATTGATAGATTTCTATAAATTCGTAAGAATCGAAGGGTAGATCAGGAATCACTAGAGCTTTTATACCGATTTCTTCGCATTTTTTAAAAAATGCCTCTCCAATAAATGTATTTTCGTTCTTTTTGTATTTAAATACTGGATTAAAATAGGTTAAATATACTAAGGGAATATCGGGATTTTGAGAATGAATTTTTTGCGTAACTTCGAAAATTTTATTTAAAGAAAAGTTGGGATGTTTCATGGATCGAACCATTGCTTTTTGAATCACTGGACCATCGGCAGTAGGATCAGAAAAAGGAATTCCCAATTCTAATATGTCTGCGCCAGCTTCTATCATTGCATTTGCAATTTCTATACTTGTTTCGAAATCCGGATCCCCTAAGGTAAGATAAGGCATATAAAGAGCAGAATTCTTTTGTTTTTTTCTTAAAAAAAGCATCTCAGCTAAATTCATCGTTTTCTCCTTCTTAAGCTTTTTCTTTTCGATGCTCCACCACTCGAAACAACAATAGGTTGATGATTTTTTTGAGTGGATGTTGGTGTTAATGCATTTAAACTTTCGTGCTTTTCTGTTCCTATGTTTCTCATATCTTTTTGTTCTTCTTTGGATTGTACAGGTCCTTCGATTTGAATTCTAAATAAAAATTCAATTACATGTTCTTTAATGTTTTCCATCATTGCATCGAATAGTTCAAAACCTTTTAATTTATATTCCACTAAAGGGTTTCTTTCAGAATAACTACTTGTCCATATTCCTTCGCGTAGTTGATCCATTAGATATAGATGTTCTTTCCATTTTGTATCGATTATATCTAATACAATACGTTTTTCTATATAGCTAAAATCGTTTTCACCAACCAAAGAAATTTTTTCTTCGTAATATTTTTTTGCTTCTTTTAATAGATATTCGTACAAAAATAGTTGTGGATCTTCTGCTTTTTCTAGTTGTTCTACAAATTCCTTAGAAGTAATGTTCACGGGAACGTTTAAACTTAATTTAAACCATTCTTCTAAAGAAGAAAGTTCCCATAAATCAATTCTTTTGTGTTCGCAATATAAAAGTATCTTTTTCTCAATAACATCTTCTAAGAAACTATAAATCATCTCTCTTACGTTTTGATTCATAAGAATTCTATCTCTTTCTTTATAGATGATTTCGCGTTGTCTGTTTAATACATCATCATATTCTAATAAATGCTTTCGTATATCGAAGTTATGGTTTTCTACTTTTTTTTGAGCTCGAGCAATCGATTTATCTACGATTCGCGATTCAATTTCTTGTCCTTCTTCTACCCATAACCTTTGCATCATATTTCGCCAACCATCACCACCAAACAACCTTAAAAGATGATCTTCTAAACTTAGATAAAACCTACTTGATCCTGGGTCTCCTTGTCTTCCTGCGCGACCTCTCAATTGATTATCAATCCTTCGAGATTCATGTCTTTCTGTACCGATGATGTGCAATCCACCTGCTTCGATGACTTTCTTATGATTTTCTAACCAAATATTTGCTTTATCCAATATTTCTTTTGCAAATTTTTGATCTTCTGTTTTGGTTATATTGGGGATAATTTCTTTTGCTCTTTCGAATTCTTTTTTTAGAATGGCTTCTTTAAATTCTCTTATAGCTGGTTCAGTTTCTTGAAAATGTTCTAAATCTTTCAAATAGGTTGGGTATCCTCCGAGAATGATGTCGGTACCTCTACCAGCCATATTCGTAGCAATTGTTACAGCGCCGGGTTTGCCGGCGTTTGCGATAATTTCAGCTTCTTTTTCGTGGTATTTCGCGTTTAGAACAGCATGAGGAATTTTATATTTTTTTAACATTTGCGAAAGTTGTTCTGATTTTTCGATGGAGATGGTTCCAATCAAGAGAGGTTGTCCTTTTTCGTGTCTTTCGATGATCTCTTGAATAATCGCATTGAATTTTTCTTTTTCTGTTTTGTAGACTTTATCGGGATAATCAATACGGATGACGGGTTTATTGGTAGGAATGACAACCACGTCTAAGTTATAGATTTTTTTGAATTCTTCTGCTTCTGTATCGGCAGTACCTGTCATACCAGCTAATTTTTCGTACATTCTAAAATAATTCTGGAAGGTAATTGTAGCAAGGGTTTGGGTTTCTTGTTTGATGGGAACACCTTCTTTTGCTTCTATTGCTTGATGTAATCCATCAGAATATCTTCTTCCAATCATTTTACGACCCGTATGTTCGTCGATTATAATGACTTCTCCATTTTCTACGATGTAATCTACTTCGTTTTTAAAGATTAGATGTGCCTTTAAAGCTTGGTTGATTGCAGCAACCATGTTCACATATTCAGGAGCAAAAAGATTCGAGATTTTAAGTATCTCTTCTATTTTTTTGATTCCTTCTTCTGTTAATAGAACGATTCTTGCCTTTTCGTCAATATCGTAATAATATCCACGAATTACGTGAGGTTCTTCGATTTGAACTTGTCCCGGTTCAACTTTTCTTGGTGGAGGAGGGGGCGCTTTTTCTTCTAGTTGAATTAATTGTCTTACCGCTCTGTCTACAATTTGGTAAATAGCAACGTTATCTTCTGTTGGTCCTGATATGATTAAGGGTGTTCGAGCTTCGTCAATCAGAATAGAATCAACTTCATCCACAATGGCATAGTAATGACCTCGTTGAACACGAAAATACAAATCTGTAACCATGTTATCTCGTAGGTA
Source organism: Leptospiraceae bacterium (assembly GCA_026418015.1). Classification (GTDB taxonomy): domain Bacteria; phylum Spirochaetota; class Leptospiria; order Leptospirales; family Leptonemataceae; genus SKYB61. Next base: position 212,451 of record JAOACE010000020.1, on the reverse strand, counting down.
ATCAAAACCAAATTCATTATTGGTACCATAAGTTATATCCATTTGGTAGGCTTTTTTTCTTTCTTCGAAATCCATCTGATTTTGAATATAACCAACACTCACACCCAATAAATCGTAGATAGGTTTCATCCAATTGGCATCTCTTTTAGCTAAGTAATCATTTACAGTTACAACATGAACGCCTTTGCCAGTTAATGCATTTAAATAGATGGCTAGCGTGGCTGTTAAGGTTTTACCTTCTCCGGTTTTCATCTCGGCAATTTTTCCTTGATGTAGAACAATTCCACCCATCAATTGAACATTAAAGTGCCGTTGACCGATGGTTCTCCAAGCTGCTTCTCTTACCAATGCAAAGGCTTCTGGTAATAGTTCATCAAGGGTTTTTTTTACATCTTTACTGTTTTTTATAATTTCTTTAAACTGATTGGTTTTTTTTACAAAATCCTCGAGAGATAATTTCTTCATTTCTGGTTCTAATGCGTTAATTTTTTCTACAATGGGAATCATCTTTTTAATGTCTCTTTCGTGTTTCGTACCAAATACTAATTGTAATGCTTTTTGAAACATATTACTCCTCTTTTTTGTGAATATTTTGGTTTAACATACCAACGGATATTCCATACAATATCCAAAATAATTGCATTGTATAATCATCCAATAAATAACACTGTAATAAGCCTGCAAATAATAAAAATATGGGTAAATATAAAAAAACTATGGGAGGATTTCTTTTAATTTGTATAATCGAATCATGTTTTAAAAAAATCTCTATATTTTTTAATTCTGTATAAAAAAACATAAGATAGAAAATACCAGCTACTATACCACCTATTACAAGAAAATGAATCAAATCATTATGACCATGCATAATTTCTGTTTGATATAGAGGATACCAAAGTAATGGTTTTTCTTGAATGATTGTTAAAATTTCTTGAAAAACATGGTTTTGAAATTGATTTAAACCAACACCAAAAATGGGATTTTTAAAAAAAACGCGGATGGCAGTATACCATAACAAGATTCTTTGGTAGTCGGTATGTTTTTTTTCTAAACCAATTGTTTGTAAAAAGATTTCTCTAAAAGCTTCTGATTGAATGATTGCGATGGCAATCAATAAAATTATAGTTATTATAAAAAATAGAATAGATTTATAAATATTATCAATCTTTTTTTTATATAAAACATTTTTGTGAAGTTGGTTGTTCATCGTTATAAAAAATGTTAAAAACGTTATGCTAAAACCAAAAATCGAAGATCGAGCTTGAATAAAAAATAATAAAATTAAACAATAAAAAGAGACTATAAATAAAATAAACTTTTTTTTATAATTAGAATTAAATAATTCTACGTAAAAAAGAGACAAAAAATAAAAAGTAATCATCGAAATCTGAGCACCAAAAGAAAGATGTGTACCAGAAAAACCTACGGGCATATAAATTCCAATGGGGAAAGTATTTTGACTTAAATTCCAATGTATGGGTAAAAAGTCCAAAGAAAAAATTAGATGTTGAGCGCGAATTTTCCCATCGAAAATAAAACCATATTTTAGGTGATAAAAAAGATTACTTAATCGAAAAGGTACAAACAGAGAAATAAAACCAATTAATAAAAATAATATAAAAACTAAATTTATAAAATATAATAACTTTTTTTGATATGAGCTTTGAATAAAATAATAACTCCAAAAAAAGTACATTACGAGAAATATATCTTTTCCTTCTGTTTGAATCATTTCTTTAAAAGATAGATTATGAAAAAAAGAAATAAAATATAACCATATATATAGAACAACAAAAACAATGGGGAATTTATGAATTTTTTGTTTATTAAAAATCAAACTAATAAGCAACAATAAAGATGCTAAATATAAGAATCCTTGTGTAATGGATAAGGAAAATGGTAAAAAAATAATACCAATGATTCCCACAGAAAAACTGATGGTTTCCAATTTAGATAAAATCATTCTCTAATACGAAAATTCTTTTATGAATCTAATGTAAATAAAAAATTAGGGGATTGTTTTTTAGAAAAATAGATAAGATTGAATACTTTAAAATTACCCTTAAAAGTTTTTTATAAGCTTAAAACATAACCTTAGGCCGGATGTTGAACCATGGTTTTTCTTGTTCTAGTTGATGTGCTAATTGCAATAATAAATCTTCTCTTCCAAAATCTGCCATAAAATGAACCCCATAAGGAAATTCAGAGAAATACAATGGCACAGACATAGCAGGTATTCCACAAACATTGGCTATTTGAGTAAAAGGAACACGTTCCAAGTTTTTTCGAGAAATTTCGTCAATCATTCCAGACAAAAGTAAAAGTTTACCTAATTTAAATTTGACAATAATATAAGATGCGATTTCTTCCCATTTTTTTAGTTTTTGGGAACCGATTTTTGCAGGAGGTTGAGCTGTTGTGGGAGTAATCCAAATGTCGTATTTTGTAAAAAAATTTCCGACAATGCGAGAAACCTCATTCCAATATCTTAACGTATAAACGAATTCACCTGCTTTATAAGTATTACCTAAAAGATTAAGAACCTGTGTAGAGATTTCGAAATGATTTAAGTTCGCTTTTTTACCCATAAGATTTTTGTAAGCTAAAAACTCAGCCGCGACTTCTCCAAAATATAACATCATATAACTTTTTGATAAACGTTCACCATCAAATTTTGGCTCATCATATTCAATTATATGGCCCAATCTTTCGCACAGTTTGGCTGCATCTTCTACTGCTTTGATGCATTCTGGATGAACTGGTGTATTTATAGGAGATCGAGTAGAAATTGCAATTTTTAATTTTTTTGGTGGTCTTTTTATGATTTCTATGTATGGTTTATTAGGTGGCTTTATTTCGTAGGGAGCACCAATATCTTTTCCCTGAATGATGTCTAAGATCAAACTACTATCGCGCACAGTTCGCGTTATTACATGTTCAACAGCTAATCCTTGCCATAGTTCACCATAGTGAGGTCCAGTAGGTACTCTTCCACGCGATGGTTTAAGACCGAAAAGCCCACAATAAGCAGAAGGAATTCGAATTGAACCACCACCATCACCACCTCCTGCTAATGGAACCATGCCTATGCTTACTGCTGCAGCAGAACCACCACTGGAACCACCTGGGGTATAATCTAGATTCCATGGATTTCGCGTTGGACCAAAAAATTCCGGTTCTGTATAAGCTAATAATCCTAATTCTGGTGTATTGGTTTTTCCTAGAATTATCAAACCAGCTTTTTTGTATCTTTGGGTTAGTTCACTATCAAAATTAGGTCGAAAATCTTTGTATGCTTTAGATCCAGAAGTTAATGGAACATTTTTATAAGCAGTTATTAAATCTTTGATCAAAAAAGGCACACCAAACAGAGGACCTTGATGATTTTCTTTTATTTGTTTTTCTACTTCATCATACATTTTATGAATCACGGCATTAATTTTAGGATTATATAATTCAATAGCTTTTATCGCAACGTCAATGATTTCTTTAACATGAACTTTTTTTTTCTTTATAAGGTCAGCAAGTCCGATAGAATCGAATTTTATATATTCTTGTATCTGCATAAAGTTCATTATAGCCAGGACATTTTTTTGTCAAGAGATAATTAATATGACAATAATGTTGTTAATTTGTTCAAAAAATTTTGATTATTTTTTTATATAACATTTTTGCATTTTTGTGATTTAAAATATATATGAACAAAGAAGATAGATATACAACCGTTGATTTATACAGGGTAGGGATCAATTTAACCCCAATGCATTATAATTATTTAAGAGAAATTGCAAATCGATTTTATAATCAAAGTATATCCGATGCAATTCAGTATCTTTTGACGAAATATTTAGTCTTTCTTTATGAAATACGTATAACTCCATATAAAAGAACAGAAACTGCAAGTTATCAACCCACAACAAAACAATATAAGCGATATAGTATAAAGATTAATCCAATCCTATGGAGTAAATTGTTCGATTCTCGAAGGTTTCTTGGGTATTCAATTAGTGCAATTCTGAGGATCTTACTAGATTGGGAAATGCAATCATTGGGAAGAGATATACTTCCTCTCATACCATTACCACAAATAGAATCAACGGATGAACTTTCTGGTAATAACCAAAACCAAATGATACAGAGTTATGTTTATATAAAATCAACTGATTATGAAACTAGGTCAATTTTTTGTATATTTTCTGATCAATTTTATTGATGTTTATATAATTTTATAATATATAAATATCAATTTTTATTTATTATATATAATATTCTCTTTATAATTTTGTTTTATCGATAGACTATTGTTTAATCATATTTTCGTTCTGGATGTAGTTGTTTTAGTCGTTCTTTTATCTTGATTTCTGTTCCTTGATCCGAAGGAAAATAAAATTGTTTAAATAAATCTTTTGGAAAGTAATTTTGTTTTATAAAATGATTTGGATAATCGTGTGGATAATGATAGTTTTGTCCTGCGCCTTCTTGACGATGAATTTTGGTTGATGGATTTCTTAAATGATTCGGGACTATAACCACTTTATTTTTGATATAAAATTGTGCATCTTGTATGGCTTTGTATGATGCATTACTTTTGGGTGAACTTGCAAGAAAAATTGCACATTGGGAAAGTATGATTCTTGCTTCGGGCATTCCAATTCGTTCGACTGCTAAAAAAGTAGAAACTGCTAAATTTAAAGCAGTTGGTGATGCATTACCAATGTCTTCACTTGCGAAGATAATCATTCTTCGAGCAATAAATAACGGATCTTCGCCACCTTCTAACATAGCTGCTAAATAGAGTAGTGCAGCATCTGGATCGGAGCCTCTCAAAGATTTTATGAATGCGCTTATATAATCATAGTGTAAGTCTTGGTTTTTGTCGTATAAGCGAGGATTGTCATCAATAAGGGATTTGATTGTATTGATGCTGATTTTATTTTCGGAATGATTTTGTAAATAGTTAATAAGGATTTCTAAATATCGAATTAGTTTTCGCGCATCGCCATAGCAAGATTGAATTAAATAATCTTTTGCTTCTGGTGAAATTTCGAATTCAATAAATTTTTTTAAATATTCAACTGATTTTTTGTATAAAAGATTCAAATCTTCGATGGATAAGGGCAATAATTTATAAATTTGACATCGCGATAATAATGCTGGAATAATAGAAAAGCCTGGATGTTCTGTTGTCGCTCCAATTAAAATGATCTTTTTTTCTTCAACATAAGATAATAAACTATCTTGTTGCGTTTTATTGAATCGATGAATTTCGTCTAAAAACAAAATTATTGTTTGTTCTTGTGAATTTTCAATGACTTCTCGGATTTCTTTTATGCCGCAATTGGTGGCAGAGAATTCAAACGCTTTTAAATGATGATTTAGTATCAATAATTTTGCTATACTTGTTTTACCACAACCTGGGGGTCCATAAAGAATCATCGAATGCAATGGCAACGATTTTATTTTTTGTATTAAAGCTTCGTTGCCAACAAAATCTTCCCAAGATTGTGGTCTTAATATTTCTGTTAAAGGTAAGTCAATGTTTATCACATCACGTTTCTTTTACGTAATTATTTTCTATGTCTTTTTTTAGAATATCAAGAAAGTTTACTATATCTTTTATCAGCATTTCTTGATTTTCTTTCGAAGTAGTATTTTTTAGTATCTCTTCTACGGATGTTTGTAAGATTTTATTTAAGCGTTCTAATCCTTCTGGACTATTGAATGCAGCTTCTAATCCTTCTTTAACAGTTGCATGAATATTATATAAAATAATTCTAACTAGTGGACCAATCGGAGAAAGTAAAAATGGTTCTGCTGCTCTGTTGATTGAATAATGCACCATTTCTGTTATCATAGGTTCTAACTCTGGCATAATTTTGTTACTAAAAATTTCCATTTGTTTTTTAAGAATCACTTCTAATGCTTCGATGGTTTGAGGTTCAAGATCGATTTTTCCTTCTTTAAAACGATCTTTGGTTTGTTCTATAATATTGACTAAAACTAGTCCAGAAATTTCATCCGCAATGATTTTTGCATTATCATGGATAATCTCTGGCATGATACCTTCGTCGGGAATAAACCGATTTTCTTTTAGTCTTACATACAATGGAATAATTCTTAATAAACGAAACCAAGCAGTATGATGTGGTGGATAGAGATTAAAAATTTCGTAAAGATGATGAATCGGAAATAAATACCATTTTTTGTATCGTTTTCGGTAAACAATCCATCGACCGATAAAATCAATGACAAAAAATAATACAAACCAACGATCAATTTTGTAAAAATAATCTTTTAATTCTCCATCTTCTGCAATCCATCGAAAATAATTTTCCTTCATTAATGGGATGATTTCTTTATCAAAAAATGTAAATTCTTTTTGCCAATTGTCATCACCTAAGTTTTGCTTAGAAAAAAATGTTCTAAAGCTTTCTTTTGCAGAATTTTGAGGATTAGGTTTGTATTTTCTCATGATATTTTTTATTTTTTCTAAAACTCCATCTTTGTTCGCTAAATAAAAATAACTATCGACAGAGCGTTTATCTATCATATCCTCCGATAGTTCTATAAGTATTTTAAGTTGATTCTCTATATCTTTTTCGATTTTTGCTCTTTCTTGGGGCGTTGTAGCAATTAAGCTATTGTATAATTCTTTTAGTTTTTCATAATTTTCTATGTAGGAAACTGTAAAACGATGTGGTTCAATCCCTTTTATAGGGTCCCATACTTTTATGGGATCAAAATGTTTTTTTAAGTTTTCTGGATAGTAATGCAAAAGTACATCTCTTAATGTTCCGTGATAGTACGGAAGTTTGTATAAATATAAAGCATCAAAGAGCACCAATAAAAAATTGGTTAAAGCTATCAAAATAAAAATTACTTCGTAAATCGTTTTTAACAAGTTTGGGTTGTGTTTAGGTGGATTCTTCCCCCATAATCTATCTAGTTCTTTTTGAGAATTTTTTTCGATCGTCATATTGTAATTTTTTTTCTATAATTTTTTTTGTAAATGAATTTATTTTAATTATTTATACATAAGTTTTAATTTTATTGATAAAACAAATTAAATAATAATCTTGTCTTATGTATTTATATATTATCGAAGGAATTGATGGTTCTGGAAAATCTACACAAATTCAGTTATTAAAAAAAATTATCCGAAGACTTAAATTACAGGAATGTTTTGTCTTTTTGTACGAGCCAACGGATTTCGATACAGGTAAAAAAATTCGTCAATATCTAAAAGAAAATCGCAATCTCAAATTAGAGGAATGGTTCATACTCTTCGATAAAGATAGAGAAAAAAATGTTCAGTTGAATATCTTGCCCAATCAGGATAAAATTATTATTATGGATAGATATTATCCATCTACTGCTGCATACCAAGCAAAAGACTTAGAAGATGTATATAAGATATTTATAAATTCTTTTAATAAATATCCTAAACCAAAAAGAGTTTTTTATTTAGACATTGATCTAAAAAATGCATTGGAACGTATAAAAAAAAGAAATCATTATAAAGAAACATTCGAAAAAGAACAAGAACTTTCTAGAATATTAGAGAATTATGAGCATTTAAAAAAACTTTTTGATAAATATTCTTTAAATTGGGAGAATATTTCTGGATTAAATCCTCCCTATAAAATTGCGAAATACATTGTAAAAAAAATCTTTTCAGATTATAAAGATCAAAATAAAATGGTGTAATGAAGATTTATACCAAAAGAGGCGATAACGGAGAAACCGTTCTAGCAGATGGAACAAAGGTTTATAAACATAATCTACGAGTCGATTTATATGGTTTATGCGATGAACTAAATTCTTACATTGGCGTAGTAAATGCTTTAATAAAAGAAAAATATCAATTAAATTCTCATTTAAATCAATTAATGCAACAATTGATACAAATTCAAAATTTATTGTTCGAAATCTCTGCGGAACTTGCAGGTTATTATAAAGACAATCGTTCAATTTTAAGACAAGAGGATATTCTTTTTTTAGAGTCTTCCATCGATAAAATGGATGAAGTTTTACCAGAGTTAAGATCCTTTATTCTACCCAATGGAAGTTTAATATCTTCTTTTTTGCATGTTTGCAGGACAAGATGTAGAGACTTAGAAAGAAGAATTGTTTATGCCATTAAAGAAGAAAAACTTAATATAAACGAACAGTTGATTTCTTATTTTAATCGATTGTCAGATTATTTTTTTGTAACTGCGCGATATGCAAACTTTGTATTAGATATAGAAGAAATTCCGTGGAAAAGTAATAGAAAAAACCAGGCTTAGGGTAAAAAAAGGTTTATAAAGAATCTAAACATGCCTCGTATTCTACATCGCATTTTTCTAGGCAATCTTCACTTTTACATTGGTTTAAACATTGATCATATTGTGTATTACAAGGATTTTCTTCGTCCAGGATGATTTCGCATTGAGGATCATTGTTTGGATCGCAATAGTCGTTGGGAGCATCATCAACAACGCGATATTTATGAAGTTTATAAAATGGACTGATTGTTTCGTTTTGGTTCGTTGCGTTGCTAGCTAGTAGTCCCATAGCACCTAAGGTTATCAGAATTAAAAACCATTTTGATTTTTTCATCATAAAACTCCTATAATAGGCACAGAAATCTCTGTGCCTCTCATGAACTAGTTATTTTTTGTCCAATATTGCTATACCAGGAAGTTCTCTACCTTCGATAAATTCCAAAGAAGCTCCACCACCTGTGGAAACATGAGAAAATTTATCTTTTAATCCCGCTTCTTCTACTGCTTCGGAAGAATCACCGCCGCCAACAATCGTAATTGCACCTTTTTGTGTTAATTCTGCAACAGCTTTTGCAACTTCGAAGGTTCCTTTTGCAGTTTCGGGTATTTCGAATACGCCCATCGGTCCATTCCATATCACTAATTTTGCATTTTGAAGTTCTTTTTTATAAAGTTCGATGGTTTTACTTCCAATGTCAAGTCCGATTCCATCGTCGGGAATTTGATCAAAAGAAACTTCTTTTAGAGAACCGATTTTTCTTGCTTTGGGATCAAACATATCCGATACTACGGTATCTATGGGTAGAAGAATTTTCCCATTGGCTTTTTCTAATAAGTTTTTTGCTAAATCGACCTTATCTTCTTCTACAAGGGATTTTCCTGTTTTAAGACCTTTTGCTTTGTAGAAGGTGTACATCATAGCTCCGCCAATCAAAATCTTATCGGAAAGCTTTAATAGATTTTCTATCACTTTGATTTTATCGGATATTTTTGCACCGCCTATAATTGCGACGTAAGGATGGACTGGATTTTCGATGGTCTTTGATAAATAATCAATTTCTTTTTTTAATAAATATCCACAGACAGCTGGTTTTAAAAATCTTGCTACACCTTCTGTCGAGGCATGAGCTCTATGTGCTGTTCCAAAAGCGTCGTTTACATAAAAATCACCACATTCTGCTAAATCTTTTGCTAAGTTTAAATCGTTTTTTTCTTCGCCTTCGTAAAATCGGATATTTTCTAGAAGAATTATCTCTTTGGGTTGAATTTTTTTACATTTTTCTTTAAGCTCTTCGATAGTTTCTACAAAATAGATATTATTATTAGGAAACAGTTTTTTTAGGACTTCATAGACTGGCTTTAGTGAATATTCAGGATTTCTTTTTCCTTTGGGTCTTCCTAAATGGGATATTAATATAATTTTGGTTTCTAATTCTAATAACTTATTGATGGTGGGAATTGTTGAAATAATTCTTAAATCGTTTACAACTTGGCCATCTTTCATGGGAACATTATAATCTACGCGAACAAGTGCTCTTTTGTGTTTTACTTCTTCTTTCGATAAATCATCAATACTTTTTACATGATAATATTTCATAGGATTCTCCTGAAAATTTTATAAGAACAAGGAGAGATACTCCTTGTTAGATTGAATAAAAAATTATTTTACGCTGTTCATATATTCGATGAGTTCAAGTAGTTTTACGGAATAACCCCATTCATTGTCGTACCAGCTTACAACTTTCACAAAAGTATCGGACAATGGAATACCCGCTTTTGCATCGAAAATGGAAGTACGTGGATCATGGAGAAAATCTGTGGATACCACTTCTTCTTCAGTGTAGCCTAGTATGCCTTTCATTCCTCCCAATGATACATCTTTTTCTGAATATTCCTTCATTTTTGCACAAATTTCTTCGTATTTAGCAGGTTTTTTAAGTCTAACGGTTAAATCTACCACCGAAACATTTGCTACAGGAACGCGGAAGGACATACCAGTGAGTTTACCTTTTAGTTCTGGGATAACAAGTCCTACGGCTTTCGCAGCTCCCGTTGACGCAGGAATGATGTTTTGATACGCACCACGACCACCACGCCAATCTTTTTTAGATGGACCGTCAACTGTCTTTTGTGTTGCAGTAACAGCATGAATGGTAGACATCAAACCTTCTTCAATGCCCCAGTTGTCATGAATTACTTTCGCAACAGGTGCTAAGCAGTTTGTTGTACAGCTTGCATTCGAAACAATATTCATCTCTGGTCTATATGTGGTATGATTTACACCCATAACAAAAGTTGGAGTGTTATCTTTTGCTGGTGCACTGATTACAACTTTTTTAGCTCCAGCGTTGATGTGTCCGATTGCTTTATCCGAAGATGTAAATAAACCAGTTGATTCAATTACGTAGTCAGCTCCTATATCTCCCCATTTTAGTTTAGATGGTTCTGGTTCCGATGTTACGCGAATTTTTTTGCCGTTTACGATCAATTGATTACCTTCTACAGAGATTTCGCCCTTAAATTTACCGTGTGTTGAATCGTATTTAAGCATATATGCCATGTATTCAGCATCTAAAAGATCATTAATACCTACAATTTCTATGTTTTTGTTGTATTCAAACACTGCACGGAAAGCCATTCGCCCGATTCTACCAAATCCATTTATACCTACTCTTATCATGTTTTTCTCCTTTTTTATTTTATTTTTTTTATTCGATTTTTAAAATATCAGTACGTTATTTAACAACTAAGACACTACATGGGGCATGATGGACAACCCTATCCGAGACAGAACCTAATAAAAACCTACCCCAAAAGCCCATTCCTCGACTGCCAATAACAATCAAATCAAATTTATCTTCTTCTGCTATTCGAATAATGGTTTCTGCTGCATAGCCTTCTTCTACACGTCTTTTCCATTTTACTTTTGTTTCTTCTAATATGGGGTGGATTTTTTCGAATCTTTGTTCTGCAACCCATTTTACTCTGTCAATATTTGGAGGTGGTGCTTCGTAATAACCTGGTAATGGTCCAAATTCTTCGATGACTTCGAGAATTGTAACTTCTGCGTGTGCATTTTCTGCAATAGCTATCCCAAACTCTAATCCTTTTTTGGAATGTTCTGATCCATCGATAGGAATAAGAATTTTTTTTATAAAACGTTTCATTTTTTCTCCATTTGATAGTATTAAAATTTTTTAAAGTATATTTATTTTATCAATTTCTATTGTAAAGTAAATTTTTTTAATATGTAATAATTCGTTATCGTACTATTTTGAACTAAATCATAAAATTCTTTTAATATATAAATTGAACTAACATTTTTTAATTCTTCTAGAATCGTTTTGTTGGAAATTTCGTCTTGCCACTTAAAAAGAGAATTCTGTTGTTCTAATAAAAAGTTTAAATAATTTATAAAATAAATATATTCATCTTTTTGGGAAGTTATAAACACAATCCTTTCTGTGTTAGAATTTATCATTTCTTGATTCAAAAAAGAAATTAAAAAATTGTAATCTTCGATCATGTTGGATTTTAAATCAAATATGATGATTGTATTTTGATGTATAATTATATTCATTGAACCAAGAATTTTGTTATCTTGTTCAATAATAAAGGAATTTACATATTGTAATAATTTTTGATATTGATAAAGATTTAATTCTAATTTATTAAATAAATTTATAAAGTTATATAATTTTTCAATTTCATCGTTATAGTTGGTTAATTTTCTTAAAATCTTTTTATTTCTGTTTAGAAGGATGATTTTTGCAATATAAAATAAAAACATATTAAATGGATAGAAAATCATCGTATATAAAAGGTTGTTTAATAAATGGTTGTTTTTGAATTCTTCCCATTCGGCGAATCTAAAAAAATAAAAAACAAAATAAAAAATTAAAATGGTAATAAACAAAAAAATAAAATTTTTTAATATAATTTTTATATTAATCTTTTTATAAAATTTTTTAGAAAATATTAAATATATTAATGAAATTATCAAAGAAAATTTAACATAATAAAAAAAATAGTTTTCTGGTTCTAAGTCTTGATAGAATAAGGGTAAAAAAAACACGATTAAATTTGCAAGATTATAAACAAGAAAAAATATCATGACTTAATTCCAATGTTAAAAAAATAAAATCTATGTAAACATTTTTTTATGTTTTTTATGACGGGAGCTTAACAGAGGAATAATTCTGGTATCATTTTTAAGACTCTTGGTTTTGTTCTTTTCACCAGAAGGTTTTTTATAATTTTTTTGATTAATAAACAAACATTATAATTGATTGCTTCTTTCATTTAATAATGAAATTCAATCTCTATAATTTTTTATGAAATAAATAAAAAAATAATTGAAAAAATTTCGTCAATAAATAAACTCTTATTTTAGGAGGGATATATGATGTTAAAAGGTGATATAGTAGATATTTTAGTATTTTTTACTATTTTATTTGTAATTGGAATGGGTATTTTTGTTTTATATATGGTGAAAAAAAAGATTTAATTCCTATAAGTGGGAGAATAAATCTTATTATCGAAAAGAGGAACAGAAATCTTATTCCTTTTAGAAGTTTTTAAAACTTTCCTAAATAACGTTAAGTTATTAGGAAAGTTTTTTTTGCATTCTTCTATACTTATAGCAGAAATCTTAAAGTCTGGAAAGTGTTGTTGTAAAGAGCAATAAATTCTCTTTTCTTTGTTTAGTGTACCACTATTTTTTTCTTTATAAAGATGGATCAGTTCTTTTATGCTAAAAAGATTTTGATTTCTATATTTTAAGAGTAGGGTAGTATCTTGAATCCTATTGAGTTCTTCTGTTGTAGAAAGATTTTTGTAGGTTTCGGGATTTGTATTCTGTAAATTTTTAAAAATGATTTTATGATAGATATCTGAATACAATAGCATATAACAATAATTAAATAAATACAAATCTTTGATAACTTCAAGATGAAGAAAGATATTATTGTAGCGTTCTTCGAGAGTTTTAGATCTGCATTCTAAGAAATTCCGAATATCATTAATAATAGGATGAAAAATTAAATTGGGGTCTATATTTTCTCCACTGATTAATTCTTGAATCGTAAGAAATTCAGAAATGTCGATTAAAAATAAAGTATATTCATAATAAGATTCTGGTTTGGGGTTTAATTTTATATACTTTTGATAAAAATATTTTGCCATATCGTAAGATTCAGGGTAGATAGAATACATACGCGCTTTCCATAAATAGAGATCAGGATTTTCTTTGGAATTTTTCGATTCGTAAACTTGAATGGTTTCTAAGATTTTTAAAAATTCTCCCTTTTCGTAATATTGGTTTAACTCTTTACTTATATTGGTATTCAGATTACATGAAAGATTTAATAAAAAAAATAAAATGAATAATTTTAAGGTTGATTTATGCATTTTTTTGGTACGTAATCCACATGGAACGAATTAATGTTTCTGGATCAGAATATTTGGGAACCCAATTTAATACTTCTTTTGCTTTTTTGGAAGATGCTAAAAGTTTAGCTGCATCACCAGGTCTTCGGGAGGTAATTTCGTAAGGTATTTTTTTGTTTGCTACTTTTTCTGCGATTTGAATCATTTCTAAAACAGACATTCCATTTTCTGAACCTAAATTCACTGTTATATCTTGTTCGTTTTTTATAATATAATCCATTGCAAGTAGATGGGCTTCGCTTAAATCATTTACATGAATATAATCTCTAATACATGTACCATCGCGAGTAGGATAATCATTTCCATATACATACATTTTTGGTCTTTTCCCAATCAGGGTTTCCATTACAATTGGTAGAAGATTTTGTGGTTCATTCTCGAGACCTTTGACGCGTTCTTTTATATCATAACCTGCTGCATTAAAATAACGTAAAGATGCATATCTTAGACCTTTTAAACGAGAAAACCATTCTAAGTTATCTTCGATAATTTTTTTTGTAAAACCATAATAATTGGTGGGATTTCTTGGATGTTCTTCGTCAATGGGTAAGTATTGAGGTTCTCCATATACAGCTGCACTCGAAGAAAAAATAAAATACCTGATGTTATTTTGAATCATGTTTTCTAGAAGATACAATGTTCCGCGAATATTATTGTGGGAATACTTAACGGGATCAATCATGGATTCGCCAGCAGCTTTGCTTGCTGCAAAATGAAATATTACCTCGGGCTTGTAAGATAGGATTTTCTTCATGATAGATTCGTTTTTAAAATCTCCTTCGAGTAATTCGTAATTAGGATGTTGAATGATATTTTTTCTATTACCGGTAGAAAAATCATCACAAACTAAGATGCGATAATTTCTTTCTAATAAATCATAAACTATGTGGGTCCCAATATATCCTGCACCACCAATTACTAATACTTTCATGCTCAATCCTTATGGTCAGGAAAATTATCAAAAATCTACTTGCAAATAGATTTTGTTTTAATATATTATGTAAAAGAAAAGAATTGTAAAGTATATTTAATAAAAATTTTTGGATAGAGAAAAATGAGTCAACAAAACGATGCCGATGATATAGATAAACTGATCGAAGAAAGAAACAACAGAGTAAGAAATTATCAAAAACGTTTGATTAATGTTTCTCGTTTAAGAGACTATATAAAACAGAAAAAATGCGAAATAACAGACGAAACAATCGATGCAATAGAGAGTAAATTACACGAAATGATCGATAATGCAATATATAGAACGAAGTCTAATAAAAGAGTTACAATTAGACCTTATGATTTATAAAGGAGAACAGGATGGAAAACAAAAAGGTAAAAGTATACAAGTGGCCTTATAAAGAAATTCCCACAGAAGAAAAAGTTAAAAAAGAAATGGAAAAATATGGGTTTAAAGTGTATGATTTGCAAACCGTACCTGGATGGTTTGAACGTAGTAGACATAGCCATGATTACGACGAAATTCGAGGAGCAGTAGAAGGGGTAATTACCTTTCATTTTGATGATGGACCAGTCACGATAGAAGCTGGGGATATTCTAATCATTCCAGGTGGGATTCCTCACGAAGTTAAAGTTCATAACCCGAATCCGTTTAAAGCGTTTAAAGGTTCAATCACGGGCGAACGAAAAGTCACAGAATACGAAAACGGCAAGGGAAGTATGGAAGAGCTAAAACAAAAAGGCCAATACGAGGGGTTGATCCAATAACATGAAGCTCATAATATTTGATTTAGATGGCACAATTGAAGATAGTCGACTCGATATGTCTTTAAGTGTAAACCGAGTACGTAAATTGTATCAACTTCCAGAATTACCTATTGATGCTATTCAATCTTTGGTAAACAAGGGAATGGATTTTTTGTACCGAAATTGTTTTCCAGAATTGGTCCAACAAGAAATTCCCAAAGATTTAATCTTTAAATACGAAATGGATTATGGTCAACATATCGTAGATCATACGAAAATTTATGATGGAATGGATGATGTTATTAAAAGCCTATCGAAGCATCATAGCTTGTTTGTATACACGAATAAGCCAGAAAAATTAAGCATACTTTTATTGGATAAATTAGGTTTACTAAGTTATTTTAGCAGAGTTATTGGTGGAGATAGCTTTAAAGAAAGTAAACCTTCACCAGAACCCATACGGCAAGTAATCAAAGAATTAGAAATTAACCCAGAAGAAATTTATGTTCTAGGAGACACAGAAGCAGATATTATGACAGCAAAAAATTTAAACGCTTATGCGATTTGGTGTAAATGGGGATATTCTAAAAACACACCATCTATTACACCAGATTATATAGCAATTCAGCCGGTTGATTTACTAAAAATCATTCTTTAATTTTAATGCAATCGATTCTGTAATTAATCGTGCACCTAAAAATGTCCAAACGGGTAAAAGATCTGCGCCACTTGCAATAACTCCTGTAGCAGAATCTGCAATATTCAAGGCAGTAGGTAAGTAAACTTTAATTTTTTCTGCTACTGGTTGAACATAATTTTTTACTCTGTCAAGATAGTTAGGAATGATATTTTGGAATGCATTCAATAATTCTGTTGTATTCTCTAATTTTCCAATTCCTAATGTATTGAACTTATTTTCGATTTGATGTTGGTTTTCTAATAATTTGGATATAACTTTCGAACTACTTTCTACTAAGTTGTCTGTAAAAGGTAAAGCAATTTCTATCAACGAATAATATATCAATAGTTCTATACCAGCAGGCGTTTGAATTAATTCTTGCATCTTTGATTTTAAATCACCAGAATAGAGATGGTTCACTGCATAAGCAATGACTAAGGCTTTTACAGCAGCATCTAACGCTTGTTCTGGATCTGATTCGAAGGTTCTTTTTTGATTGCTTCCCATACCAAAAAGATTCAAAACATTTTTGATGCCAGCAAAGCTGGAAATCAATTTGTCTGTTGTATCTACATAGATAAATGCTTTTAATGTGGATTGAATTTTTGGATCGTCTAAAAACTGATAAGCTTTCTGTAAATCTTCTTCTGTTAAGCTTGGTATAATTCTTCTTAAACCATTTTCGAATTCGTTATAGAATACATAGGATTTTTCCATGGGGATTATATTAAAAATCGTAGATACCAATTTTACTGTATAATCATTTTCTTTAAATTGACGAAGGGTTTCTTGAAGTAAAGCCATTATTTTCTCCTAAAAAAAGCCGCCAAAATGCGGCTAGATGATAAATGAATGATTTATAAAAGAATTTTTGTCAATTAGAAAAAACAATACATTTTGAATTTTTATATATTTTTTAATACATCGTCATAGTTGGGTTCTTGACCAATTTCTGGAACAACTTGTGTGTAGGTAATTTTTCCGTTTGTGTCGACAATAAAAACAACTCTTGCTAAACAACCTTTAAGAGGTCCTTCTGCAATTACAACACCCCATTTTTCCATGTCTCTATAACGAAAATCCGACGCAACTGTTAGATTTGCAATGTTAAAACTATCGCAAAATCTTCGTTGAGCAAAAGGTAGATCCATAGAAACAACCACAGCTTCTACATTCGTCAAAGATTGTAGTTTTTCGTTGAATGTTTTCGTTTCTTTTTCACATACACCTGTATCTAGCG
Source organism: Leptospiraceae bacterium (assembly GCA_026418015.1). Taxonomy (GTDB): domain Bacteria; phylum Spirochaetota; class Leptospiria; order Leptospirales; family Leptonemataceae; genus SKYB61. The sequence continues at coordinate 195,119 of JAOACE010000020.1, read as the reverse complement.
ATGGAACTGCGATGATAATTTGTTTTTTACTGGATGGTTTTCCAATCACAATTTCTTGTAAATCTTTTGTTACGACAGTTGTTGGTGGTGCGATGGAACCGGGTTGTAATGGTGTTCCTATCAAATGGATGGGATTTCCTTTAAAATTTACCGTAGCACTCATACATTCTCCTTGTTTAATTTATGATCACAATATAAATAATTGTGCAAAATTGTTCAATACTTTTTTTCTAAATGATTTAAATTAAAATATTTTATAATATAAAATATAAATTTTATAAAAAATGTAGGAATTGTTTAATATAAATAAAAATTTATAAAATTATTATAATATTTTGAGTTGGGATAAAACCTATGAATTTGTTTTTTCAAGCATAAAATAAAGTTTGACATGTTATTTCTTAAAGATAAAAAATATTTATGAGCGAAATTTTAACATCCAAAGAAGGCAAAATTGGATATGTTATATTGAATAGACCAGATAAACAAAATACTTTTAACGTTCCTTTTGCAAGAAAACTTAACGATGCTTTAATTTCTTTTGATAAAGATGATGATGTAAGAGTAGTAATTATAAAAGCAAATGGAAAGCATTTTTCTGTTGGAATAGAATTAGAAGAATTTCGTAAAGGAAGAACGCACCAAGAATACAGAGAATTTATCAAACTAATGGATGAGCATAATCACACCATAGCCAATATGAAAAAACCAGTAATAGCACAAGTGCATGGATATGCGGTTGCAAACGGAGCAGGGTTAGTTTTCGCGTGCGATTTTGCTGTTGCTTCGAAAAGTGCAAAATTTGGTACCACTGCTATTAATGTTGGCTTAATCTGTTTAGGACCTGCTGTACCACTTGTTCGCCTTGTTGGGAGAAAAAAAGCCTTAGAAATGATCTTAACGGGTGATATTCTTTATGCAGAAGAAGCTTTGCAATTAGGATTAATCAATCGCGTAGTAGAGGATGATAAACTCGAAGAAGCTACCCTCGAACTTGCCAATAAACTTGCAAGCAAAAGCCCTCTTGCATTAGAAATTGGTAAAACAGGAATTTATCGAATGAGTGATTTAGAATACCACAAAGCAGCAGACTATATGAGTGAATTGTTTGCAACATTAGCAGCAACCGAAGATGCATTAGAAGGGGTCAATGCTTTTCTCGAGAAAAGACCACCAAATTTTAAAAAGAAATAATCGAAAATGTTAAACTGATCTATCATCTATGGATCAATCCACATACCAGCTTCTTTAATGATTTCGATTAGTTCTTTTGGTGCATCTTCTTCGGGAACATTTCTCTTTATGAGTGTTTTTCCTTTGTAGAGGTTGACTTTTCCGGGCGATGCTCCCACATAACCAAAATCTGCATCTGCCATTTCTCCTAATCCATTGACGATACAACCCATGATGGCAATTTTTACACCAGTTAAGTGTTGGGTAAGTTCTTTGATTTTTTGTGTGGTTTCTTGCAAATCAAACAAGGTTCTTCCACAAGAAGGACAACTGATAAAATCTGCTCTACTAAGCCTTGTTCTTGTAATTTGTAGAATATCGCTTCCGAATTCATAACTCGATAGGGGATCGTCAGAGCGAACGTAGATTAAATCTCCTATGCTAGAAAAAATGCTACCTGCACCGAATACTCCTAAGTAGGGTAATCGATCTTTTTGCTGATGAAGATCAATTTTTAAAAGAAAAGGAAGATTTGTTTTATTTTTTAAGAATTTAAATAAATGGATGATATCCCAAGAATCTAAAGTAAAGACAAGGTTTAAATCTTGTTTGTTTAAGGTTTCAATTGTATCGATGATTTCGTTTAGTTGTAATTTACTTAAATCCAGTATCCACAAGATTGATGAATCAAATTGTTTTATTATATTTAGGATTTCGTTTAATGGATGATTTAAATCTAACCAAAAATTCGCGTTGGGGATTTGATTCAAGATTTCTTGAATGTTTTCTTTCGAAATTTGATTTAGTTGGATGATTGGTTTAATGCTTTTTAATAATTCATTTTGTTGGATTTGATTAAAATGATTTTCTTGTATTAAAAAATAATCTGGTTTGTTTTTTAGAATATTTTTGTAGAATTCAGGATTGGTTTGATTGGGAAAATCTACTATCCATTTTATAGGATAATTGCTACCAATAGAAAAGTCATCTAAATTTTTGGTATTTCGCTTAATTTCGTATGGGTAAGTGATTTTTCCCGTTTGGTTTTCTAAAAATTGGTATAAGGATTGATTTTCTTGGTGAATCTTATCGATAAAACGGATCAATTCTTTTGCTGCAGGAATTTCGTTTACTGGATCTTCGGTAAGAGAAATGCGAATTGTATCGCCAATACCTTCTAACAAGAGTAATCCAATACCAGCATAGGATTTTAATCGACCATCTTTACCATCACCTGCTTCTGTTACGCCTAAGTGGATGGGATAATTCATTTTTTCTTTAATGAACCGTTCAATAAGCATCTTATAAGCTTGAATCATAATAAAAGGGTTAGAAGCCTTCATCGAAACGACGATATCTTTAAAATCATAATATTCTGCAATTTTAATAAATTCAATCGCAGACTCTACCATTCCTTCGGGGGTATCGCCAAAACGATTCATAATTCTATCTGATAAAGAACCATGATTAGTCCCAATTCGTAGACTTTTGCCTTGTTCTTTTAATTTTTTAATCAGTGGATAGAATGCCTCTTGAATCTTAAAAATTTCTTTTTCGTATTCTTCGTCTGTATATTCTTTTAGTTCGAATTTTTTTGTATCTACGAAATTTCCGGGGTTGATACGCACTTTATCTGCATAATCCGCAGCTATTAAAGCAGTCTGGGGCGAAAAGTGAACATCAGCAACGATGGGACCATTGTATCCATCTCTTATCAATAATTCTTTTATATCTTTGATTGCTTTTGCTTCTTTTGGGTTTCGCGTTGTGATTCGAACAATTTCGCATCCAGCATCGAATAACTCTTTTGTTTGTTTAACAGTAGCTTCTATGTCTAGGGTTGGTGTTGTAGTCATAGATTGAATTCGTATGGACTCATCGCCACCAACATATACATTACCGACTCTTACTTTTCTCGTAGGAAAACGTCTGTAACTCAATGGATGTAAATTATAACGACCATCGTAAGAAAAATTTTTGCTGGAGTTGATGATATTAGAAATTAATTCGTTTAATTGTGTAATTGTACTCATAATATCCAAAAATAAAAAAAGATTGACTAAGAAAACATTTTTTTTGTTGTTTGATTATGGAATCAACTTTTATAAAAACGCAATCTATCAATCCTGGTTTACAACCTTATGATATTTCTAATTATACAGGGGTAAGAGGAAAAAACTTTTTTCTAGAAGATAAACTCTTGCAACGCATCTTTGTAAAAGAAATCATCGAAAATCAATATTCTTTCGAACATGCTAAAGCAGTTTGGGATCATTTAAAGGGTTTTGGTAATGTTGTTGGTACGATATTGGACGAGTTGACAGAAATTGCCCACAGAGAAGAAAATTTAGGAAAAATAATTCATTATAACAGGACTGGTGAACGTATCGACGAAGTGGATTACTGTTTTGAACAAAAAGAAATTCGAAGAATTTGTTTTGAATGGGGATTGGTGAATTTAGATTATCATCCCAATTGGAAACATCCTTTTACAATGTTTCATCGTATGGCATTAGCTTATCTTTCGAATTTAAACGGAGAAGCTGGGATCAATTGTCCTTTGGCTATGACAGATGGTATGATTCGTGTTCTTAAAGCAATTGGAACAAAGTCGCAGCAAGAAAGATATTTGCCTCTTATTGCATCGCCCGAAACAAAAAGTCATTTTATGTGTGGTCAGTTTGTAACAGAACGAGTAGGTGGTTCAAATGTTGCAGCGAATCGTACCATTGCAAGAAAAGTTCAAGAAGGAGATTCCGAGAATCCAGCGAAATACGTTTTAATCGGAGAAAAATGGTTTTGTTCGAACCCAGGGGATTTATGGGTAACCACAGCAAAAATAGAAGGTACAAATACCATAGGATTGTTTTTAGTTCCTAAGTTATTACCCAATGGAGAAAGAAATTCCTATTATTTAATTCGAAAAAAAGAAATCATTGGATCCAAAGGAAAATTAACCGCAGAATCCATCTATGATGGAACTTATGCAGAGGAATTGGGAAAACCTGTTCATGGATTAGCGAATTTGATTAAGTATGTGATCAATATTTCGCGTATTCATGTTGGAGTTGCTGCGGTTGGTATGAGTAGACGTTCCATCATGGAAAGTATGGTTTATACAACAAAACGCACTGCTTATGGTAGAAGAATTATTGATTTTCCTCAAACAAAAGTAGAACTAATAAAAATGATCTTAAAACATACTGTAATTACCTTGGCAAATTTCCAGAACTATTATTTAATCGAACAAAATGATGTATTGTCACAACTTCTTACTCCTATGTTAAAATATATTTCTACAATAACTGCAACCTCCAACATTCGACAAGCCATTCTTTTACATGGAGGAAATGGTATCCTAAACGATTTTAGTTGTCTACCGCGTCTTTTGAACGATGCAATTATTAACGAAACGTGGGAAGGTGCACATCCCGTAATTCAAGATCATACTATAAAAGCTTTAAAAAAACCTCGGGTACAACAACGATTAGAACAAGAATTTCAAACATTAAACCAAATCTCCTTAGAAAAAATGCACGAATTAAAAGAACTGATTTCTTATTTTTGGAAACTATGGAAAAATTATAAAAATCGAATCGAATATTATTTTAATAACGAAGATCTATTACTTTTGAACAAACCCTATATTGTAGAACAATTATTCTATATTTATGGATATTACTTACTCATTAAAGAATGCACTTTTTCTATTCCAGAAGAACACCTAAAAACAAATGAATTATACCGAAAAATCTTAGAAGAAAATTCTTTATTTTTGGATTTACTTCGATTATACAAAGAAATGGAAAATCTTTATACTTATTCTAATCCTATTAGTGAATCAAGTTTGATGTTACAAAACCAAAAGATTGGTTTACTATTGGAATATTTTGGGGTGGAACATTCTAAAAACGAAAAAGTACTTTTCCCATAATCTGGTTTTTATGGATTTTGCCAAAATAAAAAGAATCGAGGGAAGTTTCGCTAATGATATAAAATTCCTCTTGGTTTAGTTGGATTTCCTCTTTTTTATTGAATACTTTTGGCAGTGGATTTTTTAAAAGGATTTTTTTACTAGGCAATTGAATCTCGTCGTTATTAACTTGTATTTTTGCAGGTCCTTGGATTAAGATTAAACCAACAACTACGATTTGATCGTTGATTCTTGCTACTACATAATCGTTTTCTCGAAAGTTCTTAGAAAATACGTTGATAACATAATAGCTTTTATTTGCCTGATCACTTCCATAAGGTAGAATTTTATAAATTTGAACAAAAAATAGTGAAATAATCAGAATAAAAATTGCAGATATTAAAAAACTTATTAAAATGAAAGGAAGAAGATTTTCTCTTTTACGAGATTTTAATACTTCTGCTTTATACAACATAAATTCACGTTTCTTTTTAACAATTCTTCGTCAATGTTAATTTTTATTGACAATTTTTAATAAATAACAAATCTAAATAAAAAAACAAACAATGGAAGAGTTAAAAGATTTTAGTCAGGGGATAATCCCTTTTCTAGATCGCTACACAGAAAATATAAAAATGATGTACCAACTTTTAAATGCTAATATATTAACCACTGAAGAAAAAAACAAAGCTTTCTACGAAATAAAGGAAGTAGATCTAATCCTAAAAGAAATGTTGAATAAAATAAAAAATATTATTCTAGAAATGGCACAAGATACCATTACCCAAGAAGCAAATCGCGAATATTATACTTTTTTTAAGGACGAACCAAACACAAATAAAATCAATTTTATTGTGCTTGCTTTGTCCTACGATAAATTAAGAGAATTTTATATAATAAATTTAGAAAAATTAGAAACTATCAAGAAATTGTTATTACCGAAAATTTCCCAGCAGACTTTGTTTTACCAACAATTTTTTGATTATCAAATGAAAACTTGTTATATAAAATTGCAAAAAATTCAAAAACTGTTAAAGCAGTTTGAAATTTTGTTGCATTATAATAAAAACGAAAAAGATAAAAGAATTTCTCAGCAGATTAAATATTCGCCAGGTATAGAATATAGATATTCCTTAGTTTTTAAGGAAGATCTAAGCGAATATGTCCAAGATTTTTTTGCCAAAGAAGAACCTGTAAAGCCATCAAAAGAAAACGAAAAATTAGAAAATTTGATCCATACAAATACTCAAATCATCAAAAAAGAAATCGATAAAAGTCCTAAAAATCAATACATCAACAAAAATATTCTTGATACAAGCGGACGTTTTTTGTGGAATTCTTCGATGTATTATTACTTATCTTATGATTTTAACAAACTAAGCCGAGAAGAAAAATGTTTTATCAATGTTTTTTACATCGATACGCATTTAGGGGCAAATCCGCAGATAGTACGTTCCCAAATAGTAAGAACTCTAATGAAAAAAGAAAAGATTCTCTCTAAAGAAGAAGCAATTAATCAGTATAAAAAATTTTTGAATTCATTGTTTGAACTGAACCAACAAATTATTCTGTTAAATTTTCGTATTCCAGAAGATGATAAAAAATTATTTATGTATCATTTAGGACCTTTGGTTTTTTTTAATATGAATAAGCAATACTTATTGGATTTACAGACGGGAAGTATTCATCAGATTGTAAACCCAGAAAAAAATTTAATTCGAAAAGTAATTCCTTTTGAGTTTATCAAAAAATTTTTGTTTGAATGGTGGGTAGAAAATATCTTAAACCATCTTTCTGACGAAGAAAAAAATAATTATTCGAAATATCAAAAATTAATCTTATACATTCAAAAAATTGTTTTTAATATCCAAATGGAATTTAAAAAACAATATCCCGAAGAAGAAATCCATTATACAAATGCAAAATTTATCGACTTTTTAAAAAACAAGATTGGTAGTATGAATCTTTTATTAATTCAACGTTATTTGAATATTTTTAAACATATCAAAGTATCTTAATGAGCAAAAATATCTTCTGTATAACCCTGAATATCTAACTCTACTCTTGTAGGTAAAAAATTCAAAGTTTTTTGGTATAATTCATATCGATTTTCTCTTTTAAGCATTTCGTTCAAAATACGCTTGATCTGAAAAAGATAGATTACATCGTTTTGAGCATAAATAAGCTGATCATCGGTAAGGTTGGGATTTCCCCAATCCGTAGATGTGACAGTTTTATCTAAGTTGTCTCCAAAAAATTCTTTGACAATTTCTTTTAAACCATGTTTATCTGTATAGGTTCTTGCAATCTTAGAGGCGATTTTTGTACAATAAATATTTCTTACTTCTATGTTTAATCGCAACTTGAGAAATAGCATATCCGAACGAGCATAGTGAAAGATTTTTTCGATTTGTGGGCTTTCTAAAACTTCTTTTAAATTTTTGGGTGGATTTTTTTCGTCAATTTGCACAATAGCACAAGATCCATTTTCGTTTGCAATCTGAACGAGACATAGTCTATCACGAAATGGATTTAGACCCATCATTTCGCAATCCACAGCAAGTTCTTTACAGTTTTTGAATTCATCACGAATATCATCTGTGATGTCTTGTTTTAATAAAATTGCTCGATTCATAAATAACAAATAATTATTTTTCTACAATCAAATATTTGTCAAATAAATTTTTTCTCTACAAATATCCAAACATTCCCACTGTAAGTTTTTTTCTATGTTTTTATACTTAATGGTAATATCAAGTTTTTTGTTGGGACCTAAATAAAAGATCCAACGATTCTTATAGAAAGAAAATGATTCTTTTTCGAAAATGTAATAATTGTTTATCGTTATATCTGGTTTTATTGGCTGATTTTTGTTATCGAAGAATTCCAATTCTATCCGTGGTTCTTCAAGGGCAATTTTAAGTAAGTTGTACCAAATGGGTCTTAGTCCAATTATACTATATTTTGCAACAGAATATTCTGGAAGATTCATGGAACCTTCTACGATATAAGCAATACAGCCAGTACGATTATAAATCCAATCTTGATCTGTGCCATCAACAGCGTAAAGTTTTCTCGCTAATTCGTAGTTTTTAGCTCTGTAAGAAAAACTATTTTGTAAGATTTTTTTAGCAAAATACAATGCTCTGTCTGGAATAGGATTCCAAAGATGTTCTATGGTATAAGGAATTAAAATTTTATTTGCATAAGTATGATAACTAATTGCAAAATTACACGAATCATTTTTAAGAAAATTTATTATATATTGGACTTCTTTTTCGGAACCAGGAGAAAATCCTCGAAACTTGTAAGATTCTACGAGGGAACTAGATGCTTCTAAGGAAGAAGAATTCCAATAAATAGGATAGTTTCGGTTTAGATCAACATTGCGATAGTTCTTTCTTCCTTTGTGGATGGATTTATACCAAAAGTTATCCAATCCATCAGGGTTAACAACTGGAATAATAAAAATATCCAAATTGTTTAGAATCACTTCTCGTTCTTGCAAGGGAATTGCTTTTAAAGAATTTTGTTGTAAAGAATTTAGTTGGTTGATATCGATATTGCTTTCTCCTAAAAGTAAAAATATCATATCTAGAATGTATTCAATGGTTAAGAGTTCATTACCATGATGTAATGCATTAAAATATACAGGTATTTTATAGGGATTGTTATTCTGGTGGTTCGTAAGATGAACTAAATAGATGCTTTTGTTATTATAACTTTTACCTAATTCTTTTATACGAATCCATTGGGGATATTTTTCTTTTAAGAAAAAGATAATTTTCGTTATCGATTCGTAATCTTTATATCCTTCTATCATTGTTTTTAAGGAATTTTTTCGCAAGGTTAGATCGTTATCCCACCAAATAAAAGGGAAATCTTGTACAGTTTCTATGGATAAATTTTCTTGTTTAAGGTTGTGATAATCATAATGAGAAATTTTAAAATAAACATAACTAGAATCTACGTGAACTTTTTTTATTTCTATGGATTTTTGTTCAATTAAATTTATAAAATTATTATAATTATTTTTTGATATTTTTATGATTTGATAGTATTGATACCAATGTATCTTTTCTGTTGAGAAAACTTCTTGAGTGGTCCTTTTTTTTGTTGTCAATGTACAACTACTAAGAATTAGGATTAAGATTAAAATAAACCTCATAAATCATAAAGATTTTAATCAATAAAATTTAAATTTATTCCTCTTTCGCAATATTTTTTTGGTAAGCCTCTGAGAATTTTTTAAAATCTTCATAATTTTTTTGAACTTTTATCCAGTATCGTATATCGTAAATACCTTTTTTTACATTTCCATCACCAGCATTATAAGATAATGTAATGAGTTTTAAATCATTGAATTGTGTAGAGAGAATGTTTAAATACTTTACACCTAGCATAACATTAATTTCGGTAGAGTGTAATTCCGATAAAGAAATAGGAAGATTTTCTTTTTCTTTTAACCACATAGCAGTCTGTGGCAAAATTTGAACATAACCTCTTGCATTTGCATAAGAGATAGCATATTTATTAAAAGTAGATTCTGTTTCTATCAGGGCAACAAGAAAAATAAAGGGATTTACTTTTTTTCCTAATATCGTCGCGTTTTCTGGAAGCTTAAGATTTTTTGATTCTCGATAGATTGTATTTACCAAACGATCCATTTCGCCAACTTGGATTTGTGGATTTTTTTGAAGAATATATTCTTTCAAAGCCTTCAATTGAATTTGATATTGGTTTTCTTCGGAAGCATAATAAGCTTGGTGATTGATGTCTGTACTCGTTTTTATGTTTTGGGTATAATTAAAAAATCCCGAGATTGTGGCTAAACCAGTCAACGTTATATATCGTTTTTTGATTTTAGTTTTTCTTTGGTTATTGATCATATCATTTCCTTTTTATTGTGCAGTGCACAAAATTTTGGTCATTTTTTTTTAGGTCTTTTTACGGTCAAAGTTTTAAAATGTTCGATTTTTTTGTTTTTAACGTTTGTATGATGATAGATTATAAAGATTGACTTAAAAATCCATTTTTAATTTTCGTTTATGGATATGAACAATCAAAATAAAAGTGGAAATTCTTCTTGGTTTCGTTTTGATCAACCTTTTGGGAAGGTTTATCCCATTTGGTGGTTGATTAGTTTGATCTTTTTAGTTTCTTTGGATTTGATTTCGAAGAAGTGGATGACAGATCACTTAAATTTTTATTTATCTTATCACCAATTAGAAAATGTAAGAAATTATCGTTTGAATGCATTAATTGATGGAATTCCTTATATTCCAATTTTAGGAGAGGATGGTAAATACATAAAGTTAAGGCTTGTTTTTAACGATCGCTTTATTTTTGGAGCTGGTCCTTCCGCACCTGTAATTGGTATATATCTAACGTTTTTTGCAATTATTTTTTTATTTTTCTACCGCTGGAAAAACGACCAATTTGGAAATTCGCTTATTTGGCTATTAATATTTTCTGGTGCAATAGGCAATTTTATCGATAAATTATTTATTAAATCCGTAGAAACACGAGAATGGATTTTTTCTTTGGGGCCAAAACCGGGTTATATAAGCGGTGTTGTAGATTTTGTAGAGTGCATTTGGTTTGGTTGGGAACAATTCGAAAATATACCAATCCTTTCTTTTTTATCGTGGCAAACATGGCCAACTTTCAACTTAGCTGATAGTTTAATTGTCATAGGTATTACGTTATTGTTTTTCCAAATGATCCAAGAGGAATGGATAAAACAAAAAAAAGAATAATAATTATTGACATTCATAGAATTATAAAAAAAATTTAAAAAAAATATGACCAATATTAATCAAAATCAAGATCAGCTAATCGATAATGTTCTAAAAGGAAGTCAATCAGATTTTATCGAATTGATTAAGCCATATTATGAACGTTTATATTTTAAAGCATATAGCATAATAAAAGATAAAAACGAGGCTAAGGATGTTTTGCAAGATGCTTTTATTTCTGCTTATTTGGCATTACCAAAATTTAAAAAAGAATCAAATATTTATACATGGCTTTATAGAATTGTTGTAAATAAAGCATTGGATCATCTTAAATCAAAAAAAAGAGAAGCGAATTATATTAATCCAGAAGTTAATCCTTATGCGGAGAAAGAAATATCTATTTTTTCGGCAGAAAAAATTCAACAACAGCAAGAACAAAGCGAGCTTTACGAATATCTAATTTATATAATCAATAAATTAGAATATAAATATAAAGAAATGATTATCATGAGATATTTTGATGGATTAACTTACGAAGAAATTGCAGAAGTAAAAGCGATAAGATTAGGCACAGTAAAAAGTAGATTACACAAAGCAAAGGAATTGTTAAAAAAAGAACTCCTTAAAGAAGGAAAATTTAATGTAATGGATTTTTTTGATTTATGAATGAAAAAAAAGATTTAGAAAATTACTTAGAAGAGTTAAAACAATATATACAAACAAAAAATCAAGATATTATACCAGAAAAAGAAATGTTTTTTTTGCAGTTAGAAGAACGTTTAAAGGATTTAGAGCAAAACTTAATAGAAAAAAACAATTCTTCAACAAAACTATCAAAACCTTTATCCACGTTTTCGGAACAACTTCTTTACGGAAAACATAAAACCTTCTGGTATGTTCCCATTGCTGCAAGTATTTTTATATTGTTAGGAATAGGTTTATTTTTCAACATAAAAAAAACTAGCCATGATGAATTCAATTCGCCTGCCGTAGAACGTTTTGGTGGTTCGTTTAAACCCGATACTGAGAATTTCGAGGATAAAGAAATCAACCATCCATTGGAAAAGGAACTACTAAAAAAAATACAACAAGAAGAGGATCCCGATAAAAAAATCCAATATATTCGCGAATTAATTAAATTTTACGAAGAAACAAATCAGCACGAGAAGATACAAAGATTACTTGAATCAGTCGATTAATGATTTACAAATAAAATTGTAATTTTAATATAGTTTTATCTTTAAAAAAATTAAATCTTAAAAGGAGAATATTATGAATCTTTTAGAAGAAGAGAAATATATCCATGTGTTAGATCAAAAAGAAATACCCGATAGTTGGTATAATATCCAAGCGGATATAAAGAATCCCCTAAAACCACCACTTCATCCTGCAACAAAACAACCAATAACGCTAGAAGATATGATGCCTTTATTCCCAGTATCTTTAATCGAGCAAGAGATGAGTAGAGAAAAATGGATCAATATACCTGGCGAAGTATTGGATATTTATAGAATTTGGAGACCAACACCTCTCATCCGTGCTAGACGATTAGAAAAATATCTAAATACACCAGCAAAAATATATTATAAATACGAAGGGGTTTCTCCAACAGGTTCACACAAACCAAATTCAGCCATCGCTCAGGCTTATTACAACAAAAAAGAAGGTGTAAAAAAAATTACCACAGAAACTGGTGCTGGACAATGGGGATCCTCATTAGCTTATGCATGTTCTTTGTTTGATTTAGAATGCGAAATCTATATGGTGAAAGTTTCTTACCATCAAAAGCCTTACAGAAAAACTATGATGCAAATGTTTGGTGCAAAGGTAATTCCTTCGCCATCGAACCTAACAGAAGCAGGTAGAAAGATTTTAAGTGAACATTCCAATTCTCCTGGTTCCTTAGGCATTGCTATTTCCGAAGCAATTGAGGTTGCAGTAAAAGACGAAAAAACAAAGTATTCTTTGGGTTCTGTTTTAAATTTTGTTTTACTGCATCAGACTATTATTGGGTTAGAGGCAAAAAAACAGTTCGAAAAATTAGGGATTAAGCCAGATGTATTGATTGGTTCGGTTGGTGGAGGTTCTAACTTTGCTGGATTTGTATTCCCATTCTTAGAAGATGCATTAACAAAAAATGAAAAAATCAAAGTGATTGCAGTTGAGCCAGCAGCATGTCCAACCCTAACAAGAGGTAAATTCACTTATGATTTTGGCGATACCGTAGGTATGACACCATTGATGCCTATGCATACACTTGGACATAATTTTGTTCCAAGTCCAATTCACGCTGGTGGTTTAAGATATCATGGTGCAGCTCCTTTGGTAAGTCAATTGCTGTTAGATGGTTATATACAAGCGAAAGCATATTATCAAAATGAATGTTTTAAATCTGCTGTTGAATTTGCAAAATTACAAGGAATAATCCCTGCACCAGAATCTACCCATGCTGTGCATGCAGCAATTCAAGAAGCAATTCAGTGTAGAGAAAATAACCAAGAAAAAGTAATCTGCTTTAATCTTTCTGGACACGGACATTTAGATTTATCTGCTTATGAAGCTTATTTGAATGGTCAATTAGAAGATTATGAACTAACCGACGAAGAAATACAAAAAAACTTAGAAAAGATCAATGTATAAATAAATTTATCATCACAGAGAGTTTTTAAAAATCTCTGTGGTTTTTATTCACTTTAAACTCAAAAAAACTTAAGAATTGATAGAAATCTCTTGACTTAGTAATAAATTTTAATTATTTAGTTTTAACTATTTTAAATTAATTTTTTTACACAATGTCAAGGAGTAGATTATGAGTACAAACACTATCCAGAAACTGTTAAATATTAAAAATACACCGGTAATATATAGAAATCTTAGTTATGATGAGATTTTCGAGCACGAAAAAAGAAACGGAGAAACTGTTTTAACAAATTTAGGTGCAATGTCCGTTGATACAGGTATTTATACAGGTCGTTCTCCTAACGATAAATTTTTTGTTAAAGAATCCAGTAGCGAAAAGAATATTTGGTGGGGTAAAATCAACCAACCTATTTCCGAAAAAACCTTCGACATTCTTCTTGAACGCTGTATGGAATATTTGAGCGGAAAGCCTTTATACGTTTTTGATGGCTTTGTTGGTGCTCGTAAAGAAACTAGAATGTCATTAAGAGTCATTACCGAGAAAGCATGGCAACATCATTTTGCTACAAATATGTTTATTCGCCCCACTAAAGAAGAATTAGAAAATTTTGGAGAACCCGAATTCACCATAATTAATGCATCTGGTTATACTGCACCTGATTGGAAAGAATTGGGATTACATTCAGAGGCTTTTGTTATCTTTCATTTGGGAAGAAAGATCCAAATTATTGGAGGTACCCAATATGGTGGAGAAATGAAAAAGGGCATCTTTTCTGTGATGAATTATTATAAACCACTAGAAGGTATTTTAACCATGCATTGCTCTGCTAATATGGACAAAAATAAAGGAGATACAGCATTATTCTTTGGTTTAAGTGGTACAGGTAAGACTACGCTATCCACAGATCCCAAAAGACCATTAATTGGGGACGACGAGCATGGTTGGGACGATTATGGTATTTGGAATTTAGAAGGTGGATGTTATGCAAAATGTATAAATTTAAATCCTGATGATGAACCGCAAATTTATGCTGCTATCAAAAGAAATGCATTACTCGAAAATGTTGTTATTAGACCAGACGGAAGTGTAGATTTTTCCGATGCTTCTAAAACAGAAAATACTCGGGTAAGTTATCCCATTTTTCATATTGACAACCGAGTAGATAGCGGGATTGGTCCTCATCCTACCAATATTATTTTCTTAACAGCAGATGCTTTCGGTGTATTACCTCCCGTTGCAAGATTAACGACAGAACAAGCTATGTATCACTTTTTATCAGGATATACAGCAAAAGTAGCTGGAACAGAAAGAGGTATTAAAGAACCTGTAGCAACATTCTCTGCTTGTTTTGGTGCTGCATTCTTACCTTTACATCCAACAAAATACGCGAAATTACTCGGTGAAAAAATCAACAAGCACAAAGTTCGCGCTTGGCTTGTAAATACAGGATGGGCAGGTGGTCCATATGGAATTGGTAAAAGAATGCCAATAAAACTAACGCGTTCTATCTTAGATGGTATTTTTGATGGTTCTCTTGACCACGATGATTACACTTATGATCCAGTAATGAATTTACACATTCCCAATAGATTGCATGATTATGATAAATCTGTTCTACATCCATGGGAAACTTGGTCAGATAAAAAAGCATACGAAGAGCAAAGGTTAAAATTAGCAAAAATGTTCGTAGAAAACTTTAAACAATATACTGGTCCAGGTTCAGAATTCGATTATAGTGCATACGGTCCTAAGGTTTAATTCATAAAGATCGATCAGGATTTCGCCTTTGCGATTTCCTGATATTTTTTTTAATCATTCATCTAGTTTTTAATAAAATCCAATAACAATAAATTTTCTTTAACTTTTTTAATTGCAATTTTATAGAATGATAAAAAAGTTATCATTAAGAGGATTTTATGCAAGCTTTTAAAAAAATATTATTGTTGTTAACAGAAGATTATTATCAAAAAGAAATAAAAGTCATTCAGCAGTTTTTAACCCATATTAAGCCAGAAAAGTTATTTATTGCTGTATTGACAGAGAATCATGATTATTTCGATCTCGACAATTTTAACATAAAAAAAGAAATTAAAGATTATTTACAAAAAAATCTAACTATTTCTTACGAATTTCTTGATAAGCATTCCGAAGATGAAATTATTAAGTTTATTCTAACAGAAAATATTGATTTATCCATCATGTATAATTACAGAGAAAATAATGCATTGGATGAATATATAATCAAGTTTATCCTAAAATTAAACAGTAACATTCTATTAATCCCTGGGGAATGCGAAGAATTTACGATAAAGAAAATTATGGTAGCTACGGATTTTTCTGATTATTCCAGAGAAGCGTTAGAGTACGGAAAATATATTCAATCTATATTCAAAGAATCTCAATTAAAGTTGATTCACATTGCTGCTGTGCCAGTTGGATATCATTATACGGGATTATTCTTAGAAGAATTTTCGAATAAATTAAAAGAAAATGCTGTATTAAAAATGAAGGAATTTTTAAAAGAATCTATTCCTTATGAAATTCACTCTGTTTATAAACATAAAAATGTTGTTCCAGAAATTCTTAATATAGCTGCAGCAGAAAAAACAGATTTGGTTATATTTGGTTCCCAAGGGGCAAGTAGTAAATTAGACTTCTTGTATGTAGGAAGTAGCACAATGCAAATGGTAAACATTCATAGCTTACCATTGTTAATTGTAAAAATTAAGGAAAAACAAAAAAGTTTACTAGAAAAGATATTATTAAATTCTTAGAGGTTATGAGAAGTTTATCTGTAAATTTAGATCACATTGCAACATTAAGGGAAGCAAGAAAAACAAGTTATCCATCCATCACAACAGCAGCTGGAATATGCGAAGTTGCTGGTGCTGATGGGATTACTTTACATTTACGCGAAGATAGAAGACACATAAAAGATAGAGATTTAGAGATCATTAGAAATATTACCCTCTTGCCTTTAACGTTAGAGATGGCACCAACAGAGGAGATGCTAGAAATAGCTACTAGAAATAAACCAGATGCAGTAACGTTAGTACCAGAGCGTAGGATGGAAATTACCACAGAAGGTGGTTTAGACCTAACAAAAGATCAAAAAAAGATTTTATCTATTATTCAAGAATTAAAAAGGCAAAGCATTAAAGTTTGTTTATTTTTAGAACCAATTATAGAGCAAATAAAAATTGCAAAAGAATTAGGGGCAGATGCTGTAGAAATTCATACAGGGAAATATGCTGTTTTATTCGATAGGTTTAATCCATCTAAATACCAAGAAGAATTAAACCATATAAAAGAATCCGTAGAATATGGTGTAAGTATTGGATTACAGATGAATGCTGGACATGGAATTCATTATCACAATGTCCGACCATTAGCAAAAATACCAGAGATTTCTGAATTTTCTATTGGACATTCTATTGTAAGTCGATCCATATTTGTTGGGTTAGAAAGAGCTATAAAAGAAATGGCTGAACTTATAAGAAATCCTTAAAATGGAAATCATTAACATAATTATTGATACAGTCGATGATACCTTAGTCTTTAACCTTATAGAAAGTCGTTTTCCTTCAAAATATCTACATTATAAGAATAAAATATCAAAAGAATTTATAAAAGAATTTATAAAAGAAATTATAAATATAAATCACTTTATTTTATCTATGAATGATTTGGATTACGATACATCGATAAGAACAATCAATAAGCTAAAAGTTATCTCCGAAACATTTTTTGTTGAATTTTTTCCAGAAGAAATCATAGAAAAGCTTCGATTATTGGATGGAGGTTATTTGTTTTTTCATATAGATTCGAACTTAGCACATATTCCTTGGGATTTGCTCTATGATGGAAAGTCTTTTTTAGGAGATAAATTTCGTATTGGGAAGAGTATTGATGGAACGTGGAAAGAAAAAATTCGAAACGATAAACCTAAATTAAAGATTCTTTTGTTAGTTAACCCAACGATGGATTTAGAAGATGCTCAAGAAGAAGGACATATTTTATTCGAAACATTAAACACAGAAATTAGTAATGATTTATTAGAAATTCAGATGTATGTGGGAGATCGCATTACAAGATTTAAGTTTTTATCAGAAATACAAAATTATGATATTGTACATTTCGCGGGTCATGTGGTGTATAACGAAAATTATCCTAATGGAGGAATTTTATTAGCAAATAACGAAGTTTTATCGAGCAAAGAAATAGAACGATTACCCAATACTCCCTATTTGGTTTTTTTGAATGCTTGTAGAAGTGCCATCAAAGAATCCAATATTGGCTTAGCAAATGCATTTTTAAAAGCAGGGGTTCCTAATTATATCGGAACAAACTGGAATATTCCCGATTCTCAAAAAACCATCGATTTTGCTATAAACTTTTATCGTCATCTTTTCGACGAAAAATCCATAGGCGATGCTTTATTCGAAGCGCGAAAATATGCAAGAGAAAATCACGAACTCCATGAATTGATTTGGGCATCATATAGTTTGCACGGTAACCCTATTACAAAAATCTTTCGATATCCAGAAAGACGTTCTTACGATGCTATTAGAACAGATTGGAATCTAAAAAAAGTATTCAACGAATTTCCTACTTTTATAGCTGTTCCATATAAAAATTTTACTCTACAAAAAGATCGAATAGATTTATTAACCGAAGTTTATACAAGGTTTATTTTACTCGTCAATGCAATTGTAATAGAAACTTACAATAAACTCAACCTAAAACTTAATGATCTTTTTGATCAAGAAGTATTTCCTAAAAATCCTATTGAAGTAAATTCTCGCGAAGAAATTCCCTTAAAGGAACTAATTCAATTTGGTTATCTGTGTGCCAAAAGGTTAAACTTATTAAACATACAGATTCCAGTATTACAATTGGTAAAATCTTATCTATTACACAAAGAAGATATACAAAAAATGTTGGAACTGATTTTAACATTAGGAATCAATCAAAATCATCTTTCTAATTTACAGTCGTTATCTGTCGATGACAGAGATACATTTATTGTAAGCTTTCAGTATCTATTAGAAAATTTGTTTGTAGATTTTTCTATTATTACAAAAATCAATTTTTTTTATAATAATGGTTTAAGTTTTCCTTCGATATTGTTTAAAGGAGAAGTCGAGAAGCCTTTTCATGTATTGCCCATCTTTAAAGAAGATTTGCCATTAAAAAAATTTTTAGAAGAACACATTGGAGAGGTTTGTTTAATCTACCAAGATTTTTATGTATCTCTAAAAGATTACATAGAATATGAACCAATATCAAAAAAGTTTAAATTTAAAGCAAAAATATGAATCATTGCCAGAATTACTATTCTTGTATAAGTTGTTGTGGTTTGTTCAATTACAAACTCACAACAGAAGAATTATATCAATTACTGCAAGATAGAACAAATCAAATAAGTCAAATACTAAAAAATAAACAAGATTTCCCTCGAATTGAATTATTGATGTATCGATACAATCAAGAACAAAAAGAAAGTGTTATCGAAAAATATAATGACCAAATCTATGTATGCCCTTT
Source organism: Leptospiraceae bacterium (assembly GCA_026418015.1). Classification (GTDB taxonomy): domain Bacteria; phylum Spirochaetota; class Leptospiria; order Leptospirales; family Leptonemataceae; genus SKYB61. Next base: position 176,107 of record JAOACE010000020.1, on the reverse strand, counting down.
TTTAGGTTTTATTCATCAAGAAGAAAAAAGAATGGGTTGTTTAATCCATCCAACAATTACAGGCGAAGAAAAGTCTCAGGATGTCTCTTTTTATGGTAGTTCAATTTGTCTTAGTTATGATTGTAGAGTTAAAGAAGATGATGAAAGTTTTATCTATAAAAAAATTGTTCAAAAAATCATACGATTATTGTGGGAACAACACAAAGAAAAGATTCTGTGGATATTTTTTAAAAATGAGTCAGTAAAAAACGATGGATTTGTGTTAAATCTTTTGTATAGTCGATTTATCGGGGATTACATTTTTTATACATTCGTAAAGTCCTATTATGATTTGGAAAAAATCCATCAAAATCAGGAATTGATGCTTCTATTTTTAGAGCTTTGTTTGCTTCGGTTGGAGAAAAATTATTCTGTTACATCTTTCGAAATCAATTATGATCGATTTATAGAGAAATATTATTTCGAAAGCTTTAGAAAAATATTTTTTAATGAAAGCGATGATATTAATTTGGTTCAAAAATTTGAACCATTATTAAAAATATGTTAGTAAAAATACATCCAAAAAATCCAGAAAAAAGAATTGTAAAACAAATTCTAGAAGGTTTAAAGAAAGGAAAGATTTATATTTTACCTACCGATACGGTTTATGCTTTTGTTTGTTCTTTGGATCATCCTAAGGCGATTTCTCAGTTGTATAAAATCAAAAATATGGACGAGAAGCAGTATTTGAGTTTGCTTTGTAAAGATATTTCTATGGCAGGTATTTACGCTAAGAGTATACCAGATTTTGTTTTTAAATTTATGAAGAATTATACCCCAGGTCCCTATACATTTATTTTACCTGCAAGTAAAGAGATGGATAGAAGAGGTATGGGAAGAAGAAAAGAAGTTGGTATTCGTTTTGTTGATCATCCATTACATAAAATGATGTTTGAATTGGGCGAATTAGATCAACCTCTTGTGGCAACCTCTGTTCGAGATGTGGATGAATTTATCACTTATCCAGAATCGTTGGATAAACTCTATGGTCATCAAGTAGAAGCGATTATAGATGATGGTCCTAAGAAGAATCTTTACAGCACAATATTGGATTGTACAGGCGACGAAATAAAAATTGTTCGCGAGGGTAAAGGACCTGTCTACGAATTAGGTTATGTTCCTCCCGATTTTGAACAGGAGTAGTTTATGATTATGATAGAATATAGAGTTCCATACGGAGATACTGATAAAATGGGGGTTGTCTATTACGCGAATTATTTTAGGTATTTCGAAATGCTAAGAAATGAATTAATTCGAGCATCTGGTAAGTCTTACAAGGAAATCGAAAGCGAAGATAAGTTGATGTTTCCTGTACTAGAAGCATATTGCAATTATGTTTATCCTGCAAAATATGATGATATAATTCAGATTTATGGTAAATTAGAACTTATCGAGGCTAATCGTTTTAAAGTTGCTTATAAAATCATCCACAAAGAAAGTGATCAGTTAATTGTAGAAGGTTTTACATGGCATATTTGTATTTCTCTCGAAAATAAACCAAGGAAATTGCCAAACTACATAAAATCTTTGTTAAATAGTTGATTTTTTTTCACTTGATTTACATAATTATGTGCTAATCGCGTTGGTTCAGGAATTCTATATTTACAGAAGGGAAGGATAAAATCGGGAATTTGAGCCAATGGAAACTTCCAACCAGGCGATAAAAATATTGGTTTGGTGTTTGTTTTAGAACGATATACCCAACCCACTTGTAGATTCTGGTACAACAAAGCACTTTTACTTCCTTTGTTAAGAGGTGGCTCTTGATAATTTCCAACTAATTTTGTTTTTCCAATACCAATAGATGGAATATCTAACAATATGCCACCATGTGTTGCTATTCCCATAAATCGTGGATGAGCAATGCCTTGTCCATCGAAGCAAAGAATGTTCGGTTTATTCTGAATTTTATCGAATAACTGAATAATAGCATCCAATTCGCGAAAAGAAAGAAAACCAGGTATATAAGGAAATTTTGCTTTTGTTATAATAAATTTTTTTTCGGTTACATTTAGAAAAGAATCTAAAATCACTATACCAGCTATGATGTTATTTTTTACGAATGCTATATCAATTCCACCAATTAGTGGATTATTCAAATTACATTCTTCCCATTTTTTATAATTATTTTTTATAATATTTGCATATCGATTCTGAATTTTAATTGCTATTTCTAGGCTTTGATTTTTGTTATATTCGTCGATAGCTTTATAGAACAATTGTATGCCTATTTGCCTCATAGATAGGTTCTGGTAATATTTCTAATGATTTTGTTAGTATATCATAAACAAGTTCTTTTGGAAGTTTTTCTATGGGATATTTTTTTAAATTTGTTAATTCTTTTGTTAAGTATTGCTTCCATTTGTTGGAATTCTTTATACCGCGAAACAAACCAAAAGTATGTATAACAACTGAATGCGGATAAATTCCTTGATCTATCTGATCCAATACATATGAGACAAACTTTAAAAAAATTTCTTTTCTTGATAACGAATTTTTCTGGTTTAAAAAAACCTCATCAATATCTATCAAAAAGTATGGATCTTCGTAAGCAGCTCTTCCAATCATTACAGCATCGACATATTTTAGATGATTTAGAATGTCTTGAATGTTATCAATACCTCCGTTGATTTCTATCATTAATTCTGGAAATTCTTCTTTAATTTGATATACCCATTCATAGATTAGGGGGGGAACTACGCGATTTTTTTTGGGACTATATTTACCTAAGTAAGCATGACGTGCATGGATAATAAAATGTTCACAACCACCTTCATTATAACAGATTTTTATAAATTCTTTTAAATCTTCGTAATGTGTTTTATCTAAATGATTAGATTTTATTCCTAATCGATGTTTAATAGAAACAGGAAGTTTACTAACCTTTTTAATTTCTTTGACGATATTTGCGATGAATCTTGGTTTAGCCATTAGGATTGCACCAAATTGATTTTCGAAAACCTTTTCGCTAGGACATCCACAATTGATGTTTATACCATCGTAATTCCATTCTTCTACAATTTTTACACATTCTTTGATTATAGGAATATGAGAACCACCAATCTGAAATATCAAAGGATGTTCGCAAGAATCATAATCGAGTAAATGTTTTAGATCCTTTTGAGAATTTCTTTTATGGTAGATTGCATGTTCCGAAATCATTTCTGTGTATAAGTTTACATATTTTGTTATAAGCCTTATAAAATACCGAAAGTGTCGGTTAGTCCAATCCATCATCGGAGCAATACTAACTTTTCTGTAAGGTAGAATCATTAATTACAAATAAATTCTTTGTTTTGTAGCATTCAACTTGTTTTAATTTTCAAACTTTTTTTAATGAGAATTAGTCTCAATATTTTAAAAAAAATTTTTCTTCTTTATAATTATAATTTTGGTTGTTAATTTAAAAATGTTCATTTTTCTTAATAAAAATATTCTTATGATTTCGCAAGAAATAAAAGAAATGTGGAATGAATTAAAACATGTATATTTATTAAACACTACTCAGATTCGGATTATGTTTTTTGTTCTATTGGGTGGTTTTTTGATTCTTTTATTAAAGCTTTGGGCTTATTATATTACCGACTCGATGGCTTTAAAATCCGATGCATTGGAAAGCCTTATCAATATATTAGCTGGTAGTTTTGCTTTATTTTCTTTGTTTTTTGGAAATCGACCTGCGGATAAAAATCATCCTTATGGACATGGTAAGATTGAATATTTCTCTGCTTTTTTCGAAGGTGGTTTAATTCTATTAGCTAGTATATTGATTGTCTATGAAGGATTCGAAAAGTTGTATTTAGGAATCCATTTAAAAGAAATTACCGAAGGGTTATTCATAAATTTTATTGCTGGTTCAATCAATGGAATAATGGGATATGTTTTGATCCTAAAAGGTAAAAAATACAATTCTCAAGCACTTCAGGCAGATGGTCATCATTTAATGACAGATTTTTACACTACCATCAGTATTTTTTTAGGATTGTTAATTGTTTATTTTACGGATATTGTTTGGCTCGATCCTGTTATAGCTATATTGATGGGTTTTTATCTTATGTATACTGGAATTACTATAATGATCAAATCTACGAATAGTTTGTTGGATACAGAAAATTACGAAATCATTCATAAAATCATCGATGCAATCAATGATATAGATGAACCAACAATCATAACAGCACATGCCACAAGGGTAATGGTTTCGGGAAATTTTTGTCATATCGATATTCATTTTGTTGTACCAGAATATTTGACCGTTATAGAAGCTAATACGATAATTCATGATTTCGAAGTAAAAGTCTTAAAAAAGGCGAATTTAAAAGGAGAGTTTCATACCCATGCTGATCCTTGCAAACAAAATTACTGTAGAATTTGTAGGATAAGAAATTGCCCCATAAGAGTAGATGAATATCAAGAGAGCCAGCCTTTAACTTATTCTCAAGCAATTAGCTGGCCCAAAGAAGATAAAGATAGAATTATTTTATAAATTATTTGTAATAATTTGTTTTAATATTTTATTTTCTTCCACAGCAAGAGAATAGCTTTTAATCATAGCCTCTCGTAATTCGGAGACATCATCTATCATAAAATCAAGAACTTGTGTCTTATAAGCATCGTTTTCTGCTCTGGATTTTTCGTTAAATTCTTTAATATAGTTGCTTCTAAGAAGTTCTGCTTCTTCGTCTTTTCCTTCTTTTTTTAGTTCAAAATATTTTTTGCCATAGAATAGATCAAAGGCAGAATCTGCTCCCATAACAGCCATAATAGAGCGTCTTAAAGAAAAAGCTATGATGCATGGCCGTAAGAATTTACTAAAAGCATGGATTTGTCTTCCACCATAGTTTTGGTTAAGTGTTACAGAAATAATCGGAATCGTGGATAAAACATTTACATCAAGAGAACGTCCACCAATTTGTTGAATTCTTAATCGTTCTTGTTTTGTTCCTGGAAGAAAACCGGGCGCATTGGAAAGCATAATTAAAGGGATTTGATTTCGTTCGACTAATTCTGTAAATATGCGAAATTTTTCTGTACCTGGTGCATCGGGTGCTCCTCCCATAATTATGGGTTGATCAGCTAAAATCGCCACAGTTTTTCCGTTAAGTTTTGCAAATCCTGTAATCAAACTAGGACCTTTTTGGGGATCGTTCATTTCTTTCCACCATTCTACGAAACTATCTTTATCGAATACTCTTTGAATGATATTTTCGACGATATCGAATGGTTGGGTAGGATTTTCTGGTAGTTCTGGTTTTTTATCGGGAACGATGATTTTTGAAGATTCTTCTTTTTCGGATAGTAATTGGATTATTTTAAGAGAAAGATCAAAAGCTTCTGGAATGGAATTTACCACATGTGTAGAAGAATTTTTGATGAATTCATTATCCTTTTCCGGATAGTTTTGATCTTTGATAAAAATAACTGCATCTGCTCCGGAATGCAACATCACCTTTTGTAGTCCTTTAACAGTTGTTGCAATATGTATCCTTGTTTTGGATTTTATTGTCATCAGTTTTAGAAATTCTTGTCTTGCTCTTAGAGTTAAAGCATCTGTTTTGTAAGTTTCTCTAAACCATTCATCTCCTAATACAATAATTTGATCTGTATTGAGTTTTCTCGAAGTGATCAATAGTTCGGTTGCGCGAATTAATGCTTGATAAGAACGGAGTCCATAACGATTTCTTGGCCCCATGATTAAAATAGGTCTTCCAGCTAATTTTGCAAATCCTCCAATTAAAGCACCAGAACCATAATATTCTTCTTTAAAAGGTACATAACTATTGCCATCGGTATTTGTTTTAATTATATCTGGATTTAGAACTTCGTCTATATTTAATTTGTTTTGTGTATGTCCTATTTTTCTTTTAATTTCTTCTAGTTTTTCTCGTTTAGCAAATAGATTATGCAATGTTCTGATGATAGTTAATAAGTGAAGATTACTTCTTGCAACTAGATCGACTGTACCAGTAATTCTACTCATAATTCTAGCACCACCAATTTCGTAATTCGTTAAATCTTCGCCTGTCACTGATTTTATCACAGCAGAACCTGTAAGAACTCTGTAAGATTGTTCATCATCCACCATGATTTGTATTGCAGCCTGAGAAGAACCATATACATCAAGACCAGTAGAAGAACCAACTCCTACTGCAACAATATAATAATTTTGATTTGTAGAATTGTTAAAATTATAATTAAATAATTGATTTAATTTATCAATAATTGATATCATTTTTTTGTCATCATGTATTTGTATCATTTCGTAGATTTTCTTGGGACTATAACCTGCACCAAGAAGTGCATTCATAAAGAAACCTTCGGCAGCTCTGTTTAAAGAAACCATTCCTTGTCTAATATTAGCACCTGCACCATCATTGAATACATATAACGGACAATTGTTTATAACAGCTAACCAACATGCAGCTACGTATTTTAATCCTTCTAAATCACCCGTAGCACCACCACTAATACGCGAATCTTTTAAGTATAAAACAGCGGGTATTTGGTTTATATTTCCAAAATAGATTTTGCTTCCAACAGTATTTTTTTTGTGTGTTTCTGGATCATAATCTACTTCTGGAATAAGAATTTCTTCGTAAGAATTTACATCTAAACATTCTCTTACCCAAAGATCTACTGTCCATTTACCTAAACGATAAACATGCGATGTTTTTGTATCTTCGGTGGAAGGATCGAAATAAGGAGATGTTGGATTATCATCTGTTAAAATATTTAATAGTACCTTTTTTTCTTTTTGGGTAACATAGAATTGTTTATAGATTAAATCTTCGCTAAATGGTGTTTTACATTTTACAGATATAATGTTATGTGCAATAGAAGGATCGTTAAAAAATGGAATTAAACGAAACATAATATTCATCAATACAGAGTAGTTAAAGATTTGATTGGAACTAGAAGGTATATCGATGATCAATTCTTTATCGACAACTAAAATATCGATGTAGTTTCCAATATTTCTTTTGATGGATTGATAAGAATTTAGAACTCTTACAGCATCAATATTAGTTTTTTCTACATTTTCGCTGCCTATTAGAATGCCATTTTTATCGTAAGTAGGAATTACGCGATCAACTAAACCAAAAACAAAATAAATTTCATTTGTTTCGTCTTTTAGTAAGTAAATTAAAATATTTTCTTTTGGAGAATATAACCTTTTAATATGGTATTTTTTTTGTAGTATTTTTAATTTTCTCTCTAGTTCTTCTTTTAGTTCTAATTTTAAAGTTTCTGGTATCAATAAATCGCTGGGATTTTTTAGAGCGTTTTCGATTTGTTTTTTTACTTCTTCGCGACTAATATGAGAATAAGAAAGGGGATCCGAGGTCATTTTTCTAAGATCTGCCAAATATCTTCTGGATACCCAATACATCAGTTCTATGTTCCAACGACTTATACCTAATTTGTTTAAAGTTTCGTTTATCTTGGTGGCAATGGTTTGATCTTGTTCTGCTTCTTCTTGGTTTACAAATTTTCTTAAAATGGTTTTTAACACACTCGAAGGTCTTTTGAAGGAGCTGATTAATTCTAACACAAAAAGGATTGGTTCATTTATTTCTCTTGTCGCATGGAAAGATCGAAGAATAAAATAAAATACTTTTTGAGATTGTAATCGTGTGTTTTCGGAGGTAGAACGCCATTCAGATAAATGATAACGTTTATAAACATTATTTAAAGTATAAAGATAATTCGAAGAAGGTTGATAAGAAAAGTTATCCCAGTTGTTGAACAATCGATAGGTTTCTCTAAAATACGAAGAATTGGTCACTAAAAGAGGAGAAAATAGTCTCTTTATATCGGTATAGCTTTGGATAAAATTTAAAAAAAGTTTTTCGTTAAAGATTTTACTTAAATCATAATGCTGTGGGATTTCTTTAAGATTTTTTAAAATTATTTGGTGCAAATCTTTGTATTCGATGTTATATCCTAGATAAATTTTTTCTAACAAGTTGATTAAGGTAGGGAAGCTTTCATCAATGTTATTTACAAGATTATTTTCGAAATTCGAAGAAAAAAGATCGTTTTCTATTGTATTCTGTGGAGCAATTAAGCTATATTCTGGTAAAGGAGAGTATGTTTCTTGGGATTGACCAGTTTCTTCGCTTAATGATTTTACATAAAAAAGAACATCTCCTTCGCTTATGGGTTTTCCTATAATTTTACCGTCGGCTGTTGTTGTTAGAATAAGATTTTTTGCTTCTCCATTTTCGATTAAGAATTCTAACGTTCCATCAAAAGGAGCTTTTACAGTAGTTTCCATCTTCATTGCAGAAAGAATTATAATCGGCTGATCCTTTTTTACGGTTGCTCCTATTTTGATATTATCTGCAAATTTTACAAATGTTCCTTGAATAGGAGATCGAACTAATCCGGGAGGATCTTTTTGCGAAACTTGTCCTTTGGGTGTAACCTTTATTTTATAATAATGAACTTTACCAGAATCATCGGGAAATCGTATAATAGTAATCGATGGACGTTTATCAATACGAACAGAATAGGTTTTGTTCATGTATCTTAGGGTAAAATCGTATCCCTGGGATAATGACGGCAAATATTTTATTTTACCATAATAATGATTGTTTATATATACATAATAATCTTCCAGATCGAATTGAATGAACTTAAGATTATATTTATAGCCATAGACTTCTATATCAAAACTATCAGGTAAGTTTAGTAGATCCATTCGATGTAAAACTTCTTCTAGATCTTTATATTTAAAGAGTTCTTCTACTTTTTCTTGCAATATCTGTATGAGTGATGTTAAGCCTCCAAAGATGATGGATTTAAGAATCAATTCTGGCGTAATTTCTGGTTGGCATAATTCTTTGTGATCTTCTAATAATCTGTTACTATAATCACCTTTTTTAAATTCTGGAGAACGAATAATCCTTAATAGTTGGTATAAGTTTGAAGTTACACCGCGAATATATAATTCATTGAGTGCTCGTTCCATTCTCAAGATTGCTTCTTTTCTGTTCGCTCCCCATGTTATTACTTTCCCAATCATGGGATCGTAATCGGGCAAAATTCTATCACCTCTACGAAATCCAAAGTCACATCTTACGCCGTTAAAGGTTGGTAAGTCTAAATCATCTATTTTACCAGGTGTGGGAATATAATTATTTTCGGGGTCTTCTGCATATACTCTACATTCTATGGTATGTTCTTGATTAACAAAACGTTTTTCTAATACTTTTGTATAAGGAATTTCGTATTCTCTTCCATCGAAAAATAAAATTTGCCATTTTGCCAGATCAATCCCTAATGTTTGATCTGTTACAGGATGTTCGACTTGTAATCGCGTATTCATTTCTAAAAAACCATAAGTATCGGTGTCTGGATCATAGAGAAATTCTACTGTTCCAGCACCACCTCCTTCGCTATATCCAGAAATGCGAGCCATGTTTTCTGCAGCGGATAAAAAAGATAGCTTCGTATAATTACTTAAAAATACATCGCCTGTTTCTTCTATAATTTTTTGGTTTCTTCTTTGTACGGCACATTTTCTTATTCCAATTGCCAATCCATTAAAAATTTGTACTTCTATATGCACAGGGTTAACAATAAATTTTTCTAGGTAAAAGCTATCGTTGTTATATAATGTCTTCCCAATTCGCTTACAAGATTCAATTGCATCTGGTAATTCTTCTTTTCGAAAGACTGCTTGCATTCCTTTCCCACCACCTCCAGCATTTAACTTGATAATCACTGGATAACCGATTCTTTCTGCTTCCTTGTATGCATGTTCTAAACTTTCTATGGAATCACTTCCTTCGAATAATGGAATTCCGTATTGTTTTGCTAATCTTCGCGCATCGAGTTTATTACCAACTTTTCTCATAATAGAAGAATCAGGACCCATAAAAATGATTTCTTTGTTAAAATATTCAGAGGCAATTTTTATTGCATCGACAAAATCGGGATCTTCGGAAAGAAAACCATAACCAGGATAAATTGCATTTGCATTACTAAGTAAAGCTGCTGCAATAATTACTGGAATGTTGGTATAATTTAACGCATTACCAATAAATAAAACTTCGTCAGCAGTTTCGTACCAGGTTTGACCTCTATCTGGATCGGTTACAACTGCAACAGAAGGAATCGATTCTTCTTTAAGCGATAAAAAAAATCGTTTTGCAATTTCGCCACGATTAGCGATTAATACTTTTTTTAGTCTACCATTACGAATTGTTTTAGTTGAATCGGATTCTATTAAACCTGGGTTTAATTGTTTAAGATAGTTTATCTGTTCTTCGATGGATTGGATTAGTTTTTTATGTTGAGTCGTGTTTAATTGAACCATATTCATAAGCTCCTAAAAAATAATACTATATAAATATTACTAAAATCTTAAATTAATTTTATAATAATATTACAAAATATAGAAATTAAATAATTTTTATTATATTTTTAATGTCAAACCAAATTTCTTGACAGATCAATTTTATTAAAATTCATGAACTATTTAAATATGATTCCTTATTTTTTATGTAAAGCAAAAAAAGAGAACAAACGTTTTTTTATTCAGTTTGGTGGACAAGGGAATTCTTTTTTTAAAGAAATGCAAATCCTTTACGAAAGAAACGATCTAAATGAATTTTTTGATGTTGCTTTTGCTGCAATTGAATATTGTTTAAATAGAGACGATATTAAATCCCATTCAGATATTTTTTATCCCGAAGGTTTTCCTTTAAAAGATTGGTTAGAGAAGCGTAAGCATCCCAAAGAGAATCATCTTTCTATTTGTACAATTACATTTCCTGGCAATCAAATTACACAATTGGGTAATCTTTACGCGTTCATAAAAAATGGATATGATCCAGAAGAATTTTTTCCTTATATTCATTCAACCACTGGGCATAGTGGTGGTCTACAAGCTGCTGTGATTTTTGCATTAGGAAAAAAAGGAAAAGATTTATTAGAAATCATTTATAAATTTATTATATGGTATACAATTGCTGGTTATCATGTTCAAAAGGCTTACGGATTTAGAGAGGTTCCAAAAGATTTATTAGAATGGAGTTTAAAAGTTGATCGCGAAAAACCATATCCTATGGCTGTTGTATCGAATATTTCTTTTTCGCTTTTAGAAGATCTTATAGAAGAATTTCATGAAAAATTTCCAGATACAAGAACCTTCCCTATTAAGATTTCTCTTATAAACGGAAAAAATATTTTTGTTATTACTGGTCATGCAGATAATCTTGCATTATTTCGAAAATTTTATTATGAATATTTTATAAATAATAATTATAAATGGAATTATATTCCTGTATCTGCTCCATTTCATCGATGGGATACAATGAAAGAAAAAATATACGATTTTTACAACGACGAAGCTTGTAAAAATATCACCATTACTGGTAAAGATTTAAAGATACCAGTGATCTCTTTTACAGATGATGCTGTAAACCTTCAGAAAATTCAAAATATAGCAGAATATTTAGCAGATGCAATGATGAATCAGGTTTTATATTGGGATAAAGCGATTTCTCCTCTTTTTGATGTAGAGACAAAAATCGATTACGTGATTGATTTTGGACCGGGAAAGATTACAACAATTCTTACGAAATTGGCTTTGGAAAATTATCCAACAAAACATATAGAAATTCATTCTTGTGTAGGAAGGGCTGGATTAAATCATGTATTAAAAAAAGTAAACCCAGATCATTGCGATGAATCATAAGAATTTTATTAATTCTATTGATAGGTTTGTATCTAATTATAAAAAGCTCATTTCCTCAAAAGCAAGAGTAGGCTTAATAGCGAATCAATGTTCCTTTTCTTTTTATCATAAAAAATATCTTTTTGAACTTATTAAAATCGATAAAATATTTTTGTTAGAACATGGTTTTTTTTCTGAATTACAAGATCAAATTCCAATAAGCAACATAGAATTTTATCGTTATTTTTCGGATATACAATGGATATCTCTCTATGGAAACAATTTCGAAAGTTTAAAACCGTCTTTGTCAGATTTAGAAGATTTGGATATTTTAATTATTGACATTCAAGATATTGGAAGTCGATATTACACCTTTTTGACTTCTGTATATTATGTACTACAAACAATTATTATTCATCGTTTAACGTTAAAAATCATTCTTTTGGATCGACCAAATCCTATCATTCTAAAAAAAAGAAGATGCGAAGGTACTCCATTGCAAGAAAAATACGAATCCTTTGTTGGTATTTCGGGAATTTTACATCAACATGGTTTAACACCAGCAGAACTCATTTATTATTATTGGCTAAAAATAAATCAAAATAATAAATCATCTCTATATTTAATTCCTTTTAGGACAGATGTTCCAATTCAAAAGATTTATCCCAAAAAAGAAATTCTACAAGAAATTAGTTTTTCTAACCAACTTCAACAGGATTTTTTCGATATTTATCCATCTCCGAATATGCCAACGATTAAAACAGCAATGGTTTATACTGGACAATGTCTAATCGAGGGTACAAATTTAAGTGAAGGAAGAGGAACGACGAAACCTTTTGAAATTTTCGGAGCACCATTTATAGATTACAAATTGCAAAAATTCATTTCGGAATTAACTTATTGGAATCGATTGGGCATTGTATTAAGAAATCTAAGGTTTGTTCCAGTTCATAGTAAACATAAATATATGGAATGTAATGGTTGGCAGATTCATATTCGCGATACAAAAAAATATCATTCTCTAATGGTTTCTTTAATTCTTCTAAAAGAGCTTAAAAAAACATGTGTTGATTTTGATTGGTATAGAGGAATTTACGAATTTAAAATTGATTATTTAGCAATTGAATATTTAGTAGGGGATGAAGTTCTTATTTCTTTTTTAAACGAGGATCGATATTCTTACGAGGAAATTTACCAATATCTTAAAAATCATGAAAAGAAATGGCTCCAAGAGATAAAAAAATTTTATTTTTATAAATAGATTTTTGTTGATTTTTCATCACTATTTAAATTTATAACCATAAATTTACGATATATAAACAAACATATATATATTTAAGGAAAGGAAAATGACTAGGATTTATAAATTTATTTTTTTTATTTTTTTACTTTTAGCAGTATCATTATTTTCGAATACAAATAGACTTCGCGTTTCAATTGATAATAAATATATACAAACCTATAAAAATAAACAAGGGCGGTGGGTTTTAAACCAAGGCTATTCTTATCCCAAAAAACTGATGGAGTTAGCGTTAGAATATCAAACCACTGCGGAAGAAGTTAAAAAAATTAATAATAATTTGAATAAACGTTATATATTTGTTCCTTTTGGAGAACAATATTTACAAAATTTATTAAGACAAGGTTATGGAAGACGGATCTTCGATATTGATCCAAGAAAACTACTTTGGCCCGTAGAAAAGCCAGACTTTACTTCTCGTTTTGGTAGACGTTTTGGTCAAGATCATACAGGATTAGACATGGCTGTTGCAATTGGAACACCTGTTGTTGCAGCGCATGATGGCATTGTTAAAAAGACGGGATGGATGGGAGGATTTGGTTTAGCTATTGTAATTCAACATTACGATGGAAGAGAAACATTGTATGCTCATCTATCGGAAATTTTACTCGAAGAAAATGAAGAAGTTTCGATGGGGCAAATCATTGGTCTATCTGGTAGCACGGGACGATCTACTGGTCCACACCTACATTTCGAAGTTCGTTTCGAAAATATAGCATTAAACCCAGAAGATTTTTTGCCAGAAAGTTTTTTTCGAAATGATGTAATAATAAGAGAAAGTTTAGACGGAGTTGCAATTCAAGAAACAGTTCCCGAAATAGAAGGCACTTCTTCTAATTTTAACATCAAGTTATGAAGTTAGTAGAAGAATGGAACCAGGAAACTAAATCTGTTATAGAAGATTTATTAAATTCCGAAATACAAAATCCCGTCGCTGTTTTCGATTTCGATAATACCTTGATTTATGGAGACCAAGGTACAAATTTAATGAATTATTTAATCTTAAACCTACTTATTAAAGGTAATGAGGATTGGTTTTGGGACGAATCTCATTGGCAATATGTTGATAAAAAAGATTACGAAAATGTTAAGTTAAAATTCAACCTTGCATATTTAAACAAAGATGACGTAAGCTATGCGATTGATTTATTAGATGAAATTTATAAAGTTTTTTATAAATTAGAAGAAATTAATCTAGAAATTGCTTATAGATGGACTAAAATACTGTTTGCTGGGTTTACAATCCAAGAGCTAAAACAATATTCAGAAATTTCTTTTAGAAATGCATTGAACGATAAAATAGAAGATTTCATGTTACCTTCTGGAAATACAATACAACAAGGGATAAGAATTCATCCTCTGTTTTATCGATTTGTACAAGAATTAAAAAAAAGGGAGTGGAAGATTTTTATTATTACAGCTTCTCCAGAACCAGCGATTCAAGCTATCTCTTATTATTGGTCAATACCAGAGGAATATGTTATTGGGATGAAGTTAAAACAATCCCATGGTATCTTACTTCCAGAAATCATAGAACCATATACTTACAACGAAGGGAAATACCTTAATTTAAAAAAACATATTGATGAACCTATTACAATAGCAGTGGGAGATTCTCTTCCAGATATTTTTATGTTGGAAAAAGCAAAAGTACCTATTTTTGTAAAGAGAAAAAATAAAGAATCTCTTTTAAAAATTGCAAAAGAAAAAAACTTTTATATACAGAATGTAGAATATGAATAAAATCATTTATCTTATTGGAACGCCCATTGGTAATTTGGATGATATTACCATAAGAGCGTTAAAAACATTAGAAACATCCGAAGCTATCTTTGCAGAATCGATTCGTTCAATCACAACGTTATTAAAACACCATAACATAAACTACGATAGAAACCGAATTTTTTTGTATGACGAAAAAAAGGTTAAGTTTAAACATATTCAGGATACACTATTAAAATATAAACAGATCTCTTATGTTTCAGATGCAGGACTTCCAGTGTTTATGGATCCAGGGAATAAGTTTTTACGTTTTGCTCAGGAAAATTTTTATCAAATTAAAGTTATACCGGGCATTTCTTCTCTTGGTGTTGCACTTGTATATGCTGGAATTAACGAACCTTTTTATTTTGCTGGTTTTCCGCCGCGAGAGAATTATCTAAGAATTCCTTTTTTACAGAAGCTCGATCAATTTGATGTTGTTTTGTTGTACGAATCACCATTTCGAAACAGAAAACTTTTAGAAGAATTAAAAAAATATTCAAAAGAAAGCTGGGAATGTTTTATTTTTTTGAATTTAACGTTAGATGAAGAAAAAGTGATTCATTGTAATCTTAAAGAAGTAAACGAATATTTTAATCAAATAGAAAAGATGCCAGCTGTTTTTATTCTAAAAAAGATCAAAAAGAAACGGTAGTTCCACAAAAAATATTTGAAACTAAACATATATTTGTTAATTTGTTATTGTGAATTCAACTTTTAGGCCAGAACGTTTAAAGGACTTTATCGGACAAAAGGATGTAGTAGATAGACTAAAAGTAATGATTGAATCGTCTCGTATACGAAACGAAGCATTGGATCACATTCTTTTGTCTGGTCCACCTGGATTAGGAAAAACTACCTTGGCAAACATTATCGCGAACGAGCTTAACGTTAAATTTTATTCTGTAAGTGCTCCCACTTTAACAAAAATAGGAGATGTAGCCAAAATCCTAACAACCTTAGAAGACAAGGATATACTTTTTATCGACGAAATTCATCGATTAAATCGAACTTGCGAAGAGATTCTCTATTCTGCGATGGAAGATTTTTTTATCGATATCATTCTGGGGGAAGGTATTACAGCAAAATCGGTACGCATACCCTTGCAACAATTTACGTTGATTGGAGCAACTACGCGATCGGGCTATTTAAGTGCTCCTTTAAGAGCAAGGTTTGGAATAGAAATGAAGTTTTCTTTCTATAAGAACGAAGAATTGGCAGAAATCATTTTAAACCTTTCGAAACAATTGGAGTTAAACATATCTTACGATTTAGCTTTATACATTGCTGAATATTGCAGAATGACTCCACGAGAAGCTGTTCGTATTGTTAAAAGAATTCGTGATTATGCAATCGTAAATCGTATTAATCAGATCAATAAAGAATTTGTTGATTATTGCTTGGATAATTTAGGGATATCTTTTAGTGGTATAAACGAAATCGATAAAAAAATTCTTTTTATAATTTATAAAAGATATAATGGAGGTCCAGTAGGAATAAAAACTTTAAGTTCGCTATTGGACGAAGAAGAAAGAACTATCTTAGAAAATCATGAACCTTTTTTGTTAAAACTAGGTCTAATAGAAAAAACAAAAAAAGGAAGAATTCTAACAAATAAGGGTTATCAATATATAAAAGAAAATTTAAACAAAGAAATCTATGTATTCGAAACATAAATCCAATTACACCATAGATATTTATTATTTTCGATTTGCAATTATACTAACCCTTGTGCCATTATTTTTGATCATTCAGATGTTATTATTGCCTCAAATCAATCTGATTCATTTAGATCAATTGTTACAAAAAAATTCTTATATTTCCAACTATTTAAATGTTTACCCCGTTATTGTAGAACATAAAACCTTTACAAAACCAAAGACTGGACAGATACCTGTTTATTCTTCGATTACATCGGGAGGAAGTGGAGGAATCACAAAAGATTTTGGCTTCCATACATTAACTAACGAAGATGAATTGTTGATTACTTATTCGTCTTCTAATGTTGCTGTTCAAGATAATACAACACAAAAACAAGAACCGTCTCAAAAGATATTGAATTCACAAGAGGGATTGGATTCTTTTAAAGAAAATAAACAAAAGGATGTTTCTAAAAATCAGGATGTTTCTAAACAAGAATTGCCAACGAAGATTCCAGCAAACTACCGATTTCGAAATGATTTTGCTCTTCGATGGGATAATTCGCCAGAGTTTGCGATTGCAAGTGTTGAATTAAAGGGCTACAAATATTTTAGGGATATGTTAAGACAAATAAGAGATAATTTTTCTCCTCCTGGTTTAAACTTGGTTTGGCGCGATTCTGCTGGATTTGTAATTAGTCAACCTATTAAACCACAAGTTGTTCGCGTATTGTTTTTGTTGGATTATGATGGTACAGTAAGAGATGTAAAAATTGTATCCAGCATGGGACAAAAGCCCGTCGACGAGGCTTGTGTTAGAGCATTGCTCTATCAAAATTTTGGTCCACCACCACCAGAGGTTTTCGAGCATGGAAATATTTTCGGAATCAACTTTATCTTTCCACCTTTGTATCAATAAATCTTAAAAAACGCGTTTCTTGGTTCCACATACCCTTAAAAGTCTTTTGATGTATGTCTTCCACATAAAAATAGCCGATGGGTTTATCTTTTTCTAGATAAATTTTTAAATAGTTCTGATAGATATAATAATAGCAATCTATAATTTTGTCTTTGGTGTAAAATTTACAATCGCCATTACTTTCAAATTCAATGTATTTTTTTTCGTAAGAAGGATAGATTTCGTATATGCCTGTTATTGTTTGTTTTTTTTCTTCTATAATATCCTTAGATTGCTCTTCTTTTTTACAATATGTTAGACTTAATAAAAATATTAATAGAAGTACGAGGGTATCCATATTCCATCCTTTCGAATTTTTATAATAAAATTTCTGTATAGATTTTTTTGCTTATGGTAAAAATTAAAGTTTAAACTCCCAGAATTAAATATATTATAATCTCCATATCCTTTTAGGTTAAATTGTTCGTTATCTAATTCGATTTGAATTGGGTTAAAAATTACTCCAAAGCTGGAAAAGTTTATTCTTAATTTTTGTGGAAAATTTTTAATCGATAAGTTGAGTAAATTTTCCATCATATCAATTCTATAATCGTTTTGAAGTAAAATTGGTTCTACTTCGAATTTTAAAGTACTAGAATTGTTAAAATATAAATCAGCTAAATTACTTACATTTCCGTTGGAATTATAAGAAAATACTATTTTTTCTATCATATTTTTGCAAGTATTACAAAATAAGGGAAGTTCAATTTCGGGTTTTTTTAAATCAAAATTTAAACTTATGTTATGATATGTATTATTGCTCAAATAATCTATTAGATATTGAGTCATGATATTCGACATAGAGTTATTTCCCTTTAATTGGATTTTAAAGTTTGTATCGTTACTATTTAGATTGCCTTTTAGTTCTGGTAAATTCTTTTGTTTAGGATTGTTTAAAGATAGGTTTAAATCAATAAATAAATTTTTTAAATATATTTTATAAAAATTTGTTTCTAAAAATTTTAAATTGACAGATGAACCAAAATCGATGTTTCTTAAATTATTTTCTTGTTTAAATTCTAATATATAGTGTGTATAGATTTCTGTGAATAAATCTATAAGCTTTTGATAATCAGTTTCAGATAAAACAAAATCCCCTTTTATGTTCCATTTCGGTGAAATATTATCATTAAATTTAACAGTTGAATTATAATTAAAATTTAAGGAATGAATTGTTCCATTTATATCGAGTTTAAAATGATTGTTATCTATGTTGTATAAATTAGCCTCTTTAAAAAATATGACGGGTAGATACTTTTTTTGCAAAAGAATAAATTTATTCAACTTTATGGATGGAGTTATATCCAAACGATTCGGAGATTCCACTACCTTTACGCGAAATTCTATATTTCCGTTAGAATTAAATGCTGTTTTTATGTTAGAATTGTTCACTTGGAGTTTACCAGTAATATTGAATTGATTAAGGTTTTTTTCGAAAAGTTTGTTTATGATTAAATTTATATACGAGGATTCTACTTCCCAATCTTGTTTATTGTAATCTTTCTTAAAAGATTGAATTTCTGTATAATTCAATTTTCCATTCATATTATCTATTGTAAAAAATAAAAAATTAGATTTGAGGTTTTTAAAATTTCCATAAAGATTAAAAGCATACCCTTGATTGGTAATATCAATGGAACCTTTGCCATTTATAATCATTTCTGTTTTGATATTTTCTTTAAAAACATCAGAATAATTATGAAATTTCCATAATACGTCGAATATATTTTTTATTGTTTCGAATTTGTAATTATTTATGTTAAAATGTATTCTATTTTGAGGATTGTTTATATCCCATGTCCCAAATATTTCTATTTTATTGTTTTCGATTTGGTATTTACCATGAATTTTAACCTTATTTTCTTTCTGTGGAATAAACAAAAGGTTGATCTTGGATAAATTGTATTGATTCTCTGGAAGTTTTAAATCGTATATTTCTAATTCAAGGTTATTTTTTAATACCAGTTGAAAAATATTACTTAAAAAATCGTTTAAATTAAACTTCGATATCGTATTACATTCTAAATTGATGAAAATCATTTTCTTGGGAGTATCAAATGTTAAAAATGGAAATTGTAGAATTAAATGATCCATTTTACATGTTTCTTTTGTTTTGGGAAAATTTATTCTAATGCCACTGATTCGTAGACCATTCAAAATGTGAAAGTTTGAACCTCCATATTGAAGTTCTATATTATCAAAATCTTTGATTTGATTGATAAAATCATTTCGAAAAAAATGATTGATAACATCCTTTTCTTTTATTTTTTCTTCTATGTAAAAATTGGTTAAAAATACTATAACACCAAAGGAAATCAAAAGTATAAATGAATATAAAAATATTTTCTTTTTCATTATTGAAAAACGAAATTATCAAGTTACACGATAAAATCAATTATCTTTTTTGGTTTTTGTTTTTTGTTTTAAACCTTTCTCTAAATAGTCAGAACAAGATTCAATCTATCAGTAGTACAAAATGGAATAAATTAGAAAGCCAAAACATAATATTATATTATCCCGAAAATTATGGTTATTTAGCGCTAAAATCTTTATCATTAGCAGAAAAAACAGTTTTTAATTATTCGATAATTTTAAACCATCAATTATCGCATCAAATCCTTGTTTTTATCTATCCATCTTTTAGAGACTTTCAATCTAGTAATATTCATCCTTTTATTCTTCCCGAAGGGGTGGGAGGTTATACTGAACCATATTTTGAACGCGTAGTAATTCCTTTTACAGGAAACGAAGAGGAATTTTATCATACACTCAAACATGAACTAGTGCATTCTTTCCAGTACGATATTCTGCTACATTTTTATGGCGAAAGAAATATAAATCTTCCCTTGTGGTTGATAGAAGGGATGGCAGAATATTTGAGTGTACGCACAAATGAAAATATGCACGAATATCTTAGGGATTTAGTTTTATCAAAACGATTACCGGATATCTATCAGTTAACCGATAGAGATGGATATGCAAATTATAAAATAGGTCAATCTATCATGTATTTTATACATCAAGAATGGTCCTTAGGACATATCAATTTGTTGTTTCGAAATTTACTGCTAACGAAAGATCTACAAAAATCGTTTATTGTAACCTTTAACCTTGATTTTTTTAATTTTAATATTAAGTGGAAAAATTTTATTTATAATCTTTATAAAGATAATTTAACGAATCAAGAAATAAAAAATCGCTATACATTTCGTTATTTTGATCTATTAAACAATCAAGTTCCACTACATTATAAGCCTGTTATTTCTCCGAATGGAAAATATTTAGCATATCTTTCTTACGATAAGATATATCCTTCTGTGGTAATTCAATATGTGCCAGATTATCAAAAAGAAGAAGAACAAATAAAAATGCGAAAAGTTGTAATAAATTATTTGCGAGACGAAAATTTCGAAGAATGGCAGCCACTATCTACCCAGTTGAATTTTGATTTATCGGGAGAACATATTTATATACCTACAAGGAATCAGTCTCGGATCGCAATCGTTAAATATCATATTTTAAAAAATCAAATCAAAGAAATCTACGATCTGCCTTTTGATTCTATCTTAAATCCTACATTGGATCACAAAAACGAAAGAATGGTATTTTCTGGTGCTATCAATGGATTTACAGATATTTACGTTCTAGATTTAAAAACAAAACGAATCAAAAAATACACTAATGATTTTAGTTTTAATTACGCTCCTGTTTTTGATTTAGAAAAAAATCATATCTTTTATATTCATGAAAACAAAAATCAATACAATGTAATAGAATTAAACCAAAAAAAAAGAATCGTTTATACTAGTAGCACAGAAATTCTCTCTATAAAAGAAGGATATTACAGAATCAATCAGACTTGGCAGAAAGGACTTTATATACTAAAAAAAATTAATAATAAATCTATATTAATTTTTTTTAATTATAAAGATAAGAATGAATATAAAGTTATAGAACAGAGTAGGGATATTTTAAATTTCGATTTATTCTTAAAACAACTACCTAACGAAGAGTTTTCTGTTAAAATTATTTATTCAACATTAGAAGAAGGTTTATACGAAATTTTTGGAATCGATTTATCGGAAGATAAAAATAAATTAATAGAATTTTATAAAATAAATCAAGATATCCTCCAAGAAAAATTTACTCAAAAAGAAATATGTTGTACATCCGAAGATAATTCTGCTATAAATACTATCAAACTATTAGATTATTTTAGTCCCTATAAAAGTATTTTTTATCGAAATGGGTTTCCTTTTATTGCATTGACTGGTGCAGTAGATAGCCAAGGAAATTCCAGCTTGGTATTTTTAGGTTATGGCAGTATGGCAGATTTGCAAAAAAAACATCAAATCGATGCTTTTATCACTTATCAAGAAAAACCTGTAATCCTTAACGGAGAGATACGATATAGCTATAAATTGAATAAGTTGTTGTTCAACACAGGTATATATAGCTTTAATGGTGTATTTGCAATTTTGAACCCATTGGATTTTAGTTTAAACAACCTTATTTATAACCCATTTCAGAGGTTGTTATCTAATTCTGTTCATGGTTTTTATTCAACAACAGAATATTATAAAAATCAATATAATTCTTTGGGAATACAATTGGATATAGGTAGAGAAGAGCAGGTATATTTGCCGCGCCTACCAGAAGAACGACCGAATGAGGATGTATTTAAGAATCATATAAATTTGCGATTTTACTATCTTTATGATAATTCTAAATATTCTATATTAGGGCCATTAGATGGTTATGCATTTCTTTTGGGATACGAAATTCCCATAAAATCCAATAGTTTTGATAAAGAAGTTTACCAAACCTTGATGGAGTTTCGTTATTATAATTTGTTTAGAGATTTTTCTCTTTTTGCCTATCGTTTTTTTGTTGGTGCACAAAGTGGTAAGGATGCGAAGAATTTTCCTTATCGTATAGGTGGTTATTCTACTATAAGAGGATATGACTTTCAGAAGTTCGAAGGAAGATATTCTTTTTTAATGAATATCGAATACCGTTTTACATTTATAGAACAGATGATATTTGGCTTTCCTTTTCGTTGGAATCCTGGCCTTATCAGAGGTGCAATGTTTTTAGATATGGGAGCTGCTTTCGATGATTTAAAAATGTTCCAAGCATTTGATGGAAAAAAAACAAAAGACCTAAAAGCATCGATAGGTATTGGATTACATTGGAATAATTTTTTATGGTTTATTTTTCCAGGTGCAATTATGAAGCTTGAATGGGCATCGCCATACGATGGTATAAAATCCTTACCTTTTAGTAAATGGCAAGGAAGATTTTCGTTAGGGTTTGTATTCTGATAATTTGCGGGATAGACGGGACTTGAACCCGCGACCTCTGGTGTGACAGACCAGCGCTCTAACCAGCTGAGCTACTACCCCGTTAAAGGACACATAAATTTTTTGTTGTTTATAGTCAATCAAATTATCGGTTTAAATCTTAAATTATTTTTTTATTCTATATTTTAAATCAATTGAATTTTATCCGATATTAGAAAAAATTGTAATTATGTTTACAAAAATAAAAAATAAATTAAAAACCATCACAGGACTTTTGATTTTTACTGTTTTTTTAACAAGCATTATTCCAGCAATTTTAAATTATAGTTTTGATTTTTATTTGGTTTACAAAGAATCTGTCGAAAAAGCAGCAGAACAAATCAAAGTACATTTAACTAATACAGAATCATTGATAACCAACCATTTTGAGCAATCGAAAAGTGTTTTAGTTACCCTGACAACAACCCTCAATTGGGATAAACTAGAAGACGTAGAAAATAAACTATCGAAAATCCAAGAGATTTATTGGGATAAACTATTTCATCATATCATGGTTTTAGATAGTAATGGTAGGGTTATTATTAGTCCAACATATCAGGATATTACACACAAAAACCAATCGATTAATTTAGACGAAATCGAATTTAACAATAATGTTGGTTTTACAAAAAATGTTAATTTTTTTAAAGAATCCAATCATTTCCATCCTTTGGTTGTTATAAAAATTCCCAAACAAGATTTATATTTAGCAGCAGAAATTTATATACAATCTTTTGTAAAAATATTTAATAATCCAATTATTAAAAATTATGTAGTGGATCAAAAGCTTAACGGTTTTGGAGTAGAAAATAATACCATTACTTTAATCAATCAATTGAATCAACATCAAATTCTATCGAATTTACAAAACATAAAGCCAGAAGAATTTAATTGTGGTTTTTTTAAAAATCATCTCAATATAGATGTTTATGCTTGTGCTATTAAAACGACGCAATTTAACTATGTAGTAATTTCGGAAATGCCAAACCAAAAGATTTTTGAGTTAGTTAAAATACAACTTATTAGAACTACCATTGTTTTTATCTTATTAGGTGTAATTATAATATATATATTATATAAAATTTCTAAACGATTTATAAGACCAATACACCAAATCTCTTCCGGTATTGATGATATGGAACAAGAAAGAGGATTAAATCTTTCATTAGAAGCATCAACTGGTATAATGGAAACAGATTTGTTGGTTTCTAAATTCAATAGTTTACTCAATAAAATTTCGAATTTAATTCAAGATATTCGTACAACATCAGAAAATATCCAAAATTTATTTATCACTGTAAAAAATACTTCTCAGACATTAGAAAAAGCTTCGGTAGATTTATCTTCGATATTGGAAGAAAATAGTGCTTCTCTACAAGAAATAAACACCAACATGGAAGATATAGAAAAATTAGGAAAAAAGAATTACAATAGTGCAAAAGAAATCCAGGAATTAATCCAAATAAATTTAACGAATTTAAACAATTTGGGAAAAAATTTAGAGAATTTAGCAGAAATCTCTCAGAATACAGCAAACTTTACAAAAGAAAGCAAAAATCAATCCGAGCAATTAAAAAATATGATTTATTCTATTCAAGAAACATCAGAAAGAATTACCGAAATTTTAAGCATTATTCGAGAAATATCCGATAGAACAAATTTACTGTCTCTTAATGCTTCCATAGAGGCTGCAAGAGCTGGAGAATCCGGAAAAGGTTTTGCTGTTGTTGCACAATCGATTTCGAATTTAGCAGAAACAACAGAAAAAAGTGTACAAGATATAGAAGAACTCATCGAACAAACCACCACACAAATGAACCAAGCAATACAATTCATCGATAAATCCTCCGATGCGATGAACAAAAGTTTCGATATGGTATTATCTTTGGACCAAGAAATCCAAAATTCTCGAAATATTGTTAAGAGTCAGCTTGAGCGATCCAACAAAATTTTTGATCATGCCAACAAAATGACCTCTATTGCAACCGATAATTTTAATTCTATTAAATTTATAAAAAATATCATAAGCGAAATTCATAAGTCAATTGATCAGGCTTCTCAGTTATCTTTACAATTTGCCGAAGTTTCGAAAAAATTGAATGATGCTGTTTTAAACTTAGATAATGATGCTAAAAGGTTAAAAGTTCAAATCCGACGTTTTTCTAAAAATTCGTTGCAGTAGAATTGGATCATTTTTTTTTTGACCAATGTTATTTAATTCTTTTGAATTTATCTTTTTATTTGTACCAATAGTTTTTTTTGTTTATTATTTATTAGTTTATTTAAATTATGTTCGATTGTCTCGGATTTGGTTGGTAATTTCAAGCTTATTTTTTTACAGCTATTGGAAATTAGAATATCTACCATTAATATTAACAAGTATTATCTTCAATTTTTTGTTGGGATTTTTAATTTCGAATTATCAGCATAAAAAGATTTATCTCTTTTTGGTGATAGCAATAAATTTGGCAATACTAGGATATTATAAATATTATGATTTTATAGCAGAAAATATCAATCTCTTTTTGGAACATAAGTTACCTTTATTGCATTTAGTTTTACCATTAGGGATTAGTTTTTTTACCTTTCAACAAATTGCTTATTTGGTAGATAGTTATAAAGGAGAAACCAAAGAATACGATTTCTTTGGTTATTGTTTGTTCGTAACATTTTTTCCTCAGTTGATTGCAGGTCCCATTGTACACCATAAAGAGATGATGCCCCAGTTCGAAAGTAAAGAAAATTTAAAAATAAATTATAAGAATATTTCTTCCGGATTATTTTTGTTCAGCATAGGTTTGTATAAAAAAGTCATCATTGCAGATAGTTTAGGGGTTATTGCAGATTTTGGATATAGCAATACACAGAATATTTCTTTAATAGATGCATGGTTAGCGAGTTTATCTTATACACTACAAGTTTATTTTGATTTTTCTGGTTATAGCGATATGGCAGTTGGTTTGGGGCGTTTATTTAACATAAACATTGTTTGGAATTTTGATGCACCCTTTAAAACAGAAAATATCCAAGAATTGTGGAGGAAGTGGCACATTACTTTATCGCGATTTCTAAGAGATTATATATACATTCCATTAGGAGGAAGTAAGACATCGCCTTTAAGAAATCATTTAAATCTTTTTATCACTTTTTTGATTGGTGGTATATGGCATGGTGCAGGATGGACATATATTATTTGGGGTGCAATGAATGGTATTGGATTAATATTCCATAGAGTTTGGAGAGAATTAGGCTTCGAAATAAAAAATAAATTATTATCGATTTTTATCAATTTTATGTATTTTCACATAGGTGTTGTTTTTTTTCGAGCAGATACAGTTCAAAATGCAATAGATGTTTTAAAAGGAATGATTGGCTTGAACCAAATTCTTTTACCCGAATTTTTAAAAAATTATCTATCTAATTCTTCTTATAAATTTGTTAACTTAGGAAGTAATATTTTAAACAATATTCATGCAGATTATGGTCTGTATCTTATTTTTGGTTTGTTGGTTGCTTTCTTGGGAAAAAGCTCAAAAAGTTTGGCAGAAGATTTTAGACCAAATTATTTTTATTTATTATTTACTTTGTTTTTGTTTATTAGTTCTGTAATCAATTTATTAAAAGTTTCGAAATTTTTATATTTTAATTTTTAAAAAGGGTTTCGTATGATAGACGAAAATTTATACAAAAATTTTACAATTAGATTTTTGATACTAGTTTTTATAATTCTTTTTATTATTGCTTTTCTAAACTATTATTTTGATCCCTATGGAATTTATTTTGATCAAGCTTTGAATCAAAATAAGCCATTGGTAAATAACCATACAAGAATTCATAAAACCCAAAAGATTTATTTAAACCACTATGATTGTATTTTTTTAGGTACAAGTAGAGTAGAAGGAAGCTTAGTTTTCGAAAAAGAGGATCCTTTTATAAAAAAATATTGTCCAACTTATTATAATGCAGGTTTAAGCGCGGCAAATGTTTTAGAAATTTATCATATGCTTAGGCTTGCTATAAAATATTCAAAACCCAAAAAAATATTTTATGGTATAGATCTAATTCAATTTAATTCTAGTAAGATAAATTTAAACGATTCGAGCTTAAAATATTTCGAAAAACCTTTTTATACGCGCATTACACATTTATTCTCTTATGATATGTTAAAAGATATGTTTAAAACGATTGAGTTGTCCAAAAAAGAACAAAATTTCTACAATGCAAATGGTTGTTGGAACATTGAACAAAATTATTTTATCAAATTTCGCGGAATAGATATTTATAAAATTTTTTTAATTACAGAAAAGGCATTTTATGAAAATTTTTATCAAAACTTTAAGTTTAATACAAATAATATAGATACATGGCATTACTATATAGAAATCATCCAATTAATTAAAAATCATAAAGAGATAGAGTTTTATTTATACATTAATCCTTATCATGTAAGGTTAATCGAAGTGGAAGATTTAAGAATAGGAAGCGAAAATTTAGATTATTGGAAGCAAAGATTAGTTCTAGAAACTTATAAAAATTTACAGATGCCTATTTATGATTTTAGTGGATATAACAATATTACAACAGAAGAAATCCAACATACAAAAGAACATTTTGAGTTTTTTTATGATCCATCCCATGTTAAAAAAATCGTAGGAAGATATATACTAGAATATATCTTAGAAAATAAAAAAAGAAATGATTTTGGAACAAAACTTGATATTCATAATATTCAAGAATACTTGGAACATCAACGAGAAAAACAAAAGCGATGGAGAGAAAAACATTCAAAAGAAATACAAGAATTAAAAGATTTTTTGTTGAATAAATAAATTAAAGTTTATTTAATAAATTCTTTGCTTTCACTATAATTATAATAACTGAATAAAATTCTAATATTGTATTATAAATAAAATTTAAAATTATTCTATAAAATCCATTTGACGTCATTATTTTTAATAAAAATGTGATTATAAAATGATCATTTTAGGGATGAATTAAAAATCAGTTTAGGAGTACCTATGAAACTTCATGAATATCAAGCAAAGGAGATCCTACGTAAATATGGGGTCAATGTAAGAGAAGGTAGAGTTGTAGAAAAATCAGAAGATATTGGACCTGCATATGATGCATTAGGTGGAGGTGTGGTAGCGGTTAAGTCTCAAATCCATGCAGGTGGTAGAGGAAAAGGAACTATATACGACGGAGAAGATCCAAATACATCTAAAAAAATATTAGAAGGTGGCGTTAAGATAGCTAAAACGCGAGAAGAGGCAATTGAATATGGTTCAAAAATTTTGGGAAATTATTTAGTCACACATCAAACTGGTGGAAAAGGAAAAAAAGTCTTAAAAATCTATTTAGAAAAAGGAACCAATATAGCAAGAGAATTTTATGTAAGTATTTTACACGATAGAGCAATCAATAAACCTATCATTATGGCATCATCAGAAGGAGGAATGGATATAGAAGAAGTAGCAGCAAAGTATCCCGAAAAAATTGTTAAATTAGCAATTGAACCAGCGATTGGAATGATGCCATGGCAAGCGAGAGAAATTTTATTTCGTTTGGGCGTACCTTATGAATCTTTTAAACAAGGTGTTCCCTTTTTGTTATATCTATGGAAAGTTTATGACGAAGAAGATGCCTCTCTTGTAGAAATCAACCCATTGGTTTTAAGCGCAGAAAATGAACTTGTTGCATTGGATTGCAAATTTAGTTATGATGATAATGCATTATTTAGACATCCCGAAGCAAAAAATTTACGTGATATAACAGAAGAAGATCCATTAGAATTAAAAGCAAGCGAATTCAACTTAAACTATGTTCGATTAGATGGAGAAGTTGGATGTATGGTAAATGGTGCTGGTCTTGCAATGGCAACAATGGATTTAATCAAACACGCAGGTTCGTTCCCAGCGAATTTCTTGGATGTGGGTGGAGGCGCGAATCCTACAACTGTGGCAAATGGTTTTCGTATTATACTAGGTGATCCCAACGTAAAAGCAATTTTTGTGAATATTTTCGGTGGAATTGTTCAATGTGATAGAGTAGCAAATGGAATTGTTCAAGCTGCAAAAGAAGTACAAATTCATGTTCCATTGATTGTTCGTCTAAAAGGAACAAATGCAGATTTAGCTGCTAAAATACTAGCAGATTCTGGACTACCCATCATTGTAGCGAATGAATTAGAAGATGCTGCTCAAAAAATCAGAGAAGCTTTAAACAAAAAATAAAAAAGGAGTTAAAAGATGGCAGTATTAGTAGATAAAAATACTCGATTAGTTGTTCAAGGTATTACTGGTAAAGAAGGAAGCTTTCATACTCAACAAATGATTGAATATGGTACAAAAGTCGTTGCTGGTGTAACGCCGGGTAAAGGTGGTCAAAAAAGTGAACATGGTGTCCCCATTTTTAATACTGTTAGAGAAGCAGTAGAAAAAGAAGGAGCGAATGCAACAGTAATATTTGTTCCACCAGCTTTTGCTGCGGACGCGATTTTAGAAGCAATCGGTGCAGAAATTCCTTTAATTGTATGTATTACCGAAGGAATCCCTGTACGCGATATGGCAAGAGTATATACAGTACTACAAAATTCAAAATCTCGATTGATTGGACCAAACTGCCCAGGTGTTATAAGTCCAGGAAAAGCAAAAATTGGTATTATGCCTGGCTTTATCCATAAGGAAGGTACAATTGGAGTAGTTTCTAGATCTGGGACGTTAACCTACGAAGCAGTATCTCAGTTAACTGCGGTTGGATTAGGTCAAAGTACTTGTATAGGTATTGGTGGAGATCCAGTAATTGGTACAAAGCATAAAGAAGCAATTAAGTTGCTCAATGATGATCCAGATACCGAAGGCATTATAATGATTGGAGAGATTGGTGGAACAGACGAAGAAGATGCTGCGGAATGGATTAAAGATAATGTAAAAAAACCTGTGGTGGGTTTTATTGCTGGGCAAACAGCTCCTCCTGGTAAAAGAATGGGACATGCTGGTGCAATCATCTCTGGTGGAAAAGGTACTGCGAAAAGTAAAATGGATGCTATGAGAAATGCTGGTATTGCAGTTGTAGAAAACCCAGCTTATATCGGAAGAACAATGAGGGAATTGTTAAAAAAATAAAAAAAGGGCCATGATGCCCTTTCTTATTTATAATGATCAAGCTTTTTCTTTAATACTTCTAATGCTTTATGATTATCATTGGATTTAAGAAATAACGTTGATTCGCCATTGTTTGTAGATTCAGTTGCATAAACATATTCGATATTCAGATTTTCTTGTGCTAATATTTCTGCTACGAATTCTAATGAACCAGGTCCTTTTTTTAACGAAAGTTGTATAACTTCTCCTTCGAGGACGAGTATTCCTGCTTCTCCTAAAAGATGGATTGCTTTTTGAGGATCGCTTACTACCATTCGAATCATTGCATATTCTAAATGATCTACTACGGTGATTCCAATAATGTTGATTTGTTCGTCAGAAAGAGAACCACAGATATTAGCTAATACACCCGGTTTGTTCGCTGCAAGAATTGTAAGTTGTTCAACGATTTTCATAATTTACTCCTTGAATGGAATTAAAAAGCATTTTAAATGTTTATAAACAAAAATCAATATTTTTTTTAAAGTTCTAATTAAATCATAGTTGAATAGTTTTTTATTACA
Organism: Leptospiraceae bacterium; assembly: GCA_026418015.1. Taxonomy (GTDB): domain Bacteria; phylum Spirochaetota; class Leptospiria; order Leptospirales; family Leptonemataceae; genus SKYB61. The sequence goes on along the minus strand of JAOACE010000020.1, from coordinate 145,715 downwards.
GGAAAAGAACTAAATATCTTTAATTTTCCAAAAAATTTTTAATTTTTTGTGCTAATGTACGTGGATAAAGACTAAATAAAATATGATTTCCTTTTAAAAAAATTAGGTTTGGTTTTCTGATTTTAGATATTTTTTTAAAAGAAATTAAAGGGTCCGATGTTCCATGTATAACAAAGATATTTTTGTTGAACAAAATTCTTTTATCGATACCTTTCCAGCAATAGATCCAGTTGGGAGCTTCGAAAAATACATTCGTAGGAAAATCATAAAACATTTGGCTTAGATGCTTTACATGTTTTAGATAAAATCGAAAAAAGCGATAAAGAAAAGCTGTTAAACGTTGTAAAGATTTTCTTAAAAAAACTGGTATATTATACATAATCTTAGCAATGATTTTAGAAAGAATCGTTAAGCTATCTCCTTCAAAAGCTGTGGATAATAGAATATATTTTTTTGCATGAATAATTCTTCTTTCCAAAAGAATTTGTAGCACCATTCCACCCAAAGAGCATGCAAGTACAACATCGTATTGCTGTTTTAACAGATGAAAGTTTTTATTTATAAGTATATTGACATATTCTTCTAAACTGTGAACTGTGTAAGGTTCAATATCATAAAATTTTATAAAATTATTTATAATATTATTTTTATAAAGAATATTTAATTCCCGAATTAAAGGAATAAACATTATTTCATTTGCACCTAGTCCGGGTATCCAAAGAATTTTTAAAGTTTCATTCATTTTTTAATTGAATGAATTTCTTGTAAAGAATGAACAGCAAATTCCATTTTATTCAAATTTTTAAGCCCATTTATAAATGCTTTGCTTCCGTTCAATGTAGTTATACATAAAATTTTGGAACGAATTGCTTTTCTTCGAATTTCAAAAGAATCATCTCTGGTTTGACGAGAATTAGGAATATTAATGATTAATTTTATCTTATTTTCTTCGATTAAGTCTAAGGCGGTAGGAGTTTTTTTATCTTTTACTTTATACAACATTATTACAGGTATATTGTATTGTTCAATCATTTTTTTGGTTCCTTCGGTTGCATATAATTTATATCCTAATTCATGTAAGATTTTTATTTCTTCTATTAAATAAGGTTTAGCTTCGTCACTTATACTAATAAAAACACCACTACCTTTGGGTGGAATTTTTTCTCCAGATGCAATAATAGCTTTAAGGTATGCTTCTTCGTAACTTTTTGCAATTCCCATAACCTCGCCGGTAGACTTCATTTCTGGTCCAAGAATGATATCTGTATTAGAAAATCGATTGAAGGGTAATACTACTTCTTTTGCTGCATAAAAATCTTTTTGAATACTATAATCTTTTAGTAAATCTTTTAGCTTATATCCCATCATAATTTTGGTAGCTAATTTTGCAAGTGGTACGTTGATCGCTTTCGAAACAAATGGCACAGTTCTACTTGCTCGTGGGTTGACTTCTAACACATATAAAACATCGTTTTGAATCGCATATTGAATGTTGATGAGTCCAATTACGTTTAACTCTTTCGCTAATAAGATCGTTGCTTTTTTGATTTCTTCGATTTTTTCTTCAGGAATATTTACTGGAGGAATAATGCAAGCAGAGTCTCCTGAATGAACTCCCGCTTCTTCTATGTGTTCCATAATACCAGCAATAAAAACATCATCTCCATCAGATAATGCATCTACATCTAGTTCAATAGCATTATCTAAAAACTTATCGATGAGAATTGGATGCTCTGGGTTTACAGAAACTGCTTCGTCCATGTATGTTTTAAGTTGCTCTTGGTCGTAGACAATTGCCATTGCTCTACCACCCAAAACATAGCTAGGTCTTACAAGACAAGGAAATCCAATCGCATTTGCAACATGAATCGCTTCTTTTAAATCGTATGCAATTCCATTAGTTGGCTGATTTAGTTTTAATTTCTGTATAAGTTTGCTAAATTCGTCACGATCCTCTGCGCGATGAATTTCTTCTGGTTGGGTACCAAGAATTTTGAAACCAGCATCTTTTAGTGGTTTGGCTAATTTTAATGGTGTTTGTCCACCAAATTGAACAATAATTCCTTCAGGTTGAATCGTTTCGCATATATGAATTAAATCTTCTTCTGTTAGAGGTTCAAAAAATAACGTATCGGATGTATCGTAGTCTGTGGATACTGTTTCTGGGTTAGAATTTACCATAATAGATTTAATGTTTAATTCTTTTAGAGCAAAAGATGCATGACAACAGCAATAGTCAAACTCTACACCTTGACCAATTCTATTAGGACCACCTCCAATGATGATAACCTTTTTTTCTTGGTATTTTTCTACCTCGTTTAATTCTTCGTAACAAGAATATAAATAAGGAGTTTTTGCTTCGAATTCTCCGCCACATGTATCAATTCTTCTATAAACAGGTTTTATATGTTCTTGATTTCTTATTAATTTTATGTTTTGTTCTTCTTTTTTTAGTAAGTTTAAAACTTCTCTACTTTTTTGTGCTTTTGTTAATCTTTCGTTTTTTATAATATCTTCTATTATATTTTTTTGTTTAATAAATGCTAGTTGCCTATCGGAATATCCTTTCTCTTTAAATTCTTTAAGAATTTCTTTTGTATAGGAATGTTTCGATAAATAATTATGTAATTGTAGTTCGTCTTCTACTAATTCTTCGAATTGATATAAAAACCATGGATCAATTTTTGATAATTCGTAGATTCTATCGATAGGGAAATGGATGATTCCTCGTTTGTGCATCTCGATAGCAATTTTGATGTCGAAAATACGATCGGGATTGGGTTTCGACAAACTTTCTACGAGATAACTTTCTAAGGTATTATTTTTTAGATGTTCGTGAATTTTAATTAATTCGTCTAAATTACCATCGCTACCAAACCCATATCTTCCTGTTTCTAATGAACGACAAGCTTTTTGGAATGATTCTGCAAACGTTCTACCGATTGCCATTGTTTCTCCCACAGATTTCATCATACTACCTAAGGTTTTTGGAGTTCCAGGGAATTTTTCGAAAGCGAATCGGGGTATTTTTGTGACAACGTAATCTATGGTAGGTTCAAAACTTGCTGGGGTTACTTTTGTAATATCGTTGGGAATTTCGTCTAAGGTATAACCTACGGCTAATAATGCTGCAATTTTTGCAATGGGAAATCCAGTAGCTTTACTTGCAAGGGCAGAAGAACGCGATACTCTTGGGTTCATCTCTATGACAACCATGTTGCCATTTTTAGGATTAACTGCAAATTGAACGTTCGAACCACCTGTTTCTACGCCGATTTCTCTGATTATGGCAATTGCTGCATCTCTCATTTCTTGATATTGAACATCAGATAAGGTTTGTTGTGGTGCAATCGTAATAGAATCCCCTGTATGGACACCCATAGGGTCTAAGTTTTCTATGCTACAAATGATCACTACGTTGTCTTTTAAATCTCTCATTACTTCTAATTCGAATTCTTTCCAACCAAGTATGCTTTGTTCTACAAGAATTTGGTGTGTTGGAGATTCGTTTAGACCATCTTTACAGATTTCTATAAATTCTTCTTCGGTATAAGCAATTCCACCACCAGTTCCACCTAATGTAAAAGATGGTCGAATAATCAATGGTAATCCAAATTTTTCTTTGAACTGTATTGCTTCTTCTAATGATTCACATAATTGGGATTCGGGAACTTTTAATCCAATCTTCTTCATCGCTTCTTTAAAACGCGAGCGACTTTCTGCTTTATCGATGGCATCAGCATTTGCACCAATCAGTTTTATTCCTCTTTTTTGTATTTCCCCTGCTTTCCATAAATCCATGGTTAAGTTCAGTGCAGTTTGACCACCTACCGTAGGTAATATTGCGTCGGGTTTTTCTTTATCCAAAATTTTTAATAATATATCGGTTGTCATTGGTTCTATGTAGGTTATATCTGCAACATCAGGATCTGTCATGATTGTAGCTGGGTTGGAATTTAGCAAAATGGTTTTATATCCTTCTTTTCGTAAAACTTTGCATGCTTGATTTCCACTATAATCAAACTCTACTGCTTGACCAATCACAATAGGACCACTACCAAGAATTAAAATGCTTTCTATGTCCGTTCGCTTGGGCATAAGGTCATTTTTTTTGTTTATGCTTATTAGTCTACTTGATAGTTATTAAAACTTATTAATATCAAATTAAAAAAGTACTTTATATAGATAATTGTTTAAAAATTTTTGAAAATATGAATTGGTTTAGTTTAGTGGGAATGTTGATTTTAATTATATTTGCATGGTTGATTTCCGAAAACAAAAAAAATCAAAATTTTCGGTTAATTGTTGGAGTGTTAATTTTAGAATTTATAATAGGTTATCTCTTGTTTCGATTGGAATGGGGGCTTGTATTATTCGAAAAAATCAATTTCGTTGTCGTAAAATTAGCCAATATTGCTAGCGAAGGTTCGCGATTTCTATTTGGTCCTTTAGCGATTTCTCCTGGACAAGAGGGTTCATTAGGTTTTATTTTGTTCTTTCAGGCTTTGCCTACGATTGTGTTTTTTTCTGCATTTATTTCGATTTTGTATTATTTTCGCATTATGAATTTATTGATCGAATCCTTTGCTTTTGTCTTTAACAAGTTATTTCGCATCTCTGGTGCAGAATCCTTAGTAGCAGCAAGCAATATCTTTGTTGGAATTGAATCTATTTTAACTGTTCGACCATTGATTTCTCAGATGACTCGTTCGGAACTACATACAATATTAACAGCAGGATTAGCAACCGTAGCTTCGAATGTAATGGCAGTTTATATATTTTCTTTACAAAATGTTTTTCCCCAAATCGCGGGACATTTGGTAACTGCTTCTATCCTATCTGCACCAGCAGCAATTCTCTTTTCGAAAATTATTGTACCAGAAACTGGACAGCCCTTAACATTAGGAAAACACGTACGAGTGGAATTTCAGAAAGAAAATTCTCTTATAGAGGCAATTATTAATGGTTCCAATGCTGGATTAAAATTGATTTTTGGTATAGTAGCATTACTTCTTTCTGTGATTGGGTTGGTTTCGTTGATTGATCATATTTTAATGTATATATTATCTTTTTTTGGGAAAGAGATTTCTTTAAAGGTGATTTTAGGCTATCTATTCTATCCATTTGTCTGGGGGTTAGGAATACCAGAAAAAGATATTTTTAGCGTAGCTACCATAATTGGCGAAAGATTGATTTTAACTGAGGTTTATTCTTATCAGAGGTTAGCAGAAATGTTACAAAATCAACAAATTGAGTTTTTTAGTGCTGTGGTTGCTTCGTATGTTTTGTGTGGTTTTACTCATTTTGCATCTCTCGCAATCTTTACTGGTGGTATACAAGCTTTAGTTCCTGAAAGAACCAAAACCTTAGCAAGTATTTCTCTAAAAGCGTTGATTGCAGCTACACTTGCAGATTTATTTACTGGTGCAATTGCAAGCTTCTTTTACGCTGGAAGTAGTTATTTATTAAAATAGATTAATTATCTTTGAGTAATTTTATAAATTCTTCTTCTGTTATGATTTTAATACCAAGTTTTTTTGCTTTATCTAGTTTGCTTCCGGGGTTTTCTCCTACTAATAAATGGGTGGTTTTGGATGTAATAGAAGAAGTAGACTTACCACCCCTTTTTAAGACTTCTTCTAATGCTTTTTCTCTGGGTTTAAAATGCTTGAATGTTCCAGTCACACACCAAACTTGATCTTTAAAGATTTGTTTAAGATTCGTATCTATATCAGCTTTTTTTTGTTCGAATTGTAGTCCATATTTTCTTAGTTTGTTTATTCTTTCGACTATTCTAGGATCCTTGAATTGTGTGATGATTGCATCTGCAATTTCTTCTCCAATTCCTTTTATCTCCATCAATTTTTCTTTGGCGTTTTTTTCGTTTACTAATTGAAAGATTTTGTCGATAGAATCATATCCATTTTGAATTAAAAGATCTGTCACATTAAAGCTGATTTCTTTTAATCCTAATGAGGGAAGAACAACGCGAAATTCTTTCTGTTTTGAGCTTTCTATTCCATCCAGAATAATGTTTACAGATTTTTCGCCAAAGTTTTCTAAGTTTACTAACTCGTTTTTATATTTTGGTAATTCGTAAATATTTTCTATATATTTGATAAAACCTTTATTATACAGTGTTCGAATGGTTTTTTCTCCCAATCCATCAATATCCATTTGTTTTCTACCACAAAAAAAGATTAAAGATTGGATCAAACGTTCATCGCATTCGGGGTTAGGACAAAACCAATCTACGCTGTCTTTATCTTTTACCAGTTTACTATTACAACTTGGACAACGTTCTGGAAATTTGTACTCAGGACCATCTCCTGGATCAATCACTTCTTCTACTGCTGGAATAATTTCTCCTCTTTTACTTACTAGAACTTCCGCTCCGATGCGAATTCCTAACTTTTTGATATAATCTTCGTTATGTAAGGTAGCATAAGAGACGGTTGTTCCAGCTAATTTAACTGGTTCTAATTTTGCACGGGGAGTAATCCTTCCAGTTCTTCCAACAAAGGTTTCTATTGCAATGATCCTCGTACGTGCCAAATCTGGTTCGAATTTATAAGCAACTGCCCAGCGAGGTGAATTAGCTGTATAACCTAATTTTTCGCGCAATTCTCTATCATCTATTTTAATTACTAATCCATCAACGGGAATATCCAATTCTTTTTCTTTTTTCTCGAATTCTTTGATGGTTTTTTCTAATTCGTTTAAGCTACACACGATGTTATCCTGAAATACAGGTAGACCTAGTTCTTCTAAGTATTTTAATGTATCAGAATCCTTAGTAAAATTTTTATTTTGTATGTATCCATCAAATGCAACCCATCGCAGGGGTCTTTTTGCAACTTCTTTGGATTTTTTATGTTTTAAAGAGCCACTGGTTAGGTTTCTTGGGTTTGCATAAATACTACCATATTCTTCGTTAAAACGTTCAAAGTCAGAATATGTCATGTACGCTTCGCCGCGAACAATTAAATCTATTTTTTCTTTTAATTTTAAAGGAATACTACGTATCGTTTTTGCATTAGGAGTTACATCATCTCCAATGTTTCCACTTCCACGTGTAACTCCATGTTTTAGAATACCATTTTCGTAGTATAAGACTAATGTTGCACCATCAACTTTCCATTCAACAAGAAATGTTTTTGCACCTGTTTTTTGCGCCCAATCTAATACTTCTTTGACTGTATAAGTATTCATTAAAGATAGGACTGGAATTTTATGCTCAAACTTAGGAAACTCCTGCTCTAAATCCGAACCAATTAAATGGGTAGGAGAATCTTCTAATGCAAATTCTGGATATTCTTTTTCTAATTCTTCTAGTTCTTTTAGTTTTTCGTCGAAGGTTTTATCGGAAATAATAGGCTGATTTTTGATATAATATAAATATTGATGAAACTTTAAAAACTCTGTTAACTTTTTGATGTATTCTTTTATTTCTTCTTTATTGTTTGATTTGGGTTTTGCTGGTGGATTTTTATATTGTTGGTTGAATAAATCATCTTCGTAGAGGAAATTTTGTTGTTTAATCATGGCTATCTACTGTTTGATTTCTTTTTTCGCAATGTCCTTTTTCTTTTAGAATTTTACATTTTCCATAGAGAATTAATGAATGTTCAATTAAATCGTAGTTCAATTTATTTGCAATATCTGTTTGAATTTGTTCGATATAGGAATTTTGAAATTCTTCAATTTTCCCGCAGTCCAAACATACAATATGATCATGGTGTTCTTTGGAAGAAGGAGAAAATTCATAATATTTGGAATTTTTGCCAAAATCATGTTCTTTTAATTGTCCACTTTCAACTAATAGAGATACAGTTCTATAAATCGTAGCCCTTGATATTTCGTCTTTTCTATCTTTAAGAAGATCAATCAAGTCTTCTACGGTAAAATGTTCTCCGATAGAAAAGATTTTTTCTGCAACTAATAACCGTTGTGAGGTTATCTTTAAACTTTTTCTTTTTAAAAATTCTGAAAATTTTGCTAATTCTTTGTGTGGATCAAAATGGTTTTTATGATTCATTTATTAAATAGGAATTTTAAAATACTTTTTTTGTAAAGTAATATTTCAGTTTTTTATTTTGACAAAATAATACGATGATTTATTTTTATATATTATTAAGGGTTTTTTGATTGATTTTTTAATAAAAATTCGTCTAACAGTATAGGGGAGTTATTATGCAAACGAACGAAAATTTTGAAGATTTCGAAAACTTAGATGCCATTACTTCAAAATTAGATCAGAGTTTTAGAGAAAGAAGAAGATATCCAAGAATTGATTATATATTTGATGTAAAATACGAAGTATTACCATCTACTACGAAAGAAGAAACAATCACAAAAGGAAAGGATATTAGTTTAGGTGGGGTTAGTTTTGAACTTAAAGAAAACCAAGACATTAAGATAGGAATGTTTCTTGTAGTGAAATTTTCCATAAAAGAATTAAGTGGTGAATTAAAAGCTATGGGAAAGGTAGTTCGAATATGGAAAGAAATGGATAATAATCAAAAAAAAGAAAGAAAGTTTTGTGCTGTAAAATTTACTGCTGTTGATCCAACGGATTACGAAATTCTGAACAATTTTATAAGAGAACATTTATCGAACAAATAAATTATTTTTTTCTTAGAGAAGGAGGTAAATAATAAACTTTTTGTGCTGGAACTTGTACAATTTTTTTCTCTTCTAATATATAGGCAGATAGAAATTTCCCATATACACAACCAGAATCAAGACCAATGGTGTTGTTTCTTATCGTTAAACCTTTTCTAGCCCAATGACCATAAAAAACAGTTTTCTTTCCTTTGTAGAATTTGAACCACGGTATACCATTACTAGAAGAAAGATGTTCCGATTTCCACGTTCGAATAAATAATAATATATGTGGTGGGGTTTTTTTTAATGGCATATCTGGGGCAATCCCCGCATGTACAGCAATAAAATTTTCATCTTCTATCCATAAAGGACGTTTTTTTATCCATTCGTGTAATTCTTTCCCGATTTCTTTGTAGAATTGTTTGTAGTTTTTATTTTCTTTATATTCTAATAAATATTCATATTCGTGGTTTCCCATTAAACATTCAAACTGATTTTCGTACACATATCGTACTACTCCAACAGGATCAGGTCCTCGATTAATTAAATCTCCCAATAAGATAATTCGATCGCCTTTTGTTGGTTTAATTTTATTGATCATTTTTTTTAATTCTGTTAAGCAGCCATGTACATCGCCGATAAAAATTGTTCTTGCCATATAGTTCAATTACATAAAAGATATCTAAATTATCGATAATTTTTTAATAAATTTTCTAAAAATTCTTCATAAAATTTTTTACTTGAACCAGTCTGATTCCACAATAATTCTTTAATTCTTTCGCTTTTGAAATTTAACTGTTCTTGATTTTTTAAAAGAGAAGTCATGTTTTGGATTAAATCCTTTCCATTAGCGAATCGGAACAGCAATTGATTTTTCCAAAGAAGGATTGCTACTGGACTCGAAAAAATGTTCGGTCCTGTAAATGGAATAGAACCACATGCTGCGGGTTCACCAGTATTATGCACTCTATGATGAAATGCACCACCAACGTAACATATTTTCGAAAATCGATATGCATACGCCAATATTCCTAATTTATCGACTATAATAATATTGTATTGGTTATATTTATTTATAAATTCTTTATCAGAAAAAAATAAAACATTTTTTATATTATATTTTTTTAAATATTCTTTTGTTTCTTTTAATCGTTCCTCGTTAATATGATGAGGAAAAATCCAAATTTTTCTTTTAGGAAATTCAACTATAAGATTTTCTAAGTAGGGATATAGTTGTTTATCGCATTCCTTATAAGTAGAAGCAAGAATGATAATATCTTTTGCACATTCTAATTTCTTTTTGTCTTCTTCGGATATTTTTTGGTTTTCTAATTTATATACAATAGAATCATATCGACTATCACCTGTAATCTTTAAATTTTTATTGAATAATTTTATAAAGTTATTATAATTATATTCATCGACAACGCCAATTCCGTCGAAATTCTTGTAAAATGAGCGAAATAAAAAAGACCATTTTACGCGATAAGAATCTTCTTCTATTGCAGCAGAGCAAAGAAAATTATGACAGTTCTTTTTTTTTAAAATTCTTAATAGATTTGGATAAACATCCCAGGTAAAAGTAATAAATAAAACAAAATTGTCTTGTATAAATTTCCATTGCCAAAAAAAATCAATTGGTAGGTATGCTTTACCTTCAGAAGGAATTTTATCTAAATTTTTTACACTAAGACTAAAAACAGTAATTAATATAGGTATATTCGAATGTTTGGATTTTAAAATTCTAAAAATCGCCAAGGCTTGATCTAATTCTCCGACAGAAGATGCATGCAACCATATTGCTTTTTGGTTTTTGTAGTTTTGGATAAATTCTTGGATTCTTTTTTTTCCTTCTTTTCTTGTTAGATAAAATTCTTTCAATTTTTTGTTAAAAAGGGTAGAAATCAAAAAAAAAGGATAGAGAACAATTAAAATTAAATTATAAAGAAAAATCATGGATACCAATTTTTTTATTTATTTTTCTATGAGAATATTTTTATAGAGAATTATGATTCTAATTTTTGATTTGATGGATACGATAATAGATGATCCCTTTTATGCAAATTTTTTTAATAAATTAAACAAAGAACAAAAAAAATATTGGTTAAGAATAAAAAATCATGAAGCATATATTCTGTTCGAAGAAGGAAAAATCCTCGAAAATGAATATGTAAATCAATCTTATAAAGAAGATCCAAGAGAATATCAACTTCCTTCTGTCCTAAAAATGAAAAAAATGATGTTTCGGCAGATTCACTATTTACCAGGTATAGAAGAACTCTTCGAAAAAATTCATCAATGTAAAAAAGAATTGAATATTTATACAATTTTGGCTTCGAATTATTCTCAATGGTATCACGAAATTTTTTTTAAAAAAAAGGAATTAAACGATTGGTTTGATTATATCTTTTTTAGTTGCGAAATGGGAATACGAAAACCTGATGAAAGGTTTTATCGGGTAATTTATGAATCCTTACCAGATGTTTTTAATGATCAAGAGGTGGTTTTATTTTTCGACGATAAGAAAGAAAACTTATCAGCTTTACAACACCTGAATTGGGAAGGGGTTTGGATTTATGATAAAAATCAATCTAGTAAAATCATCTACCATGCAATCGAAAAAAAGTGCCCGCACTTTGTGAATGCGGGCAAATGAGGGGGAAATCACTTATCAAAGTGAAAAGTGCATTAAGCAATTGTAATATTTTTATTCAGATAAATGTCTTGGATTGCATTTAGTAATTTTATACCATCTTCCATGGGTCTTTGGAAAGCTTTTCTTCCAGAAATCAGACCCATACCGCCAGCTCTTTTGTTGATAATAGCTGTTTTTACTGCTTCTACTAAATCTGTTTCTCCTTTGGATTCACCACCAGAATTGATGAGTCCAACTCTTCCCATATAGTTGTTGATTACCTGATAACGCGTTAAATCAATGGGATGGTTAGTAGTTAATTCTGTATATACTTTGTCGTGGGTCTTTCCAAATTTTAAAGCTTTAAAACCACCATTATTTGTTGGCAATTTTTGTTTGATAATATCTGCTTCTATGGTGGCACCTAAATGGTTTGCTTGTCCCGTTAAATCCGCAGCTGTATGATAATCCTTATCGGCTTTAAAAGCATTATTGCGTAAGTAACACCACAAAATTGTAACCATACCTAATTCGTGGGCATAAGAGAATGCTTCACTAATTTCTTGTATTTGCCTTGTAGATTCTTCGGAACCAAAATAGATGGTTGCACCAACAGCTACTGCACCTAAGTTCCAAGATTCTTTAACATTGGTAAAGAGGATTTGATCATACTTGTTTGGGTAAGTTAATAACTCGTTATGATTAATTTTAACGATAAAAGGGATTTTGTGAGCATATTTTCTTGCCACTGCTCCTAACACGCCAAAAGTAGTTGCAACAGCATTGCAGCCACCTTCAATTGCTAGTTTGATAATATTTTCTGGATCAAAATATATGGGGTTGGGAGCAAAAGATGCACCAGCAGAATGTTCAATTCCTTGATCTACGGGTAATATCGAAACATATCCTGTATTTGCTAACCTACCATGACTTAAAATTTGTTGAATAGAACGTAAAACTTGGGGGTTTCTATCTGATGTTACAAAAATTCTATCTACAAAGTCTGGACCAGGAATATGTAAATGATCCTTGGGGAACTTAGCTTTATAGTTCAATAAATTTTCTGCTTCGCTACCTAATAACTGAACTACATTATCGATTTTTGTTAAATCCATAACCCCATTTAATTTATTTAAATTTCATCATCAACCATTTTTTGGATAAAAATTGTTAATTTTTAATAAAAAAGTCTAAATTTAAACCTGGATTATATTTCTTTGAATATATTCGTAAATCTATATCGGATAAATTTTCTATTGTAATTCCGTTAGTTTTTTGTTTCTTTACATCTTCTGGAAATTCCATTCTACTTATATATGCTTGAATGATATATTGATCTGTTTCGTAAAGTTCATATTGTTCTAGGATTTTATTGCCAGCTTCTGTTGTATGTTGATTGTTGGAACTTTTTTTAAGGTTGTTTTGTATTAGTTGATTTTTTTTTAGAATATTTTTATAATATTCATTTATCATTTCTTCTGTTCCAAATTTTTCGATTTTAAAAATAACACATTGATTATTGTTGTAAAAACAAATAAATCGAAAAATATAAGGAGATTCAAATTCTTTTAGGATGGGAATAGTTTCTTGATCTTTCACCTCTGCTTTTATCGCAAACTCTATAGATTCATTATTTTGACTGATGAAATAGTCATTCCAAAGGTTTTGCAATTCTTGGGGGGATTTTCCCCATGGTAAAGAATCGAATTTTTCGTTATAATATACCATTGTTAAAAAAGGATGATGTTGATCTTTTGTAATTTGATTACAAGAAACCAAGAAAAAACCAAAGACTACCAAAAATCCGTTTAGTATCAAATTGAATCTCACTTTCATGATTTCATTTTTTTTTCTTTTTAGAATCTGGAAAGTTAAAAAAATATTGCCAAGAAAATTAGTAAAATGACATAATTCCCTTACTGTGAGGTACGATAAATTTAGAGGAGAAAGTATCCCAGAAATCTTGATGCAAATTCGAAAGAAGTATGGGACGAATGTCTATATTTTAGAGACGAAAGAAATTAAACAAGGTGGTTTGTTGGGTACAAATCTTTTATCAAAAAAACTCTACGAAATTCAAGTGATGATTCCAGAAGATAATGCTCCATATAAACCGAAGGATTTTTTGTATTCTAATCAACCCAAAAAGGTTATAGAAACGCAGCCACCAAAAAAACCTATAGAAATAGAACGCGAAACAACCATAAAAAAGCAAGAGGATATAAATCCTTCAAAACCTTCTTCTATAGAAACGGATTTAAGCGATATAGATAACCTTATTCGTTCATTACAACAGTTAAAAAGCGAAAAGCTATTAGAATTAGATGAACCTACGAGCGAGAAAAAAGAAGTTAAAGAAAATCAAGAGTTAAAAGAAAAATCCCTAACGTTAGAAGAAGATAAAATAACGAATCGATTAAAGTTAGAAAAACCAACCAAAGAAGAAATCCATGCATTATTGAATTTCGATTCCGAAAGGGAAGAAAAAAAATTAATTTATAACGAGTTGGAAGATAAAGAAAAACTTTTTGTTAAAATTCGCGATAAATTAATCAAATCAGAATTTTCGGAAGAATTTACACAAAAGTTTTTCCAAGTTTTAAAAAAGAAACTTCCATCCATAGAAGAAAGAAATCCAAAAGATCTTTATAAATTTATAGTTAAAGAATTGACTAATTTTGTCTATTACGAACCCGAACTAAAACCTATTCCTAATAAAACAAAGGTGATTTTTTTTGTTGGACCTAATGCATCTGGAAAAACAACCAGTTTAGCTAAGGTATCTGCGAAAATCAAACTAGATAATAAATACAATATTTCTATCATAAGTTTGGATGATTATAGATTAGCAGCAACCGAGCAATTAAAAACCTATTGTAATATCTTGAATATTCCTTTTTATGCACCCGTGAAAATGGATGAATACTTCGAATGTATAATAAGAGATAATGCAGATTTTGTTTTTGTAGATACCCCAGGACTTAGTTTAAAAGATCAAGAGCGATTGCAAAAGATCAAAAAGTTCGTCGAAAAAACAGAAAATAAAGAAGTTCATTTGGTGCTATCTGCAGTTATGCGATACGATATCATAGAAAAATATATTTCTTTTTTTGGTGCTTTAAATTTCGACAAAATTATTTTAACTGGTTTAGACGAAGTAAAATTTTCTGGTTTTTTTATCGAATTAGCCGATAAGATAAAGAGACCATATTCTTTTTTTATGAATGGTCAAGATGTGCCGGATGATATTCTAGAAATTGAGATGGAAGAATTGTTAGAAAAATTATTTATATAAAAAAATTTAATTGAATTTTTTTAGAGGTGTAATTATGTTATATACGGATCAAGCTGCAAAACTAAGAACATTACAAGGTTTTAATATGGAAGTTCATAATATAAAAAATTTAGAAAATAATCCATCCTCTATGGTAAACACCAAACCTTTAACAAAAGTCATTGCAATTACTTCTGGTAAAGGAGGAGTTGGTAAAACAACTTTTGCAGTAAATTTTTCTATTATACTTTCGAAATTTGGCAAGAAGGTTTTATTGATGGATGGTGATTTGGGATTAGCCAATGTAAATGTATTGTTAGGATTAGTTCCCGAACATAATATTTACGAAGTTTTTAAAGGGAAAAAAAGTATTAAAGATGTAGTAATTCATACTCATTATGGGTTGGATTTTATTGCAGGAGCAAATGGAATTGCTCAATTAGCAAATCTCGCAGAAGAACAAAGAGAAGCTTTTCTTAAAGATTTAGAAACATTGGAAGGTTATGATTTTTTGATTATTGATACAGGTGCTGGAGTAGGTCAAAATGTATTAGGTTTCTTAAAACCAGCAGACGAAATTATTGTGGTAACCACACCAGAACCAACAGCTATTACAGATGCTTATGGAATGATCAAAAGCATTGTTGTTAATAAAACAGAAAAAAAGATTAAACTCGTTGTTAACGAAGTAGAAACAGCCATAGAAGCAAAAAAAGTAGCAGATCGTTTAATAGAAATTTCTGCACAATTCTTAAAAGCAGAAGTAGAAAATTTAGGTTTTATTTATAAAGAAGATGTAGTACCTAAGAGTGTAAGAAATCAAAGACCACTCGTAGTTGCTTATCCAAATTCCAAAAGTGCTTCTTGTATTTTTCACATCGCTAGAAGAATTTTGAATGTAAAAGAAGAAGATGTAGGAACTGGTATCGGTGGTTTTTTTAGTAAATTCTTTGAAATTTTTCAAAATTCTTAATAATTATCCTAAAAATTTCTTGATTATTTTTATTTCTAGTATTTTCCTTGTAAATAATACTTTTTTGTCATGGATAGATTAGCAATTAACTTTGGAGTTTTTTTTGGAATTATTGGGTTGTTGATATCATTAATATTTTCCTTGTTTTCGAAAAATCCAATCTTCGTAATTTTAACAAACATATTCGTATCCACAATTGTTAGTGTTATCATAGGAATTGTAGTATTTTTTATCCTTAAACAAAAAGTACCAGAAATATTAGATGTTTTTGAAGGTGATTCAAGTTCGTTTAGAAGTTATAAGGAACAAGAGGAAGAAAATTTCGAAGGGGAATATGATTATTCCAGTGATACATTAGAAACTTCCGAATCTTTGAATTTAGCTAGTTCGGATGATACAACTGACGAGATACAGCCAATAAAAATTGATACATCTGGAGAAAAAACAAAACATTTTGGTGATCATATCGTAGTGGATAAAATTACCATCAAAAATGAACCAAAATTGATGGCAGAGGCAATTAGAACGATGCTTTCTAAGGATGAATAAAATTTTTTATTGTTGAATTTTATTCATAGAGAAAAAAAATATTCAGGATTATTTATGTCTTCGAGAAGAAAGGTATTAGAAAAGTTTAAGCACAAAGACGAGAAAGAACTCTGGCAGGAATATCGAAAAACAAAAAACCCAGAGATTCGCGAGTATTTTGTAATTAAATATTCTCCTCTTGTTAAATATGTAGCTGGGAAAGTTGCAATTGGAATGCCTCAACAAGTAGAGTTCGAAGATCTAGTAAGCTATGGTGCTTTTGGTTTATTGGATGCAATAGAAAAATACGATCCAGAAAGAGACATAAAATTTAAAACCTACGCAATGACAAGAATTCGTGGTTCCATTTTCGACGAATTAAGAAACATTGATTGGGTTCCGCGAACATTAAGACAAAAAGCGAAACAACTAGAAGAAGCTATTATAACCCTAGAAAATAAATTAGGACATTCTGTCGATGACGAAGAAATTGCAAAAGAAATGGGAATATCGAACCAAGAATTACAAGAATTATTTTCAAAGATCTCTGGTGCAAGTGTTATATCTTTAAATGATGTTTGGTATACAGGGGATGATAACGATCAGGTTTCTTTTATCGATACAATTGAATCTCCAGAATCATTAAACCCAGAAAATATCATCGAAAAAGAAGAAATTCGAAGTGTTATTGTAGAAGCAATCAAACAATTGCCTGATAAAGAAAAGAAAGTAATTGTTTTATATTATTACGAAGATTTAACGTTAAAAGAAATTGGAGAGGTATTAGAGGTTACCGAAAGTAGAGTTTCCCAACTCCACACAAAAGCAATTCTACGCCTTCGTGGTAAACTAATGAGGATGAAGAACGCCCTAAAAAAGTAATCAAATTGTCATAATCTTAAAAAAATCCATTTTTTTAAAAAAATCTTTTATTCCAAGTTTAAAGTGTCTTTTTTTTTCTATCGATAAATGAATTAGAGGTGTTTAATTATGGAAACTTTAAAAATTGATTTACATTCAAGCAATCATATAGAAAAAAACCAAAAAAATTCTTATACGCAAGGTAAAGTTTTTGAAGAAAATCATCTTAAATTACAAAAAAAAGAATTAGGTAATAATATTAAATTTAGTTATCATGTTGATCAAGATACCGGAAAAATCCGTATAAAGATTTACGATTTTCTAACAGGTGAGGTGATACAAGAAATCCCCTCGGATAAGTTTTTGGATTTTATCAAAGAAATGAAGAAAGGTATAGATAACGAAGCTCTTAAAAAGTTGAGTTTAATTCCGACTGGAATTTTTATCGAGAATGAGGTGTAATAGCCGCTTATGCGGCTATTGGTTATTTACTGTAGAACTCAACGATTTTTTCTATGTTAAACCTTGGATCGAGGGGAACATCCTGAATGTTTTGAATTCCCAAAAATTTTCCCGAAATTCCATCTGGTTGAACTTCTATGTATGGAACGGGATGTGTTTTTCCTTGTCTACGTTCCATTGCTTCTTTGATTCTTGCTAAATCCTTCGATTTTTCTACCACACCAACAATATCTCCAGGTTTTAGATGATAACTTGGTATAGTTACCCTTTTTCCATTTACTGTAATATGCCCATGACTAATTAATTGTCTTGCTTCGAAGACTGTTTTTGCCAAGCAAAGTCTATAAACCACGGTCATCAAACGACTTTCTAAGAGCTTAATAAAGTTATCAGAAGTGTTTCCATGCATTTTAGATGCTTTTTCGAAGGTATTGTAGAACTGTTTTTCCATCATACCATAATACAACCGGAGTTTTTGTTTTTCCAACAGTTGCTCTCCATAAGGAGATTTTTTCTTCCTAAAGCTTTCTGGTCTATAACCTGGCGCATAAGGCCTTTTTACCGAAGGACACTTTGGATCGCCATAGAGGCAAAATCCAGCATATCTACAAATTTTATGTCTTGGTTTTCTTATTGTTGCCAATTTTCTACTCCTGCGGCCGTCTTTATTACGGTTTTGTAGCTAATCCTTCGATTAGCCCGCAAATCCAAAAAAACTTTTATTGATATTGTGTAAATCAATAATTCTTAAAAATGTTCAAACCCAAATTCTTTTAAAAAATATTCTTTGCCATAATACATCAATTTTATAGGGGAGGTATTTTTATTTATTTTATGATTCATAACTTTTCCAATTTGAGTAGCAAAAGAAAAATTTATCTTCTTGTTTGTTGTAAAGATCAGTTCATATTCTTCGCCAGAAATGAAAGCATCTTGGGGGGAAATATATTTTTTGAATTTAGGATGGATAGGAACCTTTTCTAAATAAATTTCGAATTGATATTGGCTTATCCTTGCCATTTTTTTTAGGTCTTGAAACAGTCCATCAGAAACATCCATCATGGATATTGCATAAGGATAAATTTTTTGTGCCCATTGAACCCGAGCTTCTGGAGCAAGATGCCTTTTTAATGCAATGGATTTTAAATTGTTGGGAATTTGAACTTGGTTCGATAATATCTTAAATCCTAATAGCGATAAACCTACATTACCTGTTACATAAATGAGTGTATCTGGATAAGATTTTCTGGTAATATAATGATTTGTAAAACCTCCCATTGTTAAAGATAAAACCATTTGTTTAGAAAAAAAAGTATCACCACCAATCAAAGAACATTGATATTTATTACATTCTTTTAAAAATTGTTTTATAAATTTTATCAAATATTCTGAGCTTATTTTTTCGTAAGAAAATCCTATCTGTAATAAACACCACAAAGGTTTACCACCACTTGCAACGATATCTGAAAGGTTAATTTGAAACAATTTTTTTGCTAAATACTCTGGTTTATGCCAAGAAATTTTAAAATGAGTATCTTCTACCATGCTGTCGCATGTAACAATTGAGTCATGATTTTCTTTTATTGGTAATATTTCGCAGTCATCGAAATGAAAGTTTTTGTTATTTTTTGTAAAAAGTTCGATAATTTCTTCTTCTTTAAGGTTTTTCATAAAGATATTGATTGATATCGTTTTGTGTATTGAAGTTTGTTAAATAAATGGATTCTTGTTTGTCAACGGATAAAATGTATTTTTTATTTGCAGGAATTTCTGTTAAAAGTTTATGAATCGAAAAATTTTTTATGAAATTATTTTGATACAGGAAATACCATTTTTGAATTAATTCATTTTTGTAGATCGAAAAGGTAGGTTCGAAAAAATCATTGTTTTTTACTAAAATCGATCTATCTTGGTTGTTGTTATATGCATGAATTACGCGAGAAATTAATTTATGCGATATTAAAATTAAGTCCGTAGAGATAAAAAAAAATCCTTTGTATTGGGCAAAAAATATAAATAGCAAGAAAACATACCTTTAAGTGGTCCAGAAACAGATAAATCATGATCAAAAATTAAGTTTTTCGAAAAAGGGCTTAATATCGATGGATTATTTTCGTATTGCTCTTTTCTTAAAGAGAAATAGACATCCTCGAAATATACTTTTAATTTTTGATAAATAATTTTAAACCAATATTCATTATCGTATTTTAAAAATGCTTTATCTTGCTTCATCCTTGTGCTAAATCCACCCATTAGTATTATGGGGATCAAGTTAGTGTTCATGTATGCAACCTTCGCTCCATTCTATGGTTCCATCGATAAAATATTCTTTTTTCCAGATGGGAACTTCGTGCTTAATTCTATCAATAATGTACTGATTCGCTCTGTAACATTCTTTTCTGTGTTTTGCAGTTGTTATAATGATTACCGCGATTTCTTGCAAATTCAGAAAGCCTAATCGATGTAGACAGTAAGCTCCATTTAGGTTAAATTTAGAAATTGCTTCGGTTAAGATTTCATTTATAAGTTGATTTGCCAATGGTTCAAAAGCGGTATACTCTAATGCTTTTACATCTTTGATTTCGCCTTTTTTGTTTTTACTATGATTTCGAACATGTCCTGTAAAGATCACCATTGCTCCACAAGAATTTAGAGCAATATTTTGAACAATTTTTCCAATTTCTATGGGTCCTCTGGTAAGATAATTGTTTTGCCCGATAATGTTTTGCATAAAATTCCTTTTATCCACCAGAAGATGGTGGTAAAACGTAAATCTTTGAGTTTTTATCTATAATAGCTTCGTCATTTAGAATAGTCGTTTCTGTAGAAAAACGAGAATATATTAATACTTCTTCTGCTTGTGGAAACTTCTTAATAAGATAGTGTTTTAATTCTTTAATAGAAATTGGTTGATCAAAACTTACTGAAAAGCTATGCGATAGCAAATCCTTTAATATTGCAAAAAATTCTAGTTCAACTTGTATTGAAGTTTGATTTAAACTCATATTCGACCATTTATAAATTATAAAATAATTTTTCTATGTCAATTAAAATATCAAAATCTTAAATTTTGAAATAAAATATTAATAGAAAAATCAATTTATTACTAAAAAATGGCATAGAATGAATCATTATAAAGATTATCAACAGATTAAATTCGAAATAAACATTTTTTTTGACGGAATTTTATGGAGGTATGAACCTTTACTACAAATTAAGTTAGAAAAAACTATTCCTATTTTCCCCCCAAAAAATTTTCATCTTTTTAAACCATTAGTTCTTCTTTTACCATTTCTACAGCAGGAGGTTAAACCTGCATTTTTTTATGTTTATGATGACGAAATAATAGGTTTTTTTAATCTTTGTACTCATATTAGAGTTCCTTTAGATTTAGATGATAATCGTTTTTTTAATGTATTGGGAAATATAGTTTGTAAGGTACATGGAGCACAATTTTGTCCCAAGACCGGTTGTGTAATCTCTGGTCCAGCACGTTCGCCCTTGTTTAAAATAAAAATAAAAAATCTTTCCCCAGAAAATATCTTAACTATCGAAGGTTTTTATAGAGAAAATTTTTTGCAATAAGTTCTGTGGGGGACAAAACTTCTTGATAATTTTTCGATTCACATATTGGACAGATAGAATCATCAGAGGACAAAACTGTAAAACATTCTATACATTGTTTTATACGTTCTTTTTCTATAATTTTTATTGATAAATTTTCTATTTCTTTGTTGGGTAAATAATCGTAGTGCTCCATAAATTCAATAAAATTGTTGATTGTTTTTATTAACTGATTTTGATTTAAGTTCTTATAATTTTGAGGTTTTATAAAAGGATTGATTGAAAAATCGTATCGTTTACCTCTTCTAAAAATAGATTTTTGTATAAATATATCAACCATACCACCCAATGATTTTTGTGAAGATTCGTTTATATTTAATACAATGTAATTATTGTGGGTTTTAATGCTTTTATCACGAATTAATGTATTTACCAATTGTTTGCTTGATTCTTCGAAATTATTGAGTCTTAAAATATTATTAGGAAAACTATGATATTGATTGTGGTAAATAATATAATTTTGATTATTAAATAATTTATGAATCTCTTGTATAAGTAAATTGTTATTATGTATAGGTATTTCCAACATGTGATAGGGATTAATAAAAATATAACCAATAGAGTGTTTTTTTAGTATAAAGCACAATTTTTCTAATATTGGCGTAGAGAAATTATATGTATACGAAGATAATATAATGTAATGACTTAATTTTTTGAAAATTTTACTGTTAAATTCTAATTGTTTGTTGTATATTAAATAGCTTTTAAGGAATTGAAAATTGAAAAAAGTATCAAAACTATTATAATTATTTTTTATAAAATTAATTATAATATCTTCCCAATTAAGAAAATATTGTTGATAAAAAAAATCTTTAACTTCATTCAAAGTAAAACTGCTCTTAGATAAAAAGGATTGATTATTAGAATTGATAAATATATAAAATTTGTATTTATTGTCATCAGCGATTAAGTTAATAGGTGATAATAATACGCTTATTTCATCTATTTTTTGGAGTATTTGAATTGGTAATTTTGTATTGATGAATGTTTTTAATAACTCTTCGAAACTATTTAAATTTAACCAATTATCTTCGTTAAAAATATTCCAATCAAGCATAAGATTAAACTCACTATCTTGCAATAAAAGATTATTTTTTTTAAATAATAAAGATAACCTTTCGTAATTTTCTTCTTTTAGATATATAATGATATTTTGTCTATTTCCTAAATAGATATTTTCAATATTGTAACTATGTAACATTAAGCATAAATTTCTTAAAAAACTTACGGACAAAATACCACCTGGAATTTTTAATTCTATCTTTTTCATACAGCTTTTAACTCCTTTAATTGATGATGATTTTCTATCATTTTTCTTATTTCTATTTTACAACTTCCACAACCAGTACCAGCTTTTAAATCTTTGGTTAGGGAATTATAAATATCATCAACATTATGTGTTTTTACATTTTTTAGATATTCCATTATATTTATTTCTCCAACCCTAAAACAAGAACAAACCAATCTACCTTTACATGGTTCATGATTGTTATTGTTAAAAACCAAAGTTTTTCTCTTCCCTTCGAGCTCAACCTGAGTTATAATATAATCTTTTATATAGGACAGGTTAGAAATATCTCCCACTAAAATTGCACTTATTAATTTATCATTTTCTATTATAAATTTTTTATATATATTTTCTTTATTGTCTATGTACAGAATTTCTTCTTGGAGATTCTTTTCTGCTTCTAATATATTTTTTTTGTATTTAAATGTAGAAATGCTTACAATTGGAAGAAAATCAGTTTTTAAAATATTCAAATGTATTGAACCTTTATAAATAGCATAAGGGCTACCATTTAAATGTTCAGCTAAATAATATGCTTGTTCTTCTGCGGCTAGTGTTGTTCCATATCTAATACCATTAAACTCTGCAATTTCTCCAATAGCATATATATTCTGAATATTAGTTTGTAAAAATGAATTTACAATAATTCCTTCGTTACATTTAATAAAAGAACTTTTAGCTAAGTTTAGGTCTGGTTCTGTTCCCGTAGTGAAAATTACAGCATCGCAATCTAATATTTTTCCGCTTGAAATTTCTACAGCATAAATTTTATTTCCTTTTACGCGATAATTTGTTATAGTTTGATTCAATATTACATCTATACCGACTTCTAAAATCTTATTATAAAGAATCTGAGATGATGCTTTGTCCAATTGTTTGTTCATCAATAATGAACCTCTATGAAGTAATGTAACATCTACATTAAGTTTTTTTAATGCATTTGCTAATTCAATTCCTAAGAGTCCACCTCCAACAATGATACATTTTTTCTTGCAATAATATAAAATTTTTTCTGCATCCTCGATATTCCTTAGATATAAAAGATTTGCATAATTTTTTTCTTCTTGATGTTTTTTGGGCATACTACCAGTAGCAAATATGCAAGCGTCAAAATATATTTTATTGTAATCACTTAATAATAGATATTTTTTATCTGGGAAAATATTGATTACTTCTTTATTTTTTATAATTTCGAAATTAAGATGATGTATATCTTCGTTTGATAGTGTAATTAATGAATTCAAATCTTTCTCTCCAGATATATAGTCTGGTAATAAAACTCTATTATAAAATGGAATTTCTTCTTTGGATAAGACAATTATTCTTGTGGTGGTATTACGTTTTCTATAAGTTTCGATGAATTTTCTCGCAGATACACCTGCACCTAAAATAACAATATTTTTAAGGTCGTTTTTATATTTTTTTATTCTAACGTTTGTATATTTAAAATCTGGTTGTTTTGAATTGGGATCAAGTATATTAGATGTTAAATTGTTTACTTTTACATCTTGACAAAAGAATTTTGCACCCCAATGCATGGGTAAAAAAAGCGTCCCTTGTTTTATATTGTCAGAAATCTTAATAGAATATCGAGCTTTCCCATAAGATGATTCAATATCTACTATATCGTCTTCATTTAAACCATCTCTTTTTGCATCTATTGGATTAATTTCTAATTGTGGTTTATTTTGATGTTCAAGTAATTTATTTACTTTACCAGTTTTGGTCATTGTATGCCATTGATCTCTTATCCTACCATTGATTAAAATATAATCTTTGTGTTCTCTGTTAATTTCCTTGATATATTCAAATTGAGCTTTTTGATGAGATGTATAGAATTTGAAATCTGTAAATAAACGTTTAGTTCCATTATGTGTTTCGAATAATACAGGCCATTGATAGCTTTTTTCTTTTAGTCTTCGATAGCTCAGACCAGTAATATCAATATCCATGTTTTTTGTAAGTTGTCGATACTCATTAAAAATTTCTTCTGGATTTTTATAATTAAAACCGGGGAAGTCCATCATTTTGGCAAATCTAATAAATATTTCATAATCTGGTAAAGCTTCGCCTGGTGGTTCAAAAATTTTTGGTAGATATGCTATTCTTCTTTCGGAATTTGTCATTGTGCCTTCTTTTTCTAACCAACCAGCAGCTGGTAAGATAACATCTGCATAGTCTATGGTTTCCGATAACTTAGATATATCTTGAACAATTACGAACTTGGCTTTGTTAAGAGCTTCGTGAACTAAATTTTGATCTGGTAAACTAACTAATGGATTAGTACAAACAATCCAAATGATTTTGATTTTATCACTTAGTAGACCTTCAAACATTTCCATTGCAGTTAAACCATTTTTTTCAGGTAATTTATTGGTTTTCCAGAATGATTCGATTTCCTTTCTATGTTGTGGATTAGTAATTTCTCTATGAGCTACAAGAGAGGTACTTAATCCACCAACTTCTCGCCCTCCCATTGCATTAGGCTGACCTGTTAGACTAAATGTTCCAGAACCTGGTTTACCAATTTTTCCAGTAAGTAAATTTAGATAAATTAGAGCTAAATTCTTATCTACGCCATTACAGCTTTGGTTTAAACCCATTGCCCAGAAAGTCAGAAATCCATTTGCATTGCCAATATAATGAATAGTTTTAAAGATTTCTTCTTTTGGAATTTCGCAAATGCGACTTACTTCGTCATAATCTATATCTTTAATCGAGTCGAGATATAATTCAAAATTATGGGTATGATTTTTTATAAAATCATCATCAGTATAATGATTTTCTACTAATCCTTTGCCTATTGCTAAATAAAGAGAGACATCTGTTCCTGGTTTAATCTGTAAATGTAAATCTGCAAACTGAGCTGTATCTGTTTTTCTTGGATCGACTACGATAATTTTTACATTTGGGTTTTTCTCTTTATGGTCGATAATTCTTTGAAACAAAATAGGATGGTTATAGGCAGGATTAGCGCCTGCAATAAAAATTACATCAGAATGTTCTATATCATCATAGGAAATTGGGACAGCATCAGAGCCGAATGTTTTTTTGAATGCAACCACAGTAGAACTCATGCATAAACGAGAATTTGTATCGATATTTGCAGTTCCAATAAATCCTTTGACAATTTTATTTACAACATAGTAATCTTCTGTTAAAAGTTGCCCAGAGACATAAAAACCTATACTATCTGGTCCATATTTGTTTATAATGGATTTAAATATTCTTGAAATACGAAATAGAGCTATATCCCAAGAAACTCTTTCTCTTGGCAGATTTTTTGACCATCTCATTTCTGGATATAAGAGCCTATCAGAACGATCATTAAAAACGTAGTGTAAGTTTCGACCCTTACTGCATAATTTACCTTTGTTTACGGGATAATCAGGATCACCTTCGACAGAAATGGAGTTATAATTTTTTTTAATTATAACTCCACATGTAACTCCACAATAGGGACAAATTGTTTTATATTTTTGTTCTTTCATGCTTCTGAACCTGATACTAATAATACTTTTTCAATTTCTTCTGCGTGAATTCTTTCATCAGCTTCGCCGAATTTGATCAAAAATGCAGTTAAAGAAGATAAACTAACAATGATTCCTAATAGAAGAAAAGCCATTGGGTAACTTATATTGGTTCTAAATAAAAAACCAAAGAGAACTGCTCCCATATTACCACCAGCTCCTACAATTCCAGCAACGGAACCTATGGATTTTCTATTTATGAATGGAACAACAGAAAAAGTTGCACCTTCTGCCATTTGGACAAATAAACTGAATATAACTAATAAAATCATAGATAGATATAATTGGTTCATTTGAGAGAATATAACTAACGAAATACCTTCTAATAGAGTAATAATACCTAAAAAGTATACACGACCTTTAAGACCATATTGAATTCCCATTTTATCACCATATACACCTCCAAGAGTTCTAGCAATTATATTCATTAAACCAAACAAGCTAGCAACGAAACCAGCAGTAGTTGGACTTAAATTAAAATAATCAACGTAATAAAGAGCTGCTGTATTATTGATTGTTAATTCTATACCAAAACAAGCCGCATATAATATAAATAAGACCCATACTCTATAATCTTTAACACTCTCAAAAAAATTCTTTAAAGTATTATTAGAATTCTCTAAAAAATGGGGATCTGTTTTTCTTAATTCGTAAAAATTACCATTTAGAGTATCTTTTGTAAGAAAAAAGTATAGAAATCCTGTAATTAACATTAAAATACCTGGAACTACCATCGCATATCTCCAAGAAGTACTTTCACTATAACCTAAAAGCAAGAATAACCCCATGATTAATGGCATAGTAAATTGTGTTACACCACCTCCTAAGTTTCCCCATCCTGCAGTTGTTGCGTTTGCAGTTCCAACAACATTTGAATTAAATGTTATGGATGTATGATATTGTGTTATAACAAAAGCTGCTCCAATTATACCGATAAGTAAACGAAATATTAAAAAGGATTCATAAGAATTAGAAAACCCTATTAACATTACAGGAATTGAACCCAAAATTAATAATATGGTGTAAGTAATTCTTGGTCCTATTTTATCCACAAGCCAGCCAATGAACAATCGAGCGAAAATTGTTACAAAAACAGATGCAATTATAATGTTTCCAATTTGTTCTTTTGTTAATTCCAATTCCTTTCTAACATAGGGCATTAAAGGAGCAATAGCAAACCAGCTAAAGAAACAAATAAAAAACGCAAACCATGTTAAGTGAAAAATTCTCATGTGTGGTGGGTTAAATTTAAAAAGTTCAATTTTATCAGCTTTTTTTAAGTGAATCATAAACACCTCCACGAAACAAACAGCAATTTTTATGCCTATTTTATGGGAAATTTTAGAAAATAAATGTATAATTTATAGACATATTGATAGGTTTAATTTGCGAGATTATGATAATATTTAATCAAAATGAATAATAATTAATCATTTTAAATTTCTGATTAATTTTTATCCTGTAATTCTACTCATCTAAATATAAGATTGACAAAAATCAAAAACGAATTAATGCTTGAATTTTGTAGATAATTTATGGATGTTATAAAACAAATTTTTAGCAAGGATGTTAAAAATTTTAAACTAAATATCAAAAAAAACGAAGCAAATGGTTCTTTTAACATTCCCGATAGATATAGAATTAAGAAAAGTGCAGATGGGGATCTTTTAACCTGTGTAGAAGCACCTAACATCACTGTAAAAATACAAAAAGGATTTGTTGTTTCTCTTTCCGAAGCAAAAAAATTTCCTGAGCGAAGTATATTTTTAGATGGTGCAGCTCGCGGTGAGCCATTTTTAGATAACGAAAGACAAATTTATAACCTAGATCATCACGAAGGCTGCGAAAGAACATTCACCCTTTCTACTAGTGAACAAGCGATAATTCTCGTGCGTAAAGGATTAAACCTAAAAGAAAAAAATTGGGTAATCTATGCAAATGAGCCCGATTTAGATACAGTTTTTGCAATATGGATTTTATTAAATCATATGTATTTAAGTTCAGGAGAATCGAAACAATACAAAAAAATCATACCACTAATACGAATGGAAGGTGTAATTGATGCGCTTGGTTTGGAATTGATTGATATTTTAGGATTTCCTCCAAATTATCAAAAAGAGATTAAAAACAAAATAGATAAACTTCGCGAAGAAGAAAAAATCAAAAGGGAAGGGATGTGGAATACCATTGATTATGTAGAATATACTCATAAAATGTTAAATAAAATCGATAGCTTAGCTTTCGAATTAGAAGATTTACGCAACTTAAAAAACATCGTGGAAATTGCACGTGCAGAGATTACAGACGAAGATTCTGTGGTGATATTCGAAGGAGAACTTGGAATCTATGAACTAGAAGAATATTTAAACAAACTATATAATAAAAAACCAACTTTTGTAATATTAAGAAAAGACAAAAACACCTATACTATAAGAAAAGGCGATCTCTTTAGTCCATTAAATTTGGAAAAAGTTTATGAACGTTTAAACATTTTTGATAAAAATGTTGATGGTAAAGTAAGAGAAAATCGGTGGGGTGGTTCAAGTCAAATAGGTGGTTCTCCGCGCCTTACAGGGACAGCTTTGTCTCCTAGTCAGATTGTAGAAATATGCAAAAATGCATTTTACGAACCACATCCCATAGAAGTTTTTAAGCTTTTTTTAAAATCTTTATTTGTTTCTATTATTCCACATACTTTAAGTTGGTCGTTAATCTTTGTATCTTTATTGAGTGATTATTTTCATCATTTAATCGTTTATCCTATGGGAATAAAAATATCAGTTTTTTATTATTTTTATTTACTAGTTTTAGTTTATTATTTTTATAAATATATTATAAATAGCATTCATGTCTTTGGCTTTAGATATCCAATTGGGTATAAATGGATAAGATGGATTATTCTATCTATACCTTTTGGAATATTTGGTGGTTTATGGATACCATATCAATTTTTTATAGATATAAATATTTATAATTTTATTTTAACTTTTATCATTGGACCACTTTTTACATCTTTATTATATTTTTCTTATATACATGGAGTAATGTTGTTTTATTTCCCCGTACAGCGATACGAAGGAAATATATTTTTATCTAAACCAACTTTATATACTTCATTGATTTATTCGATATCAACATTTTTGTTGCCCTTTTATCAATATCCATTTTTTGCAACCTATCATAATATTTTAGATTTAGGTTATGCTGTTTTAAAGTTACCTCTAAGTTTCTTGTATGCATTATTTTTATGTTTTCTAAGAGAGCGTTCCGAAAGTATATACACAGTTATAATAACTCATGTATTATTACACATAATTTATGCATCATATCTTTTATTGAAATAGTTATTGTATTTTAAGTAATTTTTTTATTTTGTAAACTTTAATTGGTTTATTGATAATTTCATTTAAATCTTCTATTAAGATATCGATGCGAAATTGATGATTGATTTTTTTATAGCAATATATCAACTGTAAATAATTCTTTATATGATTTTTGTTAAAATTCAACAATCTTTCTCCTATTTCGATGGCTTCTAGATAAAGCTTTCGCTTTCTACAAGAATAACTATACCAGTACAAGAGCTCATCATTTACAGGATAAACTTGAATCATTTCTTTAAATAACTCGATAATTTTTTGGTATTCTTTATTTTTTAAAAGTTGGAATAAGGATTTATTAAGATCCACTATAAATTGATTTATGTTGTAATGTGTGATTTCTTGTTCTACATTTATAAAAGCAAGATTTGGTTTAGATTTATAAACTAATTTTAATAAAGAAAGATCATCCGTAAGAGTATAATTATTTTTTAATTTTTGAACAAATATGCTTAAATTACCTTCTGCTTCTTTAAGTAGATTAAGGCTTAAATACTCATCTTCGTTTATGGTGTTTCTTTCTTCGATTAAAACTTCATCTTTTCCGTCAGAACCAATAATAATAATATCGTTTTGGGATAAAGGATATCGAAATATCTCCATAGAAATGTTTGACGATGGGAAACCTAATTTTCTGTGAACCTTGGAATTAAGAAAATGATAGCTATTGGAGTTAATATAAATTGGTAGAGGATGATCAAAGTTCATCATATACAACAATCCATTTTCTTCATCGATTAAACCTATAATAGCAGAAATCATCATAAAACCAAGAAAGGTCTGAAAAACTTCGTGAATTTCTAATGCAGTGTATTTTAACCATGTTTCGGGGTAGCGTTCTTTTTCTATAATACGTTTTTTGGTTCTTTTTATAATGGCAGATAGAACCGTTGATAGTATTAGCGTGCCAACAAATCCTTGTAAAGACTTTCCCATGGAATCTGCATTGATAAAAAAAATATATTTTCTTTTTCTCAAATAAATGCTACAAAAATAGATATAATCTCCGCCTAAATCGAAAGAATGATTTTTGTGATTAAATTTAACATATTGTTCCAAGTAATATTCTATAAAGATATTTTTTGAGGATAATTCCAGATTCTGGAATGGCTCGAATAACTGTTTTAGTAAATAAAAATCTGCTTGTCGTTTCTCTTCTACTTTTATGATTTGTTTTATATTCTTAAAGTAAAAAAAATATATTAATAATATTATAAAAAAATTTATTAATTCAAATATATAAATATCTCTATATTTTATTATATATTCGTTTTCTAACACAATTTTATTTTGATTATAATCATAGTGATTTTTGATTCTTGTCGAAAAACCTTTATAGGGATTTTTATTTTGATATTTTAAAATTATCTCTTCGTTTACTCGAATAGTAAATTCATTGAGGTTATTAAATAGTTTATTATAAAAGTCATGAATGTAAATTAATTGATTTTTTTTATTTTCTAAATCGATGTTTTCTTGTTTAAGAATTTGCAAAATATATTCTAATTTATTATGATTTAAAGTTTCTAATCTAATATAAGTAATAACAAAAAAAATAATGTTAGATAAGATAAAAAAAAATAATCCAACTATGATAAACCTTAACTTCTTAAAAAAAATTCTAATAGATGTAGGTTTTTTTTTAATAATTCTTTTACTCATTCTTTTTAGTATTAGCCTTTAACAATCAAATATTTCTTTTTGCCGATTTTAAGTTTGTATTCTCCTGGGAAAGTTAATACATAGTCTCTTTTTGTTATGGTTTCTAAATTATCGCCAAGCTTAATTGCACCAGATTCGAACAATTTTTTTATACTAGACATGCTTGATTCTACATTGGCATCTAATAATACTTTTGCTAAGGGAATTTCTTTTGTATTTTCTGGGACTTGATAGACAGGAGTATTAGGCGGTAATACCAAAATGGATGTTTTAGCTGCACTTTTTTCTTTTTCCCATTGTTCTTTTGCTTTTTCGCCTGTGCCAGGAGGATATAGTTGATTGATGATTTCCACAGCGAGGAATTTTTTAACTTCTAAGGGATGATCGTTTTTTAGTTCTTGGATTTTATCGTAAGGAATATCTGTAAGAATTTCGAAATAGTTCCACATTAATTCGTCAGAAATAGACATGATCTTTGCAAAAATACTATAAGGCTCTTCGTTGATTCCAATATAATTGTTGTAGGATTTAGACATTTTTCTTATACCATCTAATCCAACGAGTAGTGGTAGAGTAATAATCACTTGTGGTTCTTGATTATATTGGGTTTGAAGATCCCTTCCAACTAGTAAATTGAATTTTTGATCTGTTCCACCGATTTCTATATCACTTTTCAGTGCTACCGAATCATAGCCCTGAATTAGAGGATACATAAATTCAATGATACTTATACTTTCTCCAGATTCGTATCGTTTTTTAAAATCATCTCTTACTAACATTCTTGCTACGGTGTATTTTGCTGTTAGGTTTAAGACCTCTTCGAAAGACATGTTTTTTAACCATTGGGAATTAAACACAATTTTAGTCTTGTTGGGATCGAGGATTTTGAATACTTGTTTTTCGTAAGTTTTCGCGTTTTCTTTTACTTCTTCTTCTGTAAGACGTTTTCTTGTTTTGGAACGACCTGTTGGATCTCCAATCATTCCAGTAAAATCGCCAATTAGAAAATAGATTTCGTGCCCCAAATCTTGGAAGTGCTTTAATTTTCTTAACAATACATAATGACCTAAGTGCAGATCTGGTGCTGTTGGATCAAATCCTGCTTTTATTTTTAATGGTTGATTTTTTTTATAACTATTTTCTAGTTTGTCTAATAAATCTTTTTCGGGAATAATTTCTTCTGTTCCACGTTTAATAATATTAAAATCTTCGAGTGTTTTTTTCGAATATTGCGTTGTTAAGTTTTGTTCCATAGATTCCAAAATTTTTTATCCTTGCCATGAAGGAAATAATTTTTGTTCGATATCTAATAAGTTTAAGATTTTACCACAAATAAAATTTAATAAATCTTCTATACTTTGTGGTTTATGGTAAAAACCAGGTGATGCTGGTAAAACAATACCACCAGCTAAGGTAATTTTTTTCATATTTTCTATGTGGATTAAATTTAAAGGAGTTTCTCTTGGTACTAATATCAACTTTCTATGTTCTTTTAAACATACTTCGGCAGAACGTTCTATTAAGTTGTTGCTGTATCCATTGGCAATAGCACTTAAAGTCTTCATGGAACAAGGAACGATGATCATTCCATTATGGAGAAAAGAACCGCTTGCTGGTTTTGCACCAACATTTTTGGGATTTTCTACAATAAAATGATGAACAGGACTTTTTATATCTTTTAAACAATAGTTTAAAAACTCTTCGTCGTTTTTTATCGATATATCTAATTCTTTTTTAAGAACAAGCTTCGCAGAATCAGAAATGATTACATGACTTTCTCCTTCTACATAGTGAGCAAGGGTTTTTATAAAATGGATACCATATAATATACCACTTGACCCTGTTATACCAATAATAAATCGCTTTTTCATAATTTAGTTGAACATATCGTAATCATCTTTGCGGTGTTCTTGTACGTTTTGCAATTGCTTTATAATTTCGTTTTTTTGTTTTAGTGTTTTGAAGGTTTCTTTCCATCGTTCTTCGAAAGAGGATAGTTGTAAGAGTTTTTGCTTTTCGCTTAAAGAAATGTTTAGATATTTTATGGCTAAATGGCAAAGAAGGATAAAATTATCTGTGGTTAATTGATCAACGTTATCAATATTTTGATATTTTAAATATTCTTTCACTTCTTTAAGAAATTCGTTTTTTTTCTCTGTGGTTATATTTTGGGAAAAAATATTTTCTTCTTGGATGATTGCATTACCTACTAAATAATGATCTTGGGATTCGTAATAATGTAGTAGTTTGATCTTTTTCAGTCCCATGATATTTATTCTAAAAATCACATCGTTTTGAAAAAGGTTTTCGATAGGATCATGTTCGTAGATTTTGCCCAATGTGCCAATTTCGTAGGGAGTTGGTAATGGCCCATATGCTTCTATGCCTTCTTTAATACAAAATATACCAATATCTTGGTTGGTTGTAAGAGCAGAGTAAATCATTTTTTTATATCGCTCTTCGAAAATTTGCAATTCTAAGGTGGTTCCAGGGAACAATACCGTATTTAAAGGAAAGATAGGAAGATACATTTCCATAAACATAAATTTAGAAAAAAATCATTCGATCGAGAAGTAAACCAAAAAATAAAATTGTACTAATAATAGAATTAATGTTAAAAAATGCTATGGGAATTTTTTCTATTCTTCCTCCTCTAACTAAATAATGCTCAATAAAAAATAGAATAGCTACTATAAAAATTGTAAAATAAAAGATACTATCAACATTACTTATAACGCTAAATAAAATTAAAAATATCAATGATATAACATGACTAAACCTTGCAACCCATAATGCAATATTTAAACCAAATCGAGAAGGAATAGAATATAAATTTTCTTTTTTATCAAATTCTATATCTTGACATGCATACAAAATATCAAAGCCAGCAATGTAAAACATCAATGCCCCACTTAAAAATAAAGCTTGTAATTCAATTTTATTTAACAATGCTACCCATACTGCGCTTGGTGCAAGACCAATGGCAAAACCTAATATAAAATGGCATAAAAACGTCATTCTTTTTGTGTAAGAATATCCAAAAGTAATCAAAACTACAAGAGGAGATAGTAAACCAGCCAAAGAATTGATAAGAAAAGCAGATAGAATAAAGATGATTGTAAATATTACAACAAAGATTTTCGCTTTTTTTAGAGAAATTTTTCCACTTGGTATTTCTCGGTTTGATGTTCGAGGGTTTTTTGCATCGAATTCTCTATCTACGATTCTGTTAAAACCCATTGCAGCACTTCTCATACTAATCATACAAAGAATTATTCCGAGGATCTTTAGGATTAATTCTTCTAATGTCCAATCTAAAATAAAATTTTTAAAATAATATTTATATAATATTTCTACTAATGCAATACCAGCAAATGGCAAAGCAAAAATTGTATGAGAAAATTTAATCATTCTTAGATAACTTTCTATACTAGAAAATAATTGAATTATTTTTGTTTTCATAAAAAAACCATGTTTTTTGTTTTGATTTTTGGTATAACTATTTTTTTTCGTTTCTAAGATGAGAAAAAAATGGTATATTTTTTTTATGATCTTATTCTTAACGCAATGTTTTGAATACAACGAAAAGATTTATATCTATCCTAATTTAACAGGTAAAGTTGCTTTGGAGTACAAAATTCCAATTAATGATCTGACAGGAAATTCCTTGATTGGTTTTTTACCTTCCAAAAAAGAAAGATTCGAGGAAATCTATCAAGTAAAAACACAACTCTTCGAAGTAGAGGATGTTTTGCCAATTATTTCGAGCTTTCCTTATAAAAAAGTAAAATTAGAATTTCCTTATAATAGTGTAACAGAATTAAGAAATAAAATCTATGGAATGACAGAAATCAACAAAATTGGAAATACCATTACAATAATAAGAACATTTAAATATTTGCAATACAAAAAAATAGACAATCCCATCTTTAATTTTTTTTATGATTTTATCTACGATAAAATAAAGGATGGTGTATTGAATTTTTCTCTTTATGCTCCATCGTATTTTGATATCATAACAAATACAGGAAATTTACCATTGCCCGGAACGATAAATTTTCAATTTCCTTTAACAAAGATGTTTGAGCTAAACAAAGAATTTATTTGGATTATTTCAATTAAAGTAAATCCAACTCCCTAAGGTATTTTTCGTATAAGTTTAGAGATTCTAATTCTTCTTTTCCTAATTGGTAATGTAAATTTTTTGTAAGATAGTTGTAAGAAAAATCCTCGGGAAAAGGAAATTGTTGAATAATATCTTTGATGGATTTTGAACCAACTTGATAAGACTCTTCGAAGATTTGTAGATCAAAATTCATCTTTTTAGGAAATGCCCATACTGCGAATACAAATGGTAATTTAGTTAGTTCGTACCACCATTCTGCTAAATCCTTTAACTGAAAGGATGGTCGACTTAAATAAAGTTCGATTGCGGGATCTCCAATAAGAATTCCCGAAGAGTGATCGTTGATATTTTTAATGATTACGTCTGGTTTTTCGTAGATAAATTCAGGAAATTCACGGAATGTTTTAAAGTATAATATTTTTAATAAACCAGTGGAGGATCGCGAACTAATATCTAAAAAAACTCTTTTTACTGGTTCTAAATAGCTTTTCTTACTAATATAAAAAATGGATTGAACTTTTTTTTTCGCACAGACCCCTAGCTTATGATAAAAATTTAATATGGATCTATTTTTTAATACTTCGATAGAACTTACCATTCCTATATCGATTTGTCCTTGTAAAAGAGCATCTATTAATCTCGATGGAGTATCTTCTGTGATTGCATATTGATATTTTTTTAAAGTTGAAGTATATTTGATTCTGTAATGGTATAAGAAACCCCAATCTAATGGTTTTGCGTTTAAAAACTTTACTGTTCCTATTCTTAGAATTAATGGTTGTTTTTTACCAAAGAAAAGCATAGTATCTTTTTTTTAAAATTTCTTGTATTGTATATAAATTTATTGTTTACATACAATTAAACAAGAAAAAACTATAAGAAAATGATATTCTTTAAATATGTTAAATTATTTTTAATATTTTTATTCATAAGTTGTCTTTATACAAAAAAATTAAATCAACAAGAAAGCATCGAGCAAAAAAATGCTTTTATTAACTTTCAAGATCAAAATAGCTTAATTTCTTTAACATTAGAAAAGGATTTTAAATATCATCATTTCTTGCAAGAAAACGAAAAGTATTATATATTCGAATGGTATGATAAAAGTCCTAATCAAAATGATTTGTTGTATAGGTTAGAACTAAGAATCTTTAATTCTAACAGTAATTATTATAACGAATTAAAAAATCCCAATTACGAAGCATATTTTCTTAAAATGTGTAATTGTAATATAAATAATAAAGGCTGGATTTTATTAAAAAATATCAATGCAAGAATTTTTCATTATAATTTACAAAATATCTACGGAATTTCTGTACACTTTAATAAAGATATATATTTAATTGAGGTTGCCATATTATCTAAAAATTATGAACTGGCCCAAAAGAAATTAGATTTTATATTAAAAAATTTAACGATATTATAATTATGTTTGTAGATAGAGAAAAAATTACCATCAACAGTTTTTTGAATTCTGCTGTATTAAGATACGAAGATAATGTTTTTCATCATATTTTAAAAAAAAGTGATCAGGAGAATCTATATACATTAATACAAAAAGCAGAAGGAATCAATCTCTTTGTAGGTTATTACGAAAAAAGAAAAAATTTTAAAGTTTTGATGTTAACTGCGGATGTAAATTTAATCAAGAGCGATTGGGAAGTAAAAAAACATTTAGAAGATCCAAATCATATTTTTTATTTTATTCATAGCACTATCGATAAACCAAACTTTCATGATTTATTGATAGACTATTGTTATTCGAATAAAATTACTTTAACTTATAGTTTTTTAGAAATTTCAGAAAACATTCAAGAATCTCAAAATAATGATAAAATTCAAATTGCCAATTATTATTCGGCTGGTTATCCTCCTTTACTTATTGTAGAAAATGGAAATTATCATTTACCCCTTAGAGGAGGGATCCCTTTGGGTATTGTGAATTTTATTCCCAAAAAGCAAACGTTAGAAATTCCTTTCGAGGCGAAGATATTTGTTCACACACCTATTAACGAAAAGATACACAATATCCGAGAATTCCATTACGATATCGCTAAGAATAACTTAGACAAAATTCCTCAGGATATTTTACTGTTTGAACTTTATTACTCTGGCCATGCATAATATAATCATTTTATTAATTTTATTTATAAGTTTTTGTAAACAAATTTCTGTTCCAGATATTTATCCAGAATTCCAAGAACCTAAGGAAATAAATCAATATACAGACGAAGTATGTGTTATAATAAATGGCAAAGATTTGGAAAAAGATAGTTTTATTCGCGCATATTCTATTTCTCGTTTATTTTCTTCTCAGGTTAAAAATCAATCTGGTTCCTTGTTAGAATTATTAAAAAAAGGTATTTTAAAAAGATCTTATCAAGAAAAGATTCAGGTAATATTCAACAAATCAGGTTGTAAAAAAACGATTTTTTTAAACATCCATGAATATGAATTTATATGGTATCCTCCACAAGAATTTATCCAAAATCCAATTCCTATTCGAAAAGGGGAGTTTCTTGCAAAATTTGATGCAGACTATACCATCCTAAAAGAAAAAAAACAAGTTCAAAAAAATTTTAGAGTAAACATAAAGTTATATCTTTTACCCGGCGAAGAATATAATTCCATAGAAAGAACTGTTGCACAAATCCTAAAAGATTTTATCGACGAATTCTATTTACAATACTGGGTATTAAACTAAAAAAATATTGAAAGAATTTGATATCAAAAATTTTATTATAAAATGAAGCTTTGGCAAGTCTACTTGTTTTTGGGTATTTCTATTTTGCTTGGTGCATTAGGGCAAATCTTTATGAAGGTGATGATGAATCAATTAGGACCTTTTCCTTTCGAAGATAGAGTAAAATGGTTGTTTTATGGTTTTTCTGTATTAAAATCGAAGTATTTATGGATGGTTTTTCTTTGCTATGGAATATCGATTGTTCTATGGTTGATGGTATTGAGTTATGCAGATTTAAGTTTAGTTCGCCCCCTTATGTCTGTTGGTTATTTAATCACCTTAGCTTATGGAATCTATTCTGGCGAAAGTGTTACAAACGAAAGAATCTTAGGTACTTTTCTTATTATTGGAGGAGTGTTTCTTTTAACAAAAAAATGATTATTTTAGCACAATAGATTGCATATTTTCTGTGGTTTCGATTAAATATTCGTATAACCATAGAACAGGCAATGCTTTTTTATAATCTTGTATTCTTTCGATTAAATCTAGAAAGATATTTTTTTTCTTCGAAATAAGATTATTTAATGCTATATTTCCATAAAGAATCTCTCTAAACGAAAAAAAATTATCGTACAGGATTTTTTGATCTCTTTTGTAAAAAATTAAACTTTCGATTAAGAAAATCATTAATTCTTTTGGACTAAAAATTCTTTTTATGGGTGGTAGATAAAAAAATCGATTTTTTAGTTGAATAAAATTAGGAAGAGAAAATAAAAATTTTTTATTAATATCTTTTATAAAAACTAAATGTAAAATATCTTTTAAAATATTATAATTAAAAGTTATTGTATTTAATTCGTATAAAAATTTATCTAAATCAAAAGATATATCTAAATCTATTAGTAATACGATTTCTTCGAAAGAAGTTGAATTTTCTTTTAAAAAGAAGAATAATGTATTAATTTCGTTAATAAAAATTGTTTTATAGCCACCTATCTTAAATAATGATTTAATTATAAAATTTCTGTTTAGAAATTGGATAAAAATCTTATTATTCTGTTTTATTTTAAATTCTGGAAGTATCCATATTGTGGGTTTCGATAAAAAGATTACGTTAGATATTGAACTTTCTATAAGCTTTTTTTTAAATTCTTGCGTATTGTTGTCTATAGGTGTAAAAAGGTAGAATAATATGTGATGTTCGTTTAAATATTTTAGTTGTTCGAAATCTATATTGTTTATAATAATTTTTTGGTTTGGATGTTGATTTAATATAGTTAAACGAAAATCATCAATTAATTGATATTTTTCTTCTTCTAAAATTGATGCAAGGATCTGTTTATAAGAATAGGGTAGTTGATAATTAACAATGATGGGAAAATACCATTTCATCATAAAAATTAAAAAAAAGTTATTTACCTTAGAAGATTCTATTTTATTTTATCTAATAAAGATGGCAATTAATAAAACACCTATTATAACAAAAGCTTTAGTTTTTATTAATGTATTGATTCATATAGGAATATTATTCTATTCTTTTTATATTAAAAATGATCCTTTATATCTACAAGATATCTACTATCAATTTGGATTAGTGCCTGTTAGTTTTTGGGAAGGTTCAATTTGGCAGCCATTTACGACACTTTTTTTACATGGTTTTCAAGGTTTGTCTTTACACTTAATAGTGAATATGATTGCTTTATGGAGTTTGGGTTCTGCAATTGAGCTTACCATAGGTTCTGTTGCTTTTACGTGGCTATATTTTATCTCTGGATTGTTTGGTTCTTTAGCGGTAGTTTTGTTTCAGCCAGATTTATCTGTTCCTACAATTGGTGCTTCTGGTGCAATTATGGGACTACTTGCTGCATTAGCGATTTTTTATCCTAATTCTGTTCTCTTTGTCTTTTTTTTCCCGATGAAAGCGCGAACAGCAGCTTTTGTGTTTGGGTTAGGTTCCTTAGTCCTTGCATACTTGGACCAGTCTTCGAATATTTCTCATATTGGGCATTTTGGTGGACTTTTGGGTGGTTTCTTGTATACCAAATTAGCATTACGTTTAAAAATTGGAAAGAATGTATTATACAATCCTTACGTAGATATTTTTCAACAACGCGAAGAAGAATTGCTTAAAAAAATCCAAGAGATTGAACAAATTCGAAAAGAA
The DNA here is from genome assembly GCA_026418015.1 of Leptospiraceae bacterium. GTDB lineage: Bacteria > Spirochaetota > Leptospiria > Leptospirales > Leptonemataceae > SKYB61. The sequence goes on along the minus strand of JAOACE010000020.1, from coordinate 105,918 downwards.
AGAATAAACAATGCCGAGGAATTCGATGATTTTATAGAACAAGATTTCCCAAAACCAGAACCCAAAACAAAAAGGGTTTTTTTCGATCCAGAAACAGGAAAATTCTATATAGTAGAATAAATTAGTCTTCGAAACTTTCTAATGCTTCTTCTAATGTTTTGTAAATTTCGAAAACATTCGACAGTTGGGTTAAATTCATCAATCCTTCGATATCAGAATTTAGGTTGCAAAAAACTAAACGACCTTTAAGATAATCTACATGTTTAAAAATGTGTAAAAATAGCCCCAAAGCTTGGGAATTAACAAATGGAACCTTCTTCATATCGATAATGAATTTTGGGGCAGTATTAGGCTTAATGTATTGTTCCATTCTTTCAGCTAACTGATATTCATCACCAGACTTTATTGCACCTTCTATTGTAACTACCGTTACCTCTCCTTTCGTCGAGAATTTTAACTTCATAAATAACCCTTACGATATATCAATGTTTAAAATCTTTTTTTTATTTTGTGTATTCTTTAAATAAACAATATAATTATCTTTTTTTAATTTTTGTAAAGGAATTGTCAATTCTTTTTTAATTTTCGTTTGAAGTTTTTGATGGTTTTGACCTTCAAATATTAAGGAAAAATCATTATTTTGTGCATAATATAAAGGGTTTTCTTGCAAAAAATAGTCGTTTTGTGATTCTTTTTCTTGTATCATTCTTATGTATAAAAATTTTTGATTCTGTAAATTCTGATAAATTTCTACAATAAAAATATTTTCATCAATTTTAAATAAATTGGAAAAAATGGTTATCTTCATACTACGCACATTGATATTTATTGAATGCATTATGATTCGAAATCATAGAATTTAATTTTTTTCTGATTAAGGTTAGCCTTCCATATATATAGCCACTTCTTGTGTCAAAGATTCTGCCAATATCTGCTGCATAGACATTTTTTTTCAAAGTTCTTCTTTTTTTTAGGTTTGCATTTAAACTATGGGGCTCTTTAACAGAATCGTTGTTAAAATCACTCAATTGTAAAACATTATATTTATCCTTAACTTCGTAATTTTCTTGTTTTTTATAATATTCTTTAATCTTCTGAAATCCTTTTTTTAACACTAAATATTGTAATTCATTAGCATTTAAGGGAAAATTGTAGTACAACTTAAAAATAATTCTATCTTTAATTTTGAATTGTTGTAAGTAAGACAATATCAATATCCAATGGTTTTCGTTTTTATCTATTTTGGTGTAAGAATCATCAATTATATTTAAAGCATTATCGTAATAGACAATTTGATTTTCGAATTTAATCATTTTTTTTCGGCTTTTGTAATAAGAATAATAAGCAAATTTGATTGAACCTCTTAAATAGACAGAAAAAGGAACTTGTTTGTTATATTTTTGATAAGATTCTAATACTTTTTGTAATCGTGTTTCTATAAAATCTAGGATAAAGTTATAAATAAAATCATCATCAGCATTCAGATAAACTAGTTCTTTTGAAAGTTCATTATAGATTACTTCCATTAGTTTAGAGTTATCTCGTTTTTTTAAATAATAATCGTATGCTTGGTTAATTCTTTTATCCAAGAGTTTTTTTTGTGTTTGCTTCATACACAAACTCCGTTACTTGATCAATCTAAAATCGGAAAAAAATTGAATTAAATTTTTTATAATATTGGATTAGCAAACTTAAAATTTTTTTGTAAATCTTCAAATATCGAAATCAAAATTCCAAAGAATTTACGAAAATTTCTTTTTGTGAAATTATTAGATTTTAGATGACTGATAAATTCATCTTATTTTTTTGATTTATTATGGATTCTTTTTTTAATTTTATAAAAGAATTTCCTTTTTTAAAAATGGAAGCAACAGGAAATGATTATATCTATTTTGATTTTACAACCAAAAACTTTCATCCTAACATTATTAATACACAAACAATCCCTTTAATATGCGATAGACGTTATGGAATAGGAAGCGATGGTATTGTAGTAATTGCCAATGGTAAAGAGTACGTAAGAATGTATATGTGGAATTCCGATGGTAGTTATTCTAAAATGTGTGGTAATGCTCTAAGAAGTATTGCATTTTATTGGTATAAAAAGACCAATCAAAAGGAATTTTTTGTAGAAACCGAAGTAGGTATACACCAAGCAATTATCCTCAAAGATTCTGGTTATAGAGGTAATGTAAAAATTCAGATGGGAATGCCAAAGTTTGAGCCTGTCGAAATTCCCTTTAAAGGTAGTGAACGTTCGAATCAAGTGTATCAATTTTATGATCCAAATATTTTACCTTATCGCGGTTATGTAGTATCTATGGGCAATCCACATTGTGTTTTTATTGTAGATGATCCAGATAAAATTTCATTAGAAGTTATAGGACCAAAGATAGAAAATCATTTTCTTTTTCCAGAACGAACGAATGTAGAGTTTATCAAGATAAATTCTGATGGAAGTATTTATCAAAGAACATGGGAAAGGGGAGCTGGCGAAACATTAGCTTGTGGTAGTGGGGCATGTGCTGTTCATGTGGTGAGTGTTTTGGAAAAAAAACTTCCCACCAAAAACACAATTCATCTTCGCGGTGGAGATCTGATTTTAGAATGGGATAGAGATGTTTGGTTAACTGGAAATGTTTCTATGCTCTATTTGGGATCTTTAACAGATGATTTGTTTAAGAAGCTGCTCAACATCAATCTTTAATAATTCCTCTTTTTTTTAATTTTTCTTCTTCGAATTTCTTCATAATTTCCGGGGTTGTTTTCCATCGTTGATGAACAAAAAAATATTGCTCTGGATAGAGTTTTACGTATTTTTCTAAGGTATGAACCCATTTTCTTGTCCATTCTTCTATAAGTTCATTTTTTGTTTTATTTTTTTTGGTTTCTTCTGTAAGTCTTCCAATATACTCGTAGATTAATCGCATTTTACCGTTTTTTTCGTGCAACATTGCAACAAAATAGACGTGAGAATTACTCGTATAAGCAATCAATGCTGGACCTTTATAGGTAGAAGCTGGACGATTTAAAAAATCAATCATAATACCTGCTCCACCTGCATTTTGATCTGGAGCAATCGCTAAAAGATTTCCTTCTTGGAGGAATTTTATCGCACTTAATGAATCTTCCATGCGAAATAATTTTGCACCAGTTATAGATCGCAATTTATAAAACCATCTATCGACATATGGATTTTTGATGGATTTATATATAATACCTGTTTTTGGATAAAATCGATAACCAAGATATTGAGCAAGATTTTCCCATGTTCCTAAATGTCCTGATATCAAAATCACGGGTTCTTTGTTTTTTAGTTTATTTTCTATTTCTTTTTCTATAAGGGTTGAAGATTCATCATAAATCATTTTTTTTCTAAACCATTTTTCTTTCATTCTTGTTTTTAAGAATGTATCTGCTAAAAGCTTGCCAATGTGTTTTAAATTTTCTTTATAAATTTTGTCATAGAATTCTTGTTCTCTTTTGGGAAATGCATATTGTAAATTTGTATAGATAATTTTCTTGTATTTTTTGATTATTTTGAAAAAGAAAACAGTAATAAAATATCCAAGTTTATGTGCTACTTTATACGGTAAAATTCTAAATGGAATACTTAAAAAATATAATATTAAAAATAATATAAAATTTATAAATTTTTCCATATAACATCCCCTTCTATGTTAACCAGGCAGCACCAAATACTCCTGCGGAATCTCCTAATTGATTTTTTAAAAGTGGTGTTCTTACACTATGATAAAAAGCATATCTTTTTACTTTTTCGTACCCAATGGTATAGAGTTCTTCTATATTGGATAAACCTCCACCAATCACAATAACTTCTGGATCAAAAACCGAAATGATTCCACCAACTGCTCTACCAAAATTTTCTAAGAATTCATCGAAGATTGTTTTTGCTGGTTCTTTGTTTTTTTTTGCATTTTGTAAGATTTCTGGTACTTTTAGGTATTCTCCTGTTTTTTTAAAATATTGATTTTCTATACCACTGCCAGAAATAAATGTTTCTATACAACCGCGATTTCCACACCAACATAGTGGCCCATTTGGATCAATAGAAAAGTGTCCCCATTCCCCAGCAATACCATGCATACCTTTATAGATTTTTTTGTTAATTATTAAACCACCACCACAACCAGTCCCCATGATTATACCGAATACATTCTGATATTCTTTTGCTATACCTGCTATGCTTTCTGCTAATGCAAAGCAGTTGGCGTCGTTTTCGATGATAACTGGATGATCTAACAATTTCTCTAAATCTTTTTTTAGGGGGTTGCCTATCAAAATTGTTGTATTTGCATTGATCACCTTTTCTGTGATTTGATCCACAATACCAGGTATTCCTATACCAATTGTAAAATCTGGATTTTTGTAGTTAGTGTGTAATATGTATTTCGCTTTATCGATTAAAAATTTTATGCCGTTTAGAATTTGTTCATAGGTTTCTTTTTGGGTGGGAATTCTTTCTCGAAGTAGAATTTGATTTTCGGGATCTAATAATATTACTTCTGTTTTGGTTCCGCCTAAATCTATCCCAATTTTAAACGTTTTTTGCATAAAGATTAAAGATAAATTTTTAATTTTTTGATTATATTCAATCCTTTTTTTAAGGATTTCTTTATATTAATCTATAAGATTAACTTTATATTATCGTAAAAAAAATTATAAAGTTCAATTTTTTTGTTATCGAATTTTTAAAAAGATAACGATAAAAAGATTATGAAATCTCTACTTATATCGCACAAAAAAGAAATGGATGAAGATCTTATTTTAGAGAGCGAATGGATCCATGCACCTATTGAATGGGTATTTAAGGGTATAACACATTCCGAATGGATTGATGAATGGGGGGGAGGACCTTCTAAATTTTTCGCGAAGGCTGGAGGCAAATACTTTCTTTGGGATGGCGAAATTCATGGTTCTGTAATAGAAATAAAAAAGCCTAAGAAAATCATCTTTACATTAAGAGAAAAAAACTGGAACGAAAACTGGAAAGACTCTATTGTTATTATAGAGCTTTTAGAAGAGCGAAATGGAACACGCTTTATTTTAAAGCATTCCAATTTTCCCGATAAAAAGGTTCAAAAAAAGCACCAAGAAGGTTGGGGAGAGTACTATATTGGACCATTAAAAGCATATTTGGAAAATATGTATTTTCAACAAAATCAAAAATCTACCAAAAGAAGAAAGCGAAGTTAGATTATTAATTTTGATTTGTGTTCATGTTATTAAAGCTATCATAATTTTTAAAAAAATTATTCCATTCCTGCGATTTGGTTTTTTTTAAAAAAATCAAACTTATAGGCAATTGAATAATTCCAAACAAAAAACCAACGAATGGAAACAAACTAAAATATAAGGTAGATAAAAACCAACTTTTACTTTTTAAAAAATAAGACATAATACATGCAAGTATGATATAAAAGGCATGTAGTAAGCTATACATAGAGTAGATTTTTATAATTGTATGAATTTCCAACCAATCAAGATGAATTAAATTAATTTTTTTAAATATAAAATAAAATAATAAAATATTTTTATAATTTAAATAGAATATTATTACAGCCCAGATAGATTGAAATATTCCTAACAATAAAATAACAAATATCAATTTGTTAAACTCTTTAATATAAAAAGAAGGGTGATGGATGATTTTATCGTTCATTATCGTTGTATAAATCTAATCCAACAAGACTTGCTAAAAAATCTAGAAGTTCTCCAGGGTTAAATCCTATTGTAAAGCCATAGTATAATCCAACGCGCAACTGAATATCTGTATAAAAAGATGAGTTTGCAAAGTTATTTCTTTTTTTTAATACTGGGGTGGATTCTTTTAATGACTTTTTTGTCCCAAAAGGTAAGTAGACATCATAAAACTTATTCCGTGGTAAATTTTGCTGGTTTTCTTGTTTTAATGATTGGTTGTTTATATAATATTGTTTTAGTTCCTCTGGTATTTCTTGAAGGTTTGCGTCTTTTCTTGCTTGAATTTTTTTTATTTCTTCTTCGTATTGTGAATTTTCTAGAATTTTTTTTCCAGTAAATCGTTCTGAACCAAGAAACAATAGATTAAAATTATGATGATCTAAATTTCCAAACATACCATTTTTTATTCCTATGTTATTACTTTCTTGGCTCTGATAGATTAGTCCAACTTGTAAAAAGCTAATGCGCGTGTTGATGCCATAAGTTTTGTCATGAACTTCTAACGTAAATATATCCAAAGAATCTTTTTTTACATTTTGTAGATAGGTATTACAAGATAAAGAAACAAAACTTAGAACAAAGATGATGAATTGTTGTATAAATCCAAAACCTTTTTGGCAAAACTGGAATATAAATATTTTTTTGTTTCGCTTACTTCTATCCATTTCGATTCAGTTTTATCTTGTTGATAAAATGTAAAATTTTTTTTGTTTTCGTTTACTAAAAAAATGTATGCATCGAATAAATAGTTCATAATATTGTGTTTAAAGTTTCCCAAGAATGTATGAGGAGAATCCGAAATTTCTAGATGTTCTTTTTTTTCTTTGATTTCGTAGGGGAAAAAATAATGGTTTTTTAAGAATAGGTGTTGATTTTTTATTATAAATAATTTATTATATTTATTTATAATATAAATATAAATTTTGATTTGTTTTTTTGGGTTGATTGATTTGGGAGGAATGTTTAGTTTTTCTTCTTTGGAGAAATCTTTTGTGGAACAATAAGAACTAATAAGACAGTTATTACACTTAGGATATTTGTAAATACATACTAATGCACCCATTTCCATCAGGGATTGGTTGAATTCTGACGGTTCTACTTTGGGAAAATGGATTAACTCATTAGCCAAATTTTTTATACCTTTTTCGCTGTAAGTTTGATCTAATTCATTGTAGAAAAAACGAAATAATAGTCTTTTTACGTTGCCATCTACCACTGCATATGGTTTGTTGAATGCAATGCTTAAAATTGCAGATGCTGTGTAATCTCCTATACCAGGTAATTGGATTAAATCTTGATAGCTATCGGGAAATTTACCGCTATATTTTTCGCAAATAATTCTAGCAGTTTGATGAAGATTTTTTGCGCGATTATAATAACCTAATCCAGACCATAATTCCAATATTTCTTCTGTTTTAGAATTTGCTAATATTTCTATATCGGGAAATCTTTCTATAAATTGAAGATATTTATTTTCGATCTTGTTAATGACAGCTCCAACTCTGGTTTGTTGGAGCATCACTTCCGAAACCCAAATTTTGTAAGGATCTTTGGTTTCTCTAAAAGGAAGCTTTCTTTGGTTTTTTTTATACCATTCTAAAAGATGTTCAACAAAATAAATTTGTTTATCTTGCAAATTTATACTGTTGCCAATGCTTCTTTGTTTACGTATTCTCTTATATCTACAAAATGTCCTTCGATTGCAGCAGCAGCAGCCATCTCTGGACTAACTAAGTGCGTTCTACCACCTCTACCTTGCCGTCCTTCGAAATTTCTGTTAGATGTAGAAGCACAACGTTCTCCTTCTAATAAATAATCATCATTCATTGCTAAACACATAGAACAACCAGCAAAACGCCATTCAAAACCAGCTTCTTTAAAGATTTTATCTAACCCTTCTTCTACCGCTTGTCTATAAACCCTACCAGAACCTGGTACAACAATAGCATTAACTTTGGGATGTACTCTTTTTCCTTCTTTAAGTTTTTCTTCAACGATTTTTGCAGCTCTACGCAAATCTTCGATTCGAGAATTGGTACAACTTCCAATAAAAACTTTGTCAATTCGAATATCTTTGATGGGCATGTTAGGTTTTAAGTCCATGTATTTTAACGCTTGTCTTGCAGATTCTCTTTCTACGGGATCATCAAAACTTTCGGGGTCTGGTACTTTACCAGAGATAGGAGCAACTTGACCTGGATTGGTTCCCCAACTTACCATAGGTTCAATATCTTCTGCGCGAAATTCATAAATTGTATCGTAATGAGCATCTGGATCGGATTTTAGTGATTTCCAAAATTCAACTGCTACATCGAAATCTTTTCCTTTGGGAGCATAATCTCTGCCTTTTATATAATTAAAAGTTTTTTCGTCAGGAGCAATCAATCCAGCTCTTGCGCCAGCTTCTATGGACATATTACAGATGGTCATTCTTCCTTCCATCGATAGATTGCGGATAGCTTCTCCTGCATATTCTATTACATGTCCTGTTCCACCTTTGGTAGTAATTTTGCCTATTATGTATAAAATAATGTCTTTTGCAGATACACCGAATCCTAACTTACCGTCAATTTTTATCAGCATGTTTTTGGATTTTTTTTGTGGTAATGTTTGCGTTGCTAATACATGTTCTACTTCGCTCGTACCAATACCAAAAGCTAATGCTCCAAATGCTCCATGAGTGCTTGTGTGGGAATCACCACAAACTATTACAGTTCCTGGCAATGTTAAACCCATTTCTGGACCTATTACGTGTACAATTCCTTGATCGGGATGATTTATATCGAATAGTTTTATACCAAATTCTTCGCAATTTCTTTTTAATGTTTCCATCTGTATACGAGAGATTTCTCCCGCACCATTCCAATCTCTTGTTTTTGTAGAAACATTGTGATCCATCGTTGCAAAGGTTAAATCGGGACGTCGAACCTTTCTTTTGTTGATGCGTAAACCATCGAATGCTTGGGGAGATGTAACTTCGTGAACAAGGTGTCTATCTACAAAGATTAAAGGATTTTGTCCATCATCATAAACTAGGTGATTTTCCCAGATTTTATCGTACATTGTTTTAGGTTTAGACATATAGCCATTTAAATAAAATTTTATCTCTTGGCAATTGATTTATTTTGTAATAAAAAAAATAACATTATACGAGTTAAATAAATTCATTGATTTATTATTTATCTAATTTCGTATAGATTTAAACGATAGCTATAAGACCATCTTAGAAATAACGAATTGTATAATCGATAAAAATTTCTATGGAAGAATTTTAAGCGTTCTTTTAAGTTTTGATCTAAATCCAAAAGAAGTCTTGTTTCTTTTAAGATGATATTTTTAGACCATTCTGTAATTTGGTTTAAATCGTTTAATGCCCATTTTAACTTTGCATTCATGTGTTTTAATATATCGTGAGTATGTTGATATTGAATTAAATCTTCTGTTCCCGAATCGAATGCCAAAAAAGAATTTGTGGATTGAAAATACTTACCAATATTCTGAATTGCAACTCTAACATCCTTTTCATCAAGATAAATCAGTACTGCTTCTATCATAATAAAATATGGTTTTGGGAACGGATTTTTTAATACATAATCGATCCATTCACGATCAACTACTGAGCCTACAAGAATTTTTCTATTAGGTTGATCTTCAAAAAACATTTTTCGTAATTCAATCGAATCTGATAAATCAAACTCTAACCAATAGAAGTTCTGGTTTGCAAGAGAATTTAGTCTTTCGTATCGTGTATTTAATCCAACTCCCATTTCTATGATTGTTCCTTGTTGATTCTCTTGAATAAATTTTTTTACCCATTGATCAAACAAGTAAGTCCTAAACACATTTGTAAACAACGATGGTTTGTTCTTAAATTTTTTAAAATTATATGGAACTTGGTTGATGATTTCAATAGCTTTATTATCCTGTATAAGTGGATTCTTTTTTTGTGATTCTACTGCTCTTGCATAAAGAGGAATAAATAAGGTTTCTTGAATTTCTCCTAGATTAATTTTCGAGCTCATGTTTTTAAGAGAATTTCTAAAAAAATAGAATGTCAAATCATTAAAAAGTTGATTTTTAAAAAATTTATAATAACTTGTAATAAAAATAAAAAAAGGAGGTTAACTAGGAATAAAACTGTATGATTCAATTAACAGGCAATTTAGAGGGTTTAAAACCCTTTCAACTAAATCGACTCAGAAGGCTAACAAGAAGAAAGATTGATGAAGATCATATCATAACCAACGAGATTGCCAAAGAACTAACACTAATTTCTAATGAAATATTTCGCCAAATTGGTATATTGGTAGATAGAAAAGGTAAAATCTTATCTGTGATTGTTGGAGATGATAGGCAAATTCTAATACCAGAGCTTTCTCGTGAGCGTTCTATTAGGCTAAGAGAATTAAGGTTGATTCATACCCATCTAAAAAAAGAACCTTTAACAGAAGAAGACTTATACGACTTAACATTGCTTCGGTTCGACACTATTACAGCAATTACTATAAGTCCTGATGGTTTACCAGATAAATTTTATTCTGCTCGTCTTGCTCCTGAATCAGAAAAAGGCTACGAATTATTAGAAGTTGAACGTCCTGGGCAAAACAAATATAGTTTTAAGGATTTAGTTCATCTAATAGAAGAAGAATTCAAAAGACATTACGTAGAGACAAAAGAGGCAGATCATCTATCAAAAGCAATTCTTGTAGGGGTATATACACCAGACATGAGAAAAAAACGTGCACCAGAACATTCTATGGAAGAACTAAAAGAATTGTGTAGAACAGCTGGTGTTAAACCTGTTCATGTTATGATTCAAAAACGCGATAAGATCGATTCTAGTTCTGTGGTTGGTTCTGGAAAATTAAAAGAAATTAGTTTTCTTGCTGTTCAAAAAAATGCAGATATGTTGATATTTGATAGAGAATTAAACCCATCTCAAGCTATTAAAATTTCGCGAGAGACGGGATTAAAAATTATCGATCGAACACAATTGATACTAGATATTTTCGCAAAACATGCTAAAAGTAGGGATGGTAAATTACAAGTAGAGCTTGCACAATTGCGTTATCTAAAAGGACGTCTAAGCGAAAAGGACGATAACATGTCCAGGTTAACAGGAGGAATTGGCGGTAGAGGTCCAGGAGAGACAAAATTAGAAATAGGAAAACGAAGGGTAGAGGAGCGAATTCATCGTTTAGAAAAAGAATTAAAAAAGATAAAACAAAAACGAGAAGTGAACAGGAAATCGCGAAAAGAAGCAGAAATTCCAGTTATTTCTATCGTGGGATATACGAATGCGGGAAAATCAACTTTATTGAATGCTATGACGAATGCAAATGTCTACGCAGAGAATTTATTGTTTGCAACTTTAGATCCCACAACAAGAAGAGTGCGTTTTCCAGAAGAAAAAGAAGTGATCATAGCAGATACAGTGGGTTTTATCTACGATTTGCCACCAGATCTAGAAAAAGCCTTCGAAGCAACCTTAGAAGAATTACAATATTCCCATTTATTAATTCATTGTGTGGATGCAAGCGATCCCTTAAAAGAACAAAAAATTAACGATGTAAATTCAATTTTAGAACGTTTAGGTTTAATTAATATACCTCAAATCATCGTTTACAATAAGATTGATTTATTAAGCAAAGAAGAACAAAACGAATATTTAAATCAAACCGAAGAAAGTAATATTATTGGAATTAGTGCTCTGAAAAAGATTGGATTAGATGTTTTGCTAAAAAAAATATTGAACGAATTGAACAAAAATTATTATATGAATCATAATCCATCTGCAGAAAAAGAGATTGCAATTGGATAAATTCTTAGTACAAAACAGATAATTTGAAATTTTTCTTCTGAATTCTATTTTTTATTTGATCTAAATATAATTCAAAAAAAATAAGCTTTTCAAGGAGGTTTTATGAATCATGTTTTTATCCTTGGGGGTGCCCAAACAGATTTCGCTCGAAACTGGACAAAAGAAGGGAAAACTTTTATGTCTATGTTTCGAGAAGTTGTAGAAGATGGATTAGTAGAAGTAGGATTAGATTATGACGAAATTATACGTTTGAATAAAGAAAACCGAATCGCTGTCTTTGTTGGTAATTTTGACATGGAACAATATGCAAACCAAGGTCATTTAGGAGCATTCTTAACAGAAGTTCATCCAGCATTTTATGGTGTGCCAGGAGCTAGATACGAGGCTGCATGTGCTTCTGGTTCTGTTGCAGTCGATGCTGCTCACACGCACATTAGAGCTGGGGATTATGACGTAGCAATTGTAGTAGGAATAGAAATTATGAAGACCGTCAGTTCCGCAGTAGGAGGGGATTTCTTAGGAACTGCTGCTTATTACGAAAAAGAAGCAAAAGGTGTTAAATTTCCTTTCCCAAAACTGTTTGGAAAGTTGGCTGACGAAATCGTAAATCGTTTTGGACCTAAACTAGGCGAACAGAGAATTATGGACGATTTGGCAGAAATCTCTCGAATCAACTATAACAATGCAAAAAGAAATCCATTAGCACAAACTAGAACCTGGTTTATGAATAAAGAACAAGCATGTTCAAGAGGAACTTCTACGAATGCATTAGTAGGAGGACGATTAGCAATTTCTGATTGTTCCCAAGTAACAGATGGTGCTGCAATGTTGGTATTAGCATCGCCAGGATATGCAAAAGAATTTTCAAAAAGAACAGGAAGACCTCTAAACAAAATGGCTGTAATTAAAGGATGGGGTCATAGAGTTGCTCCTTTAACATTCCAAGCAAAAATGGAAGAATCAAAAAATAGTCCTTATTTATTACCTTGGACAAGACAAGCGGTTGTTGATGCATATAAACGAGCAAAATTGGATGTGGATCAAATCGATGTAATAGAAACCCATGATTGTTTTACGTCTAGTGAATATGCTTCTATCTCTGCATTTGGATTAACAGAGCCAGGAGAAGAGTATAAAGCAATCGAAGAGGGTGTAATTGATTTCGAAGGAAACCCAAAAGGAAAAAGAAAAGTACCAGTAAATCCATCTGGTGGTTTAATCGGAGCTGGTCATCCCGTAGGTGCATCTGGTGTTCGAATGGTGTTAGACATCTATAAACAAGTTACAGATCAAGCTGGAGATTATCAAGTTCCTGGTGCTAAGAACGGATTAACTTTAAACATTGGTGGTAGTGCAACAACCAATATGACTTTTGTTGTTGGTAGAGTAGAAAATTAACCCAAAAATCTCCCTTTTTAGGGAGATTTTTTATTCATCAATTTCTGCATCTTCTGCTAATGTTAAATCTAGTAATGATGTAATCATAAAATCATTTTCTAACAAAAATCTTCCTGTTTTGGAACACAAAGAAGATGTTATAATAAGCCATCCTCTTGGAATAAAAAAACCATCTTCGTTAAAATGGTTCATAATTGTTTTATGGAGCGAAATGAATTTTTTTCCATCTTTCATCATAAATCGAGTTTTACGAATTACAGGATAGATAACTACATCTGGATCTCTTAACAATAAAAAGTATTGTCTACCTTTAATATTATGATCTCTGGTTAATTCTAGTTTAAGATTTTCTTTTTTTAATCGATGATTTAATTTTAAATATTCTTCTTCTGGTTCTGGAATTGTGTTAGAGATTACATATTCATAAAAATCTTTGTCCTTCATAGCCTCGATCAAATCATGACCATTTCGAATTTGGGTTTTTAAGTCCATAGGAACTCCTTCAATAGATTTTTATATGGTTTAAATTATATTTATATAAAAATTAACAAATTTTTAAAAATTATAAACAATTTTTAATTTAATCAAATTCAATTTTACTATATTATCGTATTTTTTCAAGTCTTTTTTGTAAAATTAATATAAATTTTTTTAATTGATTTTTTTCAATTTTTTTAAGTCTCTTTTAGTAAAAAAACGATTACGTTTTCAAATTTTTCATTAGACAAAATAAAAAATGTTTAAAAACTAAAAAATAAGAAATATAGATATTGAGAATCAATCTCAAAAAAAGATTGATATTTTTTGAAGTTTAAAAAAAATGGCAAAAAAACTTGGAGGTTGATTGTGAAGACAAAATACAAACTATTGTTTACTATTTGCATTTGGTTTTTGGGTTTCTTGGGAATTCAAGGGCAAAATGTAAGTACGGAAGAAAAAATCAAAATTCTAGAAAAAGAAATAGAACAATTAAAAGAAAAGAAAGCTACAAAACAATATAGAAGCTTTCAGGGATTGGGTCCAGCTGCATCCGGTGTTTATTATGTTGATGATGGTTTATCTTGGGGTGGATACGGCGAAATAAAATACAAAAACTATAAAACGCCTTATAAAGCAGATTTTGCAAATGTACATCGATTGATTCTTTATGCTGGGTATAAATTTAACGATTGGATTATTTTTAACAGCGAAACTGAATACGAACATGCTGGAATCGAAACAAAAAAGATTACATTCTGCGAAGATGTTGTATCCGGAGCATGCAAGAAGAAAACAGAAAAAATTCAACAAGGCGAAGTATATACAGAATTTGCCTACGTGGATTTCTTGTTTTCTGATGCTTTTCAAATAGCTGCTGGATTACAATTAATACCTGTTGGTATTACGAATATTTACCACGAACCTACAACATTTTTTACTGTTGAACGACCCTATACAGAAAGTGTGATAATTCCATCGACTTGGAGAGATATAGGAATTATGGCACATGGTAAGCTTTTTAACGATCTTTTGTTGTATAAAATTGGTGTATTCAATGGATTAGATGCAACTTCCTTTTCCGAAAATGAATGGATAAGAGGTGGAAGGCAAAAAGGAAGTAAGGTAAAAGCACAGGATTTAGCTTATGTTGCAGCGGTTGATGTATATCCTATCGAAGGCTTAACCATTGGAGGTTCTTATTACATTGGTGGTTCTGGAAATAAAGACGTAGAAAAAGTAGACGTGTTATCTAGAATCGATTGGAATTTTGTAATACCTGGGTCGGATGATGTTTCCAAAAATCTAAGAAGTTATGTAGAAACAAGTTATAAAAATTCTAGAAAAATAAATCCTTTAATCCATTTAGCAGAAGGTCATATTAAATTCGAAAAAGATGCCTTCTACTTTCAATCTTTACTTGCAAGAGGTTGGATAAAAGAAGACGAAGTAAGAGCATTAAATAGTTTGACAAACAAAAACATTGGTTCTACGGTAGAAGGTGCTTATTTTAATGTTGGTTATGATGTTGCAAAAATTTTTCGCTGGAACAAAAAACTAGTTTTATTCTACCAAAACGAATATATAAATACACAAAAAAGAACTCTACGCGATGGTTCTAAGATATACTTTGAAAAAGAAATTGCGAATAATTCTGGTGGTTTATTAAAAACAACTTATACAGATAACAGCATGCCAAATAGTATTAGTAGTACAGAAGTAAAATCTGTTTATAGTCAATTAGGAATAGTTGGCGCGCCTAATCCAGTAAACGATAGAAGAATACAAACAGTTGGGTTAGCGTTTTATCCTCATCCTAATGTATCGATTAAATTGGATTACGAAGATTGGAGTTCTAAATCGAAATATTATCAAGACAGCGATTTCTACAATCAGTCGAATAATAACATCGATGTAGTCAATTTAGCGATAACCTTTATTTTCTAACTTCTAAAAATCCCCTTTATGGGGATTTCTTTTATTAAATTCTTCTTTACTCTTTCGTCTTGTTTAAATTTATGTTTATTATTAACTTATATGTTAAAAAGATATTTTTTTTTAGAAATCTTCATTGCTTTAAGATATCTACGCGGACATAGTAGGCTCACAATTCTTAATACTGGTACAAGACTGTCGCTTCTTTTTATGTCTTTGATGGTTTTTATCATGGTTGTGGTACTATCGGTGTTTAATGGATTTCAAGCGGAAGTAAAACGATCTTTGTGGAATTCTGGTTATCATATTACTATTACTTCTGTGAATTCACAAAAAACAATAAAAAATTATGATAAAATTATTCAATCAATTTATAAGAATAAAGATGCATTAAATAATAATATTCGTTCTGTTTTTCCCTCAATTTTAGTAAATGGACTATTAGAAATTCAAGGACGATTCGAAGGTAAAGCAATTCGCGCAATTCCAGTAAACGAAGAAGATCTAAAAAACAATTATCTTAGAGATTTTCCTACTCTTGTACATTTTGATCAAACCCTTTTGCATAATATCAATCAAGCCAACGTTGCAATTATAGGAAGAGAAATGGCGAGATACTATGGTTGGCAAGTTGGTGATAAAATCACTGTATTTCTCCCACAAGGAGGCATCTTTGCAAGAGGTATGCAAATTCAACGGGCAGATTTAATTATAGCGGGTTTTTTTCGAACAGGATTTTATGAATTTGATCTTAACCTTATATTTATTTCTCTTGCTACTGCACAGCGTTTAATGAATTTACCCAATCAAACAACTTCGATTATAGTACAACTAAACGATTTGAATAACATTGATTTTTATAAAACTAAGTTAAGAGAAGTTCTGCCAGATAATCCTTACGAATATTCCATTTCTACGATAAAAGACGAAAGAGGCAATTTTCTTGCTGCACTGCAACTAGAAAAAACGTTAATGATGATGATATTAGGATTGTTGATTTTAGCTGGAATTGCAGGAATATGGGTTACATCCTATTTATTGGTTCAATCGAAACGAAAAAGTATTGGTATGTTAAGAGCAATGGGACTTTCGACAAAATCGATTCTAAATCTTTTTGTTTCTTATTCTATGTTAATTGGTTTTTTTGCTTGTTTGTTTGGTGGAACGTTAGGAATCTTTGCAGCTCAAAATTTAGAAACTTTTATAAAATTTATAGAAGATTTATTGAATCAAATTTGTTTGATGGTTTTTCATCAATGTTCTACGATTCATCTAATACCAAAGAATATTTATTACTTTGATCATTTACCTGTAAATACAGATTTATCCTTTATTGTATCGATAGCAATGGTAACGATGATATTGAGTGGTTTTGCTGGTTATTTTCCTGCAAAAAAAGCATCTCAATTAGAACCAGTAGAAACTATAAGAAATGATTAGTTATGATTATGGTAAAATTAGAAAATATTTATAAAACATACATATCGGAAGGAGAAGAAATTCATGTCTTAAATGGAATCGATCTCGAAGTAGAAAAAGGAGAAATAATATCCATAGAAGGTGCAAGTGGTTCTGGAAAAAGTACCTTGCTAAATATCATAGGAATTATCGATAAACCAGATCAAGGAAATTTATGGATCGATAACATAAAAATCGATGTCAATCAACAGAATAAATTAGACGAAATTCGTGCCTTAAAGATTGGTTTTATCTTTCAACATTACTATTTGCTTCCCGACTTCAACATTCTAGAAAATGTGATGATGCCTCTATGGATTATGCAAAAAAGAAATGTTATTATCGATAACATTCAAAAACAGGCAAAAGAATTATTAGATTTAGTGGGATTATCTCATCGATTATACTATTATCCTTCTCAGATATCGGGTGGCGAGATGGCACGAGCAACTGTGGCAAGAGCATTAGTTGGTAATAAAAAGCTCATATTAGCAGATGAACCAACAGGCAATTTAGATCAAGAAAATTCTTACAAAATCATCGATTTATTGTGGAATTTACAAAAAAAACTCCAATTTACCCTTATAATTGTTACGCATGATAGAGAATTGGCAGAGAAAATACCTAAACGATATAAATTAGACAATGGCAAATTACAAAGTATAGTAAAATGATTTGTCCAAATTGTAACAAACCCATTAGCGTTTTTAATCCAACGGAAGATTTAACTAAATCTACGATATACTGTGAACATTGTAATTCTTTTTTTCCATTATCTCTTGCTTTAAGGAATTATACAAAATGTATTTGTGGCGCAATATTTGATGAAATTTATAAAGAAAAAAAATTAAGATGTTTTAATTGTTATCGAACGTTTCGAGAAGAAATACAAAACTTTTTTGGGAATAAACAATTGGACGAAATATATCTATTGGAAAAACATGCTATTAAAAAATATATCATCGAAACCAAAAATAATTCCTTAATAAGATCGCGATTTTATCTTTTTAATGAAATTCTACAAGAGTATCAAAATAAAAATCAACATCAACCTATTTTGCTTAAATCCATCCAAGAAGTACCAATCGATACGAAAGATTGGGAAATAAGCTTACGAATGCGATATACGAGAAATGTTCAAGGTTTATCTTATAGCTTAAAACCGGAATTGATCTACCTTTTGTCCGATATATTATTGAATTCTAATTCGTTTATTATAAAAAATTTAATAAAATATTATAATATTTTAGAGATTACAGAAACTGATCTGATAGAAAATTTGAATATACAGAATAATTTAGAATATCAAAATTTAAAAGTTCTGCTATTGAACAATCAACTTCTAACAAGGTTCTATGTAGGGGAAGAAGATCATTTTAGAGTAGAAACATTCTATTTTTTTAATCATTCTACTAATGTCGAAAATATAATCGAAACTATCTTTTATGTCTATAAATTTTATCAACTATTGGATTCAATTTTTTTATGGCAAGTAAACCCAGAATTTGGATTTTTAACAGCATGCCCATCGAATGCTGGAAGTGGAATAAGGATTTATCTAAGGTTCAAACTGAATCATGAATCTCGAATAAAAAATTTATATTTTTTTCAGAGAAATGATTTTTTTAAACGTCTAAAAAATTATAGTATTAGAGGGGACATGGGAGAAGGTTCACAAATAAAAGATTATCTTACGATTGGTTGGGATGTACCTTACTTAGACATGAAAAATTTTGAATCAGACTTAAAAAAAAAGTTGATTTATTGGTTTTATGAGATACTTAGTTATTCGAAAATTTATTAGAAGAGGATATAAGTTTAAAAAAATGAATGACAATCTAAGAATGATGGATTTATATAAAAATATAAATTTTAAAACGCTATTATTATAAAAGGAGTATCATTATGTTTGATTTTACTAAAAGAGCCAAAAAGGTTTTGAATGAATACGCTCAACAAGAAGCAAAACGTTTAGGACACGATATGATTGGTCCTGAGCATATATTGCTTGGACTACTAAGAGAAGAAGATTCAGTTGCGATAAAAATTTTAAAAAACTTACAAGTAGATCTAAAAGAATTAAAAAAAGAAATCGAAAGAAGAGCAAAACAAGGTAGCGGAGCATTACTCTTGGAATTATCTCCTAATCCGGATAAATATCAAAAGATTATCGATTATTCCAAAGAAGAAGCAAGGCGATTAAAGCATAACTACGTAGGAACAGAACATATCCTCTTGGCATTATTAAGAGATAGTAACAATATTGTTGGTGCAACATTAGCTCAGTTTCAGATTAACTATTCTGTCATAAAAGGGGAAATTTTAAGAATCCTTGGCGTTGCATCGAATCCCTCTCCTTCTTCTACTTCTCAGCCGCGTCAGCTATCAGAAAAAAATAAAACACCTACGTTAGACGAATTTGCACGAGATCTAACTCAAATGGCATTTGAACGTAAGTTAGACCCAGTAATTGGAAGAGAAACAGAAATAACTAGGTTAACCCAAGTTTTATGTAGAAGAACTAAAAACAACCCCGTACTAATTGGAGAAGCTGGTGTAGGGAAAACTGCTATAGTAGAAGGATTAGCGATTCGAATTGCCAATGGCGAAGTTCCCGATCTTCTATTAGATAAAAGAGTTGTAGCATTAGATCTAGCTTCTTTGGTAGCTGGAACAAAATATAGAGGGGAATTCGAAGATCGTTTAAAAAAAATTTTAAGAGAAATTCAAAACGCGAGAAATGTGATTATCTTTATCGATGAGTTACATACATTGATTGGTGCTGGTGCTGCAGAAGGCGCGATTGATGCTGCGAATATGTTAAAACCAGCATTAGCCCGAGGGGAAATTCAATGTATAGGTGCTACAACCCTTACAGAATACAGAAAATACATAGAAAAAGACTCTGCATTAGAAAGAAGGTTCCAACCAATCCATGTAAAAGAACCATCCGAAGATGATGCAATCTTAATTCTAAAAGGATTAAAATCTACTTTCGAAAAACATCACAGGGTTTATTACACAGATGATGCAATTGAAATGGCAGTTAAGTTATCTGTACGCTATATTAACGACAGGCATTTACCAGATAAAGCCATCGATATAATTGACGAAGCAGGTGCAAGAGCTCGATTACAAAATTCAAAAAGACCTGATGAAATTATCGCGTTAGAAGAAGAAATTAAACTCTTAACTAAGAAAAAAGATGATTTGGTAAAAGCTCAAGAATACGAAGCAGCTGCTCAAGTAAGAGATGAAATTGCTCTAAAAAAACAAGAATTGGAAAACCTAATCCAAGAGTGGCAAGAAAAGCTTTCGACTTATGCGATTCAAATTGGAGAAGAAGATATCTATTCTGTTGTGAGTATGTGGACAGGTATTCCCTTAGAAAAAATCGAAGAAAGCGAAGCAAGTAAACTTTTAAAAATGGAAGAAGAGTTAAAAAAACGTGTTGTTGGTCAAGAAGAAGCTATAGAAATGATTAGTCGTGCAGTAAGACGTTCAAGAACTGGATTTAAAGATCCTCGTAAGCCTTCGGGTTCTTTTATTTTCTTAGGACCAACCGGTGTGGGTAAAACAGAATTAGCAAGAGCACTCGCAGAGTTTCTCTTTGGAAAAGAAGAAAAACTACATCGATTAGATATGTCTGAATTTATGGAACCACATTCAGTATCTAAGTTGATTGGTTCTCCTCCTGGTTATATTGGCTATGATGATGCTGGTCAGTTAACAGAGTATGTTCGAAGAAATCCATATTCTGTTATATTGTTCGACGAAATAGAAAAAGCTCATCCAGACGTTTTTAACATTTTATTGCAAATATTAGAAGAAGGAAATCTAACAGATACACATGGTCGAAGAGTAGATTTTAGAGATACAATTATCATAATGACTTCTAACATAGGTGCAAGAGAGTTGCAAAAGAGTGGAAAAGTAGGTTTTTCTGAATCTCAAATTCGAAGAGAAGAAAGTAAAAAAGAAAAAGCATTAGAAGCATTAAAAAAACATTTTAACCCAGAATTTTTGAATAGAATTGACGAAGTAATTGTTTTCCATTCCTTAACGAAGGATCAGATCAAATCTATTATTGATATTATGGTCAATCGCTTAAATAATTATCTTTTTGATAAAAAAATCAGAATCGAATTAGATGACTTAGCGAAAGAACATTTTTGCGAAAAAGGTTATGACGAGAAATATGGTGCAAGACCATTAAGAAGGTTAATTCAAAAAGAAGTAGAAGATTATTTAGCAAATAGATTTTTAGAAGGTGCTTATAAAGAACCTACTCAAATATTTATTACTTACAGCAAAAAAGAAGAAAAATTGAAATTCGAAGAAAAAGAATGGAATGAATACGATAAAATCTTTAAAGAAAAACAATTAGAAAGAGAGAAAAAGGAAAAAGAAAAGAAAGAGAAAGGTTCTAAAATCACCTTAAAAAAGATTAAGATAGAAAATACCGATCCTGAACCAGCAAATAGTGGGCAATTAACATAGTATGTTAGAAATAAATTTATACTGGATATTCTTAGCAGCAATAGTAGTGATTTTTATTATTGTTGCTAAGGTCTTTTTAAACAAGAAAAAAAGTAATGTCTTATTGGCAGAAATCGACAAAATAGAAACACTTTTTATTAAAAATCATAAATTTTATGAACCATATCTAGCAATCAAATATCGCTATACAGTTAAGAAAAAAGAGTACGAAGGATATTGCAAAATTCCTTTTAGTTTACTTACAGATATTAATAACAACGTAGAATTATACTACAATTATGATTTAAACATGCCAATCTTACAAATTAACCAAGAATATTATGTTGGCAATGAAGTTATAGAACATAAGCTTATGTCTATAATTCCTTATATTCCTATTAGATATTTAACTTCTGACCCCTCGCGAAATTTTATTTTACCCCTCAACAGAAAATATGGATTTTTTAACAAGAAAATAAAAAAAATCTCTTAAACCAAAAAATATTTGTTTTTTATAGCATAAGTAAAATTCCGACAATATGATTATGAGGTTATTAAAAAACAAAAAAATATATTTTGGGTTGATTAATATTATATTCGTGGGGAACATTTTATCAGCTTATCCACCAAATTACGAAAGTGCAATGGAATTATTCATAAACCAAAAATACGAAGAATCTTTGAATAAAATCCGAGAAGTATTTGATAATTACAAAAATTCCTTAGAATTTCGGTTATTAGCTGCTGCAAATTACATTGAACTAAACAATTACGATAATGCATTAGCACATTTAAGATATGCAATGAACGATCATCCTGATTCTTATGAAGTATCTATTTTGATGTCTGAGGTTTATATTAGAAAGAAACAGTTTAACAATGCTACTAATTTATTATACCAAGCATACAATCAATTTAAAAATGATAAGCAAAAGGATATTCAAATTCGTTATCAAATAGCTAAGGCTTCGTATTTTGCAAAGAATTATCAAGCAGCAAGAAAACAGTTAGAAACTATCATTGCACAAAATCCTACTTTTATGCCAGCTTTTTATCTAGATGGTTTAATTTATCTACAACAAAATAACTACGAATTAGCACAATTTCGCTTTAATGCTATTACGTCTTTAAAAGAAGTTGATAAAGATTTGTTAAAAAAAGTTTATAACAATTTAGGTGTTTTACAAGAACTTGCGGCAAAAAACAATCAGGAAGCAAGCAAATATTATAAAAAAGCCTTATCTATCGATCCAAATTACGACATAGCAAAATCCAACTTAGCACGTCTTGAAAAATAAATGAAAAAACAAACAGTTGGGATTTATACATTAGGTTGTAGGTTAAATATATACGAATCTGATGGTATATTGAATCAATTTATCTCTAATGGATATCAAGCTGTAAATTGGGAGGATGGTCCAGATATTGCCATAATAAACACATGTACAGTTACAAGCCATGCGGATTCTAAAAATCGATATATAATAAGAAATTTATTAAAAAAAAATCCATCTGCAAAAATCATTGTAACGGGTTGTTATGCCCAAACAGACCAAGAAGAATTGCAAAAAATACCAGGGGTTTGGGCAATTATCGGAAACGAAAAAAAAAGTAAAATCTTCGAAATTTATCAGCAAAAAAATTCAAACGAAGAAAAAGTAATTTATTCTACTGGACCATTAAACTATTTTGAAGAAAGTAAAAAAAGAAGACCCATCGAAGATCCTTTTAGCTATGGAAATGTTGTACCAATCAATCATACCAGAGCATACCTAAAAATACAAGATGGTTGTGATAGAAAGTGTAGTTACTGTAAAATTCCCATGGCAAGAGGTGGTGGTATATCTCTCAGTATAGAAGAAATACTCTATCAGGTCGATCAGTTAGAAGCAAGTAAGATACCCGAAATCGTTCTAACGGGTGTAAACATAGGATGGTATAGATATAAACACTTTCGCTTTAACGATCTTATAGAAAAGATTCTAGAAAGATTAAAATTTAGTAGATTAAGAATTTCTAGCATTGAACCTTCCGATGTAAACGAAAGATTAGCAGAACTATCTTTACATCCTAAGTTTTGTAATTTTTTGCATGTACCACTACAAAGTGGTTCTGATAAAATCCTAAGAATGATGAAGAGAAGCTATAATTCCAAAACATTTTCTTTAAGGATTGAAAAGGTATTAAAAATCAATCCAGATATATTTTTGGGGACAGATGTTATCGTTGGATTTCCAACAGAAACAGAAGAAGATTTTCGAAAAACCATCGATTTAATTTTGAATTTAAACTTTGTAAACATCCATGCATTCCCATTTTCTTTAAGAAAAGATACAGAAATCGAAAAATTCGTGCAAAATAACAAAAGTACCCTTGTCCCAAAACATATTGTTCAGAATCGCATCAATGAGTTATTCGAGCTTAAAGAAAAACAAATGTTAAAATATTTAAAAAATTCTCTTTATAAAATGTATCAAGGAATTGTAGAAGAAATAGCGAATGGATATATCAAAGTTCTAACAGAGGATTACTTATACGTTAAAATCCCCCATAAAGAAAATAATTTTAAAAAAGGAATGATTTTACAAGTACAAATTTGTGATTTTTATAGAGTATTTAATCAAAATACAAAAAAATACGATATAGAAATATTAGGTAGAATTGTATAGCTTACATTTGTTTTAAATAACTTATGTCGATGAATTTTTCTGGATCTTTCTGTGCAATAAATCCATAAACATAAGGATTAATATTTAGTACCTTAATGATTCTACAACCTGCTTCTTCTATACAAAACTTCATTCTTTCGGAAGAAACTTTTTGAGAAATATCTGGTCCGGATGGTGCTTCTACACGTTCCCAATCAATTATCACAAAAATTCCGTTTTGTTTTAATATTCTTCCTGTGCCCAACAAACCAAGTGTTGGATTAGCAAAAGTAGATAAAACACAAGAACAAAAAATCATATCCATTTCGGGGATCCATTCGGGAAGAAGAGGATGTTCTGTTTTATCGATGTAAAAGGGAATAAAGTTTTTATATCCTTCGCGTACTTTTCGTTTAAGGCATTCATCTATGAGTATTTCTTGACATTCGGCACCCCATATAAATATATCTTTTTCTCCGTATTCGAAAAAACTCGGTAGGTAGTAACCATTGCCTATTCCAAAATCTAATATGTTGATTTTATTCTTCCAATCGATTTGAGAAAAGATTTTTTCAACTGGAAATAGTTCTCTTCTTTGGGGAGAAAGTAAATATCGATGATATTCAGGATCTTCGTAGTAGGGCAATCCTCTCATTTTTATTTTTCTCTTGATTGAATTTTGATTTTATTATAACCGATTATTATAGGGTAGAAATATGAGAAAATCAATTTTTATGTTTTTTGTTATTTTTCCTGTTTTATTATTTGCTATAAATAGAGCCAAAGATATTCCCGGAGTAGATCCGCTACCAATGGCAGTGGATAGTACTCAACCTCAAGAAAAAAAAGAAGCTACTACTCAAACTACTTTAAAACAAGATACTACTAAACCATCTCAAGATAAACCAACTTCTGATTATCCCGATTTCCCTCAAATTAGAAACTTGCAAGTAATACCGGATTCTACTTATCCCTATTCAGCTAAGATTACTTGGGATGCAGTACCACAAATTTCTACCCCAATCTATATAGTTCGATATTCTCGACCCATAAGTACGAAAGAAATCTTGTTAAACTCTTATAATTTAACAAGTCCTCCATTAAGTCCAGATACTCGAGTCTTTATCGATATTGATATGCCCGAAGGTGTTTATTATTATGCTGCTGTCACATCCTATGAACTTAGTAGAGATGGCGTATTAGTTTTAAAGCCAGGAATAAATTATACTATAACACCATTTATCGTTTATCGTAGTGGAAATATTCAACCATCTATCACTACAACAACAGAAAAAGATAAAATTTTATCAACAGATCGTTCTAACTTAAAACCAGAAGATTTCGAAATATCCGAATTAGATGCCCTCAATACAGAAAAAGGCGTTGTATTAAACTGGAAACCCGTAGAGATATCGGATATAAAATATAGAATCTATCGGAGTAAAGAGCCATTAGATTCCAAAGAACGTATCGAAAAAGCCCAATATTTAGGAGAATCACTTAAACCTAATTTTATTGATATGAACCCTTTACCAGAAGAGGCAGTCTTTTATGGTGTAAGTGTTTATGATATGCAAACAAACAAAGAATATACGAATTTAAAATTTCGAAAATCATATATTTCTCATACTTTTAAAAAACCCACACTTGATTATCAGTATTTAGAATATTTACCCAGTTCCTTGATTGCATATCAGGTAAATCGAAATACGATTCAATTATTTTGGGTAGATGCAGGACCATCAGTAAAATTTTATAAAATTTATAGAAACGATCATCCTATTTCTAGCGATGTGATTTTGTCTAAATCAAAATATTTAGGCAATGCGCAGTCTGGTAGTGTTGGTTTTCTTGATGAAAACTTAAAACCTGGTAGATATTTTTATGCTGTTATTCCTGTTATTTCCAACAACAATGAGTTAAGAGTTTTTTATTCTAACAAAACCTTTACAACTTATGGAATCATTATTCATGGTGATGCTGAACAACCAAAACAAGAAAAGCAAGAAGATAAAAAAGCAATACAGACTGTATCGGAAGGAACGATTTCTGGTATAAAAAATATATCGATTCGATTAGAGAATAAAAACAATGTTCGAATTACATGGGATTATATTCCAGATTATGCAAATCGTATTAGAGTTTTAATCTATCGTAGTCCTAAAAAGATTAGTGAATACGAAGATCTTAAAGAAAATAGCACTTACATTGGAGAATTTCCACTTGTTGCAGGAGTTTACGTAGATCGTAATCTCGAAGCTGGAAAGTATTATTATAATTTTGTGGAATATAATATTCAGACAAACGAGATAACTGCATTTTATTATTTAAAAAATCCAGTTGAAATAAAAAAAGAAGACAAAAATGTAATAATAAACGATTTGGATTCAAAAGAACCTTCAAATGAAATTAAGCAAGAAAAACAAGAAACAAAACAAACTACCGAACAGCCAAAAGAAATAACCTCTCAACCTCAACAAAAAAAAGAAACCATCGATATAGATAAAGAAATAAACAAAATCGTTGATTTAATCTATAGGCAAAAGGATTATTATAATGCAGAAAGAAAAATTAATGAATTATTATCTAATTCGGACTTAAAACCCAACCAAAAGGGTAAAATTAAATTTGAGTATGGTTATTTGTTATACAAATTAAATCGATTTAAAGAAGCAAAAAGGTATTTTATCGATAATGATGTTCTACAATATGACAGCGAAAGAGCTAATTTTTGGTACAAAAGAATTATAGAAAGGGAATGATGATGGAACGAAAAAACCTACTAACAATATTACTTTTAGGAATTATCTTTATTGGTTCTGGGATAATCCTAATTGCAATGGATTATCAAAATTTTAAAGAAAATTATAAAAAATTATATTTAAATTTTTCAAGAACGTTATCTCCAACAGATGTAAACGAGAGTGAGCCATTCCCCTACACAGAAGAAAAATTAAAAAGTGATCTTTATATGGCAGAAGAATACCTAAGACAAAATTCTTACGATTCTATAAGAAAGGCATTAGATATTTACAATAAAGTTTTATCTTTTGCAAAAGATGTAAAGATTAAGCAGCTAGCGAAATATGGTCTTGCATATTCTCTTTATAGATTGAACGATGATAATAGATCATTATTGCACTTAAAAGAACTAAAAACAGAAAAAATTTTTGATCCTATTTTAGAAGAAGAAGTGGATTATCTATTAGGTAGAATTTTATTATTAAGAGGGCATGATGATGAAGGAAGAGCTATTTTACAAAATTTATTAGCAAGGACAACATCGAAGGATTTAAAATCAAGAATACATGCAACTTTTGGAGATTATTATCAATTAAAAAAAGAGTTTAAAAAAGCTAAAAAAAGTTATCAAATTGCATTAGAATATAATCCCGATAACTTACACGCAGAAATCATCAAAGAGAATCTAGATAAAAATAAAGAACTAATTCCTTTCGAACACGATTATTATGATCAACAGCTTTCAAAAAAAACTCTCGAAGAAAAAGAAACAAGTTTAAAAGAAAAAGAATCTATTAAAAAACAAAAAGAAAGCGAAAAAGATAAACATAAAGACAAGGATAAAGAAAAAGGATCTCAGAAATTAGAGATGTCTGAAGAAATAGAAAAATTAAAAAGAGAGTTTTCTTTAGCTGTGTCTTTGTATAATCAAAATGATTTACAGAATGCCAATAATCAATTGATAAACCTAGAAAAAAAGGTAAGCCAACTCTTAATGGAAAATATCAAAGAAAAAGAAAAAAATGATTTGTACACATTATTGGAAAATATCTATTATCGATTAGGCGAAGTTGTAGAGAAACAACAAAATAATGAACTAGCGAAGGTTTATTACGATAAGGTCTTAGCAAATCCATCACCAGAATTAGATCAAGCAGCGTTGATAAAAAAAGGAATTATTTCTTTCGAGCAAGAAAAATACAAAGAAGCATACAATTTATTTAGTCGAGCTGTGGATATATCTCCCAATGGTAAATACACAACAAAAGCAATGGAATGGTTAAAAGAAACAGAAAAAATATTAAAAAATATGTCAGATTAATAAATAGAGTTAGTTGGAAGTATCATTTCTTCTTCGAGAGAGGTTGGTTCGGATTTATATTTATTTTCGTCTATTTGAGGTTGTATACCGTAGATTTCGTAGATTCTTAATGGAATATCCGATAAGTAATTTAAATGATGGAATTCTTTTTTTAAGTTTCCTACAACGATTAGAGGAACCAAATTGGTAGTATGCATTTTAGTAGACAAGTCTTCTAAATTTCCATGATCAGAAATGATGATTAATGTATCATCTTTTTCTAATGAATCTATAATGCCTTTTATAAATTTTTCTAATGTTTCTATAATAAATCTCGCAGCTTCGAAGGATTGACTATGTCCAGCTTTATCAGATAGAAAATACTCAAAAATTACTAAATCGTAATTATGGGCAATTTCTACAAGATCTTTTCCTCTTTGTGTAGGATCCATAATAGGAAAACGTTCTTTTAACTCTGGGTAATATTCGTGCATGATTTGATGGGTAATATCCATGTATATTGCCTTTTTTTGTAAGATATCATCCACAATGAATAATTCTTGCCCTGATGCTCTTTGGACGTGGGTAGAAGCACTAGCAAAACGAGGGAGTTTTTCTAATTTTTTTAAAAATTTCGGTGTATAAGCATTTAGAAGAGTTGCTTTATAACCATTTTCTACGAATTTTTTTATCATGGAATGATCATAAATAATACTTTTAAGCTTTGGACCAGGAAAACCAGTTATATGATAACCAATGACCTTCGGAGCATTAACACCAGTCCATAAACTGGTCTGTCCAGTAGCGGATTGGGGAATCCCTTCTACCCCCATGCTTGCATCTAATGGATATACTTTTAGTTTTTTGTGTAATCCATTATCTAAATGGAATTTGCCCGAATAGATTTGCATAATAGAATGGGCGTATCTTGTAAAGGGATTTTTTTCTGCATTATTTTTTCCAATGCCTACACCATCGATAAACAAATAAATTATGCTCATTAACAATAAAAAAATTCTTTTTTATCATCTATCAAGTTTTTTATTGCAATTTTTCTAAAAAAAAATATTCTGTTTTAAGAACTTATATGTTGGAAAATAAACTTTCTTCTGAATATTGGAAAAGGCTCTATCATATTCTACATGAAAAAAAACTAAAAAAATATCTTGATAATCTCTATCGGTTAGAGGATAACTTAGAAGAAAAAATCCCTAAAATACGCCAAAAAATTTTTGGTGATCAAGAATTTTTAGAATTGTCAAAAAGGTTAGTTAGTTATAATCCACAAACAAAAGATAAAAATATCAAAAGAGTCTATAGCTTTAAGGATTTTTCTTTGAAAATGTCTACGTCTCGATTAGAAAAAATGTATCATATTCCGGATTTAAAACATTTAATTCGATTTCATTTTGCTAAAACCTTTTCTGATTTTACAAATCTCTTAACAAATTATTTGAATTCTCAGCGATTCCATTTCGATTCTTTTACGATTATGGTGTGTAATGAATACACAAATACTTATATACCTTATTTTTTTTATCGATTAGACGAGTATTTTAAACATAATTTTTACATAAACCTTAATGACGAAATTTTTTCTATAAAAGAAGATTATGAGGTGATTAAAGTCACATCTGAATTAACCAACAATCCATTTTTTAAAAAAAGAATCAGTAACGAAATTCTAAAAAATTTACAATTCATTTATTTGTTTCGCGATACAATCGTTGATGTTGATTTTTTGTATGTTTTTTTCTTTAAAAATGGTTTAGAAGAATTTTTAGCAAACGAAGAATATAAAAAAATTCATACAATATTAAGAAATACTTATTTTCTTTTTAAAAGAGAGGATAATATTCTATTCGAACACAACCAAAAAATTCTTAAACGCATGGTTTTTTCTTACACGTATTATCAGGTAAAAAAACTTCTTTGTAAATTTGGAGAAATAATGGTTTACAATATTTATTTAGATAAAGAAATAAATGATTTTGATATTTTAAACCAAAATATCGAAGCGATTAAAAATATCTTTAAGAATCAACACAATTTTTTGTTAATTCGAAATCATATAAACCAAATATCGATTGTTTTTAAAAGCGATGAAAAATTAAAAAAAGAATGCGATGATATTTGTATGCAATTTGAAAGTTTATTGAATATAGAATTTAAAGTTTTTTCGGAAAGCTATAACATAAAATCATGGTCTTTTTTAGAAATTTGATCCTTTTATTTCCCGTAGCTTTATATCCTTGTCCACAGTTGGTTGCCTATTATGATTTGCTTTCTAAAGCAAAGGAACATTTTATCCAACAAAAATATAACGAATCAGAATATTATTTTTCTCAGATAGAGACTTGCCCTAATTTTTATAATGAAGAAAAAAATTTGTATCAATATGCTTTAACACTCATTCATATTTGTTCTAATTTAGAAAAAGAAATTCATTGCGAAACTAAGTATAAAAAAGCAAAAAAATTGTTAAATTCCAGCATAGAACTATTAAAACCTGTAGAATCATTTAGAAAAGAACTTTCAGAACGATATTATTATTTAGGTATCTTGTATTTAAAGCTCAATCTATGTCAGGCTGCCAAACAAAGTTTTTATCTTTCTTATAAGTACGACGGCAACGAAAAGGCATATTTAAATTATCAAAACCTAAATCATTTGTGTAAAAACTAATTTGACAAAATTAACTTTATAAATATTTTAATTGATTTTATAATTGTAATATAGATAAAAAAAATTGGTACAAATTTTGCTCGATTATGACAATAGAATGAATCATAAAAAGATCTTGACGAAAGTTGGGAATATTTTTATATTATTAAATAATTAGCAATAATATTTAAAGATTGCTAATTATTTAATATTACTTATAATTGGTAGTTTATATGGTGGGTAAATCAAATTTTAATAAAGAATCTATCAATAAGAAAAATACCAATGTAGCGATTAAATATTTAGATTTTAGTGCACAAGAAGAATTGGATGATTTAGATTATAGAGAAGAAGAAATTCTTTTATTGGTAATTGAGGATTATATAAAGTATGGTGTGCCAGTCAGTAGTTTACAACTAGTGGATAGGCATAATTTAAAGTGGAGTTCTGCAACCATAAGAAGTGTTCTATCCGATTTGAGTGAAAAACGATATTTGTTTGCACCACATAGAAGTGCGGGTAAAATACCTACACCAAAAGCATATAGATATTATATAAAAAAATTACCCATAGATCTACCACCATTTAAACCATCTAAAGAAAAACAAAACATTATACAAAGGGAATTTTTGTGTAGAAAGTTCGAAATTCCCGGTGTGATTGAAAGTAGTTGTAATATTCTAAGCATTCTAACAAATTATATTGGTATAGCAATACCTCCAATACCAGAAAAAACAATTCTGAGACATATTGAATTGATTGATGTTGGTAGTGATGAGATTCTTATGGTACTTTTAACCCGTTCTGGTACTGTTTATTCTAGGATCATTCATGTAGATGAACGAATACCTAGAAATATCTTAGATCAAATTTCTAAATTTTTAAACGAAAATTTTAGTGGTATGGATTTAACAGAAATATATCAATTATTAACAACAGGGAATATTTCTCCAGTAGGGGAAATGTATCGATATGCTTCTATGATTATGAATACGATTTCTCTCTATTTTAAAACATTAGATGATATGCATGATGTTATAATAACTGGGGTAGATAGATTTTTTGAAGAAATTGGTTTGAGAGAAGATATTCATATCGATATTGCATCTATCTATAATTTAAAAGAATTTTTTAAAGAGATCTTAATAAAATCCATCGATATGGAAGATATTGTTGTTTCCATAGAAGGAGATAGAAATCCTCAACTCTTTGGTTTAAGTATTTTGACCGGAAGTTATTCTATGGGAGATAAAAGAATTGGTGCGATGGGAGTTGTTGGTCCTAATAGAATGAATTATAAATCCGTAATTCAAGTAATTGAATATATAAGATTAATGATATCGAACATGATAACAAAATTAAATCGCTAGGAGTGTTTTTATGATAGATCCAAAAGAACAAAATTTGTCTGGGATTGATATTGCGGCTGGCAATACAAATGAGCATCAACAAAAAATGCAAGATAGTCATAGTTTAGAAAATAATCAAGAAAATAAGACAGAAGACCTAGAAGCTTTTAAAAAGGAGAACGAAAGCTTGAAAGAAGAAATAAAAAAATTAAAAGAGCAAGTAGAAGAGTTTAAAGATAACTGGGCAAGGGAAAGAGCGGAATTTTCGAATTACAGAAAAAGAATGCAACAAGAGATTCTTCTCGCTAAAAATTTAGGTATAGAAGAATTTGCGAAGAAATTATTCACAGTTATCGATAATTTAGATATGGTTCTTGCTTCTAAAAGCGAAAATCCAGAAGTACAAAATTTTATCTTTGGTGTCGACATGATAAGAAGTGAATTTCTAAAAATTCTTCAAAACTATTCTATTCTTCCGTTCGTAGAAAAAGGGGATAAATTTGATCCAATGTTGATGGAAGCAATCGATGTTGAAATTCGTGACGATCTAAACGAAGAAAAGGTTTTAGAAGTTTATAAAAAAGCTTATATAAAACATGATCCTCAGGATAAAAATAAATATTTAGTATTAAGAACAGCAAGTGTTAAAGTAGGTAAACCAAAAGAAGTTATCAATAATCAACAACAGTATGAAAATAGCAATAATATAAATCAGCAATAAAATAAAATTTTAATATTATAACAAAAGGAGTGTAATATGGCAAAAGAAAAAATTATTGGTATTGATTTAGGAACAACCAACTCAGTAGTTGCAATTATGGAAGGAGGTGAACCAGTAGTTATAACAAACTCAGAAGGTTCACGTACGACTCCTTCGATAGTAGCTTTTGTCGATAAAGATACAAGATTAGTTGGACAGTTAGCAAAGAATCAAGCTATTACAAACCCAAAAAATACAATTCGTTCAATCAAAAGATTCATGGGAAAGCGATGGTCAGAAGTTCAAGAAGAATTAAAATATGTTTCTTATAAAGTTGTAAAGAGTGGGGTAGATGGTGTAAAAGTAGAAACTGATTATGGTTCTTATACACCTCAAGAAATCTCTGCATTTATTCTTCAAAAAATGAAGCAAACAGCAGAAGACTATTTAGGTCACCCAGTAAAAAAAGCGGTTATTACTGTTCCAGCTTATTTTAACGATGAACAAAGACAAGCTACCAAAGATGCTGGAAGAATTGCTGGTTTAGATGTTGTAAGGATTATCAATGAACCTACTGCTGCTGCATTAGCTTATGGTTTGGATAAAAAACATAAAAATTTAAAAGTTGCAGTATATGATTTAGGTGGTGGAACATTCGATATTTCTATCTTGGAATTAGGTGATGGAGTATTTGAAGTTAAGTCCACAGCAGGTGATACACACTTAGGTGGTGATGACTTTGATCAAGCGATTATGCAATGGATGATGGATGAGTTTAGAAAAGAAACAGGAATAGATCTTTCTCAAGATAAAATGGCATTACAACGTTTAAAAGAAGCTGCAGAGAAAGCAAAAATCGAACTATCTGGAACTCATCAAACACAAATCAACATTCCCTTTATTACAGCAGATCAAAGTGGACCAAAACATCTTAACTATACTCTAACAAGAGCTAAATTTGAACAACTTGTAAAACATTTAATCGAAAAAACTCGTGGACCCTGCGAACAAGCGTTAAGAGATGCTGGTTTAAAACCAAGCGATATTGACGAAGTAATACTTGTTGGTGGTTCTACGAGAATACCAGCAGTACAAGCATTAGTAAAAGAAATCTTTGGTAAAGAGCCTGCAAAATCGGTAAATCCAGATGAAGTCGTTGCAGTTGGAGCTGCAATCCAAGGTGGTGTATTAGCTGGTGAGGTTACAGATGTATTATTGCTCGATGTAACACCATTATCTCTTGGAATCGAAACCCTTGGAGGTGTATTTACACGATTGATACCACGAAATACAACAATTCCAACAAGAAAATCTCAAATCTTTACTACTGCTGCGGATAATCAAACAGCTGTGACGATTCATGTTTTACAAGGCGAAAGAGAAATGGCAAGAGATAACAGAACCCTTGCAAGGTTCGAGTTAGTTGGTATTCCACCTGCTCCAAGAGGTGTTCCTCAAATCGAAGTTACTTTTGATATTGATGCTAATGGTATAGTACATGTATCTGCAAAGGATTTGGCAACTGGTAAAGAGCAAAAAATCAGAGTAGAAACAACTAGTGGATTAAACGAAGAAGAAATTCAAAGAATGATCAAAGATGCAGAAAAATTTGCAGAAAGAGATAGACAATTACGCCAAATTGTAGAAGCAAGAAATGAGTTAGATAATTTAGTTTATACATTAGAAAAAAGTAAGAATGAATCAACTGCTTTAACACCAGACGAAAAATCTAGAATAGAAACTGCTATTCAAAAAGCTAGAAGTGTAATGGATTCCGAAAACTTAGAAGAAATCAATAGAGAAAAAGAAAATATTACAAGATTGTTATCTGAATTTAGTGCTAAATTTGCGCAAACAGGTCATACAAGCGGTGCAAGTTCTTCTACATCTAATAATCAAAATACAGAATCTGGCGAAAGAGTAGTTGATGCTGACTACACAGTCGTAGACGAAGATAACAAAAATTAATATTTAAACATAGCCCCTTAGGGGGCTACATCATTTTATGAGGGATGTAATATGGCCGAAAGAGATTATTACGAAATATTAGGTGTAAGCAGAAATGCAACTCAGGACGAAATTAAATCTGCTTATAGAAAATTAGCATTAAAATACCATCCAGACAGAAACAAAAACGATCCACAAGCAGAAGAAAAATTTAAAGAGGCAACAGAAGCTTACGAAGTACTTTCCGATCCCGAAAAGAGAGCAATATACGATAAATATGGAAAAGCCGGATTACAAGGTGCTGGATTTTCTGATCAAGGATTTGGTTATAAAGCTTACACAGATTTTTCTGATATATTTAGCGATTTTACTTCTATTTTCGAAGAAATGTTTGGAGGTGGTTTTAGAAACTTTAGTGGTGAATATTCCAGAAGAGGTGCAGATCTAAGATACAACTTAGAAATTACTTTAGAAGACGCTGCAATGGGAAAAGAGATCACCGTAGAAATTCCTAGAAAAGAAACCTGCGACGAATGTGATGGAACAGGAGCAAGAGCTGGATCAAGACCTCAAATTTGTTCTTTGTGTCAAGGTAGTGGTCGTGTTCGAACTACACAAGGATTTTTTTCTATTACAAGTACATGTCCTCAATGTAAAGGAACAGGTAAAATCATACGAGATCATTGTCCTAAATGTAGAGGAGAAGGCTTAATAACCAAACAAAGAAAGATAAATATTAAAATTCCTCCTGGTGTAGAAAATGGAAGTAAAATTCGAATTAAAGGCGAAGGAGAAGCTGGACCTCAAGGTGGACCTCCGGGAGATTTATACGTAGTTGTATACATTAAAAAACATCCTATTTTCGAACGACAAGGAGATGATTTAGTTGTTAAAGTAAACATACCAATAACAAAAGCAATTCTTGGAGGAGAATTAGAAGTTCCTTTAATTGATGGAAAAAAAGCGAAGTTAAAAATTCCACCAGGAACTCAAAATAATCAGATCTTTAGAATTAAAGGTAAAGGTATGCCAATTATGGGTACACATAACAAAGGGGATCAACACGTAATTATAAACGTTCAAATTCCACAAAATTTGTCTTCGCGAGCAAAAGAACTTATAAAAGAATTAGACAAAGAATTAGAATTGATGGGATTAAAAAAAGAAACCTACGCAAAACCATAAAATACTTTACACATAAATCAAAAATTTAAATTCGAACTAAAATGAGTAAGCTAAAAATAGGTATAATTGGTGTTGGCCATATGGGCCAATATCATGTTAATGTTGCCGTATCTATTCCACAAATTCAAGTTTCTGGTATATACGATAAGGATCAACAGCGAGTAAAAGAAATATCCAATAAATTTTTAGTTCCATCTTATGAGGATATGGATCAGTTGATTTATGATTCTGATGCATTAGTAATTGCTGTGCCAACAAAATATCATTACGAAGTTGCAAAAAAATGTTTAGAAGCTGGTAAGCACATTTTAGTAGAAAAACCAATGACTCAAACTGTTGATCAAGCCAAAGAATTGGTAGAACTTGCAGAAAAAAAGGGTTTAATTTTACAAGTTGGACATGTCGAAAGGTTTAATGGTGCAATTCTAGAAGTAAAAAAGATTATAGAAAAACCATTTTTTATCGAAACGAAAAGATTAGCACCCTTTAATCCCAGAATTACTGACGTCGGTGTTGTTTTAGACTTAATGATACATGACCTAGATATTATTCTAAACTTAATCCCATCCGAAATAAAATCAATTCATGCGAGAGGACTAAAAGTTTATTCAGAGCACGAAGACATTGCCAATACTCTAATACAATTTGAATCTGGTACTATTGCAAATCTTATAGCAAGTAGAGTTACACAAAATAAAATTCGTTTATTAACCATTACCCAAGAAAAATCTTACGTTGTTTTAGACTTTGCAACACAAGATATTGATATATATCGCATGGCGTCGAGTGCTTATTTAATGACAAAAGAAGAAATAAAATATAAGCAAGAATCTTTTGTGGAAAAGATCTTCGTTCATAAAGATAATCCTTTAAAACTAGAGCATCTACATTTTATCAATTGTATTTTAGGAAACGAAGAGCCACTTGTACCTAATTCAAAAGATATACTTACATTAACCTATGCATACCAAATATTAGAAGATATCAAGAAGAATATAAATTAGATAATACCTCTTATCGCGTTGATGATTCTTTCGACGTTTCCAGCTGTTAACATAGGATAGATGGGTATACAGAAGCTTTTGTTGTACAACCTTTCTGAATTAGGAAAATCTCTATTGTTGTAGTTTAAATATTTATGCAATGGCATAGGAATGTTTTGAACTTCGATTTTTAGGGATTTAAAATATCTCTGTACTTCTTCTGATGGCTTATTAAATAGTACAGGAAATTTATGATAATTATCTAACATGGGGTTTGTAAAATAGGTTTCGTTATGGGAATTTCTTAATCCTTCTAAGTATTTTTGTCCTATCTTTTTTCTTCGCGTTAAAATCGATCCCAATTTATTTAATTGATGAATGCCCATCGCAGATTGAAAGTCTTCTAATAGATAATCGTAGGCTATTTTATTGAAATTTCTATACTTACCATAACAAATTTCTTGGATTTCTTTATAAATTTTATTAGATTCTGTTAGTATAATCGCGCCTTTACCAGTTGTTATTATATCATCTTCGTATAAACCACAGATTTGAATAATACTATTTTTCCCGATCTTCAATTCTTCGATTTCTTCGTTATTTGCAATTTGATATCCTAAGATACCTGTTATATCTTCGATAATTTTTATGTTTTTGCTTTTTAACAAATCGAAGGGGAATTTATAATATGCACCATAAATATAATCGGCAACAAAGATGTCATTTTCTTTCATTTCTTTATTAATGATTTCTTCTAATAAAGAAGGATTGGGAAAGAATGAATTTTTGTCCACTTCTATTAATCCAATTTTGGCATTTAAATATCTTGCAGCATCTAATGCATGAACAGAAGATAGATTTATTAACCACACAGTATTCTCTGGTTTTAGATCCAGTGATAAAAAGCTTAGATGATATGCTGATGTTTTTGAATTTACAGCAACTGCTTTTTTAAAGTTTAATGTTTCGCAAAAGATTCTTTCGAATTTCTCTGTTATTGTCTCTGATGTAATATTGTCTTCTAATAAGCAATTTAAAACAGCTTCTAATTCTTCTTTTGCTAAATAGATTCTATTAAATTCAATTGGCTTGATAGATTCTTTTTTATTCAAATAGTTTTGTAAAGAATTCATATAGGATAATATTTTTTAAAACACTCTATAAAGACAACTAATTTATAAGTTTGTTGATGCAAGGAATACCCAACTATCATCGTCGAATTCGATCTGGATTTCTAGATTGCGTTCTTTAAGATCGCCAGGGAAAAATAGAATCTCTCCTTCTTCGATGTCCTTTTGCTCTTTAAGTGTTTTTTCTTCTCGAATATTGATTTTAATATTCCCTGCTAGTATAATTAAAATACTGGGAAAATCTTCTAAAACAATGCTTTTTGAAAATTGTTCAGAAGACGGTTCGTGGAGTAGTTTTACGATAAAATCTTTGACTGGTATGGGATAATATTTATAAAGATTCTTAAAATTAAATGGTGTAATTGGTTTAATATCTTGTGCATTATAATCCAACATAGAAATTAACACTTCGATATCTTTATATTTCGATGTTAATCCACCGCGTACTACGTTATCAGAATCTGCCATACATTCTAAGATTTCGCCTTTAAGATAAGCATGTGGGATGTTGGGGCCTAGAAAAATTCCTTCTCCTTTTTTTAGGTTAAAATAGTTGAACAAGTAAATAGAAAACAAACCAGGATCTTTATCTCCATAATGTTTGATAAGTTCAAAAAACCATTTGTCTCGAATTGGTTCTGGAGAATTTGTGTTTAAAAAATGGATTATATCCTTAACAATAATTTCGATTTCCATTGGGTTTAAAAGCATGATTTTTTTATAAATATTTTTTATTATATCAACATCAGAAAAATTCTCGATTCCCAAATATTTATTAATGGGATAAGTATGAATAAATCTAAGAATTTCTTCTAATGGACGAAATCCAACGATTGCTTCGAAATTTCCTAGACTAATGGCTAATTCTGGTTTGTGGTTATCGTCGGGATAATTCTTGGGATCTCTTTTATGTAAGATTTCTGCTAATTTTTTATCTGGATGTGCTTGAATAGAAAGTGGTTTTTCTGCATCAAGGATTTTGAACAAAAATGGCAGCTGATGGATGTTTTTATTTACTAGAGCTGAACCAAGAAAGTGTTCTGGATTTTTTTTGATAAGATCATCCAAGTTTTTTTCTTGCTCCAACAAAATTTTTGGATGTTGTTCTAGGTATTTTAAAGGATAAGGAGTTAGTTTTGATGGTGCTTTTTTATGAGCACCTTTCCATAATTCTGCTATTGGCTGGTTTATGTCGAATTCTAATTTCTTTTTCTTTTTAAGAAAATCTTTAATAAAACTATTCTCCGATCGATTCCCCCAATCATAA
This sequence comes from Leptospiraceae bacterium, assembly GCA_026418015.1. Classification (GTDB taxonomy): domain Bacteria; phylum Spirochaetota; class Leptospiria; order Leptospirales; family Leptonemataceae; genus SKYB61. The sequence continues at coordinate 66,711 of JAOACE010000020.1, read as the reverse complement.
TATTGAATCGAAGGAATTAAAGAATAAAAAATTGGATAAGTATTTGTTTTTGATTCTTTCATTTTATGATTATATGATAAATTATCATTCCAATAAATATAAAAAAACTTAAATATATAAACAACTTCCAAAGTTTCGTCGGATCTTTTGTTTCTGTAAAAATACTTATTATATCGTTTATTAAAAAATTTAGAATGCCTCGTAAAAACCGTAAAAATTTCACAAGTCGATTTTTTTTAATATTTAGATCAATTCAAGTATTTTATATTGCTTAAATTATTCTTCGATTTTAAACTCTGCTGCTCTTCTTAATCGATCATTAATTGCTATACCAATTCCTTGGTCTTCTACTTTAAAGCTAATAATCGCATCAAACTTTTGTTCCATTTCTTTTAGAAAAGAAAAAAGGTTTTGAGCAATCTCTTCAAGATTTGCATTTTTTGATAAGTTGTAAAATACTTTGTCTTTTGTAGGAAAGTCTCCATAAACTAGAAAACCTATTTTTGCGTTTTTATCGATGTTTAGCGAAAGTTGATTCAATAGTTTGTTAATAAATAAGTCAACATCAGATTCTTTAAGTATTTGTAAGTATTTTTTATTGAGTAAAATCAATGGAATAGAAGGAGAGTAATGTTTTGGTAATAAACCTGGGGATAGTAATCTATCTAAGTTTTGGTTTTTATAATCAACGATGCGATATCCCATTTTTTCGAAGAATTCTTTTGTATATTTGCCCGGTCGAAGAACTTGTAAAGATTGATGATCAATAAATTTAATCACAGTGGATTCTAATCCAACTTTGCACCTTCCACCATCTACAACAGGTATTGTATTTTCGAAATAATCTAACACCATTTCAGCTGTAACTGGACTGATTTTTGCGAAAGGATTTGCAGAAGGCGCTGCAATAGGCTCATCTACTTGTTTTAAAATTTCCAAAAAAACAGGATGATCAGGAATACGAAATGCACAATACTGCGAACCAGCTGTTACAATATCTGGAACAATGTCCTTTTTTTTGAACAAGATCGTTAATGGACCAGGCCAAAGTTCAAACATCTTGCGTTGATAATCTTCTATGTATGCATATCTTTCTATAACGCTAGGATGATGCACATGACAAATCAGTGGATTATTTAATGGTCTTTTCTTAATTTCGTAGATCTTTTTTATTGCATCTATATTGGTGATCAAAGCTCCAAGACCATAAACTGTTTCTGTGGGAATAGCTACTACATTTCCTTTTTTTAATTCTCTAACAGCAGTGGATATATCAATTTTCATTATTCTGGTAATAGAGTTCCAATAAATTTTTTGTTGGCAAAAGTTGTTTGTGCAATCTCTCTAATGTCTTCTAGTGATATTTCGTCTATTTCTCTTAAAATTACTTCTATGGGATCTTGGTATTCGTTTCTAAGTAGAGTATTTAAAAGTAGGCTACTTATTCCTTTGTTGGTTTCTGCCATTGCGCATATCTGTGTTTTTAATGTATTTTTTGCAATTAAAAGCTGATGATGGCTTATTTTTTCGTTTGTTAAAAAATCAATGATTTTATCGATTTCTTTTATTAAAATGGGGATTTCTTCTGGCGAAATACCAGCGAATATTTCTAACACAGAAAAAGATTGATTTCTCGTAATGTTGGAAGAAATCTCATAACAAGATAGACCTAATTCTTCGCGGACTCTTTCGAAAAGAAGCGAAGAATCCATTCCACCTAAAATATAATTCAAAAAATTTTGTTTAATTCTATCTTTGTGGTTCGTAGGCAGTGCGGGAAATAATATCATCACATAGCCTTCGCTAATTCCTTTTTTGTGTAAAGTAATACTTCCTTCTTTATATTTAACGGAAGGATATTGAACTTCTATAGAAAGAGGTAAATCTTTAAAATATTCTTTTATTTTATTAAAAAACAGATCGGGCGAAATACCACCAACAGCAGTTATCACCGTATTGTTTTTGCCATAGTATTTATTCTTAAATTGAAACATTTTCTCGATAGTTGTCTTTTTAATAGATTCTTCTGTTCCTAAGATAGAATGGAATGGGCTAATAAAATTTTTCATGCAGTTTTCGTATAAATAATCTACTGGATCATCTTCATTTTCTCTAAATTCGCTTAGTATGGGATTGAGTTCTTTTTTAAATTCGCTTTCTGGAAATAGGGGATTGATATACATGTCAGCTATAATATCAAAACCTTCTTCGAATACCTCGTTTAACATAGAAATATGATAATTCGTATGATCATAATCTGTATAAGCATTCATACTAGCACCAATTCTATTGTAGGAACGTAAAAATTCAATACTATTGGGTCTTTTTTTTGATCCTTTAAAAAACATGTGTTCTAAAATATGGGAAATTCCCCATTCCTCGTTTGATTCGATTTGTGAACCAGCTCGATTGGCAATTTGTAAAAATGTTAGATGACTTTTTTTGTAAATATATCCGACACGAATATGATGGATTGTTTCGAAAACGATATCATTTTCGATTTTATCTTGAATGATTAATTCCAAATTTTGTACAGGAGAACCTTTTTGAGGAAAAAGACTCATATAAAATCCAAAAAATGTAAAATCATCATTAAGACATCTTTTTTTCTTTATTTGGACTTAAAAAAACTTTGTTAAATTGGAGTTTCTGATAATATCTGCAAATAAAGCCATATAATAACAATGAAATTGAAAGTCCATAATAAATCCATTATGACCACCTTTATCGGTAATATATAGATGAACTTTGGGAATATCTTTTAAAAAATAAAAATCTTCTACGGGTATAATGGGATCATCGTGAGCTGTTAGAATATACAAAGGTATTTTGAGGTTTTTAAAAGAAAAATTCGAGATAGTATAATGAGAAAAGTAATCATCTACATTTTTAAAGTGAGAATATTTCATAATTCCTTTTTCTGTTAATTCCATGATCGAATCTATCTTCATATAGGGTTCAAAATGATACAAATATGGGAAGTAGTGTTCTTTTAGCCTTAGGGATTCTTTCCATTTTGAAAGAAAATATTTTTTATAAATTTTGTCCTGATCGATTACCATGGTAGTTTTTCTAGGATCTAATGCAGGCGATACAGCAAATACAAATTCTAATAAATCCTTTTGATTTTTATCTTTTTTATTTCGAACTTTTTGGTTATAGAGTAATCCAAATCGAATTGCAAAGTTTCCACCCAAAGAGAATCCCACAACGTAAGTAGGTACATTGTATTTTTCCATAATCTGGATGATTGCATCGTAAACTTCTTCAATCAAAGTTCCTAGAAAAATCCCTTCGTTTAGATGATGGGTATTGCCATGATCACGAAAATTTAACCTAAATACATCAAAACCATTTGCAACAAGAAAATTTGCCATACGTATAATGTAAGAGGATTCTATACTACCTTCCCACCCATGTAATAAAATTACAAGCCCTTTGGATACAAATTTATTCGGTGCTTTTGTATAAGAACCTAACAATCGAACACCTTTTTTGGTTTTGATCAATTCGTATCGTGATATTTGTTGCAAGAATTTTATTTGATTACCTATTTTTAAAGAAGCTAAACTTGTTTGCAAAAAAGAACTTTGTAAAAGTTTAGGAATTCTAAAATAAATCTCGTGGGTTATCATAAAAAAACAAAAAAAATCAACTTTTTTTTGTGTCAATAAAAACAACTATTCTAACAATCTAGAACATTTTTTGTTTGCCAATAGAGATGGTTTAATTTTTCTTAATATTGAATTACGAATTAGGAGTCTTATATAATGATTGTAAATTATAAAAATCAATGGCAGAATACATTAGAAAATCCTTATAGATTCTTTTTCCCCATCTCTATAATTGGATTGATTAGTGGTTTAATATTAGTGCTTTACCCAATTAACTATAATATTATTTTTTGGCATAGAGAAATCCTTATTACTTTATATTTAATGCCTGTTGCAACAGGTTTTTTGTATACGGCAACACCTAGATTTTTTAATTCATTTTTTGCCAAAGAGTACGAGATATTTTTAACAATATTATGGATTCTTTTACTTTTTGTTTTTTATTTTTTGGGAAATTTAAAGTTATATGTAATCGTAAAATTTATCTATTTATTGCAAGTTTTTTCTTTCGTTTTATTAAGATTTCTAAAAAGAAAGTCTGGTAATCCACTATTTGCACCTTTTATCTTTGTATCTTTAATTGCAGGTTTGATGGGGGTTTTGGCACAAGTATTCGCAGTTTTTTTTAACAGATCAGAATTTTTTCTGTATTATCACGTTCTATATTTATATGCTATGTTTTGGATATTACTCTTTGGTGTAGGTACGAAGTTTTTTCCGATGTTGACATTAACAACACCGTTGTCAGATAATAGAAAATATCAAATCTTATCAAAGAAAGTTTATAATTCGCATTTGTTTTGGTATATTTTTAGTATTCTATTCCTTGTTACATTTATATTCGAAGCAACTCGATATCAAATTTTATCTCTATGGATAAGAGCTATATTAGTTTTATTTTTGTCTTACGAAGCATGGTATTTATATTTTCCAGCGCAACGAAAAGGTATTTATACATTTTTTATCAAACTTTTTCTTTATACTATTGTAATCGGTCATTTCTTGTTTCCTTTGTTTTCTGAACATAAACAGCATTTATACCATATTTTATTTGTAGGAGGATATTTAGGATTAGTCTTAATCGTAGTGGGAAGGGTATTGATATCTCACGAAAAATTGGATTTAACGTTAGAAGTAAAATCGAAAATTTTAGCCACAATTTTTACATTGATTTATATTGCCTTATGGACAAGAGCTACTGCATACTTAGTTAAAACCTACGAAAACCACCTAAAATATGCAAGTTTAACAGCATTAATAGCAATCATTCTATTTATTATTTTTTTTATCAATCATTTACACAAACGTTATAAAACTTCTAAAAAGGAATTGTGATCATCAATTCTACTTCTTTTTTAGAAGGATTAAGATAAAATTCATAATAATAAACATCAATTAAATGATAACTATAAAACAATGCAGTAAGACCCAAACTATAATAAAATGCATTTGCATTTCGATGGAATTTTTTTTCTATTTTGCTAATTTCCTGAGTTTGTTGATAAAGAAATAAAACACTATCTGTATTTCTAAAAAATTGTGGAGATATTAAGTAAAATGTATTATTGTTTGTAAGCTGTATTAATAACAAATTATCGTACTGTTTTTGATAATTGATTACTTGACGATAAAAATATCCTGCCGATAAAAGTGAACCTACAAAACCCCATTGCAAAATATTTCCTTTTGTGTCTTGTTTTCTCTCTTTTTGAGGAATTCCAGGAATTAGGTATTTCCAGTTTTGGCTAATAAAAGATTTCTTTTGTTGTATTTGTATTGCATTAGGAATTTCGGTAAATTTTTTTTCGGAATTTTTTATAACAATGTCATAATTGTCGGCTGATAAGGTTTGTGGATTAATTTCTAAAATAATTCTATTTGTATCGATTTGTTTAAATTTTATGGGAATCATTTGATTATTTTTGTCTTTAAGATAAATTTTAGTTGTTTCTACTATTCCATTAACAGATATTTGAATTTCTTCGTGGGATTTATCCGATTTTATGGGTTTTTTTTCTATGTATGCTACTCGTGGAATAGGAACTTCTATGATTTCGAAAGTTTTCCAATCAGTATACAAAAAAATCTGGTTAAAGGGATTGATTAGACCTAATCGTTTTTTATATTTACCCGGTAGTAATTCGATTTCTACTTCGTTCTCTTCAGTTTCGATTGTTTTTATAGGTTTATTGTCTATATCGTAAATTTCTAATCGATATTTTGCTACGCCTTCGATTTTCGTCCATTTTTCTGTGTATTTTACGGTTTTTTTCTCTTCTTTCGGTTCTTGTGCGTTTAAAAGAACAACATCTATAAATATAATAAAAATTATAAATATTTTTAAATAATGATACTTCATAAAATTACTCGATAATGATTTTATCTGGTGTTAAAAATTCTGGTTTTTTATCCAATTTATATTCGAGAATAATCCTACAAACTTCGGGTTCGCTTTTATATTCAATTTTGTCTATGACTCTTACAGAATATATTTTTAAATCGACTACTCCAATACCAAGTAAATTCAATTGTTTAAAGTTAAAAGTATTTTGATTCGATTTTTCGTTATAGATTCGTTCCCCATTTTTGTAGATTTCTATATAATAAAAATCGGTATAATTTGTTTTTTGCCATTGCAAGACTAAATTGTTCATTTTGATTAAGTTAATGGCTTGGTTATTAGTTGGTTGAATCATCTTTGTTTTTTCCGGATAATGATAAACAAAAAAATTCGATATTTTTTCGTTTAGTTTTCTATCATCGTTTTTGTTGATAATTTCTATTTTCCAGAAATATTCTCCTTCTTTTTTTAAAATATTTATAGAAATGATTTTTATTGGTTCGGATAATGTTTCTTCTAGGATTGGTGTATTAAAGTTCTTGCTATTCGATAAGACAAACTTGTATTTTATGTTATCTAATTCTATTTTCCATCTAAATTGTATATTGTCGTTTTTTTCGTAAAAAAAGATTTTATTTTCTTGTGGAGTTAGCATTTCTATGCCTACTGCACTGGTAATAGTAAATTTATGAACATTCGAAGAAAGATTGTCTTGGTTAATCACTCTCCAATAATAAGTACCAACAGGTAATTCTTTTTTTAGCAAATAAAAGTTTGAAGTAATATCGGGAATATTTAAAATCACTTGGTTGAATTCTTTATCTAATGCAATTTGTAATGTTTGTTTATTGGGAATTTCGTTTTGCCAACTAAAATTGATGCCTTTTTCGAAAGATTTTATGTGATAAATATCATTATTAGGAAATTGTAAAATAGAAGGCTTTAACGATGCAATCTTTTCTACATAAAAACTAAATGTCTCTGACTCTTTTACAGCATTTTCTATGGTGGATTTTGGAATTACTTTCCAATAGAAAGTATTTTTGTTGTTGTTGATTTTTATTGGTATAGATAATCCATTTGTTAAAACATTGATTTTTTGGGGATCAGAAAAATTAGGATCGTTATCGATCCATATTTCATAAGAGCTTGCTAAATCCAATTTAGACCAAGAAAAATCTATGTTTATTTGATCTTTGGTGGTAAATTTTTGGTTGTTTTTTGGTAAATACAAAGAAGGTTTTTCTTGCTTTAGTATAACAAATTTTCGAAAGTTGGATAAATTGGGATCAGAATCCTTATCGATGATTTTCCAATAATATGTTCCATGATTTAGAGCTATCGTGGCTTGATTGTTTTTTAGGGGAATTTTTAATAAAACAGGGCGAAAATTTGGATTCATAGAAATTTGGAGCTCGTAGTTTTTATTTGGTTGTGCGTTGAAAGAAAAATTAACTTTAAAATTTTGTTCTGTTGTAAAAAAGCGTTCATTATCGTTAGGGGATAAATAAACAATTCTGTTTTGTTGTTTTTGGATTTCTTCGCTTTTTCTGTCTAATAGAGCTACTTCGTTTTCTTTAATTGTTTCTGTTTTGTTATTTTTCGTAATATTGGCATTACCTTTTTTTAATTGTATTTGTATGTTATCGTTAGTTTGTACAAGTTTTGCATTTGCTGATGTTAATTCGATTTCGGAATCTTGTGTTTTAACTTTGATTTGATTTTTTGATTCAGAATTAGCTTCTATACTTCCATAGTTGAATTCAATCTTTGTTTCTTGGTCTGTAAAATTTAAAACGATAAAGGTATTTTCATTGAGTGCTATTTCTGTTCCATCGTTTAATTTTAATACAGCTTCGGAAAATTCTTCGGTTTTTATAGCATCACCATTGAAGACAGGGTATTCATTTTGCAGATATTCCCAAATGGATTGATTTTTTAGTTTTCTTAAAGCCACTCTTTTTTTAAAAACAATTGTACCAATGGGCTTTCCAGCTCCCTCTGATGATTTATATATATCATGATATAACAAATACGATAGAATTGACAGAATAATTATAGAAACAACGATAAAAACGAAATCACTTTTTTTTTCGTCAATTTTAATATAGTAAATGTTTTTATTATCCGAAGTATTATTTTTTAATACCATATCTTTTATTGTAAAATTTCATATTTTTTTTCTTCATCTTGATCTTCTCCCAATGTTTCTTGTCCTTCTTTGATTTGTGGTTTCCAATCAATACCAACTAGTTTTCTTAATTCATCTAACGTTTTGGGGCGATTGGGATCGTCTTTTCTACCAAGAACACAATAGATGGTTTGTGGTTCGGATTTCCCTTTAACTTTGATTGCAGGCATTTTTACTACATCGAAAATATCTTTAACTCTATCATAAGCATCTTGGGAAATTAAAATATCCGTTGCAAAGGGTTTATTTAAGGATTCTATTCGAGAAGCTAAGTTTACAGCATCGCCAATTACAGTAAATTCTAATCGCTTTTCTGAACCAATTTGTCCAGAAATAACCTCCCCAGTGTTTATTCCACAACCCATTTTAGCAATTGGTAAGTTATGTTTTTTGTTGTATTGATTGAATTCAATCAAAGCTTTTCTCATTAGTAATGCACCATTTATGGCGTTTTCGGTATGATTACCATATCCAGATACTGTACCCCAAGTAGCCATAATAGCATCACCAATGAATTTATCTACGATACCATGTGTTTTTTCTACGCAATCAACCATGATAGTAAAATAACGGTTGAGGTATTCTACTACTTCTTCTGGCTTCATTTTTTCTGACATCGCAGTAAAGCCTCTTAAATCCGAAAAAAATATCGTACATTCTTTTTTTTCGCCTCCTAATTTAATTTCTCCTCTTAATGCTTTTTCAGCTATTTCTTTGTTAACAAACCTACCAAATGCATCCTTCATTCTTTCTCTTTCTTCTAATCCTTGCACCATTTTATTAAAAGAATATGCCAATAGCCCTACTTCATCTTTTGTCCTGGGAATTACTCTAACAGAATAATCTTCTTGTTCTACTTTTTCTGTTGCAATAGCTAATTCTTTTATAGGTTGGGAAATCGTTTTAGAAAAGAAATATATCACAATAATACCTATTACTAAAACAATGCCTAATATATATATATTTCTTCGCTGAGTTGTATATACTGGTTGAAATGCTTTGTTCGCTTCGGTAATTTTTACAATTCCTATGCCACCAATAGAGATCTTCTTATATGCTCCCAAGTATTCTTGATTTTTATATACAAAGTTGGTTAATCCATTATCTAATTTACTTTCTAACATCATTTTAACTATGGGCATATCCGAAAGATTCGCTGCAATGCGAACCAATTCGATTTCTGGAAAAGTTAATACATCACCTTTTCTGTTTACCATAAATGTTTTAGAGTTTTCTTCGGAAGGAAAATCATCGATGATCTTTTTACCATTGATAAAAACCAAGATTAATCGACCAGGATAATCTTTTGCAGGTGCTGTAAATAATAGCATAGGAATATTAAAATTTGGAGATACATTTGTGACGTTATAAATACCCGTTAACGATAAGGCAATAGAATCTTGATAACTAGGAATAATTTTTTCGAAATCATTGGTTATTAGAGCATTTTGTTGCAATAGTAAATCGTTTGTATACCATTTTTCTATTGAAAAACTATTTTTTTCTGGTTTTGCAATACCAATTGCAAATATATAAGGATTTTCGAAGCTGTCTAGTTTTACGATAGGTTGATTTTTTGCATCTTTTGTTTTAATGATTAAATCGGAATCGAAGTAGATTTGTTGCAATAAATCTTCTATTTTTTGAGAAACAATATTTACTATATTGGCATTATTTGTTTGTATTTGAGTTTCTATATCTCTTTTAAAAAAATATGATGCTGCAAAAATCATTGCAGAAAGAGAAATAATGATTAATAGAGCTGTAATACTCATCAACTTCGAACGAATGGTTAGGTTATATTTTTTAAAAATACTTGCATTTTTTTGTTTTGTCGTTGGTGGCTCTTCTTGTTTTAATTGATTTATTTTTTCTTGTAAACTAATTGCTTCTAACGATTCTTGTTGTTCAATTTTCTTAGAATCAGTTTGAAGATCAACGTTTTGTGTGTTACTTTTATGATTGTTTATTGTTGTAATATTTGAATTTATTGCTGGTTCAGTGAATTCTTCTTCTTTTGTAATAAAAGTTGGTTCTTCCGATTGTTGGATTTTTTCATCATTTAAATTTTCTTGTTCTTCTGTTATTTGGTGAGGAGAGATAATTTGATCATTTGGTATAGTATTTTTTTTATTATTTTCTAATTTAATGTTATAATTATCATCTATATCGTTCTGAATTGCAATATCATCTCTGATTGGATCAAAGTTTATATCGTTTAAAAGTTTATTTCTGGCTTGTAGACAATGTTTCGAAAATACTATCAAAATTTTATCTGTTTCTTTAACAAAATTTTCTATTTCTTCTGGATTTTCCAAGATAGTTTTCTCGAACAATATTAAAACTTGTAAATTTTTTTGTATACACTTTATGCTAAAATGTTCTAAATCTTTGTTATAATGTTTTGTAATAAAAATAATTTTATTAATGCCCTTGGATTTAAATTGTAAAATAAAAAAGTTTTGTTTTTCTTGGTTATAGTTGTACATAATATCTTCTAAAAAAACTTCGCTCATTATAACTTTGCTTGAATATGTTGTTTTCATATTTTATTATTTTAATTTCGTCGAAATTATATCAAAATTTCTCTTATAAGTAAATAAAAAAATCCTATGTAATCACTAATAAATAAATTTTTTACTAAATATTCGTAAAGATTTTTTTATTATTGCATCGAAAAGTAATTAAAAAAAATTGACATTAAGTATAAATTTTATGAATAAAAAATACATTGATATCAGAAATGTAGCCATCATTGCACATGTAGATCATGGAAAGACGACCTTAGTGGATGGGTTATTAAAAGTAACTGGACAACTAAAAAAATTCGAAACAGATAGGGTATTAGATAACTTAGAATTAGAAAGAGAAAAAGGTATTACAATTAAAGCAAAAAATGCATCCATATTTTATAAGAATCATAAAATCAATATAATTGATACGCCAGGTCATTCGGACTTTGGAGGGGAAGTAGAACGTGTTTTAGGTATGGCAGATAGCTCTCTTTTAATCGTAGATGCAGTAGAAGGTCCAATGCCGCAAACACGTTTTGTTCTCGCAAAAAGCCTAAAATTAGGTCATAAGCCTATTGTGGTAATCAATAAAATTGATAGAGAATTTGCCGATCCCGATAAGGTCTTAAACGAAGTTTTTGATCTTTTTGATGAATTAGGTGCAAACTCCGAACAATTGGATTTCCCTGTTGTCTATGCCTCTGCAAAGTTAAATTATGCAACGTTAAAAGTAGATAAAGTTGGAACAGAACTCCAAAAATTTTTACAAGAAAATCAAGGATATTCGTTAGAACCCTTACTTGACTTAATCATTCAACATGTACCATCTGCTTCTACGGAAGATAAAAATAATCAAACATTACAAATGCAAATCATGAATTTGGACTATGATGAATACGTAGGAAGAATTGGTGTCGGTAGAATTTTTCAGGGTAGTTTAAAAAAAGGAGATTTGATAGAAATCTACAAAAACGAAACAGGAGAAATACAAAAAGGTAAAGTTGTAAAAATTATTGGGTTTGAAGGTTTAAACAGAATCGAACTAGAAATTGCATATTCAGGCGATGTCGTAGGTATAGTTGGTGTAGAGGATATTAAAATTGGTGATACTATCGGAATACCAGGTAATGTAATTCCAGGACCTCGAATCGAAATAGAAGAACCTACTGTATCTATGTATTTTCTTGTGAATGATTCTCCTTTCGCAGGAAAAGAAGGAAAATTCATTACTTCTCGACATCTAAGAGAGCGGTTATTAAAAGAAACTTTAACCAATTTATCGATTCGCGTTATAGAGGATTCAGAAAGAAAAGATCGATTCGAAGTACAAGGTCGAGGAGATCTACAATTGGCTTTATTAGCAGAAACTCTACGAAGAGAAGGCTACGAATTACAGTTATCTAAACCAGAAGTTATAATAAAAATCGACGAAAACAATAAAAAATATGAACCTTACGAAATTGTGGTAATCGATGTGCCAGAAATTTACACAGGTAATATTATTCAAGAGTTAAATCGCAGAAAGGGAATAATGGAATCTTTAGAAACGTTTTCTCATGGTACCTCCAGGATTGTATACACTATACCTACAAGAAGTCTAATTGGTTTTAGAAGCTTTTTGATTACAGAGAGTAGGGGTACTGCTGCCTTTTCTTCTCGGTTTTCTCATTACGATGTTTTCTTAGGGCAAATTTCGAATCGTGTAAATGGTGTTCTCGTATCTATGATTGATGGAGTTGCCGTTGCTTATGCCTTATGGCAATTGGAGGAACGCGGTAAAATTTTTATTGAACCTGGAACAAAAGTATACAAAGGGATGATTATCGGGGAACATTCAAGAGAAGGAGATTTAGAAGTAAATCCATGTAAAGAAAAGAAATTGACTAATGTTCGAGCAAGCGGTTCTGACGAGGCAATTCGTTTAACGCCTCCAACAAAGCTCAATTTAGAGCAAGCGATTGAGTACATAGAAGATGATGAACTAGTAGAAGTTACCCCATTAAATATAAGATTAAGAAAGAAATATCTTGACCCTAACGAAAGAAAAAAGATGTCTCGAATTTTGGCTAAATGAACCAACTTAATAAATATTTAGTTCAAGAAAATTGGGAAGAAAAACATTTATTGATATCTGGTTTCGATTATGAAACAAAAAAAGATACAAAACAAAAAATAAGAATGCAAATTCTTTCTAACCCCAAGTTTCTAAAACCGTTCCGAAATTTTGTTTATGAATTATCTATATCTTACGGTATAGATCCAAAAATATCTTTTGAGCTTAAAATCATTGCAAGCGAAGCTGTTAGCAACATAATTAATCATTCTTACGAAAATGATTCTTCCGGTTGGATTTTTTTTGAATATCTGTTTTACAATACCTACGTAGAAATGCGATTTCGGGATTTTGGAAAAAAGAATTTTAACCCAAAAGAATTAATCCCTAAAGATTTATCAGAAATAAGAGATAGAGGGTTAGGTTTGTACGTAATTTCTAAAATGTCTGATTATCATTATTTTAAACACATAGAGGATTTAGGAACATTGCTAGTAATAAAAAAAAGGATATGATATGTTGATAGAAATCCCAGACTTAAAAGTGCGAAGTCCCTATCTATCTGTTGCCATCGAAGAGGTTCTAGCAGAATATTATAGTAAAAATAAAGATTTTGATGGGCTTTTAAGGTTTTGGCTCAATCCTCCTACGATTGTTCTGGGAAGAACAGATAAAGTAATGGAAAACGTAAAAACAGAAATCTTGAATGATTTTTTCCAGAATTCAAAAAATAAAATTTATTTAGTTCGAAGATTATCTGGTGGTGGTACTGTCTATCATTCCCAAGGCAACCTAAATTATACAATCATGTTCAATTTAAATAAATATAAAGAATTATATTCCATTAAGGATTCTTTTGAAATTTTATTAAAATTTGTGATCAATGCATTAGAAAAACAGAATATCAAGAGTTTTCATGTTGGTTTATCAGATTTAGCAATTAAGACACAAGATGGATATAAAAAGTTTTCTGGAAATTCTCAGTTCCGAAAATATAATGTTCTCGTTCATCATGGAACCGTGATTCTCGATAATAGAGTGATAGAAGAAATAGAAAATATATTGATGCATCCACCTAAAGAACCCGAATACCGAAATGGAAGAAAACACAAAGATTTTTTAACATCGCTTCCTAAAAATTTTGATATTTCTTTGTTTTATTATTGTTTATTAGAAGAAATAAAAAAACATTACAACATTCAAGAAAGTCGTTTTATAAGTAGAGAAGAATTTAACCAAATGAAGCATATATTAATAAAAAAAGTTAAAAATGTTTATAAAAATCCTGAATGGATTTTAAGAGGAAAATATACATATAAAGAAATTATTTTAGAAAATTTATAAAAGGAGATAATAATGTTAAAACGATATTTATATAACACAGATCCAGAAGTTTACGAAATTCTATTAAAAGAAGATAAAAGACAAGAAAATTCGTTAGAAATGATTGCTTCGGAAAATTTTGTTAGTCAATCTGTGTTAGAAGCTTATACATCTACTCTAACGAATAAGTATGCAGAAGGTTATCCTAATAAACGATACTATAATGGTTGTGAATATGCTGATGCTATCGAAACCTTAGCCATAGAAAGAGCAAAAAAGCTATTTAACGTAAATTTTGTAAATGTTCAGCCCCATTCAGGAGCTCAGGCAAATGCAGCGGTATTTTTGGCATTTTTAAACCCCGGAGAAACATTTCTTGGGATGGATTTATCTCATGGAGGACATTTAACCCATGGATCGAAAGTAAATTATTCAGGTAGATTATATCAACCCATTTTCTATGGAGTAAGAAAAGATACAGAAACGATTGACTTTGATCAAATCTATCAATTAGCAAAAGAACATAAGCCAAAAATGATTATCGCTGGATTTTCTGCTTATCCAAGAATTCTTGATTTTAACAAATTTAGAGAAATTGCTGATGAAGTTGGTGCAAAACTAATGGCAGATATTGCTCATATTGCTGGACTTGTTGCAGCTGGATATCATCCATCTCCTGTTGGTGTGGCACATGTTATAACAACTACTACACATAAAACATTAAGAGGTCCACGCGGTGGTATGATTATGACTCATGATGAAGAGATTGCAAAAACAATCAATTCTAGGGTATTCCCTGGAATTCAAGGTGGACCATTGATGCATGTGATTGCATCAAAAGCAGTTGCCTTTGGAGAAGCATTAAGACCTGAATACAAAACATACATCGAAAAAGTGATAGAAAATGCGAAGGTATTGGCAGAAACTTTTATGCAAAGAGGAATGAGAGTTGTAAGTGGTGGAACGGATAATCACATTGTATTATTAGATGTTGGAAAAAAAGGTTTGACTGGAAATGTTGTAGCTGATGAATTACATGCCATTGGGATAACAGCTAATAAGAATACCATTCCATTCGACCCTCATCCACCTATGATAACTAGTGGGATTAGGTTTGGTTCACCAGCTTTAACTACCAGAGGTTTGGGTAAAGATGAATTTAAAAAAATCGGAAATATTATCTGCGATTTAATCGAAAACATCAATGACGAAACAATAAAATCAAAACTAAAAAAAGAAGTAGAAGAAATTACAACACAGTTTCCTATGAATAAATTTAGACTTGATTAAAAAACTAAAATATTCGATGATGTTTTACGATTTATATAAAAAAAGTAATTTATAAAATTATAAAGGAGTATAAACCTTAAAAAGGAATTTAAATGAAAGGTAAGAGTAATTTTAAAAATAAAAAAGACGACGGTCAATTAAGAATCAATCGACAAATTAAAGCACAACAAGTTCGGCTTGTTGTAGAAGGTCAAGGAGCAAGGATTATAAGCTTACAAGAAGCGTTAAAATTAGCTGACGAAATGGGGTTAGATTTAGTAGAAATATCTCCGAATCAAGATCCTCCTGTTTGTAAGATCATGGATTATGGAAAATGGAAGTTCGAACAAAGCAAAAAGAAGAAAGAACAACAAAAAAAACAACATGTTATAGAAGTAAAAGAACTAAAATTAACCCCACAGATTAGCGATCATGACTATCAAATCAAGCTAAAAAAGGTACTAGAATTTTTGCAAGAAGGCAATAAAGTAAAGATTACTTTAAAGTTTAAAGGAAGGCAATCTGCACATCCCGAATTAGGAATGGAAATCATCAATCGCGTTATTAATGATACAGCAGAATATGGTATAGTAGAGATGCAACCAAAGTTGGATGGAAAAATGATTAACGCCATCATTGCACCTAAACCAAAAAAATAAAAAAAACTTGTCATTATTCTCTACAAAAAAATTTTGAATCATATTTTAAACATTAAAATGGATGGAAAATATGCCTAAATTAAAAACGAAGCGATCCGCTGCAAAACGATTTAAAGTAACAGCAAGTGGGAAAATAAAAAGAACAAAGGCTTTTAAGAATCATAATTTGAGCCATAAAAGTTCTAAAAGAAAAAGAAGATTAGTAAAAGGTGGTTTTGTAGATAAAACGAATTTAAAACTTGTAAAACCAATGATTCCTTATTTAGTAAAATAACTAATAATAATTTTTAAGTGAGATTCCTATGAGAGTAAAAACAACGAAAATTCACCATAAAAAAAGAAAAAAAATATTAAAACTTGCTAAGGGCTTCAGGGGAGCAAGACATAGATTGTATAGGGTAGCGAAAAGTACTGTAATGCATGCAGGACAACATGCATATAATTCGCGAAAACAAAAAAAGAGAAATTACCGTTCTCTTTGGATAGTTAGAATTAACGCAGCTGTAAGACCACATGGTTTATCTTATTCCCAATTTATTCATCTGTTAAAAAAATCCAACATCCAATTAAACAGAAAATCCTTAGCTGATCTTGCATTTTCTCATCCAGAAGCATTCGATCAATTAGTTCAACAAGTTAAAAAATAATTTTTTCGAAAAGCCCGGTTTTTCCGGGCAAAAAATTTTCAAAATCAACAAAAATAGAAATTTTTTTCTTTACGAATCAAATATTATTTGACGTTACTATATAGTGGGATAAAAATTTTTATTAAAAGGAGTAAGAATGATAACTCTAGAACAATTAGACGAATTAGAAAGCAGAATTGTAAGGGCATTAGAATTAATTGGTGATTTAAGAACAGAAAATTCCCGACTAGAAAGCGAAAATCAAAAACTTAGAGAAGAACATGATCAATTAAAAAATGCATTGGAACAAAAGGAACGAGATGTTCAAGCATTAAAAGGTCAGTTGGAAAAGGCCAATCAAGAGCTAAATGAACTAAAACAAAAAGAATCCTTGTTAGAAAAAAGAATTTCGGATATACTATCTAAATTAGCTAGTGCAGAAGGGAGTAATTATGTAGCTGGCGATGTAAAAAAAAGCTTTAGCTCTTCTTTTACTTCTACACAAACAGTTAGTCCACAGCCAACAATCTCTAATGATGAATTAACAATTGTAGAAGAAGATGTTGCAGTACCTCAAAAAGAAGATGAAAGTTCAGTAGAAATACAAATTGACAAACCATTAGAAAAACCAGTAATACAGCAAGAGGAAAAAGAAGAACAGCATGGATTTGTTAAACAATCAGCTGTCCAAGAAGAATTAGATAAATCTTCAGTAGTTGTCGAGGAAGATGAAATTATTGTTTTGGACGAAGATGAAGATGAAATCATTCTTGCAGAAGATGCAGAAGACGAAGTTATTTTAGAAGACCAAGAAGAGATTTCGGACTTAAAAAATGATCTATCCGAAGCAAAAAAATTAGAAGACAATAAATTACAAGAACCTGTTGCTCACAAAGAAGAAAAAAAATTATCCATGGATGATGATATTATCCTTGATGACGATATTGGTGTTTTTGAGCTAGAAGATGATGATTTTTTAATTATAGAAGAAAATGAAAACAATAATAAATAAAACATATAAACCAGAAAAAATTGAGAAAGTCCAAGTAGAGATATTTGGTCAAGAATATACTCTAAAAAGCAAAGAAGCGAGTGTAGAATATATCATCATGCTTGCAAATTATGTAGATGCAAAGATGAAGGATCTTTCTCAACAATTAAACCAAAAGATTCCGCTTTCTCAGTTAGCTGTTTTAACGGCTTTAAATATAGCGGATGAATTATTCCAAGAAAGAAATAAGACAACAGAAGAAGAACTAATTATTACAAAGACGCGACAACTAATTCAGCTACTTGATGAAGGGATACTAGGGGATCCAATCATATAATAAAAAAGGGTTAAGACCACTTAGGTAGAGAAAATTTTCTGAGAGCCTATTTATGTTAAAGTGGGTTTTCTGCCAATAGCTTCTATCTTCTCCATTATTGGAGCATGATATCCACTACTGGACCCGAAATCCCTTCTCAGAATCTTTGAGGCTCAGAAAATTTTTATGCTCTAACCCAGCAGTACTTAACCCTTCATCTATAAATAATATTTGCTATTCTTTTTGTCAACATAAATGGAAAAATGATTGTTATTAAAAACTAATATCATTTAAATATTTTTTATTTGACGCATTATTAAAAAATAAAAAGATGGTTATCGTGGTTAAGATAAGATTACATAGATTCGGAAAAACAAAAAAGCCTTTTTATAGAATAGTAGTTGTCGATTCTAGAAAAAGACGAGATGGTGCATACATTGAATCTGTTGGTTTTTATAATCCCGTCGCAACAGAAAAAGAAGAATTGTATAGAATCAATCTAGAAAGGGCAGAATATTGGTTAAATCAAGGAGCATGGCCTACGGATACTGTTTTAAGTTTATTCAAGAAAGCAGGGGTTAAGCTACCTAAGTTTATCCAAAAAGAACAAGAAAGAAAAGTGCAAGAACGGATTAAATCTCAACAAAAAAAAGAAACAAACGTAAAATAAAATGCAAAAGTTTACACCAGAAAAATACATTGAGTTTATAATAAAAAATCTTGTTAATCATCCAGAAGATATAAAAATCAGTCGAATTGATGGCACGAAGGAAACTATCATTGAGATTCGCGTTCACCAAGAAGATGTTGGCAAGGTGATCGGTAAGAATGGTAGTGTAGTTCGTGCTCTTCGTACCATTGTTAGCGCTATTGGTAATAGAGAGAAAAAAAATTATATTCTAGAAGTTATTGATTAGCGTTGAATAAAAAGGAACTAATAAACTATTTACCGATAGCATTCATACAAGATTATTTTGAAACTCGCAATTATATAAAGTTAACTACAAAAGGAGATGTGATTTACAGTTTGGATTTTCCTGTAGATGTATGGCTTGTACAGATAAAATCCTTTCGCGCAAATTTTAAAATAAAAAGAGAAAAAGAAATATCCCACCAAAAACATTATTTTTTGTCTTATACTGGATTTACACCAGAAATAATAGAAAACCTAAAATTTAACATCATACCAATAACATTAAAGGAATTAATTACGCGAAAAAAAAGTTTAATTGTATTTTTCGAAACGATGGAACCACTACGAGAAGATATTATAGGAAGTTGGATATGCATAAACAAAGATAAAATAAAAAAAGATAGAGATATTTATTTTTTTGATATAAAAGAAAAAATTGTAGTGGACGAAAAACAAAATCCTATTGGCAAAGTGAGCGACTATTTAGAAACAGGGGCACATGGAATCTTAGTAGTAGAATTAAAAGAAACACAAAAAATAATTTATATCCCTTTTGTTGATGAATATTGTCGAATTCATTATACCGGTAAATCTATCAGAGAAATTGATTTTATCGAAGTAAAAGATTGGCAGTATTTTTTGGATACATAATGTTTAGTTTTCAAATTATCACGATTTTTCCAGAGCGATATCATTCGTATTTTTCTACTGGATTACCACAAAAGGCTTTAAAAAAAAATATAATCACTTACAAAACCATCAATTTGTTGGATTTCGCTATTGTAAAAAACAAAAAAAAGAAAATAGATGATAAACCATATGGTGGTGGTCCTGGAATGATTCTTAGAATAGAACCAATTGATAAGGCATTACAATCTTTGGAAAATAAATATCCAGTGATTGCAATGACACCTTCGGGAATAAGAATTACACAGAATATATTAAAGGAATTTTATAAAAAATTATCAATAAATAATATTAACGGTTTAACGTTTGTTAGTGGGTATTACGAAGGGTTTGATCAAAGAATTCTTGATAATTTAGTAGATTATGAATTTTCCATTGGAGATTTTATTTTAAATTCTGGTGATGTTGCAATTCTTTGTTTTATCGATGCTTTTTCGAGGTTAATTCCAGGTTTTTTAGGAAAAGAAGAAAGTCTAAAAGAAGAAAGCTTTGATCTTTCGGACGAAAATGAAATCTATATAGAATATCCACAATATACAAAACCAAGAGAATATAAAGGTTGGCAGGTTCCAGAAATTTTATTAAGTGGAAATCATAAATTGATTGAAAAATGGCGATACGAAAAAAGTTTGGACAGAACAAAGAAAAGAGAAAAAAATTTTTTGGATATTTAAACAAAAATCAATAAGGATCCCATTATGAGTACGGAAAATACAATTCAAAATCAAGAAGAGCAAAATACAACAGAACAAGAAGCTAAAAAGGAATTTATAGAACTTCGTATTAATGGAAAAAAAATCAACGTAAAGAAATCTCCTTTATTCGAAAAAAAACAATGGCCTGATTTTAGGCCAGGTGACACAATTCAAGTCCATTACTTGATCAAAGAAGGGGACAAAGAAAGAATTCAAGTTTTCGAAGGAACTGTAATGAGGATTCGTGGGGAAGACCTAAATAAAACCTTTACTGTTCGAAAAATATCTCATGGTGTAGGGGTAGAAAGAACATTTCCATACCATAGTCCTTGGATTGCTAATATAGAAATTGTAAGAAAAGGTAAAGTAAGAAGAGCGCGATTGTATTATTTAAGAGAAAGAGTAGGTAAATCTGCTCGTATTAAAGAATCCTTTTAAATTTGGGTTTACAATCATCTTTTCGAAGATTCGAACAACCAGCATATAGAAATTTTGATCTTGTATTAGGCATAGACGAAGCAGGACGGGGTTCCATAGCGGGACCTGTGTCTGTTTCTTGTGTAGCCTTTCCAAAAAATTTTTTTGATCCAGAAATTTATCAAAAGCAAGCTTGGCTAAATTTTGTGGATGATTCTAAAAAGTTAAACGAAAAATTAAGAGAAGAATTATACGATTATATTATACATAATCAAATTTATTTTAGCAATTTACTAATTTCTGCTAAAATCATCGATAAATTCAACATAAACTTTGCCATAGAAAAAGCAATTTTAACGTTTTTTCGACATCTTTTATTATATAAAAATTATAAAAAAATCAAAATTTTTATCGATGGGAATTATTCATTTTTGTTTAAAAATATCAAAGAAGAAATATACTCAGTCGATGATTATTCTTATAAAAAAAATAAAAATAGCATTGATTTAGAAATTTCTATTAAAAAAAATCAATACAAAATTTCTATAGAAAATATCGTTAAAGGAGATCAAACAATTTTTTCTGTAGCTTGTGCTTCGATTTTGTCAAAGGTTATAAGAGATCGTTATATGAAAAGGATTTCTGCTTTATACCCATCGTATGAATTCGAAAAAAATAAAGGTTATGGTACAAAAAAGCATATACAGATTATAAATCAATTCGGTTATTGCGTGTTTCATCGAAGAAGCTACAATATATCGCAACAATACAAATTGTTTTAGAAGTCAGCCTTTGGTTTCGCGTTTGGTTTGATTTTTTTACCCGAAATTTATAATAACACTGCTTAATTGAAGAAATATAAAGTATTTTTTTTAAATTCCGTATATAGTTTTATGAAAGTTGCTCCAATTTCTCTTAGTATTCCCAATAATACAAAAAATGGATTTTTTGTTAACAATCATGCTAAAAAAATTGTCTTTAAATTCCATATAAATCTTAATCAAAATGAAGTAACTTTTATCATCGAAGTTTATCGATTCAATCAAAAGAATAAAATTAATATTATCGTAATGGATTTATTTAAAATTCTTGACAATAAAACAAAAAAAGAAATAGAAAAAATTTTGTGATATATTTTATTATTTATAGTGTATGAAAAATAAAAATATTTACATAGGACTAAAATATAATCCTAATGTTGATAATGCGCCGAGGGTATTGTTTAAATTTTGTTCTTATCAATCCGATAAGATTATTACAATGTTAAAAAAGGAGAATATACCGTTAATTAGTGATAGAATTCTTGTATCATTACTTGAACAAATTCCTACTGGTTCGGAAGTACCGGAGGAATTATACATAGTTATTGCTAATATTTATAGGATATTATACAAAAATGGGTACATCAAAAAAGAAAATCATTAAAATAGAAAATTTACAACCAGGGATGATCTTTACTGCTCCATTGTTTATAGACGAACACAATATATTGGTTCGCGCTAATGAACCCATTAAAAAAACCGATATTGAAAAACTACTAAAATGGGGCATTGATAAAGTTTACACAGAAGGTGAAATTCTTTTAGATAGCGATACAACCCAACTAAAAACTGATGATAAATCAAAAAATCTACAAGAACTAGAAGAACTTAAACTCAGTAAAGAATATGCAAAATTAAAAGAATTTAAAAAAGAATTTTCGGATCGAATGTTAGAAATTGGGCAAAAATTACGAAGAAATTTTAGAGATTTGATCGAAAAAAAACAATTTAACAACCACGAAATCTTATCAGAAGCGTTATATTTAACAAATCAAATTACAGAATATCAGTTTTTTCCTTTACTTCTTTTGGGATTAAGAATATCCGATGATATAATCGTTCATCATTCTTTGAATGCTGCCTGTTATGGTGGTTTTTTAGGAAAACTCATTAATTTAAGCAAAGGCAAGATTCAAGAAATAGTATTTTCAATTATGATTATGGATATAGGAATGTATTATATTCCTCCACAATTAAGACAAAAAAACTATCCATTAACAGAACAAGAAAGAAAGGTTTTTTACGCTCATACAATTTATGGATACAAGGTTTTAACAGAGCATGCATATGTAAAGCAAGCATTAGCTATAACTGCTCTACAACATCACGAAAACTTCGACGGTACAGGATATCCCAAAAAGCTAAAAAAAGAAGAGATTTCCTTAATGGCAAGAGTTGCAGCTGTTGTAGATCGATATACAGCTATGTTAGAAGATCGTTATCATCGAAAAGCTAAAATTCCTTACGAGGCAATGAGGATATTATTGTCGCAGGAAGCAACACACTTAGATCCAAGAATTCTTCGTTTTTTTGTTGGAGGTATGTCTGCTTATCCCATTGGTTCTGTGGTTCAACTGTCTAATCATTATAAAGCCTTAGTTATTTCGGGAAATGTATCCTCTCCATTAAGGCCTATTGTAAAATTGATTTTTGATGATAAAGGAAATATTCTTAAAGACTTAAAGTTTATAGATTTATCGAAAGAACCTTCTGTAACAATTACAAAAGTGATTGATCCAGTACAAGAAAATTTGAATATAAGTCAGCTCATCTAAGGAAAATCCTTTGAGCAACTTTCGAGATTCATCAGAAAAAGCTATCTGCGATTATTTAAACAATAAAAATTTTACAATATTGGAACATAACAAAGTTATCCAAGTAGAACATTATAAAATCGAAATAGATATTATTGCTTTTGATGAAAAAAATCAAATACTCCATTTTATCGAAGTAAAAAACTGGAAAGCGAATCCTTATATCCATCCAGTTATCAAAGAAATATACAAGCGAAAGAATAAATTATTATTGTCGTCTAAAATTTATTTAAGTAATATTATAAATAATATAGATGAATATCATCAAAAATGCGAATATAAAAATTTTTTATGTCTTTTAAAAACAACTTCGCCTTGGGATTTAAACATTTCTTTCGATTTAGTATGGAAAAAGGGTGAAAAAATTTATCATTTTAAAAATATTTTAAGGTCTACTTAAAAAAAAGTACTATTTCATTTAATTTTTTAGGTCGAAGGTACATATATCCACGGATGGAAATTAGTGTTACAAGGATGTAACTATGAGAAAAAAATCAAATTTAATTAATATTAACGCGGAAAAATCCAAATTAGAAATCGATTTAAAAAAACAGATATGGGAAGAAGAAACAGAAGATCCACTTGTATTAAAAAAACAAGGTATATCCTACTTACAGAAAAAAGATATTTCTTATTACAAGAAAAAGATCATAGACGAAGAATATTTAGAACATGCAATCAATCGTATTGCAATGGAACTTTCTCATTTTATTCTAAAGGATCTGTAAAATGACGATAAATTCTTGGCTCTTCAAAAAGATTAATTGGATTTCGAAATTGAATCGCTAATTCCACATCATTTTTTGTAATCCGGAGATTGCCAGAATAATCTGCAAGGGTTTGAGCAATCTTCCGGATAATTTTTAACTCATTTGTATTGTAGTGTTTCGTATTTTCTTTCCAGAATTCTTCGGTTTCTTTATCATTAAACTTACAATAAGTTTCTATTAGGTTTATAGGTATTTCGGAATTGTACAGAAAATCTTCGTCTTTAAACCTTTCTATTTGAATTTGAACCGCATAATCGATCTTTTCTTGGATTTCTAAAATTTGATTATTCGATAACGTGATGTATTCATTTTCGATTTGGTATATTACATCGATCACATCTTTTAAATATAAATTAAATTTTTGGTGGAAGCTTATAATTTGTTTTTGACTACAAATACAATCATTACGAGAAATTAAATGATTTCCACAAGGACATGGTAAAGAAAAAAACAAATTCCAAAAGCTATTTCTTAAAGTAAAATTATAATAATTGATAGATTGATTTTCTAAAAAAGATTTATAAAAAAATATTAAATCTTTGTTTAATAAATTTATATTTTCTATTATAATTAATCCAAACTGATTCTTATACAAAATGCTATCAACATAACTTTTTTTATCTCCTATAAGTTCTTTTTTGGTTGTATTGTTAGGAATAATGATAGTGGGTCTTTGTATGATTTTTTTGTGTACTAATAAAAATGCATCTTTCTCTTTAGAAGTAATATCAGGCAAAAAATATTTTAGTGTATTTAATATTTCTACTTTATTAAGAGCTTGTTTTTCTAGAAAAAAGATGGAATGCTTGCCTGCAATCAAAGGTAGAACATCCAAGAGTTTTTTGGGTATTTGTAGGTTTGCTGCTGATTTAACTATTTTATAATTATTATTACTTTTTTTTATAAAGTTTAAAGAATTGTTGAAAATTTCTTGTATGTGAGATATAAATGCAATTTCTATATTTTCTATTTCTAAAAAATCATTCTGTGCATTTTTAGGAATAATAAATTTATTAAATCCTAATTGTTTTCCCTGAACTACAAGAGAAGTAATATCATCGAATGTTTCTAATTCTCCCAAAAGTGTTAGCTCTCCTAAAAAAAGAAATTCTTCGATATGATTTTCGTTAAATATTGGGTTTTCGTTGAAAGAAAGATAGATGGACATAAACAAAGAAAGATCCAAATAAGAAGGATAGTTCTTTATTAGAGATGGACTTATGTTGGTTTGTATACTCTCGTATGGTAAGGAAATATGATTACATAAAAAAATCGTTTGTAGTTTGATACTTAGGTCTAAGCTTTTTTGGTTCGATATACCTAAAATTTTTATTGTAGGAATACCTTTTCGAATAACCGTTTGAATAGAAATTTTTCGTGCAATGTAGGGACTTTCTACCAACAAAGACTTTACAGTAAATGTTCTCATATATATATAGTTATCATTATGAAGAAAAATCTTATATTTTTTTTTATCATATATTTTATACTTTTTTGTAAATCCAGCTTAGTTAAAAAACAGGAATTAGAACAATGGAATCAATCTCTACAAAAAGAATACATAGCGATAAACGATTTATATTTGTATGAATATGATTTTCAGAATGAACGGTTTATTCCTGTTAGCGATAGTGTAATCATTAAAAAAAATACAAAGGTGTCAATACAAATAGAAGCAGTTGACGATTGGCTAAGAATTCGCGTTTTCGATGTAAAAAATACAAAAAACGAATACTTCGGAGATGTTGTATTTTATTTAACTATACCAGAAAATATAAAAATAGAAACACCTCAAATTAAAAAAATTATTGATAATTTTATTACCTTAAATTTTCGAGAAATTAATTGATTATATTAATCAAAATTCAAAACTTGATTACCGATAAGAAATATATGTATTTGCGAAAAATTATTTTAGTATTTTTATATTTTATTTTTTTCCACATCGGTTTTTTTAAGCTATTATCACAACCTTTGCCAAATTACGAAAATTCAGAAGAAATTGATCAAGAAATCAGAAAATATATTTCTAAGTTAAAAGAAAATGATACAGATGAACAGTTCATCAATCATATCTTTGGTCCACCATTAAAATTAAAAGAACAAGACTTAAAAACAAAAGACCAAGAAAACACCGTTCAATTTCAGAATATTTCTGACAAAGAACTAAACGAAAAATTAACAGAGTTTTATAATCAATCACACAGAGATGTTTATGTTGTAAAAGAAGGAGATACATTGTTTTCTATTGCAAAAAAATTCAAGATGAATATAAACGATATTTATCAGTTGAATCCTGACTTAAAAGATAGACCTCTTTATATAGGGGACAAAATTACTGTGTTTAAAACTTCTTCGACAGAAAATTCGAATGATTGGGAAGAAAAAAGCGAAGTAATATTCCAGCAAAAAAAATATAGAGTAAAAAAAGGAGATTCTTTGTATTCCATTGCAAAGCGTTTTAATACATCAGTTGAACATCTTATCCAATTAAATAAGTTAAACCCAAAAAATTCAATTCAACCCAACCAAGAAATTTTGATAGAAAATTATAAAATTGTTAAAAGTTTTAAGGTCCGAAAGATTTTTATTCATCCCGTAGAAGGATATATTTCTTCTGGGTACGGATACAGAATTAATCCATTTATAAGTAGTATAAAACACTTTCATAAAGGAATAGATATTGCTGCTAATATGGGAACACCTATTAAGGCTGCAAGAGATGGTTTAGTAATATTTTCTGGAAGATTAGAAGGTTATGGTAATTGTATATTTATTCGACATCAAGATGGTTATATAACAGTTTATGGTCATAATAAAGTGAATAAAGTGAAAGTTGGAGATATTGTCTATCAAGGGCAAGTAATTGCAGAGGTAGGAAGAACGGGGTATGCAACTGGACCACACTTACATTTCGAAGTTCGCAAGTTGGATCAACCCATCGATCCTAATTTTGCTTTAAAAATGGAAGAAAAGATTCAGTTATCTTTTAAAACCATCGCTTTAAAGTAAAGTATGACATCTATTATATTAACATTAAATCGTAATATTTTTTTGATATTTTTGATCAGTATTATCTTGTTATCGTTTTCGTTAGCTTATTTAACCTCTGTTTCTCTAAACTATTTTTTTATGACTAAATTAGGAAATACAATCAAAATCACTTCTACGCAAAAAAGAAATATTACTTTAACACTACCAGAAAAAAGACCCTACGAAGAATACGAATCGGTGCTAATGGGTAACCTATTTCAGTTATCTTTAGGAACTGGAAAGGATTCCGAAGAGAATGTTCCCGTAGAAGTTAAGGATATCGAAGTATTAGGAGTGATTGCAGGTTCACCTAAATTTGCAAGAGCATTAATTAAGGTAAAAGACGAAAACATAATTCAAGAATATGCCATAGGTGATGTAGTCGGTGGTAATAAAATCGTTAAGATTTTTTTTAATTCCATCGTTGTACAAAGAGGCAACAGAGAATTACAAATTGCAGTAGGAGAAAGTACTGCCCAAGCAAAAGAAAAAACAACTCAACAAAGTCAAGCACCAGAAACCGCAGATTCTAAAAACGTAAAGAAAGTCACGTTAAAAAGAAGCAGAGTAATACAATTAACTCAAAATCAAGCACAGTTGTACGAGAATAAATTTACTCCTATTACCAAAGATGGTAAAATTTTAGGGATAAAAATGGTATTTATTCCACAACAAAATTTTTTGTATGAGTTAGGTGCAAGAAGTGGAGATATTATTCGCAGAATCAATGGTCAACCAATGGACAATATGAACAAATTAATGGAATTGTGGCAAAACATTCAAACCCTAAATCAAATCACCGTCGAATTAGAAAGAGGTGGAAAAATTATCCCTTTTGAGATTTTAATTCAAGATTAAAATCTTTGTTTACCGATAATTTTATAAATGAAGAAGAAATCCTATATCTTTTTATTCTTAATTATTTTATTTACACAACAAGTTTTTTCGCAAGAGAAAAATATTCCCGCAGGAATGTTTGTTCCTAATTTTCGCGATGTAGAAATCCAAGACTTTCTAAAAACAATGGCTCAAATTACTCAAAAAAATATCCTTGTTGATGATTCTGTCAAAGGTAAGATTACGATTGTAGCTTATAAACCTTTACCTGTAAGTCAAGCTATCAGTTTTTTAAAATCTGTTTTGGATGTACGCGGTTTTACTGTTATTGAAGAAAATGGATTATTAAAAGTTAGTAAAAAGAAAGAAGCAGAAAATATATCGGAATTAAAACAAAAGGAAATAACCAAAGGCGAAAACGATATTATAACGCGAATATATAAAGTTCCAAAGTTTATTAGCCAAAGGGAAGTTGCTGATCTATTTCGTAAACTTGGGGGCAACGAAGTAACCATAAACGAATTTTCGAGTAATGTAATTATAACTGGTTATGCACCAGTAATACGAAGAATTTTAGAAATTGCAGACCAAGTAATCCCAAAAGAAGAAGAAAAAAAAGAAGGTATACAAACAGAAAGTGTACACATGTATCAAGTTCAACATTTACAAGCACAGAGCTTAGCGGATATTTTAGTAAAATTAGATAATCCCGTAGTAAAACAAGACGAAAAGGATAAACCACAAGTAGGAAAAATTAAAGCAGTTTCTCACAAAGAATCTAATACAATCATAGTTATTGCAAATAGAGACGAGTGGAACGAAATTCGAAAAATTATTGAACAACTAGACATTCCTAGAAAACAAATTCTGTTAGAAGTTTTGATTGCAGAGGTTTCTGGTTCGGATATCAATGATTTTGGAATTGATTGGCGTTATGTAGGTCAAGATGCAGGATATACACAATTTAATAGCGGACTTGCATTGGAAGGAAAGTTGATCGACGAAAAAGGAAATATTACAGGCAATAACACTCTTGCTGGGTTTAGTATTGGGTTTCTCCAAAAAGGTGGTGATCTTCTTGCAATTTTTAACGCTAATGTATCCAACAGAAATTTTAATGTTTTATCATCACCACAAATTTTAACGTTGGATAACCAAGAAGCAGAGATAAACGTCGGTCAAGATGTACCAGTAAAAACACAAGAAAGAAAATCAGGAGGTGGAACATCCGAAGCAACAGTAAATTCTTTTGAGTATAGACCAGCAGGGATAAAATTAAAATTTACCCCTCATATTAATCCAGAGAATAAAATCAATTTAGAATTATTTACCGAAGTAACTAACATAGAAGGTGGTATTACATCTGGTATAAATCCAGTTTTTAGTAAAAGAAATGTTAAAACCTTTATCAATGTAGAAAATAGACAAACGATTGTTATTGGTGGTTTGGTATCCGAAGAACAATTAAAAGCAATTCAAAAAATTCCCTTATTGGGTGATATTCCTTTACTTGGATTTCTCTTTCGAAGGACTACCTATACCACCAAAAAAACCAATTTAATGGTATTTATAACACCGATTATTTTGGATAATGCAGATATAGCAAATAAGTTGACAAATACAAAAAGAGAACATCAAAATTTAGAATATAAAAACTCCACAGAACATATCCATCTTTGGCCACAAGGCTATGTAAAAACACAACAAGAACAATTCCAAGAACGATTAAAAGATCAAAAAATCGAGATAAATCCATCGAAACAAAAAGATAATAATAAACAAAAAAATGAAGAGAAGAAAGATGAATCAAAACAAAATAATATTGACAAACAAAATCCCTATTTGATAGAATCTAATAAATAGTATGAAAAAACAATTAGGAGAATTACTTTTAGAAGAAGGGTTAATCGATCAAGAAGAGTTAACAGAAGTTTTAAAGATTAAAGAAAAATCTCCTTTAAAATTGGGGCAGATCCTACAAAGAAAGGGATTGGTCTCCGAGAATGATATTCTAAAAATATTAGCAAAACAATATGGTTATGAGTTTTATCCTAAACTCGAATTTCGATCTCATTCAGTTTTTCAAAAAATTCCCCAATCCATCATTGAAAAATTTAAAATCGCACCTTTTGATTATAAAGAATCTAAAAGAATGATCTATGTTGCAATTTCTGATCCAGAAAAGGTTCATGTGCAAGACGATATAAGAAATATACTAAAAGATTATCGCGTATATTTTGTATTAGCCCCAGAAGCAGAAATTGTAAGAATCTTTCATACTCATTTCCAAAAGGTATCGGCTGACGAAGTTGTAGAAGGAATGCAGGATGAATATTCTGAATTTTCTCAATTAGAAGACACATTAGATTTAGCGAACGAAGCACCTATTATAAGAATGGTGAATGCAATCCTAACACAAGCAATTCAAGAACGTGCTTCGGATATTCACATTGAACCATACGAAAAAAACTTTGTTGTTCGTTTTAGAATTGATGGTTTATTACATAAACGTTTAACACCACCAAAGGTTGCACATGCTGGTGTTGTTTCTCGTATAAAAATTATGGCGAATATGAATATTGCAGAAAATCGCTTACCCCAAGATGGAAGAATTAAAATTAAGCTTTCGGGAAAAGATATCGATATAAGAGTATCTACCTTACCTACAAGACATGGCGAAAAAATAGTAATGCGATTATTGAATAAATCGGATATTGAATTTAACCTGTATAATTTAGGTATTTATGAGGATATTCTCACACAAATAAACAAAGTTATATCTCAGACAAACGGTATTATTCTTGTTACAGGTCCAACTGGTTCTGGTAAATCCACTACATTATATTCGATCTTAAAAGAATTAAATAAAGAATCTGTTAACATCATGACGGCAGAAGATCCTATCGAATATGAATTAGAAGGGGTAGCACAAACACAGGTACATGATAAAATTGGTTTAACTTTTGCAAATATTCTACGAACCATGTTAAGACAAGACCCCGACATCATTATGGTTGGGGAAATACGAGATCAAGAAACAGCACGAATTGCTATACAAGCAGCGTTAACAGGGCATTTAGTTTTATCAACATTACATACAAACGATGCACCCTCTGCGGTTACGAGATTGGTAGATATGGGCATTGATCCTTATCTAATAACAAGTAGTGTTCGAGCTGTTATTGCTCAACGATTGGTACGTGTGATTTGTGACAATTGTAAAGAATCTTATATTCCTTCGATTGATGTATTAGAAGATTTAAAAATTGATCCAGCCCAATTTCGTAATAAAAGATTTTATCGAGGTGCTGGTTGCGAAAAATGTGTTCAGACTGGTTATAGGGGAAGGACAGGAATCTACGAGTTTATGCTTATGACTCCTGCAATCCAAAAAGGTGTATTAAGGGGGTTGGATTCCGAATCCTTAAAAGAAATTGCTCTAAAAGAAGGGTTAATTACTTTATTCGAGTACGGCAAAAGAAAAATTATTGATGGAATAACTACACCAGAAGAAGTATTAAGAGTTTGCTGATGCCAGTTTATAAATATATAGCCATAGATCGTAAAGGAAAACAAACCAAGGGAATCTTAGATGCTCCATCGGCTACACAAGCTAGAAGAATTTTAAGACAACAAAACTTATATGTAAAAACACTCGAAGAAGATATTGAAAAAAGAGAACGCGAATTATTTCCAATTTTAACAAAATTTTTGTATCGTGTACCACGTAAAGATGTAGCTCTCTTTGCACGAGAACTGGGAACATTGTTAGATGCTGGTCTACCTCTCGATAAATCCCTAACGAATATTATCGAACAAACAGAAAATCTTTATTTAAAAAAAGCTTTGATAGAAATAAAAAGTGATGTACTAGAAGGAGAATCCTTATCCAAAGCAATATCTAAACATCCTGCAATTTTCCCCGATGTTTATGCAAATCTTATCCAAGTTGGTGAACAAACAGGTACTTATGAACGTGCATTAATCCGACTTGCAGATTTAGAAGAAGCCAATTTGCGTTTAAGAAATAAAGTCATTACTGCTCTGTTTTATCCATTAATTATGTTATTTTTTTTGGGTGGAATTATGACCTTTCTATTATCAGTTGTTATTCCTCAGATTCAGGAAATGTTTGTTCAGTTAAACGTAGAGCTTCCATTGATAACGCGAATCGTGATTGGTATTTCGGGGATTTTTGTTTCTTGGAAAATCATCCTTCCTATTGCTATTGGAATTATATCCACATATTTTTTTGTAAAATGGTATAACACAGAAGCGGGAAGAATCAAATTCGAAAATTTTATTTTAAAGATACCCATATTAGGTTCTTTGATACAAAAAGTCGTACTTGCAAGATTTTCGCGTAATCTAGGAGTAATGTTGGAAAATCGCGTTCCACTTATAACTGCGCTGCAAATTGTTTCCAAGATTGTGAATCATAAAATTTTCGAAAAAGAAATTCAAGAAGCAATTGATAAAATAAAAGAAGGTAGTAAAATATCGGAAGCTTTTCAAAATTCGCGAATTATGACTTTTATGGTAAAAGGGATGCTTTCTGCTGGAGAATCTTCTGATAGCTTGTCTAACATGGTTTTAAAAATAGCGGATATATTGGATGATGAGGTTGATGCAGTAATTCAAAGATTTTCTACCTTAATCGAACCAGCAATGATAGTTCTTATGGGTGGAATGATTGCTATTATCATGTCGGCAATCTTACTTCCGATTTATAATCTAACAAGATACATAGAAATCTAAAAAAAAGTTGAAATTATAATCAAAAAAATTTATTTATGATGTATGAAATTAAAACATAATATAAGAAAAGGATTAACATTGTTTGAATTAGCCTTAGTGCTATTGGTACTAGGGATAATTATTGGAATTGTATATGCAAATTTAGATATTAGTGTAGTAGATAAAGCAAAAAAGTTAAAAGTAAAACAGGTTCAGGCTAAACAACTTCCCATATTGGTACAAAAATACGAAGAAGAAGTGGCACCTTTAAACGATGGAGATAGTTTAGAAATTCTAACTAAAAAGCAAGAAGGTTCCAATTGGGATCCCGTCGACGAAGAGACACTAAAAGATCCTTGGAATAGATTTTATGTAATGTGCTCAGATACATCTGGTCGTTTACATATTTGTAGTTATGGTAAAGATGGTCAAGTAGGAGGAGAAGGCGAAAACCAAGATTTTTACATAGACGATAAATCCAGTTGGCCAGATTGGTTAAAATAATGTTTTTTTGATTCAATGAACTATCCAAGAAAAGGGGTAACAATAGTCGAAATGGCTATTGTTATTTTTCTTATGTCACTTCTCCTAAGCATAGTGTTTTCTCTTGTTCAAAATTTTTCGATATTTAAAACCACCGAAGGGGAAGCGGGTATTCTTAAAGACATGTATTCATTAGCAAAAAGAACTGCTATTAAGTCTGGTCAAATTATTTACATGGAATTTGATTTAGACGAAAATAGGTACATCATATACAGAAAAATTAGAAACAAAGAATTAGAAAATCAACCCATTGTAGAAAGAAAACTTTTTATTACGAATCGCATTATTTATATAAAAACCTTTTCGGGACAAAGAATTGATTCGGGGAAGATAACGATTAATTTTTATCCCCAAGGTTTTAACGACGAAATCTATATATATTTTGGATCAGAAAATAACATAAAAAATACAGTCATCTATCCAAGATACGATAAATACGCAATCATAAAAAAAGGCGAATATTTGCAAGAAGAAACCTATGAAAAGCTTTTGGAAGAAGATAAAGGAAAAGAATTTTAAAAAAGGTGTATCTCTAATAGAAGTAGCATTAGCATTAAGCGTTGCTGCTACCATATCTATGGCAGTACTTGGACTTATTTCTTCTGCTTATAGAATGCAATTAAAATCTCAAAAATTAGAGTTAGCGTCGAATTTAGCACGAGCCAAAATGACCCAAGTTTTAAGCATGCCTACATTAGAACCAACAAACCAAAAAGGCGAAATAGATATTCCCCTCTACAAAGGCTTTGAATACGAATTAATTATAAAAGAAGAAAATGTAGATATTGCGAAAATATCTCAAACAGGATCGTTAGAAAGTGCAGTAAATGTTGATGATCAACTCCCAACGGGTGTTCAAAACTTTAAAGGACAACAAAAAGCTGGACAAAATACAACAGAGACAGGAGGACTTATTCCCTTATATCGTATTCGTATTATAATTACATTTCCCATCGATGAAAAAAATAAAAATACCTACGAATTAGAATCCTTTAAATCTGCCAAAAAAATATGAAAATAAATAAATTTTATAAAATAAGATCAGGTTTTACTCTGATTGAATTAGCTCTTGTAATTGCAACAATGTCTATATTATTTATTGTAATGTTTAGCGTAAATTTTACTGTTTCTAAAATTGCAAAAAATACAATCCCTCTTAGTCAAAATCGTTCCAAAGCTTTATTAACATTAAACTTAATACAAAATTCCATCCGAATGACCTTTTATTTTCCCGAGATAGAAAAAACTGTTTTTTTTGGAAAAAGCAATGGAAACGAAGGCGAAAGAAAAGATCAACTGACATTGACTACGGTTTCTACTGGTTCTCCGTTAGCAGGGGGTGGTATTGTTAAAGAAGTTTCTTATTATTTTAAAGATAACAAAATTTATATTCGCGAAGATCAAATAGTAGATGATCAGCCTTATGTGGGTGGAAATCATTATTTACTATTAGATAATGTAAAATCCTTCCAGTTAAGTTATTCGCTAAATGGGGTGGATTGGCAAGATAATTGGAGTTCTAAGGCTACTCGAAGAATACCACGATTGGTAAAAATCCAGATTATTATTAAAAGCGAAGGAAAAGACGAAGTATTAGAAACAATAGCTATACCTGGGTTATATCTAAAATGATTCAATTTTATTAAATAAATTTATGATTTTATTATAATAATTATTTTTATAATTTAATTTATTGATTTCTTTTATTAATTCGTATAGAAAAGCTTTGGTATAATGTTTTAAATGTTGATGATGTGTATTCATATCCGAAACTAAATATTCCCATTTTTGTACAAAATCAGGGTTTATTTTTAACAAATCTTCGATCTCTGGGTAAAAATTTTTTAAATATTCGAAGAATTTTGTTTGTTTTTCGTATTCCACAGAATCTGCAAAAAAATTATAGCTATGTTCTAAATCGTGTAGAAAATGTTCAAAAGCATCTCTTATACCAAATACGAAAATTCCTTCTATTGCTGCTTCCCAATCAATTGTTACGATTCTTATACCATTAGCTTGATAATTTAACATTTCGTAAGCTGTTGGATTATAATCTAATAAAACTATTTTCCATCGGTTTTCCATCCAGTTTATAAATGTTATACGGATTGAATCTGGTACGCGGTAAAAACGAACCGATTTTAAAAAATTTATCAAATCTTGATTATAATCGATTTTTTGTGCTTTTGTGTTATATAGTTTTTTTGCATTTCTGTTAGTATAATAAATAGAAAAAAAATCCCATGCGATTTTGTGTTCTGGTAAAGAAGATTCTCTAAATTTTTTATAAAGATCTTTTAATTTAGGTTTAAGTAATTCTGCCTCTTTTTTTAGTTCTTCTGGCGATAGAAGAATTTTTTTAAAAACTCCATATGGCTTGTTGGTGTTAAAATCCCAAGGCATATAGAAGAAAGATTTATTAGAATTTTTTGTGTCAATCTTTTCGTTTTTTGTTTTACAAAATTATAAAAACATTGCAAAAAAAATCAGAATATTTTTTATAAAATAGAGATTATATTTATGTATGAAGCCAACACTATACTGGAAAATCATAATTGTATTGGTTTATTTTATTTATTATTTATTCAATTTTGATTCTAAAATTTTTTTATTTTTGTTTATATCAGTAATCATATTAATATTGTTAATATTACTTTTTTATCGAAAAATAACCTTTTTAAGGCTTTTAGTACCTGTAAAAAAAATAAATTTTCTTTACGTATTATTAGTTTTAATTATTATTTATAGCTCTTCTAGGTTTTTTGAATTTACTGAAAAAAAACAAGAAGTAGATAAACAATATTTTACCAAAGAAGATTATCAGAAACTTGTTTTATATCGATTTGGTTATACCCTTTATGGTAAAGGAAAGATTCTTAATGTGCTTTATCCAGGAATGTATTTAACAGAATTCTATGTGACGAAGGTTGTTCCGTACAAAAAAAATCAAAATCCATTGCCCATACGAGAAGATATAAAAAATAGAGCAATCATAACTGCATTAAGTTTACCAAAAAAAGATTTAGAGCAGGATTGCCAAATAGAGGTATTTTTTTATGGAAAGCGATTCTTTTTCCCATTAGAACCCAAAAATGATTTTTTTGTTTATTTAATCAAAAATCAAGCTCAATACTTTTTTAAAATAGAAGAAAAAAATCTTTTAAACGTTGATTGTAATAATTCTACAAAATTTGAATATAAACACGAAATTATCGATATCGTTAAATCTAAAATATCCACAGAAAATGCACAAAACCTTATATTGGGACTAGTGTTTGGTAATGCTAATTGGATGCATAGAGAAGATAAAAATAGTATTAAAAAATTAGGCTTGTTGCATCTCTTTGCTGCTAGTGGACTACACTTAGGAATATTGTTTTTTGTGATGTATTATCCATTGAGTAAAATATGGGGTAAAAAACATATTCTATCTTATATAATTACTTTACCATTTTTGTTGTTATATCTTTGGTTGTTGAACTTTCCTTTTACATTAATTCGTGCTTATATTTTTATTCTCACCATTACTTTGTTGTTAATCGTAAAAAGAAAGCTGTTAGTTTATGATCTTTTGCTTAACACTTTACTAATAATGATAATGATTTTTCCCAAAAGTGTGGTGAATTTATCTACTACCATGTCTTTTTTAGCCGTTGGAGGAATATTATTAATTTTTAAAGATCTCAATTCTATTTTTATCTACGAGAATAAATATCCTAAGTATAACTATAAAGAAAATATAAAATATTATTTATATAAATTTATTATGATTCAATTTTTAATTACTTTTAGTGCTTCTCTTTTCTTGCAGCCTTTGTTGTTTTTTGTGTTTAAAGGTTACCCAATTCTTTCTCCAATTTATAATATGATTTATGTGCCGATAATGAGTATATTTTTACCAGTAATTTTTATCGTAATAATATCAACAATGTTGTTAAAATCATTTAGTTTTTTTGATATTCTATTAAACTTTGTTTGGAAAATCATTGATTATTTTATTATTTTTATTATAAAAACAATTCATATTTTAAGCAATTTTAGTCTATGGATAGATTTTAAAAATTCCTTGAATTTAGGTTTTATTATCTCGATTTTATTGGTTTTAGCCGTTCTATTATTACTAAATTTTTATAAAAAAAATAGAATAATAGAAAATCAGTTTAGAAATCACTTTTTTATTGTCTATGGAATTTATATAATAAGTTTGTTTATAATCTATGGATTATCCTTTTTTAAGTAAAACAAAGATTCTCGATACACTTAAACAAAAAAATGCAAATATAAGAAAGTCCTTAGGTCAGAATTTTTTAATCGATCCCAATTATATTATAAAAATTGTAGAAGCAATACAATTGAGCATACCTCAATATTCAAGAATGTTAGAAATTGGACCAGGATTTGGTGCTTTAACCTTTCATTTAAAAAATCATTACGACTTAGTTCTTGTAGAAATCGATCGTGTTCTTTGTGAAATTTTAAATGAATATTTTCCAGAACAGAGTATTCATCAAATAGATATTTTGGAGTATATTCAAAACTATTCTCTTAATGATTTTAATTTTATTATTGGTAATCTGCCATATTATATAACTACCGATATTATAATCAATACTATCAAATCGATGAAAAAGCCAGGTATATGTATATTTTTAGTCCAAAAAGAATATGCGGAAAAACTCTTAGAAGAAAATAATTCTATTTCGATTTATTTAAATAATTTTTCGAAAATATCCAAATTATTCTCTATACCTAAAAATGCTTTTTTTCCCATACCCCAAGTAGAATCTATGCTAATTAAACTAGAAGTTTTCCGAGAAACAAAATGTAATCCAGAGCTTTTGGAAAAAATTCTTCGCATGAGTTTTCGTTCTAAAAGAAAAAAGATGATCAATTCTTGGCAAAAAGGTGATGAATTAATATCAATATCTCTTCTTAGAGAAAAAGCAGAAATCATTTCTTTAGATCTTACAAAAAGGGCAGAAGAAATTCCAAAAGAAGCCTTCTATCAATTAGTAAATTTAATTTCTAAGGATTAACTTTTTTTCGAGAATTCTTGTTGAATGATTTCTTTTAAGGTATGTACATGTCTTTTTTCCCATTCTTCCAAAGTGATTCCTTCTTTTTTTGCTAATTCTGTTCTATGTTTTGTAATATATTTGTAGACGAAGGGATACGTAGCAAAAGCAGAAGGAATTGCCCAAACTAGTCCACCAACTAATGCAGGGATACCAAAATCATCTAATAAGAATTTGATCCAAAACCAAACACCATCAAAAAAATCCATCGAACTGGAAGTCTGAATGATCATATTAAATTTTTCGAAAGATAGGATTTCGTAATGTAAATTGATCAACTTTAAAAAATAAATACCTGTAATGTAGAATGCATAATAAAAAAAAGGAACTGTTAAGGGATTTGTAATCCAAACCATAGCTATTGCAATGGGTAAGTGAAACCTAATTTTAAAGAGTTTAAAAATTAACCAATTCGCGGTAGTTAAATACATTTGTATCCCAACTAAAGGATTAAGAGCCCAGAACATACCGATAGCTGCTCCTAATGCAATTTCTTCCCGAGGAGAATGTGCTTCTTTTAGAGGTTTGATTATCCTTTCGTAAAAAACATTGGTGATCTTAGAAAGCATAACTAACTTTTTATTTTTAAAAAAATTCGTAAATCAAAATTTTCGATAAATACTTTATTTTTTATTATTATAAAATAAATGGTTCTTCTATGGATTTTTATTTAATTCGACATGGTATAGCTGAAGATAGTTCATTAAACGATTTGGAAAGAAAGCTTACATTAGAAGGTCAAAAAAAGGTTAAAAAAGTTGCTTCAATTTGTTCAAAAATTTTTTCTAAACCCGATACAATTTTAACATCAGAAGCTTTGCGATCGGTAGAAACAGCAGAAATTTTTGCTAAAAAGTGGAAGGTTAAAAAAATCGATTCGTATTCTAAATTAAACCCTGGTGCTTCTGTTTATGATTACTTATTTATTTTGGGCGCATATTTAAATAAAGATATTATAAATTCAAATTATAAAATTGCTATAATAACACACGAACCAGATCTAAGTCGTTTTGCTTTATCTTTATTGAGTAATCAAATTCGATATGATTTTCGTTTAGAAGAATTGATTTATAAAGAATCTATATTAAACTTTAACCTTAAACTAAAAAAAAGTTCCCTAATGGTAATAAAATGGGATGGGGAAGAAAGCGAATTGATTTTTTATTCAACCCCATCAATTTTTGCAAAAATCAATAAGTTATAAAATTATTTTCTCTTTAAAGATTCTAATATTTCGATAGGGATTGGGAATACCACAGTAGAATTTTTATCTGCGGCTACTTCTACAAGTGTTTGCAAAAATCTTAGTTGTATTGCAACAGGATGTTTTTCGATTACTTTCGCTGCTTCTGCAAGGTTTTGGGATGCTTGGAATTCACCTTCGGAAGAAATGATTTTAGCTCTTCTTTCGCGTTCTGCTTCTGCTTGTTTTGCCATGGCTCTTTGCATCTCTTGAGGTAAATCAATGTGTTTTAGTTCTACAAGGCTTACTTTAATTCCCCATGCATCGGTTTGTTTGTCGATGACTTCTTGCAAGTGTGCATTAATTTTTTCCCGGTTTGCAAGAACTTCGTCTAATTCGGATTCGCCCAAAATCGATCTCAAAGTGGTCTGACATAATTGAGATGTAGCATACAAGTAATCTTCTACTTCTATGATGGCTTTTTCGGGATCCATTACGCGAAAATAGACAACAGCATTAACTTTGATTGTAACATTATCTTTTGTGATTACATCTTGTGGTGGTACATCTAAAGCAACCGTCCTTAAACTTACTTTTTCCATTTTATCGATGACAGGAATTAGTAATATCAACCCCGGTCCTTTAACACCACTAAACCTACCTAAACGAAAAATAACACCACGTTCGTATTCTTTAAGTATCCTGATTGCTTGTGATAAAATTATTATCGCAACAATTATAATAAACAAAATATTGATAAACATGCTATAAATTAAACTTGATTAATTATTTTCGTCAACCTTTTTTACTTTAAGTGTCATGCCAATTCTTTCGTAAGGTTGAACTCTTGATCCTTTAGGAATGATTTCGTTACTTATAGCATTCCAAATTTCTCCATGTATAAAGATTTTTCCTTTTTCTTGGTTGATCTCTGTAATTGCTTCTCCTATTTCTTCGAAAAGAATTTGATCCCCACTTACTACTTTGTTTTTTGTTGCTTTTATAATCTTTCTTAAAATAAATAAAAATAAACCAATAATGACAAACGTTGTGGTAAACAAAAATATGATGGATGTTTCTTCGACTTCCTTCATAGATTCTGCAATCCAAATTATACCCAGTATGATAGAAATAATTCCAGC
Organism: Leptospiraceae bacterium; assembly: GCA_026418015.1. Taxonomy (GTDB): domain Bacteria; phylum Spirochaetota; class Leptospiria; order Leptospirales; family Leptonemataceae; genus SKYB61. The sequence continues at coordinate 26,148 of JAOACE010000020.1, read as the reverse complement.
AATAGATAATAGTCCATAACTAACAATCTTTAATTCTAATATTAAAAACAGAATTCCGAGAAAAATTAAAAGAAATCCAGCATAATTTACAGGTAATGTTTGTAATCCATATAGACCTAACACTAAACTAATTGCACCAATTACACCGGGAAAAATTAACCCAGGATATTGAATTTCTATCATTATGCCCGTAATGCCAATCATGATTAACAAATAAGCTATGTTTGGATTTGCAATAATGCTTTGTATTTTATTTCTTAAATCATCTTTTAGTTCTATGATGTTTATATCTTTCGTTTGTAAAACTTTTTCCCCATCAACAGTTTTTACAGTTTTTCCGTTGATTTGATTCAATAATTCTTGTTCGGTTATTGCGATTGCATCAATCAGTTGGATTTTATAAGCTTCTGTGGAAGGAATGTTTGCTGCTTCTGTGATGGTTTTAATCGCGAATTGAGAGTTCCTTCCGTAGTATTCTGCAATGGCTTTAATTTTTGCAATAGAATGATTCATAATTTTTTCTCTTAAAGCTTCCTGATTTTTCGGATCTTGGTTATTGCCTGTTGTTCCTCCCATAGTTATAGGTGTTGCTGATCCAATGTTTGTAGCTGGTGCCATTGCTGCAACATGGCTCGATAATAAAATAAAAACACCCGCAGAACCACAAGTTGCACCAGGTGGTGCTACGTAGGTTATAATAGGTACGCGAGAATTCATGATGGATTTGACCATTTCGTCCATAGAGCTCATTAATCCACCGGGGGTATCTAATTGAATGAGTAATGCATTTGCATTATCTTGATTCGCTTTTTGTATTGCTTTGTTCAATTTTTCCATCGAAGCTGGAGTAATTGCATCGCTTATAATAATTTTGTAAATAAACGGTTGTTTGGTCATTTCTTGTTGAGGAGCTAATGGATGAACGATAAAAAAAATTGTCAAAGTAAAAGATAAAATTCTAATAATAAAATTCATGTAATTAATATAATCTTTTAATGTTAAAATGTAAAGAAAAAAATATTAAGTATAATTTATAATTTGAAATTAATCCATCAATTCTTAAAAAAACCAGAACTTTGGTTTAAATAATTTAGAATAAATTCGAAATCTGGGATCAATTTTAAAGAAATTTTATTTTCTAAACAAAAATCACATAGTTTATTGCCAGTAATAATAGACGTTTTCTTGTTTTTTTGAATTATTTTTAACAATTCTAATGTACCTTTTCTCCCTTTTTCTAGTTCAATCAAACCTACGGGAGCATGGAATAAAATAAAGTTAGCTTGTTTTAAAATCTGTTCGTATTTTTGGATGGATTTAGGTCCAATGTCTATTGCAATGAATGGATTAGAAATTTCTCGCGGACTAATTTTTGAACTGGACTTTGGAGAAATCTTTTCTACAACGATGTGATCAACAGGTAACTCTACTTCGCATTCTTCAAAATTTGCTTTATTGATTATCTGAAATAAATTACTGATTTCTTCTTTGGAATAGGGACTATTGCCTACGTTTAAACCATTTGCTTTTAGTGCAGTAATGCCTATACTTCCACTTAAAATAATAGTTTGGAACAACTTCACCTTTTTATCCAAGAATTCTATGGTGGATTGGATTTGTGTTCCTCCAAATATTCCAACTTTGGGTTTTAAGGTTGCTTTCGATAATTGATCTAATAATTCCATAGATTCTGCAATTTCTGAAGATATACAAAATTGACTTTTATTGATTTTTGTTTTGCTTGCTTCGAAATAATCAAAAAATTTATAACTGTTGATTACAAAATTTTCGTATTGAATTGAATTGATAGAATTCCAATCAAAAGAGAATAATTTTGGATGTAATAAAACAACATTTTGCTTTTCGTTTTTTAGGTTTTGTGTTTGTGCTATACTATCGGTTGATTTTGTAGGAATATATTGAGAAAGTTCTTTTTCTACTAATTGAAAAAATTCGACATCGATTTCTTTCGAAATTTGATTCTCTTTTACAAAAATTGGCACACAATGTATGCTTATATTTTTTAATTTTAGGAATTCAATGGTATCTATTAAACGTTCAATAAAAAATTTTAATAAATTTAGTTCACTAGTTTGGGATGGAATGTCGAAAAAAATTAAACAATTTTGATTAAAGGAAACGTTTTCGATTCTTTTTAAATCCATAGAAGAGTACATTTATTCTAAGCTTTTTATACAGAAAAGTAAATTTTTCTTGATAAAAATAAATATTTTTTAATTAATACAATATACCTGTATATAGTATAATAAAATTTTCTAAAAAATAGTTGAAAATATAACAAATCAATTTATCTTTGAATTATGAAAGCTAAACAAATTCTAACTTATGTTACCTTTTTGATGGTAATTGGGTCATTCAGTGGTATGTGGGCACAAGCAAAACAAGACATAAATATATTAGAATTAGACGAAAAAGCTCCAGAAGAAATCAAAAAAACAGCCGAGATATTAGATAAATTCCCTCCTACCTTAATATCCGAGTTAACAAATTCTATTAAAGAAAGAGGATATGCAGGTTCCATTTCTTTTTGTAAAACAAGAGCACCTCAAATAGCTGCGGAATTTTCTAAAACCTATAACAAGAAGATCTATCGGGTGTCTGATAAAAATAGAAATCCAAACCAAAAAGCATCCGAAGATGAACAAAAGGTAATTGAATTTTGGTTAAAACGTATTAAAGAAAATCAGCCGATTAAAACAGTTTATTATAAAGTAGGGGATAAAACAAAAGTGATGAAGCCAATGAGAATTCCTAACGAAATGTGTTTAAGTTGTCATGGCGATCTGAATACAATTTCTCCAGAAGTAAAAGAAGTCTTAAAAAAAGAATATCCACAAGATCGAGCAACTGGTTATAAAATTAATGATTTACGAGGTGCAGTAGTAGCAGAATTTTGATTCTTAATGAGGAATAAAGAAAATACTGCAATTTTATTTGTTAATTTAGGAACGCCAGAAAATCTAACCATTTCGTCCATTCGAAAAAACTTAAAAGAGTTTTTGATGGATAAAAGGGTAATTGATTTACCCTTTTTTTTACGTTTTATTATCGTTTATTTTTTTATAATTCCTTTTAGACCTTTTAACACTCTAAAAAAGTACCAAGAGGTTTGGAATCATACTTTAAATCTATCGCCTTTAATCTATTATTCAGAACAATTTATAAAAAAACTAAAAGAAAAGATTCCTAATGTTGCTATCGATTATGCAATGAGGTACGGAAAACCAACTATTAAAGAAAAAATGCAACAATTCTACAACCAAGGTTATCGATATCTACATATTATACCACTTTATCCACAATATTCTACTTCTACTTATGGTTCGTTAATAGCTGAAATTTGTAGAGTAAACCAACAACTTTGGGATCCTTTTATACTTTCTTTCGAAGAAGTTTATAATGATGATGAAGATTTTATTCAATTGTGGATGAATAAAATTCAATCTATCAAAAATTATCAAGATTATTATGTATTGTTTACTTTTCATGGTATACCAGAAAGACATATCATTAAGTCCGATAGGCTGAACCTTTGTCTTAAAGAAGGCTGTTGTGAAAAATACCCCGAATATTGTTATAAGGCACAATCAATTTTTATTTCTCGAAAAATTGCACAAAAGCTTAATTTAAAACATTATGATGTTGTTTATCAATCACGTTTGGGTAGAACAAAATGGTTAACACCTTATCTTCAAGAATATCTATTAAATATTATAAATAATTTTAACAAAATTATTTTAGTTCCACTTTCTTTTACCTCAGATTGTCTAGAAACCTTAGAAGAGTTAAACATATCAACAAGAAAGTTGGTAGAAGAACACAATAAAAAAATAGAATTAATCGTGATAGATTCTTTAAACGATGATGATGAATGGATAAATTATTGGATAAAAAGGATTAAAAATTTTTTTTAATAGTATTCTATTAAATTCCGAAAATCTTAATAATGAAGACAAAAACATTGTTTGTTTCGCTAATTGTTATTAGTTTTCAGTATTGTATTACTGCTAATATCAATCAACCTCCAACCGTAGTAGAAAAGACTTATCCTACTTCTATGTTTATGAACAGAACAGAAAACGAAGCAAATCAAAGAGTAAATCCAAGAAATTATAATCCATATATGGGGGATGCAAACACAAAAAATCCAGAAGACGAAGAAAAGTTTTTCGAAGAACTAAGTAAACAAGATCCCAACCTAAAAGAAGGTTGTAAAAAATGTAATATTAACAATAAACCACCAGGCTATATCGATAACCAAGAGAATCAAAATGATACAGAGAATGTTGAAGTTGTTGTATTAGATCAACAAAATACAAGTCAACAAACTGCAGACGAAGAAATTGGTATTGCATCTTGGTATGGAAAAGATTTTGATGGAAGACCTACTGCAAGCGGCGAAATATTTGATAGTAGAAAGCTCACAGCTGCACATAGAAATTTTCCCTTAGGCTCAATTGTTAGCGTAAAAAATTTGGAAAACAATAAAGAAGTTGTTTTAAAAATCAACGATAGGGGTCCTTACGTAAAAACTAGAATCATTGATGTTTCTGAATATGCAGCCGAGGTATTGGGATTTAAACAAAAGGGACTTGCCAAGGTTCAGGTTAAATTATTACAACGTGGGGATTTAAAAGAAAAAGGCGAGGGCGCAACAGCTGCTTTTTTTAACAGAGCTATTGCTGATAGTGGTTCTTCTCCCATAGAACAAATATACGAAGAAAAAAAGCAAAAAATCTTAAAAAACGTTATTAATATAAAAGATTTTAAACATTATTCTGTTCAAATTGGTTCATTTACTGATTTAAAAAACATCATACGTGTTAAGGAAGAAATAGAACAAAAGCTACCATATCCTATTACCATAGTGCAAAAAGAAAATGATTATCAAATAAGGGTAGGTAGATTTTCTGAACGTTATCCAGCAGAAGTCCTAAGACAAAAATTAGAAGAAGAAGGATATAAGGGCTTTGTAGTAAGCCCCAAGTTAGATTAGATTACTTCCATCTTACGATGGATGGAAGATATATTTCTGGTGGTTCAAACCCTAATAGCGTTAAGATAGTGCTTGCAATATTTCCAAGAGAGTAAGTCTCTTTTGTTGGATTAAGCTCTAATTCACCTAAGTGTGGACTAAGTAAAACAAAAGGGACTGGGTTTAAAGTATGACTAGTTTTTGCTGCATAACTTCCATCTTTATTCTTTTTAGGATTTCCTGTTTTTTTGTCGATTTCTATCATTTGTTCACAATTTCCGTGATCTGCGATGATAATTAAAGTACCATGGTTTTTTTGTATTGTATCATAGAGCCTTTCTACTTGTTCGTTTACTACTTCCATCGCTTTAATTGCTGCTTCTAATACACCTGTATGGCCTACCATATCACCATTAGCATAATTTACGCGAAGGAATTGATATTTATTAGAAGAAATTGCATCTATAAGTTTATCAGTAATTTCTTTTGCCTTCATTTCTGGTTTTTTTTCGAAGGGAATAATATCCGATGGTATTTCTACCCATTCCTCCATCGTTTCGCTAAATTTTTGAGAATTATTTCCATTCCAAAAGTAGGTAACATGACCAAACTTTTGTGTCTCTGAAATCGCGTACTGATAAATACCATTGTGCACTAAATATTCAGAAACAGTTCTGTCGATTGCAGGTGGAGAAACCAAATACTTTTTGGGGATTTTTAAATCACCATCATATTCCATCATACCTGCAAAATGAACTTTTACGTTTGGATCTCTCGGAAATTTATCAAAGTTTTCTTCTGTAAAAGCGCGGGAAATTTCGATTGCGCGATCGCCTCGAAAATTAAAAAATATAACAACATCGTTATCTTTTATTCTTCCAACTGGATTTTGATTCTCGTCTACTATAACAAAAGGTGGTAAATCTTGATCAATCTTATCGGGATGTATGTTGCGAAATGTTTTTATTGCTTCTGATGCTGATGTGAATTTATATTCTGCTTCTCCTTTTACATGGGTTTTCCATCCTAGTTCCACCATTTTCCAGTTTGCTTCGTAGCGATCCATCGTTATTACCATTCTACCACCACCAGATGCTATACAATAATGTTTTCCTGTTGGATCTATTTCTTTTAGGAATTTTTCTAGTTGTTCTACATAGATTTCTGCACTTCTTTCGGGAACGTCTCTACCGTCTAATAATGTATGTACGCGAATTTCTTTAACACCTTCATCTTTACATTTTTTTATCATTGCAAATAAGTGATTGATATGACTGTGAACATTACCATCAGAAAGTAAACCAATAAAATGTACTGTACTTCCTTTAAGTGCATAACCAGGATTTTCTTTTGTTCCAATCAGTTCCATCCAAGTATTACTTTTAAAAAGGGATTCGTTTTCTATGGCAATGTTTACAAGTTTTGCACCTTGGGGGAAAATCCTTCCAGCTCCTAATGCATTATGACCTACTTCGGAATTGCCCATATCTTCGTCCGATGGCATTCCAACTGCTGTACCGTGGGCTTTAAGTGTTGTAAAAATATGTTTTGGTTCTGTGTTATCTTGAAATAACCTTTTTAAAAAATCTGCTTTTGCTAAATCTACTGCATTACCAGGATAACCATCTTTCTGCCCTTTGTATAATCCTACTCCATCTAATATTACTAAAACTAATGGGCCATGAATCTTTTTAGAGAGGGTTTTTAACTTCATTCCTTCAAGAAAATTAATTATTCTTATGAATCAAGTAATTTCTTGATTTCTTGTGGATGGTTTTCGTAAAAATTATCGATGAGTTTTTCTTCGTTTAATTTATTTTGTTGAATTTTATTATAAATTAATAATATTTTTTGATAGTTTTGATCAACGATTTCTTGGCATCTCTTATAAGATTCGTATCGTTCAAAAGCAATGCTTGTGATGGCAACTAATGGGGGTGCAATGTATTTTCCCTTTTTTATAAAATTTTCTGTTAGAATATAGATTAATCTTTGTGTTAACTCTTTAACGCGATTAATAACAATGGTACTGCTAAGTTTTATAAGATCATTTTCTTTTAGAGCTTCTTTTTGTTTTTGTATTTCTAATAATATGCTTAGACCAGGAATAAAGTTATTTAGAATTTTTCCTATGGGACTTTCGATAAAATCGCTTATGAGGTTAAATTCTTCTTTATTGAATATTTTATGTAGGTTGGGTTGTAGAATATTTATAAAAATATAATTTAATTCTTTATGGTTTTTTTTGATTAATTCGTCTTGGTTGGAATATATATAATTTAAGATTTTTTGGTTTATTTCGTTGATTGTTTTTCTTTTAATAGGATCTTCTAATCCATCGGGGTTAGTAATATTTATATATATTTTGTTTTTTAGAGAAACTTTTCTTGCTTTTTGGTTTTCTTCTAGGATAAATGTTTGATGATTTAATTTATTTAGATATTCAACAAGGCTGGAATTATAAAAATTTTCGATATCTAATTCATTAGGTTTTTTTTCTATTTGAAGAATGGTTTTACTAAATGCCAAACGAAAAGGTAAGTAATTTTTATTAATAGACTTTATATAAAGTATATCTAAATGATTTTTAATAATTTCGAAACGTTTTCTCCAAAATTTGTTTCGAATTCCGAGAATATTTTTGATTTTGTTTAAGTTGTTTTGGTTCATTTTGTTAACAAAAGAAACATTAGTATTATGTTTATAATAAACAAAATTATATTAAAAATATATAAATATTTATCTTTTTTGTAATTCTTTGTCGTAGAATGATTGCTGTTTTGATTCAATAAAGATTCGATTCGATAGAGTTCTTTTTTTAAGTGTTTGATTTCTCGTTTTTGATTTTCTAATTGATTGTATAAATATAATATAATTTCGCCATAAACTTCGGAATATTCTATCAATTTATTTTCTAAGTTTTTTCCAGTAAGACTTCCAGCAAATTGATTTAAAGATTCTGCAATAGCCTTTATCGTGTCGTTTTGATTTATATCATTTTTATTTTTTTCCATCTATAAAAAGAATAATCCTTGTTTTTAGTAGTCAATATTTTTTTAGTTGCATAATAAAAAGCAATTACAAAATTAAATTTAATGAAATTATCTCAATCCTCTTTTTTAATTTCGGATTTTGTAGAATTTGAGAATTTCTTTTTAGAATTAGATTTAAGAGGAATTTTAACTCTCGATCAAGATTTAATCGATAATTATGGTAATGTTTTAATTCGTAAAGATGCAGTGGTTCGAAGTTCTTTTATTGAGCGATTAAAACAGAATAGAGGTAGCTACGAAGAAAAATTTTACATAAAAATTACTCCTCAACTAATTAACATTATGTCTGAATATCTTGCGAACATTATAATCAGAAACATAAAAAATTGGGATTTTCTTGAAAAACTCATAATTGTTTCTTCGAATAAACCAAGAAATATCGTTAAGAATTCTTTTCGATATCCTAAATTTTGTGTTGCAAGCTTTATATTATTCAAAAAAAATCCGGATCATTTTAATTACATTTCTAGAATTGGACTTTTAACTCTTGCAGTTGTATTATTACAAGAATTAAGTATGAAAGGGTTAAGCACATTTTCGTTTATATCTTCTTTTATTTCTGAGTTTGCATTTCCCAATCATCAAACTGCATTAGATTCTTACGATAATGAAAGTTTAAACAAGCAATTTATAGCTAAATCAATTGAATTATCAAAAAAATTGGAACTGCCTGTGGATATAGAAAAGATTCTTCAATCCATTAAAATTTTATCGGCTATTTCTGAGGATATTACGTTAACTCAAAAAAATGTAGATAAAAATGATCCTACTCTATTAATTTTTGACGATGATATATGGGATTCAGATGCTCAAACTAATTTAGAAAAAGCTTCTAATACAGAGGAAAACGATGTTGTCGATGACGAAATGTTAAACAATATCAACAAACCAATTCTTTCTGATAAGGCAGTTCAAGTTATAGCAGAATCTATAAAGTTTTCTCGATATATATTTTATTTATACCAAAAAATAGAAGATAGAGAACATCTTTACGAAGAGGTTTCTTTTAGAGTAGCTTATACATCAAAGTTGGGGTTTTTTGATTATCATTTATTAAAACCAGTAATCAAAAGATTTAGAGATTTAGAATTAGAAATGCGGAATTTGATGCTAGTAGCTGGGATCGAAAGAAAATGCCTTTATCCACCTTCTGCTTGGGCATATCCTAAACCTCGTGCAACCCAAATTATTTGTAGAGATAGAGTTGTAAATTGTCCCTACATCAAATTGGGTTGGGATTTATTCGTTGTAAAAGATCAAGAACCATACGGATGGATTGGTACAAGTCTTAAAGAAGGAAGATATTTTAAATGCAAATTGGAAGATTTATTACCAACAAAAAAGGATCAGATTGCAACATAAAAAAAGTTTGACTTTTTTTGAACAAATTTTATTTGATCTATATGGGAATATTAAGTTGGATAGCAATGGGACTCTTAGTAGGAGTAGTTGCAAAACTGATAATGCCTGGTAAAGATCCGGGTGGATTTATTATAACAATTCTACTTGGAATTGCTGGTGCATTTGTGGGCGGTTTTATTGGTACACAATTAGGGATTGGTTCTTTTACTGGTTGGAATTGGACAAGTTTCTTTTTAGCAGTAGGTGGCGCGATTATAATTCTTGCAGTTTATCGCTTTATAAGAAAAAATTAATTTAAGAAAGGATCTTGGTTGGTATCTGCAAATATTTTGTAGATGCCGCCTTTTTGTCTTAAAGCATCTTTCCATCCTTCTTCGGGATTAGGATGAAATACAATTTTATAAGAAGCTGGATGAATAATCCAGCTGCCTTCGCGTATTTCTCTTTCTAACTGACCTGGCCCCCAACCAGAATATCCAATAAATAAATGTATTTTAGGTCTATCGTCGAGAGGTAAAGAGTTCCAATAATCATCTTTAAAATAATCTTCAAGGTTGCGAAAGCCTGGTTCAAAATAAACATTGGAGATAACTTCCATCGATGTAGAAGAGGGTTTTCTATCTAATAGGGGAGAATGTACTGCAAATAAAAATTCTTGTTGTACTGGTCCACCAATATAAATTGGAGTACTTTTTCCGCGTTCATTCTGAAATTCTGGCAATAAATCCGAAAGTGTTAATTGGGATTTTTTGTTTACAATCAAACCAAATGCACCATCTTCATTGTGTTCAATCATTAAAACAACTGTATGTTTAAAGTTTGGATCTAACATAGTTGCTTCCGAAATTAAGAAATAACCTTTTAAAGATTGAAAATTATCCTTACGATCCATAGAATTATTTAAATTAATTTTATCTAAATGTCAAGCAAAAAAATAATAAATCAATTAATACATTATTTTGTTTTTATGTTCAATATAGGATCCTAATTCAATTAAATCAGAAATTTTTAATTCTTCGTAATTTTCTATCGAGGAAACAATAGGAATCTCTATGATATTATTTTTAGGTATAAAATATTTTTCGAGTTTTGTTAAAATCTTGTTTTTTAGAATGGGAAAAGATTGTATATATCTATTTAATAATTCTTCGTATTCTAAGCTATGAGGTTTTATTTCCGAAAAGACATTATTCACATTCATTACTTCCTTCGAATTTATAAAACTATCAGGAACGCTTTTATTTAATAAAAATATAAAATTTTTTATATTATTTTTTTCTAATATTTGTTTAAGTTCGATTGCAACAGAAACAGAATCATCGCGTAATGTAAAAACAAAATAAACTTTGGTGTTTGTATCTCTTATCCATTTTCTAGATTCTTCTAATCTATCCACCATCTTGTAAAAAACCTGATCCATTAATAAAATCAATTCTCCTAATGTTAACAATATGTTTTCACCACCAGCTTTACCAAGTGCAGATAATATTCCTTTAGCACTTTGTCTTATGATTTTTTGAAAAATATTTTGATCTTGTATTACTTCTTTTTTTCCATCGACCCATTTCCATTTTTTTTCACCAGCAAACCATTTTATCCATTGAAGGATTTTGCTATCGAAAAATGCCATCAATTTTTCTGGTCGTGTAATAAAATCCACTGCATGTAGACCAGGTGCAGTATCGATAATCAGTTCTTCTGTTTCTGGGTATTGTTCTAACCATTCTGCCATTCTTATAGGAGCTAATGTTTCTGTTGCCGATGCAATCTTTTCTGCAAGCGTTGTATACAAAGGATGTTGAAATAGTTGTCTTTGATGTTCTTCTGGTAGACCTTCGTCAATAATCCAACGTTTTAAGCTGTCTGGTAAATTTAATATTGCTGCACGTAGATACCCCCCATTGTTAGTATTTGACCAAAAGATTTTTCCTTCTTCGTCTATGTGGGATGCATTAAGAGCAGATTTTAACCTTTTTGCAGGGTCTATACTCAGTAAGCCAGTTTTTTTTCCTTTTGATGCTAAATACATCGCGAAGGAAGCAGAAATGGTGGTTTTACCAACTCCTCCCGCTCCTAAAAAGATGTGTAAATTGGTTTTTTTATTCATAGGATTCTAATAGTTCTACAAGTTTTTTGATTTTTTGTTCTGGTGTAATCTCTGGTTTTTCTAGGATCAATTCTGGCAAGATGATCGTTTTTATGGTTTGATGAAAAAATTCTTTTGTTCTATGTTCGTAATAAATTTTTCTTCTGAGATCTAAATCTAAGGATCTTATAACATTTTTGAATTGATAAAAACGATTTGCATAATCATCGTTTATATTGTGATGGGCATTTTCTTTTAAATACCAATACACACTTTTGTTTAAAAAAATTGCTAAGGGTTTTCTTTTCATTTCTTTTTCGATAAGATCTACCAGATCAATGGTTTCTTCGTAAGGCAATTCTTCCGGTAAGGTGACAACTACTGTCCCAATTTTTTCGTGATCATCTAACATTTTAGCAACCCTTATAGCTTCTGATACCAAAGGGCCTTCTAATTTAAAGTTCGAAATAGTAGATATAACACCGAATAATGCAGAGCCATGTCCAGTAGCTGGTGCATCTACAATAATTTTATCGAATTCATATCCACGTTCTTCTTTTGCTAATTCTACTAACCAAAAAATTCTTCCTAAGAAGAATAATTCTTCTAAACCTGGTGCAGCTTGTATCAATTTCTTTACTTGTGGATTTTCGATGATAAACTTAAAAAATAGAGTCATGTGCAAATGCTCTACAAAATATTCTTGTAAGGTTATTTGAGGATCATAATTCATTACAAAAAGATTTTGTAAAATTTCTTTATGCTTATGACCTACTGGGTCTTTATCAAAAATAGGGGACACAAAATCCCGAATTGCCCATTGAATTACTAAGGTTTTAAGTCCTTGCTTAGCGAAATAATAACCTAATGCGGCAGATATCGTTGTCCTACCTACGCCACCTTTACCTAATACAAAAATTACTTTCTGATTGAACTTTAACATTAATACAAATCCACAGATTTAAAACTAACAATTTCTCCTAATCGCCGTCTGCTTATTTTTTCTTTCGTTGTTAAACCTTCAAGTATAAATTCAATTCCCGATGCGAATAATTCGTCGTTTTTGTCCCAATTTTGATCTTTCAATAGATCGAATAAACTCGGAACAATTTTTAAGATTTTTTTATATTCGGAAGTGGGCATTGTATCGGAAATTTCTATTACATTTGCTTGATATACTTGTTTTGTAATATTTTCAAATTCTTGGGAATATTTTTTTTCGGGGAAATATTCTTCGAATATTTCTTTTATAGCCAAATCGATCAATTTAAGAATAACTTGATATTCTGTGACAGCTTCGTCGCGATATGGATCAAGTTCAATTTTTCCTAAACTCGAACTAAAAATATTTCCTAAATCCGTCATTCGTGCATACGCAACAGGTTGTTTTAGTTGTAACGCTCTTCTTCTAGCAGATGCTACGATGGTTTCGTAATTTGCAATGGATAATCTTGCAGAAACACCAGACTTTTGGTTCACCAGAGGATGTCTTCTTGCTTGGATGGTAATCTCTTCGATGATTTCTTCAATGAATTTGGGCACAATTACTTCTGGTTTTATCGCTGGAATGCGAATTTCTTGTTTCGTGATTTTTAAGCCAATTTCGCGTGTTTTAGGATAATGTGTTCTTATTTCTGCACCAATTCTATCTTTTAATTGAGTGATGATCTTTCCTGATCGCGTATATTCTGATGGGTTTGCTGTAAAACAAATAAAAACATCCAAAGATAATCTAACTGGTAAACCACGAATTTGAATATCTTCTTCTTCAAGAATATTAAACATTGCAACCTGTACTAGATAATCTAAGTCTGGTAATTCGTTAATAGCAAAGATACCATGATTCATTCTGGGTAAAAGACCATAATGGAGTGCATCTTCACTTCCTAAGGAACTTCCTTCGATCACTTTCGCGGGATCTAAATCTCCAATAATATCCGCAATTCTACTACCTGGTGCCAACTTTTCTCCATAACGTTCTTCGCGATGTATCCAACGAATTGGAGTATTTTCTCGTTTTTCTTGTAATATCTTTTTTGCTTGTTTTGTTATGGGACGAAAAGGACTTTCTGGAATAAGAGTTCCATCTATTACGGGAAAATATTCATCGAGTAGATGAATTAACGATCTCATAATTTTGGTTTTTGCTTGTCCTTTTTCTCCTAATAAAACTATATTATGACCAGCAAGTATCGCATGGTATAATTGTGGCAAAACTGTATCTTCGTATCCATGAATTTCGGGGAATACTGGTTGATTATTATAGAGTTTGTTTGCTAAATTTTGTGCCATTTCTTCTTTTATGGATCTATATTGATACCCAAATTCTTTAAGGTCTTTTAATGTTTTAATTAAGCTTAATTCGTTTTGATTCATATTAAATAATAAAAAAGTAATGTTTAATATTTTAACAAACATTTTTTATAAAATATAAATTCTATTTGACTCTAATATTGTATACTTTTAAATATGTTTTAATGAGTAAAGAGCAGGATTTTCTTGATTATTATTATTTTACGATTCAATACAAATACGATACATCGCAAGATTTATTAGATTATTGGATTGAGTTTAAAGAAAAATTCCCAAACAAAGCGAAATCTTATATAGAAAATTATATAAATCAAACCAAGAAATACAAGAATTTTTTTCGAACATTTGGACAATTACGATTTAGTTTATATCAACCAGATATTACAACAAATGCTGGTAAAAGATATATATTTTATCGATTGCTTCGTAAATTCGAGATGTGTAGAATACCATCGACACTCACAGTAGGATTAACAAAAAAATGTCAATGTAATTGTTTACATTGTAGTGCAAATTATCATATGAATCAGAAAGAGAAGGAATTAACAACAGAACAATTTATTTCGGCAATAGAAGAATCCATAGAACTTGGAGTAACAACAGTAGTTTTAGTAGGTGGGGAACCGTTATTAAACAAAGATTTAGATAAAATTATTTCGTCGGTAGATAAAAACAAAGCAAATGTGGTTTTATTTACAAATGGAGAATTTCTAACCAAAGAAAAATGTAAAAAATTAAAAGCTTCTGGTTTGGACGGAATTTTTGTGAGTTTGGATTCTTACAAAAAAGAAGAACATAATCAATTAAGAAAGCGAAATATATTTGATAAAGCAATTGAAGGAATTCAGAACGCATTGCAAGTAAAAATACCTGTTGCAATTTCTAGCTATTTAACCAAAGACCGTGTAGAAGCTTATTTTATAGAAAACATGATGGCATTTGCAAAAGAATTAAACGTTCAAGAAGTTACATTTTTTGATGCAATTCCTACTGGGCGAATGTATTCTTCTGTTTCGTCATTTCTTGATTTAGAAGCTAGAAAAAAAATACTATACTTAACACATTACTATCGAAGGAAAAAAGATTATCCAATTATAACACCTCAATCTGTTTTTACATCCCAAAAAGAGTGTAGTAGAGGGTATTGTTTTGCTGCAACAACTCAGTTTTATCTATCAAGCCAAGGATATGTATGTCCTTGTGATTTTACCCCATTAACAGTAGGAAAATATCCTGAATTCTCTATTAAAACTTTGTGGGAAAAGCTTATAACGATTGAACCATATAAAAAACGTTCTAAGGAATGTAGAATGCAAGATCCCCATTTTAGAAATCAATATATTTATAGAATCCCAAAGGATGCATCTTTACCTTATCCTATAGATTTGTTGCAATAATTAATGATCAAAAATCAATACAATTTTTCCTAAAACTTCTCCATTTTGTAGTCGTTGATGAGCTTCTTGAACATTCTTTTCCGAGAATGGTAGGATTTCTACTAATGGATCAATTTTTTTATTTTTGAATAATTCTAAAAGAATTTTATAATCATTTTTTATGGATTCGTATCCCCCAAATCGCTTTTGTCCAATAAGATAAAATATAACTTTTTTGTTAAAGTCGAATAGATTTCGAAGATAGGTTAATGGTACACCTAACATCGATTTTATTGTACCTTCTTTAAGAAAATTATAAGTACCATATAATACCAATGTCCCATTACGGTTTAATACTTTGTAGGATTCTAAAAAGTGCCATCCACCAATGGGATCCAGAATTAAGTCCATTTTTATTTTATGTTTTTTACAATAATCAACAAAAGATTCTTCTTGGTAATAAATAGGTTTTGCATTATATTTCGAAATAATTTCACTCTTTCTTCTAGATATCGTTGTAAAGACGTTTTTAAAATCATAATGATGTGTTAATTGAAGCAATGCTGTTCCAACACCACCACCGCCACCATGAATTAAAATATAGTCTTCTTGGTTCAATTTTTTGATGCGAAACAACATTTGATATGCGGTGATGTAATTTAAAACCATGCTTACCAATTTTGCTAATTCCATTTGGTTGTTAAGATCTACATTAGGTATAGGAATAAGCTTTTCTATGGGTAGTACGATGTATTCGCTATAACCACCAGTAACAGTTAAAGCTGCAACGATATCGCCTTTTTTTATGTTTTCTTTATTTTCCGATATTTCTTCGATTATGCCTATAATATCATAACCTGGTGTAAAAGGATAGGGAGGATGTCCTGGATAAGTTCCTTCCCTCATCATAATATCAGCATAAGCAACACCACTTGCAAGAATTTTTATTATGGCCTCTTTTTTATTTAAATTTTTGTAGAGGTTTTCTTTTGGTTCTTTTATAAGCTTTAGTTTTTCTTTTCCACCTCTTTGGGTTATAATAATTTTTTTATATTCCATATTGTTTTTCCTCTATTAACCAAAAATAATGCTATCTGCCATCAAATTCCCATGTCGATTGCTCAATATATTCCACCTAAAACCTTATAAAGAACTTCTTCTAAATTATCGCTGTTATTGTATCTAAACTCAAGCTCCTTTATATAATATACAAAATTTTTCCTCCTTATTTTGATTTGATTTATAAGAAAATAAATAGGGAAACAAAAAACCTGCTTAATTAGAGATTCAAACTCTCTACGGTATTTGCTCTTTTGAAAAAACTTATTCTCTTACTTTTATAACCTTAAAGAACTTACCCTTCTGCATAAAATTACTAAAGTTTAAAGGATTTGTCAAGAGGAAGGGATGGCGATTTAAGTGTTAATTTGGTAACCTATGTAACTTTTGTAACCTGTGTAACATGATTTAACAGGTTTTTTATAGCGAGAGCGGGTGTTTATGGTTTGCGGATAAAAGAACAGAAGGTGATTTGAGGAAATCTTTGGCTTCCCTTCTATCCGTTGTTAATTGACCGAGCAGAGCGAGGCAAGGCACGATTGCCCTAGAGTTGCCCGAAGTCTGCAATTAAATAACACATGAGGCTACAAAGCCCCTAAAATTGTTTGAATTATGTCTATTGTCATAGTTTTCCTACTTTTAACATTAATGTTTCACTCTTTATAAACCTTAATCTTTCAGTAGGCGAGGGCATTTAGCTTAACGGATGCGGATAAAAGAAGTTTTTGCGAAGGGCGAACCTTTTATCCGCTGTTATGTGCCCCGAGCCGACAGGCGAGAGTGCAAAGTGGCAAGAAAACCGAAGGTTTTCCGCAGAGTCGGGAACCTGCAGTAAATTATGTTGTTGAGTAGTTTTTTTTATTTTCTGTCATTCAATTCTCTGCGTAAGGGCGGGGACTTTTCATTTTTATTAATTTTATTAATTTTTCAGATCTTCGAAAAGAGATAGTAAACCGCTGGTATTTACAAAAAAGTTTTTAGGATTATTTGTAAGGTGCTCTTCAATTGCCTTTTTTTGTTTATTGACTTTAGTTTCATCTCCCTCTTTAGCCCAACTAAAATTATTGAAATATACGCCATCCATAAATGATATGTAATGAACATTTTCTAACTCTTCAGAGTATCTTATGAATTCTATTAATTCTACAATTTGCTTGTCTTGCGCTCCACCGCTTTCCTTTATATGCTTGGCTTCTATTATGAAAAATTTGTCATTTATTTTTAAAACAATATCTGGCTCTTTGTCCTGATGTATTACAATATCCCATCTTATCGTATAACTTTCGCCGCCTCTCACAGTATTTTTGTAATAATTCCTTCAAAATAACTTTTTTATTAAGTAATTTTTTAAAAACAGAGTATGATATGTCCAAAGTCTTCCAAAATGCTACAAATTCAGTATATTGAATCTTATCTATTGAAACTATGAGATCATATATTTCATTTAAAATTTCTGAAGCGGCATCTACCTTCTTTTCGCTTAGTACACAATAACTTATTATTAATTCTCGCAGTCGTTCGACTTTCTTTATCAACTTACTATTTGTTACTATCAACTTGTCAAAACTATAAAAAGGATCTGCCGCTGATTCAGGGGATTCTAACGATTTTTTCCAATAATAGATATTCTCTTTTATAGCCATAGTTCTTGCCTCTTATTTTTATTAACATTTTGAACGAAATTTATTATTTTCTCTACATCTTTGGCATCTATCAGACTTTTAAAATGAGTTTTTTCATTTTTATTTAGACTTAATAATGGGAATGTTTGAATTAATTTTTTAGTTTGAGACAATCCCAAATACTTTCTTGTATATTCGCTTTTTGAATATTTATAAGTGGTCATAAACTCGCTGTCCGTTTTCTTTCTGAAGTGTTCAAGTATTAAATTGAAATAATCTTTCAATAGGATTTGTTCCTCAATTGGAAGTGCAGGTTCTATAAATATTTGGATTGGATGCGTTCTATATTTTTCTTTTGTAACTAAAAGGCCATCTACACTAAATATCTCTTTTATTACGTATAAACCTACCCGCCCACTTAAAGTCCCAGTATCCACAGTTCTGATAAATAAAATGTTTGTTTTTATTTTGTTAAAAAGGTATTCATTTACAAAAATCTCGGTTTTTGGATATTTTCCACCCTTAAAGGTGCTTACATCTAAAACTTCTACTTTAAATGTCCCCCTTGCATTTTCGACTTCTTCTAATGTTAAATAAAATTTTATTTGAAGGGGCTTAGATGCCTTATATATATTTACAAAATCTTCAAAATCATTTCCAGCACGATATTTATTCATTGGTTCCAAAATATATTGTTTTTTCTGTGTTGTTTTATTTATTTTAATCCCTTCAAAAGAAAGAGCTTCCAGTTTTTGGAAATCTTTTCTCACAAAGAAGCAAATTAGGACATTAGTTCCAGTAAATTCAAATATTTCCTTTTCGAAAATTATGGCCTTCTTTATATTATAGTAAGGCAAAAAATCACTCCTAATCTTATTTGAAACAGAAAATCCAAACAAAAAGTTGGAAGGAATTATATAAATCATATTCTTAATGCCATGTCTCAAATCATTAATCAAACAAATTTGATACAAATCTTGGTATCCCGTATTTTTACCCTGAAAATAATTTAGGTAGTTCTGTGTTTCTGGATGTTTCACTATATATCCAATATAAAGATACGGCGGGTTAGTAATATGATAAATTGGCAATCCTAAATCAAATAAAAAAACAGGATAGTCTTTAATGGTATCCCTTAGGCAGATGTTTTTTTGTGCTACTTCTGAAGGAATGCCATACCTTGCAGCATTGCATATGGCTTTTTCAACTAGTTCTTTTTGAATGTCAAATAAAAATATATGTTTTTTAAAAAATTCTACTCTTTCGTGTTCAGGTATTAAATTCAAGATAGGAAGTATAAGATTGCCTTCCCCTGCAAATAAATCAACCCAAATGTATTGGTGTATGTAGTCTTTTATTTCTGGTAATATAAATTCTTCAAAAATTTGTATAGGAGTAAGATGTTCCCCATATGTTCTTCTTTTTATATTTAGTTCTTCCATCATAATTTTCAGCAATTATTGTGTCTAATAAAATATTAATACCTTATTAAGTTTGTTATTCTTAAAAGCCACCACCCGTAAAAATAAGAAAAAATTTTGTTTAACTTTCGATAGGTGAAAGTTGCGTAGAAATTTCATTATCTCTTTTCCTCCTGTGAAGTTAAACGAAGGCAACAACATCGTCATAATTTACGGTCTCCTTTCCGTGAAAGGCTGGTTTTCGAATTTCATATAACGTTTCCAGCATAAAAGAAGTTTTTGCGAAGCAAAAATTTGGGTGAGTGCTGTAAGGCACAAAACTTTTATGCTGTGTTAGGGGACGTATTACTTCTTTTTGCTCACTTCCCATTTTTCACTTCTTCAGAGTTTTCTACAGAGATTATATCCCCTTCAATCAAAGATGCTTCTGCAATCCCCTTTTGTTTTCTCAAATCCTCAATTTCCCTAAGAGGGCGCTCAAGTTGCTTACGGCGCGTTGTAGTTAAAGTAAGAAATTCATTTTGGGCTTCTTCAATCTTTTTCCCCATTTTCTCAAGCGATTTCAGGAATGCACTCCATTGCTTGTTAAATGCGCCAAGCAAAGATAATATTTGGGCGGCTGTTTTTTCCAAATTGAAGTTATCTACTGCCTGTCTAATTACAGCAAGTACTGCATACAGCGTAATGGGTGAACAAAGTATAACTTTGTTCTTTAGTGCTTCGTCCAATAGAGATCTGTCATTTTCGATAATGAAAGCATAAACTTGCTCATTCGGAATGAAAACTATCACATAGTCTACTGTATTCTCTTCAGGGTTTATGTAATCTCTAGTCGTTACTTCCATAATTCTTTTTCTGGCATCTTTTAAGAATTGAGTTTTGTACATCTCCTTTTGGGATTCTTCTCCTGCTTCAAGATAACGCAAATAATTATCCAAAGGAAATTTAACATCCATGTTCACTTTAAGATTTTGGGGCAACAGAAACGTGTAATCTGGGCGTGTCGTTTCTAAGGTTTTCTGTTTTTGATAATTAATGCCTTCAATGAAACCGGCTAATCTTAATACATCTTCAGCCATTCTTTCTCCCCATTGACCACGCACTCTTGTACTCGCCAACGCTGTATATAATTTATTGGCGGTTTCCTGAAGCTTTCCGGTTTGTTCGGCAGTTAATTTCAATTGATTGGCAAGTTCACCAAATTTCCTTTCTCTATCCTTCTCAAATTGAGTTACAAGATCCTGAACTTTCTGCAAATCTACTTTCATCGCTTCAAGTGTCTGGTCAATCAGTTTTTTCTTTCCTTCAAGTTCTTTCTCTCCAATTTGCATTTGTTTTGAAAGCGTTTCACCAGCAAGTTTTAGGAATTCCTCGCTATTCTTTGACAGGGCCACTAAGGAAAGTGAACCAAAAGATTCTTTGATTCTGTTAATAAGAATTTCTAGGTCTTGGATTTTTTGAGATTCCACTTGTGAAATTAGTTCTTGCGCGATTGCCTGTGCTTCTCGTCGGCGCAACCAATTGATGATTAAGACGATGGCCGCTCCAAAGATTACACCGATGATGAAAACCACCAAGTGTTCCATACTAACCCTCCGTTAGGATTTTCTTTAGTAATATGTCATATAAAGTTTCAGGTGTTTGCGAAGTTCCGCCAAAGGCAGAATTTGGTGAACGAAGCGAACCATATAGCCCGTGTTAGGCGACCCGAAGGACAAGGCTACGAGTAACATTTCGTGATTTTCTTGCTATTTCATATTTGAATGCGAATAGGATACGCATTTAGGTCACCATCCTGCCACATTTTATACGGATTAGTTATGACATCTAGATTTGCATCTTTAGTTCCGGCGTTGTAAACCCGATAAATATGGAATTTATCTTGTTCCTGCTTCATTTTTTCCCATTGTACATTAGATACATCAAACCAATCTTTTGTTCTGGTTTTAGTAGATTTCACTTCTATATATTCCTTAATATTGTTTTCAACTACTTCAATGTCATACTCCCCATACCTCTCTTTTTCTTTATTTAACCAACGAACTTCAACGATCAACAGTTCATCACTACGAATAGTAAAACCATCTGAAGTTTCTTCCATTTTACCTTTTGTATACTTGGCACTTAGTTCTTTCTTTAACAATTTAAAAACATATTCTTCCCCCCATCTGCCAATTTTCATCTTTGCCTTTTGACTTAAAACATCTCTCTCTGCTTCTTTTGGATGTTTTAGAGGCTCCGGAGATATGCTACTCTGTTTTTTCTCTTTAGCGGGTGCAGGTTCGGTTTTTTCTATAAACTGTTCACCCACATCCTTAAAATAAGTTACTGCCTCGTCAGGTGTGCACTCAGGTTGCCATTCTATTTCCTCAAAGATATCAGGTTCCTTGGGAGCGACAGATGGCGTTTCGGTAAGAGTTTCAGATTGATGGGATACGGATGGTTGCTTCTCGGCAGTGATTTCCATCTCTTCTTTTTCTTCTGCCATCCTTCTATCTGCTTCTGCTATTCTAAACCATTCTTTCTCTTCCTCTGGTAGTTCTTGAATCCCTTTTGCTCTTAACAAATTCTCAATTTTTGCATCCGTCTTTTTATCAAATAACGAAATCAAAAAATTGTCAAATCCTCCTATCTCTCCAAATAATTTGGAAAGTTCTATGGCCAAATGGTCTGTGTCTTCCAGTTTGTCTTTTTGAATATACAGATTTCGGTCATAAAGAAAACAACCTCGCTTGCCAAAAACAAATTCACTACCAAGACTATATTTCACTTCAAGGCTTTCGAGGCTATAGCATGTCAGATTCTTTAATTGAGATAATGTGCCATCTTTTTTCAGCCTTTCGTAATCGGAATATGCTGATTGATAGAGATATCGCAGAATATATGGAACAAAACATTGAATCTGCTCGGTTAAGTCCTGTTCAATTTCTGGTATTTCTTTAGACACCAATTCCATCTTCACAGCCTTAGAAAGATAAGAAATGTGTGTAAATTCAATAAAATGTTGAATCTTTGGATGGTAGTTTTCTGGTAATTTGAGAAAAGATATCTCGGGATTATCTTTAAACAATTCGTAAATCTCTTGATTATCATTTACAAACACATCGTTATCGTTTTTCCAGAATTCTTCTTTATAAGTCCAAAAAATTGGTTTGCTAATAAAATCATTCCACCACTGTTCTTTAGAAATTAGATGCTCGTTATTTTCAGGGTTCAAGTAGTAATTTAATTTTTTGTAGATTTCTAGGATTATCTTTTCATCATTTTCTTCAACTTTTTCCTTCTTGGAAATATCTATTAGCACATCGGCATAATCTTTCGGTTTTGGCTTTTCGTTCACACCGAGTTTATCCACAAAAAATGATTTAAGTTTCGGGTAATGTTTTTCTAAATATCCTCTATTTTCTCCAAAAATATCGCTTACGTCTTCCCATAAAACTTCTTGCCTTGTAAAGTAGCTTTGAGCAGTATTTGGAAGATATATGATTCGATTATTGGAAAATGCGGTATTGATAATGTCTTTGTTGTTTTCATAGTTCTTGTTTAGGAACTCATAGAGCTTTGTAAAGGCAGTTTTGTCTTTGCATTTCTGTTGTGTCAAGATGTTCAGGTATTTTAGTACTGCCTCTACATTAGCCTCCGAGTTGATTCCTAATTCCTTAACAAATTTCTCATTTTTTAATTCAACTGTAAGATATGGAACAGTATCGCCTAAAAGTTCTCTGATTTCAGGTTTATCCAAAAATACTTCTGATGGTTTTGCTAGTGTGTTTAGAGATGTTGGAAGCCAACTATTGTTAGTAATGAATTGCAACCAATCTGCTTTCTTTACAGAAAAATACCAACCACGATAAAAAAAGTAATCCCTACATTCTGTGAATTTACTATAATGGTTCCAATATTTATCTAAAATTATCAACAGCTTTTTATTCCTTTCGCGATCCTTTTTTTCAAGAACGTTGCATATATCTGGAGAACTATAACTCTCAAAATTTTGTTCATATTTTTTTCCCGAATTGGTCCGGTGCGTTTTAGTTTCTTCTTTTATATTAATTCTGGGAATCTCATTTACTCCCAATTTAACAAAAAATTCCCTCCAATCTTTAATCTCTGCTTCTCTTTTCTTTTGGATATCCACCTTACTTTTTTTGACCTTTCGCTTCTCTAATCGATATTTTCTGATGATATCCTCGATATATTCTTGATGAAGAAATGAAATACCCTCAATACCATCAAACAAGCTTTCAAGGTCATTCTCATTGCCATAGATTTTTGGAAGATAAATATTTTCAAGGTGGTCGTAATCATTAGTACCATCAACAGTCTTATTAATACGGATATAAAGCGATTTCTTCAGTCGCCCGAGCGGATCTTTCTTTCTCCAAGAGTTCTCGCTTGCATTAAGCCGTTTTTCACTTTCTTTTTCATAGTTCTGTAAATTGTCCTTGATATAGCGAATGTATCCTAAAAGCTGTTTTTCATCCTTGCTCTTCCAATTCGAGGAATCATCACCGCTCTCATAAATCGGTAGGATATGGCTCTCAATAATCTCGTAGGGCGAGGCATCTTGAACGCCTATCTTCTTAAGAAATTCTCCAACCGCTTCTTTTTTTTCTCTATCTTTCGGTTCATAAATTGTTCTCTTGATGATTCGTAGCTCTTTTTCAAATCCATAATCGCCTTTTTTGTCTAACGGGAAAAAAACAGGTTTTTCTATGGTAGATGCTAATTCATCGTTTTCCAATCGTAATATCCTCAATTCTTTTAGTTCTCTGAGCTGTTCTTCTCCTAAATTTCGACTGTTAAGGTATGAGTAAAGTTTAATAAACCATTCATCGCTTTGTTGTTTCAACCATTCTGTCTTTTGTAAGCATTGAGCCAGATGGCTAAATTCAAATTCTGATACTTTTAAGGCATCAAGAGTTGATTTGTTGGCTTTGATATCAGAGGAGATATATTCCTTACCGAAAAATTCCTTTAAATCGTCATTTGGAATTAACTCTCTTATCTCTTTATCTGCCCTGAACACTTCTTGAGGCTTGCACCAATTATCTGATTCGGTTAAAATACACTCGTATTCTCGCAATTTATTATGAATTTGGTTAACTACAGAAGAAAAGAACTCATCGGTAACTTCGTTAGCAAGCGGAATATAGTTGTAATAGGTCGTTTTGAGTTTTTCATCTTGCTTAAATTCATCAACTGCTTCCAAAAACACAGAAGCGATATTATCCCGAAGCCAGTTATTCCATGATTTGTCTTTATGTATATCCTCACGGCTTGAAGGCAAAAGAAAATCAGCCTGTATTATGAAATTGAAACCATAGTTACGTGTAGGAAGATATGCAAAAATTTTTTGCTCTTTGGTAGCATCTGCTAAACCATCAGGCGTTAGAGGAAAGGCAAGGATTAATATTGTTTCTTCCACCCCCTTTCTTTTTTCCTCTTGTTCTTGGATATCTCTTGGTACGGTCAGAGTTTTTCGGATTAACTTATAATATTCCTTGCCCTTGGAATGCGTAATTACTACTTTTCCGTCTTTCTCTTTCCGCTCTACTATATTGATTTTGCCCTCAGTAATGTTGTGGATTTCAATTATCTTCAGTTTGCGGAGAAATAAGAGAAGAGTAGGTTCGATTTCATTAAACTTTGAGAGTTCCTCTCTTACATCCTCTCGAAGCGGAAGAACGATATTGGTTAGTTTCTTATCAACAAACTCAGGTGTCTCCTCTATCCAGTAAGGAACAACAAAGCCAAGTTTATACTGTTCATCTTTACGTTTGAATTCAAACTGAAACCCATTAGAGAAAATTTGAGGTGTATTGCTAATGCGGAAAACAGATTTAAAACCGATACCTTTTTCTCCAATGTAACCTAACCTTTTGGATTTTGTGCTTTTACCCACATCACAAACGGACCGAACATTATCTTCGGTAAATCCTTTTTCGTTATTTTGAATAAGTATTTTTTCATCATCAATCCTAAATTTTAGAAATGGTGTAACTCCATTTTCATAGTCGTTGTCATCTGCATTTTGAATAAGTTCAAGGACAAAGTGAGTTTGTTCAGAGTAAAGGTCTTCTGAGAGTTGTTCAAGGGCGCTATTGAGAGACCTCATTAGTCCCTCAATAACTTTTTCCGATTTTGGGTCGGTCTGTAGCCCAATTCCAAACTTGTTCTTTTGTATGTCCTCAATAATTTCTCGTGGTGAAAACATCTTATACCCCTATATTGTACTATATGCTCGTAGCTTTGCATTGCCGAAGGCAATGTCGCCTAACTTGTTTGTATCTGCTTCCAACTCTCGCACCTTCAAAAAGCCATTTACGTGGTTTGTATTTCTTCCAGTACTGCGGTAGAATTTTTAGCACACTCTCAGAAAGTATCGTATATCTATCTTTTCTGCCTTTTGAACCTTTAATATGTATCAACATTCTTTTACTATCAATATCTTCGGGCATCAAATTTACCAGCTCTCCGACTCTTAATCCAGCAGAGTATAATAACATTAAAATTACCTTGTGCTTAATATTATCTACTGAATCAAGGATTTTTCAATTTCCTCCTTGCTTAAAACAACAGGAAGTTTTTTATCCTTCTTTGGTCTTTTGACTTCATAAACAAATTTCTTTCTCAGCATCATTCCATAATAGAACTTCAGGGCATTGATTGCTTGATTAAGTGTGGACGTCGCAGATTGTTTTTCTTCTGCGAGGTAAAGAAGATAATCTTTAATGTCAGAATCGTTAATATAATATCGGAAGGGAGTTTGCCTGTAAAATTCAGAAAATCTCTATTTATATAAGTGTATTTTATTGAAAGAAGTTCTCTATGGAGGTCTTCAAATTGTATGGCAGGGT
>JAOACE010000009.1 GCA_026418015.1 Leptospiraceae bacterium | reverse complement strand
GGAAGATACCAAGCAGTATACCACCATCCTTTGTATCCTGCGAGCATATGGAAGGGAATGCCTTTCATGTTGTTGTGGTTGTAGGAACCGCGAGCATTGCTAGTTTGAAGTGCAGCATCCATATCGCCACTTGCCCAGAATTTTACGTCTGCAAGTTCTGAGCCGCCAGCAGCACTACTGGAATTAAAGACGAATTTAATGCCATAACGGGATACATCCATTGTAGAGATAAAGTATTCAGTTGCATAGCAACCAGCACTATGGCAGATGATGTAGCAATAATTTCCTTGGGATTTAAGGCATTTAGCTTCGAGGACTTGATAGAGTTTGGATTGAGCTCTACAATTACCCCAGGTTCTAGGGTCGCTATAACCGTCGTAGGTTACAAAGTATTTTGGGAGGGCGGTGTTGATGTTTTTAGAAGTTCCCCAGTAATTTCCCGCGTCGGTGTTATAATCGCTACCACAAGTTCCGCCTCTTCCGTGAACGAAGATAACAGATTCCCCCGCGAAAAGGCTCGATATGGCGAGTATCGCCACAGTGAAAAAGTATAGTTGTTTACGCATAGGTTTCTCCTTTATTTTAATTTGTTTTTTTTGATTTATGGTTCAATTATTTGATATATAATTAATTTTTTTTGATTAAAATTGTCAACAAAAAACGAGATTTTTTTTAAGATTTTAGCAAATTTTTTTAGTATTAAATTTTAATCCTATTAAATTAGGGAGTAAAAACTCCCTAATTTACTCTGCTTTGGGCAATTTTTGAATTATTTCTAAATATTCTTTCACCATATCTTGAATAATTTCTTTCGCTGGTTTTATTTCTTTGATTTGTGTAATACCTTGACCAGCTGACCAAATATCCTTCCAACGTTTATATTCTTTTTCTATTTCGGTTTCGCTTGCAACACCTGCTATTGTTGCTGGTTTTGTAATTTTTGCTCTTTCTACGCTTTTTTTAAGCCAATTTGCAGGGATTCCACTAATTTCTGCTGTATAGATTAAATCTTCTGCTGTGGATTCTAAGATCATTTGTTTGTATTCATCGCTGGCTTTTGCTTCTGGTGTTGCGATAAATCTTGTACCAACGTAAACTGCTTCTGCACCTAATGCCAAAGAAGCTGCCATTTGTTTTCCTGTACTAATTGCACCAGCTGCTATTACGGGAAGACCTATTTCTTCTATTAGTTGTGGAATTAAAACATAAGGAGAAATCGTTCCAGCATGCCCGCCTGCACCATGACAAACAGCAATTAAAGCATCAGCTCCTGCTTTTGCTACAATTTGTGCATGTCTTAAAGTTGTAACATCACAGAATACTTTTGCACCAACAGATTTTGCTTCGTTTATAATAGTTCTTGGTGATCCTAAACTTGTAATGATCAGCTCTACTTTATACTCTAAGCATACTTCGAATTGTTTTGCCCAGAATGGATTGTGTTCTTTGTGTAAGATTAAATTTACACCAATAGGTTTTTTGGTTCTTGAGCGTATTTCTTCCAACCCTTGTTTTAATTGATCCACTGTTCGATAGTTTAAAGCCGGAAAGCATCCAATACCTCCTGCTTCGGAAATTGCTACAACAAGGTCTGGATAAGAAACCAGGAACATGGGGGCACCGATAATAGGTAAATCAATTCCTAACATGTCGGTTATTTTCGTACGAATTTTCATCGTTTTCTTACTCCTTTAAAAAAATTAGGATATATCAATACCTATAAAATTGATTTTAATGTCAATATGATTTTAATGAATTTAAAGAAAATACAATCCTATACCAAAAATAAGAAACTGATGCTTTATTTTTTGATGTATTTTGTATGCTATTTAGGCTTGGGTTCTTATTTTGTAGTATTAAGTCCACATATGATTCAACTTTTTGGTGCTGATGCAAAATATATTTTTTTAAGTGGACAATTAGGTTATCCCTTAGGATATTTTCTAGTAGGTTGGATTTCTGATAAAACAAAACAATTAAAAATCTATGGAATCATCTTTTCTCTATTGCTGATACCAACTCAATATTTTCTTTTTATGCCGAATTTGGATTTTTATTGGGCGATTCTTTTATCTGCCATAGTAAGATTTTTGTTCGCAGGTTATATTCAGATTATTCAGATAGCAGCATTAGAAGAATTATATTATGCTGGATTTTCTATAAGTCGTTCTGCGGGAACCTTAGGTTTTTTCTTAATGCAAATCATTATGTTTTTGTTAGAGATATTTTATTTTCCCTCTGGATTACCATTAGAAATAGAAGGAGCAAGAGGAGGACAAATAGGAACATCGATTCATATTTTAACGTTTATTATGTCTTACATCACATTACCAAAAAAAAGAAAATCCGATAGTCCCTATTTTTTTCGAGAAGCAATTGATTTGATCAACAAAAACCATGCAGAAATATTTTTTGTATTGTCATTTTTTTATTATTTTTCTTATCAGATAGTGGATTTTTATTTGGGAGCATATTTTCGAAATTTAGGGGGGATGAAGTTTGTCTATTTAAGCTGGATGATCGCTGTTTTAGTAGAAATACCCTTTTTCCCTTTAACACAAAAAATCATCCATCGTTTTGGTTTAAAAATGCTTTTTCTAATTTCCTTGAGTTCAGGTTTTTTAAGGTTTTTATTGTTATATATTCATAGTACAATGATTGGCGGAAATTGGATATTGTTTTCGCAAATTCTCCATGGATTACACTTTACTGGATATATGGCTGGTAGTGTTTATTTCTTTCATAAAAAATTTCCTGAACATATTTATGGTACTGCTTATGGATTATTCATGATTTTTTCGCTTTCCTTAGGTTCTATTTTAGGGAATTTAACCTATGGAACTTTATTAAAATACAAGGGATTTTCTGTGTTGTTTATATTGTCTTTTTTAATACATTACATTTTGTTTACGATAATTATTACAAATAAAAAAATTGACAAGCAATTCTTTTAAAATATTCTGATGTATCTTGAAAATGAACAAGTATCGCATTATAAAGATATTTATTTTTGTTTTTTTTGTCTTAGTTGCATTGTTGTATAATCTGATTTTTTCTCCTTATTTTGTGAATGGTTATTTAAAAAGCATCCTTCAAGAAAACTTAAAAGATGTTCAGATTGATTATGATTGCAAAGAAATTAGTTTATTGTTTGGTTTAGAAATTGATCATATCCATCTTTTCGATAAAGTGACCAAAACCCCCATTTTAGAATTAAAAAAATTCAAATTAAAGTATTTTCTTCCTGGTTTTTTGAATGGCGATATAGGAATTCGCGAATTGACTCTTCTGGAACCTAAAATCTATTTAATAAAAATCAATGATCGTTGGAATTATGAGTCTTTAATACCCACAACACCACAACAAGAAGAAGTACAACAAGAAGCTCCTCTAGAAGATGTGATTCATTTATATGTTCCTTTAAGGTTGTTTTTTTATTTCAACATTCAAAAACTAAATTTAGTTTATAAAGATATTAAAATAAATCAAGAGAATGCAAAAGAGATGATTAAAGAGCAGTTGGAATTACGGGATTTTTCTTTGTATGTAGGTTTTATAACAAAAGTGTTCGATCAAATTCCGTTGAATTATAAACTATTCAACTTAATCGATAAGTTTGTATTTTCCATCAATCCAAAAGAACCTTTATTTTTAACGTATCAGAAGAATTGGGAATTAACAGGCCAACCCATAGTACAATTAAAGGTTTCTAAGGTTCATTCTCAGAATGATTTTATTTCAAAAATTTTGATTGATACAAACCTGATAAAGTTTTCGCATTATGGACAAAATATTACTTTCGAAAGTCAATTTATTTGGAATATTCATTATGTTCCCGAAAAAAAACTTTTCGAAATCCAAGAAATATCTTTTAAGAATCAAAATAATTATTTGTTTTTTCTAAAAGGAAAATTCTTTTCAACAGAGAAGGATTGGTATTTAGAATTAGAACAACAACAAGATAATCCATCCAACTTCTTTTCTTTATCTTCGTTTGGGCAACTCTTATCTCTTTTAACCGAGAATAAAATGCTGTTAGATGGAAGAATAAAAATCAAAGAATTGGTTTTAAAAGGTAATTTAACAGATCTAAATACAAAAATTAATATTGATATACCTTATTTTCGTTTTAATGAACATAACATAAAGGCTTTGAGCTTTAACTCTTATGGGAATTTAGATTTATCCCAGAATCTTAACTTTTTGTATGATAATCCACCAAAAAAACCTAATCTTGCATTTGGATTAGTAAAAAATTTTAATATAAATAATTTATCATTGTATTATAATAATGCATATCTTAAACTAACAGGAAATATTCAAGAGCAAGTTATCGCAGAGTTAAACATAGAAGGATTACAGTTAGGTAATTTTTTATACCCAAACTTGCAAGGTGTTTTAAACGGAATATTAAGGGTTCAATCCGATAACAATTTTTCTAATATGCAGCTTTTTGGCGATATAAATTTAAACAATACAATCTATTCTGTCGAAAACTATTTTTCGCGTAATCAAAACCTTTTTTTAAAATTAGAAGGAAATATTTGGAATAGTGATGTTTTAAAGATAGATCTAAAAGTAAATGAACTTTCTGCTAAAACACCTAACAATCAAACCATCATTTTTATTAAAGGAAAAACTTCGCTTAATTTTGGGAATTTCCAAAATTATTGGATCAATTTAGAGACATTCGATGTTGACTATCAAAACTTAATAGATAGAATGCCAGCAAACCTAAAAGTAAGTTTGATTGCTTTTAAAGAAATATTAAACAAAGGCATGAAAATCAATGGTATAATCGACTTAACATTATCTAACGAAAACATCTACAAAACAAACTTAAATTTACTACTGCCTTCGATGCACCCTTCTCCTATCAATATAGATGTGGATATAAACCAATCCCAAAATTTTGTAAATTTTAATAAAGTTTCTATTATGGGTTGGTATAATACATTGATACTAAAACTTAAAGGAAATTTAATAAATGAAAAGAATCATTGGATTCCTGACTTAAAAGTGTTTTTGCATTATCAGAACCCAAATATCACAGAGATATATAAAAATGTTTTTTTAAAAGGACAGATATTATTGGATTTTAAATATCAAAAAGAAACCATCGAAGGTAAGTTGAATATAAACAATTTATCGCTAAAATATATTCTCGATTGTAATAACACTAATAAAGATTTATGTACCTATTACGAAATCGAAGACATAAATTTAAATTTACCTTTTTTTCATCGTTTAAACCAACAATCTTTTGTGACTTATCAACAATACGAAGAACTATATAAAACCGATGCCAATTTTACGATTAAATCTATCAAATCGAATTATAGTCTGGATAATACCTATTTTGAAAATAGCATGTATTTTTTGGGAAGTAAAAATAAAAATGCAGTTGAAGGTTTTTTCGAATATAAAAACAATATATTATGGATACCTTTTCTAAAATTGTATTCTTTTGTAAATGATCACTCGAATGGAGATATAGAATTAAAAAATTTTTATTTTAATTTATCCGATTTAAAACCAGAAAATATGAGTCTTTATGGAAAGTTTTTTCTACTGAATTATGATTTGAATGCCTTATTTCCAAAAGCAGAAGGTGTTTTTAAAGGTAATGTAAGTGGATTTGTTTTTTTTAAAATAAATTCTCTTAGTGATATAATTCGAAATATGGATATTCATGCATCAATTTATCAATTTAGTAAAGATTTTGCAGGTTTTGTTGTTAGAATTGTTGCACCGACAATTGTTGCAGCAGTTGTAAATCGTTCTCTTCAAATCGAAGGAATAGATTTAGAGCTTTATCAAGGAAATGTATATAGTACGATAAAAGTAAAAAGCCCCGGTTTTTTTTCTTTATCGAAACTTATAAGACCGTTAGAAGAAGAAATAAAAGAAGAACGTATTCCACTAGCGGAATTCCTAAAAAGAAGTCAAAAAGAAATCAAAATGGTAGCGGAGTAATTATATGAAAATTTATAAAAATATATTATTAATAAATTTTATATTTATTTCCTGTGCAACTATAAACGAAGTAGTAAATCCATTGCAAAATCCTTTAACAAGCTGGATTTTCGATAAAAGTTGTATTGCTGTGGATATACCACCAATTACTTTAACGTCCGAAAAAACATCGATTGAACGACAAATACTAGGAGAGAAAACCGAATTATACCCCGATGGTTGGTTAATTGTATCTCCTAATTATGTGTCGGTCTTCCAAGAAAATGCTATTTCGGAACCTACAATAAAAAAGAATCTAGAAGTCTTAACCCTATACAGAGATACATTGGAATATTATGTTTTTAGAGAATACATTGGTATTGATGATAATAAAAATTTTGTGATTGTTCCTGATAGGTTTAGAAAACAAACGGATTTAAAAGATTTACAAATTGCAAGGGAATTGGTTCAAATCATCAATTACAATAAAAATAGAGTATATGACTATCTAGTAGCAAAAGACAAAAAAATTGCTGAGGATTTTACTTTTAGATATTTAAAATTATACCAAGAAGTAGGATGGAATTATGATGTTAAAATGGGATGGTATAAAAAATAGTTTATTGATTTTTAGTGTTTATCTTTTTTTCGTTTCTTGTTATACACCACCGATCCGAAAGATTCCCGAATTTAATTATAATAAACTTTTAGAGAGACATTTTAACGAAAATATAAGTGAACCTTTTCCTATATTAGTTCAAGCATCCGAAGAAAATGATTTAAGTGTTTCGGATGATGGTTATATGGTATATTCTTCTAACGAAGATGGTAATTATGATCTCTGGTTAAGGGATTTAAATTCCATCTTAAAAATAAAAATTGTTGAGCATCCATCAAAACAATATAGACCTTTTATAAAAAAAATTGATAAAGAAGAATATATATTATTATATATTTCTGATAACGAAGATATTAATGGTGATATATATCTTTCGGTAATTAACCCCAAACAGATATTTGATCTCTATGTAAACAAAAGAAGCCAGATAAACTTTTGGAATTATTCTGTTAATTTATCAAACTATATAGAAAATTATTTCCAAAATGATTTGAATTGTAGAGGTAAATATTTCGAAGATTTTCCTGTTTATTCTAAGGAACAGAGTGCAATTTATTTTGTTTCGAATCGATGCACGAATAAGTATCATTTATGGAAAATTTCTTTAAAAGGGTTAAAGCCAATCGGTAAACCAGAAATTGTTCTAGAAAAAGAAATTTATTATTTAGCTTTATCGAATCAATATTTAACGTTTAGTTTATTAGAAAATCAAAATTTTACTTCGAAAATAGGTTTTTATAATTTAGTTGATAAACAATTAACCATCCTAAAACCTAAGGTGTTCGAAAAAGAATTAGATGGTATTGCGATTAAACCAGAATATGTACCCTTTAAAAACTTGATTTATTTTATTTATATTTCAAAAGATACAAATGGAAATAAGAAGATTGATCCTTACGATAATGCATCTCTTTTAGCGATCAACTTAGAGGGTTCTGTTGTATCTCAGGTTTTATCTTCTCAGTTTAAAATCTATGATTATCAGATTTCTAAATTTATCAATGGTAGTGTAATCTATATTTCTGACAACTACAAACAAAAAGACATTTTTTTAGTACCATTAGAGGGTAATGTTCCCAAAAAAAATCATCCCTTCGAACAGTATGAATTTGCTCAAAAAAATTCTACCCAAAAAGATTATATATTAGCATTACAATCTGTAATAACATATTTTTTTAATCACAAAGATTATCCACTAATAGAAGGATTTATCTTGTACGATATTCTGGAATACCTAAAAAAACAGAAGAATGACACAGAAAAATTTAAGTATTACTTATCTTTTTATCAAATACGACGAAAAGAAAATCCACTACTCGATATATTTTATCAAATTAGAGAATTAGATGTAAAAAGAACTTATAATCAAGCGAAAATCATCGACTTAGAAAATCAGTTTTTAAGTTTAAACATAAAAGATCCATTTGTAATCGATGATTTTTATTATAATTTAGGTAAAATTACCTGGGATTGGAACCAAAAACAAGCTGTATTATATTTTAATAAAATTTCCCAAGATTTTTTATTTTATCCAGATGTTTCGTATCATTTATTTTTGTATGAATATCAAAAGAATAAACAGTTGATTTTAAGCCAAGAGTTTAGTTTACTACGAAAGGCAGTAGTAAAACCAGAAATATTAGTAAAAGTTTCTAATGTTTTTCTTGATGATTTTAGAAAATACCGCGAAAGCGAAATAGTTAGAACGATTCCTTCTGTTAAAGATATATTTATAAAAAATTATTTTTATTATGTTCTTGCAGAAAAATTTTACATCAACAATCAGATAAAAGAAGCATTAGAACAATTAAAACAGGTTCAGAATTTAGAAAATAATCAATACCTTAAACTTAAAGTGCTAAAATTAAAGATCAATATATATAAAAAATTAGGTTTAGAGAATGAACTACTATCAGCAAGAAATGAATTTATCAATACATACAATAAAAATTTTAATGTTGAGTTGGACGAAGAAGAAATTCAAGCATTGATACAATCATCGAATGAATTTGTTTTTAAATTCAGAAAAAATGCACAAATGCTCTACAAAATTATCGAAGATAACCTAAAAAAAGGTTTTAGTATTACCAAATCAAATTTAGTCGAAATTGGTGTTTTACAAAGAGATGCAATCAAAGAATTTTGTGCTCCAAATTCTTTAGCCGGTAAACTGATCGATGATTATAATTATCCCGAATACGAGAAACGTTATGCAGATTTATGCACGAGTTTAAAGAACTACCAAGACTTGAATAAAATTCCCATTGATTTGGTTTTCGAAGCTAATCAATTGATGTATCTTGCAAGTTATGCTTATGCAAATTTAATCAATATATTGTTTATCAACTTACATCAAGCGGGGATTTTTTTAGATTATCATCGAAAGTGGTCGATTTATTATCATCGCTTAAAAGTGGATTTAGCAGTAGAACGGTTTAATTATTTATTAGACTGGCAGGAAAAAAAGGCGATTTTTATTACTCAAGAAAAGCTAACCAACATATTAATCGAAAAAGATCCCTTTGTTGGTACTATTTTTAACGATCTTCTCTATGGTTATAGAGAGGTTGCCGCGAAAATGGCTCAAGAAACCTTTGAGTATTCTGTATTGTATGGTCATGCTTATACGCTAATTAGAAAAAGTATCGAAAGAGAACGATTTTATGATTCCTTATTCGAGAAGGGATACAGTATTTCTAATTCTGAGTTGATTAAAAGAAAACAGAATGTACTACTAGAACTAAAAGAAGCAGAATATCAGTTGCTCTATATTCTAAGTATAGAGCCAACGAACGAAGATGCAGCTTTACTATTAAGTTATTTATATACTTATATCGACTATCGTAAAGAGCAAAATATTCTTAATCCACCTGGATATATCGATAGACTCTTACGGTTTATTACAGGAATAAAGCCCAAAAAACTAAGTGACAAAATCTTTTTTAGAAATTTGTATGCTACAACATTCCCAGAGAGGTTAACAGAAAAAAATATCAAGATTTTAGAAAATACGTTGTATTTAAGAGAATATCAGAATTTGAATATATCTCCTGAAATTTATTTGGGGCTTGCTGGAAATTATTATAGAATCTATAACTATCGAAAATCCATTATAAATTTTAAGAATTTAGAAAATAAGATATATATTTTTAATAACAACATACAAAAAGGACTTTATTATTTCTATTATGCAAAATCCCATTTTTATGAAGGAAATTACGACAAATCCATCGAATTGTTCGATAAATCCTTTTTTTATTTTAACGAAGTATACCAAGAATCTTTAAAAGAATACAATATTAAAACACTCAATAAAGAAAGTTCTGGTGTTTTACAAAAGATTAACGTATTCCAAAACAAAAATCCAGAGCAAGATATTATTCCTTTAAAGTTAAATTTGATCATCATAAATATATACAAATCTTTATCAAATTTTTATAATAATAATTATTCTAATGCAATCGTAGATCTGAATAAAGCAATCGAAGAATTATCAAATATAAACGAAATCAAGACCTATAATTTGTATAATCTAATGGCATTAAACTACTTACAAAATTATGATTTTCTAAATGCTATAAAAATCGCACAAATCGCTCTGGAAGAAGCAAAAAAATCTGGGTTAAGCAGAAATGATGATATATTTGTTCCACAGACCGTTGGAGGTCGATTCCTTGGTTTGTTGTTAAACTTTAATGAAGATTTTTCTGTAATTGGCGAAGGTAGAATGCCTTTCGAAATATCTAGTTTAAGAAGCTACGAAATTTCTTTGGGTTTAATGCAAAATGCCTACGATAATTTAGGAGATATCATAAATTTATTAAACATTATTCAGGAAAAGAAAACTATCATCCAAAAAAATGATTTGGATGTTATTTTAGGAAGGGAAGCATATATTTCTTTAATCAACCAAGAAGCAAACATTTATTATAGAATCAATCAATATGATGTAGCGTTTTCGTTATTTCAAGAGGCTTATGAACTTTCGTATAAATATAATTTTGTTAAAGATTATTATATAAATTTTAAAAACATGTACTATGTGATTTTTAATGAAATAGAAAATCAATTAAAATATAATCATCTATTCAACAATAAACAAAAATATTATAAAAAGTTAAATGACCTATACAAAGTTTTGAATAAATTTAAAAAAGAATATTATCTTTTAAGAGAAAAAGAATTTATTTCTAACAAAAAAACAGAAAATCCAGACTATAAATTAACTAATACTGATAAAGAAATTTTATTAAAACAAGTAGAATTCGAGTTAAGAGATTTTTATCATATAGAAGCGTTAATATTTTATTATTTAGGAATTATTGATAATAATTCTCTTGTAATAGCCCAAAGTATTCAATCGTTAGAAAATATTATAAATTTATATAATAAACAAGAAGACAAAAATCGAGCTTATTATAGAATCTATCTAAATTATTTTAAAGCAAAAATAGAATACCAAAGGATTACAGGAAAAAACGATTTTAAAAAAATTTTAGCAGAAATCGAAGATATTTATCCCAAATATATTGAATATGGATTTGTTACAGAATACATAGAATTAAATCAAATCCTTGGCGATATTTATTTTTCTTTGAACGATTATAAAACCGCACTTTCTTATTATAAAAATGCGATGCAAACCATCGAGAATCATTCTATTTATGTTAGTGATATTACCAATTACGAATCGTTGATAAATAAATACATCAAATGTCTGTGGGAACAAAAACAATTTAGAGAAATACTCGTTATAAAAGAAAGATTTAGGTTTTATGTAACAAATCATTTATTCTTTAATAGTAAATTAGTCTTTGAGGATGATTTAACAACACAACTTTTTAAAGAGATAGTTCAAAATATTCTTGTAGCGCGACAATTAAAAAATCTATTTATAGATAAACGTATTCAAAAAGAAAACACAAAACAAATAGAGAGTCAATTAATCATTGTAGAAAATAGAATTAATCAATATAAAAATGAATTAGCAAAGCTATTACCTGATTATTATGATTATATTGTTTTTGATGAAAAATATTTATTGAGTAACTTATCTATGAATCAGTATGTATATCTATGGAACGAAGGAATTGATAAATGTATCGGATTCGAAAATCGTATTATAAGATCAGGTACTATAAAAAATAAAGAAGATTTAAATTTGTGTTTGTCTAACAATAAAAATCTCGTATTAATACCAGATCGATATATCTATCAAAATCGATTAAAAGAATATTATGAGATATTAAAACAAAATTATCGCGTAGTTTTACGCTCATCAATTTTCGATAAAACACCCGTATTTATAGAAAAAAAAGAAGATCTTCGGTTTATATCGAACTTAAATTTATTCAATCATTCCAATAATACTATTATAGAAGAACAAGATATAAAAGAATTGAACCTTTATCCAACACGATTTCTTTTAAATTTAAGTAAAGAAGGTATAGGACTCTATTTTAAACAAAGACCAACGATATCTAAGGTATTTTTAAAACAAAATCAAAAACAAGAAATATTTTTACAACAAGTGCTTACAATTGCAAAAAAAGAAAATTATTTAGAAAATTTAAAAAATCTCTCTATCTTTGATTCTACCTGGTTAGTCTATGATTTCTTAAGACATTTAGGGATTTCTTCAGTAATAGATCTAAAGGGATATTTATGGG
The DNA here is from genome assembly GCA_026418015.1 of Leptospiraceae bacterium. GTDB lineage: Bacteria > Spirochaetota > Leptospiria > Leptospirales > Leptonemataceae > SKYB61. The sequence goes on along the minus strand of JAOACE010000009.1, from coordinate 270,843 downwards.
GGATAGAAGGTTATAACGAAAACAACTTTAAAGAATATAAAAAGCAATTGGCTAAAGAGCATTTCGAATTGGGATTAAAAAATTTTAAAGATAATCCTTCTTTGGCACTAAAACATTTTTCTTTATCGAATTCATTCGATGAAGATCTAAAAACAAAAATCTATCTATTAGGAGCTTTGATAAGAACCAATCATCCAAATGCAGATACTTATAATAAAAATTTAAAGGAAGAGGTGATACGAAGTAATTCGAAAACAACGTTGTATCGTTATTATGTTATGCTAATGAACTCTTATGCCTATTTAAAAAAATATGACTTATTGTTGAATTTCGTCGAAGAATTAAAAAAAGAATATAGAGAATCAGAAAAATTAAATCAAATTTATAATACAGTATTACTATTAAAAGAATTGTCTTTAAGTAAACCAGATTACAATAAAATAGAAGCTATTTTATATTCCGATAACTATGATAAATCTTTTACGAATATTATTATTGTTGAATTGAATCAACATGGATTTTATCAACTTTCTATAAAATTAGCAGAAAAATACTCAGAATATAAAGAATTTGTTGTAAAAAATAAAATTTATCTTAGTTTAATAAAACAAAACTTTAACTTAGTAAAAGATGTCTTAAACAAAGATTATTTGGATTATGAAATAGAACTATGGAAACAATTTGTATCCCAAAGACTTGATTATACCATCGATCAATTTCGAAATCAAAAAATGTATAATAATCAGTTATATAATTTTAAGTTAAAATTTTATCAATTATTTAAAGAAACGTATGTCGACAAATTATTCTCTTTGGAAAAATTTATCTGTAATTCTAGTTTATGTCAACAATTAACAGAGATAGAGAAGGCAATCTTGTTTCATTATAGTTTAGATGCAATTCCTTACGATACTAATAACGTTGCTTACAAAAATTTAAATATATTAATCGATCATTATTATCAGGAATCTTGTTTTAAAGGAAACATTTATTTAAATAAAATTATCTCGAAATATGTCGAAAACGAAGAATATGATAGAGCTTTTGAGTTTTACAATAAATTTAAAATCCATTATGATTGTATCTGGAACCAAGAAGGGAATCATTACATAGAAGAAATTTCTTATCCTTTGTTTATTTTAAGAGCTCTTCAATATAAAATTGATGACACTTTGATTCTAAAATTGGCAAGTTATAACCCAAAATTAAACTTATTAGTAGGAGATTTTATTAAATTATTGGCGGAACCGGAAAATCAAATTTCCAAAGCATTGGAAAATTTTCATTGGGAATATCTTCCTAAAAAATTTCATAAAAATATATATGATGTGCTACTTGCTCGATTCTTAAAAGCAAAGAATTTTGAATATTTTCAGAATATAGCATTTATAAAAGATGCTCTTTCGCATAAGTATTATGACTATTATACTTTAATAAAAACGAACCTTCGAGAAAAAGAAGGATGGATGAATATAATTTCTTTTAAATCAAAATTTTATCAGTGCAATGTAAAGAAAAATCAATGTATAGAATTAGAGTTAAATCGAAATAACTTGGAAAAAACTCTTAGAAGATTTTATTATGAAGCAAAATATTTTAGCAAAAATTCTGTTAATTTCGAAGAACTATTAGACCTTTATTCGAAATTGTATTTTATACCCGAAGAAAATCCATTCAATTATTTGTGGGTTGATGGAATTCATAAGTTTGCACCAATAAAATTAGAAAAACAAATCTATTTTGTCTTTAACCTTAAAAACTTTGATTTTAGAAGAAATCCCTATCCCGATTCTTTGAACCAAATCGTCTTATTGAATACAGAATTAACGAATGAATATAATAAAAATTTAGAATTATTGATAAGATTCAAAAATCAGTTTAGTAAAAAAGAAGGTAAATACTATGTAACATCTAATGAAGTTAAAAATCAATATAATATTTTTATAAAATTAATTCAAAAAGAAAATATTCAAATCCCTTTATATAGCAGTAATAAAATAGATTTTGATTTTCCACAGGACTCTTTTGGATTATTTATTTTAACTTTTGAACCAATCCATACTTTGATCATATTTGATAATTATTATAATGTAGAGCAACTCCAAATGATAAATAGATTTAATAAAATTTATAAATTATTTTTTTATAATATTTATTTTACTAAACCGTATGTAAACTTTTTGATAAAATAAAAAAACCCCCTAGGGGGGAGGCTAGGGGGAAAAGGAAGAGTGTTCATGCGAAAACATTTGCACCTGTGGCGCTGAATGTTAATTACCATTTAAATCAAAAAAAGAATCACGTCAAACGTTTTACAGAAATTAATGTAAGAAATTTAAATTTTTTTTTAATTTTATATTTTATAAATGAACAATACTTGTTTATTTTTATCTATTTTATAAAAAATCTATGCATTATTATTGTGCATTAAGAAAATTTATTTTAATTTGTATAAAGTCAGGATAATTCCTACAAGATACAAGGAGTAAGCATGATTTTTTTTTTAACTTGTCGGGAAAAAATTTTCAAGAATCAATTAAATTTCTATGATTTTACCTTCTTTTGCCAATTCAATCACAAGTTCGCTTTTATGATTTTGTTTGAGATGTTCTAATGCTTCTTCGAATAGTTGGTATGTGTTATAATCATCGTGGGCTGGTTCATGATGTGTAAGGATAAGCTTTTTAACGTTCCATTCAACAGCACAATCTACTGCAATGATCATCGACGTATGTCCCCAGCCAATTTTCTGCTCCGATTCTTTAAGAGAATATTGGGCATCGATTACAAGTACATCTGCTTTTTCGAAAAACTTTCGCTTTTTTTTGATGATTTTGGGTAATTCTGGACCAAAAAATTCTGTATCGGTTGCAAAAATAAAGGACTTGTGATCTTTTTCGATTCTATATGCAGTGGAACTACCTGGATGGATTAGAGGTTCAGTTTTAATGTTAAAACTGCCAATTTGGAAAGAATCTCCTGCTTTAAAATAATGGAATTCGCGTTTTGAAAGCATTTTATGAAATTCCAAAGGAAAAAACTCAAATTTTTGCTGCAATATGAATCGTTCTTCGCAGTCGGGAAAAGCAGAATAAAAATGGATATGGTTTGTGGGAATATAACCTGGAATAAAAAATGGCCAGCCTTGAATATGATCCCAATGGGTATGAGTAAGTAGAATATGAATATCTCCTGAACGACCTTTTGCCATCATATCGTAGCCTAAACGTCTTGCACCTGTACCCATATCGAAGATGAGTTGTTCATTGCCATCAATCAGTTCTACACAGGTTGTATTTCCACCAATGATTTCTCTTAAATGAAGGGGAATTTCTTCGTAAATTTTTTCTGGTTGTAAAGATAAATCTTTCTGCCATTTTCTATGGCTGATTCGTAAGATTTCTTTGATCCTACTTTCGTAATCAATAGGATCAATGGGAGCAGGGATCGACCCTCTTACACCCCAAAATTTTACTTGCATTGTTCTATTCCTACAAAATAATCATTTTTTGGTTGAAAATAAAAATTACCTAAAAAGACCATATCTTTATAATTTTCGACAAAGGTAAATATTTTTTTGAATGAATTTAGAATTGCAAAGAAAATTATTTTCAATTGTTAGGAAACCAGCAAAATATAAAGAACATCCTTCCATTATTTTACCAGATGCATTAAAACCAATCGAAATAGAGCGATTATTTTTTTCTGAAAATACGTATCATGTTTTAGAATTGGGATGTGGTTGGGGAGAATTTGCTTTGGAATGGATAAATCGTTTTCCCGAGCATGAATATATTGCCATGGAAGTAAAAGCAGATAGAATCAAAAAGATATTAAAAAAAATTGATAAAAAAAATATAAAGAATTTAAAGATCATACCTATAAATTTTCAATGGTTTTTCGAAGAAATTATGCCAGAGAATTCGTTCGATTTCGTGATTATTAACTTCCCCGATCCATGGCCGAAAAGAAGGCATTGGAAACATAGGTTAATTCAAAAACCATTTCTAGAAGTTCTTTATAGAATTTTAAGAAATCATGGGATGGTTTATATTGCAACAGATTATGGGCCTTATGCAAGAAAAATTCTTTCTCTTTTTAGAAAGTCTCCTTTGTATCTTCCAGTTGTGCCCTGGCCAAATTATTTACGAAAAAGACCAGCAATTTTTCCCGAAAGTAAGTTCGAAGTGATTACATCAAAAACGAATCAACCTTATTATACTTTATGGAAGAAGGTATAATGTTTTAAGAAAAATTTTTTTTAACCGATATAAAAATCATTATGACAAAAGAAAATCTAACGAATGATCATACCAAGAAAAAGATTCGCTTAACCAAAAAGGAAATCAAAGAAATTTTAATTCAATACAAAATTATGAGGCATCTTTTAGAAACTACTCCGAAAAGAAAGATTTTAACGAATCCCGAAAAGGAATGGCATTTAAAAAAAGATCAGTTTTTAAAAAAACATCCCAAAATAGATAAATTATTTAAAAAAAATTAGTCTTTGATAAGTAAAAAAGAAGTGTTACAATATGCATCGCATTGAGATTTACAAGTAGAAAACTGATTGAATTCTACACCAGTAATTGTACCATCAGAGATTCCAGAACTATTAGCACAATCGTTGTAACATGCATCGGCACCATTAGGACAAAGTAATAAATAAATCATCAGTTTTTCTGTTTTAATATCAGGATCTTTTTTACAAGATAAAAAAAATATTGCAATTGATAGAATTGCCATTAAAAATAGTTTTAGGTTTTTCATATGGGTATTAAGAAATTTCTATCTTTTATATTAGGCAAGAAAAATTTGACCTTTTGGTTAATTTTTTTGAATTGCTTAAGCTTAACTCCTATCAGAGTAGAAGTTCCACACAATCTAATAAAAATAGAATCGAATGCTCAATGGTATGGTCAAAATCAATCCTTAAAAGTAATTAAAGAATCTATATCGTTTTATTTTTTTGATAAACAATTTCCCATCGAAGATTTCGAAAAACAATACTACAACGAAAAAGACTGTAAAAAAAAGAATGATTTGCTTTTATCTTATTTTGTTCAATCAAAAAATCAAAATCTAACAAGCGAAGAAGTTTTGGAGTTTCAGAATTATGCTTTGGATTTAATTCAGTCTTGTAAAGAAAATGAATATATCGAAAAGAATGCAAAAAACATGATTTATTGGTTTTCTACTTATGAGGAATATCGTTAGAATTATTAGTTTAATTCTATTACTTTCTTTTTGTACAGAGAAAAAATACAGCCCTTTGTATTTTATTTTGGGAAGTCATTTAAGAAGTGGGTTGAATCGACCAGAAAAAGTAAAAAATATTCAAGTTGATTATAATGTTTCGTTGCTCTCTGTGGAGTTGAAATGGGATCCTTCCATCGATCCCGATACAAAACAAGTGGTACCATATTATTTTATTTATTTGTATTATGAATATCCTAAACCGGAACAATACTATGATAAAAAATATTTGTTAGACATTACGAATATCCCTCAGTATACGTTATTTACAAGGACATTTGTTGGAACATTATTTTTTATTATAACAGCTTATGATTTAGGAGCAGAATCGGAAATTTCGGATATCATCAGAGTGGATGTGCCATGAAAAGAATTATGATTACGATGTTGATTTTTTTTATTTTTCTTCAAAGAATATACCCACAAGAAATTGGCAAGCAGCCGAAATTTCGTTATGATTTTTTATGGGAAACCCTTTTGCCAGGATATAACTTTTATCGAAAAGACGAAATGGCATGGGGTCATTTTTTTCTTTTGATGAGGTTATCTTCGCTTTATGGAGTGTTGTATTATCATCAACGATATACCAGTTATCGTAGTTTATATAAAGCAAGTCAATGGGCAGATTGGTATTATGGCTTGGGTTATTCTTATCGTGATCCTATCGATGGTGGTTATAAAAATACAAAGCAATTTTATGTTCAAGCAGGTAGAGAAGCAAGTGCAAGAAATTTATCTTTGTCGATTCATCTATTATTTTTAGCAATTGGATTGTATAAAGGTTATGTTGACAATTGGGATGATTATTTAGAAAATTCTCCCATTGTTTATCAAGATCTTAGGATATCAGGGACGAATTACGATTTAGATAAAAAGATTTCTTTTTCTATTCGCCAGGATTTTTGATCATAGAAGGAATGGTTTTTAGAATAATCAGAATATCGAATAACAAGGACCAGTTTTCTATGTAATAGATATCTGCTTCGATTCGCTTTTCGATAGGTGTATCGCCCCTATAACCTAAGATTTGAGCCCAACCGGTAATCCCGGATTTTACACTATGACGAAGCATATATTTTTCGTATTGATTTTTGAATTGATTCACAAAATGAGGTCTTTCTGGTCTAGGACCGACAACAGACATATCACCTTTTAAAACATTAAAGAATTGAGGTAGCTCATCTAACGATGTTTTTCTAAGAAATCTACCGATGGGTGTTACGCGAGGATCATTCTTTTTGCCCCATGTTTTTTCGGAGGTTTCTTTGTCTTGTACATACATCGTTCTAAATTTGATCAGTTTAAAAATTTTTCTGTCTAATCCTACACGTTCTTGAACGAAAAATATCGGTCCTTTGGAAGAAATTTTTACTAAAATGGCGATAACAATCATTAAGGGAAGAGTTAGAAGTATTACTAACAAAGAAAAAACGATATCAAAAGTTCTTTTAACAAATCGATGATATGCATTTCGTAAAGGTATATCGCGTAAAACTAATATAGGAATACCCTCCATGTCTTCTACACGAGCGCGATGAGTCATAATTTCTAATATGTCGGGGATGATTCTACAATCGATTCCTTCTGCATCACAAATCTGAACAATTTTTATGATTTGTTTGTGATCGTTTTTTAATGCAACCAATACAATATCGACATGATTTTTGTTTACGAATGGTATTAAGTCATCGATGGTTCCTTTAATATAGGGTTTTAATTTTTCTGATACCTTTTTTTGAGGTTTTTCTTTAAGGATTCCTAAGAGAGAAAAACCGAAGATTTTGTATTTATCAATGTAATCCAAAACACGTTCTGCTCCCGCTTCTGTGCCGACAATCAAAATGTTTCGCGTAAATTTGCCTTTCTTTGTCAGATAAGAAATATACATTCTAAAAAGATAATGTCCAACAGAAATCAAAATTGTTGCATTGATGGTTGTATAAATGATGATTAATCGGGAATAACTATGTCCTCGGTAAAAAAACAAAAATGCTAATATGATAATCAAATTTATTATCACACCGCGAAGTATGTACAGGGTTTCTTTTAGTGGTTGGATGATTCTTTTGGGTTGATAGAGATCTGTTGCAATAAAAACAAACACTTGTCCAATCGCAAAAATAACTCCTAAAAGGCTATAAGTTGTTAGAATCGATAAAAACTCATTTTGGCTAAACAATTTACCTGGTGCAAAAAATCCCCCTGTATCGGGGACAAAAAAAGCTCTTTTTTCTGGTGATATTACATAAAAATGCAAAATCGTTGCAAATATAACGGATATATAACTTAAAAAGAAATCTAAAAAAATATAAGCAATTTTTAAACTTTGTCTTCTTTCTCTTATCATAGTAATATTATAGTAAAGTGATTTTAAAACCAATTTAAAATTCTTTATTTCTGGTAAAATCAATTTTTAATTGTTTGATAGAACTTGAAAAGGTTAATAGATGAATGTCAACAGATGGAGTTTATGATTTTAAAAAAAATTCTAGCAAAGGTAGATTCAAGCGATTGGGGTGATAATAAATAAAAATTATAAAATAAAACAAAGGATTAAGTAAAATTCACATGGATTTACGCTGCAGGGCACGAAAACTCATTATATACTTGTAGATTGGCATGACTCAGTTTGTTATAGCATGAATAATTATTCCCAAGCTGTATAAAGGTATGGAACTGTTCATACTCAGTATTTAATGTTGGTCTTATAAATATTGGTTCAACGGGGATTTGTTCTTGTTGCATCTCCCAGTCAAGCATGATGCGGATGATAAAACTGATTGAATAACCTAACAAAAATCTGAGCTCATGCAATTTCCCCCAGTAGGTTGGTTGGATGCGAATTTTTCGTATGAGATAGTTTTTGGTTTTTGGTTGATATGTTGCTGTTAACGTTCTTTTCCTGGGAGCAAGACTAATTTTATAAAGATAAGCTAAGTGACGTTTTAATAAATAATCAATTGTTAAAGATAAATTTCCGTTAAAGCGTGTTTCTGTAAGATAAATCAAATATGCATAATGAAAGGGTGTAATATTAATCGATGTTTCGCATTCTTCATGTGTAAAAAAGTTTTGTGTCCTCATATATATTATATATACTTTTTTGGAAATTGTTAATAAAAAAAATTGAAGAAACATTAAAAAAAATGTATTGAAGATGATCTTTTTATTTATGTTTTACTTATCGTTTTGTTTTTGTTTTATATTACTACTTGCATTGAATCCATCATTTTGTTTTGATTTCACACTGATGAATAAAATCATCATTTGGAAAGATATTGGTCATTTTTCTAATTGATTCATTTGTATAAGTTTTTTTATTCAATTTCTTCTTTTTGTTTTGTTTCTTTTATCCATTGTAAAATTTTTTCTTCGGTAATGTTTAATTTACTCAAAATAAAATCTTTGGTTTGAAATGCGATTTTTACGTATTGATTGGTTTCTACAATAGAGGGTAAGTTTAATTCATCTGGATATCTTATTTCTACTGCATACATAGAAAGATTTTTAAAATCTAATTTCTGAAATTCTTCATCTATTTCAATACATTTTTGCTTAAGATTTTCGAGTAAATGTGTTTTGGAAAATTGCATATTATGGAAAGTTAAAAATCCTTTGAGGAGCTTTTCTACCATCTGTTGGCAGTGGAAACAAATAATACTTGTAGTATATTCCATCAAGGGTGAATCAATGAGTATTTTTATCGTCATATAGTCTTCGAAAGATTTGATGAACCAATGCTGAACTTTATCGTTCATAAATTCAACCCATTTTTTAATGCTTCATAAGTGGCAGTTCCATAAAAATCTTTGTAAAACTCTATCTCATCAGTTGATTTGATGATAATATCACATGGAATAAGATAATGTGAAAGCTTTTCTGTAATTTCTTTAAATAATTCATTTTTTGTTTTCTTATTGATCTTTTGTTTTACTACAAGAAGTATATCCCAATCGCTATCCTCTCTTTCTAATCCTGTTGCTCTTGAACCAAAGAGTAGGATTTTTTCAACTTCTAATCCATAAGATTTGATTACATCATAAATTATTTCTTTAATGATTTCTTGTACGTGATTTTTCATTACTAATTCTTGATGAAAGGTTTCTCGAAACATCTTCCTTGCAAGATAAGAATATTCCGGGAACTCTTTGATAAATTTTAAAAAAAGTTTTCTTACACAAAATTCATAGCCATTATCTACATTTTCTACATTAAGCATCATTTCTAACACTTTTTTTGCAGCTTCTTTATCCATCTTTATTTTCCCAACCATGACATAAAGAAATCTGATTTCGAAATATAGAAAATTCAAAATTTATTTAGTTGAATTTTTCAAGAAAAAAAATCGTCAAAAGTTCATTTTCGCACTGCTATTTTTATTAAATCCACAAAGTTTGTTTTATTTTTACGAAGTTGATGATCATTGAATCATCTTGTTTTGATTTCGAATGATTGTTTTAAAGCATGAATTGTTAGAATAAAAAACATAAGTAAAATAATTTTTTTTATTTATAAAAGAATTCATCTTTTTCGTGTTAAAAGTAATCTATGATTCATGCATCGAATGAATTAATTTTTTATGTTGTGGTAGAATAGTTTGATTTATATGTCAAAAAATATTTTATCAAAATTAATTTTTTCTATGATAGTTTTTGCCAAAATCAAGTTATAAATTTATATGAGAGTCGATCAATACACAACAAAAAAATTTTCTTTTGTTTGTTTGAATTTAGAACCACAGCATTATGAATTCTTAAAAGAAATTGCCAACACCCGTTTTGATGGCAGTTCTTATCATGCCATTTTTTATTTATTGAATAAATATCTGCATCATCTTTATGAAATACGAATTACTTCCATAAAACTAACAGAAACTGCAACCTATCAGCCCAGAACCAAACAATACAAGAGAAGAACCATCAAGATGAATCCCGTTTTATGGAGCAAGTTGTTCGAAACCAGGCATTTTGTAGGGTATTCAATTAGTGCAATGATAAGAATTATGATAGAATGGGAGATGCAATCTCAGGGATACGACATAATTCCATTGGTGGCATTACCGCAGTTAGCAAGAAATGTTTTTGATCCTTCTTTGTCTGAAAATTGGATAAATAATTATTCTTACGAAAAGCAAGGAACTTATGAATCAAGAGAAATTATTTGTAGTTTTTTGGATCAATTCTGTTGATAATATAATTATTTTATAAATTATTTTATAATAATGTATTATTTCCCATCATTTCTCCCCACCTCCATAGCAAAAATATTACTCAAAAAATCTTTTGTTTTCTCACCATCAGTCGCGTTGTATCCCCCGATTTCATCTCTTTTCCTCGACGTTTTTATTCCCTCGTTTCATTTTTACTTCGCGTTGTTTTTTACCTATTCTATCGTTTTGCTTTGATTTTGTAATGTTTTTCGCGTTGAATCCTAAGATCACGCTTTTCTTCGCTTCTGCTTTTATCCCTCATTTCGCTTTATCTTCTCGCCAGTTGTCGCGTTCTATCCTCCTTGTTTCGTTTTTCCTATCCATCGCTTTTATTCTATCCTTTTGTTTTTTTCTCGCATCGAATGTTGCGTTCTCACACTCTCATTTTTCGAAAAGATCGCGGGTGTCGATATCCATGATTTATGGGCGTTCTTTGGCGTTTAGGAATGCTGCGATGAGCATGTCTTCGTTACTTTGTATTATCTAAGCATTCAGAAATGGCTTGGGTAAATTTGTAAAAGATTTCGTTTTTTTGGTAGCCAGTATCTTCGAATTTTTTGAGGTAAGTTTCGTCGCCTTTTTTCCATATCAGAACAGAATAGTGCAAAATGTCAATAAGCTTATTCGAGTTTTTTAGCTCGTCGATTTTTCTATCGCTTAGTCCTAACAACCTTACAAATTCTATCTATTTTCTTCGGTGATCTCGATGCCGCAGCTTGATGAAAGTTTTCGTGCTTCGTCAAAATGCACCTTTCTTCGCCGTAGTTCCACCTACAAAGAATGTAAAACCTTGTTAGGGGCAAATTCTTTCTATAAAAATGTCTTTTAGGATTTGCTGAATTGCATAATTCGTTGCAATTTGGCGCACTTCTTCTAAAATTTTATCTGCATATGATGCTTCCATCAAAATCCATGATCTTTTCATATTTGTCAAAGACTTAGATGGCAGAACCAATCGCAGCGATAAAATAGTCGGCACCAGTAATGTCTTCTTTCCAAAGGCGTTCGAGTCTTTTGTTTAAGTGTGTTTTTAATTCGCTTTTTACTTCGTTATAAAAGCTCGTAGGAATGCGTTGAATTTTTCGCGCAACAATATAAATCGACGAAGCTAATGCGGCAGATTCATTTGCTCGTAATCGTGATTGTATTTCTGTGTTGATGGGCCAATCAGCAGTGATGACCAATCCCAAATCCAAAAGAGCGTTGTTCAAGGTTTCCCATCCCGAGGTGGATTTATGGGCATAAATAATGACGGCAATGTCGCTCATTTTTAATACATGATACATCTCTTGAAAAGACTTTTTAAGTTCTTCTTCGAAGAATTGTTTATCTTTGTAATCATATCTTTTACTATTCAAACTTTCTTCTACTCCTTTTTGTAATAAAAATTCTAATTCGTTTTTAATTGATGGTAGATCGAATTTTACAATTTCCCAAATAATGCTATAATCGATTGCAAAATAAGCGTAGATCATTCTGTTTCTCATTGCTATGATTTGAGCCAAGGAAACGTTCCTAAACTTTTGATGGATTTCTTTGGGGATCTGATTGGCGAATTTGCCGATAATTTCAAGGTTTCTTACTACTGCATCTTTTGTTTTTTCGTCCCTTAAAAATTGCTCATAGTTTAGCCCTTCGATATAATTTTCGATTTTTTTGATACTTCCCAACATATCCATAACAAATAACTTCCAACTTCTTTTTTTTTAGACATTTATTATATCTTATTTGATATTTTCCCAGAGTTTAGGTTTTTGTTTTAACGCGAAAAGAGTTAAAACATCTACTTTGATTCCAAGAAGATTTTCAAGATAATCCCAAAGCTCATAGAATTTGAGCCCTATGGGGCTTTCTAATTCAACAATTATATCTACATCACTTGATTCTTTTTGTTCTCCTCTTGCATAAGACCCAAAAACGCCAACGATTACTATTCCATACTTTTCTCTTATTTCTTCTTTATGCTCTTTTAGGATTCTTTGGATCTCTTGAATCGTCTTCATTCTTCAACCACCACTGGTGGAATTTGGGTAAGATGAGAAAGATTTTCTAATGTTTCTTCTATTTATAGATATCCAACTACTAGGATGTGTAATGGGACTCATTTCTATATAATCCCAAAGCATTGGTAGAGCCTATCTCCCATAAGTAAAACCTATAAACTTCTGTTTGTGGAATCAAACCTACATAATGAAGAATTTTTATCAGCTAACCTATTTACCGCCGCTAAATAACTTTCTCGTGGTTTTATCATCAATGACCGTTCCACAAACTGGAGACTTTACCACAAAACGCGAAACAGTGTCATCTTCGGGATCAAGCTGATCCGAAACATTCACCTCTCCTTCGGGATAAACGAGATGCCATTATTTGGATCGTTGTTCGATAATTGCGAAGTCAATTTTTTGATTTTTTCCATAAGGATAAAGCGATATCTTTTTTTTGTATTTTTTTGCAATCCAATACTGACGCATCAAAGGAATTTCTGCACCGCAAGAAAGACTTTGGCAGTTTATCGTCCTTGCCCAAAGGTAGCCAACAGGAATAGAATCATCTTTTTCGAGAGAATAAAACTCTTCGATTTTTTTTTGCTTCTTCTAAGACCCAATTGCCCCATTTTTCTACGTCTTGTATTAAACCATTTTCGCTTTTCGAAGAATGCTCGTATAAAAGCCCTTTTTCTTTCATTTCTAAAGATTTTTTGAAATTTTGTCAAATTTTTGAAGATATTCCAACATACACTTTTGGATCAAAACAGCAACAGGGTTATAATTATTGCTATAAACTTCACAGCCCAATCGCAATGCTTCGAGAGGAATGGAACCACCTCCACCAAAAGGATCCAAAACTTTGGGAGCTTTACCACCAAAAGCTTTTCGAATTTCTTTTTGAACTTTCTCAATCAAATACTCATTAAGAGAATTTTCCCACTTCGAAAAACTTACGATAAAATCGCGTTGTTTTGCTCATTCCTCAATATCTTTGGGAGCAGGAATGAGTGTTAAATAATTCGTTGCACGCGAAGATGCCAATGGACGCTTTGCTCAGCAGATATATAGCGTAGAAATATGCTCATGCAGTATGTTTTTTCCTCTGGCAGAAGCTTTACTTACATCTTTTACAGGAAAAGATTCTTCTATATAGTGTCGGTCAAAATCTTGTTGCATAAAAATATATTATTTATTGTTCTTATACGTGTCAAATTTTTGTCCACAGAATATTAAAAAAAATAAAATAAATTTTATAGATTATTTTTTATGGTTCAATCCTATTATCGAACATAATACTGGGTTTTCGCAATTTCGTATGGATTCACCTTCTCTCGATGGATAATAAACCTACTGGGTTTTCGAGAAAGTCCTCCCACATCAAATTTAACAAAGTTAAAGCTAAAAAAGATTCTATTATCGTAATAGTTGACGATATTGACTGTATTTAGCCCACCAAACATGCTCTTTTGTAATAATTCATATCCTAATCGCAGTTCCCAATCATGCAGATCAAAAATCAAAGTACCTTGAAAGTATCCCACATTAAAAGCAGAATTCTGTTTTTTTTCTATCCCATTGATTCCCGTAGAATCCACCACATCCTGAAAAAACGTTGTACTTTTCTGGTATTCAGGTATCCATTCTTTAGGAATGCATTTAATCGTACCACTTACAATCTGGCACTGATCATCTTTTTTAACATATCGTTCTGGTTGTGTTAGTCGCGATTCAATTTCCATCTCGAAATAGATATTTTTCGTTATTTGTAAGTCTAATTTTGCCAAATATCGCATATGATCTAACTCAGGCTGATAGTAAACATGATACCAATAATAACCCAATTCTAAATAGCGAAGTCGTTTAAAGAACCATAAATCAAAATTCGACATAGTAAAGACAATGCCTAATAGGTTCGAATGATCTCTTGTATTCAGATGATCATAAACATAATCGTTGGTAATTTTGATTTCTGCTATATGAATTCGCTTTCTACTTAAAATATGATATCTTGATTCTTCGAATAAATTCAAAAAATTTAGGTAGAATTCTGTCCTCACAATCGGATAACTCCATCGCTCTAAATAAGGCCGTTTGTATTCGTATTTTCTATGATCATAAAAACTTTCTGCGGATAAGTTAAAAAAAGATACAGGAAAGAGGTTGAATTTAACTTGTGTTTCGTTGATTTTTTGTCTATTGGTAAACCCACTTATATTTACCAAACTTGTGTCGAGCAACTCTTCGCGAAAAGTATCTTTTCTGGTATGGTTTAATTCTAAGTTGAATTCATTGGGACCTAAAATTAGTTGATATTTACTAAACCAGTATTCATAAGATTGTTTTTTGGAATAAATCACCAAAGTGTTGTAGTTATCGCTCGTCATATTTTCGTTGTAAGGAGTGACTTTTTGAGCACCATAACCAACATTGGGAGAAAAACTAAAAAATGGATAAAAAGAAATAAATGTTTTTAAATCTGTTTGGAATCGTCCTGTTTGAATCGTATTATAAGGTTTTCCCTCAGAATAAACTTTGTTGGAATCATAATGAATTTGGTTGTTCCAATAGAAGGGTAAAGAAAGTCCATAACCTAAAAAAATATTTTTGCTTATATCTAAATTGGGAACAATATCTTGAATGGGAATGTATTTCGAGTCCGCGAATTTGGTTTTTTCTTTCCAGATTTTTAATCGCGAAGCCTGAAAGTTAATCGTTAAATCGTCAACTCTGTCGTTATAATATAAAACATATTCGTTTTGGTTTTGAATGATTCCTCGACTTGGTTCTGTGGTTTTATAAAGTGCTGGTATAGTAGAGTCGGGAATAAACCTACTCCCAAATTCGTATTCAAAAAGCCGATGAGAATAATTTAAAATTTTTATAGTAAGTTTTTGGTTTCGGTTTTTTTGTTGATCAAAATTATTGTAAGAAAACAAAGTAAAGATTTTAGTCCATTTATATTTTTCTTCTTTGTATGTGCCATCGTTTTGAAGAATTTTGTTGGTCACTCTTAATAAATCTTTTTCGCGATTATCCAAGAGTATTTCGTATCTTTTGAATTCTGCATATCCTAAATCGAATACATAGCTGATTTGTGGAGTAAATCGATACATCTCTGTTCCAAAGAATAGTCCGGTTTTTTGGTAATAATCCAACTTAAATCGATAAGCAATGGGCAAAAAAGAATTTAAATATAATTCTGGCACACTAAACTGATAAGTATTTTGTAGATAATAGCCCATGATATTGCTATATCCAAATTGAGTAATGATTCCCGTGCCCCATGGGTTTGAATAATAAAAAGGCAAAGGAATTAAAGGAATCCCACCTACATAATACCAAGCACCAACTGCTAAGATTTCGTTGTTATCGAACAAAAAGACCTTTTTTGCAAAAAAATGATAGTGGGGTTTTTTTGCAGAACAGGAAGTAAAATAGGCGTCACTTAATTCAAAACGATTTTCGCCTAATCCTCTTACATCTATGCCAGTAAAATAGACAGGGTCTTTATAACCATTTCCGTTGTAAAAAATACCATAACCATGTTCATAATCATAAATCACCTTTTCTACGGTAATGTAGGCATTTTTTTCGTAATATTCAATATTACCATAAGCAAACAATTCTTTTCGGTTTGTATCTATAATGACTTCGTCTGCAAAAAGTACCCCATTTTTTAGGTTGACTTTAATTCTTCCGATAAAACGTATTACCCCTTGAGATTGATTTTCTGCTTGAACAAACGTAGAAGAATCGATGTTTTCTATAAGAATTTTATAATTTCTTTCTGTTGGAATGGTGGGGAGAGTTTTTTGTTGGTTTTGTAGAAGGCTTCTTGCAGGGTTGATTTCGATTTTTGGTTCACTATAAATAGAATCAGCTACGAACAAAAATAACAGAATCAAAATAAATTTTTTTTTTATACAATGCATAAAAAAGATAGAGTAAACTTTTTTGAATTTTTGTTATTGTAAACAAAAATTGTTCAAGAGAAAATGATAGCCCAATAAGGGCTATAAAGTATCTACTGGTTTTGGTCCTTTGAATTGTCGAAATATTTGGGGGAGGAGAGGACCATCGAATTGTTTATTTAATTTTATAAATTCTTTTTCTAAATTGTACCAAGGAATTTTAGGCTTTTCGTGGTGTAATCCATGAAAGTTTCCGTTCATCAAAATATACTGAAAAATTCTGGGTATTTTTAAGTTATACCCAGAAATCAGTAGATTAACAGGTGTACCATAATGAAATACATTGTCCATCAACGAAATAATAAATCCACGAACGAGTAAGAACAAAACGAATACATAAAACTTTTCGCCATAGAGATAAAAAATAAATGCATAGAAGATTGTGTTTATGAATCCTTCTATTCGCACTTCGTTGATTTTTAAGATCAAAAACGAAATCAAGTTGAATTTTATCGAAGAGCGGGATTTAAAATATTCTTTTAAACGATAAAATGCTTTTTGTGGCAAAATCCAGATAAAATTGCTAAAAAATTCTGCTACATAAAGACCAAGAATCAACCAGTAATAATATTTGATTGCCGCGACAAATTTGTTTTGTTCTTTGGGATTATAAACATCGTTGATGTCTTCTTTTGTTCTGTTATAACCGTGGTGTAAAAGATGACCTGCTTGCACAATTCGAAAAGGTGCACCAAAATAAAGGCAAAGAATTTTCCCCATCAGATCGTTCCATTTTTTGTTGGAGAATAAGGTTTGGTGAATTGCTTCGTGAATCAATATCCACAATGGATAAGTAAGTAAACCTGCAAGAGGGATAAAATAAATCCATTGGCTGTCTTTTAGCGATAGAGGAACATAAAAATATACCCAACTAAAAATGATTATATAAAAACTTGCAATAAAAAAATTCAAAACATTATAATAGGAATTTTTTGCCTTCATAGTTTTTTATTATTTGTTCAAAAATTTTTCTCCATAACGATTGGTGATTTTAGTTACATCAAAAAAGATAAAAAAATCCGTAGTACCAAAAATCTCATCATAAGCAGGTTCGCCACCAATTAATGATCCAAATTTTATATAACCAACAATCAATGGAGGAATTACTTTCATCCCTTCTCTTAAATCATCAATCTGAAAATTTGGATCAAATCCTGCTAATCGTTTATGTGCTAAGGGCTCAACGCGTAAATCATCCCCTACGAGATAGTTTTTTTCTCTAAAATATGCATAAGCTTTCGAAATTGCTATCGGATCCGAAGTATGAAAGGAACCACAACCCATTAGATAACGAACTTGATAATTTTTTATGTACCAAGCAAGTCCAGACCAAAGAAGAGTAATCACAGAACCATCACGATAATCTTGATGGACACAACTACGACCAATTTCTGCTACTTCGTCGTTTAATTTGTAAATTTTTGTTAAGTTAAATTCTGTTTCGGAATAAAAACCAATGTATTGTTTCGCAATAGAACGTCTTAAAATTCTGTATGTTCCAACAATTTTATCGTTATTGGCATGATCAATCACAATCAGATGATCGCAATATAAATCGTATTCGTCTCGATCCTTTTTGGTATCGTGGGATTCTGGTAATCCTTCCCCCAATTCTTTGTTGAACACTTCGTATCGTAATGCGAGGGTTTGCTCAATTTCGTATTGATCTTCCGCTAACCGCACTTCTAATTGTCTTTCTTTTACTATTGTGTTGTGCATAAATTTCTCCTTTTTTTAGAAATTATGCGTGCGATTATGAAAATTATATTACATCAATATAAAAATTTTGTATTTAATTTTTTGTTAAGAATTAATTTTGGATTGCAATGTTAAAAAAAACAAATAATTGGAAATTCAATCATGGATTCAAAAATACTCAGTAATACCTACCAAAAAGTAGCAGATTTAATCAAAAAGTCCCATTCTATTTTGGTGATTACAGGAGCGGGGATTTCTGCGGATTCTGGTTTACCAACTTATAGAGGCGTAGGGGGAATTTACGAAAACCAAAACACCGAAGATGGATTAGCAATCGAAGATGCATTAAGTATAGAAATGTTTTACAAAAATCCTATATTAGTTTGGAAATATATTCAACAATTGGTGGTAGCAAGCGAAGATAAAACTTACAACGATGCTCATAAAATTCTTGCGGAAATAGAAAAAGAAAAACACCGTTTTTGGATATTAACCCAGAATGTTGATGGCTTCCACATTGATGCTGGATCGAAAAATGTCATCGAAATTCACGGAAACCTAAAACACTTAGTTTGTAATCACTGCGGATATAGAGAAGAACTAAAAACCTATAAGAATATCTCTTTACCTCCCTATTGTCCCCAATGCAATCACATCTTAAAACCAGATGTCGTGCTTTTTGGAGAACTATTGTCCATAGATAAAATAACCCTATTACAAAAAGAATTGTTCAAAGGTTTTGATTTATACTTAGTGATTGGCACATCCGGCGTTTTCCCTTATATTTACGAACCCATTTTCCATGCCATTTATAGAAAGATTCCCACAATAGAAATCAACCCCACAAAAACAATTTTTAGTAGTAAAGTAAATATTTATCTTCCCGAACGAGCATCCCACGCCCTAAAAAAAATATGGGAATATTATAAATAAAATATAACATCATGCGATGGTTTTTAGCGAGTTTATTTTTTGCTGCGAGATGATGGGATAATGTTCGAAAATTCAATCTTCGAGAGGGGGTAGTTGTTTTAATTTCAGATGTTCGATTGCTTCTTTTTGTGTAAAACCTTTCAAAATATTTGATGTTATAAGTTCAAGTTTGGTTATATTATCGTGTATAAACTTATAATTTAAATATCTATCTTGCCAAATTTTTTGATGGTTTTTGATTTCTTTTTTTAACATATCATATAAAATTCTTGTCCGATAAATACTATCCTCTACACTGTTTTTAAAATCATCACTTTTAATATATTCCATTAATTCTTTTGAGCGTTTTTCTATTTCAGTGCGATTGAGTTTTAAAGAATGAATTTCTATGATTGATTTTCGTAGAACTCTTGCAATATATATTGCTCCATAAGGGTGAACAACAAGAATATCTTTTTCCACCCAGAATCCAGCAGTTCCTTCTTTAAAGGCAGTAGTAACAAGAACTCCATAACTAGCTTTTCTTTGTGCCATTGCTTTTTTGGTTTGATCGATAAAATCAGAGCTAAATTTTGTTGTTTTTTTACATTCGTACAAGATTAAACCTATATTATTATTTTTAAAATAAATACGATGCAGGATATCTCCGGTTTTTCCGTGATGTTCAATTATATCTTCTGGAAATTCTTTTTTGAGTTCTTTGACTAATTCTTCTTCTAAATTTAAGCCTTCAATTTGTGGAGTTGTGCCTTTTTTAAGTTGTTCTTGTAATTCCTTAATTTTATTGTTTAGTTTTTGAATATCCTTAGTTTTAGCCTCAATCATTTTTGAAAGAAGATCCGCCCGCGCTTTTTCTTTTTGGATTCCTTTTTCAAAAGCTTCTTTTTGTGCTTTTTCTATCTGTTTCTTCATCTGATTCTTGATATCCCTTTTCTCGCGTATTAGTTTCTGTTTTTCTTCCTGTAGTTTTTTTAACTGATCTTGAAGAGTTTTTTCTAATTTTTGACGTGCCTCCCATATACCTACAATTTCGTAATATCGACTTTGATCAAGTAAAGAACCACAAAGTGGACATCGATACTTTTTTGATGATTTTATCATGATTCAATGCTACTCCCTATATAAAGAAATTTTTAAAAATGTTGCAAATATCATAACATAGAAAAAATATTTGTAAAGCAAAAATTATGTTAATCAATATAATTTTTGTTTTTTTCTGATTTATTTTGCTAAAAATTCTCTTTTATTTAATATATTTTTTATCAAATTTTATTAATAATTTAATGCTATTTAATTATTATGAATTATTTAAATTTTGAAAAGTATTCATCAATTTCTGAGCTTAGTTCTATGCCAACTCTTTCGAAACAATTTAGTAATTCATAGTAAGCACCTTTTCCTCCTAAAAAATCCCAGAATTCTTCTGCAACTTTTAATTCTTGTTCAATATCTAACATTCCTTTTATTGTCCATCGTTCGTAAGGTTTTGGCTCATAAGGATTATAAGGAATAGCAATATACGAATGAATTTTTGCCTCTGGATGTTTTGATAAATAGATTGCAATCCATTCTAATAGGGTTCTTTTAAAATCTTTAAAATTGCTTATGTTAGGCTTAACTGTTTTTAAGTCAAATAAGTAAACAACACCGTCATTATTTATTACGCATAGGTCTACTTTAACAGTTTTTAGAAGGTTCATTTTGCCAGAAGTTGCAACTTTTCTGATTTTTTCGATTTCTTCGATTTTATGGGGATTTTTTCTTCCTGTGATTAGTTCATTCATTATGTGTTGGATTTCTATCTGTGCTTGTTCGCTAATTGTATTTCCTACTATAAATTGTTTTTTTTGCGAAAGGAAATCTTAAACTTGCAAGGGTTTCTGCTACTGGCTCAAAAATCGAAGTACCAAATGTAGTGTTTAAAGATTGAATAAAAGAAAATAATGCCATCCTATCTCGACCAAGCAAGCGATAATGAAATGGCATATGATTTGTTTCTGGTTTATATATTAAAAATTTGTTTCTTATACACTGTTTTATTGTATTTTCAATTTTTTTGATTTGTTCCTCTGTTAGGACCATTCATCATCTCGCTTTTAAATGAAATATTGATTCTGAATAAGGTTTTTCTCTGTCTTTTTCTACTCGACATAGAACAGGACGTTTATATTCTTTAATAATTTTCATTCCAGCTAATTCTGCTATTTTTGGGTAAAGATTAAACTTATCATTAGCAACCAAAAATACATCATAATTATCATTCAGATATTTTTTGCAATTTATGAGGACTTGTGCTATATCTTTGATATAAGCTTCTTTTTGCTCTTTGCTTTGCTTTTTAAATTGGGGGCCTATTTCTAATTCGTCCTTTCTTTCGAAGCCAAATATATCATAAGCATAAGCATGTTGTTCATGATAATCAATAAGTCCGATATATGGTGGACTAGAAAATATTCCTTGTATCTTTTGTGTTAATAACATTTCTGCAAATATTGGATTTTTCTTTTTAACTTCTTTGTAAATGTTCATTGTTCTACTATCACCAGTTAGACACAATTGGATTGTATCTGTCCTTAATTGATCAAATTCTTTTAGTCGATTTATTGTATCTATAGAGTAATATTCCCACCATTTTGTTATAGAAAATATAGGTTTGCAAATTTTTCTATGTTTTTTACAATAATAGGTAGTTGAAACGGGTTCTTTTAAAGTTGCTAGATCTGCATGTGTTGTTGCTCTACAAGAGCGAGCAGTCCTGCTTAAAATAAGAGTTAAAACATTTTTTGCATCAATATTGTCTATTTTATTTATTTCTTCAGTTAAGAAATCGATTTCTTTTCTTACGGGATCTAAAAACCATTTATCTAAAAAGGTTTTGTTTTTATCTTGTGTTATTTTAATTTGATACTTTTGAATTAATTCATTATATATAGTTAGAAATTCTTTTTCTTTTTCTTTTGCATATACATTTTCGTTAATTAATCCATCTGAAACTTTTTTTTTGTATTCAGGTGTGGGGAAATATCTATTATTAAATTTTGTTAGTTCTATTAACAAATGTTCTTCAAAAGGAATGTTATTCTTATTATTTTGAAATTCTTTTAATTTCAGGTTCAATTTGCGAATTGTATCTTCTATTAAAGTTATATTATGCTTTTCCACTTTTACATTAGAAATTAATGTATTAAAAAAAGAAACATCGATTCCGATGGCATGAATTCCAAGTTCGTTTGCTTGAACTAATGTTGTTCCACTTCCACAAAAAGGATCTAATATTATATCACCTTTACGAAAATAAACTTCTTTTTTAAATTCATCTGTATGGGAATCAAGGAAATATTCTACTAATTGGGGTATAAATTTACCTTTATAAGGATGCAATCTGTGAACATGTTTTGTTCTTTCTGCTTCTTTGTATTCAGAAAAAGAAAGATGCCAATTAATATCTTTTCCTAATTTACTTTGCCATTTTTTCTCTATAGAAAAAGAATCATAATAATGTTTTAATTCATCTATATCGACTAGTACTTCTCTACCATTTCCATATTTTTTTATTTTTCCATACTGAATTAAATAAGATATATTAGAAACAGTAATTTTACTGTTTAAATAATTAGATGCCCAGATACTTGCTTCTTTTATTGTAAGAAGTTTTTTTTCTGTTTCTTCAAATAAGGTTTTCTGTTCCATAAGATTAAAACCTACCTAAGAGATATATTTTATTATTATTAAACACAAAAAGAAGTAAAAATATAAACTTTAAAATAGCTATTATAAATTAAATACTTTTATATAAGTTTTATCCTCAAAAAATAAAGCAATATATTTTATTTATCGTCTTTTCTACAAGTTTTTTATTACTCAAAAATCGAAGTACCAAATGTAGTGTTTACTCTATTTTTCTATTGATTGCTTCTTCGAAGCTGTAAGGACATTCTTTGGGCAGAAGTCGATAATCGATGTTTGTGTCGTCGATGAGGATTTTTTTTGCATAACTCCAACCATCTTCAATTGCTTCGTTTAGCTTTGATTTAAGGCTTGGTTGTTTGTTTAACAGACGATTTATTTCTTCTTGGGAATATTCGATGGAGTTGATCCAGCTTTTAGAGCGACTTTTGGGGAAATGATCCCATTTATAAAGATGAGCAAAAAGAATTCCGAATAAGCTTGCAAGGGAACAGATTTCGGATTTTCCCATGCTGTCTAATTCCTCAATAAGGTGTTCTATATCGATTAAGTCCCACTTTTTTTGTTTGAGTAAATCAATGTGGGTCGTAATCCACAAAAAAAAATCTTTGTCATAGAGAGCTTCGATTTCTTTTTTATTTTTTGTCGATAGCATCATAATGAATTAAAACTTATCGAAGTTATTTTTCAACTCTTTTTTAAACCGAACATCCACAAGAGTTTGAACTTGTTGTACTTGCATTATTAGAAACAGTTGTTCCACAGCTACTAAATTCACCATAGTGGGTGGAAAAATCTCCGATGATTTCGAAATAATCTTTGAATCGCGTTTTAGAAAGCATCAGTGCAGTATTTCCGCATACACGTTCTGGTTTTCCTTTTTCGAAAACATGGGTTTGATCCAAAATAAACTTATAAGGGGATTCTTTAATTCCTCCTTTGTAGATGGCAACATGTCCATAATCTTCGCAAGCATCTTCTAATCCTTCGATTTTCCACAATCGGTAAGTAATAGAATAAAACTGAATGTTTTCTAAAAGAGCTTCTAGTTCTGGGTTGTTGATGTTGATTTTATTTTCGGACATCACTCTTGGTTCCATAAAGCCAACCTTTCTTGCTAAGCGAATAAAATCTTTTTTGTAGAGTGCACCACTCATGCATTCATTGTATAAAATGGGATGATCTTTTAAATGTTCTGGTATTCGACGATCAGCATAATTATCAGAAAAATAAAACTCACCACCATTTTTAAGAATTTTATAAATTTTACTTAATACCATTTCTTTGTCGAAAATCAGGTTAAACACACAATTCGAGATAATTAGATCTAACGAATTTTCTTCGAAGTATTCGTCGATATTTTCGATTAAATCGTGGATAAACATTACATTAGGTTTTTTGTATCCAAATCGCTTGGTTTGAACATCAACATATCTTTCTGCAATCTCGATTTGTTGTTTTGTCATATCGATGCCGTAAACGAAACCATTTTCGCCCACTAATTTAGAAAGTATGTAAACATCTCTACCAGTACCACAACCAATATCCAATACTTTTAAACCATCTAATGCATCGGGAATAGGAGAACCACAACCATAATATTTGTTTTTTATTTCTTCTTCTATAAGGAGCAATACATCTTTTACGTGCTTGGGATAACTATCTACGGTACAGCATGCTAATGTTTTTAGATCCGATACGTTTTGAATTTCTTCTCCATAATATTTTTGTATTGATGAGACTAATTCCATTTCATACTCCTATTTTATAAAATTGGATTTGTCGATTTTATTTTAGTAAAAGAATTTGTTCTATGAAATATAGAAATAATAAAATCAAAAAAGAACATCACATTTTAGAAGGATTTGATAAGTTTTTGAATAAAATGTCACAAGAGCTTCCTGTCAAAGCAATTATTCCTGGTGTAATCCGAAAAGTCAACAGAGCAAACAAAGGGGATTTACGCATTACGTTTCAATATCCTACACAGACAGGTACAAAAATCTTGTTAAAAAAAGGCTCATCGGTTCAAGAATGCTTTGTAGTTATCGAAGATATAGCCATACTCGAAGAATACATCCAGCAAGAAAAATACAAGAATTAATTTTTGTCTTGGTTTAGCCATTTTCTGATGGCTTCTGCGGATAATTGTGGATTTTCTTTTACGATTTCTTTGGTATTTTCCAAGATTTCTTTGGTTTCTTGCTTGGTTAGTTTTTGTGGTTGTGGATTTTTTATTGTGTTTTTGTTTTTCTGTTGAGGGGAGGAAGTATCTACGGAAAAATAAAGAATGATCAACCCTACAAAGAGAAAAATACCCAACAATAGAAAAATGGTTGTCCAGCTTATCATAGAATACTTTTATTTTTCTGGTAGAGCAATCTTTGTCAATTCGGAAAACTTTATGCCTTTAATTCCTGATATTTCCAAATTGATTTTTTGAATTTCTTTTGCAGATCCTTTTAGTACAATCACTTCTAAACAATCTTCTTGGTTTACATGCATGTGAAGGTTGCATAAAACATTGACAAGATTGTTATGCTGGATATGGATCATCTTTTCGGATAAATCGGATAGGTGATGATTATAAATGATTGAAATTACACCAAATACTTGTTCGTTCGAATCCGCCCATTTTTCGGAGACAATCTTTTCTCGGATCAGATCACGTATAAATTCAGAACGCGAAGCATATCCTCTATGAATAAAATTATTATCCATGATTTTTAGTAGTTCATCCGGTAGAGAAATACTAAATCGAACAACTTTATCGTTTTTATCTTCCATAACAACTTAAACAATTTTATTTTTTTTTATAAATTTTCAAATGTTTTTTTAGGATGTGATTTGTTTTGTAGTATTAAAACTATCGCTTATTTTATCACATTAAAAACTTTTAGAAGAAATTCAATCGCATTTTGGTTGATGAATATCACTGCAAAAAATATTAGAATAAACAGAATTGTAAATTTTTTATCTATACGTAAAATTTCTTTACTAATTTTTAACAACTCCGCTTCCATTTTTCCTTCAAGACGTACAATTTCGGTTTTGATCATTCCTTCTAATCGCGTCACTTCGGATTGAATCATTCCTTCCAATCTTTTAATTTCGGATTCCATTTTTGCTTCAAGTCGTGCAAATTCGGATTCCATTTTTGTTTCAATTCGCGCAACTTCGGATTTGATCATACTTTCGAGTTTGATAGATTCAGATTTGATCATTCCTTCTATTCGTGCAACTTCGGATTGAATCATTCCTTCTAATCGCGCAATATCTTCTTTTGTTGCTAATTCTTTGGTTAATTCGTCTTTTAATTCGAGTTTTTTTTGTAGGGCAAGAGATTCTGCCTTTTTTTCCATTTCTTCGAAGGCTCTTTCTAATACTTCTGCTACTTTACGGCCTTCTTCTTTCCCTAAACGATCTTCGAAGAATTGTAAAGTTTCTACTTTAATGACACCTGCCATAAGAATAATAAATTACATCAATTCTTTTAGTCAAGAAACAATTTAAAAATGTTTTTAGCGAATATTATACAAAAAAAATCAAATTTTTATCCCACAATAAAAAGAAATTTTTGAATAAGATCAAAATCCATCTTAAAACATCAATTTTGGCAATAGATTCGATAAATTCAAAAAAAAATCTTTACATTTATTATAAATTTATAAAAATATCAATAAAAAAGGGGGAATTATGACTACTATAAGAAATTCTTTTTCTATCTTTTTATTAGTTTTGATTGCGGGATTTTTGCAAGCAGATCAAAATCTACTAGCACCAAACTTTCCCATCATCATGCAAGAATTCAACATCACAGAAAAAGAACTAGGTTATGTTACTTCTGCTTTTGTTTTTATTAGCGCATTTATGACAGTTGTATGGGGAATGCTTTCGGATTTTAAGACTAGAAAATTATTGCTATTAGTTGGCGTATTAGTGGGAGAAATTCCTTGTTTACTAACTGCTTTTGTTTCGAATTTTTGGGAGTTATTTTTTTTAAGAATGTTAACGGGAATTGGTATTGGTTCTATTATACCTATTGGTTATTCCTTAATTGCTGATTTTTTTTATGGCGAAGAGCGTGGTAAAGGTTATTCTTACATAGAAACTGCCTTTGGTTTTGGTACTCTAATGGGAATGATTATGGCTGGATTGATTAAAGATTGGCGATTACCGTTTATTCTTGCAGCTGTTCCTAATCTATTCTTAACACCTTTATTTTATGTAATCACCAAAGAACCTAAAAGAGGTCAGGCAGAAAAAGAATTAGAAAAAGTATTAAAAGAAACCGATATTCAATTTAAGTTTAACTTAGAGGTATTAGAAAAATCCTTCTTAACAAAAACCAATCAGTGGATCTTTTTACAAGGTTTTTTTGGAACTGTCCCTTGGGGCATTATTACCACATGGTTTATCAGTTATTTTATCTATGTATATGGTATGAGTAAAGATACAGCTACCTTTGTGTTATTGTTTATTGGTATTGCAGCAGTTTTTGGTAGTTTTGTAGGAGGATTTTTAGGAGATTATTTCGAAAAAAGAAGCGAAGGAGGAAGAACTTATGTAGCAGGTTGGGGGGTTTTGATTGGCATGTCGGCATCCGTTGGTTTATTGTTATATCCTTTCCCATCGCAACTAAACGCAATCCATTATTTGGGAATGTTTATCTATGCAGTGCTTTTTATTCAATTTGTTTCTTTTGCTGGTCCTAATGTAAGAGCAATTATTTCTCAGGTAAACCTACCAGAAGATCGAGGAACCGTTTTTGGGATTTTTAACATTATGGATAACATAGGAAGAGCGATTGGACCTTTAATCGGTGGTTTGTTGATCTCTTACTTAGAAAAATATTATTCCAAAGAAATTAGTTATCTAATTACGATGTTATTTGGCATTGCTTTTTGGATTCCTTGTGGGTTGATTTGGTTTTACATTAAAAAAATCTATCTTAACGACAGGAATAATATTAAAAACATTCTAAAAGAAAGAGCCCAAGCAATCAAGTAACAAGAAGAAGTTTGTTTTAGCTGATTCGTTTTGAATTTAAAAAAAATATAGTGGTCGATAAGTTTTTTATCAACCACTATAAAATTATATCAATTAAGTAAGGGTTTAATTTTATTAATAAAAGTAGATTCTGGAACAGCACCTTCGATTTGTACTACTTCGTTTACTACAATTTTGGGAACACCATAAACGCGGTATTTATTCGCCAAATCGGGAAATTCTGTTGCTTCGATCATATCTGCTGTGATAAATTCGGATTCTAATGCCATCTGATGTGCCATCAGTACTGCCCGTGGGCAATAAGGACATGTGGGTGTAACAAAGACTTGAATATGTAAAGGTTTATTGATCTTTTTTATAAAATCTTTTGTAGATGGGCTTAACTCTGTTTCTTTTTTGGATACATAAATCAGATCTTGTAAAAGTGTGCCAAATTCATAACCAGAAGGAATACCATAAAAGCGAATACCAAAATCACTACCATTTTCTAGAATGATAGCTGGTGCTTTATCGATGTTATAATATTCGGCTTTTTCTTTGGCAAAATCGATGTTGTATACTTCTAAAGAAATTTTATCGTTTAATTCTTTTACTTCTTCTAAAAGTTGTTGTGTTTCTTTACAATAGATACAATCTTCGTTTTTTACGAATAAAATCATTTTTACGGGATCTTTCATTTCTTGTAGTATGCTTTGAACTTCTTTTTGTGTATCTGCATTTAATAACTTCATCTTGAACCTCCAAAATTAATACATATACAAGGTATATGTATATAAAAATAATTTGTTTTAATTAGGCAAGTTTTTTTTTATAATTAGAAAAAATTTCGTTAAAATAATTTGATTCTATAAACTTAACTATATAGACGAAAAAAAAATATCTATTAAATTAGAAGCATGGAATTTAACAAAGAATTTGCAACATTGGGCGGAGGTTGTTTTTGGTGTTTAGACGCAATTTATAGAAGAATTAATGGGGTAATGAACGTTGTGTGTGGATATGCAGGCGGTAAAACAAAAAATCCTACTTATAAACAGGTATGCACGGGAGAAACCGGCCATGCAGAAGTAGTTCAAATCGAGTTCAACCCCAATTTGATTTCTTTTAAAGATATTCTAAAAATTTTCTGGAAAATTCACGATCCTACTACATTGAATCGACAAGGTGCAGATGTTGGCACTCAATATCGTTCGATTATTTTGTATCATGACGAAAGGCAAAAGGAGATTGCCCTTCAATCCAAACAAGAACATCAGAAGTATTTTTCTTCTCCGATTGTTACAGAGATTGTACCGATAAAAGAATTCTATCCCGCAGAGGATTATCATCAAGATTTTTATCGAAAGAACCCTTATTATCCCTATTGTGTTTATGTTATCGAACCAAAAATAATCAAATTAAAAGAAATTCAAATCTAGTGTGAAATTGCTGCTTTAATTTCATTTCATCAGATTACTTAAAATATAAGCAAAAAAGTATTTAAATTAAAAATTGGTTGCTTATTTTAAAAGCAAAATATATACGATAAAAGGTATGCCTAGTAAAATATACGAAAATATTTTAGATGTTGTTTCTAATTTAACTTCTTTGATGAACCAAACAGAAAATTCTCAATTACTTTTAGAAAGATTTTTAGAAGAATGTATAATAATCACGCAGGCTGATTCTGGTAGTATTATGCTTCTAGAAGATAATCAAGAATATTTGAGTGCTATTGTTGCCATTGGATTAGATAAAAATTCTGCTGGTATGCGATTAAAAATAGGAGAGGGAATTACAGGATGGGTAGCAAAACACAAAAAAGCGCGCATTATTGATGATGCTTATACAGAACAAGATTATGTACGTGTTCGAGATGACTTAGTATCGGAAATTGCTGTTCCAATGATTCTTAACGACAAACTTATTGGGGTTCTATCGTTAGATTCTAAAAAAAAATCAGCCTTTACAGAAGAGGATGCAATTTTATTACAAATTGTAGCAAACCTGTCTGTTGCAATCTTTGTCAAAATACAAGATAATGAATTGCTAAAAATTCGCGAAAAATTTCATAAAGTTCTGTTAGAGATTTCTTCTACTATAACAAAATCTACGAATCTAGAAGATGTTTTCGAAGATATTATGACTTTAACTCAAAAAGTCATTCGTATATACCGTAGCACATTGTTTCTATACGATAAAAAGGATCATCTGTTAAAGATTCGCGCGATTTATGGATACCACAACGAAGATTCTAAAAATATCACCTATGAACCTGGCGAAGGTATAACAGGAAGTGTTTTTTTAAACAAAAAACCTGTGTTTATTCCTAGTGCGAAAAATGAACCGGGTTTTTTAAATCGGATGAAGTTGGTTACAGAGGATTTAGACTTAGGTTATTATTGTTGCCCTATATTAAGTGGAATGGATGTAGTAGGAGTATTTTCTATTTTTACTTATATTCAGGATAAAAACAATTCAAACGAAATTATAGAATTTTTACAAATTTTATCAACTTTTATTTCGCAAGCTATTACAATCCAAAAACTTATAGAAGAAGAAACACAACCATTTATCGTAGAAAATATTCGATTAAGGCAAGAATTATCCAAAAAATATCGTTTTGGCAATTTAATTGGAAAGTCTCCGAGAATGTTACAATTATTCGAACAAATTGAACTTATCGCAGAATCCAAGAGCTCTGTTTTATTGATAGGAGAATCGGGCACAGGGAAGGAATTAATTGCTTCTGCCATTCATTATAATAGCCCGCGAAAAGATATGCCTTTTATTAAAATCAACTGTGCAGCTATTCCCGAAACCTTATTAGAAAGTGAACTATTTGGTTATAGAAAGGGGGCTTTTACAGGTGCTACATCCGACAAAAAAGGAAAGTTCGAAATAGCGGATGGAGGAACCATTTTTTTAGACGAAATAGGAGAAATGAGCTTACCTTTGCAAGCAAAACTACTTCGCGTTCTACAAGAAAAAGAAGTTGAACCTATTGGAGGAAAACCTAAAAAAGTAGACATTCGAATCATCGCAGCAACCAATGCAGATTTGGAAGAATTAATTCAACAAAAACGATTTAGGCTCGATCTTTATTATAGACTTAATGTAATTCGTTTAGATATTCCTCCTTTAAGGGAACGAAAAGAAGATATATTATTGTTAGCGAAATATTTTATCGAAAGATATTCCAAAGAAAATGATAAAGATATTCATAGCATTACACCAGAAGCCATCAAATTATTAGAAAGTTATGATTGGCCTGGCAATGTTCGAGAATTAGAAAATTTAATCGAAAGAGCTGTGGTATTAAACCAAACAGGTTATCTCGATGTGAAAGATTTTCCAGAGGTTTTAGAAAAAATATCTTCGGTAGAAAAAGTTCCTTATTTAATCAGTTCTGGCGATGTGGAATTTTCTTCTATACCAGAACAATCGTTGGATTTGTACGATGGTCGCGTATACGAAACAGTTATAGGCGAAGTAGAAAAAAAACTGATTTTATATGCTTTAAAAAAATTTAAATATACAAAAACAAAAGCAGCAAAATTTTTAGGAATTAACAGAAATACTCTTGAAAAAAGAATCAAAGAATTAAAAATCGAATATTAATGAAAAACATCATTCTTATTTTATCTTTATTTTTTTTATTGTTTTGTAGAAAGCCTCTTAATAATCCTTACAATGATGTGGATCCAAAAAAAAAGGTTTTGTTTTCTGCATTAACAGATGAGCCTAGAACATTGGACATTGTACGCGCAACAGATTCTATTTCGATAACGATTTTATCCAATATAACAGCTACCCCCTATCAGTATGATTATAAAAAAAGACCTTTAACGATTATCCCATTGTTAGCAACCGGAGAACCAGAAACAGGTTATAAAGTTTATAAAAATCAAAATGTATATTACTTTCGCTTTAAGATAAGGGAGTCTTACTATTACCCAGAGAAATGTTTAAATAACGAAAAAAGAAAAATTCTCGTAGAAGATTTAATCTTGACGATTAAGAGAACGGCAAACCGAAAAATCAATCCTTTTGCTTATCCTCTTTTAGATAATATTTTAGGTTTTTTAGAATATTCTGAATATTTAGAAAAGCAAGAAAGCGAAAAAGTCAACCCTCATATTTACGATAAAGAAATCGAAGGTGTAAAAAAATGGGGCGAAGATGGTATAGAAGTATTACTTAAAAAAGTCGATCCGCGAATTAAATATTTTTTTGCTATGACTGCATCGTCTCCGATTCCCAAAGAATGTTTAATCTATGCAAGTAAAGAGAAAGATTTTTTGTTAGATCATCATCCTATAAGTTCTGGTGCATTTTATTTATACGAATGGAAAAGAAATCAACGAATGATCTTAAAAAAGAATCCGAATTATCTTGAATCTAGCGAATATTTTCAAGAGCCATTACCGCGTATTGATGAAGTTTATTTTACTGTGATTCGTTCTGGTCCCACCATTTGGACTTTATTTCGACAAGGATACTTAGATAGAATTGGTTTAAACCAGGATACAATGCAACAGGTGTTGGATGGCACAGTTCTTTCGGAGAAATACCAAAAGATGGGCATTGTTTTAACGATGGCGAAAGAGCCAGTTACTTATGGGTGGGTTTTTAACTTGGACGATCCTCTTGTTAAGAACAATGTTTTTTTAAGAAGAGCAGTTGCTTGTGCCTTAGACATAGACGAATTGATTTATCGATTTTTTCGAAATCGCGCAATTCCCGCAAATGGACTTATTCCCCCAGAAATGGAAGGATATTTAGAAGATGATCCTCTCTTAAAAAAATACCCTATCAGAAATTGTAAAGAGCAAGTGCCAATGTTATTAGAAAAGGCTGGTTATCCCAAAGGGATCGATCCAAAAACAAAACAAAGTATTTTATTAAGGTTAACGGCGGTTGCTGGTGCAGGAGGTACTGCGGTTTATCAATTTTACACAGAATCGTTAGCAAAATATGGTATTCAACTTAAAGTAGATTTATACGATGCCCCCACATTTTTCGAAAAGCGACACAAAAGAGAATTTCAATTAGCAGGATGGGGATGGGGAGCAGACTATCCCGATCCACAAAACTTTTTTCAGTTGTTTTATAGCAAAAACATCGAGACAGGCTACAACGAAGCAGGCTACAAAAACCAAGAATTTGATCAACTATACGAACAATTACTAACCGAAACTCGACCAGAAAAACGCAAAGCAATCATCACTCGAATGAATGAATTATTGCTAAGAGATTTACCTGTTGCTTTTACCTTTCACCCCATTACTTTTTCCATCCATTGGCCTTGGGTAGAAAACATTCTTCCTCATCCACTAGACTTAAATCAACTAAAATACCGAAATATCGACCCTCAGTTAAGGTTTAAAAAATGGATAGAACTAAACTCTTTCTAAAACATGATTTTTAATGTGATCAAACATCATTTTCGAGAGACGATTGATATTCTTCATTGCTATAATCAATTAAATAAAAGCGAAAAAGAAATCATAAAACTTTTAAACAAAATCGGAACAAATTCCTTCGATGTTTATACAGGTAATTTGTCTGTAAAGGAGATTCTTTTTTGTTCTAACAAAAATCCCGTTTATACTTACGAGGGTTTTGAATATTTTTTATGTAGTGATGGTTCGCTATGGATTGTAAAAAATATTTATAAAAAGAATCAATTAATAAAGCATCTACATCCAGCGCGAAAGAACTTTATCTTGAACCTTAAAGATAAAATCTTGATTAACCCAAACTTACACATCAGAGTCTATTCTTATACTTATAAAACCATCCTACTACTTTATTGGAATCTTCTTCTAGAATATCGTTTTAAAAATTATTATGAATTTATAAATATTATTCATGATATAGACATCAAAGATAAAATCAATGATGTAAGAACAAGAATCAACATGCCTTTTATACACGAAAAACACTTTAATCAGAAAAAATATATTGATTTATTTTGTAAATTTTTTAAACAATAGAAAAACAAAATTCAAGCTTAGAACAAGGATAATTGTACTCGATGTAGGTAGGTTAAATTTTGTATTTGCTATGTTGATTTCCATTAAAGAAATGATAAATCCAACAATAGTAGAAAAAACTGATATTAAGATAGCGATAATAAAGGTGGACTTCATACTTCGGGAGATTTGTAACGCGATAATGCCCGGTATGATTAAATGAGCAATCGAATAGAAAGAACCCATAAAATAAATTGATAAACTTAATGTAGCAGAAAGAACGAGAAAGTACAACGTTTCTATTAGGTTTACTGGTAGGTTCGCAATATAAGCATATTCTTGATCGAAAGAAATTGCTAAAAACCATCGATAAAAAATCCATAAAATTATAGAAATCAAGATTATCGGTATAACGATATGCAACCATTCTTTTTCGGATAGAAATAAGATATTCCCAAAATAAGCAGCAACAATATGATTTTGTACGTTTGCTCCTATGGTGGTTAAGATTTGTCCTAATGCTGCAAAGAATACAAAACCAGAAGCAAGTAAAGCATCTTTATTGATTACTTTATTGTGCAAAAGATAGATCGGTAAAAATAGAATCATAGCTAAGAAATGCACTAATCCTTCGAAGTGTAAATCCAAAAGTAGTGTGATGATAATTGCAACCGTGATGGATTGGGATAATGTCACTCCCATAAAGATGGTTTTTCTAAGAATTACAAATATGCCAATAATCGCTGTAAATAATCCAACGATAGTTCCTATAATGATTTGTGGTAGATAAAAATATAGGTTTTCTATCATTTTAATTTCCTTCGATTATGTTTAATGTATGATGATCAATATAAAGTTTTTTATTAAAAAAATTTAATATTTTTTCGCTTAGATCGTGACTGGTCATTATAATGGTGCAATTAAGATGTTGATACATTTCTTCGAGTATCGATAAAAAATTTTGTTTGCTTGTTATATCGATAGCATTTAACGGTTCGTCCAAGAGTAGAATTTCTGGGTTTCTTAGTAATGCTCTTGCTAAGTAGACTCTTTGTAATTCTCCTCCGGAACATTCGCTCAATAATAGATTGCGTTTTTCCCACAAGTTCATTTGTTTTAGGACAGCTTCGATTTCTTGGTTTTGTTTTTGCTTTGGATAGAATAAAGGATAATAGAGTCGCAAGGCATTTTGCATACTTATAGGAAAGTGATGAATCTTTTTACTCTGAGGGACATAAGATAAGATTTTGTAATTATAAGATATGTTTCCTGCGATGGGTTTTTTTAGTTTTGCAATTACTTTTAATAAAGTAGTTTTTCCGCTACCATTAGAACCAAGTAATAAAATCTTCTCTCCTTTTTGGATGGTTAAGTTAATATTTTCTATCAATCGATGATTGTTATAGCCAATGGAAACCCCCGACAGCTCTACTAAGGTTTGTTTTTCTACTACCATTGTTTGAAGTCATTAAATTTGTTCGCTTATTTTTTGTAAAATTGTTTTTAGCAAATCCTCGTAAGTTCTGATGGATTTATCTAAGTTTGTAGGAGCAACCACTACTTTTGCATTGGTTTGATTTTTTACAAATTCAGCATACTTTGGATTGTTATAAGGTGCGATAAGAATGATCTTTACACCTTCTTTTATTACTACATCTACAACCTTTTTTAAGTAATTTGCATTTGGTGGAACACCCATTTTTTCTTCGAGGGAAATCACCTCTTTTAGACCAAATCGTTGAATTAAATAAATAAATTCGCGATGGTGGACAGCTACTTTAAGATCTTTTAGGTTTTTGTATTTTGCTAACAAATCATTGGTTAAGTTTTTTATTCTTGATGCAAAGTTTTTAAAATTGTTTTCGTAGAAGGTTTTATTTTCTGGATCAATCTGGATTAGATGATCTTTTATGTTTCTTGCAATAATCACCGCGTTAATAGGATCTAACCAATAATGTGGGTTCCCATAAATATGAATATCTCCCATAGAACGATCGACTCTTTTTTCTGGAACTTCTAATACATAAACACCTTTACTTACATCGCAATTACCAGGCTGTCCTAAGTAGATTTTGGGGTTTCTAGATTGTTCTATCACTTTGGGAAGCCATCCAACTTCCAAATCTAATCCAATGTATACCAGCATATCTGCTTGGTTTACTTTTAGAATATAGTCTGGTCTAGCATCCGCAAAATGAGGGTCCGAATCGCCTGATAGTAATGCCTCTACTTCTACTTTATCTTGTCCAATTTCTTTTGTAATGTATTCTAATACTGTTAGTGTTGTAACAACCTTGGTTTTGCTGTATAATGCATTTGTAATAATGAATATTAAAATTAAAAAATATTTATAAAATCTCATAATTAACTCCTTTTAGTATTTATGTGCTGGATGAACTCCTAAAATAAACACAGCTTGTAAATAGTACTCCCATGTTCTTTTATTTTTTTCTATATCTACTGTGGTGCTTACTTGTCCACGAAAATAAGAAAATTCTGAAGGGTTATAAGTTAAAATTATGTTATCTTGCACCATTCCATTTTTTTTGTATTCTGGTATTAGAGTAAAATAATTGATTTTTTTGAATGTTGGTGTTGTTAGATAATCATAACGATAGCCAATAAACCATTGTTCAGAAAGTTGATAATTAAGAAAACTATAAAAACCAGCTTTGGTTTCTACCACCTCGATTTTTTTCGGCGGATCGAATTGATAGTTATATTCTTGGAGGGTTGTTTTTAAGTTGGAATTTTCGTCGAAAAAATACGCTAATCGATTGGTGGGACGCTCTTTGGTTTCTCTATACCATACCTCTGTTTGCCATACAAAGGATTTTAATTTTCCCCTTTTGTATTTTAAGTAAAAATCAAACCCATATTGATTGTTCC
The DNA here is from genome assembly GCA_026418015.1 of Leptospiraceae bacterium. Lineage (GTDB taxonomy): Bacteria > Spirochaetota > Leptospiria > Leptospirales > Leptonemataceae > SKYB61. The sequence goes on along the minus strand of JAOACE010000009.1, from coordinate 234,242 downwards.
ATTTTCTTGGAGAGATTTCGGGATGCCATCTTAGGTAAGAAAAGCCAAATTCTGTTCCCCAATAATCCGATAGAGGAATAAAATGTTTAAGGTGTGCTGTAACTAGGGGATTTTGCTTGGTTTTTTGGGCATTTTGTGCTTCCATTGCATCCATTTGATCTTCAACATATTTTTCTACTAAGCAATCGATTTTTTCTGTTGGAGATAGGTTTAAAATATTTTTACACTTTTGTGTTTCTTCTAAATAATGTAAGATGCTATCAAAAGTGATATTTTGTATAGGCTGATTTTCGTGTAGAATTACTTCTTCTAATAACTGGTCGAGATCGCTAAATGGATTTATATCACTTGAACCATGCGAATGCCCGCCATGAGAGTGTCCACCATGTGAATGTCCAAAACCTTTTCCGCTAAAAATACCTATGCTTAATTCTTGCCAAAAGGACCAAGGAAAAAGATAACGAAATTCAATTCCTGTATCTAATAAAGCTTCTTCGCCCAAGAGTTCCTTGTGTACCAAAGGGGGAGTAGTAAAAGGCCAGTCGTGTTGATGGATTACATTCAAGCGTCCCACATCGGGAAACATTTGTCCTAATCGAATGTTGGTTCTCGGAATCAATGTAGCGGGAAATAAAAAATATCCTTCGTGTAATTCTGTGGTTAATACTCCATCTTCATTATGAGCTGCAAAGTATATTGTCCCTGTTGCTAAATGATCGATAGCTCCGAATAAACCTAATTCCGTTGAACGAACGTAAGTCTCGTTTCTGGTATTATGAGGCGTGTTTTTATCCCATTCTCCCACTATATCTACTGCACCCAATATATCCAGATAAACATTTTTGTTAAAGCTTTGAAATTGAAACTGCGATGTTCTCCCAGTAAAATCCTTGCTTTCTGTTGTAGAGGGCTTTGTTTCTTTTTGAATTTCTTCTTCGAACAATTTGTTGATGTCTTTTTCTTGCCCACGGAGAAAACCTGCTGACAGAAAGAATACCAACATGATGATCAATGGTTTTATTTTTATATCCTTCCTCATATGTCACTCCGATATTATTTTTATTCTTATAAATAACACTAAAAAAAAATGATTCTATTTAGTCAATATTATTATATTTTTTATTAATAATACTTAATAATAAAAACAAAAATCATAATCATATTATAGAACATCGATAAGAAAGGATTTTGCTTTTATAGAAAATTCCTCACAATAAAAAACCGTCCTAAAAGCATGGGGAACAATCAAAAACCCCAACAATTCTATGTTCAAAATATCTTGAATTGTATTTGTTTTATTGGATTGCTGCAAATATTTGAGTATTCTTTTGTCGTTAAACAAAATCTCGTAAGGATTTAAGTTGTTTTCGGTTAAAAATTTATATTCTGTTGGAACGTTGATAGTCTTGTTCTGCTGATTTTTTAGGACAAGAAAGAATGCAAAAGAACCTTCTATTATGGTGCAATTACCCGAAACAGAAAATATTTGATTCTTAAAACGAAGAGGATTTTTTAGTTTAAGATAAAATCCTTCTTTCCCTTGATGAACAACAAAATACCTTTTTTGTGTAAAAAACTTTTCTGTGGTAAAAATCATTCCGTGATTATTTCTGGGGTTGGTTTGTAGAATCTCTGGGAAAAATTCTATCTTTTGTGGATATATCGATGATACAAACAAAAAAAAGAGTAGTTTTTTCATTTTTGACCAATTATAACAATAAGATTTTAAATTCGATTGATTTTTTACAAAAAAATGAGATAATTTTTTAAAAAAATGATATATAAATTAATATGATAGATTTTTTGTTTCCTCAATATTGTACTACTTGCGGTAGAGAAAGTAAAGAAGCATTGTGTTTAAGATGCTGGAAGAATTTTAAAAAATATTTCATTCTAAACCAAAAAAATCGATGTCCGAAGTGTAGTCATCAATTAAAAAATGATACATGCTTGTTTTGTAATAGCAGACATTTGTTTTTTGATCAGCTAATTGCTCTCTATGAATATAATTCTTCTACAAAAACACTTTTGTTAGATTGGAAGTATAGCAACAATGCAAATGTTTATCGAATTTTTCTAAAAGATGTTTTAAAAATCGTAAAAACAATTCAACCCGATCGAATGGGATATATTAGTTCTTCTAAATTTGGCAAAAAGTACCGTTCGTATGATGTCTTAGAAAAATTACTGAAAGAAATTCATAAAATTACACAAATACCTTATGGAAAAGATATTCGAAAAATCAAGAAGAATAAACAAAGTAAAGGAAAGCAAGCTGAACGTTTTTTTAATGTGTTGTTTTCATTAGGATTGACAATAGAATTCCATCCAATAAATAAATACTTGTTAATAGAAGATACTACAACGACTGGTGCAACCATAAATGAGGCAGCGCGATTACTTAAAGATGCAGGAGTAAAAGAAGTAATCGTATTGAGTATTTTTTTAGAAGATTTTGAAGAGGAAAGTTTATGGAGTCAATAACGAAAGAAAAAAAAGATAATATAACCATATTAAAAGTTAAAGGCAATATTCAACATACAGATACCCCCAACTTCGAAAAGGAATTAGAAAATTTACTGGAAGAAAACGTCCTCAAAATCATCATAGATTTAACCAACGTAAAGCTTGTAAGTTCATCCGCATTAGGAACATTGATAGCAATGCAAAGAAGAGTTAAACGCAAGGGAGGAGATATTCGTCTAGTCATAACAGAAAACGAAGTTCTTCGCGTTATGCAAATTACCTTATTAAACCGCGTATTCCAGATTTTTGGAACCTTACCCGAAGCAATCGAATCTTTTAAAAAATTATCGTTCTAGAAAGATGGAGCGATAATCTACGGGATAGTTTATACATCAATTGATTAGAAAAAACAAATAAAATTCAACCCTAAAAAAAGATGGGTCGACTATTAGAGGGAGGATTAAGATGAATCATCAAAGAAAAAAAGGTACTAAAACAAGTACTTTTGGCTCTCACGGCAGAATCAATCACGACTCTACGAATTTCTACAAAAGCAGGTTATACGAAGGACTGCCCAAAGAAGAATCTTACGAATATATAGAGAATACCATTCCATCGCAATATTTAGATCAAATCTTTTGCAAAACGAGCGAAAAAATGGAAGAATTACCCGATAATAGCGTACATTTGATGGTCACCTCTCCACCTTACAATGTAGGCAAAGAATACGACGAAAACTTAACATTAAACGAATACAGAGAATTCTTAAAAAGGGTATTGACCGAAGTAAAAAGAGTTCTTGTACCTGGTGGAAGAGCTTGTATTAATATCGCGAACTTAGGAAGAAAGCCATATATTCCCTTGCACGCATTCCTGATCGAAGATATGCTGGATTTAAGGTTTCTGATGCGAGGCGAAATTATCTGGAATAAGGCATCTAGCGGAAGTCCTTCCACTGCTTGGGGAACATGGCTTTCTGCAAAAAACCCCATATTAAGAGATATTCATGAATATATCTTGGTGTTTTCTAAAAGCTCTTTTGCCAGAGATCGTATCGAAAATAAAAAGAGCACGATCTCCAAAGAAGAATTTCTCGAATTTACCAAAAGTGTATGGACATTTTCTGCGGAACCTGCAACAAAAGTAGGTCATCCAGCCCCTTTTCCTGTGGAATTACCTTATAGGTTGATTCAACTCTACACATTCGAAAAAGAAGTGATACTCGATCCCTTTATGGGAAGTGGACAAACAGCCATTGCAGCAATAAAAACCCATCGACATTATATTGGCTACGAAACAAACCAAGAATACATAGAATTAGCACAAAGACGAATCAATGATTTTATTTTGAATGATTCATCTTACAAACAGCAGGAATTCGAAAAAAAATGATGGATTTTGCTTTTGTTGAATAAAATTTTTGTAAAATCAAAGATAAGTTTATGATTTTATCAAAAATTGTACCTAAAGTAAAAAAAGTGTTATAATAAATTAAATTATTTTATATAAAAAATTATAAAATATTTACATAAAAAAACTTAAATTTAGATTGGAGGATATCCCTATGGCAAAAAACGGAACCAAAGAACAAAAATTTTACAACGCATTACAAGATGTTTTTATCGGCGCCAAAATCGAAGGACAAGGCGGATTTGTAAATCTAATGAAAATAAAGTCAAATTACTATTCCAAAATTGAAAAAATATTAAAAGATGATATTGATAAAGCATTAAAACAATATCCTTCTTTTAGGGAAGAGCTATTCGATAAACTCTATTCTTTTTTTATTAGATATTTTTCCGAAAGCGGTTCTATTTATTTTAATTCTACGCCATTTCATAACAATGTTTATGAAAAGGTTTATACGGACGACAAAGACGTCATTTTATTCTGGAAGACGCAGATGCTCTATTATGTAAAGACAGATAGAATATTTAGAAGCATGCCAGTTGAGTTTGATGGATATAAGTTTTATTTTGATGCAGCGACGATAGAAAATAAGAAAGCCAACGAAAAACGCAGTTTGATTTATGAACTAAAAGAAATACAAAAAGATAAGACAATAGTTTTTAATGTTTATTATTCCGAAAAAGGGAGAGTAACAAAAACTGAAGATATACTCAAAGAGCTAAAGAAAAAAGAGATAAAGATTGACGAAGAACAATTAGAAAGAGCATTTCGCATATTTGAAAAACAGAGCGAAGTAGATTTTTTTATAAATAAGAATGCAAAAAGTTTTTTACAAGAACAGTTTAAGTTGTGGAGTTATCAGTATTTTTGGGATGGGGCGAAGGAATGGACAGCCGATAGAGTAAATCAATTACAGATATTAAAGGATATTGCATTTAAGATAATAGATTTTGTGAGTCAATTTGAAGATGAATTGGTGAAGATCTGGAACAAGCCGAAGTTTGTGAAGAATTCTAATTATGTGATTACGTTGGATAGAATCTACCAAAACCTCCCCTCTGATAGAGGGGTTGGGGGAGTTTTATCTTCTTCTGATAGAGTGGCTGGGGGTGTTCCCAAATGGTATGAATTACCATTCAATCCAAATCTCAAAGAAAGAGCCCGTGAATTAAGAAAAGCAGGTAATTTGGCTGAAATTATTTTTTGGAAGCAAGTAAGGAACAAACAATTTTTGGGATTAGATTTTGATAGGCAAAAAATAGTAGGCAATTACATTGTGGATTTTTATTGCAAAGAACTTGGAGTTGTTGTGGAAATAGATGGTGATAGTCATAACGAAAAGATGGAATATGATGCCGAGCGTGATGAATATTTGAAAAGTTTAGGACTAAAAGTCTATCATGTAAGAGCTGAAGATGTATTGAATAATATTGAAGGGGTGATGAAGTTTTTGGAGACAGAATTAACACCCCTAACCCCTCTAAGAGATGGGAATGTCACACCCCTAACCCTTCTACAAGAGGGGAATTTGGTGGAAAAAATATTCAATCACCCAAATATAAACGAACAGATAAAAGAATGGCAGGAGCTTGGTATTGTAGATGAAAGCTTTAGGGTTAGTGATGTTTTTGAAGAAGATTTGATGGGTAAAAGGCTTTCAGAAAAGTATAAACACTTACCTATTGATACAAAATATTTCAAAGATTTGGAACTTGAGATATTAAGCCAATTTGATGATTTAGACAAATCCCTGGACGGCTGGCTTATAAAGAGCGAAAACTATCAGGCACTCAATACAATCCTGCCGAAATTTAAGGAAAAAGTGCAGACAATTTATATTGATCCGCCGTTTAATTTAGATTCTTCTGACCAGTTTTTATATCGCACAAACTACAAAGATGCCAACTGGGCAACGCTTCTTGAAAATAGATTGAGAATAGCAAGAGAATGGCTAAATGAAAAAGGAAGTATTTTTGTAAGATGTGATTATAACGGCAATTGGATTGTTAGATGTTTGATGGATGAGATTTTTGGAAAGGAGAATTTTAGGAATGAACTTCAGGTAAAAAGAATTACAAAGTTGGGTTTTATGAAAGAAGAGTCAAAACAGTATTCATCAGGCACTGATCAATTATTTTGGTTTTCTAATAGTGAAAAGTTTAAATTTTATCCTCAATACAAAAAGTTAGCTCAAAAAAGAGAAGCATATTGGCATTCACTAGAATCAGGGGGTAAATCTTCAATCCCGATTAGCGTGGAAGGAAGATTGTTTTATCCTAGACCGAATCATAATTGGAAATTTGGGCAGGAAAAAGTAGATCTAATGTATGCCGAGGGAAGAATTAGAATAAATGAAAAGGCAGAATATATTGATGTAAGAGGTAAAAAAACGAAAGGTATGCCGGAGTATCTTGTTTTGCCATCCGAAGAAATTGGGATTGATACTCTTTGGATAGATATTCCCGGTTATTCTTCTGGTTGGGGATTTAGAACTGAAAATTCAGAGCAACTCTTAAAACGAGTTATTGACTCTACTTCAGGGCAAGGGGATTTGATTCTTGATTATTTTTTAGGTTCCGGCACAACAACAGCAGTAGCCCATAAACTCGGCAGAAAGTGGCTTGGGGTAGAAATGGGAGAGCATTTTTACACCGTTGTTTTGCCAAGAATGAAAAAGGTTTTGGCCTATGATAAATCAGGAATAAGCAAAGAATTGAGAACACCCCGTCAGACTTCGTCTGACACCCCTCTGCAAGAGGGGGATAACACACCCCTATCCCCTCTAAGAGAGGGGATTTATCAAGGCGGCGGCTTTTTCAAATACTACGAATTGGAACAATACGAAGAAACATTGGCGAATACCGTTTACGAAAATCACGATATGCTTATTGTAGGCAATAAATCAGTTTATGAACAATATGTGTTTATGAAAGACGAAAAAATGCTTCGCGCATTAGAAATCGATTATAAAAACAATAAAGTAAAAGTAGATTTAAGTAAATTGTACGAAAATATAGACATTGCAGAAACATTATCAAACCTAACAGGTAAGTGGATTAAGAGAATAACTCCCCTTGCCCCTCTACAAGAGGGGAATTACGAAGTGGAGTTTGAAGATGGTAGTATTGTCAATATAAAAGATTTGGATTATAGGTTAATAAAGCCGCTAATTTGGTGGGAGTGAGATATGGAAAACATTTCAGAAATCGTAAAACAAATCACCATAGATGAGCTTAAAAAGTATAACGTAGAAGTAAAGGGATTTTATCTTTTTGGAAGTAGAGCAAAAGGAACTTACCGCGAAGATAGTGATTGGGACTTTTTTGTGGTTATTGATAAAGATTTGAGCTTTCAAAAAAAATGGGATATAATTGATAAGATTAAAATAAAATTAGCTAAATTGAAAATACCTAATGATATTATCTTAAAATCAGAAAAAGAAATACAAGAATCCAAAGATGATGTTGGTAGAATTACTTATTATGCTCTTAAGGAAGGTATCTCAATATGAAAAAAGAGAAAATTGAAAAATGGATATTGAAAGCAGAAAATGATTTAAAAATTGCAAAAGATGAGATTTTAACCGAAAATCCTGCAACAGATGCTATATGTTTTCATGCACAACAATGTGTAGAAAAATATTTAAAGGCTTATCTTTCATTTATTGATAAACCTTTTGGAAAAACTCATGATATTGCATTATTAATCGAACTATGTATTGAAGATAATAAAGAATTTAATTCCCTTTATGATATGATGGCTAACAAACTTACAAGATATGCTGTTGAAATAAGATATCCCGAAGAATTTTATTTTCCTTCTTTAAGAAGAAGCAAAAGAGGCGATTGAAATTTGCGAAAAAGTCAAACAATTTGTAATAAATAAATTCAAAGAAATGGGAATAAGTTAATAAATAAAAAATATTTAGATTATAAATTCATTAAGCCGCTAATTTGGTGGGAATGATCTATGAATAGCAAGGAATTTTTAGAAATATTAAATAAAGGCGAAGGATATCACCTTGAATTTAAGCTGGAGGAAGAAAACAACGAAGACTTTTCAAAAACTATTGTATGCTTTGCCAATACCGATGGTGGTAAGATATTGATTGGAGTGGATGATTCAGCAAAAATCATGGGTGTTTCAGATATTGACAAGGTAATGTTAAGGATGGACGATATTGCACTTTATCGTTGCGAACCACCCGTGATGATTCTACAAGAATCAATAAGTATTGAAGGAAAAAATGTTGTAATTGTCAATGTTGAGAAAGGAACTCAAAGACCATATAAAACAAAGGCGGGACAATACTACGTAAGGGCATCAAATCGTTGTCCGCAAGCAACAAGAGAAGAATTATTGAGAATATTCCAATCAACACGAAGTTTATTTTATGATGAATTGCCTGTAAATAACGCTAAATTTATTGATTTGGATATTTCAGCTTTTAAATTTTTTCTCAAAAATTACCTGGAAATTGAAACAAATGACGAGGAAGAAATTATAAATTATCTTAATAATTTTCATTTGATAGAAAAAGAGAGTTTAATCCCCACTCTTACGGGAATATTATTTTTTGGTTATGAACCACAAAAATTTATTGGTCAGTCCCGAATAATTTGTGCAATCATTCAAGGGAACGATATTGGAGAAACAACCTTAGAAACTAAAAATCTAACAGGAAAAATTTTTGATATAATTCAGAGCGTTGAAATTTTTTTCAAATTATCCCTTCGCAATAAACATAGAATAAAAGATTTTCAACCAGAATCAGAATATGAAATTCCGCTCACTGCTTTAAGAGAAGCCATTGTAAATGCTATTGCTCATAGAGATTATACAATCAACGCTCCAATACGAGTTTTAATTTTTACCAATAGAGTGGAAATTCATAGCCCTGGTAGACTACCTAATACAGTAACAGTTGAAAGCATAAAAGTAGGTGGCTCTCATGTATTAAGAAATCCAACCATCTACAATATGCTTTTGAAAATGAAAATGGTTACCGATTTGGGAAGTGGTGTAAGAAGAATAATTAAATTAGTCAAAGAACACTTAAATGAAGATGTTGGGTTTGAAAATACAGAAAACGAATTTGTCATTAAAATACCGAGAAAAACGGAATGAAAGGGTAGAAAAAGATTTTGACTATAAATTCATTAATCCGCTAATTTGGTGGGAGTGAGATGAAAGTAAAAAACATAAATAAAAAAATTTTACTTGAACTTAAAGAATTAAAGCCTAATGCTTACTATAATTGTAAAAATAAATTTTCTAAACTTGATAAATGGATATCTGGCGAAGATTATCCTACATATAAACAATTAGTAGAACTTTCTAAACGATTTAATGTTCCATTTGGGTATTTCTTTTTGGAGAAATTACCAAAATATGATTTACCAATACCACACTACCGAACTATAAAGGAAAATGATTTTATACCATCGGAAGAATTATTAGATACCATAAAATTTGCTCAAAAAATTCAAGAATGGTCAAAGGAAATTTTATTAGAATGGGGAAATACTAAAATAGAGTTTTGCGGAAAATATAAAAATAATTACGATTTAAATGCTATTATAGAAGAGTTAAAAAAAATATTTGATATTAATGAAGGTTGGGCTAATTCACAAAATACCTGGAAAGATGCATTAAAATATCTTGTTAGCAAAGCTGAGGAAAAAGGGATAATAGTTTTATTAAATGGAATTGTGGGAAATAACACTCATAGAAAATTGAATGTGGAGGAATTTAGAGGTTTTGTTTTATACGATGAAATTGCTCCAGTTGTCTTTATAAACAATAATGATGCATTATCAGCAAAAATATTTACACTTATTCACGAAGTTGTTCATTTACTCATAGGACAAAGTGCTTCTTTTGATTTACGGAACTTTCAATCAGCCGATAATGAAATAGAAAAGTTTTGTGATAAATGTACAGCAGAATTTTTGGTGCCAGAAAAAGAATTAACAAACCTTTTTCAGAAAAAGCAAGATTACGAAGAACTTGCTAAAACCTTTAAAGTAAGTCAAATTGTTATCGCCAGAAGGTTGCTGGATTTAAATTTAATTGATAAAAAATCATTTTTTGAATTTCTACAAAATTTTGAAAAAACTGAATATAATACACCTTTAAGCAAAGGTGGAAATTTTTATGATACAGAAAAAAATCGGTTAAGTTCCAGATTTTTAAGAATTTTAAAATCTGCAATAGAAAGCAATACTATCTCTTTTAGAGATGCACTGTTAGTTACAAACCTAAATATTAAAACCTTTTCTAATTTAACGAGTAGAATATTATGAGTTTACAATATTTGATTGATGCTAATATTTTTATAACAGCTTTAAGAACTTATTATAATTTTGATTTTGGAAATAGTTTTTGGGATTTTTTAGTTGAACAAGGTAAGAAAGAAATCATTGCAAGTATTGATAAAGTATTGAATGAACTAAAGAAAGGAGATGATAAGTTAAAAGAATGGGCTACTAAAGATTTTTCGAATTGTTTTATTGATACAACATCTGATAAAGTTTTACAACAATATGCCATACTTATGCAATGGGCCGATAGTCAAAGAAATCAATATTCGAAGAATGCAATAGAAGAATTTATGAAGGAAAATAATGCTGATGCTTGGTTAATATCTTTAGCTTTAACAGACATAGATAAGTATGTAATAGTAACATTTGAAAAAGAAAATTACCAAATAAAACGAAAAATTCCAATACCAAATGTTTGTAAAGCATTTAATATAAAATACTGCGATTTGTTTCAAATGCTAAAAAACTTGAATTTTAAATTTTAAAAAGGACAAAACTATGAACCTATACCTTCAAAACATAGTAGAAAACTTTAACTTAAACAATCTACCAGCTGATTGGCTAGTAGTAGATTTTAAAGAATTTTCAAAAGAAAAATCGCTTTTTGACTATCAACAAAAAGCTTTGGAAAATGCATTAAAAGCGTTATATCTTTATTATGAACAATACAAAGAAAATAAATCTGATTTTTACAAGCATTATCAAATCAATGGTTTAATGGAAGATTTAAGCTACAATATAAAGAAAGAAAGCAAAACCTTAAAATACCTGCTGGAATACGATAAAGATTATCCAATTAATGATGATAAAATATCTTTTGAATGTTTTATCAATCGCATGAGTTTTTGGATGGCAACTGGATCGGGCAAAACAATTGTTATTGTAAAATTAATTGAACTACTTGGATATTTGGTGCAAAATAATAAAATTCCTAAAAAAGATATTTTGTTTTTAACCTATCGTGAAGATTTGATTGAACAATTCAAAAAGCATGTAGACGAATTTAACAATGCTGGCCATAATATCACAATTAATTTAATTGATTTAAAACAATATGCTTCATATAAGCAAAATTCGACTTTAAAATTTAGAAATGCAATAGATGTTTATTACTATAGAAGCGATTTAATATCCGATGAGCAAAAAGATAAAATTGTAAATTACAAAAACTACGATAACAATGGCAATTGGTATATTCTTTTAGATGAAGCCCATAAAGGAGACCGAGAAGACAGCAAAAGACAAACATTTTACTCTATTCTTAGTCGTAATGGTTTTATCTTTAATTTTTCTGCCACTTTTACCGATGAGAGAGATTATGCAACCTGTGTTTACAACTTTAACCTTGCCCGTTTTATTGAGTCAGGATACGGAAAACATATTTATATTTCAAAGGAAAACATTAAAGCATTAGAAAACAGAGATAATGTTATAGATACAGAAAAACAAAAAATACTTTTGAAAATATTTATTTTACAAACAGCCATCAACAAGCAATATGAAGGTTTAAAATCTATTAATAGCAAATTGTATCACAGACCATTGCTTTTAACGTTAGTTAATTCTGTAAACACCGAAGATTCGGATTTAGAATTATTTTTCAAAGAAATAGAAAAGATAGCAACCAATAAGGGGGATAATAATTTATTAAAAAAAGCTAAAGAAGAACTTAAAAATGAATTCTCTTCTGATAATGCAAAATATGAATTCGAGGAAGAAAAAATTGATCATAGCATCATAAACATAATTGAAACCATCACTTTTAATGATGTACTTTTTTATGTTTTTAATTCAAAAACCCCAGGTAAAATAGAAGTCCTAAAAATTCCTTCTAATAAACAAGAGTTGATATTTAAACTTGCAACTTCCGACAGGCCATTTGCATTAATGAAAATTGGAGACATTACAGAATGGATAAAAAATAAACTAATAGGATACGAAATAAACGAAAAGTTTGATAACGAAAGTATCTTTAAAAACATCAATGATAACCAAGATATTTCGATATTAATGGGTTCGCGTTCTTTCTACGAAGGATGGGATAGCAATCGTCCCAATATTATTTTGTTTATCAACATTGGAAAAGGAAATAATGCTAAAAAATTTGTCTTGCAGTCAATAGGTCGCGGAGTAAGAATTGAACCACTTTCTAATAAAAGAAGAAGAGCAGTTTATCTTTATAACAATCTTGAAATCCATAAAGATATTTTTGAAAAAATAAAAGAACGTATTGATCCGCTTGAAAGTTTATTTGTTTTCGGAACAAAAGCTGATAACCTAAGAGAAGTAGTAGAAACATTAAAACAAGAAAAGCCAGAAGTTTGTCTTGGTGATTTGTTCGAAATCAATCCTGAAGTTAAAGACAAAGACTTACTTATTCCAGTTTATCGCGATTCAGACAAAATCATTATAGAAGAAAGTGATGTTGTAAAATTCCCAATCAATGCTGATGATTACAAAATGGTAAGAGATTATTTTAATTATATTGGAGAAAAAGTAGCATTGATTAAATATGACTGCGATGTAAGAGTATTAAATAAAATAAAAGAAGCTTTTAATGGACATAAAAATGATTATTTTATTGTAACTAATGAGCAAATAGAAATCAATAATCCAGAATTTTTATTGAAAAATATATTTAAACATTTTTCGAATAAAGCGAAAGAATTTGAGACATTTAAAAAACTCGAGGAAGAAATTATTCATTTTAAGAGAATCCACATTACACAGGATAAGTTAAATTCGTTAAAAGAAAAAATAGAAAAAGTTAAGAAAGCAATAGAAAAAGAATTGGACGAAAAATTTGATCAAGGGAAAATCAGCAGAGAGGAGTATAAAAGTAAAATAAAAGAAATTGAATCGAATTTTGTTAAAGAAGAAGAAACAATTTATAATGCATACGAAAAACTCAAAATCAAATTGATTTTAAACCATTACTACATACCAGTTGCATTAACAGATTCCGAAAGAGTGGACTATATCCAACATATTATAAAACATAAAAGCGAAGTAGATTTTATCAACGAATTAGAAAGATATTTACAAAACGAAAATCATTTTTTTAAACAGTATGACTGGTGGTTTTTCTCTAAGATTGACGAAACCATTGACGAGGTTTATATTCCTTATTATAATCCGAAGACCAATAGAATTGATAAGTTTAAACCAGATTTTATTTTCTGGCTAAAAAAAGAGAATGAATATACAATTCTTTTTATAGATCCTAAAGGAACCGAACATACGGATGGTTATAGGAAAATTGATGGATATTCAAGGATGTTCGAAAATGGATATAAAGAAAATAAAGATTTTTTTTATAACAATTATAAAGTTCAAACAAAACTATTTTTAAAAACGAACAACATTGCTTCTATTCCTGAAAAATACAAAAATTACTGGTTTGATAGTTTTAATGAGTTTGAAAATAAAATAAAAGTAAAATTTTAAAAAGTAGAGGAGATACATAGAAACACGAAGCACAAAATTTCCGAAGATTCTTCCTCCTGTGTCTTGATTTTCTTCTGATGGAGAACGTGCAAAAAAACAAGAAACTGTATTACAAAAACTTCAAGCATTTTTCGAAAGCTTCTTTGGTATTTCGCAAGAGGAATTTTTAAAAGAATAAGCTTTTTTGCGATGATTTATTTTAATGTTTTGTGAAATCAAAAAAAAGAAATAAAATATTTATAATAGTGGATTTGCAAAAAAAAAGAAAATAAGACAAAATAGAATAAAATAAGAAATAAATTTTATAAATCTATGATACTATCAATGAAATTCATCCAAAAAAATACAAAAAATTTCTCTTGGATCATAGAAACCTTGTTTTAGATAATAATAATTATTAATATGTCTTTCTGGTGTGCTAACAGAAACAGAAGTTGTATCATTTAAATTTATATTTGGCATGGGAATCAAAGGAATTATGTCGTATCCTTGTTGCTGCATCTCCCAGTCTAGAAGGATGCGAATCAGTGCACTGATAGAATAACCGATAAAATGCCGCATCTCGAAAAGTTTACTCCACAATACGGGGTTCATTTTGATCACCTTTCTTCGATATCTTAGGGTTTTTGGCTGATAACTGGCTGTTTCTGTTCGTTTTATGGGGGTAATTCTTATTTCGTAAAGTTGATTTAGATATCGATTCAAAAGATAATAGATTGTATTGGAGTAGTTGCCATCAAATTGTGTCATTGCAATTTCTGCTAAAAATTCAAAATGAATTGGCTCTAAATTAATACAAACTGGATGATATTGATGTGTTATATAATTATCTTGCCTCATATAATAGATAATGCCCTTTTGGGTGAATTTCTTAGAAAAAAATCTATCGAAGATTTTTATTTTTTTAATACTAATCAACATCTATTCTTTTGGTTCAAACGAATAGATGTATTATATATAATTTATAAAAAAATTTATCTTTATTTCTTTGAAGTTCAATGTTTTGACTCATCTTAAATTTTGTTTATATAGTTTATCAAAGAATCATCAATTTTCCTCTGATTTTTTGGTTTACAAAAACTTAGTAGGATTTAATTCTATTACTATGAATATTATTGAATTAAGACAAAAAGGGATTTTGATTGCAAGTAATAATCTTCATAAGATCATAGAACTACGTCAACTGTTAGAGCCATATTCCATACCAGTTCGAACACCTGAGGAACTGGGCATTTCGATAAATGTTGTAGAAACAGGAAAGACCTTCGAAGAAAATGCCAAACTAAAAGTAGAAGCTTTTTTTTCTATTGCTCAGATTCCTACGATAGCGGATGATTCTGGTTTAGAAGTGGATGCTTTAAACAAAGAACCAGGCGTATACAGTGCTCGCTATGGAAAAGAAGGTTTTACAGATAACGAAAGAAATCTTTATTTACTGGAAAAAATAAAAAACGTAGCAGATTATCTAAGAACTGCTCGATTTGTTTGTGTATTAGCTTTTAAATATGATCCCGATTCACCCATAAGGTTTTATCAAGGAATAGCAGAAGGAAAGATTTTGTATCAACCAAGGGGAAAAAATGGTTTTGGATATGATCCTATTTTCGAAGATATAAAAACAAAAAAAAGTTTTGCAGAGTTAACTCTCGAAGAAAAAAATCAGATTAGTCATCGGGCAAAAGCATTGCAGTTGTTTTTAAAAGATTTGATGCTTCTTATCGGTCGATAAAAAAATCAAAAACCGCTCGATAGAAGAGCGGTTTTATTTCACGACTTTAATAGGAATTTTTTTGATGTTTTTGGTTGCTTCTTGAGATTTAGGAAGTGTAATTGTGACAACACCGTTTTTATAATTCGCTTCTGCTTTTGTTTCGTCAACTTCTACAGGAAGAGGAATCACTCTTCTAAAACTTCCAAAGCTTCTTTCTTTTCTGTAGTAATTTCCTTGTTTTTCTTCGTGTTCGTATTTCTTTTCGCCTTGTAAGATTACTGCATCTTTGGTGATGGAAACTTCTAAATCTTTTTCGTCAATGCCCGGTATATCTGCTTTGATCACAATTTCTTTTTCGTTTTCTGTTACATCTACTTTGGGATAGAAGGTTCTTTCTTTGGAAAAGAAATCAGGATAACCAAAATCTTCGAAAAGTTCATCTATACTTCTTTGAAAGCTTTCAAAAAAATCTCTTGGTGTTAGATATTTTTCTTCTCTATGAGCAATTTGTTTTTCTTTTTCTTCTTCATTTTTTTTCCATTTGGTTGGTAATAATTTCCACTTCATAGCCACCTCCTTTTTTATGCGGATTTGATGGCAATTTTTTTGGGTTTTTCTTCTTCTGCTTTTGGTAGAAGGATTTTTAATACACCATATTTATATTCTGCTTCGATTTCTTCTTCTTTTACTTTAAAGGGCAATTGAAAACTTCTTACGAATTTTCCATATTCAATTTCGTTTCTTAATACTGTTAAGTTTTCGTTCTTTTCTGGTTTTTTTTCTACATTAATAGTAAGAACATTATCGTTTAATTCGATTTGAATATCTTCTGGGTTAATTCCAGGTACTTCTGCCATGAGTAAATAACCATCATCATTTTCGTACATTCTAAAAGCTGGATATTCACTTCGATTACGAACAACTTGATTAAGAGTGTTCATAATGTCTGCTATATCATTCCATAAATAATCATCCCATCGGGATAACCACATAAGGCACCTCCTTTATTTGAAAATTCTATTGCTGTTAAATTTTTAAGCAAAAAAAATGCCGATTAATTATTGTTTTATTGAATATTATGAGTAAAATCTAATTTAGTAAATTGTCAAAAATTGCTCTATTGATGGCTTAAGAATCTCGAAATTCAATGATATATTGAAGTAATTTACCTAATGCTTCCTCCTCGTTGTTTTTTAATAGATTGATAAAATCATTCTTTAAGATTTGTTCGTAAAAGGCTTTTCTTTTTTCGTAATCTCTGATTTGACTAACAATTTTGGAACGATATTTGGATAAAAATTCTGTTAGAAGAAGAAGATCATCCGTAATGATTTGATCTAATTGTTTTTTGATGTAATTACCGATTACAGGAGCTGCTCCCGTTGTGGAAATACTCACCAATATAGGACCTTTTTCGTATCTGTGGGTATTATAAAAATCACAATAATGAGGTTGATCTAAAAAACAAACCAATTTGGCGTATTTTTTGCAGAATTTGATAGCAGAATGGATCTCGTTTAAAGAAATGGTATGCGAGGTTTGTCCATTTTTGATGAGTGGTTCATCCGATATAAAAACCAAATGGGATTTTAATAATATTTCGTATTGAATATTTTTTTGCCAGATGATTTTTTTGTTGTTGTTGATCAAATCTTGAAGTGAATCAGAAACAGTTTCTGCAAAAATAAAAATTTTGGGGGAATATTCCATTAAATCTAAAACTTTTTTATGTACTTGATTCCCTCCACCAATCAAGGAACAAATTTTATCTTCTAGTTTTACAACAAGAGGGTATAACTTCATTTTTTATGTAATCCGCATTCTTTGTGTTCTGGAGATTCCCACCACCAACGTCCTGCTCGAATATCTTCTCCAGGTTGAACTGCTCTTGTACAAGGTACACAACCAATACTAGGAAATCCTTTATCGTGTAAAGGATTATATGGGATACGATAAATTTTTATGTAAGTCCAGATATTTTCTAATCCCCAATTAAAGATAGGGTTGATTTTTAAAATATTTCCGTGCTCAATATCGATTTCAAAAGGAAAAACATTGCTTCTTGTAATTGCTTGTCCTCTTCGTAATCCAGTAATCCAGCCATCAACCTCTTTTAAAGCTCTAAGTAAGGGCTTAACTTTACGAATATAACAACATTCTTTACGATTTTCGATGGATTCATAGAAAGAAAAAGGGCCTTTTTCTCTTAATAATTTTTCTACATCGTTTGAATCGGGATAATAGATTTCTAAATTTATGTTATATCTTTTTCTGATTTGTTCTAATGTATAATATGTTTCTTCGTGGATTCGACCTGTATCAAGAAAAAAGACCGTAGGTTTTTTCCAAACTTGACAAGCTAAGTCAATTACAACTACATCCTCCAAACCAAAACTGCTGGCAATTTTTATCGAGGAATATTTTTTATAAACATAGTCGAGTATTTTCAAAGAATTGTTCATTATATCAAACCTTTCTTTTGCATAGGTTTGATTTAAGCTGATAATATGGTTTAAGTCTATTTTATGATGATTGTTTTCTTTTTCTAGGAAGCTTGTGGTTTGAATTTGCATGTCTCTTCTCCTAGCCATTAGATTTGATAGTCTGGTGGTGAAATTACCTTTTTGCCGATTTTGATTTTATCCCATACCCTTTCGTGCAAATAAAAAAGAATGATTTTTGTGATTACTTCTGCGGATGCAATCGATATTGCAAACTTAAATTGACCTGTGATAATCCAAGATAAAATCAATGTATCGATTGTTCCAGTAATTCTCCAAGAAATACTTTTTACAATACTTCGCCAATGTGCTTCTTTATAATGCAAAGAATTTGATGGTACACTATCAACACCATCCTTCGATAAAGGTTTATTTTGGATAAGCATTTTTGCCTCCTGAACTATTATTACTGTCAATATAAATAGATTTCTCTTGACGTCAAATAAAATCTATAAATCATATAGGAATTATAGAAAAAAGTGTTGTCTTTTATAAAAACAAAATTTTTATGGTATTAATAAAAAAAACTATACAACAAAAGAAAAAAATTATTTTTGATTACTACAAAGGAGGACTAAAATGCCATTTGTTATAACTGAGCCATGTGTTGGTGTTTGTGATACTGCTTGTGTTGATGTATGCCCTGTTGATTGCATTCATCCTACGAAAGAAGAATGGCCAGAAAAAGGTTATGATCCCAATAATTTGGCTGGCAAACAACTTTATATCAACCCAGAAGAATGCATTGATTGTGGAGCATGTGAGCCTGCATGTCCTGTTCAAGCAATCTTCCCCGAAGACGAAGTTCCAGAAAAATGGAAATCTTATATTCAAAAAAATCGGGCATATTATGGTTTATAATTTTTTCGTTGGGCTATGTGCCCTTTTTTTTTATGCCATAATTCCTACTAAATATATATGAAAAATATAATAAAGGAGATTGTATGAAAACAAAAGAAAAACACGAAAACCTACAACAAAAAGAAATCAATCCTTATTATTTAAAAAATAACCAAATTTCTTTAGAAGATCTATCCAAAGTCGAAATGATTAAGGCATTCTCGAATTTCCTAAGAGGAACTATCAAAGAAGAATTGAATCAAGATACTCCTTATTTTGACGAAAACACAATTCAAGTAATAAAATTTCATGGAATGTACCAACAAGATGATAGGGATAAACGTGTTCGAACCAAAGACGGATTGCAAAAATATCATCAATTAATGGTTCGATGCAAAATACCTGCGGGCAATTTAACCAAAGAACAATATCTTGCAATGGATAATCTTGCAACACAATTTGGGAATAAAACCTTAAGAATTACAACAAGACAGTCTTTTCAGTTCCATGGTGTTCTAAAAAAGGATGTAAAAAATGTAATTCAAGAAATTCATCGCGTATACTTAACTACCATTGGTGCATGTGGAGATATTGTTCGCGGTGTAACTGGTCCAGTAAACATAAAAAAAGATCCGTTGATTAACAAAGTTCACGAAGTAGTAAAGATCGTAGCAGAACATTTCTATCCAAAGAGTAAAGCTTATGCAGAAATTTGGTTAGACGAAGAACCTGTTCCTCTTAATACAGAAAATGAACCTATCTATGGAAGCTTATATTTACCCAGAAAATTTAAGATTGGGGTTACAAAAGCAGGTATCAATTCCAATTATTTCTTTACCAACGATTTAGGAATTGCGGTAGATTTTCATGGAAGAGATATTTCTGGCTATTATTTTTATGCTGGTGGTGGAATGGGGAAAACCCATCGCGATGATTCTACTTTCCCTGCATTAGCTCAATATTTAGGTTGGGTTTCTAAAGAAGATCTTTTACCTGTTGCAGAAGCTGTGGTAAAAGTTCAACGAGATTATGGGAATCGAAAAGACAGAAAGCATGCTCGTTTAAAGTATTTGATAGCAGAAAGAGGATTAAACTGGTTTCGCGAAATGGTGGAAGAGTATTCTGGAATTAAGTTTTTTATTAAAGATGAACCATCATGGCAGGATGTGGAATACTTGGGTTGGCATAAAGCGTATGATGGTACATGGTCCTTAGGGGTACATATCATTGCTGGAAGAATTGAAGGTAAAATCAAAACAATTCTTAGAAAAATTGCAGAAAGTTATCCTGTTGCTTTTCAAACAACTCCTGAGCAGGATATCATCATTTTTAACATCACAGATGAAATAAAACCAGAAATAGAACGATTGTTTAACTTGTATAGTTATGAATATCTTCCCAAAGATAAGGTTTATCATAAGGCGGTTGCATGCCCAGCATTACCTACTTGTGGTCTTGCGATAACAGAATCAGAACGCGTGCTCCCTTATGTTTTAGGAATCATCAATCAAAAGCTTAAAAAATACCAACTCCAAGATAAAGCACCTATTTTTAGGATGACAGGTTGTCCTAATGGATGCGCGAACCCCTATGTAGCAGAGCTTGCATTAGTGGGAAGAAGTAAAGATGTATATGCACTCTATTTAGGTGGTTCTCGAAGTGGAAATCGATTAGCAGTAGAAATTACCGATACAATCACACTATCGGAATTCGAAGAATTTATCGATAAACTTTTCTTCTATTGGACAAAATTAGGAAAAGATAAGTACTTAGGAGATTTTGTGAATGAAATGTTTAATTTTATGTGGATTATTCAACCATTAGCATCGACACTTCAACCAAAACAAAAGAGGTAGTATATGGAAAATCAAACTATTCAAAAAGAATCAACAAGAACTTTTTATTTTGAACATCATAAAGGAATTTCTTATCGCTCTCACTTAGAAGAATTGGAAGACGAAGCAATTTATATTTTAAGAGAAGTAGCAGGACAGTTCCAAAGACCTGCTTTACTTTTTTCTGGTGGCAAGGATTCTATTACCCTTGTACGTTTGAGCGAAAAGGCATTTCGTCCTGCAAAATTCCCTTTTCCATTAGTTCATATTGATACAGGTCATAATTTTCCAGAAGTAATTGAATTTCGCGATCATCTAATAAAGAAAATCAAAGAACGATTGATCGTAGGCAGTGTAGAAGATTCAATCAAAAGAGGAACAGCAAAAGAAGAAAAGGGTAAATGGGCATCTAGAAATGCCTTACAGAGTATTACTTTGTTAGAAACAATCGAAAAATATCAGTTTGATGCATGTATTGGTGGAGCGCGAAGAGACGAAGAGAAAGCAAGAGCAAAAGAAAGAATCTTTTCTTACAGGAATGAATTTGGGGAATGGGATCCAAGAAATCAAAGACCTGAACTATGGAATCTCTACAACGGAAAGATTTTTCCCTCAGAAAATATTCGCGTATTTCCCATAAGTAATTGGACAGAATTAGATGTTTGGTATTATATCAAAAAGGAAAATTTAGAAATCCCTTCGATTTATTATGCACACGAAAGAGATTGTGTTTATGTTAAAGGATTATTATTTCCAGTCTCTCCATTTGTTCAATTAGATGATGAACCCATTGTTCGTAAAAGAGTTCGTTTTCGAACTGTGGGAGATATGACATGTACAGCTGCAATCGAATCGAATGCTACAAGTATTGATGATATTATCAGAGAAATCATTGAATCAAATACAACAGAAAGGGGCGCGCGATTAGATGATAAGCGTTCCGAAACAGCTATGGAAGATCGAAAAAAAGGAGGATATTTTTAAGATGGAAATTATCAGATTTTTAACAGCAGGTAGTGTGGATGATGGAAAAAGCACATTGATTGGTCGTTTATTGTATGATTCTAATGCATTAGCTTCGGATTTAAAATCCATATTAGAACAAAACAAAAACGAAGATGGTTCTATTAATTTAGCTTTATTAACTGATGGATTAAAAGCAGAAAGAGAGCAAGGTATTACGATTGATGTTGCATATAAATATTTTACAACAAAAAATCGTAAATACATTATAGCAGATGCACCAGGACATGTTCAATATACAAGAAATATGGTTACCGCAGCATCGAATTCTGATGTTGCCATTATCTTGATAGATGCAAGAAAAGGTATAACGGAACAAACCAAACGACATGCCTATATCGCTTTTTTTATGGGGATAAGATATGTTGTATTAGCTATCAATAAAATGGATTTGATGGGTTTTTCCGAAGAGATTTATCATAAAATCATGAATGATTTTCGTTCTTTGAATTTAGATTTTGAGGTTGTTGAGTATATTCCCATTTCTGCAATAAATGGCGACAATGTCGTTTTTAAATCAGAAAATATGCCTTGGTATAAGGGGCAAACACTGTTTGAGTTTTTAGAAACTATTGAGATTCAAAGAGATCTAAATTTAGATGATTTTCGTTTCCCCATACAATATGTGATTCGCCCTAATACAGATGAATATCATGATTTTCGAGGATATGCTGGAAGAATTTTGTGTGGAGAAGTAAAAAAAGGTTCAGAAGTATTAGTTCTTCCTTCTATGATGAAAACAAAAGTAAAAGAAATTTATAAATATCCTGAATATTTAGAGGAAGCAAAAAATGGCGCATCTGTTACAATACTACTTGAGGATCAAATTGACATAAGTCGTGGAGATATGATAGTAGGCAATCGTTTACCATATGTAAGTAAAGAAATCGAAGCCCAAATATGCTGGATGTCTCAAGAACCCTTAAAACCAAACACAAAATTATTTTTACGACATACAACGAAAGAAGTAAAAGCCATAGTAAAATCTATTCTTAGTAAGGTAGATATAGAAAACTATACAGAACAACCTACACAGCAGTTGGAGTTAAACGATATAGGTAAAATCCAACTTAAATTATCCGAAGAAATTTTTTACGATCCTTATACAATGAGTCGATATACCGGTTCTTTTATATTAATAGATAATGAAAACCGTACAGTTGCAGGTGGAGTAATTATCCAGATGTTGGATTATAATATTTAAAAAAAATAATAAAAAAAATTAAATATAATAGAATTATTTAGCTTAAAGTATATAAAATACCGTTTAGCCGCAATAATTTTTCTATTCTTTTAATTCTACCGCGGCATATTAACCTTAATTTTTCGAAAAAAATTATTTCAAAAGTACAAACTAATCCCACATAGAAAAAAAAAGATAAAATTAATATATAAAAATATTATATAAAATAAATTAAATTAAGAACAAAAACTCACATTAAAATCACGAAGCAGGACACAAAAACACACTATATACTTGTAAATTTAAATGACTCACTCTATTATAAGATGAATAATTATTTCCAATTTGGATTAAAGCATGGATATGCTCATCATCAGAGGTTAATTGTGGTTTAATAAATAATGGCACAATCGGAATCTCCTCTTCTTGCATCTCCCAGTCGAGCATGATGCGTATAATATAGCTCACCGATAATCCTAAGAAAAAACGAAGTTCGTGTAATTTTCCCCAGTAGGTTGGCTGTATGTTTATCTTTCGTATTATGTAATTTTTCGTTCGTGGTTGATATGTCGCTGTTAGTGTTTTTTTCGTGGGAGCGAGGCTAATTTTATAAAGATAAGCTAGATATTTTCTAAATAAATAATCAATCGTCAAAGAAAGATTACCATTAAAATGCGATTTTGTTAATTGAATTAAAAACTGATAGTGAAACGGTGTAATATTAATCGAAGTTGTATTTTTTTTGCAAGTAAAAAAGTTTTGAGCCTTCATACTTATTATATGTGTTTTTTGTAAAATTTATAACAAAAAATTTTCGATAAACGATAAAAATTATTTAATATGCACCGTCCGAATCTACCTCCTCATTTCTTACTTCTCACTTTTTTTCATGTGATTTAAAAAAAAACTATCTTTGGGTGGAAAATTTGTATTTTATCTATCAAAACTATATTGTTGTATCAATTCTTGGATTTTTCTTTTTGAGGTTTGATTGTATTTTTCTTTGCAAACATCTGCGATAATTTTTCCTTGGAATAAATAAACATATCGATCTGCAATAGAAGAAAAAATTTCCTCATCATGGGTTACAATAATACATGATGCATTTTTTTTAAAAGATTCCAAAAATTGAACGAGAAATTCTTTTCCTTGAATATCTAGTCCAGTAATTGGTTCATCTAACAACAATAGTTCTGGTTTTGTTATAATGCTTCTTAATAGACCAGCTCTTTGCTTCATCCCACGCGAATAGTTTCGAACAAGATCATTTCTTCTTTCGTATAATCCGATTTGGTAAATCAAATCTAGTATTTCTTCTTTTGTATAAAGATTTTCTTTTACAGGTTTGTATAGTTCTAATAGATAATCTAAATTTTCTATTAAAGTTAAATCTAAAAAAATACCTGGTTCATGTCCTAAATACGATACATTTTTTAAAAAATCATAATGATCTTTTAATGTTTGGATTTCTTTGGAATGATAGTAGAATTTTGTTCTTCCTTGTCTATTGTGGGATAAAATTCCTTCTAGAAAAGTAGTTTTTCCTGCTCCGTTAGGTCCAAGTAAACATACAATTTGATTCCGATGCAATTCGAAATCAATGTTATCTAATACTTTTTTATATCCGTAATAGCGCGAATATTCAATCAACCTAAGCATTTTTTGTAATTCGAATTCCTGATGTATGTATAATGGGAATCAATAAAAAAATCAAAAAAAGACCTAATGCTATACCAATTACTGTTTTTGTACGTGTATCAAAAATTGGGTTGGAATATGCTTTAAGAGGATTTTTATACAAAAAGCTTCCCTTAGAAAAATCAAGAAGAATTTCGGGTTCTTCGTAATAAACAAAATTTGCACTCCCTAAGTTTGGAACACTTTTTTCTTCTATTACTCCACCTTGAATAGTAGGTTTAAGATCTTGTGGACGCCACATAAAAACAGAAACAATTTTCGAGTCATTGTTGATTCTAGAAAGAATTGGATCGACTTTTTTCTTTAAGATATAATTGGGAATTTCTATTTGGATGATTAATTCGGAATTACCTGGCTTAATGTTTTTATCAATAGAATAATAATCCTGGTTTTTTATTAGGTTCACACGAAGGGGCATGGGGGAATTCTCGTTGGATAGCGAAGCTTGTATTATTTTTGCATTTTCTGGTAAGGCAAATTGTAATAGTTCTGCGCGAATTGTTTTGGGTGGCCTGGATTTATTCTGAATTGCATAAATCATGTTGATTTCTAAGTTTTCTTTATATTTTGTTACTTGCATACCAGTATGCACAATCAAATTCGATAAGTTATCTGTTGTATCATAAACGATGATTCTTTTGGAGATAAAATTTTTTTTCAAATCTTCGGAGTTTATTAGTTCTACATAACTTTCGTTTTTATAATGAACGCGAATCAATGTGGGGGATTTTTTTTCTAGAAGGATTTGATATTGTTCTTTGGGTTCTTCGATGGTTTTTAGTGGATTCATTCCTTGTTCTGATAGCTCAATAACTTCTAGTTTTTCTGGTTTTGCGAAGGTCGATGTAGAACCATTCCATACAGAGACTTGAACCATCGTTTGCGAAAATAATCCTAAGGGCAATAAAAACAATAAAAATAATCGTATTTGCCTTTTCATAACTTTCCTTTAAGGGTTTTGATTTTTTCGTCTAATGTTTGGATTTTGTTTTTAACTGGTTGGATAAGGTTTTCCCATTCTTCTTCTGTGATTTTCCCACTATCTTTATCTAACAGCAAATCTTGCATTTGTCTTTCTAAATATTTTTTTTCTAATTCAAATTCTTTTACTGCTGTTAATCCGTCTGTATTATAATGATATTCTTCTTTTCTAACTAAAGGTAAAAAAAGAAGAAATATCACAAAAATTAATAAAAAAAGAATCAAAATTTTAATTAGAATCATTCTTTACCTCGGTGGAATTTTTTTCATTCTTAGAAATGCTAAGATTTCCAAAAGGATCGAATTCTTTGTTTTTATATCGAACATAGATTAGAGCAAGCAAGATAAAAAACAAAAGAATTATGTATAACCATGCCATCATTTTACTCTTTATTTTTTAATTCTATTATAGGAAATAGAACAATCAATCCGCTAAGAAAAAAAAGGGTTGTTCCAAACCAGATAAATTTTACTAGTGGATTAATCCAAATATGTAAATCTACCACTAAACTGGAGGGAAACAACATCGAATAAGCATTCGAGTCTCTGTTTAATTCATAGTAATAATATTCAAACATACTAGCGATGTCAGGTGTTCGATTTCGAAGGGGATCGAAAACAGAACCTACTTGAATGTATAAATCCTCCGTCCAACTAGATTTTATATCTGGTTCACTCGTAACTAACCTTTCTCCAAATCCCATTTCGTTTCGCATTAGCTCTCCTGTATACGGATAAACTTGGGGATAAAATCGTCTTTCTGTGGTCATTCTTCCATCTAGAATAAATCCCGTAGAGAATTTTAGTAATCTTTCTGCTAAGCTCGGTGGTTGATTGGCGAAGTCATAAGGATTTCCCATGCTTATGGTAAAAACAGGTAGAAATTCCTTTGGATTGATGCGATAATGTGCTTCTTGGGAGACTGTCATATAAATTGGGTTAGATGGATCTGCGTTTGGTTCAAAATAGGGTCGGATGAATAATTCTCGTGCTTCTATTGTATAACCTTGGATGTATGCTTTGTCGCCACTATAATAATAAACATAAGGAGATCCTGCTTCTGTGGGCATTAAATAATAATGAAATTGGATTTGATATTCGGTTTTGAATGCTCCCCCAGAATATCCGATGAACAAAAATACCACAGCTAAATGCACTAAATATCCACCATATCGTCTTTGGTTTCTACGAATTAGGTTTATGATTGCTTGAGTAGTGGTTTCTCCTAATCGAACTTTTCGAGCATGAATGGCTCGATAATATTCTTGAATAATTCCAGCAACGATAAAGATACCCAAAGAAACTGTTAAAATAGAAAAAATATCTGCAATGATCTGAAAACCCCATGGACTATTGTTTAATCTCACAAAGGGCCTTAAATAAAAGAAATAGACGAATGCATAAATGATTCCTCCCCATATACCAGCAATGATGGGTTTTTTTAAAGTCTTTGCAAAAACAATATCCATCGGTTTTCGCCATGCCAATAAGGGCGAGGCACCCATCAAAAAGAGAATCAAAATACCAATAGGAACCATGATTTTATTGTAAGTTGTTGGTTTCCATTCTGTCTTAAAGCATTGAAAGCCATTTTCGAAGGTGCAGTTATAAGGAATCAAAGGAGAAAATACACCGATTAAAACAATCAACACAGAAATAAGCATGATAAAATTATTGAGTAAAATACTTCCTTCTTTCGATGTTACTGCTTCCAATTGATCTTTTGGTTTTAGAACATTTCGTTTAAAATATAAAAATCGAACAAAATACAAAAAGCTCAATCCAATAAAAATGATCATAGGAATACCAATGTCGGATTTCGCAAAAGAATGTGGTCCTTCTATTACACCGCTTCGCGTAATCCAGGTTCCCAACAAACAAAAATGATAAGTAAGACTTATTAATAATAGATTCCAATATTTTAGCATTCCTCTATGGTGTTGAACAATCAAAGAATGTAAGAACGCGGTTGATAAAATAAAAGGCATTAGACTTGCATTCTCTACGGGATCCCATGCCCAATATCCACCCCAACCTAATTCTTCGTAAGCCCATTTACTGCCTAATAAAATTCCAAAACCTAAAAAAAACCAAGAGAAAAGTGTCCATCGTCGAAATAAGGGCATTAAATCATCTTTCATGTTCCCCGAAATAACTGCACTTATATAGATAGTAAAAGGAATGGCAAAGCTTACGTATCCAATGTAGAGAATTGGTGGATGGATGATCATCGCCCAATGTAATAGCAATGGGTTTAGACCTCTACCAGCCTTCATCGGAATATGATATTCTAAAAAGGGTTGAGCATCTTCGTAAAAAAGCATCAAAAAAATAAAAAGAAATTGTAAGGAACCCAATACGATGATTGCAATAGGCAACCGATTGTAGAGATGAAGTTTGTCTTTATAGAGTACAAGAGCAGAAAATAAAGTTAATAAAAAATACCAGAAGAGTAGCGAACCACTAGAACCAGCCCACGCAGCAGTTAAACGATAGAAGATAGATAAGCTATCCGAAGAATGATTAATGACATATTTGCTCGTCAAATCATTTGTATAAAGTTGAATTAGTAAGATCAACAATGCAATTGCAGCCAAGAAAAAATTTACAAAAATCGCTTGTTGGGATAATCTTAATGCAATGTTTTTGTTGATTTTAAGATAAGACAAAAGCTTTAACGATAAGAATTCCCAAAATCCTACAATCATTTTATAAAATTTAAAAACCTTTTTTTTGTCTACTAAAAGCTCTAAAAGTAATATACGAATTAACTGAAATTTTAGTTTAATCGAAATGCCAGCCAGTCCAATAAATAAAGAAAATATCACCATTATACTTGATACTAATAATGTGATTACACCTAATTCGTTCCATGTTAGCATAGAGTATCCTTTTTATAATTTATTATAGTCTCTGTATTGTAGCTGATCATGATTTATTTTCATGTTTGGAGCTTCGTATTTGGATGCACATTTTGCTTCGATTTTTGTTGCAGTAAATGTACCATTGGGGTTTAAAGTACCATCAATTCGGACTGGTGCAGCATCGCCGAAGGTATCGGGGATTTGTGTTTTTCCGTTAAAATAAACAGGAAGTTCTTTATTATTATGCACTACAATAAATTCTGCTTTATTACCCATTCTAACAATACTTCCTGGTTTTACAAATCCTCTTACTCGAAGTTCTTTATGATAAAAATTAGCTTGATTCGCAACTACGGTATCTGCATCGACTATTAAGATGGTTTGTGTTTGTTTGTTGGGATCGATAAAAAATAAAGTAAGAATTAAAGTTAATATAAAAAGAATTAAAAGGACAAATTTTTTGTTCATAATAGACCAAATAATTCAAAATTTTAAGAGTAGCAACATTTTAATTGTTTATTTCAAAAAAAGATTGATGTTAACTTCTATCAAAGAATAACTAAAAATAATATCTCTATATTAATGCATTTTGTATAATCAAAAAAATAATGTCGTAATTATTAAAAAAATTAAATAATTTATTTATAATTTAATTCTAAAAAATTGAAAAGTGATTGAATTTTATAGACAGAAAAAAATATTGTTTATATGGCAACAAAAAAAACATCAAAAAAAACAAATGATAATAAAGCTGCAAAAAAAACAGCTAAGAAGACAAGTAAAAAATCAGCAATTAAAAAAGAGGAAATAATAAGTTCAGAAGTAGAATCCAAATTAGAAGAACAAAAAAAGGAATTAGCAGAAGAACCTACTAAAGAAATACAAACAGAAACGATTCCGTCTACACAAGAAGAAGATTCAGGTAAAAATAAAATTCTTATAGCTGTATTAGTAGTTATTTTAATTGTGATTGGAATTATTGTGTTAGTAAAACCTGGCAAAAAAGAAGAACAATCAAAAGAACCAACAAAAATAGAATCTACTCAACCAAGCCAAACACAATTACAGCCAACACAAGAAAAAGAACAACCTCAACCTAAACAGCCTGAACAAAAACCCGAACCTCAATTTAAAGAATATGTAATTCAAAGAGGAGATTCGCTTGCTAAAATTTCTGGCCAATTTAATAAACCAGCTAAAGAAATTCAGGATGCAAATCCCGGTGTGGATTGGGGTAAACTTAAAGTAGGTCAAAAAATCAAAATTCCACAATAGAGATTCATCCTTATAGATTTATCCAAGAGAGGTATTCTTCCTCTCTGTTATTCTTTTATGTTTAGGTTTTTAGTTTCCTTTATCTTTTATTTTGCTTTGATTTTTTCCGTTGATGCACGTCTTCCTAATAGAGTCCAAACAGAAGGTCCAATCCAATATTACGAATTTTTATTTTTATACGATAGTAGTATTTCCGTAGAACAAAAAGAAATTCATCTTCATCCATTTTTTTCTCGATATTACAACTTCGAAAAGGCATATTATTTTAACACTTTTTTGTATCCTTTGTATTATTATCATGGCACAAACTATTGGAGAACTTGGACATTTTTGTATCTTTTTAACGGTGATGATAAATATAACAGAACAGAAAAATCCGAAGGGGAGATTATGTTAACCCCCTTCTTTTATTGGGGCTATGGCAATAACGAAAAAGAACAGTTTTTTAGTTTTTTTCCATTCTATGGTACGGTCAAAGATAAGTTATCGTGGGAAGAAATTCGTTTTGTATTGTTCCCACTCTATGTATCTTGGAAGTATAAAAATTATCAAGCTCATTCTATTCTTTGGCCATTGATTCTTTGGGGAGGAGATGGATACAAAAGAAGGGATTTAAGAATTTTTCCTTTTTATTCTAGCAAAGTTCATCAAGATAAATACGAACATAAAACATTCTTGTGGCCTTTTTTTCAGTGGGGTTCAGATGATTTAGATAAAAAAGATCCAAGACATTTTTTTATGTTTTTTCCGTTGTATTCTCAAAAACGATCCGAATCTGGATCAATGTATGCTTATAGTATTTTATATCCCATTTCGTTGGTTTCTTGGGGAAGGGATCAAAAGGCTCAATCCTTTGATTTTCGATTGTTGTGGATATTATTTCAGTACAGTAAATCCGAAAAACCTTACATTCGACGTTGGGTGATTTTTCCTTTTTATGCTCACTATGTGTTTGGAAATAATGAACTGCCTTATTATAACGAAATGAACTTTTACTTGATTTTACTCGGAAACCTAAAAACCGAATCTGCATTAATTCAATCCAATTATCAATTCTTTTTGCCCTTTTGGTCTCATTACTATCGATATTATCCACAGGATCAGGTAACAACAAGAAGTTGGAAGTTTTGGCCAGTAATGAACTATTGGGACGAAGAAAATGCTTATGGTTGGCGGATTTTATCTCTCTGGCCTTTCCCCGATGATTTTTTTGAAAAAAACTGGGGCCCTCTTTATTCCATTGTTGAATATGCAAAATACGAAAATCAAGATAAATATTTTTCTATGTTTTTAAGGTTATTCAGTGTGCGATGGAACAAACAGTACGATGATTTTAACCTTTTTTTAGCTGGCTTTTATTACAAAAATAATCCCTATCAATTCGAAATAAGCTTTTTAGGCGGATTGTTGGGTTTTTCTAAAACTGTTTATAGCAAAAAAGAACAAATGCCTCTTTATTTTTATCCCAAATATGCATCCCTTCTTAACGAAGACGAAAAGGAATCAAAATATTATTTGCACTTTTTGTGGTTTAAATTTTGATCTGTTTGTTATTGTCACATAAAAACCATCGATTTATTTTGGTATTATGGACGAACAAATCAAAAAGAAAGTACTACGAATGATTTCTTATGGTTTATATATTTTAACAACGAAAAAAGGAGAAGAAATTGCAGCTGGAACCATTAATTGGCTATCTCAGTGCTCTTTTAAACCACCTCTTGTAATGGTAGGAGTCAAAAAAGATTCTAATTCTTATCGATTGCTCTTAGAAACAAAACGTTTTACCATCAATATCTTGGGAAAAGACCAAAAAAATATTGCTCAAGCATTTTTTGGACCTACCAAAAGAGAAAATCAAACATTGAATCAATACGAATTCTATACAACAAAAAATGATGGGGTAGTTCTAAAAGATTGTCCAGCCTTTTTCGAGTGTACCGTTAAACATATTTATGATGAAGGGGATCATGCAGTGGTGATTGGAGAAGTTGTAGACGTAGGTTTACACAACGAACAAGAACCCCTCTACATGCTTACGACGGGTTGGTTTTATGGTGGATAAAAATATGCCCCTTTTGCGGGGCATACTACTTAGAAAATTACTTTTTTTGCTTAGGTAAGAGAACCTTATCAATTACATATACAACACCGTTAGAAGCGGGTACGACTGCTAAGACTTTTGCTCCACCTATAAAAATATCATTGCCTTTTACTTCGATTTTTTCGGGCGTACCATCAAACATGATCATTTCTTGATTTCCAAATCGTTGAATCAAATCATCTTTACGAAGGTTTCCAACAAAAACATGGTGGTATAATACAGTGGTTAATTGATTTTTATTTTCTGGTTTTAATAGATTTTCCAGATCACTTTTGGGTACTTGATCAAATGCTGCATTCGTAGGTGCAAAAACAGTAAAAGGACCGGGATTTGCTAATGCATCTACTAATCCAGCAGCTTGAACCGCTTTTACTAAGGTAGAATGATCTTTGGATTCTGAAGCAATCTGAACGACATTTTTTTCAGAAACATTATCTTTTACAGAAGCCATGCCTCCTCCCAATTCTTTGGAAGAAGACCCTTGTTTACAAAAAGCAAATGGAATTGTGAGCAAGACCAATAAAATGATTTTTGTTTTCATACTAGCATTATACACCATACTTGAAAAATTTTCAAGCAAAAATTTAGAATTATGTACTCTGTAATATTTTTTTGAAATTATTCCTTTTAACTAAAAATTACTTGCCAATTGAACCATAATGATTTATTTTTTATTTGAGAAACTTAATTTAGAATAATTCTAAAATGAGTATAATTTTAAAGTTATACAACATAAATGTTTAGTATAAAAAGGTGGTTTTATGACATCCATATTAGAAATAGAAAAATTAGAGCCTAAATATTATGAACCAGATAAATTTCCCAAAGGATTAAATAAAAAAGTAGTAGAGTCCATTTCCCACATTAAAAATGAACCAGGATGGGTTACAGAATTTCGACTAAAAGCGTTAGAAATCTTTTTGTCGAAACCTATGCCAAATTGGGGTTTTATTCCTCATTTTAACATCGATTTGAATTCTTATGTCCATTATGTAGGTTCTAACAGAAAGAAAAAGAAGTCGTGGGAAGAGGTAGATCCAGAAGTATTAGAAAGTTTCGAAAGGTTAGGAATTCCAGAACACGAAAGAAAATATTTGGCTGGTCTCGAAGCAATGAACGATTCCGAAACAGTCTATGCGAACGTAAAAAAAGAATTAGAAGAATTAGGTATTATATTTTGCGACATCGATACTGCAATCAGAGAATATCCCGACTTAGTAAGAAAATATTTGGGTACAATTGTTCCTCCAGAAGATAATAAATTTGCTGCGTTGAATAGTGCTGTTTTTAGTGGAGGTTCTTTTGCTTATGTTCCTAAGGGCGTAAAGACACCAATGCCACTTCAAGCTTATTTTAAAGTTACTGCGGCTTCTTCTGGCCAGTATGAACGCACATTGCTTATTGCAGATGAAGGTAGCGAACTCATTTATAGTGAAGGGTGTACATCCATTCAAGATTTCGAAACAAACTTTCATACTGCTGTGGTAGAGTTGATTGCACATAAAAATGCGCGCATTCATTATACCACCATCCAAAACTGGAAGAAAAATATGTACAACTGGACAGTAAAACGGGGTATATGTTACGAAGGTGCTCACATTACCTGGAATGATGTAAATGTCGGTGCTCAAACTATCAAATACCCAGGGATCATTCTTTATGGAGATAATTCTACTGGAGATGTTTTATCGCTTGCTTTTGCGGGAAGCAACCAAATTCAAGATACAGGAGCGCGCATTATCCATATTGGAAGAAATACACGTTCCAACATCCTTGCAAAAGGAGTATCTCTCGATGGTGGAATCAATAGCTATCGTGGACTTGTAAAATTCGAAAAAACCGCAGAAAATTCTTATAGTCATATCAAGTGTGATGGATTGATGTTAGATGATCGTTCTGAATCTCATGCTTATCCTTATAATGAGGTTCATGTGGATTCGGCAAAGTTGAATTACGAAGCAACGGTATCGAAAATTGACGAAGATATTTTGTTCTACCTACAAACAAGAGGAATCGACGAAGACGAAGCAAAATTGCTCATTGTGACAGGTTTTTGCGATGCAGTCGTTCGAGATCTTAATGTAGAATATTCTGTGGAAATTAGTCGTTTAATTCGCATGATACTAGAAGATGGAAAAGCCATCAAAAGAACAACTCCACAACTCAACAAAAACGAAATTAAAGGACAAACTTGCAAATTGGAGAAAAAAAAATGAACTATATACTGGAATTGATTGATTTACACGTAGAAGTAGAAGGAAAAGAAATTATAAAAGGGATCAACCTACAAATCCCTTATGGAGAAATTCACGCGATAATGGGACCTAATGGCTCTGGGAAAAGCACCTTATCTTATACATTATTAGGACATCCTAAATATAAAGTAACCAAAGGTGATATAAAATTCGAAGGTGAAAGCATATTAAACCTAACAACAGATGAGCGAGCAAGAAAAGGTATGTTCTTATCGTTGCAGTATCCAACACAAATACCCGGTGTTACAACAATGAACTTTTTAAGAAATGTAATCAAAAGCTTTTATGGTGATGTCCCTATTCGAGAGCTTCGCGAAAAAGTCAACTCTGCTTTCGATAAACTACAAATGAAGAAAGATTTCTTGGCTCGATATGTAAACGATGGCTTTTCTGGTGGGGAGAAAAAAAGACACGAAATTGTCCAAATGCGGCTAATACAACCGAAATTTGCAATCTTAGACGAAATCGATTCTGGTTTAGATATAGATGCGTTAAGAATCATTGCAGAAAATATCCAAGAGATGAAAAGTCCTCAACGCTCCATGATATTAATCACCCATTATCAAAGATTGTTGAATTATATTGAGGTTGATAAAGTCCATATCTTTATGAATGGCAACATTCAGTTTAGTGGTGGAAAAGAATTGGCATTAGAACTAGAACAAAAAGGCTATGAACAAATTCTTTCTACGGTAAAATAACCAAGGAAAAATTTATGCAAACCATCATCCAAAAAGATCGATTTTTAAACTATATAGAAAACACAAATCATCCTTTTAAAAATTTACAAATACAAGCATTAGAAAGATTCAATAAAATTTCTTTACCACCAAGCTATCACGAATCGTGGAGAAAAATCAACCTTAATCTAATACCATTCAATAGTTTAAAATTGGTGGATTCAGAATTACAAACCAATATAACATCTCAATATACAATAACAGACCCTTCTATAATAGAAAAATTTTTAATGCTAAACATTGATTCTTCGAAAGCAGAAAGCTATCACTTCGAGGTAGATTATTTTACCTTGTTGAATGTTGCCTTACTGCAAAACATCCATTTAATCCAAGTGCCATCGAATACAAAAGAGCAAATCAAAATCACCCATAAAGCGATTTCTGGCGATGGATTCTTTCCTTTTGTTGTAATAATCGCAAAAGAAGGAAGCGAAGTCGAAATACTCCAACAAATTGAGGGAATCGAAGAACAAGCATTATGGAATAGTACCGTCTATATATTAGCAGAAAAAAATAGTAGAGTAAAATTTGTTTCTGTAAGAAATCATACCGATTATGAATTTCATTTCCATAAAATTCGAGTAATTCAGCATAAAGATTCATACGTACACACAGCAATTTTCCATACAGGTGGAATCACAGGAAAAGGTTTTTTGCAAGCTCGACTACTCGAAGAAAATATTGAATTTCGCGGTATTGGATTTTTCTTTGGCGAAAAAGGACACTTCCATAACATGGAGATGGATGTCCAGCATAGGAATAATTACGAAACGAGTTCTTTACTCTATAAAACGATTGTTAAAGATAGAGCACATTCTGTATTTATTGGAAAGTTAGAAACCCCCCATAAGATCAAAGGAGTAAATAGTCATCAGCTAAACCATAACTTGATTTTAAGCAAAAAAGCAAAAGCAGAATCTATGCCATGGCTGATTGTACGATCCGAAGATGTAAGTTGTGAACATGGTGCGACAGCAGGCGATTTAGACGAAGAAGCAATTTTTTACCTACAAACAAGAGGTTTAACAGAAAAAGAAGCAAAAAGACTTTTAATGATGGGATTTATTTACGACTTAATCCAAGAAACTCATCTATCAGAAGAAGAAAAAGAAGCTTACATAGAAAATTTGTCGAATAAATTGTAGGAGATTCTATGCCAAAAATTAAGTTGTGCAACGTAAACGAGGTTCAAGAAGGGCAGGTAATCAGTAAGATTACTCCTTATGGACCGATAGGAATTACAAAAATCCACGATAGAGTTCTTGCATTTCAGGATGAATGTACTCACGATGGAGCACCATTTGATCAGGCCAGAATTGAACTATCTACGAAAGAGATTATTTGTCCAAGGCATGGTGGTAGGTTTAATTTAGAAACGGGTAGAGCAACAAAACTTCCTGCAACAGAAGCATTAGAAGTTTACGAAGTCGAAATTCAAGGCAATGATGTTTATATAAATATCGATTAAGGAAAATCCTATGTTAGATTATAAAAAAATTAAATTAGACTTTCCCATTTTGCAAACCCAGATGAATGGTAAACCCCTTGTCTTTTTAGATTCCGCGGCAAGTTCGCAAAAACCACAGAAAGTGATCGATGCATCTTCGGATTTTTATCGATGTCGAAATGCCAACATTCATAGAGGAGCATACAGATTAAGCTACGAAGCAACAGACCTTTATGAATTAACGCGAACAAAAGTAAAAGAATTTATTAATGCGAGAGAACCAGAAGAAATCATTTTTACGCGAAATACAACAGAAAGTATCAATCTTATTGCATATTCTTATGCGATAAAGTTTCTAAAAGAAGGAGACGAGATATTGGTTTCGGAAATGGAACATCATTCCAACTTGGTTCCATGGATGATTGTAGCCCAAAAAAAAGGAGTTAAGATTAAGCATATTCCTCTAACCGAAGATTATCAATATGATTATGAAAAAATTCCTGATGTTTTAACAGAAAGAACAAAGGTCATTTCTGTTGCACATATGTCCAATGCTATTGGAACAATTCATGATTTAAAAAAGATTTCTTACTATGCGAAACAAGTAAATGCTATTTTTGTTGTTGATGGTGCACAAGGAGCTTGTCATCTTCCTGTGGATGTTCAAGAAATTGATTGTGATTTTTATGCAATGTCTGCTCATAAAATGCTTGGTCCAACAGGAGTAGGTGTTTTATATGGAAAAAGAGAGTTGTTAGAAATGATGGATCCTTTTATGGGTGGTGGCGATATGATTCTTACAGTATGGAAAGATGGATATAAGCCTGCACCACTTCCGAATAAATTCGAAGCTGGAACACCTAATATAGCTGGTGTTGTTGCTTATGCTGTTGCATTAGATTATTTAAAAAGTATTGGAATAGAAAATATCCATCAGCACGAAGTGGAAATACTGCAATATGCAATTCCTAAACTTAAAGAAATTCCTTTTGTAAGGTTGTTTGGGACAGAAGATTTTTCGAAGAGAGGAGGAGTGATTAGTTTTCTAGTCGAAGGTGTTCATCCCCACGATATTGGAACCATTCTAGATCAAGAAGGAATAGCAATTCGCGCAGGTCATCACTGCTGCGAACCGTTGATGAAAAAGATCGGTATACCCGGAACTGCACGTGCAAGTTTTTATCTTTACAACGGAATCGAAGATGTAGATGCATTAATCAAAGGTATAGAAAAAGTTATTGAAATATTTAAATTAAAAGAAAAACGATACATAACAGTTCAAAAGTAAGAGAATTCTATGTCTTTAAACGAAGATCTTTATAAAGAAATCATTATTGAATATTCTCAGAATCCTAAGCATTATGGAGAATTACCAGAAGCAAACATCCACGAGGAAGGAGTAAACCGTAGTTGTGGCGACGAAGTACAATTGCATTTACTGGTAAAAGACGACAAAATTATTCAAGCGAAATATACAGGACAAGGTTGCAGTATTTGTATGGCTTCGACAGAAATGATGTCATCATTCATAGAAAATCAATCGTTAGAACAAGCAAAGTCATTAATTGATCTATTTAAAAGCATGATTATGAGTAAAGAAGAGGTTTCTATGCCAAGTCCTTACGAAGATTTAGAAGCATTAAAAGGGGTAAAAAAATTTCCTATTAGAGTTAAGTGTGCAACCCTTTCTTGGAATACATTAGAACAAGCAATTAAAGAATATACAAGAAATAAACCTTCACCAACTACTGGATGAACCTCCGCCACCAAAAGAGCCACCTCCACCAGAAAAACCACCAAAACTACTCGATGACCAATTACTACTAGATAACCATCCTGATGTTCTAGAAGTTGTCGAACTTTTAGAAGAATTGGAAAGTTTTGAGTTTTCGTTGGGTTCTACTTTCTTTTTAGGTGGAGGATTGATCATATAATCGATAATTCCAAAGGGTATAAGAGCTGCGTAGGTTGTTATAATCGCAGACAAAAGAGAAAATGGTATAAAATAATAAAATAAAATGATGGGAGTTAATATATATAGAATTGTCATAATAGTACCATATATTTTTGAGTGCTCATAAGAAGTGGCAAGAATTCCCAAGTGCACCAATAATGGAAAAGAACATATGATTAAATAAGCAATCAAACTCGTTATTATGTCTAAGCTTTTGTCTAATAAATTTGATTTATCGTTTTTTTTTGCTGGCTCTGGCAATGGTTCATTTTTGATTAGTTTAATGAGAAGATCGACACCTGTGTCGATACCTTTATAGAAGTTTTTGTTTTTAAAGTGAGGTCGGACGAAATCATCTAAGATTTGTTTCGCTTTTGCATCGGGGATAGCACCTTCTAAACCATAACCGACTTCGATGCGCATTTTTCTGTCGTTGTAAGCAATAAGGAATAAGACACCATCGTCGACACCTTTTCTACCGAGTTTCCATTTTTCTGCGACACGGATGGAATAATCTTCGATGGGTAAGTCGCCAGTAGATGGGATGATAAGGACAGCGATTTGACTGCCCTTTTCTTTTTGTAGGTTGAGGATTTTGTTTTCGATGATAGAGACTTCCTCTGGTTTAAGGATTCCCACCAAATCCATGACGGGTCGTTTTAGCTCGGGGATTTCTGTTTGATTTTGTGCAGATAATTGGATCGAAAATAAAAATAACAAAAACAAAAAAATTTCTTTCATTAAATTCATAAATTCTGTTTTAATACTTTACGATACTTGTCAATTTATTTTATAAAAAAAATGAATTTTTACTTTTCGAAACGACTTCAGATTGATTTAAATTAAAAATATCCGGAGCATTAATGGCTCCGATGAAGTTTGTCTTATAATTACATAAATTACATTTTTTTCGAAGTAATATAATCTAATACTTTGTAGGGATCTGCTCCTGGATCAACTCCTCGATAGATTTTTTCTACTTTGGAATCTGGATTGATGAGTATTGTATCTCTGGAACATAAGCCAAACATCACTCTAACATTATAAGATTTCGCAACTTCTCCTTTGGGATCAGACAATAGTGTATGCTTAAATCCATATTTTTCTTTGAATTTTTTTAACGCTTCTACATCATCGGTGCTGATTCCAAAAACAACTGCATTCGAAGATGTAAATTTATCGTACATTTTTGTATATTCTTTTCCTTGGGTAGTACAACCAGGTGTATCTGCTTTGGGGAAAAAATAAAGAACTACCCATTTTCCTTTGTAATCAGAAAGCTGAATTGTTTTATTGGAATCGTCGTTAAGTTTAAAGTTAAAAGCTGGCTGTCCCACATCTATTGCAAATAAAGGTAGTGTAATCCCTGTTATCGAAAGTATAACTTGTAAAATTCTTTTCATTGAAATTCTCCTTGATATAAAAATTCATCTTAGTAAAAAATTAAATCATAATAAAATTAACGACAACCCATTTATACAGAATTATAAAAATGTTTTTTTATAGAGTTCGATGGATTTTAGAAGAATTTTTTCTGCTTCGGATCGACCAGAAAATCTTTCTATTTTTACAATTCGTTCTTTTTTTTCTAATTTTTTGTAGTCGAGAAAAAAGCGTTCTAATTCTTTTATTTTGTGTGGTGGTAATTCTGATATGTCATTGTAATGATTGTATTCTGGATCATCTGCATGAACAGCAATGATTTTATCATCTTCTTCTAAATCATCGATCATGGTCATAACACCAATGGGTTTAGCCTTCATCAATATACCCGGAAACACCGCTTCTTGTCCATAGACTAGGATGTCCAAAGGATCGTTATCATCACAAAAGGTTCTTGGAATAAAACCATAATTTGCGGGATAGTGAACAGCAGAGTGTAATACTCTATCTACCTTAATTAGTCCACTTTTTTTGTCCAATTCATATTTATATTTGGAGCCTTTGGGAATTTCGATAACACACCAGAATCCATCTATTGATCCAATATCCACCGAATGCCAAGATATAAAAGGTAAATGTTTGGGGGGTTCCCAGTTTGTTAGACTTCCGGAATTTGTCATAAGATTAATCTATTTAATCTAACATATATAGCAAGTCAATCAATTTAAAATTATTTTAAAGGTTCTGCATTGCGAATTGCATCTTCGATTTCTTTTAGCTGTGTAGAAATTCTTGCATCGATTGCACCAACATCTGTTTCGATAATGCAACCACCGCGGTCCACGCGAGAGTCTTCGTAAATATTCACTTTTCGGAGGGATTCCATCATTTTGATTAGCTCATCCTTATGTGCTGTTGTTAATTCCAAATCTGCAAAATTGACTCTAATGTTAACCCTGTCTCTATCTTTGATTCTTTTTAATGCTTCTCGGATGTTATTTAAAACTACTTCTTTTCTTTCTGCAACTTCGTCTTTGATTACTTTTCGTGCAATCATTAAGATCATTTCTACCATTTGTTTTTCCGATGCAGCAATGATCTCTTCGCGGATATCAATTGCTTGTCCAATAATAACACCTAATCGATCTACAAGTCTGCGAACTTCTGCTTGACCTTTTTTAAAACCTACTTCTCTACCAGCTTCGTATCCTTTTTGGTATGCTTCGTGTTCGATTTCTGCAACCCTCATTTCTGCTTCTTTTACCATTCTTTCTACTTCGGTTTTTGCTCGTTGAATTAATTGTTCTGCTTCCAACCGAGCTTTTTCTATTTCTTTTTTTGCTTTTTCGCTGGCTTCTTGTGTTAACTGAAAGGCTAAATTCCTTCCTTGTTCTTCGATTTCTCTTGCTCTCTTTTGTGCTTCTTCGAGTTGTTTTTGAATTTGTTCTTCGGTTTCTCTTTTGTATCGTTCGAGCTCTTCTTCGATTTCTTCTATGGTTGGACCATGATATTGTTCAATGATTTGACCTTCTGCATCAATTGCATACTCTGCTGTTTCTTCGATGCCTTGGAATTTTTTATATTTATCGGGAATATCGATCGAAATTTTTTCTTTGGGCTTAATTGCTTTCTGTGGTTTTATCACTAATCGATTCATTGCCATATTACTACATTATATCGTCATAATTTTTTTTGCAATTCATTTTTTTATTGATTTTATATGATTGGTTTTAAAGTTGAGTTTGTGATTCTATCTGGTTTAGAAATAAAAAAACGATTAGGTAAAGATATTGTTATAGAACCTTTCGAAGAAAAGTACTTAAACCCTAATTCTTATAACTTAAGACTTCATAATGAATTATTGGTTTATAAAAATTCCCCATTGGATATGAAGATTCTCAACGAAACAGAAAAAATTCTCATACCAGACGACGGATTAATATTAGAACCCAATCGACTTTACTTGGGTAGAACGATGGAATATACAGAGACATATAACTTGGTTCCTATGCTAGAAGGACGATCTTCTATTGGTAGGTTAGGAATATTTATTCATGTGACAGCAGGATTTGGAGATATTGGTTTTTGTGGATATTGGACATTGGAAATTTTTGCCATACAACCTGTAAGGATTTATCCTTATGTTCCTGTTTGCCAGATATTCTACCATACCATCGAAGGAGAATACGAAGAATACAAAAACGGAAAATACCAAAAGAATTCGGGAATACAACCGAGTTTATTATACAAAGAATTTATGAATAATACGTGAGGCAATTATGACAAAGCGAATATGGCTTAGTAAATTTCGTTTTCATATAAGATTAGGTGCAATCCCCCTTCTAATAGTCGGATTGATTTTTTTGTTTTATCCAGAGTTTTTTCTTCGATTTTTTAAAGAATTAACCATCAATCCATTAGATCATTTTTTAATAAGAATGATTGGCATGTTTTTGGTTTATGTTTATTTGACGTTTGAGTATATGATAAACAACCCAAATTATCATCGGGATCTTGCTTTTATTCAGGCAATGTTACTTTTAGGTGTAGCATTATTATTTATTCTGTTTGTTTTTGTATGGAAGTTTAGCTATTATTTTTTGATAGTAAGTTTATATAGTATGATTTTTGCAATATATTTAATTATGTTTGCATCAAAAAATTTATTGGTAAGAGATTAAAAATAATTTAATTAAAGATATGATTAAAAATCCCTTTTTTCGTTTTTTGAACGTTTTTTTGTACCTTTACGAAGATGTTAAAGCTATATTAAGAAATGATCCCGCTGCACGATTACCAGAAATTATTCTATATCCTAGCTTTCATGCAATGTTATTTCATCGTTTAATTTGTCATCCTCTGTATAAAATTAAACTCTACTTTTTAGCACGTTTTTTTTCTCAGTTATCGCGTTTTTTAACAGGTTTAGAAATCCATCCGGGAGCAACAATAGGTCCTGGTTTTTTTTGCGATCATGGTATGGGTGTTGTGATAGGAGAAACAGCAGAAATTGGCAAAAATTGTGTGATGTTTCATGGTGTTACATTGGGTGGAACGGGTAAACACAAGAAAAAAAGACATCCTACAATTGGTGATAATGTATTTATTGGAACTCATAGTACACTACTTGGACCCATACTTGTTGGCGATAACGTTAAAATTGGAGCAGAAACAGTAATTGTAAATCGAGATGTTCCTCCTAATTGCACAGTAGTAGGCGCTCCGGGGATGATTGTTAAACGCGGTAATCGAAAAGTTCATCCACCAGAATCTTTACCGTTAAGTCAATACAGAATCAAAGAACAATTCGAAGAAGGTCAAGACTCTAAAATCAAAATCTATCAATGGGAAGATTTTATCGATGGTGCAGGCATATAGATTTTTAGGTGTTGGTTTAAAATATTCACAAAATTGATATAAAACATTTCTCATTTAAAAAAACTTTTATAAAAAAACTAACAACATCGTCGTTTATTTGTATTTTTATTGACAAATTTTTATTCAAAAATAATATGATTGAATACTGATTCAAATTTGGGGGACGGATATGAATATTAAAAATCAAAATGTTTTGATTACAGGGGGAGCAAGTGGAATTGGAAAGTTGATGGCAATAGAAATGGCGAAAAAAGGGGCAAAAAATATTGTTGTTTGGGATGTAAATCAAGACAACTTAAATAAAATGAAAAAAGAATGGCTCTTGGATCATCCTAACTCTACGAATTTGATTGTACAATTTTGTGATTTGTCCAATAAAGAAATGGTGTATGATTTGGCAAAAAACGTATTAGAAGAAATTGGTACTATCGATATACTTGTAAACAATGCAGGTATTGTTTCTGGTAAGTCTTTTTTAGAAATTAGCGACGAACAAATTATTAAAACATTCCAAGTGAATGCATTAGCACATTTTTGGACAGTTCGCGTTTTTTTGCCAAAAATGATAGAAAATAGAAATGGCTTTATCGTAAACATTGTTTCCGCGGCAGGGATGATCGGTGTTTACAAACAATCAGATTATGGAGCATCTAAATTTGCTGCATTTGGTTTTGATGAATCACTAAGAATGGAAATACGTCGAAACCAATGGCCAGTAAAAAACTTAGTTGTATGTCCTTATTATATCAATACAGGCATGTTTGATGGCGTAAAAACAAGATGGCCATGGATATTGCCCATATTGGATCAACATAAAGTTGTAAAAAAAATTATCCGAGCAATAGAAAAAGACAAAAAACGACTCTATATGCCTTGGATTGTCTATTTTTTACCCATACTTCGTTTATTTCCTGTTGGATTCTTCGATTTCTTTATCGATTTACTTGGTGTGAATCATACCATGGATGAGTTTAAAGGTCGCAATCAAAAGATAGAAGAACCAGCTATTTCCAGAATGCAAGTAGCGAAAAATTGAACCTAAATAGTTTTGCACGATTAGTTTTACTGTAAAAAAAATACGGTCGAATTCATCGACCGTAGGTTCATTTACGATTTGCTAATGCTTAATTGATTTTGATTTAAGAATGGTTCAATCTGCCATTTTTTCTCGAACTTAAAGATATGCATTTTACTACCTTCCTTAGGTGGTATAAAGGACATAGCTCGTTCTGTAAAAGCTGTGATGCTTAAACTCGGATTAACACCTAAATTGGCCGGAATCATCGAACCGTCGCATACATAAAAGTTTTTGTATCCAAAAAGACGATTTTGTAAATCAATTACACCATCCTCTGGGGTTTCTCCTATGCATGCACCACCTAATATATGCGCTGTCATTGGTATATCGAGGACAACTTCGTTAATAGAACTTCTGGGTACACCATCGATCAGTTTTGCTAAATTTCGCGCGAATTCATTTGCAATAGGGATATAGCTAGGTGGCTTACCACCTTGATCTAATTCTGACGTTAGAATCTTTTTAAAGGGAAAATATAAAGTTCTTTTATGTTTTATTTTTATATAATTATCCAACGTTTGCATTACTAAGAGAATGATAGATCGATGTGCAAAACCAAACGGAAGAATCAGTCTTAAAGTTTGGATAGGATGAGCAAAAATCGAAAAAAGAAATTTGATTTGTCGAGGAATGTTCCCACCGCCATCGATTAAAGTTGGTGCAGCTAAACTATTCATAGCATCTGAACCTTTCCCATAGCGTACAGCTTCTATATGGGTTTCTTCTTCTGGAAACACACTCGACGCGATTGCAACCCCTTGCGAAAAATTCACATCTTTTCTTTTTGAGGTGACACCAATAATGGATTCTGAATTCGTACGAACAAAATGACCTAATCTATCGGAAATATTCGGCATGATGTTTTTTTGCTTCATTTTAAAGAGCAACTTCATTGTTCCTAATACCCCAGCAGAAAGTACTATGCCTTTTGTTCGAAAAACCTTTCTTGGCATTCCCAAAAAGCCTGTCGTAGAACGTGTATGAACTTCGTATCCTTCGGATCCATCTTGACTTAACGGAACAATTTTTACTACTTGTGTTTCGGGAATGATTTGAGCACCTAATTTCTCT
The DNA here is from genome assembly GCA_026418015.1 of Leptospiraceae bacterium. Lineage (GTDB taxonomy): Bacteria > Spirochaetota > Leptospiria > Leptospirales > Leptonemataceae > SKYB61. The sequence continues at coordinate 189,275 of JAOACE010000009.1, read as the reverse complement.
GCAAAGTATAGATAATTCTTATCGAGGGTATTTTTCGCATTGAACCTACAGCCCACCATACAATTACCACAATAATTGCAACCAACTCTACTTGGACCTTCTCCATCGAAATAGGGATCTTCGTATTCTTTATTTGGTTCGCCAAAAAATACACCATTAGGTGTTGATCGAAACGTTTCTCCAAATCCCATGATTTCTGCGGTTTTTTTAAGATATTCATCCCCGCTAAATGTTTTAGGTACTGTTGCAACCCCAAGCATCTTTTTAGCAATTTCGTAATAAGGCATTAGTGCTTCCGCTCCTCCTAACTTTTGAACCTTGGGGTGTTCAAAAAACTTTTTTAGAGGAACATACAATGTGTTCGCGTAAACTAAACTTCCACCTCCGACCCCAGCACCAGACAATATTAAAACATGTTTTAATAGATTGATTCTTTGTATACCATAACAGGAAAGTTTCGGAAACCAAAAATATTTGCGAAAATTCCAGTTCGTTTTGGGAAAATCTTTATAGTGCCATCTTTTCCCCGCTTCTATTACTGCTACTTTATAACCTTTTTGCGAAAGTCTCATAGCGGAAACACTTCCCCCAAAGCCAGACCCAATGACTATAAAGTCAAAATCGTAATTCATATTAACACTCCTTTTTTTTGAATATATTGATTTTTATGTCAAAATCTTCAATCATTTTTTGGATTACCATATATAAAAAAAAATCGTTTGATATTTAATATCTATATTTAAATTGGTTTTTTGTAATGTGGAAGTATATTCTAAGAAGGATTTTGTATACGATACCGATTGCATTAGGGGTGTATACAATTACGTTTTTGTTGTTCCATTTAAGGGATCCTATTGCAATTGCGAAAGTGAACTTACCACAAGCACCATTGCCAGTGTTACAGGATTGGGTACGAGCAAATCAATATCATCTTCCTTTGTTTTTGAATTTACCCTATCATGCCAAAGAAGTTCGACCAGATGGTCGAGTTCATCCTGAATTTGCAGAAAAAAGTATTTTTTATTCGCGTTATTTTTTGGGTTTATACGAACTTATAACGTTAAATTTAGGAAATGATAAAAATAATCGCGATATATTACAACAAATGAAAGAGAGAGCACTTCCTTCTTTAAGCATTATGTTGCCAGCTTTTATCATGTCTTTGTTTATAAGTCTATTTTTATCGCTTTTTACAATATTAAGTAAACTTTGGATTGATAGATTTATCACCTTTTTTGCTGTATTTACGATGAGTATAGCATTGCCTGTCTATTTACTTTTAGCAGGTTGGGTATTTGGTGAACTGATTCGTATTGTACCAATATTTGGGAATCCAGCACCAGCAATTATTGTTGCAGTTGTTGGAGGGATTGGTGGACAAATACGTTTTTATAGAACAGTTTTGCATGATCAAAAACATGCCTTATATGTTGTCGCAGCTCGATTAAGAGGTGCAACTCCATGGTATATTTTGATTTATCACATTTTGCGTAATGCATCGATACCAATTCTAACAACTGTGGTTATGAGTCTTCCTTTTCTTATTACGGGTTCTTTGCTTTTAGAACAATTTTTTGGTATACCAGGTATGGGAGATATGATGTATATGGCTGTGATTTCTCAGGATTTTCCTGTAATTAAAGCTCTTGTTTACTTAGGTGCTTTGCTTTATATGTTGGGAAATATTTTAACTGATATTTCTTACGCATTTGTTGATCCTCGAATAAGATTGGAATAAACTATGTATGGAAAAAAAATAAAAAAAATTAGTTATATTATTATATTAATATATTTTACTATTGGAATTTTGGATTTAATCACTTATCAGGATAGTTTAGGTGCAAGAAGATCTTTACTCGATGGAATTTTTATTCATGGCTTTAATATCCAAAAAGAAAGGACATATACAGAACCACTTGGAATTTATAAAAAACCTAATCCGTATTTCGAAAGTCCAAAAGGCTTTCATTTGTTAGGTACAGATATTAATGGAAATGATGTACTACTACTTACTCTAAAAGGGTCTAAAACTGCTTTGCTTTTAGCGTTTGGGGTAAATTTAATTGCTTTTCCCATTGGAATTCTTTTAGGATTAATTGCAGGATATTTTGGTGGTTTAATAGATGATATAATTCAATGGTTTTATACAACAGTTGCATCGATTCCTTGGCTACTTTTTGTAATAACATTTTTGATGATTTTTGGAAGAGGCATGTTTTGGATTATTCTTGCCATTGGATTAACCTCTTGGGTAGAATTAGCTCGATTGATACGGGGAGAAACCTTAAAAATTCGCGAATTAGCTTTTATACGTTCTGCTAAGGTTTCGGGTAAATCCACTTTTCGCATCCTTATAGAAGAAATATTACCTAATACTACATCGATTATTCGTATTACTTTTGCTCTATCAGCATCTCAGGTGATACTTGCAGAAACAGTTTTAACCTTTATTGGCATTGGTATTGAACCAGGTTCTTCTTCTTGGGGAATCATGATTGCAGAAGCACAACGCGAATTGATGAGAGATCCTCCCATCTGGTGGAATTTTTTTAGTGCTTCTTTTCTTGGAATTTTACCTTTAATACTTGCCTTAAATCTTATAGCAGAAGAAAAATAAAATTTACTGATTATTCTTCATCTAAGTTTTTTCTGCGCAAATATCCATGTTTTAATATAGGAAAATGAGATAATGCTTCCGATGCAGTAATTTCTCCTTTTTTTAAACGCATATTCAAAACAATCAACTTCGTAAGATTTTTTCTTTGTGATAGTATCTGCTGAATGTTAAAATCATCTACACGCATTTTGGTAAGTTTTGCTAATTCTTTTAATTCCGAATAGATTAAATCCATCTGCAACCATACCATTCTGTCTACAAGGTCACCGATTTCTTCGGAATAAAATTCCATATCATCGATTTTATAATAATCGCGAATAAACTGAAAAATATTTACTCCTAAGTATTTACTTACTTGGATGATATGTAATAGTTTTACATGATCAAAATTTCCTTTATCTATGTTGTTAATGATTTTTCTGTCTATACCAGTATCTTGTGCGATTTTATTAATAGATATATCTTTTTTGATTCTTGATTCATGAAAAATATTTTTGAAGGTATTTTCGTTTTTAGAATTTTGGTGTTTTTGTATATATTCCATATATACCCCCCATAAGTATATATTGTCCATAAAGGAACAAAATTGTTTTAAAATTGTCCCAAATTGTACAATTTATAAATTTTTTTTATTTTTTAAAAATTATCCAACTTGACTATGAATTGCATTTATTTAGAATTTTGTATAAGACAACCTTTTTTTAAAGGGGGGTATAAGAAAATGAATAAAAAAACGTGGTATGCGATATTTATGGGGGTACTAATCTTTATTAGTGCCTGTGGCAAGGATAAAAAGGGGTTTATGTTTTTTCCACCAGATGCGATAAAAGATTCGAATGGTGTTCCTTTACCGGGGGATATTACGGGAAATCCTGGTGGTAGTAGTCAACAAGAGGTACCAAATCATGGACCAGTGCAAATTTCGGGTATATTAAGTGTAGAAATGCCCAATGGCGATATTGTTTCTTTAACAGATGCTGGATTAACCTCTGGTGATATAAATAACATCAAGATAAAGTTGATTGCACCAGATGCATCTCAAAAAGCAGAGGTAACACCAGAAGTAAGTGGAGCTTTCCTTTTCGATTTGGCAGATTTATTAAACAACAATTATCGAATTCTAATCAATGATGGATATGGTTTGGCGTATGCATATACAGATTTTAGCTTTGTATACAATCCTACACAAAACCCAAATCAAATTAGCGGATTAAGTCTTATAGCGAAAAGGGTTTATTATACATCTGGACCAGCAATTATCTCTGGTGTTGTTACCAATCCAGGATTTAATCAAGATGGTGTAAATATTCCTCCTGGTGGTTTAGCAGGAATTCAAGTTTGCTTATACGATTCTAACAACAATCAAATTGCATGCGAAACAACAGGAAGTGACGGTAGTTTTAGTTTTGATAGTAGCGATAATCCAGCACTTGGAAACTTACAAAATGGTAATTATTACGTGGTAGCAAACGGTGGTAGTTTAACGATTTCTGGACAAAATTTTAACAACGCTCAAGCAATGGTGCATTTTGTATTTAGTGGAAATAATCAAACAATTCCGACAGAAGTATCTGCTGGACAATTAAATGTTGTATGGCAAGCACCAACTTCCAGTAGTGCACAAATTCAAGCTGTTGTTGTGAATGGGGCAATTGAGGGGGACGACTTATCACAATTTACAGTAAAATTGTTCGACGAAAATGGTAATCAAGTAGCAACAGCTACTCCCAATGCAAGTGGTGTTGTAGTATTTTCTCAAACTTTGTCGAATGGAATCTACTATTTACAAGTTTCTAGAGATGGTTTTAATGCTCGAAATCAAACTTTTACCTTTGTTGCTCATGCTGCGGGAGGAACTAGAACCATCGATCTTACTTCACAACCTATTGTAATGGTGGCAAATCCATCTCAGGTTACAGGAATGATTTCTTCAGGAGCTATTGCACCAATACCAGGAGCAAGGATTAATTTTAGACCGCATCAAACTCAACCACCTAAAAATTTGGCTTATTTGCTCAGCGATCCTAAGTTAGGCAATTTAATACGATCTTGGATTTTGCAAGCATGTCCTACGTGGGATGGAACGGCAGCAGGCACATTGAGTTGTACTTGTGCTCCTAATTGTAATTACCAAACATGGGCAATTAAAGAATACGATTATAATCCTTCTATCAACAAGTTGGTTTTAACAGCCGTTGCTGGAAAATGGGCTTATTATGTATCTGCACCTGGCTACGAAAATTCTGCCCAAGATATAATTATCTTAAACGGACAAAGCGAAGAAAGATATATATCTTTAAATTCAACAACAAAACGTTCTCGTATTAAAGGGGTAGCTGTTACTCTTGATACATTAGTAAATGGTCAGAAAAATGCGTATCCAATGGCAACAGGATATACATCTAGACATCCTTTACCAGGATTGTTTGTTGTATTGGTAACCATTAATGACGGAACGAACAATTATGCATTGGTAACTACTACAGATGCAACAGGAAATTATGATTTTAATGGTAATGTAAAAGCGGTTCAACTTCCCAATGGATTAACCGAAGAGCAAAAGGTTGGTTATGCAATACAAAATTTTGCTTCTGCACCAACATTAGCAAGTTCTTCCATTGTTGGAACAGATCCTTCAGCAACGATACAAAAAATTACGGTAAGCGGTGTGGATTACTATTTCTTAAAACAAGGTGCATATAGTGTGTTTATTGTAGATCCATTAGATCACATTTCGACAGGATTATATCAAGCTGATAATAATTCCGTTGCGGTTAGTACATTAGATCCCTCTGCTGTGTTAAATGTAACATCGGTCTTAGCACACAAACCTCGAAGAAAATTGAGTGGAAACGTTACAGATGCATTCACTACGATAGCAGCGCAAGGTGCAACAGTTAAATTAAGAAAACGTGTGAGTGGTAATTTAGTCAATGTATACAAAGATTACGATATAATCTCTACATTAACACGATTAAGTACTTCTGCTCATGAACTTGTTGCAGATAAAACAACCGATACAAATGGATATTATGAGTTTATCAATATTGATCCCGGTGATTATGTGCTCATTATATCTAAAACAGGTTATGAAGATCAGGTTATAGATGTAACCGTTCCATGGAATGGTAATGCAACTGTTAGCACAACAATTGTGCCTAATACAGGTCGTGGCGATCTCGAAGGACGTGTATTGTTGGCTGGTGGATTCCCATTTACTGGAACGTATGCAATTGAATTAGTAAACCCAGTATCTGGTGTAAGACCAACTACTGGTGTAAATCCAGCGTCGTTAACAAGTGGACCTGCAGTTTGGTCTGGAACATCTCAATACAATATTTTTAGCGTAAATGCTGGACAATGGAAGGTTAAATTTACCGCAGCAGGATATAAATCTGTGGAAGGTATAGTGAATATACCTGCTAATGGAAAAGCAGTGTTCGATATTATTACAGCTATACCAGATTCCCAAGGACCAGCAAACATTCGCGGTGTTGTAAGAAATGCATTTAATAACAAGCCAGTAAGTGGTTTAACCGTAAGACTTCGTCCTGGCATAAACATTACTTCTGGACCTTATGCATTAGATGCAAACAATCAAACCATACCAGCGGTTACAACAGATAGTTATGGTAATTATGTAATTACCAATGTACCAGCAGGAAATTACACATTAGAGGTATCGGGAACAGGAACAGCTAATAATATTACAGAACCTTACATAACAACTTATAAGACAGTGATTTCTGCAGGAACAAATACACCAGCAAGCCAAGATGTATTGATCTCTCCACAATTAGGTCCAACAGAAATGCGTATAGTTCTACAATGGAATACCAATGACCCAAGAGACTTAGATTCTCATTTCGAATTTGGTGATAAAAACTGCTTAATAAAAGGTACATTAACCAAAAAACATACCTGCCAAGTATATTGGAAATGGAGAAAGGTAACATCTCAATGGGACAGCAGTTTCTCTGGATTAACCCTCGGTGATGGTAGTTTAGACTATGATGTTGTAACAGGATATGGTCCAGAAACCATTACAGTAAAAAATACGATGTGGACATTTACTGGACCTTATGCAAATCGATATGGTTATGGTGTGTTCAACTGGTCTCAGAGATATTATTCTACAAAAACGATTAAAGATGCCCAAGCGGTAGTAAGGGTTTACAAAAATACTGGACTAGTTAGAACTTATGTTGCTGGTTCTGGACAAGTAAATCTATGGTGGAATTTATTCTGCATTGATAAAGCAACCAAAGCTATTATTGATGTGGGACAACCCGGCTGTTCAGCAACAGATTTTATCAATGATCCTGGTGTTTGGGATAACTATTGCGATAATAATAACCCAAGCGACACTGCATGTCATTACTAATCTCTCTCCTTTAACCCATAGTGTTTTTATAGCCCCGATAGGGGCTATTTTTTTATGATTTTTTCTAATCGCATTTTTTGATTTAGTAATAACTCTTTGGGATATTTATTTAAAAAATAGCGATCGTTCGCGTTTAAAATCTCGTTGATTTCGGTTAGTGCATTTTCGATGCTTGTAGTTTTTTCGTACAGAAGAAATTTTGTATATTTTAGTTCTAATTGTTCTAGTTCGCTAAGTTGATTTAGATTTATAGATTGAACCAAGTTGATTGCTTCTTTGTATTGATTTTTTTTGATTAAGTATCGAATTCGAAAGATTTTAAAATAATTGTTATCCGAGAATCTTTCTTGTCCTTTAGAAATATACAAATCTGCTTTAGAAAATTGTTTTTTATCGTAAAGGATATTTATAAAATCTATCCAATATTCTACTTGTTCTGGATTTAGTTGTATGGCTTTTCTAAAATGATATTCTCCAGAAATTTCGTTATTCAATAAAAAGTGGTTTTTTCCTAAATAATAGTGGATTCTTGCATAGTTTGGGAAAAAATATAAAGCTTTATTAAAATAAAAAATGCTTTTTTCGTAATTTTTTTGAATATAATACGACCTTCCCAAATTGTACAAAAACGCAAAAAATAGAGGATCTTGATTATAACCTTCGAGAAATTTTTGGTTGGTTGTTTTAATGTCATTTGTTGTTAGATAATATTCTATAAGATCATTGTTGAATTTGCCTATTTCTTGGTAATTTCTGTTTTGGAATTCTATATTAATCGTAGATTGAATTTCTTTTTTTGGTTTGAATAATGGATTCTCTCTACAAACGATAAAATCAGCACTATTTAATTCGAAAACAAATGCTGTTTTAGGAAAAGAAGCTAAATATTCGTTTTCCTTTACAAGAATATCTGGCAAATTCTCATTGGTTTGAGCATACAATATGTTCATAAAAAAAAATAAAATATAATAATAAAATTTCATAAATAAATACAATTCAGTTGGTTGAGTAAATTTAACAAAACGTTTTTAAAAGATTTTGACAAAAAATCAATCTTTTTTAAAATATAAACATGAATGCTTATGATGTCGTCGTAATTGGATCTGGACCTGGAGGTTATGTTGCTGCAATTAGAGCATCTCAGCTAGGTTTAAAAACAGCAGTAATAGAAAAATCAGAATTAGGTGGTATTTGTTTAAATTGGGGATGTATTCCCACAAAAGCTTTATTAGAAAGTGCACATCTTTATCAGAAGATCAAAAAATCCAAAGAATTTGGGATTGTTGTAAACGATTTTAGTTTTGATTTTTCTTCTATTATCGAACGTTCACGAAAAGTTGCAAATAGAATGTCAAGAGGGGTGGAATATCTAATGAAGAAAAACCAAATCGATGTGATCTATGGATTTGGTGTTTTTAAAGATACTCATAACATCTTAGTATATAAAGACGAAAGCCTAACAGAAAAAATCACAGAATTGCAAACAAAAAAAACGATTATTGCAACAGGGGCAAGAGCGAAGAATTTACCCGATATCAAAATTGATCAAGAACACATCATCGATTATAAAAAAGCCATGTCTTTAGAAGAACTCCCCAAAAAACTTTTAATTATTGGAGCTGGTGCTATTGGGATAGAATTTGCAGATTTTTACCATAGTTTAGGGACAGAAGTTTCTATCGTAGAATTAATGCCTAATATTCTACCATTAGAAGACGAAGAAATTGCAAGAACATTAGAAAATATTTATAAAAAAAGAAATATAAAAATATATACGAATTCTAAGGTTCAAAGTCATAAGATAAATAATGGTAAGATAGATGTAGAAATTCTAGATAACAAAAATCAAATTTTTAAAGATAATTTCGATAAAATCTTACTTGCTGTGGGCATTATTGCCAATACAGAAAAATTAAACCTCAATGGTGTTTTTGTAGAGCTGAACAAAGATAAGGTAAAAGTCAACAAAGATTATCAAACTACGAATCCTGATATTTATGCAATTGGTGATTGTATTAATACACCAGCATTAGCTCATGTTGCAAGTCACGAAGGCATTCGAGCAGCAGAACATATTTTTATTACATTACAAAAAGAAAAAAAGATTTCTTCTGATCATAAAGTCGACTATAAACCCATCAATTATAATTGGATTCCTTCTTGTGTTTATTGTAGTCCAGAAATTGCATCAATTGGCTTTACAGAAAAAAAAGTCAAAGAAATGGGTATTGAATTTAAAGTCGGAAAATTCCCCTATAACGCGTTAGGACGAGCCCATGCAAGTGGAGAAGCAGAAGGTTTTGTAAAAGTGATTATCGGTAAGAAATATCATAACATTTTAGGTATACATATAATAGGAAAAAATGCAACAGAAATTATCAGTGAAGGATTAGTTTCGACCAATGCAGAGTTGTTAGCAGAAGATTTAGCTAAGTTTGTACACCCACATCCTACCATTTCCGAAGCAATTATGGAAGCATTTGGGGTTAGTATTGACGAGCCAATCAATATTTAAAAATTTTCTTTATGCGCATTTATTTAATTCGACATGGAGAAACCGACTCTAACAAAGAAGGAAGGATTCAAGGAAGCATAGAAACAGATTTAAATGAGGTAGGAATTACTCAGTGCGAGAAAACAGCACAATATTTGTTAAAAAATAACATAAATTTTGATTATTGCTTTGTTTCTCCCCAAAAAAGAGCTTTTCGTTCTTTGGAGATAATTTCGCAGTTCTATCAAAAACATCAAAAATCATTTCCCATAACGGTAGATGATCTTTTAAAAGAAATCCACTGCGGAAGGTGGGAAGGAAAACTTGTAAAAGAAATCGAAAGACAGGAACCTGAATTATTAAACCAAATCCGCACCAAAGTGGATGCAGGTTATCCAGAGGGAGAAAGTATTCTCGATGTTCGAAAAAGAGCAGAAATGTTTTATAATAATAAGATTGAACCTCTGTTAGAAAATCCAAACTCCCACATTTTGGTTTTATCGCATGGTAATTTGTTAAGAGTTTTAGCTTCTGTCGTGTTAAATCTACCTCCAGAATTTGCTATTAAAGTGGTTTTTTTTAACATGGGTATTTCTATCTTAGAAGGGAAAAAAATTATCGATAAAATATATTTTAAGATAATTACATGGAATTCTATTTCTCATCTATAATTTATTAATAATTTTTATTATATTTTTATATAAATCAATTTTATCTTTTTCTGTTTTTAAAGAAATCACTTTTCCATCTTTAAGTTGGATTCCTTCTAGCTCTTGAATTTTTGTGTTGTATTTGTTCAGTAGCTCGTCTTTATGTTTTAAGAGATATTCTTTACTTAAAAGATAGACATCATTTTTGGTTATGATAGGGATTATATCTTGTACCGATTTTAACCCAACATGAATCATTTTAAATATATTTTCTAATTCTTTTTTATTCTCTTTAAAATCGTGTAGTATAACCTTTTCTGTTGGGATAATATCTCTTTCTATGTACCATTCAATTTTTTGTTTTAATTGAACAAATAATTCATTATCTTGAATGTTTAATTCCTCTTCTTGTTTTTGTTTTACTTTTTCTGTTTTCTTTTCTGGCTTATTGATAGGTGCTTCTTTTATGACTTTTAGTTTATTTTTGTTGTAGTAATTCTTCCAGAGTTGCATTAAAGTCTTTTTGTCTAATTTACCTCCAATGAGTTTATAAAGAATTCTCTGAAAAAACGGTAAATCTTGTAGATAAGTTCGAGATAATAATATTTCGAAATCTTCTTTCAGATAGCTTGGAAGTATCTGATTGATTTCTTCTTCGGACTTATCATGATATTGTAAAATTTGTTCTAATATACGTACAAAATGAATATCCGAAACTTTTTGGTATAAATCTTTTGCTTGTTCGATAGCAGAAGCAATTTGTTTTTTATCTTTTAATAAGAGATAGATCTCTTCGTAAGAATCGATAGAAGTACTACTAGAATTAAATACTGGATATGTAGCAAAAAGGATTTGAGGTATTTGACCTTTTAAAATATACTCGATAATTTCGGGGGATGAATATACTCTATCTTTGTATTTTACACGATATATACCGTTGGATTTAGAAAGTTTATCCACTAATTGTTTTAATTCTATTTTTTGTTGTTCTAATTTTTCTTGTTTTTTAGAAGATTCGATAAATTGATTTAAACTGATTATTTCGCTGCAGAGTAAGAGTATATCTTCAGAAAAATCTTTATTCTTCATTACAAATTGAGATAACAATATTGCTTCTTCGACTCTACTTTTAGAAGAAAATAAGATTTTATCGTTGGTTGAAATTTTTTCGTAGATGGTTTTTTTTATCGATTCGTGATGGATTAAATCGAGTAGCAGATTAAACCTTAATTCTATGTAGTATAAATTATTGATCAACAGCACATCGGGGGAGTGCACATCTAAGTTTCTTTTTAAAGATAAAATCAGTTTTTCTTTTGCTAATTGATAGATCAATGGTTTTAAGATTAATTCTTTAAGCCTTTGGTTGATTAAATTCATGCGATATATATCGTTTTCGTTTATATAAACAAATTGATTTTTAATAAAATAGATTTTTTTAAAAATTGCATGTAGTTGGCCTGTTTCTAATACATCTTTTAGCTCTTCGATGGATTTAAAATTCACGATTTTTTCTTTTAGTAGGTTTGTGGGGTTGATTTCTGTTAAATGAGTACGAAAATTTGCTTGAGAGTTGTGTAAAACTTGAGAGATACCTTTTTGTAGAAAATTTAGATCACCATTAAAAGGTATAGCGTATTTTGTGTTAAAATAAAATCTTCTTTGTTGTTCATCGAATTGTAATTCTCTTAAAATTGCCAAAAAAGCTGGCTTATGGCATGCTAATATAAAGCTATATTTTAACAATTCACTTTTTTCTGGTAAAGGAATTTTATCGCTTATTGCTTTTTTCCTAAATTCTAGTTCTTGGTAGATTTCTTCGAATTCGGGAATATAAGTTTCGGATTTTTTTATTTGATAAAGATTTATGATTGCATCGTAAAACTGCGATAGGATTTTTTGGTGTTTAATAAAATCATCATCTGTACTTAGAGGTTGAGAAAAATATTCCCACGCTTTTTCGGGGATTAAATATCTTATTGGCTGTTTTTTATCTTCGTTTTCCATAGTTCAGCTAGTTGAGTAAAAAGATAATTTTCTTTTCTCTTTAATGCATAAATCGCATAAGTATGAAAGATCAACCCCAAAAAATAGAAATAATAAAAAAAAGATGTGTGATAATCACCTTTTATAAAAATATGAAATTCTTTGTTAAAGAAACCATAAACATACAAAGCAATGATGATGATGTTTATGAACATTTGTATGTTATAAATCTTTCTATGATAAATGAACGCGAAGAAAAATGGTGTAACCGCTGGAATCACAAAAAAATACCATTTTTTTGTCCTTAAATAGACTGTTTCCAATTCGTTTAACTGGAATTGATACGAAAACCATGGAAGGATTACTAAAACAAATAAAATCATCGAAGAAAATAAAAGAATCCAATAACTAAAATGGAATCTTTTTATTATCCACAAAATATCTCCAATAATTTCTTTGAATATCAACTTCCAGCCACGAAAGATTATCAAAAACCATTGTTTGTAGAATAACAAAAATTCCATAAATTTTATAAAATATATATAACTTCTAGTTCTACGGATGCATTTAGAGGAAGAGATGCTACACCTACTGCGGAGCGAACATGCTTGCCTGCATCACCAAAAATACGAAATGCTAATTCCGATGCACCATTCGCTACTAAATGTTGCCATACAAAATCCTGTGTTGATGCAACAAATGCAGTTAATTTTAGTATACCTTTGATTTGATCAATATCAATCACAGAAGATGCTGCTGCTAAGGAATTGATCAAACATTGTTCCATCGCTTTTTTTCCGTTTTCTACATCAGATTCTTGTTTTAGTGCTCCCGTTAGTAAAAGTTTTCCATCTTTTAGGGGTAATTGTCCACTTATGTAAAGTAAATTTTCTTGTATTTTTGCTGGTATATAAGAAGCTACTGGTTTAGGAACTTCTGGTAAAATAATTCCTAGTTCCTCTAATCGTCGTTTAATCATAAATTCAAAATTTAAAACTTTACAGAATAGGCAAGTCTTTTATAAAAACAAAATTTTTCTCTATTGACTTAATAAAATAAAATTAAAATTGATAAAAAAATGAAAGCAGCACTATACTATAAAAATAACCCTAAATTGATTATACAAGATGTTCCCATTGAAGATCCCCAAGATCACGAAGTACAAGTAAAGGTGATGGCTTGTGGAATTTGTGGATCGGATCTGCATTTATTGCATGGTTTTTTAAAGCCAGTAAAAGATCCGATTATTCCCGGACACGAAGCTGCAGGAATTATCGAAAAAGTAGGAAAAAACGTTCAGAGTTTAAAAAAAGGCGATCGTGTTGTTATTTCTGCTGGAACAAGTTGTGGTAAGTGTGAGTTTTGTTTAAGTCATCGCGAAAATTTGTGCGAAGAAGTAGGTGTATTAGGTTTTAATCGCGATGGAGCTTTTGCACAATTTATTAATATTCCTCAATCCAATGTTGCGAAATTGCCTGATGAAATTCCTTTCGAAGAAGGAGCAATACTTGCGGATGCTGTTTCTACACCCTTTCATGCTATTAAATATGTAGGTAATCTACAAAAAAATCAAAATGTCTTAATCGTTGGGTGTGGAGGATTAGGAATCCATGCGATAAAAATTTCTCGAGCATTAGAAGCAAATCAAATCTATGCATTCGATATTGATGAAGGTTCTTTAGAAAATGCAAAAAAAGCTGGTGCAACGAGTGTATATAATTCAAAAAATTTAAAGGATATTATAAAAAAAATTCAAAAAGAAATTAAATTTTCTTTAATTTTAGACTTTACGGGTAATTATGATTTTGTAGAACCGCTAATCCGACTACTCAATTCTGGTGGTAAATATATTATGGTTGGATTAAGTAGAAAAGAATTGATTTTAAAAATCCCATCGCTTATGGTATTTCGATCTTTGTGTCTTTGTGGTAGCTATGGATCGGACAGTAGAGCTTTACCAGATTTAATCGATTTGTATCAGAAGGGAAAATTAAACTTAAAAGATTCTATTAGTGGTATTGCTCCATTAGATAAAATTAATGATTGTTTCGAAATACTAGAAAAAAGGGTAGGAAATCCAATTCGATTTGTTGTAAAGCCCAATGAGTAAAATTTAATCCATTGTTTTTAAAGTACGATAACAGAATTGACCATTATAGTTGTGCATTTAGATTGTTTTTATAATGAAGAAAAAAGATTCTAATACAAACTTTATTAATGCAGATTTGATTATTATAGATGCACATGCATTGGCGTATAGAGCCTACTATGCATTAGTTCAGCAAGATCTAAGAGATGCAGATGGAAAACCAACAGGAGCAATCTATGGCTTTTTTCGCATGTTGTTTAAGTTGTTGAATGAATATAAACCAAAGTATGTAGCAATTACTTGGGATCCACCAGAAAAAACATTTCGCCATGAAGTTTATCAAGAATACAAAGCAAATCGTAAACCTATGCCAGAAGATTTAATCTATCAGATAGAAAAAATCAAAGAAATTTTAAAAGAAATTGGTTTCCCTATTATAATTTCTCCAAAATACGAAGCAGACGATATAATTGGAACACTGGTAGAAAAATTTAAAAAAAAATATAAAATTATTTTATTAACAGGAGATAAAGATTGCTATCAACTCTTGGATCAAAATGTTGTTATGCTTCGGGGCAAAAAGGGAGTTTCTGAATTTACAGTAATTACGCCTGAATTCTTGACCAAAGAAAATGGAATTTTACCAGAACACGTGCCAGATTACATGGCATTGGTGGGCGATACATCCGATAACATTCCTGGTGCAAAAGGTATTGGTCCTAAAACAGCTTCCGAATTGATCCAAAAATATCATACCATAGAGAATTTGTATAACCACATAGAAGAAATAAAACCATCGATAAGAAAAAAACTTATAGAATCGAAAGAAGATGTATTTTTGTCCAGGAAATTATCTACTATCAAAAAAGATATTGAAGATATTTTGAAAATTACAGAACAGGATTTAAAAGTTCCCAATTATTTATCGCACGATATATTAGTATTATTTCGTAGAGAAGGATTTCAACAAATCTACAAAGAACTATTAAAAGAATTTCAAAGCCATCTTTCGGAAGAACATCAAACCCCAGATATGTTTGGGCAAGCACTTTATGTTGAGTCTTCGAACCTAAAAGAATATAATGCAAATACGAGCAAATATGTTTTAATTACTAAAGAAGAAGAACTTACACACTGTCTTGATGAGATTTCGAACTACGACGAGATAGTAATAGATACAGAAACTTCTTCTTTGAATGTTTACGACGCGAAATTGGTGGGAATATCTCTTTGTGTTAAAGAAAATCGTGCTTATTATATATCTGTTATTGAAGAAGGTTCTTTGTTTTCGAATAAGGGAATCCCCATAGAAACAGTAAAAAAATATTTAGAAAAAATCATAAATAAAAATTATAAAATTATAGGACAAAATTTAAAATTCGATTACAAAATGCTCTATCGTAAAGGAATTATATTAAAAAACTTATATTTCGATACCATGATAGCTGGCTATTTACTGAATCCAGGCATTCGACAACATAATTTGGACGATTTAGCGGTAGAATATTTAAACTACAAAACTATCAAGTACGAAGATATAGCAGGAAAAGGAAAAAAGCAAACTACTTTCGATAAAATCGATCCACAAGAAATCTATGTTTATTCCTGTGAAGATGCAGATATTACCTATCAATTGTACAAGGTATTAAAGAATCAATTGATAGAAAAAAAATTATTAGATGTTCACGATAAAATCGAATGTCCTTTAATCGAAGTATTAGCAGAAATGGAATTTAATGGGGTAAAGATCGATGTAAACTATTTTAGAAAATTATCCGAAGAATACGAGAAAAAAATTCAGTATTATACAAAAAAAATTTACGAAGAAGCGGGCGTCGACTTCAACATCAACTCTACGAAAGAATTACAACACATTCTATACGAAAAAATGCAACTTCCCGTTCAGAAGAAAACAAAAACAGGATATTCTACGGATCAAAGCGTATTAGAAGCTTTAAAGAACTTTCATCCTATTATTGAACATATCTTGCAGTACAGAAAATTGACAAAATTAAAAAATACTTACATCGATGTTTTACCAAATTTGATTGAACCATCGACAGGAAGAATCCATACGAATTATTCTCAAACCATTACTTCTACTGGGCGATTAGCATCGAGTAATCCCAACTTACAGAATATTCCCATAAAAGAAGAAGAGGGAAGAGCAATTCGAAGAGGATTTGTTGCAGAAGAAGGATATTGGATTGTCTCTTTGGATTATTCTCAGATCGAGTTAAGAATTCTTGCTCATTATTCGCAAGACGAAAATTTGATGAAGGCATTTTGGCATAACGAAGACATACATACACAAACAGCGATGTCATTATTCGGAAAACCCAAAGAAGAAATTACTCCCGAAATGCGCTCTCAAGCCAAGACGTTGAATTTTTCTGTGATCTATGGAGTAAGTCCTTATGGATTATCTCAAAATTTAGGAATTGATACAACCACAGCGAAATCATTCATCGATACATTTATGGAGAAATATCCAGGTGTAAAACGTTATATTGATTCTATGGTGGAGTTTGCAGAAAAAAACGGCTATGTAGAAACCTTATTTGGAAGAAGACGATATATTCCTGATATTCATTCTTCGAACAAGCAAACGAAAGAAGCAGCCAAAAGAGTAGCAATCAATACACCGATACAAGGAACCAGTGCAGATATCATTAAAATTGCAATGATAGAAATCCACAAGCAACTTAAAAAAAAGAAGATGCAATCAAAAATGATTCTCCAAGTACACGACGAATTGGTGTTCGAAGCAAAAGACGAAGAAAAAGAGGAATTGATGGAAATAGCGAAAGAAAAAATGCAAAGTGCCGTTTCTTTAAAGGTTCCCTTAAAAGTGGATATAGGGATAGGAAGAGATTGGGAATCTGCCCATTAAAGAATAAAACAAGAATAAAACTCAAGAAAAATAAATTTTATACCGAAAAGTAAATAAATTATGAACATAAAACAAATTGTCAATAATTCAACATTAAGAAATAAAATTTTATTGATTGTAGTGCCTTTATTTTTGATTATTATCGTATTATTCTCTTTTTGGTTTATTGAGCAATATAATCGAATTACGGAGTCAAAAAATATCATAGATAGTGTTAGATTTAGTAACGAGTCCAATGAAATTGTTCATAATTTGCAAAAGGAAAGAGGGTTATCGCAAGGTTATATAGCAAGTTCTGGCGAGAAATTTCGAGAGGAATTAGCATCTGTTCGGAAAGATACAGATCAAACCTATCAAATTTTTATAGAATTTGTTGATAAGAATCAAGGTTTAATCAAAGTATTTAAAATCGAAGATGAGGTAAATAAGATCATCAAGAAGAGAGAAGAATTGTTAGAACTTCGAAAACGAATCGATGCAATAAATGTAACTCCTCAAGAAGCATTTAATTTTTATAGTGACTATATTATAGATTATATTGATTTAGTAAAATTTATTCAAGCAAATATAAATTACTCAATTTTACGTAATATTATGAGGGCTTATTATGATTTCTCTTATTATAAAGAATATGCAGGCAGGGAAAGAGCAACACTGAATCGAATCATTACTCAGAGAAGTTTAAGTTTAACAAATTATGGAAATTATATAAATATCTATACTTTACAATATAACTATTTTAAACATTTTCAGGATCGAATAAGGAATTTAGAGAAAGTAAAACAAATCTATAACGAAAATGTTAACCAAGAATTAGAGAAAAAAGTACAATCTTATAGAGAAATGGTATTAAAAGAAAAATGGGAAGATATAACTCCCGAAGAGTGGTTTAAAGTATCTACCCAAAGAATCGACAACCTAAAAGTAATTGAAGAAAAAATTGGACAAATTCTTATAGAAGAAGCAGAGGTTTATTACAAGAATAATCTTATACAAATTACAGTTATTTTAGGTATATTGATCTTGGCCATTTTATTTATAGTTTCGATTATTTTTATTATTAGTAAAAATATAACCAAAGGGATAGAAGATGTAAGGTTAATTTTGGATAAAGTTAATGCAGGTGATTTGGGTATTGATACAAGTAAGAGGGACACGAAAGACGAAATTGGAATAATCCTAAACATGTTATTGGAGATAATACAAAAGTTTAAGGGTTTGATATCGGAGATAAAATCCTCTTACGAAAAGATTAGGATATCGAGGGATAATTTGGTTTCGATTGCAAAGCAGATAGATGCGATAGCGGTGAATATCAAGCAATTTAACCAGCATTTAGCGTCGTCTTCTGTGGAGATGAGCAATAATTTAAATGTGATAGCGAGTTCAATTGAGGAGATATCGATAACGTTAAATGAGGTATCGAAGAATGCAGGGGAAGTTACGATAAAATCGAATGATGTTTTTGAGGTAGTGAAGAAGGCAAAAGATATATTAGAACATTTAGTGGATAGTACGAAGGGGATAGAGAGGACAGCGAATATAATATCGGAAATAGCTCAGCAGACAAATTTATTGGCGTTGAATGCGGCGATAGAAGCGGCAAATGCAGGGGATAAGGGAGCGGGATTTGCGGTAGTAGCGAGTGAGGTAAAGGAATTAGCGAATAAGACGAAAGATGAATTAGGACATATCAATAACAACATCAAGACATTGTTAGAGAGCGTAGGAGAGACGAATAAAATATTTGTGAATATCAACGAGAATTTTAATATGTTGAATCAGCTAACGCAGATGATTGTAGCATCGTTCCAGGAGCAGACGACAGCGATAAAGGAGATCAGTGGGAATATAACACAGAATTTGCAGGCTGTAGAGAGTGTAAACAAAGGGATCAATCAATTAGAGAATATGTTAGGGGAAGAAGATGAACAAATAACGAGCTTGAATCAATTGATCCAATCATTTAGGGAAGACGCAGAGCGATTAGAGAATATCTTAGCTCGTTATAAGAATTATTAACTTTTTTGGGCGATACGTTTTAAGCTATACTTGCCATCACCGCGGGCAGCAATATAGAGAAATACAAAGGCATAAAGTGCAGCAAGCTCACCTTTGTTTTGTATAGGCCAGAATCCTTTGGGAGCATGAACAAGAAAATATGCAACAGCCATCGTACCACTAGATAGGAAAGCTGCGAAAGAAGAGAATAATCCAACAAAGATAAGGATACCGCAGATAAATTCGATCACTCCAGCGATACCAAGAAGGGAAAGAATTTCTACTTGTGTGCCCCCTAATCCACCAAATAGTTTTTGAATTCCATGTTGCATAAACAAAAAACCCGAAACAGCGCGAAAAAGACTATAAATTAAATCCTCGAAATTTCTTAAAAAAACCATAAATCCAAGGTTAATAATCTAAATTTTTTGACAATAAAAAAAGCTTATGTATTTAAAATGTAATACACAAAAATCAAGATAGAATAAGGAATTAAAAGTATAAATTCCAATGTAATAGGGATAATTTTGTATTTTAAACCAGTAATACCGATGTGAATTATTAATATCACAATTGCTATACCAAGGATAAACAATGTTGTAAACAAAGAAGCTTCGTAATAGGGATAAAAAATCAACAATATGGCTGGCAAAATTCCACACAAGGAAACATAAGCTCCATGGGTTATCCAAGTCATTAGATAAAGGCGAATATCTTTTTCATCACCTTCGGTTAATCGAGTTACAATTCCACCAACAATTAATTGATGAAATATTCCTAAACCACCAATTATTAGTCCTAATGCAATAATTAATAATCGAATCACTTCCGAAATGTTCATTTATCTAGAATCTTTTTTCTTTAATTCTTGGATGTCAAATACTTTAATAGTTAGAATTTATTGTACAAAAAAGTGTTTTAATAATTTTTTTTATTTTCCTTAATAGATAAGAATATTTACATCATAGACAATATTTTGATCAATCTCTTTTATTAACGAAGAAAATTGATGAAAATTGGTCTCTTTACTGGTATAATAGATGGCATGGATTCTATCTTTATAAAATCGTAAAAAACCTAATTTCTTCATTTTTACTTTTCCATCAAAAAAAGTTCCTAAAAATTGATAGTTATAGATTTTACTATCGTTATATTTGATTTCTTCATAAGTTTTTTCTATATATTCCCATTGAGGATAATTTAGTTGTATGGCTTTATACCATCCTTCTGCATAGAGTTCTCTTTCCTTTTGGTTTTTTGTTGTGTTGATCAAACCTCTATATTCTATCATAAATCCATAGGGATCACTATCTTCTTTTGCTACTAAATGAAAATATTTTTTAGAAGAAAAATAGAATTGCCAATTAGGTGGTAAGAAAAATTGAATTTTTTGATCTGTTAAAATAATATTTACTTGGTTTCGATTGATAGATTGAATAATATTTGTACTTTTGCAAAAAATAAAAAAGAATAATAAAATAATTAAACTTATTTTTAAAGAAAATTTCATAAAATTATGAATTATAATCAATAAAATTATCGTTAATTTTCAAGCAAAAAATGTATCTACCAAAAAAATAATAGTAAAATCATTAAAAAATATATAAAAAATTTATAATTTTATAATAAAGTTAATACTTCGTAACCATCGGGTGTTACTAGTATTGTATGTTCAAACTGGGCAGAAAGCTTTCCATCTTTTGTTCGAACAGTCCATTTGTCTTGTTCATCGAATACAACTTCATAGGTTCCTTCGTTAATCATTGGTTCAATCGTAAAAGTCATTCCGGGCTTCATTTTTATTTTAACTTCGTTGTTTTTGTAATGAGGAACAATAGGATCTTCGTGAAAATTTCTCCCAATACCATGTCCAGCTAACTCTCTTACAATACCATACCCGTATGGTTTTACGAATTCTTCGATTGCTGCACCTATATCACAAATAAGATTTCCTGGTTTTACTGCTTGAATGCCTACCCACATAGCTTTTTCTGTTACTTCGATTAATCTTTTTGCATTTTCTGAAATTGGAGGAACAAAAAACATTCTGGAAGTATCTCCATGGTATCCTTTATACTTAACTGTTATGTCGATGTTAATGATATCTCCTTCTTTTAAGATTTCATCTTTTCTTGGAATTCCATGGCATACAACATTATTTACAGAAGTGCATATACTTTTAGGATATCCTTTGTAATTTAGGGGGGCACTTTCTGCTCCTTTTTGGATTGTATATTGATGAGCGAAATCATTCAATTCTAAAGTAGAAATGCCAGCTTTTACTCGAAGACCTGTTTCGTAAAGGACTTCTGCTGCAAGCTTTCCTGCATCCTTCATTCTTTGGATTTCGTATTTGCTTTTATAATGAATCACACTATTTCTCCTGTAAGAATACATTCCTACTTCCTCTCCGAACAAAAAAATTTGTTTATATTATAAAAAAATAAATCATTTACGTCCACTTTTTTTTACTTGCCAGCTTTTTACATATATTTTTTGTATAAATTAATAAACAAAGTATAATTCGAGAATGGTATTTTTGTTTTCAAGAAAATATTTTTTTAAATTCGTATGGTAGACCTGATAATATTAATATTTTTAAGCTTATTGAATGGTTTTTTTAGTGCTTCCGAAATCGCCTTAATTACTGTAAAAAAAAGCAGGTTAAAAGCTTTAATCGAAGAAGGTAATAAAAAGGCAGAATTAATCGAACAATTACAAAAAGATCCGAATCGATTATTTGCTACGGTTCAGATTGGAGTTACACTCATTGGCACAATTGCTTCTGTATTTGGTGGTGCTACATTAGTCGGGAAGTTATCTCTTTTTTTGGAATCACTTAACTTGCCATCGCTTTTTGTTTCTTTGGCACAAGAAATTTCTTTTGTCGTTATTGTACTTTTGATTACTTTTCTACAAATTGTTATAGGAGAACTTGTTCCAAAATCCTTAGCATTGCATTATTCAGAAAAGGTAGCGTTGTTGATTATTTATCCCTTAGCGATATTTAACAAGTTGTTTTTTATCTTGAGCGAAATTTTGACTTATTCAAGTAATATTTTATTAAAACCTTTTAAAGATAGAACAAGCTTTTCGGAGACAAAATTACTTTCGGAAGAAATTCTGCATTTATTAGAAGAAGGAGTAAAGGAAGGTTCAATAGAAAGTAGTGAACACGAAATGATAGAAAATATCTTAGAGATAAACGAAACTGATGCTCGCGAAGTTATGATACCTCGTGTAGAGATGGTAGCACTTCCCGTAGATGCAACATTAGACGAAATTTTTAGAGCTATGGAATCCATGTATAGCAGGATTCCCGTATACAAAGATAATTTAGATAATATTGTCGGCATATTACACATGAAGGATCTTATAAGAGTATTGTGGAAAGAAAACATCAACCTACAAAAAAATGATACGTTTTCTATTGCAAAGTTGGTTCGACCACCTTATTTTGTGCCCGAAGGGATGAAGATAGGAAAAATCTTAAAAGAAATGCAAAAAAGAAAAACACATTTAGCAATAGTTGTAGATGAATTTGGAGGGACTGCTGGGCTCTTAACATTAGAAGATATACTAGAAGAAATTGTTGGCGATATAAAAGATATTACAGAAATTTCGAACGAAGAAAAAGAAATCATAAAAATAAAAGAGAATGTTTTTCTTGTTAGCGGTAGTTGCAATATTTTCGATTTTAATGAATTCGTAAAGGATGATGTTATTCCCGAGTCCGAAGCATATACAACAGTTGCTGGTTTTATTATTGAACATTTAGGACGCTTCCCAGAAATTAACGAAAGTATCGTATATAATGATTATAAATTTACTTTATTAAAAAGAAATCGACAAAGAATTATTCAATTTCGTGTAGAAAAAATACAACATCCTGCAACTAATATCAATAGCGAAAAAAATAAATAAAATCGTAACTGAATGACATTTTTTTATTGAATGTAATACCAAACAAATTTAATTGAATATCAAGAATTTTTAATCAATGAGGTAAATATGTCAGAATTATCAATACCTATTAATTTATCCGAAGAGCTAAAAATGCTTCAAGATTTAGTGAGAGAAGTAGTACGTAATGAAGTTATTCCTGTAAGGAAAGAATTAGACGAAAAACATGAATACCCATGGAAAGTATTCGAGAAATTTCGAGAAGCTGGCTTGTTCCAAGCGATGTTTGACGAAGAATATGGTGGCATGGGCTTAGGAATGATGGGCAATATTATCTTAGCAGAAGAAATAGCTTATGGATGTTTGGGGGTTGGTACAGCTTTTTTAGCAACAAAGTTAGGATCGCTTCCTATCGAAGTTGGTGGAACAGACGAACAAAAGAAAAAATGGTTACCTAGACTTGCATCGGGAGAAATCATTGCTGCTTTTGGCTTAACAGAACCCAATGCTGGCTCTGATGTTCCATCTTTACAAACAACCGCAGTAAAGAAAGGAGATAAGTATATACTAAATGGAACAAAACAATGGATTTCTGGTGCTGGACAAGCCCATGTTTATACGGTGTTTGCTATAACAGATAAATCGAGAGGTCCAAGAGGTATAAGTTGTTTTATTGTAGAAAAGGGAACGCCAGGATTCTCTTTTGGTAAAAAAGAAGATAAATTAGGAATTCGATGTTCCGAAACGAGACAATTAATCTTCGAAGATTGCGAAGTGCCAGCAGAAAATTTAGTGGGTGGTAGAGAAAATAATGGGTTTATTCATGCATTAAAAACATTGAATCTTTCGAGACCTGCTGTTGCAGCATCTGCTGTGGGAACTGCACAAGGTGCTTATGATGCAGCGATGCAATATGCACGCGAAAGAGAGCAGTTTGGTGTTAAGATTGTATCTTTCCAAGCGATTCAACATATGTTAGCGATTATGGCAACCAAAATTGAAGCAGCACGATTACTAACTTATAAAGCTGCTGTGATGGCAGAAAATGGCCATAAAGATACTGCGAAATTTTCTGCTATGGCAAAATATTTTGCATCAGAAACTGCGATGGAAGTAGCAACAAATGCAGTTCAAATCTTTGGTGGTTATGGCTATGTTCGAGAATATCCCGTAGAAAAATATTTTAGAGATGCTAAAATATTACAAATTTACGAAGGAACAAGTCAAATTCAATTGAACGAAATTGCTGCTGGATTAATCAAAGAATCAACAACAAAAAAAGTCATATATTAATTTCGCGCATCCCATTCGGGATGCCTTTCTTTAAATTAATTTCAATCATACCGATCATTTATTAAGTAAAATTTATAAAAATGTAAATATAATAAAATTTAATATTATTTAAGTTATTTGCTTTTAATGATAAATTTTTTCTCTTACTTAGCTTAAATATTAAATTACATAAATTATAAAAGTATTTGAATTTAGCATTTATAAAGAAGTTTTGGTAATATGAGTTATCCTTTTAAAAAAATAGAGAAGAAATGGCAAGAATATTGGGAAAATCATAAAACCTTTAAAACTTCGGAAGATACAAATAAACCAAAATTTTATGTATTAGATATGTTTCCTTATCCATCGGGTGCTGGATTACATGTTGGACACCCAGAAGGATATACAGCAACAGATATTATAGCAAGATATAAACGTCATTGTGGGTTTAATGTTTTACATCCTATGGGTTGGGATGCCTTTGGATTGCCAGCAGAACGTTATGCAATGCAGACAGGCATACATCCTGCTATAACAACAAAAAAAAATATAGAAAATTTCAAGCGGCAGTTAAAATCCTTAGGCTTTTCTTACGATTGGGATAGAGAAATCGATACAACCGATCCATCGTATTATAAATGGACTCAGTGGATTTTCTTAAAAATTTTTAATTCTTATTTTGATCCAGTAGAAAAAAAAGCAAAGCCAATTACGGAATTACCTATACCAGAAGAATTACAAAAACCAGAAAAGAAAAAAGAACGCGAAGAATATATAAATAAACATAGATTAGCATATTTACACGAAGCACCAGTAAATTATTGTCCAGAATTAGGAACTGTTTTAGCTAACGAAGAAGTGGAAGAATGGACATCGAAAGGATATACAATTGTTCGAAAACCAATGAAGCAATGGATGTTACGTATAACTGCTTATGCAGAAAGATTGTTGGAAGATTTAAAGCTTGTTGATTGGCCTTCTAGCACAATCGAATTACAAAAAAATTGGATTGGTCGTTCCGAAGGTGCATTAATTTATTTTGATTTCGAAGAAAAACTAAAGAAAAAATTACAACAAAATGGGTTTTCTGGGACATTAGAAGTTTTTACAACAAGACCCGATACACTGTTTGGTGTTACCTACATGGTTTTAGCACCAGAACATCCAATTGTATCTTTAATAACATCAGAAGAGCAAAGACTAGCAGTAGAAAATTATATTGATCAAACGTTAAGAAAAACAGAATTAGAACGAACATCCCAAGGGATAGAAACAGAAAAAACAGGCGTTTTTACTGGAGCTTATGTATTACATCCTTTTACCAACGAAAAAATTCCTGTTTGGATTTCGGACTATGTTTTGTTGAGCTATGGAACAGGAGCAATTATGGCTGTTCCTGCACATGATGAAAGAGATTTTCTGTTTGCAAAAAAATTTCATCTTCCTATTAAGACAGTAGTTGCTCCTGTGGGAGAAAAAGATTACGAAGTTTCAACACAAGCATTTACAGAAGACGGAATTAGTATCAATTCGGAATTTTTGAATGGATTATCTACAAAAGAAGCAAAAAAGGCGATGATTCAACAACTAGAAAAATACAATAAAGGAAAATTTCACGTTACCTATAAACTACGCGATTGGTTATTTTCTCGACAAAGATATTGGGGAGAGCCCATACCCATCAGTTACGACGAAGAAGGTAATTTTGTACCAGAAAACGAAGAAAATCTTCCATTGGTGTTGCCAGATTCAAAAGATTTTAAACCCGTAGAAACCGGAGAATCTCCCTTAGCAAAAATTAAAGACTGGGTAGAGTACATTCATCCTAAATTAAAAAAGAAATTAAGACGAGAAGTGAATACCATGCCTCAATGGGCGGGAAGTTGTTGGTATTATTTAAGATATATTGATCCTCACAACGATAAGATGTTTGTCGATCCACAAAAAGAAAGATTCTGGATGCAACCTAATGGTGTGGATTTATACATTGGTGGTGCAGAGCATGCTGTTTTGCATCTACTCTATGCAAGGTTTTGGCATAAGGTTTTGTACGATTTAGGATATGTTTCTACTCCGGAACCTTTTTATAAATTGGTGCATCAAGGAATCATCTTAGGAGAAGATAATCAAAAGATGTCTAAATCTCGCGGTAATGTTATTAACCCAGATGATGTCGTAGAACAATATGGTGCAGATGCTTTTCGTATGTACGAAATGTTTATGGGGCCATTAGAAATGATGAAGCCTTGGTCTTCGAAAGCAATCGAAGGCGTTTTTCGTTTTTTGGGCAGGGTTTTTCGTCTATATACAATAGAAAAAGACGGCGAATATATTCTAAACCAAGAACTTATCGAAGAACCCGAAGAAGCATTAAAACCAGAGCGAGATTATTGGATTAATTTAACGATTAAAAATGTAACAGAAAATATCGAAAAAATTCGTTTTAACAAAGCCATAAGCGATATGATGATTTTTATCAACGAAGCTCATAAGATTAAAAAGATTGGAAAAAAGGCTGCAAGTGATTTTGTTATTCTACTTTCTCCTTTTGCACCCCACTTAGCAGAAGAACTTTGGAACTTATTGGGAAATCAAAATACAATTGAATACGAACCATGGCCTACTTATGATTCTTCTAAAATTGTTCAAGAAAAAGTAGAAGTGGTATTTCAAGTTAATGGGAAAATCAGATCTAAGAAAATGCTGCCAATAGATTTAGAAGAAGAAGAATTAAAAAAAGAAGCTTTAAACGAACCCAACGTACAAAAACATATCGAAGGGAAAAATATCATCAAAATCATTACAGTAAAAAATAAATTGGTTAACATAGTAATAAAATGAAAAAATATATAACATTTTTTTTATTAATTTTATTTATTACATGCTCTAAAAATATAGAAGAAGAATTTGAGCGATTAGAACTCAAAGCAAAAGATGCAATTCAGAAACAAGATTTGAATAAGATTGTAGATATTCTCGAAGACTTAGAGGCATTAGAAAAGCAAGAAACAGAAAAAAAAATCATCAAATTGGACAATATTCGTAAGAATACTATTTATTATTTAACACCATCGAAAAAATTTTTTCTTTTTAGCAAAGAAGAGATGATCTATTTATATTATAAAGATAAAATCGTTTCTACTAGTTTATCTAAACCTCACGAGATTTTTTCTTCTTTCTCTGGTATGTATTACATATTTCGTTATAAAACCAATGATAAAACCTGTAGAGATCAAATCTACCGGTTAGACATAGATGCAAAACAAGAAGATTTTACTTTTGTTCTTCTAGAAGAAAACATCAATAATTGTAATAACGTTGTTATCACAGATTTAGGTAATCTATACATAGAAATAAATCAAGAAGTATATTTAATCAATAAAACAAATAAAATACTCAAAATAGCTTCTGCACAATTAAGAAAAATTTTCAAGAAAAATCCTCATACAATTCATTTTGTACCATTGCCAGATAAAGGTTTTTGGATCTTTTATGGGAATGCTGGATATTACGATCTCTACTATTATGACGAAAAGGGATTAAGATTTTTACAAAAAAGCATAGCAAAACCTACGGTATATTATGCAACAGAGGATCTTTTTGTAGAAGATAAAGCACCCGAACACTATTATTTTGTGTTTATGGGTGCAGCTGGACAATACACATTGACGGGATTTCAATTACCAGATACTCTATGGAAAAGTTTTAACGTAAAATTTAACGATAGGTATGTATACATAAAAAAGCAAAACTTATTTTTAATTAGGAAAGAAGATAACTTATTCTTTTTAAACCCAGAAACCGATAAAGAAATACAAATACCTATTAAGTCAAAAGATTATTATGTATACGATGGTTCTTTAATACTCTTAAAAGAAGATGGTTTATTTGTAAGAAAAGAACCCTTTAATAATTTAGAAAAAAAAATGTTTGTCCTAAAAGAAGAATTATTGTATAATATACGATAATAATATTACGATAATTATAATATGAAAACTAAACTCCTTGTAGGTATTGTATTCGTTTTTTTGTTGATTATATCGTGTAAAAAGCAAGTCGAAAAAGCAGATTTAACTCTATTAGGAACGGGAATTCCGGGGAATTTTTATTATTTCGAAGGAGAAATCAACAAAGATATTACTCCTTATTGTGGAGATGTAAAAACGAGTTCTAGTAGCTCTTCTTCTAGTAGTGGTAGTAGTGGAAGTTCTGAGTCTACATCAACTACTACCTATGATATAGATTCTTATTATCTTTTTAAGTTCGGTGATTATATGCAACTACGATATACCTACGACAGTAATCGGCAAAAGTATACATTAGTTCCAACAACAACAGTTCTCTCTACTTGTAACACGGTTGATTTTATTACCTGCAATACTGCTGGAACAAGAACTTGCGAAACAGCAGATGGAATAAAGTGTGGAGGCACAAAGGCTTTTATTTTTGTTGGTATGGTAAATCCGATTACCTTTCAGGCTGTAAGTGGAACGATTGATTACAGTAAAGGTTTTACCCTTACTTCTGATAGCAAATATGTTCAAAAAGCGAATTTAGAATTTAATATGATTGACAAGAATGGAAATATATTACAAGGAAAAATTTATTGTTATTCTCAGTTATAAAGTTATATGAAAAAATTTATATTTTTTATTATATTTTTTGTAGTTACATGTATGGATCAAACTAAAATAGAAAAAAAAGGTACATTTGCCGTTATAGAAACAGATAAAGGAAATTTAGTGATTGAACTATTTCCTAATGTTGCACCTAAAACCGTAGAAAATTTTATCAAGTTGTCTAAGGAAGGATTCTATAACGGGGTAGTTTTTCATCGCGTGATTGCTAATTTTATGGCACAAACAGGAGATCCAACAGGTACTGGTGCTGGTGGACCTGGTTATCAATTCGAAGACGAGATCAATGCAAATGCATTAGGATTGGATAAGATTAAGATTGGCCAGTCTCCTTATTACGAAAGATATATGATGATGTTAGTAATTCGCAGGTTAAACATCAAAAGTCAAGAGGAGTTTAACCAAAAGCGTTTTGCAGTAGAACGCGAATTAGGAAAGATTCGAGAAATGTCGGTCAAAGAGGTATTGCAAGAAATTGGATATACCTACAACGAAAACTTGCCGTCAATACCGGGGAAACGAGGTTCAGTAGGGATGGCAAATGCAGGTCCTAATACCAATGGATCGCAGTTTTTTATCAATCAGGTGGATACACCGCATTTAAATGGTTTACATACGTTTTTTGGTCAATTACAAGAAGAATCCTTTCCAGTATTAAATAAAATTATCGAAGCAGGCGATGGGAATAGTAAAATCATCAAAATCAATATTATTGTGAATAACTAAGACAAAAGATAACGGGCAATTAAATATTGGCTTGAGTTTTTTTCTTTTATAATCTTAAATGGTTTAGAAAATTGATGGTTTTCTTTTTCTTTCATGTATATAAATTCAGAAACAATGATTTGATCTTGTTCGCATTTTTTTTGCATTGATGTAAGCCAACGAATGGTATCGCCAAATCTCATCCAGTTTTTTCGTTTTTGGCTACCAATGATTCCAAAGAAGGTTGTGCCATAATTTATAGCGATCTGAAAGTGAAATGGTTTAAGATAAAATGCTTTTCTTTTTTCGTTAATATGATGGATGATTTCTTTTATTTTAAGGGAGCAATTTACAATCTCGGAAGAATCCGAAAATATCGCGAAGATTCTATCTTCTAAATATTGTTCTACATCTCCTTTGTGTTCTACAATGCAATCGATGATGGGATTATAATATTGTTCGATGGTTTTGTAGACTTTTTGTAGGGGAAAGGTATTACTAAATTGAATCAATCCATGAAAGTTAATCAATAAATAATAATTATTTTCTATATAAAAGTTTACTGTTTTGTTTTTTTTGTTAAGAGAATCTTTTTTTATCACATCTGGTACATAGGTATCGATAAATTCTTCTAAGAGATGGATCTTTTTTAAGTTCTCTACCATGATTTCGTTCATACGAATGAGTTTTGCAATAGCTTCTTGATATTCTTTATCTGCTTGATACCTTAAAATGATCATTGCCAAGATAGGAGAAAGCTTTTTTAAAAATTCTAATTCTTCTTGTTTTTTGGGATATCCATCTTCTATATATAAAAATAAAACCCCTAATAGCTGTTCTCCATGAAGGATAGGAACATTGTAATGGCCGTGGGGCTTTATACCTTCTGGCATGTTTTCGTGGTCCTGGTCTACATGTGCTTTGTAGATAATTTGTTTTGTTTCTGCTGCTTTTCCACAGAGACATCTACCAAAGGGAACTCTTGCACACATTTTTACTAAGCTATCAGAAACATTATAATAAGAGATAAGACGTAATTCTTCGTCGTGATTGATCATAAACCCTGCTTTGGATTGTAAAGATAACCAAGGAATTTTTGTTAGATGTAATAGTAATTTATCTAAGAACGATTTAAGGTCTCCACATTCTAACGATAACTTGATGATTTCGAACAATTCATTTCTGTGGATATATTCTAAATCGATGAATTCGTTTTCGTTTATTTCTAAACCAATACATAAAATTTGATTTTTTTTGTTTTTAAAAATTGCCACTTTTAAAAGAAAGATTTGGTTATCGATATTAAACCGTATTTCTTTAATCAATTTATCGTTTTCTTTAAGAGATTTTAATAGTTCGATTAGAACTTGTTCTTCTTCGCCTAAAAAGTTTTGAAGGGGTTTATGTAATATAGGTACTTTAATGAGGGACTTAAATTTTTTATTTACATAGAAGAATTTTAAGTCTTTATCGAGAATAAAAAAACTAAAAGAGCTAAAAAGTTCTTTAAAGTTTTCGTAAAATTCTTGTTTAAAATTAACGTAGCTTTGGGATAGTTTTGGTTCTACCGACATAATTTCTAATAATTTAATTCAAGTAAAAGTTGTCGTCAATTTTATTTTTATAAAACAATGTTTTCGTAAAGAAATGAATATTGCAAGATCGAGGAAAGATCATCGACAATCGAAATATCATCATAATGATGATAATTTCATGGGCTGATTTTGCGAAGCATTTGTTCATATTAGTACTACTGGTAATGTTGTGTTCTATTAGGCTTGATAGTTTTCGCGCATCTAAATTTTAATAATAAAAATCTATCCACGTATGTGTTATAGTTTTGAATAGTAAAGGTTGATTTTTATCATTATTCCTCATCAAAAAAATCGTACAAAAAAAATCCTGCAAGATCATTTCTTCCCGTCATCCCTGCTTTTTTATAAATAGATAAGCTTTGATTACGGATGGTTTTTTCGCTTTTGTTTAAAAGACCAGAAATTTGTTTAAAGCTATATCCTAGGATTAAATATTGTGCAACTTTTTCTTCTTCTTTTGTTAGGTTCCAGTACCGAAATTGTTCTTTAATTCCTTGTTTTATTTCTTGAATTGAATCTTTATATTTTTTTTTGTAAACATCGATTTCTTGGTTTTTTTTGTCTAATTCGGAATGTAAATGATTGAGTCCATAAATATAGTAAGTATTAATCAATATGACTAAAATCGTAATAAAAAATAATATAATAGCTTCTGTTTTTTGGTGCAAATTCAAAGAACCTTCTTGTATAAGATGATAACTAATATCGTATAAATTGATTAAAATTAGACTCACGATTAAAAAAAAGAATAATACTTTCGAGATTTTTATAATTATACCAGTATGATTTTTTCTGAATAAGGACATATGACCTATTTACAATCAATAAAAAACGATTTATAATTTAAATCAACAAAAAAAGAGGAAATTATGAGAATAAAACCACATTTGCTTTTTGTAATCTTATTGATTCCTTTATCTATCCATCCAAAAGATCTGAATTACACAAAATATAAAAATCTTTTGTTCTCTCGAAACTTATCTTTACAAATTCAAAAAAAAGAACAAGAAAAGGTAGAACAACTTATCCAAAAGAAAGAATCTTTATTCCAAGATCCTTTAAGAATCGATCTTCAATATTCCCAAGGAAATATCAAAACACCTTTAAATATTTTAAAAAACGAAGAAGCATCAAACCAAGTGATTCGTCAATATACGATTGGTATAAGCAAATTGATCGATGTCTTAAACCAACAAAAGTCATACAGAGAAATTTATTTAATCCAAAAAGAAATCGAAAAAGAAAACCAAGAATTGATTCAAATGCAAAATCTAATGGAGTTTCGCGGCGCTTATTTTGAATTAATCTTTTTGAACCGAATCAAAGAACATTTAGAAGAACATATAATAAAATTCAATCGTTTAAAGACAATTGTAGGAAAAAGCTATTTCGATAAAAAATTAGGATATTATACTGTTCCAGCATTAGAATTGGGTATAAATACCCTAAAAACAGAATTGAGCGAAACAGATTCTAGGATCAACCATCAAAAAATGGTTTTATACAACTTGTTGGCAGATAGGGAATCTTCTACGATCGAACTAGATGGTTTAGAAGATATAGAAAAACTTCTTCCTAAAAGCATAGACTTAAAAAATTTATTGAGCTTGGAATCGAGTTCCATCATCAAAATAGAAGACCTAAAAACAAAAATTCTTGTAAAAAACATCGATCTTTATAAAAAATTGCCATACGAAACCACAGAAATATTCTTGAATTATTCTAAAAAATTCAGAGGGAATTACCAAAATCCCACGTTTGAAAGTGTAAGTCCAGAACAAGAAAATCTATGGTCATTTGGGGTTCGCGTTCCTATCCCTTATGGTTCCGAAAAGCAGTATGATGTTTCTATCCAAAGAAAAGAGTTAGAGATCCAACAACTAAAAACAGAACAATTAAAGATAGAAATACAAAATCAAATTAAAAAAGCTCACGAAGACTATTTAAATCATTATTCGCAATACAAAAGAAACCTAAAATTGTTAAAAGAAATGGATCCATATTTAGAAATGTTAGAAGATTCTTTAATCAAGCGAAGGATTACTTATTTTGAATTTTGGGGCGAACACGAAAAATATCGTAATCTTCTTATAATGACGATGTATTCTTTTCAAAAGGTTGTGGAATCGTTAAGTATATTAGAAATCTATTCTGGTAAGCAATTATTTTTAGATTAAGGAGTAATTATGATTTATCGAATTCAAAAATTTTTTTTAAATCAACCTATTTGGGCAATTTTAACTATCGTTTTTATTTTTGCAATAGGTAGTTATAGTATTCTACACTTATCCATCGATGCTGTTCCAGACATTACAGGCATACAGGTAATGGTTCAGACTAAAACAGGTTCAATGGATCCTGAACAAGCAGAATATTTGGTCACTTATCCCATCGAAATAGAACTATCGGGCATACAAAAAATAGAAGAAATTCGCTCTATTACAAAATATGGATTATCGCTTGTAACAGTTGTGTTCGAAGATGACATGAATCTATATTTAGCAAGACAACTGGTAAGTGAAAGATTACAATCGGTACAAAAAGAATTACCACAAGGCATTGTTCCACAATTGGGACCCATCAGTACTGGATTGAGCGAAGTCTACATGTATGTTCTTAATAGCAAAGATAGTATTAATGAAAGACAAAAATTGTTAGAGTTAAGAACAGTTCAAGATTGGATTATTAGACCACAACTAAAAACGTTGAATGGTGTAGCAGAGGTAGATTCTAATGGTGGATTTAGTAAAGCAATCTATATTGGTTATATTCCTCAGAAATTGAATCAGTTTGGTATTGGCCCTTTGACTTTGTTGAATAGCATTGAAGGAATTGGAGAAATCTCTGGTGGAGGATTTATCGAAAGTGGGCATCAACGTATTATTGTAAGAAGTGATAATCGTTTTTTTAACCTCGATCAAATCAAAAATTTTCCTGTAAGAACTTATGCAATAGGACCAGAAATTTCTCTTCGCGAGTTGGCTCATATAGAAGCAAAAGAAAAACCAAGAATTGGTGCAGCAACATTTAATGGCGAAGAAACTGTTTTGGGAACAATCTTAATGAGGATAGGAGAAAACAGTAAAGAAGTTGCTAAAGAGGCAGAGACAAAAATCAAAGAAATTTTTAAACCAGAGAATGTAGAAATACAAGGAGTTTATTCGCGTTCCTATTTGGTTGATGCTACCATACAAACAGTAAAAAAGAATCTTTTCGAGGGCGCAGTACTTGTTATCGTAATATTATTTTTGCTAGTAGGAAATTTAAGAGCTGCTATCATCGTAAGTTTAGCGATACCTCTATCGATGTTGATTGCTTTTTTTGGCATGGTTTCTAATAAGATTACTGCTAATTTGATGAGTTTAGGTGCCATCGATTTTGGTTTAATTGTAGATGGTTCTGTTGTTATCATCGAAAATATCATAAGAAACCTAGAAGAAGATAGACAAAAAAAACAAAAAAAAGCGATCATTCTACAATCTATTAAAGAAATTACACCAGCTATCATCACGGGAGTAAGCATAATTATAATTGTATATGTTCCAGTTCTTTTTTTAGAAGGCATCGAAGGAAAGATGTTTCGTCCCATGGCAGAAACCCTTATCTTTGCTTTATTGGGCTCTTTATTTATCGCTCTGTTTTTAATGCCAGTACTTGCTTATCTATTTATTTCTGTTAAACATACAGAAAAAGAAAGCAAAATCAATTACTTATTAAAAAAATTTTATAAACCTATTATAGAATTTACTTTAAGATATGGATGGTATTTGGTTGGTTTGGCGATATTTTTGTTTGCTTTTGCAATGTTTCTTTTTATTCGTATGCCATCGGAATTTGTTCCTAACTTAGACGAACAAGACCTTGTAGTAGGAATCGTAAGAAATCCAGAGATTTCCTTAGAAGAAATGGTAGAAAAACAAAAGTTAGCAGAAAAGATTATTTTAGAATTTCCAGAAGTAAGTCATGTATTTTCGCGTATTGGAATACCAGAATCTGCAATCGATCCTATGGGAATCAATTTTGCCGATACTTTTATCATATTACAAAAAGATAGATCCAAATGGAGAAAGAATAACAAAGGCGAACCTATTACAAAACAAGAATTGTTTTTTCTTATAAGGGATAAGATTCAGCAACATCCACTCCTAAAAGATGATGAATTATCTCCAACTCAACCTATCGAGATGCGATTTAACGAAATGTTAGAAGGTTCGCGAGCCGATATCAGTTTAAGGATTTTTGGACCAAATCTCGATGTCTTGTTCGAATTAATAGAAACTGTAAAAAATCAAATCCAAGAAAATTTAGAACAAGACATAAAAGAAATAACACAAGACGAGTTAAGTGCTCTTACGCGAACACCTGTATTACAATTCGAATCAATCAATAAAGCATTAGTAGATTATGGAATAAAACAAGATGATTTGAATAAAATCTTTGAGATCAGTATGGCTGGAATGCCCATTGGTTTTTATTACGAAAATAACATCAAATTTCCTATTATTTTTATTATGGATGATTATTATAGAAATAATATAAATTATGTTAAACAAATTCCCGTAGATTTACCAGAGGGTGGGGTAATATCTTTTAGTCAGTTAGCAAAATCCTACATTAAACAAAATATTACAACCATTTCTCGTATCAATACTAAGCGGTATGCAGCAATTTCTATTTATTTAAAAAACAGAGATGTGGAAGGATTTGTAAAAAAAGCTCAACCTATTGTAGAGAATATTTTAAAAGATCATAAAGATTATTATTATATTTGGGCTGGTCAGTATAAAAACCTTCAACGTGCAAAAGAACGATTTATGATATTAATACCTCTAACAATTTTGGTCATCGTATTATTGTTGTACCAAAATTTAAAGTCTTTGGTTCATACCTTGTTAATCTTAACTGCAATACCTCTTGCAAGTATTGGTGGAATTTTTTTATTATGGATTCGAGACATTCCTTTTAGTGTTTCTGCATCGATTGGTTTTATCGCTTTATCGGGTATTGCAATATTGAATGGAATTGTATTAATCAATTTTTTTAATGAATTAAAACAACATTACAATTTAAGAGAAGTGGTAATTCAAGGTACGTTGATTCGACTAAGACCAGTGTTGATGACAGCACTTGTAGCAGCATTAGGATTTATTCCCATGGCGTTGAATACAGGGGTAGGTTCAGAGGTTCAAAGACCATTGGCAACCATCGTAGTAGGAGGATTAATTTCTTCTACTATATTAACGTTATTGATATTACCATTTTTATATTATAAAGTCGAACATATAAAAAATTTGATTCAACAAAAAAAAGGTTGATTTTTGTAAAAAAATTTTTCTAATGTTTGTGATGAAAAAAATCATTCTTTTCTTGTTGTATTTTTTTTCGATTAGTTATTTGTTGTGCGAAAATCCAATTGATATTATCTACCAACAAAAATTTGGAAACATTCAAGAAGCAGATTCTTACAGTATTGTTCGAAGATTATCTTTGCATTTACGCGGCAAAATACCCAATTATCAAGAAGTCCAATACATAAAAAACTTTAAAAATAAAGACGAACTGGTAAATTACTATGCTAGGATTTTTCTAAAATCTTCTGATTTTGCTAATTATTGGTCTTTATATTTTGGAGATTTATTAAGAGAAAAAACCAAAATAAGAAATTCTTCTTATGCAAGTTATTATAAATACATTGCAGACTCTTTGGATCAAAATAAGCCTTATGATCAATTCGTTAGAGAACTTTTGACATCGTTGGGAAGTCCAGACAAAAATCCAGCTGTTAACTTTTACCTAAGGGATAATGCAGATCCATTAGAAGTTGCTGAATATGTTTCGCGTGCATTTTATGGAAAAAGACTATCTTGTGCCCGTTGCCACGATCATCCCTTCGAGAATTTTACCCAAAGGGAGTATTATGGTTTAGCAGCGTTTTTTGGTCAAGTATACATAAGAAATTATTCTTATGATTTTATTCCGCGGGAAAGGATTCAAGATTTACCAGCCCACCTACAAGACGAATACAAAAAAAAGATTCACGAATGGAACAAAATCCCCAATAAAGATCAAAATAAACTGCCTTATGCAACAGTATCCATCGAAAAAGAATTAGGTTTAAGGTTCCCCGTCTTAGATAATAAACCGGGTGGAGATATAGTCAAACCTCGATTACCCGATGGCACCATTGTTTCTGTTAAAAACGAGGATCTTCGAGAAATTTTTGCAGATTGGTTAGTCCGTCAAGAGCGATTTAGAAAAGTAATCATCAATCGAATCTGGACTAAATTAATGGGATGGAGTTTTTTTTATCCATTAGATAATTGGAATGATAAAACAAAAATCCAACATCCAGAAATCTTAGACTTATTAGATAAAATTTTTGTAGAAAAAAAATACAGAATAAAAGATTTGATTTATGTTATTGTTACATCGAAGGCTTACCAGAGAAGATCTGCTAATCCGAGAGATATCGATAAAGAGAATCCATTGATTTATTTCCCAGCTGTTCGAATGGATTATGCTCAACTATTCAATTCTTTAATACAAGGTTCAACATTGGGAGAGGTTACCCATGTTTGGGAAAGAAATTTAGTGATCCAATCGAACCAACCCATCATCGATGATTTTGTTGGTAATAAGCAATATCTTGTTCCCCAAGAAAACAAAAAAAGTTATTCCAATGCTTGTGAGTTTGAACAACCACCTTATTCCAATACATTTTTGGCTATCTTCGGAGCTGGAAGTAGAGATGATATAGATTCTACCAAAAATACGATGGATTTGGATCAAGTTCTTACCTTAATGAATGGGAATTTATCTTTTAACATTGTTATGAATGCTCCAAAAAAAGATACGCTAAAAAATATTTACGAACAAAACAAATCGATGATGGATGTCTTTGATTATTTGTTTATCAATTTACTTTCTAGACCAATGACATCTATCGAAAAAGATCGATTAAGATCTCTTTATCAATCGAAATATTTTACCAAAGAAAATCGATATCGCGTAGACGAAGTAGAAGACTTTTTGTGGAGCATCATTCAATCCAAAGAATTTTTATACATTCATTAAAGGATGATTTATGTTAATCAACAGAAAAGAATTTATTTTTAAGACTATGGGGTTGTTTTCTTTTTTATCGCTAGGAAAAAATATTTGGGCAGAAGAAATTCCCGTCTTAAGAAAAAAGTCTACTCCCATAAAATCTGTTTTGTTTATCAATATGGTAGGGGGTATGAGTCATATTGATACCTTGGATTACAAACCGAACTCTCAGTTTTTAGGAATCAAGAGTAGCATTGGCGTAAACATCAGCGAAGTCTTTCCTAATGTGGCAAAAATCTTAAAGTATTTTACATTGATTCGTTCTGTTAATTCTGATACTGGTGATCACGAAAGAGCTCAATATCTATTGCATACGGGAAAAAACCTATTGGGAGGCT
Source organism: Leptospiraceae bacterium (assembly GCA_026418015.1). Taxonomy (GTDB): domain Bacteria; phylum Spirochaetota; class Leptospiria; order Leptospirales; family Leptonemataceae; genus SKYB61. Next base: position 150,604 of record JAOACE010000009.1, on the reverse strand, counting down.
TTAAAGATGCTCCATCTTTTGGCGCGATTATCGCGAAAGCATTAGAGCAGAACAAAGACTATTATTTCCCCAATCATATTACCATTGGCAAAAAAGAAGGTATGATTGGAGAGGCTGGATTTTTAGGAAATAGATATAAATCCTTCCATATTTCTAATGTAAAAGAACCTTTGTCGAATGTTAAGAATAAATATCACTGGTTAGATTCTTCTAGGTTTTTAAGACGCGAAATGTTTTTAGATTTTCTTGATGAAAATTTCCACAATAATTTTTATTCTAATCATATTGAAGTGGGTAAAGAATATTTTCGCATGGCAGTGGATTTTATGAATTCCGAAAAAATTTCTGTTTTTAACTGGAAAGAAGAAAAAGAATCTTCTATAAAAAATTATACAACTTCGGATTTTGGAATTGCTCTTTTAATTGCAAAAAGATGTATTCGCGAACAAATACCTTTTATTCAAGTTTCTTTGTCTGGTTGGGATACCCACAATAACAATAAAGAACGAATCCAAAAATTAGCAAACGAGGTAGATTTGCCGTTATATCATTTTGTCAATGAATTAAAATCCGAGGGATTGTGGCAACAGACATTGATTTATCTTAATTCTGAGTTTGGAAGAAAACCAGAAATTGCACCCAATGGCGATGGTAGAGATCATCATCCTAAAGTTTGGAGTTGTTTGTTAGGAGGTGGTAAGATACCCGAAAATCATGTTGTTGGAGAAAGCGATAAAGAGGGGAAGTACCCCCTCAAAGAACCAGTATCTATCAATGATCTATTGGCAACGATTTATTCTCATGTTGGGATTGATCCTTATATTAAATTGTATACCTCTGATAAAAGACCTTATATCCTTGTCCAAAACGGTGAACCCATTTTATGATGCTTTTATCACAGAAGGATCTAAACTATAAGCACTCTCGCCATGTTGACTTATATCCAAACCTTTTTCTTCTTGCTCTTCTGTAACTCTTATGGGAATTAAAAGGTTGGTAAACCAATAAAGAATATAAGAACCTACAAAGACAAAAATACTCACACCTATCGTAGAGATTATATGAACAATAAATGTTTCTGTTTTGCCAAAGATCAACCCAACATCTTTTGCAAAGATCGCTGTAGCAATCATACCTACAATTCCACCAATACCATGGCAAGGAAAGACATCTAATGTATCGTCTAACGTGGATTTAGACTTCCAAGAGACGGCAAGATTACTTACAATTGCTGCGATGGTACCAATCAATATACTAGAAGCAGTACTTACATAACCAGCAGCAGGAGTAATTGCAACAAGTCCTACAACTGCACCTACGCTAGCGCCCATTGCAGAAGGTTTTTTACCGCGAATTGCATCAAAGAAAATCCAGCTTAACATTGCAGAAGCAGAAGCAGTATTGGTCGTAACAAATGCATTTGCAGCTTGATCGTTTGCTGCAAGAGCTGAACCAGCATTAAAACCAAACCAACCAAACCATAGCATTCCTGTTCCTAACAAAACATAAGGAATGTTGGCTGGTTCATGGGATTTTCCTTCTAAATGAACCTTCCTTCTGCCTAAAAACATTGCACCAGCAAGAGCAGCTATTCCAGCAGACATATGTACAACAGTACCACCAGCAAAATCTAATACACCTTTGGTTCTTAATAATCCTTCGGGATGCCAAGTCATATGTGCTAATGGAGAATATATCAATAATGACCATAAGGTAATAAATAAAAGATACGAGGAAAATCGAACCCTTTCTGCAAAAGAACCAGTGATCAAAGCAGGTGTTATGATGGCAAATTTCAATTGAAACATAGCAAATAAAGCTAATGGGATGGTTGCTGCGAAGTTTGGGTTGGGAGCACTACCAACGTTATGAAACATAAAATAAGTGAGGGGATTTCCAATGATTCCACCTATATCATCGCCAAAGGTTAAGCTAAAACCGATTACAACCCATAAAATACTAATTACACCTAAACTAATAAAACTTTGTAATATCGTAGAAATGATGTTTTTAGGTCTTACCATTCCGCCATAAAAAAAACCTAACCCGGGAGTCATCAACATTACAAGACCAGATGCGGTAATCATCCAAGCAATATCTCCGGAGTTTAATTTACTCGTATCTATTTGTGTATGGACCTCTGGATAGAATAAACCTATTATCCCAAAAAGGATTAACAAACTGAATGGAATTATATAAAATCTTTTTCCGTTAACATGTGTTTCTGTGTTTTTCATGATTTTAAATCTAGCAAGGAATATGCCAATTCTCTAACTAGTAGTATTGATTAAACTTTAAGAAAAAAGTTTATACTTTAAGCAATTAGTAGAAAAAACAATCATAAAAATATGTCCTACATTTTTGTATAATAATTTTTAGAATATGTCGATAATAGAATAAAAAGGAAATCCTATGTGGGTTTTATATCATAAAAATTGTTTAGATGGAACGGGGTCGGCTGCTGCTGTTTTAAAAAAATTTCCTGATGTAAATTTAATGCCAATTCATCATTCTTACACACAAGAGGATATATCCCCTGTTTTGGAAACCAAGAATGATATTATTTACGTGGTGGATTTTTCTTTAAAAAGAGATGATTTCGAAAAACTTTTGTTCAACCAAAATCAGATCATACACATTGATCATCATATCACAATAAAAGAAGATGTGGAATATTTAAAAAAATATAAAAATTATTTAAGTATTTTTGATCTTCAACATTCAGGAGCGTATTTAACTTGGGAATATCTTTTTAAAGAAGTTCCTAAGTTAATTTATTACATAGAAGATCGCGATTTATGGAAAAAAGAATTTCCTAAAACCGATGAAATATGCTATTTTCTTTTTGCTAGGGTGTTGGATAAACCACAAGAATTACTCAATTATCTTGATTATGACGAAGAAGAGATTTATCAACGCGGATTAGAATTAAAAACTTATATGCAAACAAACATCCAACAAACATTAGAAAAAGTTGATCCGATTTGGATAAAGTTTGGTTCATTGTTAAAAAAATATAAAGTTCCTGCTTTAAATTCTACATTTTATCTATCAGAATTAGGAAATGAATTAGCAAAAAAATATGGCGGTATATCTTGTATTTTTTATATAACAAATCATGATGTAAAGTTAAGTTTTAGAAGTGTCGAAGGTACAAAGCTTTATGCGAAGGACGCTGCAAAATTTTTTGGTGGTGGAGGGCATTTACACGCTGCGGGAGCAAAAATACCCTTAAAGAAATTTTATAAATTATTATCTACAAATTAGGTAAGTCCGGTACTACCAAAACCACCTTCGTTTCTTATGGTCGAATTAAGAAGATCCTTTCTTTCGACTTCTTCCCATGTTATGGGATGTTCTTTTTCTAGAAGGATTTGGGCTATTCTTTCGTTATGTCGAACAACAAATGTTTCTTTACCAAGGTTGATTAAAATTACTTTAAACTCGCCTCTATAATCCGAATCAATTGTTCCTGGCGTATTTAATAGCGTTATACCATGTTTGTACGCTAAACCAGAACGCGGTCGAACAGAAATAAAATAACCTGGTGGAATTTCGAAATATAATCCAGTTGGTACTGCAAACCAATCTCCAGGTTCAAGAATGATTTCTTGATCAAAAGGTAAAAATGCACGAACATCATAGCAGGCAGAAGAGGGTGTTGCTTTTTCTGGTAAACGTGCACCTCTTTCTGCATAAATTTTAACGGGAATCATTCTAATATCGTTTTTTGTTATCTTGTCTTTGAGGTTGTGTTTTGGGTTTATTAGCTGAACTTTGCTTGTTTTGTTGTTGCAAATCTTTTATGATTAGACTAATTCTTCCCGTATTATCGATATCTAATACAGCAACAGAGACTTCGTCTCCTACATCCATTACGTCGCGAACAGAATTAATTCTATGTGGAGACATTTTAGAAATGTGTAATAAACCTTCTTTACCGGGTAGAATTTCGATAAATGCTCCAAAATCCGTTATACGTTTTACTACACCTTTAAAAACTTGACCTATTTCTATTTTTGTAAACATGCTTTCGATGATCTTCTTGGCTTCTTCTGCGGATTTTTGATTTGTTGCAGAAATCATCACCTTACCATCTTGTTCTATCCATACATCGGCTCCAGTTTTTTCGATAATACTTTTGATGATTTTACCACCTGGACCGATCAATTCTCCTATTTTATCTACATCAATTTGAACAGATAAAATCGAAGGTGCATTTGGAGCTAATTGCTCTCGCGGTTTAGATATTACTGCATCCATTTTGTCTAAGATATACAATTTCCCTTTTTCTGCTTGTTCTAATGCATTTTTTAAGATTTCGATAGATAATCCTTCTGTTTTGATATCTAATTGAAATGCTGTTATACCTTTACGAGTACCAGCTACTTTAAAATCCATGTCTCCAAAGTGATCTTCTATACCTGCAATATCGGATAATACAACGTATTTACCTGTCTCTTTATCGGTTATTAATCCCATTGCAATACCAGCTACTTGTGCTTTGATGGGAACACCCGCAGCCATTAAAGCCATTGAACCAGAACAAACACTTGCCATCGAAGAAGAACCATTTGATTCTAGTATTTCTGACACAACGCGAATTACATAAGGGAATTCACTTTGTGGTGGGATAACTGCTTTTAATGCTCTTTCGGCTAAGTTTCCATGTCCGATTTCTCTTCTAGAGGGTGGTCCTAATCGTTTTACTTCTCCTGTAGAGAAAGGTGGGAAGTTATAATGAAGCATAAATCTTTTTTGTTCTTCGCCATAGAGATTTTCTACGAGCTGAAAGTCATCGCCAGCACCGAGTGTAACAACACCAAGAGATTGAGTTTGGCCTCTTGTAAATACAGCAGAACCATGAGCAGAAGGCAATACATCTAATTCGATAGAAATATCGCGAATTTCGTCTAATTTTCTCCCATCTGCGCGAATACCTTCTTCGAAAATGGTTTTCCTTACAACTTCGTATTCGAGTTCGTGTAAAAAGTTTTTTACATCTTTTAAAACTTGATCTTGTTTAAGGTTATTGTTGATTACATATTCGTGTTTTAAAACATATTCAATAGTTTGTTGGTTAATTTCTTCTATTTTTGATGCACGTTCTTTTTTGTCTTTTGTCCTGTTAGCTACATAGATTTTGTCGTATGCATATTGATATACGATTGATTTTAGTTTTTCGTCTGGTAGTTTTAATTTTACTTCGCGTTTTTGTGGTTGAACTTCCGCAATGAGTTTTTTTTGTATTTGAATCTTTTCTTTAATTTTGTTGTGTGCAAGTTCAATTGCTTGAATTAATAATTCACTTGAAACTTCATTTGCAGCACCTTCTATCATTGTAACAGCATTTTCTGTGCCTGCTACAACTAATTCTAATTCACCTGTATCTAATATTTCTCTTGATGGATCTATATAAAATTGACCATCTTTATAACCAACAACTACGCCTGCTACTGGTCCTAAAAACGGCACATCAGAGATTTCTAATGCAGCAGAGGCAGCTGTGATTGCATGTCCTTCTAGGGATTTTTCTGGATCCGCAGATAAAACAGTTACTAATAGTTGAACTTCGCAAAAATATCCTTCTGGGAATAAGGGACGTATGGGTCTATCAATTAAACGCGAAATCAATATTTCGTGATCGAGTGGCTTGCTTTCTCTTTTTACAAATCCTCCCGGGAATTTCCCAACCGAATAAGATTTTTCTCTGTATTCTACTGTTAACGGAAAAAAATCCTGCCCTTCTTTTGCTTCTTTTTCTGCACAAACAGTTGCTAATAATACTAATTTACCACATTTATAAACAACAGATCCATGAGCTTGCTTTGCCCATTTACCTGTTTCTATGATAATTTCTTCGTCTTCCCACGGTAGACGAACTTTTACTTCTTTTTTTTCAATCACGGGAACAAATTTATTTTTAATTATCTCTTGGTTTGGTTCTGTAATATCCTCAATATCATCTGATATAGTTGGATCGAATTTTTGATCTTGATCCATATCCATCTTTCTTCCTTTCTGTTGTATTTATTTATCTTCTTAAATTTAATTCTTTTAACAATGCTCTGTATCTTGCTGGATCAATTCTATGCAAATAATTTAACAACTTTCTTCGTTGGCTTACTAATTTCAATAAACCTCTTTTGGAATGATGATCTTTTACATGAACACTAAAATGGTTTTCTGTTAAATCCCGAATCCTTGCTGTTAATAAGGCAATTTGTACTTCTGGGGAGCCCGTATCTTGTGGATGTTTTGCAAATTTTTTAATTATTTCTTCTTTTTGTTCTTTTGTTATCATGTTTACCCTCTTTTTACTATTATCAATTTAAAAAAATATTTTACCAGTATGGAATTATTTTTTTTTCTTAATCTGTTGTAAAGACCTTTTTATATATAAAGTTTTGTTGATCGACTTTTTTTGCCCATGCCAAGATTTTATTTTTTTTATCGAGAAGAAAGAAATCATCGTTTTGAACCAAATTTAAGTCTATGGGAGGTTTTTTTCCGTTTTTAATTGCTTGTTCCCATTCCTTAGGAACAATCAATTTATCCCAATTTTTTAGAATATCTAATACAGAACTAAACACATAATTTGGAGAATCAATTTTACATACGTATGGTTCAAAAAGTGACCACTCGCCGATAGAAATCCTTTGTAATTGGTTTAAGCAAGTAGGTGCATGGATTTTTTCCCCTAAATCGCGGGCAATGGAACGAATGTATGTTCCACTAGATACATGAAATTTAGCAATAATTCTTCCATCGGGAAAAATCTGTATTACTTCACTCTGATAAATCTGTATCTTTTTGGGTGTAAGAGTAATGGTTTTGCCTTCTCTTGTCCAATCCGATGCTCTTTTCCCATCAATTTTAATGGCAGAATATTCTGGTGGTATTTGTTCAGTTTGATAGATAAAATTGCGAATTTCTGTAATGATTTTTTCTTTGTGATTTTCTACAAAAGACTTAACCTGTTCTTGTGACCATTCTTGAAGAATATTTCCTTCTGGATCGATTGTATCAGTTTCTTTTCCGATTTGTATTTCGGCTAAATAAACCTTATCTTTTTTTAAAAAATATTCAGAAAAAACTGTGGCTTTATCGATTAATAGGATTAGTAAACCTTCTGCAAACTTATCTAATGTGCCTGTGTGTCCAATTTTAGGATCTATAGAAAATTTCTCTCTGATCCTTTCTCGAACCTTTTTTATAGCGTCATGAGATGTAATACCCTTTGGTTTGTTTAGAAATAAAATACTTGTTAACAAATCGTTGTGGGAATAGGCTCTTTTCATGCTTATTTTATTATTCAAAATTTTGGTTAAATCAAGGATTTAAAGAAGAATCTATCTGCTGATTTTCGGTTTGTTTTTTATTTTTTTCTATAAGTTCGATAATTCTATCACCCTCTTTTATAGACGGATCGATAAAAAATTCAAAACGTGGGGTTCTTCTTAACCTTATTTGTCGCGAAATTTCGGACTGCATTATTTTTTTATAGCGATTTACAATAGACCATGTGATTTTATTTTCTTCTTCTGTGGGAGAAAAAAGCGAAAAATAGATTTTTGCAATACTTAGATCTGGACTTAATTCTACTCGCGTAACAGAGATCAATCCTATACGATCATCTTTTTTTCGTATAATGGTTTGTATATAATTTGCTATTTCTCTTGCTATAAGAGATTCAATTCTTTTCTTTCTGATTGCATCCATAATTATTTTTGTTGTACTTCCACGATTTTGTAAGATTCGATGATATCACCTTCTTTTATGTCGTTGTATCCTTTTATGGATAAACCACATTCATAACCTTCTGCTACTTCTGCAACATCTTCTTTAAATCGTTTTAATTGGTTGATTTCTCCATCATAAATTACAACACCATCTCTAATAAGTCGGATTTTATCGCTTCTGCTAATTTTACCTTTTTTTACCATACAACCTGCAACATTACCAACCTTAGAAATACGAAATACTTGTCTTACTTCTGTTTCCCCAGTAATTACTTCTTCGTATTTAGGTTCGAGAAGACCTTTTAATGCTTTTTCTATATCTTCGATTAAATTATATATAATACTATAATATTTGATTTCTACTTGGTTTTGCTCTGCTAATTCTTGAGCTTTAGAAGATGCTCTAACCTGGAATGCAACTATTATCGCGTTTGATGCCATTGCTAAGTTTACATCCGATTCTGTGATAGGTCCAGCTGCTGCATAAATGATGTTTACTTTTAAATCGTCTGTGGATAGTTTTAATAAACCATCGCGTATTGCTTCTACGGAACCATGAACATCTGCTTTTATGATGATGTTTAATTCTTTGTGTTCTTTTGTCCATTCTTCTAAATCCTTTAATGATGGATGTTTTCGTTTTGCTTGTGTAATTTGTTTGTAGAATTGTCTTTTGGATGCAATTTCTTTTGCTTCTTTTTCTGATTCTACTACATGGAATGGATCTCCTGGTTCTGGCACATCATCAATACCAATGATTTCTACAGGTGTAGATGGACCCGCTTCTTTGATCCTCCTTCCTAAATCATCGAACATTGCTCGAACTTTTCCTGCATAAACTCCAACAACAAAGGGCATTCCTTCACGTAACGTTCCTTTTTGAACCAATACTGTTGCAACAGGACCTTTTCCAGGATCTTTCTTGGATTCAAGCACTCTACCTACGGGCTTAACCTTAGGGTTTGCTTTTAATTCCAACAATTCTGCTTGGATTAAAATCATATCTAAGAGATTATCTATACCGATATTATTTTTTGCAGAAATTTCGCAGTAGATTGTTTCGCCTCCCCATTCTTCTGGTTGCAATCCATACTGAACCAGTTCTTGTTTTACTCTTTGGGGATTCGCTGTTGGCAAATCGATTTTGTTGATTGCTACAATAATGGGAACGTTAGCAGCTTGTGCATGTTTTATCGCTTCTACGGTTTGTTCTTTTACTCCATCGTCCGCAGCAACGACCAGTACAACTATATCTGTTACCGATGCACCACGAGCCCTCATCGCCGTAAACGCTTCGTGGCCTGGTGTATCGAGAAAGGTAATTTTACCTTTAGGTGTGGATACTTGGTAAGCACCAATATGTTGAGTAATTGCACCAGCTTCTTTTTGTGCGACATTAGATTTTCTTATTGTGTCTAACAGTTTTGTCTTTCCGTGATCGACATGCCCCATAATTGTTACCACAGGAGGTCTTGGCACGCGATCTTCTGGTTTATCTTCATCTTCTTTAATAACGGTTTCCTCGTATAAAGAAACAACTTTAACCTCTGTACCATATTCCGCTGCTAAAATAGAAGCCGTATCTGCATCTAATACTTGATTTATCGTTGCCATTACACCTAATGAGATCAATTTTTTGATTAAATCGTTAGGCTTTACGTTCAATTTTTTTGCAAGTTCTGCGACTTGTATGCTTTCTGTAATAGTTATTTCTTTTGGTGTAGTGGGTGTTACAGGTTTAGGAGGTTCCTTTTTCTTTACGTGTGATTCTTTTTTGGAATAGAGAAGCTCGCTTTCGATTTCTTTTTGGTGTTTTTTTGTTTTTCCTTCTACTTCCGAAACAATTTCTTTGTATGATGGTTTATGATGATAAAACTTTTTACCTTCTTTTTTCTTTTTGTCAAATTTATTTGTTTTGTTTTCTTGTTCTGATTCTATTGTTTCTTGTACTACATTTTGTCCTTCTTGTGGTGTTTCTACAATTTCTTCTTTTGGTTGTTGAATCGTATCTTCTATAACGTTAGAAATATTTTGGTTTATTGTGGTAGATTCGAGTGTTTTTGTAGCTTTGGGTTCTGGTTTTATGATGGTTTTTGTTTCTGCTGTGGGGGGAATTTCTGGCGATTTTGTCTTTGGAATTTCTGGTTTAGTTTTTTGAGAAGTTTTTAATGATTCTTTAATGGTTTTTTCTCTGTAAATATCAGAAATATCTGTTGCAGTACTTTTCGCTACATCTTTTGCAGTTTTTTTTATTTTTACTTTAATCTTTTTTTTGGTTGAATCTGACATATTTTTTTATTCCTCTTCTTCGCTTTCTTCTATTTCTACGCTTTCACTAACGATTTTTGCAATGTATTCTGCCATATTTTTGTTAATTCCTGGGATTTTTTGTAAAACTTCTATATTAGGTTGACTACTTCCTTCTGGGTACAATATTTCTACCAATTGTTCTACACTTTTAATTCCACCAGCTTCCAAAAGCTCAATTACACGTTTTGTAAGTCCTGGTAATTCTGTTATGGGTGTTTCTTCCTCTTCTTCGCTTTCTTCTGCTTCGCTAGTATTTACATGAAACAATGCTTCTAACCTTGCTTTCGCTTCTGGAGAACTCATTTCTTCTCTGAATTCTTTTTCTGTTTTTAGGTTGATTTTATAATTTAAAAGCATAGAAGCTAATCGAACATTCTTTCCTCCAGGTCCAAGTGCTTTGTTAAATTCATAATCTGGGACGATTACAAGAGCTTCTTTATTTCCAGTATCCACATGAACTTCTGTAACTCTTGCTGGATTCAATGCCTGACTAATAATATTTGCTGGGTTGCTAGAAGAATTCACAATATCAATCTTTTCGTTGTGGATTTCTCTAAGAATAGACTGAATTCTTGTTCCTCTTACACCTACACAAGCACCAACAGCATCTACATCCATTCTGTTGCTTTTTACTAGCATTTTTGTGCGAAATCCTGCTTCTCGAACAATGTTGACGATTTCTACAATTCCATCCTGAATCTCTGGGACTTCTTCTTTAAATAATCCTGCCACAAACAAAGGCGAACTTCTGGATAATATAATCAAAATTTCGGAATCTTTTGTCTTGGGATCTTTACGCAAAATCACATCTTTAATTACAGCTTTAATGTGTTTTCCAGGTGGATATTTTTCTTTTGCTAATTGTTCACTTTTGGGCAAGATAGCGTCGGTTTTACCTAAGGATACATGAACATCCTTATTGCCTTTACTGTATAAAATCTGGGCTGTTACAATTTCTCCTTTTTTTTCGATAAATTCATTATAAATGATTTCGTTTTCTAGATCTTTTAATCGATTTTTGAATGTATTTTTGATGTTAAACGTACCTACACGAGTAAAATTATCTATATTTTCTACAATGGTGATTGTACCGCCAATTTTTGCGTTTGGATCGATCTTTTTTGCATCTTCTAAGGACATTTCGTAGTCTGAACTCTTTACTTTATCGACTACGTTAAAATGAACAAATATATCAAGAATGTTGTTATTTGGATCGATTTTTATATCGATATTAGAATTGGGTCCATATTTTTTGTTTAATACAGAAATCAATGTGCTTTTAAATACTTCTAATACTTGTTCAAACGTTAAATTTTTTGTGCTAGCTAAATTTCTTAAATCCTCGTAAAACGCTTTTAAATCTGGACCTTTATCTTTTTTGTTTGTTTTTTTTATTTCCGTTTCTTTTGTTGCCATAGTCCCTACTTTATTAATGATAATTTAAATATCTAAATAAAGATTGATTTTTTTAATATTATCTTGTTTTAATTTGATCAAATTTGCTTTGGTTTTTAATTTAAAATTCTTTTTTTGTTTTTTTGTAAAATATTCTTCGAAAACATAGTCATCGTTCTCTACAGAAACAAATTTTGCAATGATTTCTTGATCTTTTTCTTTTATGCTATCGTTAAAGCGTATTTTTAAAGGTAATTCTTTAAACCTTTCTAAATCGTTGGGGAAGCGGATTTCTCTTTCTGCACCAGCTGAAGAAACTTCTAATGTATAGTTATCCACTTCTAAATCCATCGGTAGATTGAAGGCAATTTTATCCGAAGTTAACCTTTCGTCTAACGTTTGGATAAAGTCTTTACTAAAATTTTCGCAGATATCAACTGTTACAGAACCAAAAGGATCGTTTAGGTTGTCTAATTCAATTTGTATATAATAGTCGCTGTGTAATTTCGATAATTTTAGGTTGTAAACCTCTACTCCAGGATAATTTACCGCAACTTCTTCGGATAATTTTCTTAAACCTTCTATCATAAAAAATCAACATATAAATTAACAAAAAAATTTATTAATATTATTATTCCAAAAAATAACAATTCTATTATACGTCAAGTAAATCCATTAAAAGATTTATTGATATTAAGAAAATTTTAAAGAACCAAGCAACAATTAAATGTTGACCAAATGAATTTTGTTGAATTTATTAACCTTATGTTTTTTGTTTATTCTTTACCATTACACATCAAAATGTTTTTTCAGAATGTTTTATCTTTATTATTTGAAGTAAGAATTACGGGGGAGGATTTTTTAAATGATTTTAAACAAGGGATAATCGTAAGCAATCATTATGATATTTCTGATTTGATAATTCCTTTGTTTTTTATCCCTAAACCCATCTATTTAATTTACCCATTGGATATAAAAAAAGATAATACATTTGATCTGCTGTTAAACCAAAACCTAAAAATCTTTTACAACTTATTAGAAATTCAGTTTGTCGAAAAAGAAAATCTTTATAATACGATTTTGGGTTTATCAAAAAACCATTTTATTTTTATCTATCCCGAAATAAAGCCAACAAATTCGGGAGTCATTCAACCCTTTAACGAAGATATGGTAGAAGCAATTTATCGTTCTGCTTTACAAAATAATCTTCCTGTTTTCCCTTCTGGCATACAAGGAACATACAAATTATCGGATATTTTTTCTATGGTACAACTTGCTTTTCAACGAATTAAGATTAACTACAATATTGGTAATCCCATTTTTATAGAATCGAACGTTGATGTGGCAGCATTGAAAAACGATTTAGAAAAACAAGTATATGCTTTAAGCCTACATCCAGAAAGAAGAAAGCGTTCCAGAGCTATCATTCGTACAGATGCAAGAGAATTATGATCAACTTTCTCTTCGCAATATTTCGTAACCAGAGATTCTAAGCTCTTCTATAAAAAATTGAATCTCTGGAAAAGAATAATTGTAATGCTCTAAGATTTTTCTAAAAATTTGGATAGAAGTTTCGAATTCTTCTGGAATAACATCATTAGCACCAGATTTGTATAATTGGGGAACCTCTGCTACATATCGTGTTCTTGCAATCATGTGTAAGTTGGGGTTTAGTTTTCTTGCAATTTGAATGATATGATCCGTCGTCTTAAAATCGTTGATTACGATAACCAGCAATTTAGCATCTCGTATTCCAATTTGTTCTAGTAAATGTATGTTGGTTGCATCTCCGTATACGATGGATTCTCCTTTTTTTTGTTCATTTAGTACTGTTTTTATGTTCATTTCTATAATAATATAGGGTATATCGACAATTTTTGCTGCTTTTGCGACGTTTCTTCCGTTAATACCAAAACCAACAATAATAATATGATCTTTTAATTTTTCGTTAATCGAAATGGTTTGCTCTTTTAAATCAAATTTATAAATTGAATTTAATATTTCGGTGGTTTTATATGTAATCTTATGGGAGTAATTCGCAATAAGTGGTGTTAATAGCATCGTTAATATACTAGACGAAAGTAGAATTTGATTTGTTGCATCATCGATTAAATTTTGATCATAGGCTAATTTTAATACAATAAGTGAAAATTCACCAATTTGAGATAAATACATAGAGGTAATCATACTAATTCGTATGTTTTTATGAAAGATTAAGATTATGAAAAATATAACAATAAATTTTGTGATGATAAATAAAACAGAGGAAAAGATGATTTTTAACCAATGATAATTTGTGATAAAAAAATCAAGGTTTACCATCATACCAATCGAAGTAAAAAAGATACTCGTAAAAATAATCTTAAAAGGAACGATATTATTGATTGTTTCGGAACTAAATGGTGTTTCGGAAATCAATAATCCAGCCAAAAATGCACCTAATGCTAAGGATAATCCTAATTTATAAGTACCAAAAGCTATAAGAAAACAAAAAGTAATAATCGATAAGACAAATAGGTCTTTATTTTTTAATCTTACAATTTGGTACAACAAAAAGGGGATGATGTGTTTATACATCAAATAGAATGAAATTATAAATATAACAATTTTTATAAATAAACTTAATAAAAAATTTATATCAAAATTTATAAAATAGTTTAAATTATTTAATTTTGTCAAGAAAGGAATGATCATTACATAAATAATAGCGACTAAATCTTGAAAGATTAAGATCAATACAGAAATTTTACCATAAGGGGAAGAAATTTGATTTTCGTCTTGTAGAATTTTTAATATAATAGCTGTACTACTTAGACTGATCATAAAACCAATGATTAAAGATTCTATGAGATTATAAAAGTTAAGAAAAATTATTATACTAAGTAAAATCGAAAAGATGATTTGTAAAGAACCAAGAATAAAAAAATCTTTTTTTTGTTTTTCCAAATCTTTTAAAGAAAATTCTAATCCAATGGTAAAAAGTAAGAGAATAATTCCAATTTCGGATACAATCTCGATGGTTTCGTAATTTTTGATGATTTTTAAGCCAAAAGGACCAATTAGAAAACCAGCTAAAAACAAACCTATAATACTGGGAATCTTTAAAAAAGAAAATATCCATAAAAAAATAAAATTAAACGTAATAATGATGATAATATCGACTAATAATTCCACAATAACATGCGAATTTTATCAATATTATTAGTCAAATCATTTAATGAACATTATAAATCTATTGACGAAAAATAATTTTAAAAAACTATTGAATCATTATGAAAAACAAGATCATTCAATTCCTTTTTTTGATTTTGGTGGTATTCGGTTTTAGCAATTGTGGTTATAACGAAATTCAAAGAAAAGACGAAGCAGTAAAAGCAGCATGGGCAGAGGTGTTAAACCAATACAAGAGAAGAGCAGATTTAATTCCCCAATTGGTTAAAGTAGTAGAAGGTTTCGCTATACAAGAAAGAGAAGTGCTAATTCAAGTAACAGAAGCAAGATCCAAAGTTGGAACAATTCAGGCGACACCAGAATTGATTAATAATCCAGAAGCATTCCAGAAATTTCAACGAGCTCAAGGCGAATTGTCCAATGCATTGCAAAGGTTGATGGTAGTAGTAGAAAGATATCCAGAATTAAAATCTGATAAAAACTTTCGAGATTTACAAGCACAAATCGAAGGAACAGAAAATCGTATAGCTGTTGCAAGAAGAAGATACATAGAGGCAGTTCAAGATTATAATGTAACGATAAGAATATTTCCTAATGTAATTACTGCAAGGATATTTGGATATACAGAAAAACCCCAGTTCCAAGTGGAAAATCCTGAACAATTAGAAAAACCACCAGAAATAGATTTTAAGAAAAAGTAAAATATGTTCAAAATGTTAAATAAAAAAAATTATTTTATTTATATAATAATTTTTCTATTCCCTTTGTATCTTCTTTCTCAGGAATTTGTTCCGATACCAGAATTAACTGGAAGAGTAGTGGATTTAACAAACACTCTAACAAGTAGCGAAATACAAGCATTGTCTAAAAAGTTAGAGAATTTAGAAAAAGAGAAAGGTTCGCAGGTTGTAGTATTGTTGATACCAACGACAGGAATAGAGACCATCGAAGAATATTCTATTAAAGTTGCAGAGAAATGGAAGATAGGTCGAGCGGGAGTAGATGACGGGGTAATATTAATAGTAGCGAAGGATGATCGTAAGTTGCGAATAGAGGTGGGATATGGATTAGAAGGAGCAATTCCCGATGTAATAGCAAAACGAATTATAGAGGAGATAATTGTTCCGGAATTTAAAAAAGGGAATTTTTATGCTGGTATTGATCGAGGTATTGATGCAATCATAACCCTAATAAAGGGCGAAGAATTACCATTAAGAGAAAATAAAAAGGATTCTAACCCATCGCTTTTTTTGATATTCGGACCTGCGGTTGCTTCTTTTATTTTACATTTTTTTATAAATACTTTTGTAGCAATATTGATTACAACTCTTGTTTTTTTTGTATTTGGAGTATTTTCTTATGGTTTTTCGTTGGAATTGTTGGGATTAGTATTTATCATGTCAATACTAGGTGTTACATGGTATCGTTCGAAAGGCTTTGGAAGTAGCAGTTCTGGTGGCGGAGGTAGTTTTAGTGGTGGTTTTTCGGGCGGTGGTGGTTCTTTTGGAGGAGGTGGCGCTAGTGGCAGTTGGTAAATTATATAAAATAATTTTTATATATTTATTTTTATTATTTTTTTTGTATTGTGATAGAAAGAAAACATCCGAAGATTTTATAAAGGATATCATCAATTGCCAAATTGTTAATGCATGTAATCCATATTCGCGATTTGGAATGGTGGGGGATAGTTGGACAGACTTTGCATTAGGATACGAGTTAGCTGAGGATCTATATGATCAATTAACAAAAAGATATGGTTATAAGATTACAGCTTCGAATATAGCAGGTCTAACTCTAAGAACGGAACTCGAAGAACGAAGAGGATTTATTAAAGTTATTCAGAATGCTGGACCAGAAATTAGGTATATGTTGTTAAGTTTAGGGGGGAATGATTTGATCTACCCAACAAGCAATTATTATACCGATGGGTTTGATGTTACAATTTCTTCGCGTCTTTTTTCCTACACAGAAAGGTTAAAAACACTCATGTTGTATGGTAATCAATTAAAGTTGTCGCTATATGGAGGAGAACCACTAATATGGATAATTCATGGCTATGATTATCCGAATCCAGAAAAAGAACCATCTTGTATTTTAAGTGCTCTAAATGCAGGTATGAGTCGAGAAACTGCAAATCAATTACCAATGAAGGTAGTAGATCGATTTAACGAAACGCTTAAACAACTATCGACGGAAATACCCAATTTCTATTATATTGATTTAAGACGAACCCTTGGCGGTCCTCCTTATTCTAATCCAGATATGATGACTGATTGCTTACACCCCAATACATTAGGGTTTAGTTTAATATCAGATGTTTATGTTCAAAATCTAAAAACAATAGAAAATTTATGAAAAAAACTATATTAATCATTTTATCAATTTTATTAATTAATATAAACGTTCAGGCACAAGAAATAAAAAATAGATATCAACACATTTTTTTAGACGAAGTTGAACTTATAAACAGAGTTGGTTTAAAATACGAATACAAAGATCATTTAGAAAAACAAAATTCCCAAAAAGAACAAAAATATACATTTTTTGGAGAATACTCATTTTTTGATCATTATAGTTTATATGTTCATATCCCATATACTTTGCGTTGGACAGAAGGAAGCGAAAATAGAAAATATATGGATCATATTCGTGTTATAAATAAATTTCAGTTTGGGTGGAAAAACTATTTCTTCTATTCGGGGATCTTATTGGACTTACCAAGAAATCATGATAAAGCTGGCGATGTCCCAAAAAATTTAGGATACATAGAACCATATTTGGGTATTGGTTTTTATGCTTCTTCTTTTGTTTTTAAATTTGCTGTTCGTTGGAATACTCAATCTAATACGAAATTTAAAGAAGAAGAAAATCAACAATTCGAAAGGATGTGGAAATACGATTTATCTATGGGGATCGTTTACGAAAATTGGCGATTTTGGATAGAAGCTCAATATCAATATTTATACGATCCAAAACAAAAAAAACAAGAAACCTACTTTATTGGACCTTCTATTGGATACAATTGGAATCAATTTGTTGTAAGTTTGATCTATTTATTTCCATCAGAAAAATCTGCTTATAATAGAGAAATCCGAATTCAAATACAAAAATTATTGTAAAAAGATAAAATTTTATTTACAAATTTAATGAAAAATAGAAATTATTATATCGAAAATAAAATAATTCTTAGTGGTGGGTGGTGGGATCGATTTAATGCATTTATTTAATATAAATAAAGGAGCGAAAATATGCCAATTAATTTACAAAAATCCATTATTGGACCAAAACTACGAATCGAAGGAAATATTTATAGCGACGAAGAATTAATCATCGAAGGCGATGTTCAGGCTCAAAGAATTGATGCAGGAAATAACCCCATTATAGTAGGATTAGGTGCTAAGGTAGTGGGCGATCTTTATGGCTCGGAAATTATCGTTTATGGAAAAGTAAAAGGAAATTGCTATGGAAAAAAATCCATTTACTTAGGAGACAAAGCAGAAGTTGATGGAGATCTACATTCAAAATATATCGACATTGAACCTACCTCATATCTCAGTGGTCGATTAATCAAAAAATAACGATTCTTTTGGTTATACTGACGATATGTTGGTATAACCAAAAAACTTTTCAAATTCTCTATATTTTTAAATTAAATTTATAGGCATAATCTTTGCTTTAAAAAATCAAGAACGCTATTATTTTTTTAATGGCAAATCATAGATTTAATTTTTATTGATTTAAGGAGGATATTATGGGTTTAATAAGATATAATGATCAAAACATAACAGAAATCAAACAGCAAGATATACCCGAAATTATACCAGTTATACCTTTAAGAAATGCAGTAGTATTTCCTGGTATTTTATTACCAATTTTTGTAGGTAGAGTAGAATCCATCAAACTAATAGAAGAATTTGGAAAACCAGGTGCACTAATAGGAGTGTTTACACAAAAAAATCCCGAAGACGAAAAAGTAGACATAGAAGGGTTGTTTCGAATAGGTTCATTAGCAGAAATCCATCGCGTTATACCCATGGGGGAAGGTGGATTTCAGGTCTTTCTACAAGGCGTGCAAAAAATTGAGCTACTCGAAATAGTAACAGATAATCCCTATTTAAAAGGACGGATTAAACCAAAATTCGAAATACAAAATTATACAGAAGATGATGTAATTGAATTTCAAACCTATGTTGTAAGATACATAGAAAATAATCCATTGATTCCCGATGAAGTAGTAAATTACATAAAACGAATTAAAAACCCTTCTGCATTGGCAAACCAAGTAATCTTTTTTTCTAACAAAACCAACGAAGAAAAAATCGAATTTTTAAAGATAGATTCTATTAAAGAAAAGTTGGATTATACAAAAAAATATTTATTGGACGAAACACAAAGATTGATCATGGAAAAAGAGGTTCGCGAAAAAGTAGAACAAGATGCCGCTAAATTGCAAAAAGAATTCTATTTAAGAAAGCAGTTAGAAACTATCAAAAAAGAATTGGGAGAAACAGATTTTAGCGATGCAGACGAGTTAGAAAAAAGAATCTTAGAAAAAAAATTGCCCGAATACGTAAAAAAAGCAGTCGAGAAAGAATTTAAACGATATAGACGATTAGTCGAAGGACCACAAGGTGGAGGATTAGAAGCTTCTCAAATTAGAAACTGGATCGAATTGGTATTAGAATTACCATGGAATGTAGAGGATGAACAAAGTAAATTAGAAAAAGAGTTAGAATCCATCGATATAGAAAAAGCCAAAAAAATATTGGATGAAGATCACGAGGGATTGGAAGAAGTCAAAAAAAGAATCTTGGAACATTTAGCTGTAGAGAAAAAAACAAAAAATATCAAAGGACCGATTCTTTGCTTGGTTGGCCCTCCTGGTGTTGGTAAAACATCTCTCGCGAAATCTATTGCACGTTGTATGAATCGTCCCTTTGTACGTGCCTCATTGGGCGGTGTAAGAGACGAAGCAGAAATTCGCGGCCATCGAAGAACTTATGTTGGTGCAATGCCGGGTAAAATCATTACAGCAATGAAGAAAGCAGAATCCATTTCTCCTGTATTTTTGTTAGACGAAATCGACAAGTTGAGCATTTCTTACCAAGGAGACCCAGCAGCTGCTTTATTAGAGGTTTTAGATCCCGAACAAAATCATGCTTTTGATGATCATTATTTAGGCTTACCCTACGATTTATCCAAAGTGATCTTTATTGCTACAGCAAATACACTCGATACTATACCATTACCATTATTGGATAGAATGGAAATTGTTCAATTATCTGGTTATACATTAGAAGAAAAAATAGAGATAGCAAAAAATCATTTGATTGCTAAGATAAGAGAGCAATACAATTTATCAGAACAAGAATGGATCATCACCGATAACGCGATTAAAAAAATCATAGAAAATTACACACGAGAAGCTGGAGTAAGAAACTTAAAAAGAATGATTGAATCTATTGCGCGAAAAGTCACTTTAAAAATCGAAGAAAACAAAAATCAAATTCAATTACCTATTGTAGTTGATGAAAATCATGTTAGTTCTTATTTAGGAAAAGAAAGATTCCAAAAAGATATAAAAGAAAATATTGGAATTTCTGGTGTTGCTATAGGACTTGCCTGGACACCCGTAGGCGGCGATATTTTATACATCGAAGCTACCAAATATCCTGGTAAAGGAAATTTAAAACTTTCTGGAAGATTAGGCGAAGTAATGAAGGAATCTGCCCAATTGGCATTCTCTTATCTAAGAGCACATGCAAAAGAATTAGGTATAGCAAACTATTTATTTACAGATTTTGATTTTCATATTCATGTACCAAGTGGTGCTGTACCCAAAGACGGACCATCCGCAGGTGTTACTATCTTAACAGCATTAGCAAGTCTTTTAACAAATGCACCCGTAGAAGAAAATATCGCGATGACTGGCGAAATCTCTTTACGAGGTAAAATTCTACCCGTTGGAGGAATTAAAGAAAAGGTATTAGCTGCAAAAGCAGCTGGAATAGAAACTGTTCTACTACCAGAAAAAAATCGATCCGATTTCGAAGAAATACCCGAAGAAATCAGAAGCGGATTAAACGTAGAATATTATTCCAACATGATGGATTTATTAAAAAGAACCGTACCAAAAGCATTTCGTTCGAAACAAACTGTTTATTTAGAACGAGAAGGATGGTAATACGTTGAAAAAATCATAATTAGGATTAGGATAAAATAATAAAAAACGTTTAGAGCGCGAGCAAAAAGAAGATTGAATCTATACTACATGCCGCGCTTCTTTCTATATTGCACAATTGCTCACATATGGTCGATGATTATACCATATTACGATTTGATGTAAATTACGCCATAGGTTGCAATAATTTAACGCTTTTGATTTATCGCGACATCGTTAATATCACTTTGCAAAACGTACCAACATCGCACCATCGTTCAATTACGCAAATATGTCGCGACAATATCGCGTTAACATCGAGTTATCGTTTCGCCGTATCGTTTATCACAACAACATCGCGTCATCGCTCAATTATGTATATCGTTCTCGCGAAAATATTACTTCAACATCGCGATAGGCTATTCCATTACACCGCGTCAACTTTTATCGCATCTTATCATATTTACATTGCGCGCATTATTCCCATTATATCTTTTGGGTGTAAATCTTCGCGAAATCGCTTATTTGTAGCACAACATTTCTAATAAACATTTTGCGATATCTCTTTAATTACACTGCAACATCTAGAAAAAACAAAATCTTTTCTTCATCTTAATTTATGCTTGACGTTTAAGATAAAAAAAATCAATAAAATTATAAAAATAAATTCAAAAAAACTTTATAAGGGAGGTAAAATGTTCAAATCAATCAAAAAAAAATCGATCTTATTAACAAGTGTTGATGTATTCGTAAAGTGTTATTAAACGCGTTATAAAAAAGGAGTATAATAATGAATAACGGTAAGATTACATTAAGTCAGCTTGAGACACATTTGTTCCAAGCAGCGGATATTTTAAGAGGTAAGATGGATGCTTCGGAATACAAAGAATACATTTTTGGTATGCTTTTTTTAAAACGGCTTTCGGATGTATTTGAAGCCAAACAAGAAGAAATCATCAATCAATTCTCCAAACAATACTCAAAAGAACAATTAGAAGAGTTACTCGAAGATCCAAATTTTTATTACGATACCTTTTTTGTTCCCGAACGAGCGCGATGGAAAAATATCTTAAATTTAAAAACAGATGTAGGGAATGAACTCAACAAAGCCCTTGCTGCTCTGGAAGAAGCAAATCCCTCGTTAGAGGGTGTTTTAAAGCATATTGACTTTAATGCAGTAAAAGGAAAAAACAAGCTTAAAGATCAGCAGCTTGTAGATTTAATCCATCACTTTAATAAATATAGGTTAAGAAACGAAGATTTTGAATTTCCCGATTTGCTAGGTGCTGCTTACGAATACCTACTAAAAGAGTTTGCAGATTCAGCTGGCAAAAAAGGCGGCGAGTTTTATACACCTACGCACGTAAAAACTCTTATGGTTAGGCTGGTAAAACCTCAGCAAGGAATGACGATTTATGATCCCACTGTTGGTTCTGGTGGATTTCTTATAGAAGCAAGAGAATATGTAGAAGCAATCGGGCAAGATGCAAGAAATTTAGGACTTTATGGGCAGGAGTTAAACGGTGTCACTTGGTCAATTTGTAAAATGAACATGATACTTCACGGCATATCCGACCCACACATAGAGAACGAAGACACACTTGTTGCACCTAAATTTGTGGAAAATCGCTACATAAAAAGATTCGATAGAGTTTTAGCGAATCCGCCGTTTTCCCAAAACTACTCAACTGCAAATATGGAATATCCAGAAAGGTTTAAATATGGATTTACTCCCGAAACAGGCAAAAAAGCAGATTTGATGTTTTTACAACACATGATCGCTTCTCTAAAAGATACGGGCATTTTGGCAACAGTGATGCCACATGGTGTTTTGTTTCGCGGTGGGCAAGAAAAAGTCATTAGAGAAGGAATTGTTGAAGACGATTTAATAGAAGCAATCATTGGACTTCCATCAAAATTGTTTTATAATACAGGGATTCCCGCGTGCATTGTTGTTATAAATAAAAGAAAATCACCAGAACTCAAAAATAAAATCTTTTTTATAAATGCAGATAGAGAATACGGCGAAGGAAGAAACCAAAATTACCTAAGACCCGAAGATATTGAAAAAATAGTCACTGTCTTCGAAAGAAAATTAGAAATACCTAAATATTCAAGGTTGGTAGATATTAAAGAGATTAAAGAAAACGATTTTAACTTAAACATTCGTAGGTATGTTGATAACTCTCCCGACCCCGAAATAGAATCTGTGCACTATCACATCTTTGGAGGTGTGCCAAAAGAAGAGATTGAAACTTACAAAACACAAATAGAAAAATTAGGTTTTACAATAAATTCTTTGTTGGTAGAAAAAGATAGTATAACTATAGAATTCAGAGAAGATATCAAAGACAAAAGCGATATAAACGGAATTGTAGATTCTCATCAAGGTGTCATAAATAAATTTTCTACTTACTTCCAAGAGCTAAAGGAATGGTGGTCTGAGGTTAGTGAAGAAATAAAAAAATTTCCCGGAAACAATAACCTTTGGAAATTCAGGAATAAAGCACTGGAAAGCCTTAAAGAAAAACTTCTTCCCTTAGGTGTTCTTGATGAATTTAAAATTGCAGGTGTATTTGTCAACTGGTGGGAAGAATTAAAATACGATTTTAAAACTGTTGTTTCTTCGGGCTGGAGCAGTAGACTGATTGAGGATGAGAGAATAGCAAAGAAATTTTTTGCAGAAGATTTAAAAAAAATCGAAGAGCAAGAAAGCAAAATTTCAGAGGTTGAAGGCGAATTAAACGAAATCCTCGAAGAAATAGAAGACTGGGACGAAGAAGAGCAAGGACAAAAAACATCAGGTAAGGTGATAATTTACCTAAACAATCTTGTAAAAGACCTTCGTTCCAATAAACAAGAATCCGCAATGAAAGAAGCAAAGAAATGGGAAGAGTTAATCAAGAAAATAGAAAACAAAGACAAAGAATTAAAGAAACTAAACAAAGAATTAAAGTCAATGAAAGAAGACTTAGAGGATAAAATAAAACAAAAGAGGGATTCTTTAACATATAAAGAAGCAGAGGAATTGATTTTAGAAAAGTTTTACGAAATCATAAACCAACACCTCGAAAAATACCTAAATGCAGAAAAAAAAGAACTAACCAAAATCTTCGAAAACCTTTGGGACAAATATAAAATTTCTCTGACGCAATTAAGGGAAGAAAGAGATGAGGAAGTAAAAAAATTAGAGGATTTTCTCGAAAAGTTGGGATATGCAAGAAATGAGTAAATCAAAGCCATACATACCATTAGAGTTTCCGCCAAAAGATTTAAAATTAGAACCTTTTATAAAAAAGATAGTAGAAGCAAACAGAGGAGTAGCTCTATTTGATGGAATATTGAGAGCATTACCAAATCCAGACATTTTACTTGCCCCATTAACAACAAACGAAGCCGTATTATCCAGCAGAATTGAAGGAACGCAGGCAAGCTTTGAAGATGTTTTAAAAGAAGAGGCTGGAATAACTCCCAAAAATATCTCTCAATCTTTAAAAGAGGATTTGAAAGAAGTTTTAAACTATAAAAAGGCTTTAATCTATGGCTCTCAGGCGGTTCAGTATAGAGATTTATCTTTATCTTTAATTAAAGAGTTTCAAAAGATTTTATTAACTGATGTAAGAGGAAAGTATAGGTTACTTGGTGAATTTAGAAAAACTCAAAATTGGATTGGTACACCCGGAAAACCAATTGAAAATGCAAGATACATACCACCAGACCCTATTATTTTATCAGAGCATCTTGAATACTGGGAAAGCTTTTTAAAATCTGATGATTATCCTGATAAAATCGTCCAGCTTGGTTTATTGCATGCTCAGTTTGAGATTCTTCACCCTTTTGAAGATGGTAATGGCAGAGTTGGGCGTCTTATAATTCCTTTGTTTTTGTATTGGAAGGGGCTAATTTCAAGGCCAAGTTTTTATTTGAGTGAGTATTTTGAAAAAAATAGAACTGAGTATTATGATAGATTGTTGATGATAACTAAAAATAATGATTGGAGCGGTTGGATAGATTTCTTTTTAACGGCAGTCATCCAGCAGGCTAAAATAAATACTGATAAAGCTCAAAAGCATTTGAATCTTTATAATGAGATGAAAGATAAATTTATACAGGCTACTAAATCTCAATATGCTATTCCTGCTCTTGATGCGTTTTTTAGACAGCCGATAATAAGCACGGCGAATTTCATTCAAATGACAGGTATACCCAATAGAATAACTGCGAATAATGTTTTAAAAAGTTTGATTGATGCAGGATTAATACATTTACATAAACCTTCTGAAGGAAGAAAATCAGCAGAGTATGCTTTTAATGGCATAATAGATATTATTGAGAGTAGAGATGTATGTTAAATTTGTGTAAAGTGAAATATACACAAACTATTTTGTGTAAAGTAGCAATATCTTTTGATTTACGCAATTTATTTTGTTTAGAGGTGATAGGATGAAAGTAAAAGACATATATCAAATAATGGTTGAGGATTGGAAGTGGGTAAGGTTGGGAGAGGTTTGCAAAGTAGAAGTAGGTTTTCCATTTAAATCTCAAGAATTTATAGAAGATGATGATGGCATTCCTATTATTGATATAGAAAATTTTGAAGATAAAAGAATTATATTGAACGAGACAAATAGTTATCTGCCTGATAACAAAATACAATTTTATGAAGATTTTATAACAAATGAAAATGATATTTTAATATCTTTATCAGGTGCAACAATTGGCAAGGTTGGAATTGTGAAGGATATGGGAATTGCTTTGTTCAACCAACGGGTTGGAAGATTTAACATAAATACAAATCAAATTAATAAAACCTTTTTATTTTTTTTGTTAAATAGTAATGAGTTTTATAATTTTGTTTTAAATCGCTTTGCGACTAGTTCCCAACCAAATATTAGTCCAAGTGTTATAGAGTCGTTTGAATTTCCGCTCCCACCACTTCCCGAGCAGAAAATAATCGTGTTCCTTCTCCAAATGATTGGTAATCCTATAAAGATGATAGATAAAATAATCAAAAGATACAAACGAATCAAACAGGGTTTTAAGCAGGACTAATACGATTACATAAACCATCTAAAAAAAGAAAATCGGCAGAGTATGCTATTAGTCGTATAATCGTAAATTTATCTAAAAAAATTATAAAGTGAAATTGCTTTTTGCTTTACAAAAATGTTTTTGTGTAAGATAAAATACACGCGAAATTTTTTTTATGTTATGTTTTTGATTTTTATTGCACGCAGTTTATTTTGTTTAGATGTTCCTTAATTATGAATAATGAGAAAGGGTTTAAAGATTTGCCAGAGGGGTGGAAGTGGGTAAGGTTGGGAGAGGTTGCAAAAATAGCTACCGGCAACTCAAATGTGCAGGATGCTGTTGATGGTGGGATTTATCCTCTTTTTGATAGGTCAGGAGAAGTTAAAAGGAGTGACGGATATTTTTTAAATAAGGAGGCAGTAATTGTGCCTGGTGAAGGTTTGTATTTTATACCAAAATACTACAAAGGGAAATTTGACTTGCACCAGAGAGCTTATGCTATATTTGATTTTAAAGGATTGGAAGGAAAATTTTTCTACTATTTGATGCACCTGCTAAAAGATCAACTTATTAAAGTTTCTGTTGGTACAACTGTTTTCTCTCTAAGGTTACCACATTTCCAAAATCTCCTCATCCCCCTCCCCCCGCTCCCCGAGCAGCAAAAAATTGCTGAAATTCTTGAGACAATTGATAACACCATAGAAAAAACCGAGAAGATCATAGAAAAATACAAACGCATAAAACAGGGCTTGATGCAGGATTTACTCACCAAAGGCATAGACGAAAACGGCAATATCAGAGATGAAAAAACACACAAGTTTAAAGACTCCCCACTTGGCAGAATACCAGAAGAGTGGGAAGTGGTGAGATTGGGAGAGGTATGTGATATAAGAATAAGCAATGTAGATAAAAAAATAGTCGAGAAAGAAAAGAAAGCTATGCTTTGTAATTATTTGGACGTTTATAAAAATGATTATATAACTAAGTCTATAAATTTTATGATAGGCACAGCCACAAAAAGAGAAATTGACAAATTTAATGTTTTAAAAGGAGACGTTATTATTACAAAAGATTCAGAAGAATTTTATGATATCGCTAAACCTTCCTATGTTTCTGAAAAAATACCTAATTTAGTTTGTGGTTATCATCTTGCAATGCTTAGACCTAAAAACACAGTTGATGGGTTATTTTTATCTAAAGCTTTAAAGCTTCAGTCTATAAATATTTTTTTTCAAAAAAGAGCAAATGGTATAACAAGATTTGGTATAACTAAAGAAACAATAGAAAATGCTTTAATCCCCCTACCCCCGCTCCCCGAACAACAACGCATTGCAGAAATACTTTCACAAATAGACCAAACCATCGAAAAAGAAGAACACTATAAAGAAAAACTCAAAAGAATAAAACAAGGGCTTATGGAAGATCTATTAACTGGAAAAGTACGAGTGAACAATTTAATAAAGGAGGATTAATTTATGGAAATTGAACACGGAACAAAAAAGATTTTAGATCTTGTAAATATGGCATACAGAGGAGAAGTAATGCTTCCAGATTTTCAAAGAAATTTTGTCTGGGAAAGACAAAGTATAGAAGAGTTGATAGAGTCAATTTTGGAAAATATTTTTATTGGCACTTTCCTGATTCTTAATACGAGCAGCGAGATGAATCCTTTTAAATGTATTTTCATTCAAGGAGCAGAAGAAATAAATCCTAAAATAGAGGCTAAGCCTACAATACTAATTCTTGATGGGCAACAGAGGCTTACTGCTCTCTTTTATGCTATATATAGTCCTAATATCCCCCTTAGATTTACTGAGCGACCTTACTCGTTCTTTATTGACCTACAGAAACTTTCAGAGGACAATTTCGATGAAGCAGTATTTAGTGTACCAAAGAATGACAGGTTTTATAAAAGCCTCTTAAATGGAGAAAATTCGTTTAATATTCAAAGACTTAAGGAAGAAAAAATAATTCCAATGACTTTGTTCCGTGATGTCGGAGTTTTTAACGATACCTGGTATGAAGATTTCAAAGACTTATTTGATAAGGATATAGCAAAAAAGGTTAAAAGTTACTTGGATAGGATTTTTTATTATGATGTGATAACGCTTTCTTTACAGCAGTATTTTAATGAACAACCAGATAAAATTGTTATGCTATTTGAAAGGCTTAATAGAACTGGAATAAAATTGTCTACCTATGATTTGCTTGTTGCTCGCTTTTACAAATTTATAAAACTAAGAGAAGAATGGGAAAGATTGTTCTATGATAACAACGATTACCACAACATTAAGAAACTTGCTTCTAATAATGTAGATGAGACTTCAGTACCTTTTTCTTTTATTCAAGCACTTGCTCTTTCAAAGGATAAAAGCATAAAAGATAGAGATCTGATAAAGTTAGATTCGCAAACTTTAAACAAGCAGGAGTGGGATAGAGTAGTCGATATAGCAGAGAATAAGGTTTTAAATAAGCTTTTTGAAAGAGGAAGTTATGGTATTGGAGAAAGTGTTGGTAAATGGCTCCCGTATTCAACTATAATTATTCCGTATCTTGCTTTCCATTTAAAATATGCGCATCCAGATATGGAGAAGATTAATATGTGGTATTGGAGTGTAGTCTTCTCAGAAAGTTATTCTGGTTCTACAGAATCAAAAATCATGAAAGATTTCAGGGAAGTTTCAAAATGGTTCAATGATGACTCAGCAGTTCCTGAGGTGGTGAAGGATTTTAGAGAGCTCATTCGGAAAAATGTTTT
This sequence comes from Leptospiraceae bacterium, assembly GCA_026418015.1. Lineage (GTDB taxonomy): Bacteria > Spirochaetota > Leptospiria > Leptospirales > Leptonemataceae > SKYB61. The sequence continues at coordinate 122,037 of JAOACE010000009.1, read as the reverse complement.
TACGCTAAAGAATGTTAAAAGAGTTGGAAGCTCTTTATACAAGGGCGTCTTTAATTTATTAATGATGAAAAATCCTCTTGATTTCTTCGAGCCCGAAAATATTGCCTACAACGAATTAAACGATCATCACATTTTCCCAAGGAATTTTTTAAAGGATATAGAGGCTGAGGCTGATATTGTTCTTAATAGAACCCTCATATTCGACAAAACAAACAAGATTATCTCTAACAACAGCCCTGCAGATTATTTAAAAGAAATGATAGAGATCCAAATGAATAACAAAAAAATAAGTTATAAGGAAGCAGAAAATAATGTTAAAAATATTTTAGAAAAGCATTTCATTAATGAGGAAATGTTTGAAATTATGAGAGAAACATCTAAAAATTTACCAATGGAGAAAATAAAGCAAAACTTTGAAAAGTTTATTGATATGAGAGAGAAATTGATAGTTGTTAAAATTAAAACCCTTATAGGTTTAAAGGAGTAAACATGTATGCCAAACTTGATGAAGAACACTATGTAGAAAATCCCTTCCTTGCCCAATTGCAACGGTTGGGATGGAAGATTTACCGACAAAACAAAGATAACCCCGAAGATGTAAAAGAAATCATAGAATTCAACGACTTAATGGAACCCATCTACCGTAGTAGCGTAAAATTCAGAGAAAGCTTTAGAGAAGTAATTCTTGAAAAAGAATTAAGAAATTCAATAAAGAGAATAAACCCTTGGATTGAGGATGACCAAATAACCGAAGTTATAAGAAGAATCTCAACACCACAGACAAATTCATTGCTAGAAATTAATAGAGAAATTCACTATTTACTAATAGAAAATACATCAGTCCAAGAAAACAGAAAAACAGGCGAAAAAAGCCCAACAGTTAAATTCATAGATTTTAGGAACCCAGAAAATAACACTTTTATTGCAATCTCACAATTTAAAGTCAATATCCCAGGCACAGAAAAACATATCATCCCCGATATTGTTCTTTTTGTCAACGGCTTACCTCTAATCGTTGTTGAATGTAAATCCCCAGCAACCTCTGACCCCATCAACGAAGCCATCACCCAACTCATGAGATATTCAAACAGAAGAGAAACCAAAGAAGGAAACGAAAAACTATTTTGGTACAACCTCCTCATGATTGCAACCTCAAACCAAGTTGCAAAATACGGAACAATATCCTCTGAATACGAACATTTCTACGAATGGAAAGACCCATACCCCTATAGTCTATCAGACCTAAACGAAAAGAAAAACATTACCAGTCAGAATGTTCTAATACATGGAATGCTATCGAAAAAGAATTTGCTCTCGATTCTTCGCACCTTTACCCTTTTTGTAGAAGACACAAAAGGATTCAAAAAAATAGCTCCAAGATACCAGCAATTTAGAGCAGTTCATAAAATCATCGAAAAAATCAAAAAAGGAAAAACCCCCGAAGAAAAAGGCGGTATTGTTTGGCATACGCAAGGTTCTGGAAAATCACTTACAATGATGCAAACAGTAAGAGCATTTTACCACGACCCAGAACTAAGCAATTTTAAAATCATTTTTATTACAGACAGAGAACAACTCGAAAAACAACTCAAAGAAACATCAAAAAGTGTAGGTTTTACCATCCATCATGCCAACAACATAAAAACGCTCAAAGAACTGCTAAAAACCAATACACCCGACTTAATCATGGCGATGATTCATAAATTCCAAGAAAGAGAATTAAAAACTTCGTTTCCCGTGCTAAACGAATCTCCGAATATTCTTGTGATGATAGACGAAGCACACAGAACACAATACAAATTACTCGGTGCAAACCTAAGAAAAGCACTTCCCAATTCTGTAAAAATTGCCTTTACCGGAACTCCAATAGAAAAAACAGAATTGACTTTTGGCGAGTATATTGATAAATACGGGATAAAGCAATCCGTAGAGGATGGCGTAACAGTCGAAATTGTCTACGAAGGAAGAACCCATTCTGCAGAACTTTCTAACGAAAAAGCTGCTAACGCGAAATTCGAAGAAGTCTTTCAATACGTAGATAAGGACGAAAGACGTTTGATCCTCGGAAGATATACCTGGCAAGCCTACCTCGAAGCAGAAGAAGTAATTCGAGACAAAGCAAAAGATATGGTAGAACATTATATAAAGCATGTTTTCCCAAATAAATTTAAAGCACAAGTGGTGGCAGTTTCGCGATTTGCAGCAGTAAGATACAAACAAGCACTCGAAGAAGCACTACAAGAAAAAATAAAAGAATTAGAAAAAAGCAACCTCGATAAAGTAGACCTTGACACACTGAAAAAATTAAAAGTTGCTGTTGTGATTTCATCATCACAAAATGATGACCCTTCAAAATACAAAAAAGAATACACCGATAAGCAAGAACAAGACAAAAACATAAAGAGATTTAAAATGCCTTTTGATAAAGTTGATGAAAGCGGAATATCTGGAGATGTCGGATTTATCGTAGTCAATGAAATGCTTGTAACAGGATTTGATGCACCGATTGAACAAGTGTTGTATTTGGATAGACCAATAAAAAACCATAATCTTCTACAAGCAATAGCAAGAGTCAACAGGGTATATAAAAATAAAAGCTGTGGTTTCGTAGTTGATTATGTCGGTATTCTAAGGAATCTAGAAAAATCCCTCGCGGTATATTCAGACGAAGATATCAAAGAAATAAGCCAAGTTGTTGTCAATAAAGCAAAAAGCAAAGATGAACTTAAATCCACTCATAGCAAATTAAATGAGTTTTTCAAGAAATACGGTATTAGCAATTGGAAAGAAAACATTGAAGAGTGTATTGACTTATTAGCAGATGAAGAAATAAGAAATGAGTTCATAAATTATGCTCGTAGATTCGATAGAGCAATGGACAAGGTGCTACCTGATCCTGAGGCTTTAAAATATGTAGAAGACTTGAAAATAATAAGTTTTATAAAAGAAAGTGCAAGGAACAGATATAGAGACGATAGACTCAGCATAAAAGATGCAAGCAACAAAATTAGAGAAATTGTCGAAGAGTATTTGATTTCCCAAGGCATAAACCCAAAGATACCTCCGTTCCCTTTACTTTCCGAAGCTTTTGTCCAAGAATTAGAAAATAAATCTCCCAAAGCGACTGCGGAAGAATTAAAAAGAGCAATCATCCAATACATCGAAGAACACAGCGAAGAAGACCCCGAATTCTACGAAAGATTTTCTGATCGACTAAAAAAAGTGCTCGAAGAATACAAAGAAAATTGGGAACTACTTGCCCAAGAATTCTTAAAACTGCGAGATCAAATTAAAATCGGAAGAGAAAACGAAGAAACCTTCGGCTTTGATCCAAAAATAGAAATGCCCTTTTTTGGTTTACTTAAAAATATGATTTTCGGAAATGAAATTCCTCTCGAAAAATTAGAAGACGATCAGATAAATCTTCTTGTTAATTTAACCCAAGATTTTTTAGAAATCATCAAAAGAGAAATTCAGATGGTTGATTTTTGGGATAGCTATGAAAAACAAAAAAGACTAAAAGGTTTCCTCGCATCCCATATATTGAGATTTTCTTCACGACAATCTTCCCCAAATGAAGATGATGTTGTAAAAGAAGATCATGGCACTTATGGAACAAAGAAACAAGTAGATTTATTTAGCAAAAGAAACGAAATAGCCCAAAGATTACTAGAACTTGCCTATCACATCTATGGACCAAAAAATGGAAATTAAGATCGATAAAATCATCCGAACCAAAAGAAAAACCATTGCATTACAAATTACCGAAGATGCTAACTTAATTGTTCGTGCACCTTATGATGTAAGTGAACAAACTATCAAAAATGTTGTCATTAAGCATAAAGATTGGATAGAAAAAAAGAAAAAAAAGATTCTTTCGCGAGATCCCAAATTTGTTCCCAAAGAGTTTGTAAATGGCGAAGGCTTTTTATACCTTGGACGGTATTATAAATTAGTCCTCGTAGAAAAACAAAACACACCACTGGTTTTTGATCATCATTCTTTTTATCTTTCGAAGGATTATCTTCCTTCTGCAAGAGATGTTTTGATTCGCTGGTATAAAGAAAGAGCTTACGAAAAGATTTCCGAAAGAGTAGAATGGTATGCAAAAAAAAGAGGATTTGTTTATAATAAAATCAACATCACAGATGCAAAACAAAGATGGGGGTCTTGCTCTCCCAAAAACAATTTGAATTTCTCTTGGCGACTAATTATGGCACCACTTCCAGTAATAGACTATGTGGTCGTGCATGAACTTGTCCATTTAGAAGAAAAAAACCATTCAAAATTTTTCTGGATTAAAGTTAAAATGCTTATGCCCGATTACGAAAAACACGACGACTGGCTAAAACGAAACGGCCATCTACTAAGGATTTGATAAAAGCATAAATGAAAGAAAATTATTTAGCAATTTTTTTTTATTAAAACATTTTTATAGTTTTTAATCTTTTCTTGACATAGAATTGTTAATAAATAAAAAAAATTATAAATTTTATAAAATAAAAACTTAATAAAAAAATACAAGTACATCTTTTGGGCTTGAATGGTAAACTCGTTTGTGCAAAAAAAGAGGTATAAAATGAAAGGTTCCATCGTACAAGCAATGAAACAAATGATGGTAGAAAAATATGGTGCACAGAAATGGTAAGAAGCATTAGTTAAAAAGGAATTAACAAAGAACCTTTGATTCTTCCATCATCAGATATAGATGACCAATTGTTATGAATGTTATAAAATCTGCTTGTGATGTTTTAAACCTATCTCTTGAACAAGTTGCGGATGTTTTTGGCGATTACTGGGTGAATGTGTATACGCAAAAACTATATCGTATTTATTATGTGGGTTGCAACACATTAAAGATTTTTTGCTAAAAATGGATTCGGTTCATGTGATGGTAACAAAGAATATACAGAACGCTCATCCTCCAAGGTTTGAATACGAGTGGAAAGATCAAAAAACTCTGATTATGAAGTATAAATCCCATAGGAATTTAATCGATTTCTTAGTTGGTATAATTAAAGGTGTTGGGAAGTTCTATAAAGAAGACTTAAAATTAACTAAACTTAGCAACGATAAAGTAGAAATTGTTTTTCCATAGCAATTAGCAGAAGTTATAAGAAAAGCCAAAGATTTTTAAAAATTGTCTTTGGCTGTTTCTTGTTTATAAACGATGATTATAAAAAATTTATGTTGATGTTAAAAAAATATTGAAATATAGCGGTATCGCACCAACCTACAAAATTAATAAATCGCTTTCTTCGCGTTGTCTCTTTATAGAGGCGATCCTAATCTCCCTCAACCCAGTCTACAAACTTAACTAAATTCTTTTATCGTAGAAATCAATATTTCTATGCCTTTTGTTAATACAGCTTCGGGCTGAGAAAAGCTTATACGAATGCTTTTTTCTCCATCTTTGTTTTCTTGTGAGTTTAGCCCTGGATAATAATAAATTCCCGGAACGACGATTAGGCCACGCGATTTTAAAATTTCGTAAAGCTTTAAAGAAGAAATCTTTAATCGCGGAAAGTTTAGCCAGAGGAAAAATGCTCCTTCGGATTCGTGGATTTGAATTAATTCTGGGGATAGTTGCTCTTTTAACAGATCAAGAATTAAATTTCTTTTTTTTAGATAAAAGCTTTTGATATGTTTATGGCACATTTGGTAGAATTCCATCGATGCAAAATCATCTTTAAAAACAAAAGGAGCAATCCGCGATGGCGAAAGGGACTGCACTGCCTGTATTTTACCCATAAGCTCGATGATTTCTGAATTTGCGATAACAATTCCTAATCGTAAACCAGGTAATCCTACTTTGGATAGACTAAATGTATAGATAAAATTTTCGCTATAAACAAATTCCTGATTCGTATATACTATACCGGGAAAGGGATTTCCGTAAGCAGAATCAACGATTATTGGAATTTGGTATTTTTCTGATTGTTGTTTTAAAAATAATAGTTCTTCTTTCGAAAAGATTTTTCCTGTTGGATTCGATGGGGAAGATATTGCAATGCATCCTATATCTTCGCGATGTTGCTTTAGCACTTCTATAAAACGATCTTGATGGATTTCGTATTTAAAAAAATAGTCATTTTGTTGTATTTTTTTCCCCATTATAGATAGAATTGCCTGAGTCTTTAAAGGCACTTGTTCGTATCCAATGTATTCTGGTAAAATCGGAAAGAGAATTTTTAACAATCGGTTCGAATCCTCCCCCGAAAAAATGTTGAACAAAATAAAAAATGCATTTTGACTACCATGCGTTAATGCAACATTTTCGTAAGTAATGTTCCATCCATAAAGTGTACGAAAAAATTCTGCTAATACTTTGCGAAATGTTATATTTCCCAAAGGAGAGTCGTAAATTCCTATTGCAGAAAAAAAATCTTCTTTGTTAGAAAGAAATTGTTGAAATTTTTTATAAAAATATTCTTGTATTTCGGGAATAAAACCGGGATTCCCACCACCTAACATCAAGATATGGGGATTTTGGTTTAGTGCATTATCAAGATCTTCCATCAGGTTAAAGATTCCAATATCTTTTTGATAGTTTTTCCCAAAATCCGATACACGAAACATAAAGTAAAACTTTTCTTTGTTTCTGTTAAGTCAAAGAATATTTATCTTCAATCTTTTTTGATGAATATTTTTTTATTAAATTTGGTTTAATAGGTTTAAACGTTCCATATCGCTTGTAATTTCTTGATATAGATTTTCTATATAAGGTTCAAAAATATATTTTTTTCTTTGTTCGTTTATAATTCGAAAGCGATTTTTTATCTGAAACATCAGTTCTTTTTGTTCCATTGTATTTAAAATATTGTAAAAATTTTTATAAATTTTTATTAATGAATACATTCTATAAACATCGATATTTTTTGTCATACTTGTTTGGAACCAACCACCAGATCGTTTTATCGTAGGAGGTTGATTGTTGATATTAGGTACTAAACCAATGGGATATTGGATCAAATATCTTAACCAAAAATCATAATCTTCTGCTGCTAATAGTTTTTCGTCGAAACCACCGATTTCGAAAAAAACTTGCTTTTTGATCAAAATCGAACTCATAGAAATTAAACAATGGCGAAAGGCTTCGATTAAAAACTTACCTGTGCCAGATTCTAATCGTTTGGGAGTTTGTACAACTTGTTGATTTTTAAGCCACAATTCTCTTGTATGCGAAGCTTTTAAAAATGGCCTTTTTTGCATAAAATTCCATTGATAAAACAACTTTTCTTTGTGCCATAAATCGTCCGAATCCAAAAAGGCTAACCATTCGTATTGAGCTAATTTTATTGCATAATTTCGTGCACCTGCTGGTCCTTTCGCATGCTCATTTCGATAAAAACGAACTAAGGGATAGTTAAACAAGGGAAATTTTTTTATATCTTCTAAATAGAGTGGGTAGTCTTCTTGCGATAGATCAACCACAACAAGAATTTCTGATGGTAGTACAGTATTGTTTAGAATGGATTCTATGGCACCAATTAATAACGGAATTCTTTCGCGAGTGTGATCAATTATAATTGCTGATACAGGAAGCATGAAGAGAATTTGGCATAGGAAATCCCTATGCCAAAAAGTTTAATTTGCTCTAAAAAGTTGTCTATAATCGAGTTTGTTTTTTAAAGTATACACATTAGAACCACTTAATTGTTTTAATGCATCGGGAACAGGTAGGTTTGCTTTTTCGATAAATTTTTTGGTTTCTTCTACACCACCTAATAAGTCCACCCAAGCTGTTGGAGGAACCCAGTTAAAACCAAATCCCATTGCACCATCTACACCTTTTATATCTGTAACTTCGGGAACTAAAAACAAGGAATAAGAAATGTATCTCGCAATAAAATAACGAACTAATTCTGCTTCACTTCCAGAAGAATTTTTAATATGATTTGCCAATCCTCGATAGTTTGATTCTTTAACGTATTCCATCGCTTTATTCTTAAAGCTTAGATCAATTTGTGGTGGAAGTTCATAATCATTTTTGTCTATATTGTAAACCCTTAGAATGGTTTTTCCTTCTTCGTTTTTTTCTCTTTTGTAGAGACCTTTTCCTGCTTTATTTCCTAAAGCACCTTGATCGATCAATTTTTGCATAAAAGAAGGTAATTTAAATGTTTCGTGTGCAACATCTTTTGTGTTTTCGTAGATGTTATCTACAATTGCTTTGTGAACATCTAATCCTACTAAATCTACTGTGGCTAATGGGCTCATGGCTCTACCAGTATAACCCGATAGCATTTGATCGATTAAATAGATTCCCCCTTCGTTTTTTTTCTTTTCTGCAACAATGGCAGCTTCGTTCATAAATTGGAATCCAATTCTATTTCCTGCAAATCCTGGTCTATCATTACAGATTACTACATGGCGAACTAATTTTTTTTCTAGATATTCTGCTAATGCTTTTGTATAATTGGGATCGTTAGCAGGATGGGTAATCAATTCGCAGAGAACAAGTTTGTACGGAGGATTAAAAAAATGGGTACCATAGTAGTGTTTTTTCCCATCTTCGTCGAACATGTTTGCTAACTTTTCTATGGATAGACCAGAGCTAACAGTGGAGACAAGTGTACCTGGTTTTCTTGCTTTCGCAATTCTTTGATTAATGGGCAGCTTTGCTTCGTAGCTTTCCGCAACTGCTTCGAATACCCAGTCACTTTCTGCTACACATTTTTCGAGGTCATCATAAGTAGCTGGGATCATATTTTGTCTTATGATATCAGAACGAACAGATTCTACTGCTTTTTCTATCCCTTCTTGAGCTTTATCCAATGTTCGAGCAATCATATAAACTTTAAGATTACCAAAAGCAGCTAATATGGCAGCACTTCCAGCTCCCATGGTACCGTTTGCACCAAGAACTGTGACAGTTTTGAATTCTTTCACATCCAACTCCTTTATTTGTTTTTTGTCAAAGTTTTAATAAAAACTTATATGTCAAAATCTTTATATTCTTATGATAATTGTAAATCCCATTAGTATAGAGATTGTTTAGTATTATGTTATCTTAAAATAACAAACTTTATTTATAACAATTCTAAAAATAAATAAATTCTATATAAAAATAAAATAATTGAAAAAATATATAAAAAGTTATTGACAAATGTTTAAAATGAATTTAAATAGAAATTATGAAAACAATCAATATTGGAATCAGCGATGATTCGAGAAAAAAGGTAGTAGAGGTTTTAAAAAAATTGTTGGCAGATACTTATTTTCTTTACTTTAAGACACATACTTATCATTGGAATGTAACGGGGATGATGTTTCAGACATTGCATGCAATGTTTATGCAACAATACACAGAATTATGGAATACCATCGATTTAATTGCAGAAAGAATTCGATCTCTTGGTGAATATGCTCCATCTTCTTACAAAGAATTATCTCAGCTAACATCGATAAAAGACGACGATAAAATCCCCAAAGCAGAAGAAATGCTTAAAAATTTAATTCAAGATCACGAAAAGATCATTCAATTTATTCGAGATAATTTTTCTATTGCAGAAGAATCCAATGACGAAGCAACAGTAGATCTATTAACACAGCGATTGGATGCTCACGAAAAGACAGCTTGGATGTTAAGAGCAACCATAGAATAAAAATCATTAGACCAGCCTTCTCTAACTGGTCTTTTTTTCTTTTCGAATCAAAATAGGTTGATCTGGGTAAAGGGTTTTTAGCTTTTTGTAAATTTCTCTTGCTTGGGTTTTTTGATTTTCTGCAATATAACACTTTAGAAGCAGGTTAAAAATAAGAGGGTTATCAAACTTCCTAACTAATAAGATGTTTCCAAATTCAATGGCTTCTTGATATTTTTTTAATTTTGTTAATGTATACAAATAATACAATAAAACATCATTATCAAAATAATAATCCATTATTATTTCTTTTAAGTAGAAAAGAGCATCTTCGTAATTTTTACTAAACAAAGATTTTTTAATGGTTTTTTTAATGATTTCCAACCTTTTTTCTAAGTGTATTGAAAAATCAGAATCAACAAGTAAATTTTTAAAATAAAGAAGGGAAAGATCATCTTTGATTGTTCCAGAATTCCTTAGCTGAATAACTATATTTTCAAAATTTCCCAATGAATTTTCTACTATTTTTAGAAAGAAGTCTTTTTCGGTGTTAATTGTGTATATACCATTTTTTTGAATTTCTACATCATCTTTTCCATCAGAACCAATGATTAATACATCATTTTCCTTTAAGACAAAAATTTCTACCAAGAATTCTTCTTGAAAAATATTGGGCGTTCCTAATTTCCTTAACACATGCTCTCCGATAAAAAATCCTTTTTGATTTCTGTAAACAATGGGAAATGGATGTTCAAAATTAATAAAATACAAGATATTTCGCTTTTCGTCTATAAGTCCAAAAATACCAGAGATTAGCATAGAACCTTCGAAAGATTCGAACATTTCTTGGATTTCTAAACATAAGTTTTTTAGAAAAAACTCTGGGTAAGAAATTTTTATATGGTTTAATTCGAATCGTTTTAGAAAAGTAGAAAGAATTGTTCCCAAGATTAAAACACCATTGGCTCCTTGTAATGATTTTCCCATTGCATCTGCGTTTATAAAAAAAATAAACTTTTGGTTGTTAATGATAATATCTTTTAAAAAGATAAAATCTCCTCCTATTTGATAAAACTTATTTTTATGTTGAAATTCATTTTTTTGTTTTAAGTAATATTTAATTTCATAAAATTCTGATTTTGATCCAAAAGCAAAAAAAGGGTTTAATAAAAGTGTAGTAAGAAAATAATCAGCATCTTGTTGAAATTTTAATGATTTAATTTCGTTATAAGAGTCGATGATTTGTTTTTTGTGCGATCTTGAAACGTTGTAAAAATAAAATAATGCATATAGGATGATTATAAATAAAAATAGATATTGATACAAATAAAAGTTTTTATTATACCAAAATATCGTAAGTGTCCCTTTTATATGATTGATGTTGAAATCCCTTTGTACTTGGATGGTTCTTATGAAATAAAAAGCTTCTAGAATGGCTTCGTACCAACTATCGTTTTGTTCACTGAATAAGACGATATTTTTATTTGCTTCCACAGAAAGGTGAATTGATTGAATATTTTTATCGTGTAAGATTCCCAGAAGATAATTTTCTATTAATTCTAGGTCATTTTTATAAAGCATTTGTTTTTCGATTTTTTGTAGAATCTTTTGGGTTTTTTCTACGGATTGATAATAAGTCAAAAATTCATAAATTAAAATAACTACCAAAAAAATGATCAAAGGATGTTGCGTTTTAAAATTCATACAATATCTCCTAAGGACAGATTAAAATTAAAGGTTGATTTGTCAATGATATTGAGACTCAATATCAATAAATTAAAATCAAGATTGGAGAAAAAAACTGAGATTTTAAAAAAACGTAAATCAACCGAATATAAAAAAATAGTATGCTTTCCCTTACGTTTGAAGTTGTAAGGAAACAGCATTTAGAAAAAAAATATTTATTTACGTAGATTCTTAATCATCCATGGTGATGGTGATGATGATCATGTTGATGTTCATGGTGATGATGGTTGCCACAGCCAAATTGATTTAAAAGCTCAAAATTTTCTTCTGTGATTAAGGGAAGTTGATTTGATTCGAATTTTGATATAACTTCCTCTAATGTTTGCTTATCTTCTTGTGCAAAATAAACTTTCATTCCAGAAGAAACAGCCATCTTGTAAGCACCTTCTCCCATATGAAGAGTAATGATTTCTTTAATTCCGAGAATGTTTAAAAAACGAGTTATTGCACCACCTCTATTTAAAGAATTTTTCGCAATTTCAATTTTTTTTAAGTTTTTGTCGTATAATGCAAAAAATTTCACCTTTCCAAAAAGTGGAGAGATCATGATTGGTTGGTTTTCTTTAGGAGCTTTTATTGGAATTGCTACATAACCATTATACTTTCCTTCTTGATTTACTATACTTTCATCTAAATCTAATGCGATCATTTTTTCCTCCTTAATATATTAACTCAAATTTCTTACTTTGAGAATTTAAAAATAATATACAATAAAATCTAAGAATTGACAACGGTTTAATCTTAACATAGAAAATTTTTTCTCTATAATTGTAAAATTTTGCATTCAAAATTACAATTTAGAAATCTTAAACTTTTATTATATTGTATTTTTATAATATTATTTTATTATTCGTTTGAGTTATACAAAAAAATGTTGTGTGGCATTCTTTTAAAAATGTTAAAATCAATCGTTGATCTATTTCAATATAAATAAAATCAAAATTGGAGAAAAAAACTAAGTTTTTAAAAAAACGTAAATCAACCGAATATAAAAAAAGCAACTCAAAACATAAAAGCAAATTTAGGCAAGTTTACATATTTCTTCTATATTGGCCTCCGATTTCGTATAATGCATGGGTAATTTGTCCAAGAGAACAATATTTGACTGTTTCCATTAGTTCTTCGAAGGTATTATAGGGTTTGTTGGGATAGGAATTTTTTGCAATCGATTGTAGTTGTTTTAATTTAATTGGAGCAATTTTTTCGTTTCGTCTTTGGAATGCTCGAAGGTTTTCTATTTGTTCTTTTTTTTCCAAATCCGTACTTCTTGCAAGTTCTACATGGATATTGGTTGGATTTGGGTTGATAAATGTATTTACACCGATAATGGGAATTTCTCCGGTGTGTTTTAGGTGTTCATAATAGAGAGATTCTTCTTGTATTTTATTTCTCTGATACATCAATTCCATTGCCCCAATAACGCCACCTCTTTTGGATAAATTCTCGAATTCATCTAATACAGCTTTTTCTACTAAATCGGTAAGTTCTTCTATTATAAAGCTTCCTTGTAAAGGATTATCGTTTTTGTTTAACCCAAATTCTTTGTTAATGATGAGCTGAATTGCCAATGCTCTTCGAACAGATTCTTCTGTTGGTGTGGTGATTGCTTCGTCATAAGCATTTGTATGTAAGGAATTGCAACGATCATAAATTGCTATAAGTGCTTGTAGAGTAGTGCGAATGTCGTTAAAATCAATCTCCATCGCATGTAAACTTCTTCCCGAAGTTTGTATATGATATTTTAATTTTTGGGATCGTTCATCAGCATTGTAGTAATACTTCATTGCAATTGCCCAAATTCTTCTGGCAACACGACCAATAACAGAATATTCTGGGTCCATTCCGTTGGAAAAGAAGAAAGAAAAATTTGGTACAAAATCGTTGATTTGCATACCGCGAGATAAATAATATTCCACATAGGTAAAACCATTTGCAAGGGTAAAAGCCAATTGGGTAATGGGGTTTGCTCCTGCTTCGGCTATATGGTATCCAGAAATACTAATCGAATAATGATTTTTGATTTGGTTTTGTATGTAGTATTCTTGAACATCTGCCATCATTCTTAGTGCAAATTCGATAGAAAAAATACAGGTGTTTTGTGCCATATCTTCTTTTAGGATGTCTGCTTGCACAGTTCCGCGTATTTTTTTTAATGTGTCGGATTTGATTTTTTCGTAAGTTTCTTTTTCTACTAATTGTTCTCCTAATGTTCCAATTGTGCCATAACCGAACAGTTGTCCGTTGGTTTTAATTGCTCTTTTATAGTGTGGTAAATTTAGATCGATAGAATCGTATTTTTTTAATTTATCGCTTTCTCCGATGGATAGTAAATATTTTTCGACTTGTTGATCGATGGCTGTGTTAAAAAACATTGCAAGAATGATGGGAGCAGGACCATTAATCGTCATCGAAACAGATGTATTTGGGTTGCACAGATCAAACCCAGCATAAAGCTTTTTCATATCGTCGAGTGTGCATACAGAAACACCAGCATTACCAATCTTTCCGTAGATATCGGGTCTTGTGTCGGGATCTTCGCCATAGAGTGTAACAGAATCGAAGGCAGTAGATAAACGCGAATATTCAGAATCCTTGCATAAATAATGAAATCGTTTATTGGTTCTTGTAGGAGTTCCTTCGCCTGCAAACATTCTTGTTGGGTCTTCGTCTTTTCTTTTAAATGGATATATTCCTGCTGTAAAAGGAAAAAATCCAGGAAAATTTTCTTTACGAATCCATCGATAGATATCGCCTAAATCGCTAAAATTGGGAGTGCTAATCTTCGGCATTTTTAAGTGCGAAAGCGATTCTTCGTAGAGTGTATAAGTTATCTCTTTATCGCGAATTTTGATTTTATATTCGTTTTGTTTAAACTGATTTTTTTTATTATTCCAATGGAAAATCCAATCTTTTTCTTCTTGGGATAAATTTTCTTCGATTTGATTTTTTAAATTTTGAATTTCTTTTTCGATGGATTCGAGTATTTCGTTTGAATTTTTTTGATCTTTAAAATAATTGTATGCTCCATTTAATTGATAATATCTTTGCAATATTCTTGAATTTTCTTGGGTTTTTTGGTGGTATTTTTCGATGGTTTCTTTGATTTCTCTTAAATAATGAATGCGATTTTCGGGTATAAGAGCTTTTTTAGAAGAATAAACAGAACGCGAAGAAATATCACATTCCAACGCTTTGTTAAACCTTTGGTTGATGAGCTGAATAAGATAATAAAAAAGTCCGTTTATTCCTGGGTCTTGGAATTGGCTTGCAATCGTTCCAAAGATGGGTAATTCTTCGTCTTTTAGATGGAAAAGATTTCTACTTCTTTTGAATTGTTTTCGAACTTCGCGTAGGGAATCAAGACTACCTGCTTTATCGAATTTATTGATTGCAATCATGTCTGCATAGTCTAACATATCGATTTTTTCTAATTGCATGGGAGCTCCATATTCTGGCGTCATTACATAAATGGAAATATCGCAAAAGTCTACGATAGAAGAATCGGATTGTCCAATTCCCGCTGTTTCTATGACGATAAAATCAAAATAATCATTCAGAAAGTCCAGCATTAGGTTTAATTGCTGATTTATCGCAGAATGTAAGTTTCTTGTTGCTAAACTTCTCATAAAGATGTTGGGATGGTAGATGGAATTCATTCGAATTCTATCGCCTAATAATGCACCACCTGTTTTTCGTTTCGTAGGATCGATGGATAATATAGCAATTTTAAAGTTAGGAAAATAATATAAAAATCTTTGAATAATTTCATCAGTTAAACTACTTTTGCCTGCACCACCTGTACCAGTAATACCTATAACAATAGCTTTTTTGTTTTTTTCTCGGGGTGTAATATTAAAAATAGAAATGCCATTTTCTAACAGGGTAAGTATTCGCGCAATGTATCGATAAGAATCCAAAGGATTTTGTTTAGTTATAAATTGATTTAGTTCATCTTCGGAATCAAACTGAAAATGACTACATCGTTTTAATAAATCTTGAATCATTCCGTTTAATCCAAGACAACGACCATCTTCGGGAGAATAAATCTTTTCTATTCCAGAAGCTTCTAAGAATTTGATTTCTTCGGGAATTATTACACCACCGCCACCCCCAAAAATCTTGATGGATTTACCAAAGTTTTGGTCTAAAAATTCTCTTAGATAAAGAAAAAATTCATTATGACCACCTTGATAACTACTTACCGCTACTGCATTTACATCTTCTTGAATACATGCTGTTGCAATTTCTCTCACAGATCGGTTATGACCTAAGTGAATCACTTCTGCACCGTTTGCAACAAGGAGTCTACGCACTAAATTAATGGAAGCATCGTGCCCATCGAACAAACTAGCAGCAGTAACAACTTTTATAGGAGGTAAGGTATTAGGATTCAATAATTCATCGAATAAAAATTTTTCTTGTGCAATGTTTTGCATAAACACCCCTTTTTAAAACTATAAAACAAATTGATAATTATGTCAATTTTTTTCCTATTAGTTATAATAAAAAGAGAAATTTTATTGTTTTAAAAATTCACTTGTCAGAATAAAATCGTTATAAAAAATCATGAATCAGGGAAAAAATATGTCTACCAAAAAAATCGATGAACAAAACAAAGTTATCACCATTAAAGTAAAGGATTTGCAGCAATTAAAAATCATTCTTGCCACATGGTATAGTTATTTACTTTCTAAAAATAAAGACCCGAACTTTGATCTGCAAGAGGCAATCAAAACACCCATCATTTATAACATAGAAAAAGACGAATTAGAATTATTGTTGATGGGGTCTCAAGAAATGTTAAGTGAACTAAATGAATATATAGAGAGTCTAAATAAAAAACTTAAAGACAAAAAATGAAAAAACAAATGGTCTTTTTTTTATTTAATATGATACAACTTTGGGCATTGCCCCCTTTTATTTCTATAGAAGAAAGAGTAAAAGAATGCGACTTAATTGTTGTAGGGGATGTAAGAGTGATTCGACAGAGAAATTTATTCGAAGACACAAAAACAGCAACTCTTATAGTGGAAAAAATCAAAATTTTAAAAAATACTTATAAACTGAATATTCCCGATGTTTTTTATATTTATATCAATATTTATCCAGAAACCTTCGAAAACAAATTAAAATTTATTCCAGAGGATGGAAGATACATTCTTTTTTTGGATCCCAAAACAAATAATAATGATGTAGTAGTATACAAGTTATACAAAGAAGAACCCTTTGCATTAGAACCTTGGACATTACAAAAAGAAAATAAAATTATTTTTTTAAACCAAACGAATGTTGACAAAATGGATTGAATCAATAATATACACTTTAAGGAGTTATTATGAAAGAATTTGGTTATAGAAATTTATTTATATTTATCATAACGAGCATTGTGTTAACATTTTTTATCAATAGAATTGTCACCCAAGAACGTTTTGATCCAAAAACGGTTCAGTCCAATCTATGTCAATCTGGCGAAATGAAGTGTGGTTTTAATCCCGACCCCATCGATAAGATCGAATCTGTTCCACTTGCAGAAAGCACGATGATTTCTCACAGAGGATTACCAGAAAAAGTGGATTTATCTTCCGAAATGCCTCCTGTTTTAAATCAAGGAAGACAGAATAGTTGTGTTGCATTTTCTAGTGCTTATTATACAAAATCTTATTACGAATACAAAAAAAACAAGTGGAAGTACGATGTTCCAATTTTGGGTGGTCAAGGAGAACGAGTATTTTCTCCTGCTTATGTCTATAATCAAATTAATGGTGGTCAAGATCGGGGATCGTATTTTCACGATGCTTTGAATTTGATCATCAACAAAGGTGCATCTCCTTGGAAATACATGCCTTATCGCGAAGATGATTATTTAACTCAACCAACACCTATGGCACATCAAGTTGCACAAAAATTTAGAGCAAAATCTTTTCGTAGAATTCCTTTTGATAATTTAGATGCAATAAAAGCTGAGCTTGCCAATGGAAACCCCATTATATTTGGAATTGTGATTGATGATAATTTTTATCAATTAGGAAGTGATGGCAATTATGTTTACGATACACCAGGAGGAAAACAATATGGTGGCCATGCAATGACATTGGTAGGATACGATGATAATATCAAATCTCCCAATGGATATAAAGGTGCTTTTAAATTAGTTAATTCTTGGGGAATCAGTTGGGCAAATAAAGGATATGGTTGGATTTCTTATAGAACTTGGTTACAACTGCGTCCCTATGTTTATGTTCTATACGATGAAGTTGCATCCAACAATCTTCCAGAAAGCACCAACATTGTAACTAACAATCAATATATTCCTGCACCCCAAAATGTATCGGCAACCAAAGGTACATTTCCCGATAGAATTGTTATAACATGGAAACCCGTTTCTGTTGCAATAGCCTACGCGATTTTACGATTAGATCCAGGAGCTTCGGATTTTTCTATTATAGGTTATTCTTATTCTAATTCCTATGTAGATAAATCCATCGTACCAAATATTTCTTACAATTATGCAGTGGTTTCTCTTACAGAAGATAAAACATCCGATCCACAAAAAACAGCGATCGTAACAGGATATGCATCGAATCAGAACAATGTTGTAGATATTCCAAAAATATATCAAATAGAGGGAAGGTTAAAAAACAATATAGTATATATCAATTGGCAGGCAATTCCCGATATAGAATATTATCAAATTCGACGATGGGACGAAAAAACTCAAAAATGGTTAACGTGGAATAAGAGATTGTATCAAACCAATTTTGTTGATAATAATCCTATAAAAAATCAAATCAACCGATATTCCATTCGAGCAGCAAAAAATAATCAATTTGGAGAATGGAGTGACCCCATCGAAGTATCTGTTCCCGGCGAGACTACACCACCTCCTAAACCTATTATTACAGAAATTAGTGCAGGTTTATTTCGCGATAAAATTGTTCTAAAATGGGATAAAGTAGAATCAGCTCAATTTTACGTAGTTTTTCGTTATGATTATAATGCGAAGATGTGGGAAGGTCCGTTTAAAACATCAGAGAATCAATACATCGATCAAGATAAAAAGATTCTGAATGGCAATTATTTTGCTTATACAGTTGTTGCTATCAATTCTGCTGGAAGAAGTGATTATTCTAATGTTGTAGTAGGAAATACAAATCCCAATGTTCATCGTGCAGGAGAGGTTTTAATGCCACCACAAAACCTAAAAATAGAGATGAAAAACAACCGAGTTATCTTAACATGGGATCAAGTAAAAGGTTCTGATGAATACTATATCTATCGAAAGAAAAAAGACGAAAAAGATTATAAATTTATTCAGAGTTTAGCAGGAAACACAACAAAATACGAAGAAGATTTTCCAGGCAAAAAAGGAGATTTATTTTTCTATACAGTTAGAAGTAAACCCAATCTAGGAAAAGAATCCGAGAACGCCAGACCAGTGGTTGCATTTTTGAACCCAGAGATGCTATCGGTTACTCATCGTTTTATGCCAGGACAAGGAATGGATCGCTTTATAGGAAATTGGAAAGGAAGTTATTGGGATGGCAGTGCTGGCATCGAAAAATATGAACTAAACATAAAAGGCGAGGGAGATTGGATGATTGTTACACTGAATACGAACAATAAAAAAGAAATCCATAAAGCAAAATATCCAGCATTAAGCGATGTTGTACGGTTTGAAAATTTTGAATTACAATACAAGAAAGATTTTGATTTATTGATTCTACAAGGAAAAACGGAACAGTATAAAGGCAAACTCATTACTTTTACAAAATAAACCGAAATAGCGAAAATGTTTTGATATTGGAGGAAATTGACAATGGGGGTTATTAAAGGATTTAAAGATTTTTTCATGAGAGGGAATGTGGTGGATTTAGCTGTTGGAGTTATAATTGGCACTGCATTCAACCAAGTGGTGAATTCTTTGGTAGTAGATATTATAACTCCCTTGATTGGTTTGCTAGGTGGTACTCCGGATTTTTCTGCCTTAAAGATTGGACCAGTGACAATTGGTAAATTTATCAACGCTATTTTGAACTTTCTGATTGTTGCATTAGCGATCTATAGTATTATAGTATTATCGTAGTACCAATGAATCAATTAAAAGAGAGAGAAAAAGCTAAGGAAAACTTGGCTCCACCCGAACCCCCAGAAGATGTTAAGCTTTTACGCGAAATTTTAGAAGAATTAAAAAAGAAACCTTAAATTTTTCGGTTTTAAATAGATTGTAAAAAACTTATAAAAACGTTCATCCATTTTAAAATCAGTTTTTATATTATAACATATTTACAAAAAGGAGTGAAATCATTTCGCTATTTTAATTTCATTTGTTAATTTATAAAATTATTTAAATTTTAAAATAAAAATTTTAAAGTTTAAATTCTAAAAATGTATTAACAGAAATAAAAGTTTT
This sequence comes from Leptospiraceae bacterium, assembly GCA_026418015.1. Taxonomy (GTDB): domain Bacteria; phylum Spirochaetota; class Leptospiria; order Leptospirales; family Leptonemataceae; genus SKYB61. The sequence continues at coordinate 102,294 of JAOACE010000009.1, read as the reverse complement.
TATATTAATGTTGTGATTTCTAAAAATGAGATCTTTTAAAACAATTCAATCTTTTTAAACGAACCAGAGAAAATTGCTTAATTAAAAAATTGACGTATCAATTGTTTTGAATTTTATCTTTATTTTATGAGAATAGTTAATAATTTCAATAAAATATTTATATATATTGTACTAATAATTTTGATAATTTTATATAATCTGAATATTGATCCTAATATTTCCTTTTATGGAGATAATGGCACAAAATTTTTTCAAGCTTATGCTGTTATTAACAATCAATTTAAAGATGATGTTATAAGATGTCAATGGCTTTCTGAATTTGAATTTTGCAAATATGCTGTAAAGGCCACTACAATGTATAATGTGGATGAATATACGCTAAGAGGTGTTTTTCCTGTTGCATTAAGTTATTTTAATGCTATAATAATTTATTTATTGGGTAAAGAATATTTTCTAGTTATTCCACAAATAATTTTTTTTATAAATTTACTAATGTTTTATAGATATCTTGATAGTTTTTTTCTAATAGCTTTATTTTTGTTTACCCCTTTATTTTTTCAATATCTATCTTTTAGTGATTTAGCACTTTCGCTTTTTTTTAGCTCATTTGTATATATTTTCTTGGATAAAAGAGATTCTTTAACGAAAAGTAAAACATTTTTATTAGGTACAATTACTGGTTTAAACGTATTTTTTCGGTACGAAACACAAATTTTTATCTTTGTTTTATTGTTTTTATTGTATTTAATGGATAAAGAAAATCGAAAAAAATATTTAATTTTTAGCTTTGGTGTTCTGTTTTCTTTATTAGTTTTTTTTATCGTGAATTTTATTTATTATGGAAATATCATTGGAATAAGGTTCGAAGCAAATAAACAAGGAATTTTTAATATAAATTTTAAAGAAAAACTTTTTTCTATCTGGGGAAATTTATGGGGAACTTGGACCCATCCAGTTGGATATTTTAAATATATGTTTTATTGATTAATTTTTTATAAATAGAAAAAAATTTCCTTTATTAGATAGTGTGATTTATTTTTCGATTTTGATTTCTTTAATGATAGTTTTGGTTTTGGTACCTAATGATTCTGGTGCAGATTTTGGAACACGATATTTAAGTGTTTTAATTTATCCATCTTTTTTATTGATCAATAATTTTTATAAAATATACGAAAACAAAATCATTCAGTATATGATAATATTTACAATGTTTATAGCACTTTTTTTTACTGTGGTATCTTTTTATGTGACCTTAAAATTAAACCATTTTTACCATCATCTATATTTATCTTTAAATGATAATGCGAAAAAAAATTCATTATGGATTTTTCATAGCAATTTTGGTTCTGGCGGATTAGGAGCTTATCTAATAGACAATACAGCAATTGTTCTTGAACACGAAGATGAAGTAGATGAATTTATAAAAACTTTCGAAGCTCATTCTTTCGAGAAAAAATATAAAAATTTAGTGATATTTCATTTTCGTTTTAATTTCTATCTACCCGAAGAGATAAACCAAAAAGATCGATATTTTTACGAAGATGAAAGGGTTCGAGAAAAATTGTTAAAATTTATTCAAAAAAAATATGTAAATAGCGTTTCAAAAAAAGTAATCATTAAAGATAAAGAAGGTATCAATATTTATTATTTTTATTAATTTAATTTATTTAACGAATCCAAACACAAATTTTTTTAATTATCAATAAAATTTATAAATTAACCAGGTTCTAAAACATAAATTCTAAAAAGAATCATTGAATTTTTCATTATCAATTTACGATAAAAAGTGAATAAAATTCAATTAAAAAGAAGTTGACCGAAAACTAAATTGAAAAAAAATGGTCTTTAAGGTTAATACTCTCTCTCCTTTAACCTTACCTGTAGGCTGCCTTTGGCAGCTCTTTTTTATAATATATATAATTAATGATTAAATTGCTCGGATTTATTAAAAAATGAGTTGATTCGAAAATCTATGGATAAAAAATGGCTATTCAAAATCTTAGAAAGGGTAGCGTCTATGTTTGCAATTATAGAACTAAAAGGAAAGCAACATAAAATTCATAAAGACATGATTTTTGTAAGTGAATTAACCGGTAAGGAACCAGGTGCAGAGTTCGAAATCGATTCTGTTTTATTGGCATCCAAGGATAATCAAGTAAAAGTTGGTCAACCCTATGTAAATGGTGCAAAGGTAAAATTAAAAGTAATCCAAAATTTTCGTGGTCCCAAAGTAAGGGGTTTTAAATACAAAAGAAAAACTGGTTATGCTAAAAGATGGGGACATAGACAAGATTTACAAAAACTCCAAGTATTAGATATTATTATTTAAATTGATCGTCGTTAAAATCATTTTTGATGAGAATAAATTTTTAAAAGATATTATAATAGAGGGTCATGCTCCGATTGATGAATCTTTTAGTTTGGAGTGTTCAGTTGTTTCGACATTGGCAGAAACAATGTATATAGCATTCAAAGAAGTATATAACAATGCTATTTTAGAAAAAGACAGTGGTAAAATAAGAATTATTATTACAGAAAAAGATAAAAAAAAGCGCGAAGAGATAGAACGCTTTATTTATCCTTTTTTTGTTATGTTTAAAAAAATTAGCAATGATTTTAAAAATACTGTTTTATTACAAATGATAAAACAATAGGAGAAGATTTATGGCACACAAGAAAGGTGGTGGTTCAACGAAGAACGGTAGAGATAGTATATCGAAGCGTTTAGGTGTTAAAAGATTTGGTGGAGAAATTGTCAAAGCTGGTAACATCATCGTTAGACAAAGAGGCACCAAAATACACCCAGGAAAAAATGTGGGAATAGGAAAAGATCATACCTTATATGCTTTGATTGATGGTAGAGTTCAGTTTGAACATATCAATCGATTAAAACAAAAAGTTTCTGTTTATCCTCTCTAAATGTGAGTTTTGTAGACGAAATAGAGATAACCGTAGAAGCTGGTAAAGGCGGACCAGGTTGCGTAAGCTTCCATCGGGAAAAGTTTGTTCCCAAAGGTGGACCAGATGGAGGTGATGGTGGTAAGGGTGGAGACATCTATTTTATCGCGGACGAAACTCTAAGTAATCTGAACAATTTTCTGTCTCAGAAATATTTTAAAGCAGAAAATGGACAACAGGGTAAAGGTCAAAAGCAACACGGAAAAGATGGAAAGGATTTAGTAATTCGCGTACCAGTCGGTACGGTGATTCTCGATAGCGATTCGCGCGAAATTTTAGGAGAGTTGGACTTTCCTGGTAAAAAAGTCTTAATTGCAAAAGGAGGCAAAGGCGGATTAGGAAACGTACATTTTGCCTCTCCTGTCAATCAAACACCAGAATATGCACAGCCTGGTCAACCCGGAGAATGCAAAAGAATCATATTAAACTTAAAATTAATCGCAGATGTAGGATTTGTTGGTTTCCCAAATGCTGGTAAATCAACATTATTAAAAGCGTTAACGTCCAACAACCCAAAGATCGCAGATTATCCTTTTACGACTTTAAACCCAAATTTAGGTGTTTTATTCTATATCAATGAAGATCTTTCAGAACGACGAATCTTACTTGCAGATATTCCAGGTATTATAGAAGGTGCAAGTAAAGGAGTTGGATTAGGTATTTCTTTCTTAAAACATATTGAAAGAGTGAATGTAATCATCTATATTCTTGACATAAATTCCATTCAATTGGCAAAAGAATATAAAACATTGCAATTGGAGTTATCGGAATATTCCCCAGAATTACTCAAAAAAAAGAGTATCATTGTTTTTAATAAGATTGATCTTTTAAATTATGATGAAGATTTTATCCAAATGATATACGAAGATTTTTGTAGAGATGTGGAATCTTTTCAAAAAAATATTCGCAAAGTGCCGGTTTTTTTTATCTCTGCAAACGATGCAATACAAAATAAGGAACAATTAAAACCTTTGATGCAACAATTAATCAAATTTTTCCCTTTACCTACTTATGCAGAAATATTAGTTCATAAAAGAGTCGTATAATGCAACGAAACGAATTTATCAGTGAGTTTCCGAATATTAAGAGAATTGTGATAAAGATTGGGTCGAATTTAATTGTTCAAGGAGATACAATCCAATATAATAATCTAGAAAATTTAATTCGATGTATTTTATTTTTAAAAAAATTAAAAAAAGAAGTGATATTGGTAAGTAGTGGAGCAGTTGCATTAGGTAGAAAAAAATTAAAAAATCGTTTTAATGATTATGTCCCCCAAGAGTTTCCTACTCTTATAAGAAAACAAGCTTTAGCATCCATTGGACAAATCGAGTTAATGAATTTATACGATCAACTTTTTCTAAAAGAAAGGTTTGCTATATCTCAGGTGTTGATTACAGCAAAAGATTTTCGCGATAGAGAAACTTATCTTAATATTGGTCATACCATACAAGAATTGCTAAGATTAAACATAATACCAATCATCAACGAGAATGATACTGTCTCTACGGATGAATTAAAATTCGGAGACAATGATTATTTAAGTGCTGCTGTTGCTGCTTTACTTCAAAGTCAACTATTGATTCTTTTAACATCTGTGGAAGGTTTTATTGTTGATGGTAAAAGGATTTCTGTTTTAGAAAATATTACAGAAGAAATCATAAAACATGCAAAAGGACCCGTAGGTCATGGAAGTGGAGGAATGTATTCTAAAATTCGCGTAGGGAAATTGTGTCAGCAAGCGGGTGTTCATGTAGCTATTTTACCTGGAAGTTTAGAAGATGTAGTCCAGAAATTTATATCGGGCGAAGATGTAGGTACGTTAATCTTATCGAACAAAAAAACATTACCAGCGCGAAAAAAGTGGCTTCTTTTTTCTAAAACGAAAGGTGCTGTTATCATCGATGGGGGAGCAGAATATGCACTAAAAAATCGCGGTTCTTCTTTGCTATTTGCTGGAATAAAAAATATTGAAGGATCATTTACTTATGGGGATGTGGTAGAAATAAAGAATTTTAGAAATCAGGTTTTAGGAAGAGGAATTATCAACATACCTTCGCGAATCATCAAACTACATCTGCACAATCATGGTAATCGTATAGAGGGATTTCCCTTCGAAGCGATTCATCGCAACGACATGATTTTAGAAGAATAAAGAATTTTATTCGCTTAAAGATATTAGAGAGTTTTTAATTAGATACTGAATTGGTGCCCGGGGCGGGACTTGAACCCGCACGGGCAAAAGCCCCCAGGATTTTAAGTCCTGTATGTCTACCTGTTCCATCACCCGGGCAAGATTGAGGCGTCGGTGGGATTCGAACCCACGATCGGGCTTTTGCAGAGCCCTGCCTTAGCCACTTGGCCACGACGCCATAATTTTTTTCAAACTTGAAAAATCAAGTAAAATCCTTGTTAGTTTATGCAACATACAGGTCAAATCATTTTTATATCCTTTTAACAAAAAACCATGCATTTATGGAAATTTCGTTTGATATTTATTTTGCTTAATCCGAAAATTAATTCAAACAATGAACTTCGAAGATAAGGTTATAATTACGGTTATTAGTGGAATTGTTCTAGCAGTTTTTTTGGATTTGCAGGCAAAAAAACAATATCATCATGTAAAAAATAACATAAAAAAAGTATCAATTGAAGAGCTACTCGAAGACAAAAAAATTCATAAAGCAAAAGAACAAATAGAAGAAGTGTATGAAGAAAACAAAGAAAAAGTTATCGAAAGCGCAAAAAAAATTCCCCAAAAGATCGAAAACTCTTACTTGAAAAATTTGGAATCTTTAACCTTGCCTTACAACGATGCAGAGATTACTGAGATCAATCTATACTTCCCCAGGTTTTTAAAAAATAAAAAAACAGAAATGTATCAAGTATCGCGAAAGATCAAAGGAAAAGTTAATCCCATTATAGCATTGAATATTTTACAAAAGGGACCACTAGAAAAAGAAGCTGGATTAGTAAATGCTTATTACGAAGGTGTATCGTTTTATAAAATATCTTATGATGAAGAAAAACAAATCCTTCACTTGTTTTTTGATCAAAGCTTTTATTCCCATAATGATGTTATCATGAAAGATAGAATTGATCAAATTTGTTTAACACTAAAACAATTTCCCGAAATAAAATCGATTTATTATTGGATAGAGAATCAACTCTATTTAAAACAAGAAAAATGCGAAAGAAAAGTCATAAAATACAAAGAAGAAACAAAAATAAAAGAAAATTAGCAATACTTTTTCGGTAAGAGAAATTGATAAAAAAAATATATAAAGAAAATATATTATAAATTTATAAATATTTATAAAAATAATATAACATCAACCAAATTCATTCAAAAAACTACAAATAATTTCTCTTGATGAGTGAAATCCTTGCTTTTTGTAAAGATAGTTATTAGTTGAGATTACTTGATTGGGTAAAGAAACATCATGTGTTAGATTAGGTAAAGGGATTAAAGGAATTATGTCGTATCCCAAAGAGAGCATCCCCCATTCGATTATGATGCGAATCAGTGCACTGCTAGAGTAGCCGATAAAGTGTCTTAGTTCAAAGAGATTGCTCCAAAGGACTGGGTTCATCAGAATGGTTTTTCTTTTGTAGAGTTTGTTTTTGGGCTGATAGTTCGCGGTTTCTGTTTTTTTGTGAGGGGTAATTCGAATTTCATAGAGGTAGAAAAGATATTTATTCAGAAGAAAGGAAATGGCGAGGTAGTGGTTGCCGTTAAAGTGGGATGTAGCGAGTAGAGAAAGAAAAGCTAAGTGTTGAGGTTCGAGGTTGATGCATACGGGGTGAAGGGATTTTGTAGTGTAATTATCTTGTCTCATACTAAATAATATCTCATTTTGGTAAAAAACTATCATAGAAAAAACAAATCTTTAAAAAAAATGAATTTGACAAAAAGTTCTTTTTTGTCAGTATTTAAAAAAATATTGATTTTCATTTATAATATAATTAAATGATTTTGTGTTGGTCTCTTATTTTACCCATACAGGAAAAGTAAGAAAGAATAATGAAGATGCGATTTTAATCAATAATATATTAATTGCTCAAAAAGATATGAATGATTATGAACTGATAGAAGTCGCTTTAAATTCAAACCAAAGTATGATATTTGCAGTTGTGGATGGAATGGGGGGACATAGTAAAGGAGAAGTTGCAAGTTTTTTAGTGTTGGATTATTTACGAAAAAATTTCCAAAAAATCGAACATAAAAAAAGTCTTATCGATATTCTACAAGGGGCAAAAAATACTCTTAATCAATACGTAAAAGAAAATCCAACAGCTTATGGTATGGGTACAGTGATAGCAGGAATGATGATTTCTTCTGGTAATTTTATTATTTTTAATGTTGGAGATGCGCGGATTTATCATCACAAAAATCATTTCACGAAACGAATTTCCAAAGATCATTCTGTGGTAGAAGAACTAAAAGATAGAGGTTTTATTACAGAAGAAGAAGTTCGAACGCATCATCAGAAGCATATCATTACTTCTTCGATTTCGGGCGATAGAGAAGAAATAATACCGATGATTTTTATCAAAGAATTTAATGAAGAATTCTTTCAGGATAGCAAGGTATTGATATGTTCCGATGGATTGTGGGAGATGTTAACAGAACAAGAAATTCACCTTTGCTTAGAACAATCCGATTTAAAAATCAATTCCTACTGTCTTAAAAATAAGGCCTTTCTAAATGGTGCCTTCGATAATATAAGTTTTATTCTAATTCAGTTTTAAAATTTAATTTCTTTATAAATTTTCTTTAATATCTCTGCTTTGCCAGTAAAATCTTCCCCTAATAATAAATTTACTTTTATGTTGTTTCCTTTAAGAATATTTCCATCTAAGATATGTACTTTTACGTTGTTTGCAAGAATATTTCCTTTCATTACGCTAACGTTGATGTTTAAGTTTTTATCTCCCGATACATCTCCTTTTAAATAAACAATAGAAATATTTCTACAATCGATCACATTTCCTTCAACATAATCAAAATTCAGGTTTTTTTGGGCGATTAGATCTCCTATATGGATTTTTAATTCTTTGTTTTCTATTTTTGGAGAACATGTTAAAAATAAAAGTATGATTATAAAATAAATTAGTTTTTGCACCATTTGGATTCTTTCCTTAACCAGCTTCTAAAATCAGGATGTGCTATACTGATTAACAACTCTGCTCTTTCTCTTAGGTTTTTTCCAAATAGGTTTACTGCACCATATTCTGTGACGACCCAATGAACATCTCCTCTACTAGTAACTACGCCAGCACCTTTTGTTAAGGAAGGTACAATTCGCGAAACTGTTCCATTCTTTGCAGTAGATGGTAATGCAATGATAGGTTTACCATCTGGACAACGAGCAGCACCTCGAATAAAATCCACTTGTCCACCAATTCCACTATAAATATAATCTCCCATAGAATCTGCGCAAACCTGTCCAGTTAAATCAATTTCTATGGCAGAGTTGATTGCAGTCATTTTATGATTTTGCGCAATTAAATAAGGATCATTCGTATAATGATTGGGATGAAATTCAAATAAAGGATTGTTGTCTATGTAATCGTATAATTCTCTGGAGCCCATACAGAATCCAGAAATCACCTTTCCTCGGTGGATACCTTTTTTTTGGTTTGTAATTACTCCCCCTTCTAATAAAGGCAGAATGCCATCCGAAAACATTTCTGTATGAATTCCTAAATCTACATGGTTGGATAATGCATTAAGTACTGCATTGGGAATTCCTCCAATTCCTAATTGTAATGTAGCACCATTTTCTACTAATTTTGCTACATTTTCGGCAATTTGTTTTTCTACTTCTGTGGATTCTTCTTGTTTGAGTTCGAAAAGATCGTCATCTGCTTCTACAAAATAATCAACCTGCGTAACATGAATAAAACTATCTCCTAATGCTCGAGGCATTTTCCGATTCACTTGCGCGATGACGAGTTTTGCCATTTCTGCACAAGGTTTTGTAATCGATGTTTCTACACCATAACTCATATATCCATAACGATCTGGGGGAGAAACATGAATGATTGCTACATCAATTGGCCAACTTCCGCTTCTAACTAGTTTTGCAATTTCTGATAAAAATATAGGTATATAGTCGGATTTACATTCATTCACACTTTTTCTAATAGAAGGTCCTACAAACCAAGCATTGCTTCGTATACCTTCGTATTGTCTAAAAGGATCATCACCAAAGGTTAATAAATGGTTCAACTCTACGTTTTCTAAATTAGGAGCAATTTTGGTTAATGCTTTGATCATAGTCCAAGGCATTGCAGCATTCCCAGTTAAAAAGATCCTCATATTACTTTTTACAAAAGAAACAGCCTCATCTGGTCTAATAATCCTTGATTTATAATATTCTTCCCATTTTTTCATGATTCCTGTATTTTTTTTTAAATGTTTTAGTAAAGCAAGAATTATAGAAAGATAAATTACAATTTTATAAAATAAAATCTAAATAAATTGGTAGAAAAAAATATGTTTTGTATTAATTTTTTTAACCTATTATTTTTATTGATGATAAAAGTATTGACAAGTATTTCTCTATTCGAACAATTTATAAAAAAATTTTTTTTATGATCTGGGATGTATAGGGGAGGGTGGGACAAAAAGAAACCGTCGCTGGGCTATGCACAGCGACAATCGAGGGTGGGATGGGTGGGATAAAAATCTAAAAGGAGAGAGATATGGCAGCAAAGAAAATATTGATGTTGGCTGGGGATTTCGTAGAAGACTACGAAATCATGGTTCCTTATCAAACCTTGTTGACTGTGGGACATCACGTAGATGTGGTTTGTCCGGGCAAAAAGGCTGGCGAAAAGGTAAAAACTGCGGTACATGATTTCGAAGGAGATCAAACCTATTCAGAAAAACCAGGGCATAATTTTGCTCTGAATAAAGATTTTGATGCTGTAAAACCCGAAGAATACGATGCTTTGTATATTCCTGGCGGTAGAGCACCAGAATACATAAGAAGAAATCAACGAATTCTAGATATCGTAAAGCATTTTGCAGATTCTAAAAAACCCATTGCAGCAATTTGTCATGGAATTCAGATTTTAACCGCGGCAAATGTAGTAAAAGGAAGAACCTTAACGTGCTATCCCGCAGTAGGACCAGAAGTTATCTTAGGTGGTGGCACATACAAAGAAGTTCCAGCAGATCAAGCAGTGGTGGATGGAAATTGGGTCACATCACCAGCATGGCCAGGACATCCAGCGATTTTAAGAGAGTTTATCAAAATTATCGGACACAACCTATAACACAAATTATCAAAGGGGATTAATTCCCCTTTTGTTGGTTGATGGATTTGGTAATTTTTCTAAGAACACTTCTAGGAAATAATCTTGTACTAAAAACACCAATTTTATTCATAATACCTGGTATAATGATGGGTTGGTTTTTCATCAATTTTTTGTAAGTATATTTTGCAACATCTTCTGCACTCATCATATAAGGCGATTTCGCGATCATAGCATGATCAATCTTGGCTCTTTCGAAAAATTCCGTCTTTGTGGCACCGGGACATAAAACCGAAACAAGAATATTTTTATGCCTGAATTCTTCGTATAATCCTTCGGAAAAATTTAACACAAATGCTTTGGTTGCATAATAAGTGCTCATATAAGGACCAGGTTGAAAGCCAGCAGTAGAAGCAACATTCAATATTTTGTAATGATATTTAGGTTTATTGAGGGAATCTTTGAGCATTTCGTTTCCAATTCGATGAGTTAACTCTAAAAGAGAAGTAATATTAACTTGAATCTCTTCGAGCTCGGTTTGAAGGGAATTTTTTAAAAAAAATCCATTGGTTGCAAAACCAGCATTGTTGATCAATATTTGAACAGAATACTGATTTTGTTTTATGTATTGATGAATTTTTTCTGGAGCATCTTTTTTCGAAAGATCCATCGGGAAAACTTCTATTTTGACAGAATGGGAACTAAGCTCTTTTTTTAATTCTTCTAATTTTGATTTGTTTCGTGCTATCAAAATCAAATTGTGGTGATTTTTGGCAAATTCTTTTGCTAACTCTTTCCCAATTCCAGTGCTTGCACCTGTAATTAACGTATATTCTAACATAATGACTAGATTAATTTTTTGATTTATCAGTCAATATAAAACAATCAGCTAATCAACCCTAATATGATATACTTTGTAGTTATCTTCAATCTTTATGGATATTTTTTTCGCGAATTCTTTTTAAATTCATTTTATAAATAATATTATAAATAAATATAATAATTGATTGACGAATATCATATTTTTGATTATTTATATATTATGTACAAAATCATTATTTTTTTAACAAGTGCTTTGTCTTTTTTAAGCTTATATGGTAAGGACTTGCCTCCACTCGAAACAGTAAAATACGTAGATTTAAAAATATATACTGGCACATGGTACGAAATTGCAAGATATCCCAATAGATTCCAGAAAGATTGTGTGGGAACGTTTGTAAATTATACTTTAAGAGAAGACGGAAAAATCAATGTTTTAAACCAATGCTATGATAAATCTTTTGAGGGAAAATTAAAACAATCCAAAGGAGTTGCAAGAGTCGTGGATAATCAGACAAATGCAAAACTAAAGGTTTCTTTTTTTTGGCCTTTCGAAGGCGACTATTGGATCATTGATTTAGCAGAAGATTATCGTTATGCTGTTGTAGGTGAGCCTGATAGAAAATATCTCTGGATTTTAAGTAGAAACAAAACTATGGACGAAGAAACATACAATCAAATTCTTCTAAACCTAGAAACAAAACATCATTACGATACAAGTAAATTAATCAAAACAGTTCATAAATAAAGTTTAAGAATTTTTCTCTCTGCTAAAAAAAATGTAATCAATGTTTTGTGTATTTACTTGATAATCTTTTAAAAGTAATTTTAACTGACTTCTATGGGTATTGCTATGATTCAATATATGAAATAGAATTTCGAAAATCGTATTGGTATAAATATTTCCCTGAGTAGTTCTATAAGTGATTGACTTATTTAAATCTTCTTGGCTTAGATTATCAATAATAGAAAAGGTTTTGATTTTTAATTGGTGATAGAATTCAATCAGGTTCGACAAACTGGATGTATCTACAAAATGAAATGCTTTTACTTCTTCTCCTAAAATTCTTCTTAACCAAACATCATGAGCTTCTAACATATGTGCGAGTATTTTGATGTAAGAACCTTCGCTAAAATTTACTGGTTTTTGTAAATGTTCTTCGGTTAATTGTTTACTCATTTCAAAAATTTTTTCGTTCGCCCAATCGTTATATTGATACAATAATTTAATTTTATCTATCATACTGTTGTCCCATTGAAAGGAAAATCTAAAGAAATTTCGAAACATTCTTTATCTTCGAATATTCCTTTTGATCGAAATATCTTTTGCAAACGAGGGTTGATCTTTTCATACACAGTTTTTGATATGGATATATGATTTGATTGTGTAAAGTTTTTTTCTAAATGTGCAACAAAATTAATTGAATCAGATAGAATATTTCCTTTGTTTTCTTTATATATGCTTGGTCCGGCATGGATTCCAATTCTTAATTTGATTGGTTCGTTAAATTTATTCCTCTGGGGATCTAAGTTAAACAAAAAAACTTCGAAAAATATTTTAAATGCTGCAAATACCGCTCTCTCTTCTACGTTTTCTTTATAAAAAGCGATGATACCCCCATCACCAGCCCATGTCCAAATTTTGCCATCATAAAATTCTACCCATACGCGAATTAATTTTAGAAGTTTTCCATATACATCTTCTATCAATGGTTTATCGTACTTTAACTGAATTTGCGAATTTCCAACAATATCAATCGATAGATAAGCAAAATAGTATTCTTTATTTTCTTCTAAATAACCCCACTGATCTTTTTCGTTTGTAAAAATTAGGTGACTGTTTTTGTAATGATAACCAAAAGAGGTCAATTGAGATAATAGATCCTGAATTTCTATTGCTTCAATCTTACGGAAGATGATTCCTCCCCCTTGATTCATAATAACATTGATGATGGTTTCTGTTAGTTCTTTTAGTTTGTTTTGTTGGATTGCATATTCCACAAGTGTTTTTGCCGCGATATCTGTTGGCAGGATAATTCCAAATGGTTGTCCCGATAATAAATGTGCATTAAATTTTGTAAATACTTCTTTACCGATAGTGTCGATTTCTTCGTTATTGAAATATTTCGAAAGAATTTCGATCAGTTTGGGTTTAACCTGTATAGGAAACACAATATAACATTAAAATCGTTTTATATTAAATTGTCAATAAAATTAGATAAACTAATAAAATAAAAATTGTCATAGAAATACAAAAAAAATATTTAAACAGAATGAAGTTTAGTGGTTTTTTAGCAGGAAAAATAAAAACTTTGCCAGAAGATTTTATCGTTAAAGAAAAAATTTCTTTAGAAGTAACACCCATTACACCATCTAAGAAATTGGACGATACATATTATTTGTATGAGTTAAAAAAGATGAATTGGAATACTATGGATATTTTAATTCGTATTGCAAAGGAAAATAATATTCCTTTAAGAGAAATTCAATATGGTGGAAAGAAGGATCGCTATGCAATAACTTATCAATACATCACATCTAAAAAAATGTTAACATTGCCCGATGTATATAAAGATAAAGTAGAATTAAAACTACTTGGTGTTACCAATACTCCGATGAGTACAAGAAGTATAATCGAAAATGAGTTTACCATTACGATTCGTTCTGTTCAAGAAAAAGAATTAGATAAATTTTATCAAAATGTTGAATTTATCAAAAATAGTGGTTTTATCAACTATTATGATGATCAACGATTTTCTTCGTTTAAGAATGATCGTGGCATACCTTCTTTTTTCTTGTTAACCAAAGATTATGAAGGTTTTATCAAAAACTATTTAACAAACACCATTACGACAGAATCGAAAGAAGCAAAAGATAGAAAATACGAAATAGAAAAGAATTGGGGGAATTGGCAGAAATGTTTTAGCATATCAAAAACTAATTTAGAAAAAAACATCTTTAAGTATATCATAGAACATCCGGAGAAAAAAAATTTATTCGAAGAATGTTTGAATTTTTTACCCACAGAAGAAGTTCGTTTTATGCTTTCTATTTTGCAAGGATATATTTGGAATCATTGTGTTACAAATTTGATTACTCAAAATATTCAAGAAGAAAATGTATTATACTTTAAAACTCGCGTAGGAAATTTCGCATTTTTACTCAAAGACGAAAAATTGCCTTTTAACGAATTTCCATTAATTCATCACAAGATATACGAACAAAAGGTTTATCATCCTTATTTTAATCAAGTCTTAGATTACATTCGAAATAATTACTTAAAAAATCAGGATCCCATCGATTTGAACATTAACATAAAAAATCAAAAGTTAGCAATTGGTTTTAGAAAAATTAAATTAATTCCTAAAAATTTTCAGATCTTAGAAGTAAAAAATGACGATAAATATGAAAATAGAAAGATGATTCGGATGCAATTTTCTTTGCATTCGGGAGCTTATGCAACAATGCTTTTAAAAAGATTATTATTAAGAATATGAATGATGCACAAAAGGGATATAAAACAGGAATTAAAAAAATATATACCCAATTTGATATTGGAACGACTGGAAAAAAACCCAGAGCCAATATCAAAACCTTTTTCGGAAGAATATATTACTGCTTTTTTGTTTGTGGATATCGTAGAATTCAGCACCTTAACAGAAAAGGTAGTTTCTCAATATTATAATGGTTTAGAGATTATTTCGAATGTTTTATCCATCTATTTAGAACAATTAATTCGGATTATCACGAATGCAGGAGGAGATATTGTTAAATTTGCAGGGGATGCATTGTTTGTAATATGGAAGCTAAAAGATCCCCAAAGCGAAAGAGAATTAGTAGAAAATTTATATATCGCTGCATTAACGGGATTAGAAATACAGAATAGATTGTTTCAGTTTGATGTAGGCGAAAATATTAAACTTTCCGTAAGGGTAGGAATTTCTTCTGGTAAAATTTATGCAATGCATGTTGGTGGAGCTTTTAATCGTTGGGAATTTGTTGTATCCGGAGAGGCATTATCGCGAGCAGCACGAGCACAAAGATCGGCAAATCCAGGAGAAATAAAGATTTCTCAATATGCTTGGCAATTATTAGAAAAATATCAATATGGAAAAAAGGAAAATAATAAATTTAAGTTGAATGTTCCTTCGCGACAAGAAAGAGTTCATCTATTAAATCGACCTTATTTTAGGGATTATCAACTAAAAGATTCTGTCTTACCTATCATGAAAAATTATGTTCCAAGAGCGATTATCACAAGAATAGAAGAAGGGTTTGATTCTTGGCATATGGAATTTTTGCAAGTAAGTATACTTTTTATTAAAGTGGGAAGCGATAGGATGAAGAGTTTATCTCAAATCGATAAAGTCCAAGAAATCATGAGAACTGTTCAATCTTGTGTTTACCAGTACGAAGGAAGCATCAATCGCTTTGGAGTAGACGATAAAGGTGCAGTTGTGTTAACAGCATTTGGTCTACCCCCATTAATCCATGAAGATGATCCGAAAAGAGCAATTCTTGCGTCTATTTTGCTACAAAAAGAATTAGAAAAAATCGGCTATCAATCAAAGATGGGAATTGCAACTGGTAAGGTTTTTTGTGGAACTGTGGGAAACGAAGTAAGAAGTGAATATACGATGCATGGTACAAACGTAAATTTTGCTGCCCGATTAATGCAAGTTTCGGATGGAATTGTATGTGATGATAATACTTATCATCTAACAAAGAATGATTTTCGTTTTATCGAAATGCCTCCACGAAAATTTAAAGGTAAATTAACCGAAGTAATCTATTATAAATTAAATATAGGATTGTGATTTTATGAAAAGATCAATACTTTTGATCGTTTTATTGTTATTTTTTTGTAATGTTAGAAAATCAGAAGATAATCCAATTCATCATCTTTCTTGGAAACTTCAAACCAAAATTTTTCTTTGGGAAATTTTTTATAAAAACCTTTGGAATAAAACTTTAAATCAGCTTGTAGAAAAGATTTCGAACCAAGTGGATGATTCT
This sequence comes from Leptospiraceae bacterium, assembly GCA_026418015.1. Lineage (GTDB taxonomy): Bacteria > Spirochaetota > Leptospiria > Leptospirales > Leptonemataceae > SKYB61. The sequence goes on along the minus strand of JAOACE010000009.1, from coordinate 86,235 downwards.
ATTAAAATGGGACAGTTGATTCATACAGGTGTAAGTGGAAAAAATGTTCAAAAAGGAATTTCTGAACAAATCGAATCTTTTTGCCCTGGGGGAATCATTTTTTTTAAATCTAACATTGAATCCAAAGAACAGTTAATAAAATTTATAAATGAATTACAACAAATTTCAAAAAAAAATTGTAAAATTCCTTTATTTTTTAGCATTGATCAGGAATGGGGTAGAGTTGATCGGATCGATTTTACAACAGAATTTCCTTCTGCATTAGCTATTGGGCAGACGGATAAACCAGAATATGCATGGTTATCGGGATTCTTTACAGGATATGAAGTTTCCCAGTTAGGAATCAACTTCATCTTTGCGCCTGTTGCAGATATCAACAATAATCCAGAAAATCCTGTCATCAACACGCGTTCTTTTGGTTCTGATAAAGAAAGAGTATCGCGTATGGTTGTTTCTTATATCGAAGGAATGAATTTTACCAATGGAATTGGGTTCTTAAAACATTTTCCTGGACATGGCGATACAAGAGTAGATAGTCATTTGGACTTACCTGTAATCCTTAAAAATAAAGAAGAACTAAAAGATTTTGAACTTTTCCCTTTTATCGAAGGAATCCGAAAAGGAGCAAAAGGGGTAATGATTGCTCATATCTTGTATCCATTGATAGATGAACAGTTTCCTTCGACCTTAAGTCCAAAAATAGTTGATGAATTGTTAAAAAAAGAATTATCTTTTGCTGGTTTAATAATTACTGATGCGATGGAGATGAAGGCAGTTTCGGATAAATATAAACTCGAAGAAGCTTCTCTGATGAGTTTAAATGCTGGAGTAGATATAATACTACTTACAGCTCAAAATGATAATATAAATAAAATTTATAAAAAATTAAAATTAAGTTATGATAATAATATTTTATCAAAACAAAGATTAGATGAATCTTTTAAAAAACAAATGTATTATAAATTGGATGTGGGTTTATGGACCATCGAAGAATTACAAGAATTTTTTTCTCTTAAAGAAGAAGAATTAAAATATTATAAAACGATGCTTGGTTTTAAAAATCAACTTTCGGAGGAAATCTACGAAGAATTAAACGGTTTGTATCCTGATATAAGCTATCAAATTTCTTATGATAGCATACGTGCATTGTATAAAGATTTTTCTTTTTCTTTTGGAGAAGAAACAATTAGCGTCTTTTTAAAATCAGAAATCATTAAAGAAGAATTGCAAATATTACAAGAACAACAAAAACAAATCAAAATTTACGATAAAAATGAATTTTTTCGTTTAAAGAAATCTTTTAAGGATGATATTGTTATCTACGAAATCCAAAGTTTGGAAGAATGGAATAAAATTGCTCAAGAAGAAAAGTCTTATAAGATTTTGATAGGACTATATTTAGGAAACCCCTTCGGAAAAATTTATCTAAAGGAAAATCAATTTATTGTTGCTTCGTTTTCTCCAACAAAGAATTCCCAAAGAGCAATTATAAGAAAGATTTTTCGCGAACCAATACCAAAAGCCAATCTTAATCTTATGCCATTATTAAATCAAGAAATAAAAAAATAATACTTTTTCGGTAAGAGATATTAATAAAAAAAATATATAAAGAAAATATATTATATATTTATAAATATTTATAAAAATAATATAACATCAACCAAATTCATTCAAAAAACTACAAATAATTTCCCTTGTTGAGTGATATCCTTGCTTATTGTAATGATAGTTATTAGTTGTGATTACTTGATTCGATAAAGAAACATCATGTGTTAGATTAGGTAAAGGGATTAATGGAATTATGTAGTATCCCAAAGAGAGCATCTCCCATTCGATTATGATGCGAATCAGTGCACTAATAGAGTAGCCGATAAAGTGCCGTAGTTCAAAGAGATTGCTCCAAAGGACTGGATTCATCAGAATGGTTTTTCTTTTGTAGAGTTTGTTTTTGGGCTGATAGTTAGCGGTTTCTGTTTTTTTGTAAGGAGTGATTCGAATTTCATAGAGGTAGAAAAGATATTTATTCAGAAGAAAGGAAATGGCGAGGTAGTGGTTGCCGTTAAAGCGGGATGTAGCGAGTAGAGAAAGAAAAGCTAAGTGTTGAGGTTCGAGGTTGATGCATACGGGGTGAAGGGATTTTGTAGAGTAATTATCTTGTCTCATACTAAATAATATCTCATTTTGGTAAAAAACTATCATAGAAAAAATAAATCTTTAAAAAAAATGAATTTGACATAATTTTCTTTTCGTAATTCTAGCATTTGTGAGTAATAATTCAAAATTTAAGATTTTTTATCTTGATTCAATAAAATCTTTCTCAGTTATATAAAATCATAAAAATAAATAATCATAATTTATAAAATTATTTAATTTTTTTATCATTAATAGATTTATAGAGTAATTTTAGGTTTTTTGTTTTTAAAATAAATAACATACAAAAATATGGTATTATGTATCGTTTATTAGCATTAGCATCTGGACGTGGTAGTAATTTTTTAGCTATTTTAAACGCGATAGAGTCTGGCGAGATTCCTAACGCAAAGATGGTTGGTTTAATCACAGATAGAGAAAATACAGGTGCAGAAGAACATGCAAAAAAATATCAAGTGCCTGTTAAAGTGATTCCTTTTAAAAATTATCCAACCAAAGATGATTTTTATCAAGATTTACTTTTAGCTGCAAAGTCTTTTGAACCAGATTTGATTTTAGGGGCAGGTTTTATGCGAATTTTGCCACCAGAATTTATCCGAAGTTTTCCCGATAGAATCATGAATATACATCCTTCGCTTTTACCAGCTTTTCCTGGAATGAATGCTCAAAAACAAGCTTATGAATATGGTGTTAAAGTATCTGGTTGTACAGTTCATTTTATGGACGAAGGGGTAGATACTGGACCTATCATTTTACAAAAAGCTGTGGAGATTCCCGAGGGTTCTAGTGTCGAAGAAATAACTCAATTGATCCTCAAAGAAGAACACCAACTCTACATAAAAGCAATCAAGTTATTCTGCGAAAATAAATTAGTAATAGAATATAATACATCAAAAACTCGAAAAATCGTAAGGATAAAAAGTTCATAAAAAAATGTGCTTTTCAGTGTAATTTGAAAAAATAAAACGGAATAGATGATAACAATCAAACGTGCTTTAATTTCCGTTTCTGACAAAAAAGGGATTGTTGATTTCGCAAAACATCTTTTAAAATACAACGTAGAAATCATTTCCACTGGTGGTACATATAAATTACTCAAAGACAACAATATTCCTGCGAAATCCATCGAAGAAGTAACCAACTTTCCAGAAATACTTGATGGTCGTGTTAAAACATTACATCCTGTGATTCATGCAGGTCTTTTGGCTCGATTAGATTATCCTGACCATGTTAAAACATTAGAATCGTTAAATATCAACAAAATTGATTTGGTTGTAGTGAACCTATATCCCTTTGCACAAACCCGTTTAGCATTAGAAAATTCTCAAAAAGATAAAGAAGAAATCCACGAAACCATCATCGAAAATATTGATATTGGTGGACCTTCAATGCTCAGATCTGCTGCGAAAAATTATATGCATACAGTTGTTGTAAGCGATCCATCGGATTATTTCCCGATCATGATTGAACTAGAAGAATTAAAAGGACAAATCTCTAAACATACTTCGAGAAAATTAGCAGCAAAAGTATTTCGACTTACTTCTGCTTATGATGCTATGATTGCTGATTATTTTAACCACGAACTTAAAGAGGAATTTCCCGAAATACTCACGATACCTTTGATCAATGTTTTATCTTTACGCTATGGAGAAAACCCTCATCAACAAGCTGCCTTTTATCGACCATTACTTGAATATTATAAAGACAAAGAATATCCTTTGGGCTTTAACCAACTACAAGGGAAAGAATTGTCTTTTAATAATATCTTAGATTTAACTGCTGCAATGCAATGTGCTGTTTCTCTTCCTTATTATGGTGTTGTGATTGTAAAGCATTTGAACCCATCAGGTGCAGCTTATGCGAAAAGCGAAGACAAAATTTTAGAAGCATTTCTATCTGCTCGCGATTGTGATCCCATCAGTGCTTTTGGTGGTATTATTGCTGTAAATGGTCCAGTAGATAAAGAATTAGCCATCAAAATGACGGAACAATTTATGGAATGTGTGATCGCGAAATCATATACTGATGAAGCATTGGAAGTTTTTTCTCAAAAGTCTAATATAAGAGTTATAGAATACAAAAACCCAGAAAAATTGATTTATCCGAGAAAAGAGATTCGAGTAGGATTAGATGGTTATTTATACCAAGATATGGATAATACCTATAACGACAGATCAAAATGGAAAGTGGTAACCCAAAAACAACCGACCGAAGAAGATTGGGAAGGGTTAGAATTCGCTTGGCGAGTTGTGAAATATGTAAAATCCAATGCGGTGATATTCACAAGTAAAAATGCAACCTTAGCAATTGGTGCTGGACAGATGAGTCGAGTTGATTCTGTCGAATTTGCTGTTCACAAAGCAATCAAAATGGGAATATCATTAAAAGATTCTTATGTTGCTTCGGATGCATTTTTCCCTTTTAAAGATGGCGTAGAAATTGCAGCCAAAGTGGGGGCAAAAGCCATCATTCAACCTGGTGGTTCTATTCGGGATCAAGAAGTGATTGATACTGCAAATCATTTTGGCATAGCAATGGTGTTTACTGGAATGAGGCATTTTCGACATTAAAAAAAATTTATAAAAAAAATAATTTAATAAGAATACTATCGCATAATTGCAACTTTTAATTTAAAGCAGTTTGATTTTGTAATAATTCAATTGGCTTTTTTTATTTTATAAAATTTTCTTTATAACTAGATGAATTATCTTGACAAATAAATTTTTTTATATATAAACGTTTATGTGTTTTACGTAGCAGTTGATGCGATGAGTGGGGATTTGGGGCCTCGTCCAGCAATAGAAGGAACAGTTCAGGCTGTAAGAGAATGGAATATTCCCGTTATACTCGTAGGAAACGAAGAAATATTAACACGAGAATTAAAAAAATACGAATACGATAAAGATCTAATCATCGTAGAAAATGCAACTGATGTAATTCGAATGGATGAATCTCCCTCAAAAGCGGTAAAAGAGCGAACAAATGCTTCTGTTGTCGTTTGTGCGAATTTAGTAAAAAAGGGCGAAGCAATTGGTTTTTTTTCTCCCGGAAATACAGGAGCAAGTATGGCTGCTGCTTTATTTTATATCGGAAGAATTCCTGGCGTACATCGTCCCTGCATAGCCTCTCCTATTCCTCGCGAAGATGGTGGTACTACCATTTTAGTGGATTCTGGAGCTAATGTAGATTCTAAACCAGAGTGGCTGGTTCAATTTGCTCTGATGGGAAGTCTTTATGCGAAAGAAATGTTTGGTATATCTAATCCAAGGGTTGCTATTCTATCGAACGGCGAAGAAAATAAAAAAGGAAATGTTGTTTCTGTACAAGCTGCGGAACAATTAGCAAAACTTCCCATCAACTTTATAGGTAATATAGAAGGTAGAGATCTATATGGTGGAACACCGAGATATGCTGATGTTGTTGTGTGTGATGGATTTGTGGGAAATGTCGTCTTAAAAGCAACCGAAGGATTGGCTTCTACGATTTTTCGCATTTTGCTTAAAGGTATAGAAGATTCTCCCTTAGCAAAAACAGGAGCTTTTTTTCTTAAACCAGTTTTGAACGAAATTCGAAAACGTATGGATTATTCTGAGTATGGTGGTGCTCCCTTATTAGGTGTGAATGGTGCTTGTCTAATAGGTCATGGTTCGTCGAACGCGAAAGCATTCAAGAATGCCATAAGAGTTTGTTATGATTATGCAGAAAAACAAATTTCTTATAAAATTCAGGAACTATTCCCTAAAAAGCCAGGTATATTCAAGTTTTTAGATTAGGTCTTTAAAATAGCTCTAACTGTTGATTTTCTTTCTTTGATTTTCTAAAAATCTTTGGCAAATTTCCGTTATTACAGATAAAGTGTTTTGCAATGTAAAGTTTTCCACCAGAGTTTGTAATATCTAAATAGTCAATTTTTCGTTTTTCGCGAAGAGAACATAATCTTTTTGCAACTAAAAGAGTTATACCCGGCACTTTAACTAAGAATTCAAAAGGATCTTTGGATATATCAATAGGGTAAAGGTTTAAATTTTCAAATGCGTAACGTATTCTTGGTTCGTTTTTATAGTACTTTAAACAAGGATAGCTATGGTTTAAAAATTGCTCTGCCCATTTTAACTTTAATTGCGATGGATTTTGACTGATTAAATCTTCGAGGTAGTTTATCAGTAGCGAATCTAAGTTCAAAAAATTTTCTGGTTTGATTTTTTGTATTTTTTCCACATCAACCAAAAAAAAATCAGGTAAAAATTGATCAATCAAAATACTAAATATATGATAAGTATCAATAAGAAGCCTTTCGCTTCTTATTGAATGTTTCGAATCTTTTCGAAAAGTTCTTTATAAGAAGAATCTTTTTTGTAGAACAAAGGTGTTTTACCCAAAGGAGCATCAACTATGATTTTATTATTTCCTTCGTAGGTTTGATTGGTCCATAATTCTACCCATGTTCCTTGGGGTAGATAAACCTCTTTTTTTTGTGTATTTGGATCTAATACGGGTGCAACTAATAAATCCGGACCAAGTAAAAATTCTTCGTAATTTATGTTATAGGTTTTTTCGTCCTCAGGATAATGAAAAAACAAGGGACGAACCAAAGGATAACCAAATTCTTTTGCTTGTTTGATCAAATCTTTTCTGTAAGAAAAGAGATGAGCATAGATTTTTGCAAATCGCGCAAAAAATTGTAAGGTTTCTTCGTCAGAATAAAATTGATGGTTGTTTTCTGGTTGGTTTCCTTCGTGGGTTCGAAATATTGCTGTAAAGGCTGATAATTCTGTCCATCGCAAGAAGAGTTCCTTAGAGCGATGATAATTTTTTAACCAATGGGTAATCGTTGTATATCCTCCTATATCCGAATGATTGTAGACATAACCACTTAAACCACTGGAAAGTAAACCTGTGACAGCTGTTTTAATTCCATCATACTCGCTCCAACTTACCAATTGATCGCCTAACCAAAACAATGTAGCGTATTTTGGACTTTGGGTAAAACCTGCGCGAAGAAAATATACTACCTCTTTTTGGTTTGCTTCTATTACTGCTTCGTAATTCAACTTTGCCCATTCAACTGGATATTGATTATGGAATCCTTTGGGATCACCTTCGAATAATACTGCATCGTAAGGAAGTGCTTCGCCAAAATCTGCCATCCATCCCATTGCTCCAACGCCTAACAAATTTTGTTTGATGATATTTTTATACCATTGACGAGCATTCGGATTAGTTAAATCTACCAAAGCTGCGTAAAAATCTGTATTCTTGACTAAATAAGGACTTCCATCAGGTTTTCGTACTAGATAGCCTTTTTCTTTCGCTTCGTCAAAATAACTTTTTTTGATGTTAGGTTTTAGTGCTTTTATATCTGCTAAAAAAGGACTAATATAGATCATTACATTGATATTTTCTTTTTTTAAGTCTTTTACGAGTTGATTCCAATTAGGGTATCGATCTTCGTCGAGTTCCCAGTTCCACCAGAGTTGTTTCCCAAAACTTGTTTTTCTTTGTCCTACCCAGTCTTGTAACCAGAAGGCAGAAATAGGTGTTTGGTATTTTTTAAGCATTTCCCATTTTTTGTATACTTCTTCTGTTCCCCCTTGCATACCAACAATAGCACCTTTATGAATCCAATCGGGTAAAGGAATCATTCTACCGGAATATTGTGTATAAGTTTGGATCAATGACGAAGGGGAGTCTCCAACTAGTAAATTTCCTTTTAGTTGATTCGAAAAGACTTCGATCTGGATTTTGTTGGGTTCTGTTAGATCAAAAACGCTGTATTCCGTGTTTTCTAAAAAAAAGCTTCGCAGTCTACTCGAAATAAAATAGGGAACCGGAGCATAACTTGTATACCAATCTCCCCCAGATTTCGCTGTTAGGTTTGCACCAGTGGTTATAGGCTCTTCGCCACGTCCAATGCCTTGTTCCATGACAAAAATGGGAAGACGTTTGCCTTTAAGGTTAAAATACGTAAATTGTTCCCCAAAACCAAAAAACGCTTCTTTGGGATCCGATAGAAAACTCAAATAAATTCGGTTGATGCGTTGATCATAATTAAAAACTGCAATTTTTAACTTTTCGGGCGATTCATGATAAAAATAAACCGCATAAGAAATGTGTGATTTATCGTCGCATATATTGTGTCCTTTTATTGCTACAAAATGTTTTTCTTGTTCGATATTGTCTATAACTTGTTCTTTACATTCCAGTTTGATCTTCTCTTGAATAAAAAAAGAACCTCTGGATTCTTGCACATCTTCTTTACCACTTGCAAAAGCCAAAAATCCCTCATTTTTGGGAGTTTGCCAAATCGTTTTGTTATACTTTTTGCTTTCGATGGAATATTGAATTGAATTATTTTCGATTTTTCGTTTAAAAACAAAGTTTTCGAAGGACCATTCTTCTATCTTTTTCTCGTTAAGATATTTAGAAAGTTCTGGATTTTCCGAGATTAGAACATTTTTGATTTTTGAACCTTTACTACAATCTATTAGTAAAATTAAAAAAAATAAATTAAATAAATAATATAATTTTTTTAACATATTTCCCCCTTATTAGAAATAATTTTATATGTTAAAATTTTGTAAATAACTTTTTAGTAAGAAATATCTCGATAATTTTTTATGTTTTGATTCTTGGTGTAAAAAGATTGATTTTTTTGTAGATTAATAAATTTTATCAACAATCTAAAAAATATGACGAATTTATCCACAGATTTTTTAATTATAGGTGCAGGCATTATTGGACTTACCATAGCAAAAGAGCTAAAAGAGAGATATCCCGATGCTTCTATCGTTCTGATAGAAAAAGAAAAGGATGTAGCACAACATAGCAGTGGAAGAAATAGTGGAGTGCTACATGCAGGTTTTTATTATTCCAAAGATTCTCTAAAAGCAAAATTTACGAAAGAAGGAAACGAAGCTTGGAGAAACTATTGTTATCAAAATGATCTTAAAATATTCGAATCGAAAAAAGTTGTAGTTGCCACATGCGAAGAAGAACTGGAAGGAATCTACGAACTAGAAAAACGCGGCAGGATCAATCAAGTTCATTTAAAGCTAATAGACGAAAAAGAATTAAAAGAAATTGAACCCAACGCAAAAACCTACCAAAAAGCTCTGTATTCTCCTTTGACAGCAACTGTTGATCCAGTAGAAATTTGTCAACACATCAAAAATCAACTTTTAAAACAACAAGTAAAGATTTATTTCGAAGAACCCTTTATCAAAAAAGAAAAACAAATCATTCGGACGAAAAGTTATAAAATCCAAGCAAAAAAAATCATCAATTGTGCAGGACTATATGCAGATCAGGTTGCAAAAGCCTTTGGATTTTCGAAGGATTATGTTATAATACCATTTAAAGGAATCTATTTAAAATATACAGGTAGAGATCAACCTATCCGAACAAATATTTATCCCGTCCCGAATTTAAGAAATCCATTTTTAGGTGTACACTTTACCATTACGGTGAACCACGAAATCAAAATAGGACCAACTGCTATTCCTGCTTTCTGGAGAGAAAACTATCAAGGCATAAAAAACATCAAACCGCAAGAGTTTTTTTCTATTGTACAAAAAGAAATGCAGTTATTTTTTACCAATGCTTTTGATTTTCGTAGACTTGCATTCGAAGAAATCAGAAAATACAATCGAAAACATTTTATACAATTAGCAGCAAAATTAGTTCATCAGATTGATTTTTCGAAATTTAACGAATGGTCTAAACCAGGAATTCGCGCACAACTACTCAACCTAAAAACCAATGAACTCGTACAAGATTTTATTATAGAAGGCGACGATACAAGCATCCATATTTTGAATGCAGTTTCGCCAGCTTTTACCGCAGCAATTCCCTTTACAAAATATGTCATCGAAAAATATATTAAGTCATACTGAACGCTCTCTAAGAAATAATGCAAATCTTTTACAAGAGTTTTTTTAAAAAGATATTTTATAATATGAATTTATAAAATTATTTTTAAATAAATTTAATTTGTCTTGACAAATCAAATCCATTCTATTAAAACAATTAATGATGAAAAAGATTAAGATTGCATCAACTACAAAGAAAACGAAAGAAAAAAATAATGAGCCGTTAGAAGCTAAACTTTGGAAAGCGGCAGATACTCTTAGAAAGAATATTGACGCAGCAGAATATAAACATGTTGTATTAGGTTTAGTCTTTTTAAAGTATATCTCAGATGCCTTTGAAGAACTTTATGAAGAACTTAAAAAAGACCCTTACTCTGACCCAGAGGATATAGACGAATATCGATCAAAAAATATTTTTTACATTCCAGAAAAGGCAAGATGGAGTGAGATTAAAAAATATGCAAGAAGTTCAGAGATAGGAAAATACCTTGACGAAGCAATGGAAGTAATCGAAAGCAAGAATGATTCGTTGAAAGGTGTTTTACCAAAGGTTTATTCAAGAGGAAACATAGACCCATTATCTCTTGGCGGGCTTGTAGATCTATTTGATAACATTGAGTTAGAATCTGCAAAAGAAAAAAGCTCTGATGTTTTAGGTTATGTTTTTGAATACTTTTTAGGGCAGTTTGCATTAGCTGAAGGAAAAAAAGGCGGTCAGTTCTATACTCCCAAAAGTGTTGTAGAGCTTTTGGTAGAGATGATAGAACCCTTTAAAGGAAGAGTATTTGACCCTTGCTGTGGTTCTGGTGGAATGTTTGTTCAATCTGAAAAGTTTGTAATAGCACATCAAGGAAGAATTGATGATATTTCTATCTACGGACAAGAAAGCAACCAAACTACTTGGAAGCTTTGCAAAATGAATTTAGCAATCAGACAAATAGGCAGCGAACAGGTAAAATGGAACAACGAAGGATCATTTCTAAATGATGCACACAAAGATTTAAAGGCAGATTTTATATTGGCAAATCCACCGTTTAATCAAAAAGAATGGGGAAGAGAACATTTAGAGAATGACCCAAGATGGCAGTATGGAATACCACCAGCAGGCAATGCAAACTACGCTTGGATACAGCATTTTATTTATCATCTAAGCAATAAAGGAAAAGCAGGGTTTGTTCTTGCCAAAGGCTCTTTAACATCTAAACAAAAAGAAGAGTATGAGATAAGAAAAAACTTAATAGAGGCTGATTTGGTAGAATGTATAGTAAATCTACCTGCTAAGCTGTTTTTAAATACTGGCATTCCTGCTTGTTTGTGGTTTATAAATAAAAGCAAAAAAAGAAAAGGACAGATTCTTTTTATCGATGCAAGGGACATGGGAGAGCTTATAAACAGAAGATTAAGAGTTTTAAAACCTGAAGACATACGAAAGATTGCAGATACCTATCATAAATGGCAAAAGGGCGACGATGGAAATTATCAAGATATAGCGGGTTTTTGTAAATCTGCAAGTTTGGAAGAAGTTAGGAATTTAGATTATGTTTTAACTCCTGGCAGGTATGTTGGACTTCCTGATGAGGACGATGATTTTGATTTTGTTGAAAGGTTTAATAAGTTAAAGGCTGAGTTTGAGGAGCAATTGAAAGAAGAGGAAAGATTGAATAAGCTTATTAGGGAGAATTTGGCAAGGTTGGATTTAGGGGGCTAAAGGTATGGAGTTTTTGGAAGAGATGGAAAGTAGATTTAAAGAAACTGAGATAGGTTTAATTCCAGAACATTGGGAAGTAGTGAAGGTGGGAGATGTAATAAACAGTTTTACACCTAATGCAAAATTAAAACAAAGTGATTATAAAACTTTTGGTAAATTTCCAGTAATAGATCAAAGTCAGAAGTATATTGCAGGTTTTCATGATGATGAAACTATGGTATTTGATAAAGATTTACCAGTTATTTTATTCGGAGATCATACAAGAATAATTAAATACGTTGATTTCCCATTTATATATGGAGCAGATGGCTTAAAAATAATTGTTCCAAAAGAAAAGTTTCACAGAAAATACTTCTATTATGCTTTGTTAAATCTCAATATCCCGTCAGAGGGATATGATAGACATTTTAAGATATTAAAAGAAAGATTGATTCCCCTTCCCCCTCTCCACGAGCAAAAAGCTATAGCTGATGTTCTTTCAAGCATAGATGACAAAATAGAGCTACTCCATCGTCAAAATAAAACACTTGAAAAAATGGCAATGACTTTATTCAGGCAGTGGTTTATTGAGCCAACAAAAGATGGATTGCCTGACGGGTGGGGAGAGGTAAGTTTGGGAGAAATTATAGAAATTTCAAGTGGAAAAAGCATAGAAAAAGGGAAATTAAAAGAGAAGGGATTATATCCGGTTTTAGGAGCAAATGGTGAAATAGGAAGAGTTGATGATTGGCTTTATGAAGGAGAATTAATTTATACAGGAAGAGTTGGAACATTAGGAAATGTTTTTATAGTTTTTAAAAATGAAAAAGTATGGCTGACAGATAATACTCTAGTTATCAGACCCAAGAAGAATGAATATTATTATTTCGTATATTTCACATTGAAGAATGCTAAATTAGATGAATACAACTCTGGAAGCACTCAACCATTAATTCGTCAATCTGATATTAAAAAAATGGAAATATTTTTACCAAAGATAGATCTTCTAAAAGACTTTGAAGCAATATCAAGAAATATTTTTACAAAAATACAATTTAACACATCTCAAATCCAAACCCTTGAAAAACTAAGAGATACACTACTACCAAAATTAATGAGCGGAGAGGTGAATATATTATGAAAATATCAAAATTAATTTTGGAAAACTTTAGAGGGTTTTATGGTAAACATGAAATTTCGTTCGATAATTTTAATGTTTTTATAGGAAAAAATGATCAAGGTAAATCTTCAATCTTGGAAGCAATAGATATTTTTATCTATGAGGGAAAAGGGAATGTCAAAATAGAATCAACAGATTTAAATATTAACGCTCAAAAAGATGAAATTTCAGAATTTAAGATTGCTTTAGAATTTTCTGATATCCCAAAAGATGTGATTATTGATGCCACCAATCCTACCTCCTTAGAAGATGAGTATTTGTTAAATGAGAACAATTTGTTAGAAATTTGGAAAATATTTAGGAATGGTAAGCTTACAAATACTCTTTTAAGATGTAAACATCCCGTTAATGATGATTTTTTGAAAGATATTATGAAAAAAAAGATAAATGAGTTGCAAGGATTTGTGGAAGAAAAAGGAATATATGTAGTTGATAAACGAAAGGCAGCAGAGTTGCGAAAATCTATTAGAGAATATTACATGAAGAAAGATGGTGAACTTAAATATGATACTATAGATTTACCTATTAATGCAGATGGGTTAAAAGATATTTGGAGTCAATTAAATAAATACCTTCCCATATACGCTCTTTTCCATTCGGATAGAGAAAACATAGATCAAGATGCAGAAATACAGGATCCATTAAAAATAAAAATTGAACAAGTTTTTAAAAATGAGAAAATACAAAAAACTCTTGAAGACATAGCTAATGAAGTGAATAACGAAATTAAAGAGATTGCTGATTTAATAATTCATAAATTCAAAGAAATATCAACCATTGAAACTTCAATATACCCAGATATCCCTGATGTTTCCGATCTTAAATGGAAGGATGTTTATAAGAATCTTGGGTTTAAGACTGAAGATGATGTACCTTTAAACAAGAGGGGGAGCGGCTTTAGAAGAATAGTATTGCTAAGCTCTTTATTAGCTGATGTTGAGAAAAAAACAGAAGGAAATGAAGATTCTCATGTGATATATGCAATTGAAGAACCAGAAACTTCTCTACACCCAGACCTACAGATAAAATTGGTAAATTCTTTAATTGAATTATCAAAGAAAGCTAATTACCAAGTAATAATGACTACACATAGCCCAGCCTTAATAAGGTTGTTTGAGACTAAATATATAAAGTTTGTTGAAAAAGTAGAAGGAGAATCTAATGTTTTTGATTTTTCAGAAGAAATTGCCGGAAAAATTATTGAAAATCTTGGATTACTACCTGAAATATCAAAGGTGGTTTTATGTGTAGAGGGCACAACTGATGAACTATTTCTTATAAATATAAACCAAAATATTGAAGAATTAAAAAAAATAATTAATTTAGAAGAGTGTATAAAGAATGGCCTTTTATCTGTTATTCCTATGCATGGGGCTAATCTAAAAGATTGGATTAACAGATATGCTTTAAAGAATACAAACGTAATCGAATATCATTTATACGATAGAGATCATGACGAAAAATATAAAGAACAAATTGAAATTGTTAATTCAAGAAAAGATGGTTCAAAAGCTCGATTAACTAAAAAGAGAGAGATAGAAAATTATGTTCCAAAGGAAATTATAGAGACGGAGTTTGGAATTACTTTGGATATAAAGGAAGACTCAGAGTGGGATAATTTAGATATTGTGAAAGCAATTCAAAGCTACGATAAATGTAAAAAAATGAAAGAGGTTGATATTAAATCAAAGATTTGCGGATCTTGTGCAAAAAAAATAACCAAAGACCATCTTGAAAAATTAGGTGCATGGGATGAGGTTAAGACTTGGTTTGAGGAAATAAAAGACCTTGTAAATAAAACTTTTATAAAGGAGAGATAATTCTCATGCCTAAAATCAGTGAGTCTTCCATCAAACAGTTCTTCCTGAAGCTACTCCAGATCTTTAGCTGGGAATGTGTTTTTGAACTTGATACTACATCCAATTATAAGAATACAATCTTAGGGTTTCAAGAATAAACTCTCATGAAGATGATTTATTTCATGATATAACTACAAAAAAGACGAGAAAGTAAAATATGAAAAGATAATAAAGTGCGAGGTTTTCATGATATACGAAAACGAAATAGAACAATTAGCAATAGACCTACTAAAAGAGATTGGCTATGAATACTATCATGGACAAGAAATAGCACCAAAAGGAGAAAATCCAAAAAGACAATCATTAGAAGAAGTCATACACGAAGAAGACCTAAGAAATGCACTAAAAAAACTAAACCCAATAACACCACCAGACCTCTTAGAAGATGCTATAAAAACTATCATGCATCCCAGTAGCCAAAACCTAATAGAAAACAACGAACAATTTCACAAGATGCTTGTAGAAGGCGTCAGAGTTAACTATACAAAAAACGGAGAAGAAAGAGGAGAAATTGTAAAAATAATAGATTTTCAAAACCCAGAGAACAACCACTTTTTAGCAGTAAATCAATATACGGTGAAAGAGAAAAACAACATAAAAATACCAGATATAGTGCTGTTTATAAACGGCTTACCATTGGTAGTTATGGAACTGAAAAACCCAACACAAGAAGATGTAAATCTTATGTTAGCCTATAACCAACTTCAAACCTACAAAGAAACTATACCATCACTATTTACCTATAACGAAATACTTATAATCTCAGATGGAATAGAAGCAAGAGCAGGAAGTTTAACAGCAGGATTTGACAGATTTCTTGCTTGGAAGTCAGCAGATGGAAAAACAATATCAAAAACCAACCAGTTACAAACCATCATAAAAGGATTACTAAACAAAAAAACAATCATAGATTTTATAAAAAACTTTGTAGTATTTCAAAAATCAAAATACGAAGATGAAAAAACAAAACAAGTATTTATAACATTAGACAAAAAGATAGCAGCATATCATCAGTACTACGCAGTAAACAAAGCCATCGAAACCACCAAAAAAGCAATTTTAGACAAGACAAGAAAAGCAGGTGTTATATGGCATACACAAGGCAGTGGTAAATCCTTAACAATGGCATACTATACAGGAAAAATCGTTCAATATCTAAACAATCCTACCATAGTAGTTTTAACAGATAGAAATGACTTAGACGATCAGCTTTTTGGTACATTCTCTGAATCCATTCAAATTTTAAGACAAATACCACAACAAGCAGAAAATCGAGATCATCTAAAACAGTTATTAAAAGTAAACTCAGGAGGAATTGTTTTTACGACCATACAAAAATTTCTACCAGAAGAAGGCAGTACCTTTGAAACACTATCAGAGAGAGAAAATATAATCGTTATAGTGGATGAAGCCCACAGGACACAGTATGGCTTTAAAGCAAAAATAAAAAATACGGGAGAAATCTCCTACGGCTACGCGAAGTATATAAGAGATGCTCTGCCAAATGCAACGTTTATCGCTTTTACTGGTACGCCCATCGAAAAAGAAGACAAAAATACCCCAGCAGTATTTGGAAATTACATAGACATTTATGACATATCCCAATCCATAGAAGACAAAATGACTGTTCCTATCTATTACGAAAGTAGATTAATCAAAATATCGTTATCAGAAGAAGGAAAAGAACTTATAAAAGAATTCGAAGAAGAATTAGAAGAAATGGGATTCGATGCAATCGAAGAAAGCGAAAAAACAAAAAGACTGGAAAATATACTTGGAGCAGAAGACCGACTCAATCAACTTGCAAATGATATCGTAGAGCACTTCGAACAAAGACAAAAAGTTTTCGAAGGGAAAGGAATGATTGTAGTACTATCGCGCCCTATCGCGGCAAAAGTCTACCAAAAAATCATCAAGCTAAGACCAGATTGGCATAAAGACGAAATAACAAAAGGAAAAATCAAAGTTGTCTATACTGCCAACTCTTCTGATGGACCAGAGTTAGCAAAACATCATACCACCAAAGATCAAAGAAAAATCTTACAAAATAGGATGAAGGACCCAAAAGACGAATTAAAGCTTGTCATTGTCGTTGATATGTGGCTTACCGGTTTCGATGTTCCGTGCCTACATACAATGTACATAGATAAACCGATGAAAGGTCATACCCTTATGCAAGCCATAGCAAGAGTTAACAGAGTATACAACGACAAACCTGGCGGACTTATTGTAGATTATCAAGGAATATCATCAGACCTAAAAGAAGCCCTTTCATTCTACTCAAAAAGCGGAGGAAGAGGAGACCCAGCAATATTACAAGAAAAAGCGGTAGACTTGATGATTGACGAATACGAAATCGTATCAAATATGCTCCATGGATTTAACTACAAAGAATACTTTACAACGTCAGATACAAGCAAAAAGCTTGATATATTAAGATATGCAGTAGAATATATACTTGGATTAGAAGATGGCAAAAAGAGATTTATAAAACATGTAACAGAACTTTCGCGAGCTTTTGTTTTAGCAATACCACACAAAAAAGCATTAGAGATAAAAGACGAAGTAGCATTCTTTCAAGATGTAAAATCAAGAATACTAAAACTTACAAACACAGATGATTATGATAGTAAAAAAACAAAATCAACCTACGAAATAGAAACAGTAATAAAACAAATATTAGACGAAAGTATAGTAGCAGAACCGGTTATTGATGTGTTCGATGTAGCAGGCATAAAAAGACCAGAAATCAGCGTACTATCCGAAGAATTCTTATTAGAAGTAAAAAATATGTACAATCGAAATATTGCAATCGAACTCTTAAAGAAAGTCCTAAAAGACGAAATAAAAATAAAAACTACAATAAACTATGTAAAAAGAAAATCTTTGTTAGAAAAATACGAAGAGGTGATAAAAAGATACCAAGAAAAAGTCATAACTGCTGTGGAAGTTATCGAGGAATTGATCCGAATTGCAAAAGAGATCAGAGAAATCGACAAAGAGCCCAAAGAACTGGGACTTACAGAATACGAATACGCATTTTATACAGCAGTAGCAGACAATCAAAGTGCATTAGAGTTGATGGGAAAAGAAAAATTAAGAGAGCTTGCAGTAGTTTTATTCCAAGAAGTAAGAAAAAACGTGAATATTGATTGGACGATTAGAGAAGATGTTCGAGCAAGATTACGAGTAGCTGTAAAAAGGGTTTTAAGAAAATATGGATATCCACCAGATATGCAAGAATTAGCAACAGAAACAGTCATAAAACAAGCGGAATCGATAGCTCAAGAATTAGTAGAGAAATAATAATAGGCTTTTGTATCAAGAGTCTATTGTAAACAATTAATCACAAAAATTGTCATAAAAATTGATAAAAGTTTATCATAAAATATTAATATTTATTTATAAACTAAAAATATTTTATTTTTAGAATATGGTGGGATAAAAATTATGAATCAAAAATATAAAAAATTTATAAACTGATTTATAAAAAATATTTGAATATTGATTTGTTTATAATATCTTAAATTTTACTTTTTTTGGTGAAAAATTAATGTTAATTTTTATTATTTAAGTTTTATGCAGAGTATTATAAAGCTAATTTATAATAATTAGTCTTTATGAAACAAAATTATTCAGTAAACTCATTTTATAGCAATAGAAAATTAGTAAAAACTTTTTATTGAAAAAACATTATTTTTATAGATAAGTTTATAAAATTCTGATTTGCTGATCTTTACATCTTTTAAAATTTTTTTTCATAAGACCACTTCCAATTGTTTCTCCTTGATGTATTGGAATCACAGTACATCTACCATCTGGATGTCTAAGGAATGCATGACTTCCTATTTATCTTTCAACATTTAAACCTGCTTTTTTTAAAATAGATACAACTTTTTTGCCAGTTAATGACGGAAGTTTTGTCCTATCTGATTTTTTTGGACACCTACAAGCTTTAATTTTTGATACTCATCCCCATATACATCTAAGCAAAGTTCAATTGCTTCTTTGATTCTTTCTATTAATTCATCCACCGACTTTGACTGAGTATGACAGCCTTTAAGTTCAGACACTTCTGCTTTTTTATTGAGTTTTTTTACTAATACGAATTTAATCACATATTTATAATTTTTCAACTGTTTTATTTTATAAATCTGATGAAATGATGCGAGTGAATGATTCAAAATTATGTTTTTTTTGTTAGCAATACTTTTTCGGTAAGAGATATTGATGAAAAAAAATATGATGAAAATATAATAAAAAATAATTAATATTTATAAAATTATTATAACATCAACCAAATTCATTCAAAAAACTACAAATAATTTCTCTTGATGAGTGATATCCTTGCTTTTTGTAAAGATAGTTATTAGTTGAGATTACTTGATTCGATAAAGAAACATCATGTGTTAGATTAGGTAAAGGAATTAAGGGAATTATGTCGTATCCCAAAGAGAGCATCTCCCATTCGATTATGATGCGAATTAGTGCACTGATAGAGTAGCCGATAAAGTGCCGTAGTTCAAAGAGATTGCTCCAAAGGACTGGGTTCATCAGAATGGTTTTTCTTTTGTAGAGTTTGTTTTTGGGCTGATAGTTCGCAGTTTCTGTTTTTTTGTAAGGGGTGATTCGAATTTCATAGAGGTAGAAAAGATATTTATTCAGAAGAAAGGAAATGGCGAGGTAGTGGTTGCCGTTAAAGTGGGATGTAGCGAGTAGAGAAAGAAAAGCTAAGTGTTGAGATTCGAGGTTGATGCATACGGGGGGAAGGGATTTTGTAGTGTAATTATCTTGTCTCATACTAAATAATATCTCATTTTGGTAAAAAACTATCATAGAAAAAATAAATCTTTAAAAAAAATGAATTTGACAAAAATAGATACAAGCTAATTTTCTTTTAGCAAACAAATAATAAATACTTGAAACGATTTTACATCCAATTAATCTGTAAATTATGAAGACCATTAGCATTGTTGGCGTAGGTATCATGGGTAGGGGTATGGCAATCAACCTACAAAAAAAGGGATATTCGCTTCGATTATATACGCGAAATCCAGAGAAAATAAAGGATCTTAAAGACGAAAGAACCATCATCACATCGAATTTAAAAGAAGCAGTAGATCAATCCGACATAGTAATTTTATGTTTAACAGAAGATCCAGTAGTTGAAAATGTTTTTTTTCATCAAGATTTTCTAGAAAGCAATTTAAAAGTTGTTATCGATACGGGCACCACATCCCCAGATTTAACGTTAAGAATGTTTGATGAATCACAAAAAAAAGGGTTTCGTTTTTTCGATGCGCCCATGACAGGAAGTAAAAATGCTGCCTTAGCGGGAGAAATCATTTATATGATGGGTGGCACAGAAGAAGACTATCAAGCTGGAAAAGATGTATTCGAAAATTGTGGAAAGTTGACGATTCGATGTGGTCCTGTTTCTTATGGTCAACGCGCGAAGATTGCACTCAATATGATCCAAGCAGGAATCTATCAAGTCTACTTAGAAGGTTTTATGTTGGCAAAAAAACAAGGGATTGATTTTCAGGTTTTATACGATATTTTGATCAATTCCGCGGCGAAATCTCCCATATTAGAATTTAAAATCAACATGGCAAAAAAAAGAGATTTTTCTGCGCATTTCGCGTTAAAGAACATGAACAAAGATATTAACCATGCAATCAAACAATCTATGAATTATCAAGTTGCTTTGCCCCTTTGTTCTTCTCTAAAAACAATCTACAATGCAGGTATGAATGCAGGTTATGGCGAAGAAGATTTTGCAATTTTAGTAAAAATTAACGAAGACCTAAATCAAATCCAATTATAAAAAAAATTCTTGTAGGAAAAAATCCTACAAGATTTCAATACTTATAATTAACACTACTTATGCCATTTACGTTGTTGATGATAATTTGATATGGAATTTGCTGCCTCATACTTTCTACGTGAGAAATTAAACCAATTTGTTTTTGCGAATTCCCATCTCTTAAAATAAAAATTTCGTTTATGGTTGCTAATACCTTTTGTAGGGTTTGTTCGTCTAAGCTACCAAATCCTTCGTCGATGAATAAAAAATCAAAATGAAGGTTCGAAAAATTTGTGTGGATAATATCGTATAAACCTAACGCTAATGCAAGAGAAACATAAAAGCTTTCTCCACCAGATAGACTTTCGATATTTCTTTCGCCTTCCCATTTGTCTAATACTTTGATGTTTAGTCCAGCTATTCGTTTCCCAGCTTTTGCTTCTTCGGATGCTTTTAAGATATATCGTGGTTCTATTTTTTTGAGTCTTTCATTGGCAAATTTGATGACAGTTTCGAAGTATACTTGAATTACGTATCGGTGTAAAGAAATTCTTTTGGGATTGGTGTTTGATATAATCTGATATAAAGATTGGTATTTTTTGTACTGATGAATAAAATTATCGTAAATTTCTTTTTCTTTTGTAAATTCTTCAAAATCGCTTTTTAGGTTTTTTATACTTTCAGTTAATTTGCCGCTTTCTTTGTGTAAGATGTTGATTTCGTTGCTTATTTCGTTGATTTTATTTTTTATTTCTAATACATCTTTTTGTGTTGTTTGTAATTGTAAAGAAATATCATAAATATTTTTATAAATAAAATTATATTCTTTTTTTAATTTTTGAATATTTGTTTCTATTAAAGAATCGATTTTTGTTTTGTTAGATTCATAATCTTGAACCTCTTTTTCTAATCGGTTGATTTGGTCTTGTTTTAGGTAGTATTCTTCGATCTTTTCTTTTGTAAGTTGATTTTGTTGGAGTAATTCCGAAAGCAGTTCTTCTTTTTCTTTTAGCAATTTTTGTTTTTGTTTGATTTGATTTTCTAGTTGTTGAATTGTTCCAACATGCTCACCTTCTTTTTTTGTAATCTCGCTCATCTCTTTTTGAAGACGTTTTGTTTGTTTATCATACTCGTATATTTCTATTTTTAAAGCTTCTAATTCTTTTTTTAGAGTTTTTTCTATGTTTTCTAGGTTAGTAAGATCATATTCATTTTGTTCAATAAAACTTTTGATGTCTTGTATTTCTTTTTCTTTGTTGTTTAGGCTTTTTTCTTTTTTTTGTAGTTCTTCTTCTAATTCTTTAAGTTCTTGCTCTAATTTTGTTTTTTCTAGTAGGATTTTTTCTGGATCTTCGTTTAGTATTCCGCGAAAAGGATGAGGATGCTCTGTTGAACCACATATAGGACAGGGTTCTTTTTCTTTGAGTTGTTTTACAAAATACGATTTATAAATTTCTTCTAATTGTTGGTTGATCTTATCGTATTTGGATTTGTTTTTTTGAATCATCTTTTCTAGTTGGATTTTTTCTTTCTGGATTTCGTAGATTTCGCTTTGAATTCTTTTAAACATAGAAAACTTTGGAGTAATTTTTTCGATTTCTTTGATACGAATTTTTTTATTTTCGATGATTTCTTTTTGGTTTTCGAGTTGTTGTTGAACCTTGTTTTTTTCTTCTAACTCTTTTTTGATATTTTCTAAGGATCTTTTTTGCTCTTCGAATTCTTTTATATTAAATTTTAGTTCTATCTGAATATCTTGAATATTTTTATAAACAGGATAGATATCTATGACCTTTTTAGCATTAAAGATTTTTTCTTTTTGGCTTTGGATCACTTCTTCTTTTTTTTGTAATTCTTCTTTGGCATGTAGGTGAGAAATTAATTCTTTGAGTATTTCGCTTTTGTTTTGTTGCTTATTATAAAGATTTTCTATCTCTTTTTTTTGGTTATCTTTTTTTTGGATTTCGCTCTCGTTGAGTTGTATTTTGGTTTTATAATCCTTGATCTTTTGTAAGAATATTTCTTTTATAATAGGATCTTCGATAGATTTTTCGATTTGATTTCTTTTTAAGATATTTTCGAGGTTGTTTTTTACTTTTTCTATCTTACTTTCGATCAAAGATAATTTTTCTTTTAGAAATTCTGCAAAAAGTTCATATTTTTCTGTATTGAAAATATTTTTTAATATGGCTTCTTTATCTTTTACATCTGCTTTTAGGAATTCATCGAATTGGTTTTGTGGAATAATGATTGATTTTGTAAATTGTTCGCGAGAGAGATGTCTAATAATCGGTATTTGGGGAATTACTTGATTCTCTTGTAGAATTTTTTCTTCGAATTCGCTAATTTCGTCGATGGTGGGATTTTCTTTTCGAAAATTTTTTATTTTAAAAGTTCGAACAATTTTATAGTTTTGATTTTTATATTCGAATGCTAATTCCACCAAAGAAATAACTTTTCCTTTGTAGTGATGTGGATTTTGCAGTAAGTTTTCTTTTACAGAATTTGTAAGATAATGATGAATAAAAAGATTTTTTTCGGATCCATAAAGAGCATAGATGATTGCATCGAGTATACTGGATTTTCCTGCTCCTGTTTTTCCTTGGATTAAAAATAGATGATTCAAGGGCATTTTACGAAAATCTATGATGGTTTTATTTTTGTAGGACTTAAAGTTTTCTATGGTTAAGGTTTTTAAAATCATCTTTTTCTCCTTTAGCTTTGATGTTTTCGAAATTCTTCCCAAAGCTCTTGATAGGTATCTAACAGTTCTTGTTTTTTAAAGCCGGTTTGTTCATAGAGAACATCATCTAAGTTTTGATCTTCTTCGTCTAAATACAAATATTCTAAAAATTTTTTGAACAACTCAATTTCGTTTAATTGGTTGATTTCTTTATGGTTGATGTTGATTTTACTCGTATTAGAAAAGATATCTTCGTTTTTGTAAGAAATATTTACAATATTTTTATAATATCGCGACAATTCATCTTTTGCGTAAGAAATCAGGTTCTTTTCGTCTAATTCGATGTAAAAATAGTCGTTTTCGGTTTGGTGTTTGTTAAATTGTTTATGGATCTTTGTAATGATTTCTTGGAAAGTTCCCACAATATAATGAAGGTTTTTCTTAGGACTAAGTTCAATAAATTGATGGGTCTCTTCTTTTAGATCGTGAATTAACACACCTTTTTTGTTGTTGTATTCACTTGCAGAATATTTATAGATTGAACCAGAATAATAAATGTTTCTTTCGAACTTTTGGTGTTTATGATAATGTCCTAGTAAAACCAAATCAAAATCAAAAAAGATTTCGCTTGGAACTAAACCTACATTGCCATAGGTGTCTTCTTCGGAATCAACTCTTTCTTGTTTACTCATAAAATCTATAGCAGTATGAGTAATTAATATATTTTTATGATTTTTATTTATAGATATATTTTGTAAAATATTTTTATAAATATCTTTTGTTTCGTTTATAGTAGAATCCGAGAGTAAATATCTATATTCATTTACACGATAAAAGGGAATTGGATAAAAATCATACATTGTTCCATTTTTCGAAATAGAAATGGGAAAATGTTTTTCGTTTAATTTAGCAATAATTTTTAGGTTTTCTATCATCAGTTCGCTTCCAAAGTTGAGCTTTTCTGCGGGATCGTGATTTCCATTAAGAATTAAAAACAGCGTTTGGGGAAACTTTCGCACAGTTTCTTTTAGAAATTCATTCAAGAGACGAATTGCATCATCCGAAACCTGGATAGATTGATAGATATCTCCTGCTAATACAAAAACATCAATCTCTTCTTCTTTTAAGATGTTTTGGATTTGATTAAGTAAATCCTCTTGTACTTCGATTAAATCGATGTATTCATTCAATTTTTTTCCTAAATGCCAGTCTGCTGTATGTAAAATTCTCATAAGTGCCTACCAAATTTTTATTCCGGAAATTCTTATAATTTTGTTTTTTACTGCTTTTTCTAATGTATTATATGACGAAACCAATATCAATGTTTCTTTTGTTCTTGTTATTCCTGTGTACAAAATCTGACGATTGATAAGTTCTGAGGATTCTTGCTCTTTTCGTTCGGGCAAAATCAGTAAAACTTTTTTGTATTCGCTTCCTTGACTTTTATGGATTGTAATTGCAAAAGAATAATCAAAAAGCGATAAGGATAAAAACGAATAGAAGATGTATTGATTGCTACTTTTAAAACAGGCATAAAAATTATTGTTTTTGTCTTGGAGAATTACACCGATATCGCCATTGTAAAGGTTGTTATGATAGTCATTTTCTTTAATAATAATAGGAATTCCGCTCGAAACCTTTTTTTTAAAAAAATGGTTTAAAATCATTTCGTTGATGGTTTGAACACCAAAATTCCCCGAATTATAAGGTGTTAGGATTTTATAATTCACAATCGTTTCGTAAATTCTATGGATTGGATTATTATCGCTAATATCTTGACTCCATTCTTCTTTGGGAATTTGTTGGATAACTTTTAAATCATCTCTTATTTTTTTTATAATGTGATCATTTACAAAATCCAGAAGAATTTTTTCGATTTGTTTGGGATTTTCTTCTTCTATCCATTGGACTTCGTCATTATAATTCAAATACATCTTATAATCTTCGTTTTTGATGATGGAATCTGCTAATAGCTTAATGATTTTTTTACTTCGATAGGATTCTTTTAACTCTACAAAATAAGGATTGATTTTATTTATTTCTATCGGTTCATTGGGAAAAAAACTCAACAAAAATTCTTGGGTTTTCTTCGATGGTTGAATGTTCGATGTAGGAATCAAATCACTTAACGTATTGCCCTCTTGCACCGAAGGTAGTTGATTGTGATCGCCGAGTAAAATCAGCTTGGTTTTTTCAAAAGAAATAGCAGAAAATAATTGTTTTAGAAGAAATACATCAATCATCGAAGATTCATCTACTAAGATTAAGTCGAAGGGTAGATGGTTGTTTTCTCCGTAGTAGAATTCGTTTTTAAAAGGTCGAAAATTCAACAATCGATGCAAAGTTTTTGGTTCTATAAGTTCAATATCTTTTGTGTCGAGCTGAGATTTTAAGCTTTCGTATAGGCGAGATGCAGCTCTACCGGTTGGTGCAGAAATAGCAATTCGATAAGGAGACATACCTAAGAATAAGTGTAGACCAATGATATGCGAGGCAATTGTGGTTTTACCTGTTCCTGGACCTCCCGATATTATCAGAAATCTTTGGGGTAAACTTAGAAGAACACCCAATTTTTGCATTAGGTTTAACCTTGTTGGAATGCTTTCGAAATAAGAGAGGATTTTTTGTGTATCTAGAAGTTCAGTTTTATCGTGTTGATGGTTTTTTAACGATTCTATTTTTTGTTTTAATAAGATTTGAGCATCGTAGTGTTTTTTAAAAAATAAAAATCTTTCTTGATAGAGCTCAAAGATTTTGTTATAATTGGGGAAGTCTTTTATTTTATTTATAATTATTTTTAACTGATTCAATTCGATAGAATTCAAATTTAAGCATTCTTGTTTAAAAAGATTCAAATACATGGGGTCATCTAAATCGATACATAAGTTTCCTTTTTCGATGGACCATAAAAGATAGTATACTAAAATTTCGAATAAATGCTGATCTTCTTCCCTAAGGCTTAAAGCAAGATAATCATAGATATCTTCAATCAAAAAAAGATAATATGCATTCGGTTCTTGGATGAAATTTTTTACGATGGATTGCATAATATCTCCTTTAATTGTTGATGGATTTCTTCGAAAGTAAAGAAGTCTTTATAATAAATGCCTTTCGTAGTTTCTTTATATCCGCGAACATAGTAATAAATAATGCCACCGGGTAGTTTTTGTTTTAAATCAATTTTTCTGATTTGATTTAACCATAGATACAACGCGTAGCTATAAAGCAAATACTGAATTTTATAATGATTATCTGTATAATTTTTCAGAGTTTCTATATCGTACTTTGGAAATTTATTGGTCTTGTAATCCAAAAGATAAAATTTCTTGTTGTGTTCGAAAAATAGATCTAAATTTCCTGTAAAGAAATTGCGATCTAATATAGGCTTAAACTCTTGTATGTGCTTAATATCTTGGATTAAAAATCCAATTTCTTTTTTTATAAAGTCTGGGTTTAGTTCACACAGAGCAAATTCTTCGTTAATTTTGTGGTTCAAAGTTTCTTCTAAAAATTCAATGAGGTAATGATAGAAGGGATCAAGCTCTTCTTTGTTATAGATAGAATAGATGGTGTTAAAATATTTAAATAAATTTTTATATTTTTTTAATAAATGTTCTTTATTAGTTGGTTTTTTAAAATCGTTAAAATCCACCATCTCGTATATTTTATGGATAAAAATTCCTGTTTTTGCACCAGCTTTAAAAAATTCATCGAATTCAGTTTCGCTTTTGATGGTATCCGTAGAGATATTTTCTTTTTCGTCGTAATCGATTTCTTCTAATTGGGAAGAAGTATATCTTGTTAATGATGTATAAGAATGGAGCATAAATCGTTTTTCGTGGTAAGAAATCGATTCAATTTGTTTTATATGTTGCAAGAGTTCCGAAATCGAAGGTTGAATTACTTGCGAATTCGACTCTCTGATAGAAATAGAAACATTTTCTTTTATAGATGTATCAGAAATTGATTTTAAGATTGTTGGTTGAAATTCCTCTTCCTCTGCAATATCTGAGATAAATTCTTTCATATACGAAGAATTATACTTAGGAAGAAAGACATAACTCTTTGCTCTTGTAAATGCTACGTAGAGAAGTCTTAATTCTTCGAATAGGGTTTCTTGGACGATTTTTTCTTTTATATTATCTTGTTTATTTTTTTCGTCGAAAAAAAAGCAGATGTTCCAATATCCTTTTTCTTTGTTGTAGAATTTGTAATTGTTTTCCATTCCTACTGATGGTTTTTTGTTAGTAAACCAACCAAACAAAAATACAACAGGAAATTCCAACCCTTTGGATTTGTGCATCGTTAAAAGATGTACTTTATTTTCTTCGGATTCTAAACGTAAGTTGTATTCTTCGCTTTCTTGTTGTTGGAGATCTAAAAAATAGTTGTAGAGTTCGATGGGACCATAATGATTTTGTGTTGCAGCTTCTACCAGAATTTCCATGATTTGTTCGTAATTGGTGATTTTTCTTTCGTAATCTGGCAAAGCTAAATATTTATAATACAATTTTGTATCTTCGATAATTTTATAGAATAGTTTGTACCAATTTTTTTGTTCTAATAGTTCTAACCAAGACGAGATACTTTCTTGAATCTTTGAATAATATTCATCGATTTTAGAAATATCCGTATAAGGTATATCGATAAAATAATAGGTGATGAATCGTTTTTTTACTTTAGGATCGCTTATGTCTTTGGGGTTTGCGAAAAATTCTAATAAAAGCTTCATTGCGGTGGCTTCTGGTGTATTAAAAACATTGTCTTGGGAATAATTCGTAAAAGGAATATTGTTAAATTTTAGTTGATTGATGATGCTAGTTGCATCAGTGTTGTTGCGAATCAAAATAGCAATATCAGAAAACTGGATTTCTCGGAGTGTTTTTTTCCCTTCTTCTTTGACAAGGGCTTTGTGTTTGTTATAAACCAAATCTTCGATGATTGCTACGATCTTTTTAGAGTATTCTTGTCTTGCATTTTCTGTACTACCATTACTACTATTTTGAATTTCGATAAAATTTACTGGTTTGTATTTTTGGTAAATTGAGGTCTTTTTTTCGTTCGATATCAGATTATGATATTTGATGGGAAAAGAATATCGATTCGCGTTAATACATTTTTCGAAAAAAAGATTGCTCATTTCGATAAATTCCCTAGTAGATCGATAGCTTTTTTCTAGTTGATAGAAATTGGCTTTATCTTTAAGGAGATTTTTTGCATTTTCGTAAGCATAAAAATCTGCACCGCGAAAACCATAAATGGATTGTTTGGGATCACCTACAATAACGAGTTTGTTTTTTGGATTTTCCACGAAAATCCATTCAAAGATTTTCCATTGATAAGGATCTGTATCTTGAAATTCATCCACAATACAAACGTTGAATTCTTCTTGTAGTTTTTTCCTAAATGATTCGTTATTCTTTAAAGCTTTGTATAGATGTAAGACTAAATCATCATAACTAAAAATGCCGTTTGATTTTGTGTATTTGTCCAATTCCTGATAAACATAATAAAATAATTTTATAAGTTCTACATAATTTTCGTTAGAAAGCTCGGAGTATTCTTTTTTTAAGATTTGGCTTAATAAGATGGATTCATCAATAAAGTCTATGATAATATCTTCTCTTTTGTTGATTTCGCTTAGAAAAATTTTTACATATCTGTATATTTTGTTAAAATTTTTTTTGTTGAGTAGATTTGAAGCATCAAAACCTTTTTTAGCCGGGTTGATAAATAAGTCCAATAAAATTTCGTAGATTATGCTATCGGTATTGTTGATGATTTCTGTTGTAGTAGGAATATTGAGTTCAAAGGGAAATTCGCTTAGTAAGCTTTTACAAAAGCTGTGGATGGTTGCAATTTTTATCTGATCAAAATATTTCAACATTTCTTTTAAGATACGAATTTGATGCTCTGATAATTCTTTTTTATTTAAAAATTCCAACTTTTTTTCTTTGATTCCATTTTGGATAATTTCGCGTACTCTTATCAACATCTCTTGCGTTGCTTTATTCGTAAAAGTCAGTAGAATGATTTTTTTATAATCGACCTCGTATTCTAAGATATATCTTAATAAAATTCGCGTTATTGTATAGGTTTTTCCTGTTCCTGCGGATGCTTCGATAAAAATATGTTTTTCTAGATCGATAGAAGAAATATCTTTTAAAGGAATAAATTCGATTTCCTTAGTTTGCATGGCTATCTCCTATATTGGAAAAGTCCAAAAAAACGATTTCTTCGTAGCATAGCGATAAAAAGTCTTTCTGGTTGTTGAGGGAATTTTCGTCGAGAACTGATTTTGTTGGTTCTAAATTCTTTATGGTAATAGATTCGTTAAAAAGAAGGTTTTTTTCGAGGATGTAGTGTTCTACAATAGATTTTAGTTTTTCGATGGATCTTTCTTTTTCGAAACTTATATTAAATTTGGGAAATTTATTCCTACATTCAATCTTTAGTTTATCCCTATTGTATTCGATTTGGATAAGATGAAAAAAATCTATCGAAAAGATTTCGTTTAAAATGAATGCTAAAAAATGTGCTTCAATATCGTCATCAGCAATTTCTTTGAATAGATAGATCTTCCAGTCAGGATTTTTGGTAAAAATAAAATCATAAGAAAATTCTCCCAAAAATGTATACGAACCAAGTTTTAACGGGGGAAGTTCTAATATCAAACTATGTTTTTCTAATTCTTGGGTTAAATCAAATTGGGATAGATCGAAATGTGGGTTTAAGACAATCTTTTGTTTTAGATAGGTTTTGCCATCGAAATGATCTTTTATAAATTTTTGAATTGTATTGGGGTCGAATATCTTTAAGATGTTTTCGTCAATATTGTTGGGATAAAGAAAAGAAATGGGTAATTCTCCTGCGATTAAATATTCTTTCAGTATGCTGTGAATGATTTGCGAAATAGTTTGATTTTTTTGAAGAGCTTCTTTTAGGATTTCTTGCGTAATTTCTTTTATTAAGGAATTTTTGATTGCAACAAAATATTCTTTTTCGAATTCATTTTCTCTACGATAGTACATAAAATCCTCTTATAGTTGGTGTTTTTTAAAATAATATTTTAAAGGTTCTTTTAAGTAGTCTTTGATTTTGTTTATGTCTAAATGAATTTCTCTTTGATGTTCGCTTACGATTTCTTTTTTATCAGTAAAAGGAATCTCTTTTTGAGTAAATTTATATTTTTTATAAATTTCTTTTATAGAATTTTCTTGATTTTGATAAACGATATCTAAATAACGATTTTGAATGTTTTCTTTTCGTAATACATCTAAATCCTCCCGAAATGTAGCAAGAATTGTGTTGTAAAATTCAAACGAATGATTAAAGATTTTATTTTCTTTTAGTCGTAAGGTTAAAGGAACCTCCCACACATAGGAATGATTCTTTGTAAGGTTTAAGACAAATTCTTTTAATTCTTGATAGATAAACGATGGATACAATTCTTTTTTATCTTCTAAATCCTTGTTGATGTACGATAAGACAAGAGCTTCTCTTGCAGAAAAAAAGATCTCGTAAAAAAGAAAAATATTCTCTTCGGTTTTTTTGAGGATATTGCTTTTTTGGATTTCGTCTTCTAAGAAGAGATCGATTAGGTTAAAACTTTTATGGTTTTCTTTTCCTGGAAAGTTTTCTTGGTTTAATCCTAATACATAAATTCTTTTAAAGGGAATAGGACGAAGTGGTTGTAGAGACGAAATCGTAATACCTTGAAAGAGATATTCATGAAGGTTGCCTTTGATTTTGTTGAATGTTAAGTTAAAATAAACAGAAAGAAAATGCGGATTAGGAAGAATCTGAAAACTTTTCAATAATGCTAGTTTTTGTAAAAACTCTTCGTAGACCTTTTTTTCGATTTGAAAGGTATCTTCGTATAAGAATGCATTAAAGTGATTGAGGATAATTTCTTCGAATTGTTGATAGGTTTCGATGGATGGATTCTTAAAAGATTCTCCTAATAGTTTGAAATCTTCGATAAATTTTACTAAGGATTTATGTACAATTTCTAATGTTTCTATGCCTATCTCGAAATCTTCGTAGGGAAGAATATCCAGATCAAAATCATTTTTTTTGTAATGAACAATATCATGGGTGATTTTTCCTAATCTTAAACGTTTTAAAGCAACCTCCCAACTATGGTAAAAATCAAAAGGGCTTTCGTAATAGATGTTCAATGATTCAATAAATTTATTAAAAAGACTTATATGCGATTGCGATATATGATGAGTTTTTTGAAACAAAGGATTCTCTAATATTTTTAGTATATCTTTTTTCTTTAAGTAAATATTATGATTCACATATTGATCTAAAAATTGACAGAGGGATTTGATGGCGTCGGATAAATAACTAATTTCTACGATAGAGGGATCTTGAATATTGTAGGGAATATTGAGATAATCTAAATATCCGCGAAGTAAAGGAAAATATTGTTTTAATACCGGAGATAAGATGGCTATTTCATTTAGCTTTAAGTTAGGATCTAGTATCAATTGATCTTGAATATCTTTTATGATTGCTTTAATTTCGGAACGTTTATCAGGTGCTTCGATAAACCGAATACTTTTATGATCTTCGGAATCCATAGAAATATTTTTATGTTCGAAAGAAATCCCTTTTTCGATAAAAGTTTCTTGCAACTTTCTTAAAAGAGAATTAGTTTCGTTTTTAATTCTAGGAATAAATTCAATATGATCTTCGGGGATTTCTGTAATCTTTTTAATCAATTCTACGTTGTTATAAGAGATTTTTTGCGCGATATAAAAAAATTTAGGATTTTTATAATCATACAGAATAAACTGAAAGTAATGAATATCAAAGATTTCTTTTAGATGTTTTAATAAGCGAAAGTAGAAAGCATTGTTGAATTGAAAAGCAAAAATAAATAATGATAGATTGGAATGCATTTTTTCTTTAATTTTTTTTATATTTTCTAAGAACTGATTTTCGTAATCAAAAAATAAGATAAAATTTGTTTGATTATTTTTATTAAATTCATTTATTATTTTGGGTATTTCTTGGTATAGGAGCATTTCGTCGTATAAAATGGGATTGTCGACATTGTTGTTTGATTTAATAAATTCAATCAATTTTTGGTTATGAAAATTATACCGAAAAAATAGCTCAGAAAGTTCTAAGCTTAATGCATAAATATTTCCTGGAAAATGGAGGTTTTCTTGTATGTAGCTATCAAAATATTTTAAACTTGATTTTTTTTCGTGAAGGATCTGGTAAATGATCAAAGAAAGTGTATCTGGATCGATGCGTTCTTCTAAATAATACTTTTTTAACAATTTTTTATAGATGTGCCATATTCCTGACTCAAAGTAATGGAATTCAAAATTCATGCATATATTTTGTTCTTCGGCAATTTTGTGTTTTAACCAATGGTGAATATTGGGGTTGGGTATAAGAATATAAGTAGGTTCATAGGGGTTGATCTTTTTTTCTTGTTCTATTTGTAATTTTTCGAATAGTTTTTTCCATAAATCTTCTAAGGAATTTGCCAAGTATAGATATATCATATATCAAAAAATTATATAGAATTATTAAGACATTTTTGGCAATCAAACAAATTTTTCATCAATTGTACCAAAACATTCTAATCCACCTACCTATATTTTCTTGACGAATGAGTTTGTTTGAATTTTGATTATGTTTAATGAAGCAAAAAAAGGCAGATTTATATTTTATTATTTTTAGTGTAGTAGTTTTTGTTTTAATTTTTTTGACAGCTCCAAGTCCAAAAAGCTTATCCAGTGATGAAGATAAAAAAGCCTTAGCATTACTTTTTGGAGGCAGTTCCGATTCAACTTTATCCAACAAATCTAAAGCTGATAAAAATAAGTCTTTATACGATTCAGATTTTTGGAAGCAAGGGATAACGAACGTTCCCATAGAAGAGAGTAAACAAAAGTCTGACGAAGAACCAGAAATCTTGGAAAAAGTAAGCGAAGGCAACCCCATCAACCCCCAAACAGGTTTACCTTATACTGACGAACAAATGGAACAATTCGATAAATTAAGAGAAAAATTTCCTAAAAATTCTTTGATACCCAAAAGAATGACACCACAAGAAAAGAAAGCACAAGAAGATAAACAACGAAGAATTCTAGAAATACAATCCAAGATTTCTGCACGCAAAGCAAATGCAGAAGAAATTCAAGAATATTACGAATACCAAAAAAAACCCATACAAGATAGAATAGAACTTTTGCGCTATGTATTAGAAAAATTAGAGGATGAACTTCCAGAGGATTTAAAAAATCAGTACAAAGAAGTCTTAAAAATGAACGAAAAACAACTAGAAAGTTTAGAAGAACAAAAAAATGCAGTGTTGAAAACAGCAGTAAATCCATAAAACAAAGAAAAATTATAAAATATATATAAAAAAAGTAAAACTATTTCATCATTATGCAGCAGGACACGAGAATAAACTAAAAACCCTATAATTTGTATGATTGATTTTGTTATAAAAAGAATAGTTATTCCCAAATTGAACAAGAATATGCATCGATAATGCTTCTGTATCTAGATCAGGCATAGCGATTAAAGAAATAACGGGCATTTGTTCTTGTTGCATTTCCCAGTCGAGCATAATGCGAATAATAAAACTGATAGAATAACCTAAAAAATTTCTTAGATCATTAAGTTCACCCCAGTAGGTGGGTTGAATCCTTATTTTTCTTATTATATAATTTTTCGTTTTGGGTTGATAGGTAGCAGTTAATGTTCTTTTATTTTGTGATATACTAATTTGATAAAGATAAACAAGATATTTTTTCAAAAGATAGTTGATAGCTAACGATAAATTCCCATGAAACCTACTATTCTTTAAATCAATCAAATATTGATAATGAATTGGTGTGATGTTAATAGATGTCACATTTCGTTCATAAGTTAAAAAGTGTCGGGTTCTCATATATTATTAAATGTGCCTTTTATCAAATTTCTATTAAAAATTTTTTCAAAAAGATTCAATTTCCAAATACGAAAAACTGTTAAGGTTACAAACTAGGGACGCTTAGTTTGATTTAAGCGTCCTTTTTATGTTTGATTATTCTTTGAACAAAATAGAACCTAATGTGATAGAATCGTCATTTTGAGAATTTTCTATGTATTTTTTATATTCAAGTTGTTCATAGAATTCTTGTGCTGCTCTTATAGAAAGTGTAATTTTCTGGTTTTCTTTATCAATATTCGTTATCATTGCTTTAATGATTTGATCTTTCTGAAATTCCTTGTTGAGTTGCTTTTGTTTATTAATGTTCAACTCTTTTAAAGGAATAAAACC
The DNA here is from genome assembly GCA_026418015.1 of Leptospiraceae bacterium. Classification (GTDB taxonomy): domain Bacteria; phylum Spirochaetota; class Leptospiria; order Leptospirales; family Leptonemataceae; genus SKYB61. The sequence goes on along the minus strand of JAOACE010000009.1, from coordinate 51,705 downwards.
ATGAAAGCGTTCTGGTAGTTGAACAATCAGACCATTTTTTAGTACTTGTAAAATCTTAACATCTAGAACATCTCCTTTATTAAAGGGAAGTGTGCCAAGCCATGGGTTTTTTTCTAATTCCTTGATAGACAATATGATACGATCTTCTTTCCAGTTGACTTCTTTTACTTTAGCTCTTACGTCAGTTCCTATTTTTAAAACATCCGAAGGTTGTTCTATTCGTTTATAAGAAATTTCACTTAGGGGAACAAATCCTTCTATTCCATATCCCAAATCTATAATTGCACCTGATTTTAGAAAATTTTTTACCTTTCCTGTAATTACAGAATCTACTTTTAACTTTTCGATCAATTCTTTTCGCTTTTCTTCTTTTTGAATTTGTAAGTAATCTATGTGCGATGCTATAATGTTATTTTTATTGTATTCAATGATGATAAATAAATAACTATCTCCTTTTTTTACTTCTCCTGGAAGTTTGGATTTTGGACAGAATGCTAATACATCTCCTATACGAACTTGATACCCACTTTCTAGGATAGTTTCTACTTTACCTTTTAGAGGAATTTTTTTTATTTTTGCATTTTCGATAATTAAATGAGCATAACTACCGTTAGGAATAGTGGTAAAATGATGATCTCCATTCTTAGAACCAACATAAAAAGCTGGAATCGTTTCGCCTACGTTTACGGTAATTTGTTTATCGTCATCTATAAGTTGTTCTTTGGGAATAAGACCAGTTCCGATGTCAGATTCTACAAAAATATACTCTGAATCTTTGACATCTTTTATTACTACATAGACTTGTTCTCCTAAATCGAATTGTTTGGGTGTTTCTAATGTTTTTAAATAAAGTTTTGCTAAATCGGAATTTAATTTGTCTATACCAATTTGTTTACTTTTCATGATTTTACTCCTTAATCTCTAAATTTGATTTTTTTATCTTTTATACCTAAATCCTCTGGTTTGATTCCCAACTCTTCCATCATCAATTCTCTCTGATCTTTGATAGAATTGGCAATTCCACATATATGATCATGAGGAGGTGCAATGGTAGTATTGTTTACTGTGATGGGTTTTAGTTGATAACCACAATCAAAGGCTTCCACTTCTTCTGGAAGAGTATTGTCGAACTTTTTGGGGGTTTTTTGAGTTAAATCATAATATCGTTTTAGGATTCTTCCAAGTGTGGGTGCTGCTACACTTCCTCCCGCTTGTCCTGGACCAAGAGTAATTGAGGAACGATCAAAACCAAACCACAAAGTAAAAGTAAATTCGGGGTTAAAAGCTGTAACCCATGCATCGGACCAGCTAGAAGTTGTTCCAGTTTTACCTGCTAAATCTCCTTTAAAATTGCCGATTTCGCGAATTCCATTTCTTAATGTTCCTCTTTCTACTGCTTCTTCCATCATCTTTCTCAATATAAATGATGTGCCTTTAGAAATAATTTGAATTTCTCCGTTTTTTACTTTTTGTCCAAGATTATACTTAACTATATCTTCCTGACTAAAAATTACATTTTCGTTTCCATCAACCACATATCTGATTGCATAGGGTATTACATCTTTTCCTTCATTAGCTATGATTGCTGTTGCTGTTGCTAATTCTTTGGGGGTAATTTCACTCGAACCAAGAGCTAAACTGGGTTCTGGTCGTAAACGATAGGGATTCGTTAACTTCATCAACCTTTGAGCAAATTCTATAATGGGAGTTGGTCCAATTTTATTATAAAGATCTACTGAACATGTGTTCAAAGAATAGGCTAATGCTAATGTTGCAGGTACAAGACCATGGTAACTTCCTTCGTAATTGGTTGGTGACCAAACACTTCCATCATCAGAAATAATTTGAATCGGCGCATCGCTTAATGGCGACATAGAGTTGATTTTTCTGTATTCGATTGCAGAACCATATACAAAGATTTTAAACGCACTTCCTGGTTGTCTACGAGCAAATAGAGCTCGATTGTACTGGTTCGATGGCGAAAATTCTCTTCCGCCAATCATTGCTTTGATACCACCAGTAGTGTGATCTATACTTAATAATGCACCTTCTACGCGAAGATTATGTGATAATGTTAGAGTATTTTTGCGCGCTTCTGTAAATGCTTTATTTTCGTTTTCTGCTGGAAGAAAATATGTAAGTAGTTGGTTTGCATCAAGAAGATGATTTTCCAAATAAGAATTGAAATATTGTTTCGCTGTTGGTTCTTTAATTTCTGGTTTTCCCACTGGTAATATCATAGAAAGTAAATTATGAATACCAAATAGACTATAATCTACTCCTGTTTTCCCACTTGCTAATGCGTGGATTCTTCCGATTTTATCTGCTTCTTCGAGGGTTTTTAGCATTTCTTCTTGAGCAATCAGTTGTAGATCAAGATCTAATGTTGTGTAGATTTTTAATCCGCCCGTATATAATAGTTCTTCTCCTACCGCAGGATCATTTTTTAAGATTGTTTCTACATAATTTGTAAAAAATGGAGCAAGATCTAAACGATTCGTTCGTATGTTGGTAGAGGGCGATGTTGTAATAAAATAACCCCAGTATTTGTTCCAAAAATTTTCGTAGATTTTGTCTGCTTCTTCTTTGTTAATAAATTTTTCTTTTAACAACCTAGATAAAATGAATTTATGTTGAGTTCTAGCATTTTCTGGAAATTTAAAAGGAGAATATTCAACGGGAGATTTGGGTAATCTTGCTAAAAGAGCTGCTTCTCCAATAGTTAAATCTTCTACATCTTTGTTAAAATAAATCTTCGAGGCACATGTTAATCCTTCGCATCCATGACCAAAATATACCATGTTTAAATATAATTCTAAAATTTCTTCTTTGGAAAGATTTTGTTCTAATTTTAACGATAGAATCAACTCTTTAAACTTTTGAATAAAAGATTTTTTCCTTGCTTTATAAACATTTAAATAAAGCATTTTCGATACTTGTTGAGTTAATGTAGAACCACCTTGCACGATTTTGCCAGCTAAAACATTTTTTACCGCAGCCCGAACGATGCCTAAAATATCAAACCCTATATGATGATAAAAATTATCATCTTCAACAATTAGAAATGTTTGTGCAACGGTAGGAGGAATTCTTTCTAAAGGAGTTACTTCTGATTTTTGTATATAGAGTTCTGCAAAAGGCCTTCCTTTTATATCGTATAAAATCGTTGGTCTTGTAGGTTGATATGCTTTTAGTAAACCTAAATCTTGATTACTGATACTTGCAATAAAAAATCCAAACAATATTCCCATGGTAATACTTAAAATCAAAAAATAGATAAATTTATCATAATTTTTAAATATTGATTTGTTAATATCTTGACTCATATTCCTATTCAACCTTTTTTAGATTTATGCAACAATACCAATATGAAGTGCGTTTTCCATCCTTAACTGAGGGTGTTTTTCGTTTAATTGTAATTTTTACCATAACCTATTTAATCCAACTTATTGCAACAATTTTTTCTTCGATGGATTATCAATCTTTTATCTTGTTTCCAGAACCAAACTTTCATTTTTTATCCATTTTTACTCATTATTTAATCTATCCTGTTAGTTTGAGTGGTTTTTTTAGTTTTTTGTTCGAAATGCTGATTTTATGGAGTTTTGGTTCAGAAATCGAACAGCTTTGGGGAAGTAAAAATTTTTATAAATATTTTTTTATTGGAATCTATGGAGGAGCATTGTCTATTTTTTTAGTTGGTACATTTTTTTTGCCCGGTCTTTTAGCTATTAGTCCCACAGCAGGAATTACTGCATTACTTTTAGCTTATGCGATTTTGTATCCCAATAGAGAAGTGTTATTTTTCTTTGTTTTACCCTTAAAAATGAAATGGGTAGCATTGATATTTTTTGTTTTTTTATCCCTTGGTTCTGTTAATCAGTTGATTCTGAATTTAGGGGGTGCAATTGCCTCTGCCTTATATCTATACATTGTTGCAAAAAGAGGGCGTATCCTCGATGAGTATAATCGATATTCTACACGTTCCAGTTCTCAGATAAATCGCATTTGGACAGAAGAACCCAAGGTTTCTTTAAAAGAAAAATTTCTAGAAAAAATCAACGAATACAAGAAAAAAAGAAGGTTAGAAAAAAAACGAATGGAGATTTTACGAAGAATCGAAATGAAAGAAGAACTGGATCGAATCTTAGAAAAGATTTCCCGAGAAGGTATGAATTCTTTAACAAAAGAAGAAAAAAAATTTTTAGATAAGGCATCGAAGGAATTGTAAAAAATAAATTTAAATAAAATTTTTTATTAAATGGTTGAAAGATTATTAAAATGATTTTAATTGTTAAGTGGAATGGATCCTTTAAAAAAAATGCTTCTAGAAGTGGATGATGAATTACAAAAAAACATCCAAGATAAAGTAGTAGTAGTTGGATATTCTATCAGTGATTGTTTAAAAAAAGCATCGGAATATTTAAAAAAAGATATTTCTTATTTGGACTACGAGATTTTAGAAAAAGGGAAAAAAGGTTTTTTTAAAAAAAAGCCTTATAAAATTCTTGTTACCATCAACCAAAATTATAATCCTTATTCAGAATTAGAAGAATTTGCGTTGAAATTAGGGGTTGGGGATAAACTCCTAAGTACAGAATTGGATCAGTATATCGAACCTAAAAATGTAGATGGATATTTTAGAGTTAGAGTCTATAAAGAAGGGGTATTTTTAACGGTTTGTCCTCCCAAAGGAAACGGAAAACCTGTCGAAAAAGAAGAGTGTATTCGAAGGTTAGAACAGAGAGGTGTTTCTATTTACGATGAGAAAAAAATTGAAAAGGTAGTAAAACAAGCCAAATGTGAGCCAGTCAAAGTTGCAGAATACGATCGTCCTATTCCAGAACATGATTCTACTTGCAAAGTAGAAATTACCCCAGACGAAATGAAGGCTTATGTTAAAATTACACCACCTCGAAAAGGAGGAAGAGACCTTAAAGTCGAAGATATTGTCAATGCATTAAAAGCCAAAGGGGTTGTGATTGGTTTTAAAGAAGAGAACATTAAAAAAGCACTGGATGAAGAAATCTACATGGAAGATATATTAGCAGCAGAAGGCATTCCTCCAAAACATGGTAGAGATGCTTATATTGAATATAAAGTAAAAATCAAGAAAGAATTTCAATTAGAGGAAGATGAATATGGAAGAGTTGACTTTAAAAATTTGCATTTAATCGAAAACGTTGTTCCAGGACAAATATTAGCAGAAAAAATACCACCAGAAAAAGGGATCCCAGGACGAACCTTGTTTAATAAAATTATACCTGCCAGAGATGGTAAAGACATTGAACTTAAACCAGGAAAAAATACTGTTCTTTCCGAAGATGGTAGAATTTTAAAAGCAGAAATTAATGGTCAAGTTGTGATGATTGGTAACCGTATTTCTGTCGAAGATATCTACCGCGTACTAGGGGATGTGGGTCCAAAAACTGGAAATATCGAGTTTTTAGGTTCTGTGAACATCGTTGGTTCTGTTTTAGATAACCACCAAGTAAAAGCTGGTGGAAACATCGAAATAATGAATAGCATACAAAAAGCAATCGTAGAAGCAGAAGGAAATATTATTGTAAAAGGTGGTATCTTAGGTAAAGAAGAAGCAAAGATTGTTTCTTCTAATGGTTCTGTTATAGCAAGGTTTATACAAAATGCAAAAGTTTATGCTGCGATTGATGTTCTCGTAGAAGAAGCCATCATGCATAGTGTTGTAGAAGCAGGAGAAAGGGTTGTATGCCAAGGAAGACGTGCACAAATCGTAGGGGGAGAAATACGCGCAAAAAAAGAGGTAAGAGCTCGTGTTATTGGTTCTACTGCTCAACCTAAAACAGAAATCATTGTTGGTTATGATCCTTTATTGTTAAAACAATTCGAAGAACTAGAGAAAAAACTAAAAGAAAAAAAAGAAGAATTCGAAAAAATCAAAAAAACAAAGCAAACATTAGAAACGAGAAAAAAAGAAGATCCTGATTCTTTCTTAGCAGAACAAAGAAAAAAATTAGAAGAAGTTTCTGATCAATTTCAGTCTTTACAGACAGAAATTCAACAACTAGAAAAAGAAAAAGAACAACTTCAAAAAGAGATGGAAGAGTTGGCCGGAGAAGGTAAAGTAATCGTAGAAAAACAAGTATATCCTGGCGTAATCATTAAAATCAAAGATGCGGTTTATAATGTAATCGATGAACGTTTCTCTGTACAATATGTTTACAAAGATGGTAAGATTATAGAAGAAAAATACCTAAAAAAGAAAGAATCAACAAAAGAAAAAAAATAAATTTATGAGAGTAATCGACCATTTAGTTTCGTTTAATAACGTTCCACAAGTTCACCAGCAAATTTACGCACAGCAAGCAATTCAAACATATAGAGAAATGCAAGAAATCAACAATGCAAAAAACATCAATTTGATGAGAGATCAAACCGTTGTAGATATCTACAAGACTGGTACAGAAAATCAAATCTTTAATCAATATAAAGCACAAGAAAAGAATCTTACTAACACTACAAAAAATCAACCTCTAAAAAAAGAAACTTACGAAATATCATTTACAAATTTACGAACAAAAAAGAACTATAACAAAGGAACCACCTTAGATTTAGTAGTTTAACATGGAATTTATTATATTAACCATTATATTTTGTTTTTATGTTTTATATAACGAAATCCACAAGAGAAGAATTAAAAACGAAAAAAAAGAATTTAAAATTCCTAAAGAATTCTATGAGAACTTAAAGGATGCCATCAATTATATTGACTATTCTTTAGAATTAATCAAACAAAAACAAGAAAATATTAATAAAGTCTACATAAAATTGATGGAATTAAAAAAAGACCTAGAAGATAAGCAGACTAAAAAGCGAAGCAAAAAAACGATTACTACTAATAACCATAAGGTTGATCCAAAAATTCCCTCAGAACAAAAAAGCGAAAATCCAGAGGAAGAATTAGAAATAAATTCATCTTTTTTAACGAAAGTTCTCGATAGCTTAGAAGAAGATAAAATTGATTTTTCTTTTCAAAAAGAAAAACCGATGATTTCTCCAACCCTTTCGAATTCAAACTACCAAAAGAATCAAACCTTTATCCAACAAATCGGTAGTTTTTTTCGAAAAACTTTCAACTTACCCGAAATACCTGTAACCATCCCTATCGCAACTACAACAGAAACTATCACATTAGATAAAATAGAAAAACCAACCTCTACACAAAAACCTATAACATTAGAAGAGTTCGAAAAAAATATCACATCTAAGGAAAAAGAAGAGCCAACTCAACAAAGATCCATCAAAGAAACTATTAATCCTAAGGACGTCTTGATTCAAGAAACCAAAAAACTCTTTTTAGAACTTCGAACACAAGAAGAAAAAGTAAAATTTGTCCATAAATTATTTGAATTAGGGTTTACAGAAGACGAGATTTATCTTATAACAGAACTTCCTAATGCAGAAATTTTATTGATTTCTAAGTTAAAATCAAAAAAGGAAAAGTAATGTTCGAGCAAGAGAAGGAAATCATTTCTATCGATATTCCCGATTTAACTCCTGAACAATTCCAAAGATTTGCGAGTTTAATTCATGATATCACTGGTATTTATTTAAAAGAACATAAGATTACTTTACTTTCCAACCGTTTAAGAAAGCGACTTCGCGAATTAAAATTAAAAGACTATGATCAATATTATTACTACTTGACAAAAAGCGATAAATCTAATACAGAGATGATTCATTTTTTAGAAGTTGTAACCACCAATGAATCCTATTTTTGGAGAACGCCTCAGAACTTCGAAGCATACAAAAAAATTATTCTACCAGAGTTATTAAAACTATATAAAATCAAGTTAAGAATTTGGTCAGCGGGATGTTCTACGGGAGAAGAACCGTATAATATTGTTATAGAATCCATCGAAGCGATGAAAGATTTAGGCTATTTTGTTTTCGAAGTCATAGCTACGGATATTTCCAAAAGAGTGATAGAATTTGCAAAAGAAGGATGTTATTCTGGTAGAAAAATAGAAAAAATACCTCCCACTATTCTAAAAAGATATTTTCGACAAAATCCCTATGATCCAGAAATCTATTGTGTACGAGAGGATATCAAAAGCAAAGTGATATTTAAGATCGAAAATCTATTCGAACCAACCATAGAGAACGCCCATGTTATTTTTTGTAGAAATGTGATGATTTATTTTCAAAAAAAAGAGCAACAAAAACTAGCAATGGAATTTTACAATCGTTTAATGCCAAATGGATATTTATTGATTGGACATGCAGAAAGTTTACAGATGTTAGATACACCATTTCAAGTCATGCATACAGAATATGGAACAATTTATAAAAAAATATCATAAAAATAACTTATGAATACAAAAAAAAATATTCTGATTATTTCCTCTGTTTCTGGTGGAGGAAAAACTACGATTATAAACGAGCTTTTAAAACTATTTCCCCATAGGTTTCGCGTTGCTATAACCGCTACCACAAGAAGTCCTCGTACAAACGAAATTGATGGTAAACATTATTATTTTCTTTCTTATGATAAATTCCATCAAATGATCCAAGAAAATCAATTTATCGAGTATGCAAAAGTTCATAGTAACTTCTATGGAATACCTGCTTGGGAATTAGATAAAGCAATAGAAGAAAAAAAAATTTTAATATTGAACATAGATTATCAAGGGATGAGAACGATTAAAAAAAAGTATCCCTCGAATGTTCTATCGATATTTTTAATGCCGCCTTCGAAAGAAATTTGGTTAGAACGTTTAAAAAAAAGAAATACAGAATCGGAAGAAGATTTACAAATACGCATTCAAGAAGGAGAGAAGGAAATTCAAGCAGCAAAAGAATATGATTATATTGTAATCAATGGTGAATTAAACGAATGTATTCATCAAATTGTTGATATATTAAAAAAAGAACAAATGCTTTTATGAATGTTTCTAAAAAACTTTTTGTTATAACAGGTCCAACAGGCATCGGTAAAACAGATTTGCTCTATCAATATCTTAATCAACAAGAACAAATCTTCGAAGTGGTTTCGTTGGATTCGCGACAAGTTTATCGCTATATGTCCATAGGAACAGCATCACCAGAACCTTACATAAAAAAAAAGATTCCTCATCATTTGGTAGAATTTTTAGAACCTAATCAATCTTATAGCGCAGGTAAATTTGTAAAAGATGCACAAACCATCATACAAGATATATGGAATAGAAATAAAATTCCTATTTTGTGTGGTGGAACAGGATTTTATTTAAAAGCCTTTAATACAGGGATGTTTTATATTGAAGAAGATCCAGAAAAAAAACAAGAAATACGAAATATGCTAAATCAACTTTCGCCACAAGAACGGTTAAAATTATTACAAGAAATCGATCCTTCTTCTCTTACAACAGATAATGATAAATTAGGGAAGGGATTCATTCATCCAAACGATACATATAGAATTTTTCGTAGCTTAGAGTTGTATTATCTTACTGGAAAAACTTTGGCAATGCATTATAAAGAAATGGATCAACACAAAAATAAAAAAGAATACGAAGGCATCTTTATTGTTCCTGATTTAGAAAAATGGGAAAGTCACTTAAAAATAAGAGCGGAAAAAATGGTTGAATGCGGTTTTATCGAAGAAGCGATAAATTTATTCAGAAATTATGGTGAATGTCCAGCTTTAAAAACCCCAGGCTACAAAGAAACTTATGATCTTTATCTTAAATTTGGTGAGGAATTATTGCATCAAAAAGAATTTAAAAAAGAAATCGTCCATTTATTATATTCCACTCATAAGAAATATGGAAAAGCACAAATCAAATGGTTTAAAAACGAAAAATCTTTAAAACCTGTAACATACCAAGAAGCAGAAAAATTTTTAGAAAATCTTGCAAATTCAATCATAATAAATAATTGACTCTTAACAAGTAATCAAAAATGTTTCTTTAAAAAAAATAAAGGGCAAAACGATGAGCGAAAAAAACAATATACAAGATTATATACTAACAAAAGCAAAAGAAATTGGTGCAGAGTTAACGTTTTACTTAATGAATGGTGTTCCATTAAAAGGAAAAGTTTTAAGTTTTGATAATTTTACGCTAGTATTAGAAAGTGAAGGAAAAAAAAGTTTACTCTACAAACATGCAATTTCCACGATTATCATACCTGCGGATATTCCAGTCGAGTAATGAATGTACCAAATAAAAAAAAGCTTTTTGTTTTTTTTATTTATTATCTTTTTTAGTTACGCGATTTATCAAGCTTTTGTAAGAAGTGGTTATCAACAAGCCATCATTATAGAAGATGTTTATTGGGGAATAGAAAAAAAAGCAATCAAACCCGATAGTTATGATTTTATTTTTAGAAGGTTGATTCCAGAAAGAATCAAACTGCATCCTATTTACATCCAATCTCGGTATTTAAATTTTATTTATAAATATTCTTTACCACCTAATGAAATTTTAGGACTTGATGATTCCTTTTCCATTAAGTTGGATTTGGTCTATGTATATGATTTAGATCCGAATAAATTACCTGATCTTTTTATAAAATTAGAACAAAAAGATTGGAAGTATTTGGACAATTATATTCAGGTTAAATTAAAAGATTTATTGTACGAGGTTTTTCGACAAAAGCTCAACATAGAAAAAAATTTAAATAATGCAGAAGAGCAGATCAAAGCCTATGTCCATAATGGTTTTTTAGAAGAATTAAACTTACGTTTCCAGAATGAGGGAGTTTATTTTAAAAAGGTTTACATCCAAGATGTATATGTTCCTGATGTAGAACAATATAATTTAATTTTACGACAAAGTAATCGTTATCTAGAAAGAAAATTAGAAAGAAGTGCTTTAATTGACGAAGCAAAAGCGAAAAAAGAATCCCAATGGATTTTATTTCAGTTCGAAAAAGAAAAATTACAAGATATTGCTAAATTGATCAGAGAATACCCCGAGGTAAAAGATTATCTAAAAATCGAAAAATTATCTTCCCAAGCACAATTTATTTATTTACCGTCAGAATATTTTAATTTCGAAGGAAAGGTAAACAAAGGTTTTCCTTTACCAAAAAACCCAACAGAAACATTACCTGAGAAAAAAGTTCCTGTTCAAGAATCTCAAACCAAATTTGTCGATAAAACACCCCCATAAAAAGGAGAAAAAATGAAGAAAAACAACGAACCATTAGTGCTCATTATGGCTGGTGGGAAAGGAGAACGTTTTTGGCCTAAATCCACAGAATCTAAGCCCAAACAACTACAAAAAATTTATTCGAATAAAACCTTATTAGAAGAAACCATCGATAGAGCAAAAACTCTTACTTCTATTGAAAATATCTTTATTGGTTGCAATAACGATTTAAAAAAAGCCATCCAAAAAGAGCTAAAAATTAAAGACAAGCAATTTATCGTTGAGCCATTTGGTAGAAATACAGCTCCCATTGTAGCATTGTCTTCTCTTATCTTGGAAGAAAAATTTCCCGATAGAGTTCATGTTGTATTGAGTGCAGATCATTATATTTCTCCTATCAGTGAGTTTAAAAAAAACCTACAAAAAGCTATAGAATTAGCAAAAGAAGGTTATTTGGTTACATGCGGGGTAGTTCCAACACGTCCAGAAATCGGCTATGGATACATTCAAAAAGGGGATGCAATCAATGAATACGGCTATAAAGTGTTAAAGTTTCACGAAAAACCGGATATTTCTAAAGCATTGGAATACGTAAAAAAAGGATTTTATTGGAATTCGGGGATTTTTATCTGGAAAGGAAAAAGGATTCTCGAAGAATTCGAAAAAAATGCACCCGATATATTAAACCCTCTAAAAGAAAGTTATCAATCGCAAAAAAAACTTAAAATGGCATTCGAAACTATTCCAGAACTTCCCATAGATATTGCTATTATGGAAAAAGCAGAGCAAATCGCTGTGGTGGAATCCAGTTTTGTTTGGGATGATGTAGGTTCTTGGTTATCGTTAGAAAGAATTTATTTAAAAGATGCGAATATAGTTGATGATAAGAACAACATTCGATTGCTGTCGAAAAAAGCAAATTTTGTGGGATATGATTCTTTTAATAATATTCTATCTACTGAATCCGAAAAATTGTATGCATTGTTAGGTATAGATAACATGGTAATTGTAGAAACCGATAAAGTCTTATTTGTTGCAAAAAAAGATAAATTAAATGATATAAAAAATATGTTAAAATTACTTAAAGAAAATCCTACTTTACATAAATATATAAAATAAAAAACTGGAATAAGGAGTAGGGAAATGCCTTCAGGAAAAAAGCGAAAAAGAAGAAAAATCAGAACTCATAAGAGAAAAAAGAAAAGAAGAATGAATCGTCATAAAAAGAAATTAAGATAATAAAAGGGGAAAACTTCCCCTTTCAACTAAAATTCTTTCCTAATCCATTCATTCATGTCTTGATACAAATCATCTACTACATCATCGTATAAAAATAGATCAAAATGATTGTAATCCTTATCGAAGAAATTTGCTCTACTTGCTTCGATGTAATAGCATCGATTCAAAAGTGTTTTAAAACTACATTGTTGATAGTTTTTTATAAAAGGAATCATACTATCTTCTGGAGAAAAGGGATCAATTTTTCCAACGACGATCAACATAGGCAAACGATGATTTCCAAGATACTTAACCTTCTTTTTTTCGATAGAAACATTGGGGATAAAAAAATCTTCTATAAAGGGTTTGTTGTAATTTTCTTCTAAATATTTTTTATAAGACAGAAATTTGAAATTCTTAATATCTTTGATTTTTTTATTCAGTAGATCATGATTTTCGTAAAATAGGTTTCCAGAATAAGCATAATCCCAACCTGTTCCTATAACCACTACGCGAGAAATGCCTTCGATATTTTCTTTTTCGTTGAGATAATCCAATATAGTAATACCACCCAAAGATATTCCTGTTAAAATGATTTTTTTCGATGATAATGAATTGTTTTCTTGAATATCTTTTAGAATCACATCAACTTCTTGACTCGATAAAAAGCGTTTTTCGTTTTGAATGATTTGAACAACTTCGTAATTTTCTTTAAGCCAGAAGGGAATCCAATGTTTTTCTAATGTATCTATCGAAAAAGATATGGGATCGAATTGTAGTAAAATACCTTTTGGTGTTCGTTTTGTTTTATAATGTTCAATTCTATAAAAAGAAGAGTTTCTTTCTTGTTTGATGATGGGGGTGGAACAAAAAGAAAGTAAAATAATTAATATAAAAATTTTATAAAATTTGATTTTCATTATAATTCTCCTTTATTAAAGTTTATTTCGTTCATTCATCCATTGAATGATAGGTTCCATCACATCTTTTGGTGCATTTTTTCCCATAAAGAGATCTCCATGACCATAGTCTTCGCTTGCTCCTTGTGCTCTTTCTACAATCAAGAGTTGTTTGTCTTTTGTTTGGATTTTTTCGTATACTAAACGAATGGTATATCCAAACCCTAGATGATCCCTTCTACCCAATACCATCAACGTAGGTATTTGAATATTTTTTAAATTTTCTGTATAGTTTATTTTTCCATCGATAGAATAAAATTCACCTAATTCTAAGGCTGTTTTTAATTGTAAAGCTTCTGGTTTTGCAATATTTGTAATCATATATCGTTGCGAAGCTTTGATGACTTCTTTATCTGTATTTTCTGGATATAAGAGAATTTCTACAAGACCAGGCTTTGGTGTTAAATCCACACACATGTAGCTGTTAAATTTTGCAAGGGAGCCCATGGGAACAGTAGGTAAGACGCTTGTCGTACAACTTCCTACCTTATGCCATAATCTAAGAGAAGTTGTGCTCAGTTCAAAACTAAAAGGGGAACCAACAGTAACAAGGTTCGCTATTCTCGATTCTTGATAAGAACCAATTCGTGCATAAGCAATCATACCACCCATAGAATGACCAACCCAATTTACTTTATCGGATTTGGTTTTTTCAAGAACATACTGAATGGCAGCATCAACGTCATATTTTATGTAATCATCAATAGAATAATCATATTTTTTTTCTCCAAAAAACCAGGATGGAGGACCTGCTTCTTCTCTACCGCGTAAGTCCAATACCCAAACATCATAGCCAGCCTTTGCAAGTTGTAGGGCAAAAGAAGATTCACCATTAATGGTATAATAAGTTCGATTCGCCATTAACCCATGACACAAAATTACCGGATATTTTCTTTTGAATTTTTGTTGAGCATCTTTATCGGAGAAATGCTCTAAGGTTAATTTCCAACCATCTCTAGTGGTCGGGTGATGTATTTCTCCTTTTGCTGGTGATATAGAAATACACGACATTGTTGTCAAAATTATGGTAAAAAAAGATAATAGAAAGTTTTTCATATCCCCTCCCATCAATATATCTAATACCATTAATTGAACGGTATTTTTTTGTAAATCAAATTATAAATATTTATAATAGGTGTTAGTGTATTGGAATCAACTTTGTATTTATTGCAATTCTTGAGTAAATCAAAGAAGTTTTGTTATTTCGTTTTGTACGAATCCATATGCATAATCTATTCAGAATAATTTTTTTAAGCATTTTGATAAAATTTTTTGTTAAAAATTGCAAAAAAATAGTATTTCTTAGATATGAAGACTCAACACTTTTTTACGTATGATGAATGCAAAACATCCATCAATATAACTCCTTTTCATTATCAGTATTTAATATATCTTACAGAGACGCACTTTAATGGCAATTTATCTCTAACGATTGAATATTTAATCAGGCGACACTTAGCCTATCTATATAAGATTAGTTTAGCGCCCAATAAAAGAACATTAACAGCAACCTATCAACCAAGAACCAAAAACTACGTTATACGAAAAATTTGTATACAACCAACCTATTGGGGCAAGTTGTTTGAACTAAGATTTTTTTTAGGTTATTCCATAAGTTTTATTATTCGCATCATGTTAGACTGGGAGATGCAAGAAGAGCAAATGTCCAATGAACCAATATTTATTAGACCTATTTTGAGCCCAGAGGAGCAACAGATTCATGCCCGAATTCAAGTTGGGAATAATTATTCATCTTATAACAGATTGAGTCATGCGAACCATGGGGTTTATAGTGAGTTTTCGTGTCCTGCGGCATGAATTAGTGTGAATTATTTTTAAAATTATATTAAATTTATTATATTTATATATAGTTTTATTTTACTTTTTTCATTAACCCTAATAGCGTATTCTGTTTTTTCTAATAAAAATTTTTTGATTAACTTAGAGTTTCAGTACAGTTATAAAATGTTCTATGTTTTTTAATGATTATTTCACATACTGTTAATTATTAAATCTTTTTTGATCTTAATAACAATCTATTATAATTTAATCCATTTTATATATATTGATCCTTTTAAACAGATTTCTCTTTTTCTCGAAAAGATTTTTTGACTAATATTTAATGAAAAAATTTTTGGATATATATGTTAATAGAGCGTTTTTTTAAAAAATATGAATTCGTTTTCTTTTTTATATTGTTTTTTTATATCATTAATTTACTTTTATATTTCAATCGATTTGATATAATCAATAAAATTGGTTTCATTGTAATCATATTTTTTTATGTTATTTATTTTTATAAATTTTACTTTTTTAAAAATTTTAAAAAACGATTCTTCATCTATATTTTGCTTTTTTATTTTGCCTTTATTGTTAGTAATTTTCTGTATATAAAAATTCATTTCGAAATCAATTACGAGGCTATTTATCTAAAAGATATAAAACTTTTATATTTATTTTCTACTTTATTGATTTTAGGAATTTTATTTATATTAAAAAAATTCAAATTACACACAAAGATTCGTTATTTTTACTCAATCTTTATTTTAACCTTTTTCTTTTGCATTTTCTTTATTTATTTGTTTTTATCATTTCCTCTAAGTACCTTTGATACTTATTACACAAAATTTCTTCCTTATTCTGTGCTTTACGAAAAAGATATCAATATAAACGAATTAGACAATTCGCGATATATTAATAAAGATCATATAGAATTATATCATCCTGGTGGAAAATATCTCTTGGGTAAAGATAAAAATTCTTATCCTGTATTTCCTTTATTACCGGGTTTTTTGCATTTTTTGATTTTTCTTGCAGAAAAACTTTTAGGGCTGCCCATTGCTTCTTTAAATTATCCCTATATATACATAAATAGTACTTCTGGTTGGGTTTTATCCTACTTTGAACCACATCAAGTAGAACGTATCAATGCAAGTTTGATTGCTGTTTTTACCTCATATTTATTCTATCTATTATTATTAAAATTTCCAATCAAAAAAGTCAAAGCACTTTATTATACTGGAATTTATAGTTTAGCAAGTATTCATTTTAGTATTTCTGCGAATAATCTTTGGCAACATACATTTATTGAATTTTTTAACATTCTATTATTATTAATATGGATAAAATATTTCCAAAAAGAAAATCAAAAATCTTTGTTTATAATTGGATTATTGGAAGGATTATTATTTTATATAAGACCAACAACCATCTTTATAAGTATTATATTAAATTTATTTTTTTTAATAATAAATTTTCTTATAATAAAAAAGAATCATTTAAAATCTTTGGTTCATGCTATTAGTCTGGTGTTATTAGGTGCATTTTTGATGATCATTCCTATGGCTACATTGAATCTTTCTATTTATGATCATCCCTTAGGTGGTTATGGAAGGACGGTAAGTAATCAAAATAGCACAGATGTGATTTTTGTATTCGATAAATTCTTCTGGAACCTTTTGGGTTTGTTATTTTCTCCCAACTATGGTTTTTTTGTATTCCATCCCTATATACTCATTGCTTTATTGTATTTTTTTTACGATAAATTTAAAAGTAAAAACGAAGTAACTTCTCCCAATATACAATTATTGTTATATAGTTCGTTTTTTTGTATTTTGATTTATCTAATTTTTTATTCTTTTAATCAACAATGGACAGGTATGTATAATTATGGCACAAGGATGCTTACCGATGTACTAGTTTATTTTTTTATTCTATTAGTGATTGCTATCGAGAAAATTTCTAATAAAAAATGGTTCTATATTTTTAATATTTTTGTAATTATCAGTGTGATAATTCAATTTTATGGAAATCTATCTTTAAATTTATTGGGGGATTGGTATTGTGATACTCACGAAAGAAAATATCATCATAAAGATGTAGAAAGAAATGTTTGGAAAATAGACGATCCATTGTTCTTACATAAAATCTATTATCGATCGAAACCATTGTATTTTAACGAGGTAATTTATCCTGGTTATAAGATGTGTTCTTTGTATTTTAGACAAGACGAAAAAGAAAATCAATCTTTAAGAATCGATAAAGAAATGGTACAAAAACATAAAGATTTAATCCCACTTTTTTTAAGAATCAATCAAAATCAGGATTCTCCCGAAGGAGATTTATTATTTTCTTATTATTTTTTTACTAATAAAAATGATCTCTATTGTTTAAAAATCGAGGTTTTTAACCCTCTTGATCAAAATCAAGAAATTACTCTATACATAAAAAATAGTCAAGGCGATCTCTTTAAAGAAACCTACAATATACTTCCTAAAGAAAATCTTTTATACCTTCCCTTAAAAAAAACATCACGAAATTTTTTATTTGCTTTTTCTAAAAATTATTCTGAATTCTTGTTAAGAAATATCGCTATATATAAAAAAGAATTTTGTAGGGCAGAGTAAGCTTAAAAAAATTTGAATCTTTCTAATTCTTTAAAATCGTGTTTTTTTAATCGTTCTTTTAGCTCTTCTTGCCATGCCATATTTCTTTTTTCTAATTGATTCAAAATATTTTTTAAATATTTTTCTTCGTCAAAAATATTTAAGGGCTTTTCTTTTATAACTATTTTGTATGTAAAAGGAATTTCGAAACCACATTGCTTATTCTCGTAGAAAAAATGATAGGTGATATCACTTTCTCTTAATGGGGTAAACATCAAAAAGAACAAGATTTCTTTTTGTGGTTCTAACAAAATTTTAGAGTAAGAATCAAAATAGTTTTGATAATATTTTAGTTTATACTCTCTGTCTTGAATGTTAAAAGGTTTATAATAAAAACTTTTTAACCAGTCCGACGAAGGATTAAAATATAGGATTGGTTCCTTGGGTAGGGTGTACCAAAAAAGAGGAATGTTGTTCAAGTATAGGGGATGTTGAATTACAAGTTCCGAAATACTCATTGGCTTAAATCGATTGTTCGATTGTTTTATCATAAAATGATTTATATCGATGGATATGGGTTTATCAATTTTATTTTTTATATAAACCCTGACCCATAAAAAATAATTTTGAAGCATCAGGTTTTTGTTGTCGTAGTCAAAATAAAACCGTTCAGAAGATGGTAAAAAGGGATATGCTAGTGGTGTATTGATCATGATTTCGTATTCAAAACAGGAATTTTCTTGATTGGAATACAAAAAGATATTACTCGACTGCTCTTGTTCTGGTGAGTCGATTTTAAATTCGCGTAGTAAGAATTTATAAGGCGAATGGCAAAAAAGAAAGAATAAAGGGATTAAAACAATAATCCCTTTATTTCCCTTCATAGAAAAAGTTTTATTATGCAAAATCGTAGGTAGGAGCGTTCCAAACTCTGGTTCGTGTTAAATCAATAAAAATCAAATCATCTTCTGTTCGAAGATCGCGATAACCTGCTAAATAAGTCACTAAATTTACGCTATCAGGTTTGCATTTTAGAGTTTTGCACAATTGAGATAACTTCATCTTTCCACCATTTTCTTTCACCATTTTATAAACTTCTTCTGCATATTTTTGTATTACTGGTCCAATATAAATGTTGGATCTTATTACAGCTTTTTTCTCGATTTGACGAATTCTTTCTCTTGTTAAGTCTAATTCGGAACCTACACTTTCTAAGGTTTTCTTTTCGAGTGCTCTGTTTGTAATAATATAATATTCCCTTTGTGTTAAGAATTCCTTCATTTTTGGTAAAATCTCGTCCATTTTAAGATCTAAATTTCTGTTGGGAAATTTATTCAGATATTGATTTTCGTAATCGTCGATATTTATACCATGTTCTTTTAATAATTCTCTTAATAAGTTTTCACTAATTTCACCATAATTTTTTATTGCTAATCGTCCTTCTCTACCTAGTTGTAAGAATTCTTTTAAGTTAGAGACATGAGCATTTTGATATGCTTTGTTTAATTTTACATCATCTGTTAAAACACCCATAGAATGTTTTTCTAAATCTAATGGTTCTTTTATTTCTTGTGGTTTTATGCCGAATTTTTCTAATTTTTTTAGAAAGGATTTATAGATTGCATTACCAGGCCAATTGATGGATCGAATTTCTTCTAGCGTTAATGTTTTTAGATCTTTTAGTTTTGTTCTTTTTGTTTTATGGCAATATTCAATCAATGCATGATAAGAACCTCTAAATACAATTTCGATGGGAGTTTCCCATTCGATTTCTTTTAACTGAATAGGCTCTACACGTGTAGGAATTTCTGGATTCTTAATCTTTTCTAAGATGATTTCTAATTTCTTCTGACCAATACCACGAATGTTTTTGATACTATCTATGTGGTTTTCTAATTCATCTACATACACCAATCCTTTACGATTTGCATATTCTCGAAGTAAGAGAAATTTTCTTTCTCCAAATACTTCGCTGATAAAGTATCGTTTTTTTTCACTTTTTTCGTTTTTGTTTTTACCCATAGCGACACCTCGATTTTTAATTAGATGTTAAACAAATATTTTATGTACAAAAAAATAATTTCATGTTTGTAGTCAATAAAAAAAATCGTTTAATTATTAATTTTTTTATAGTCTTTTTATTTTTTTGAACTTTCATTGATGTCGGATTTTAATAAGGCTAAAAATGCTTCTTGGGGAATTTCCACAGAACCAATCATCTTCATTCGTTTTTTCCCTTCTTTTTGTTTTTCGAGTAGTTTTTTCTTACGCGTTATATCACCACCATAACATTTAGCTAATACATTTTTTCTTAATGCAGAAATATTTTCTCGTGCAATAATTTTAGAACCGATGGCTGCTTGTAAAGGAATCTGAAATTGATGTTTAGGAATTAGGTGTTTTAATTTTTCGATGACGCTTTTTGCCCTTTCGTATGCTTTTGATCGATGTGTAATCATTGCTAATGCATCGACTGGTTCACCATTAACCATGATGTCTACTTTAACTAAATCTGATTCTTTATATCCGATTAGTTCGTAATCCAGGGATGCATAACCTCGCGAAGTACTTTTTAATCGGTCATAAAATTCGAAAATCAGTTCTGATAAGGGTAATTGATAAATAATTTGTACTTTTGTTTCGTCTAAATAAATGATGTTTTCTTGAATACCGCGTTTTTCTTGTAACAATGTAATGATATTTCCAATATATTCTTGTGGGGTAATGATGTTGACCTTAGCATAAGGTTCTTCATTTACAGCTATTTTTACTGGATCTGGCCATTCTGCTGGGTTAGATATTTCGCAAATTGTTCCGTCGGTTAATGTTAGTCGATATTTTACAGAGGGCGCAGTATGAATCAATTCTAACCCAAACTCGCGTTCTAATCGTTCTTGAATTACTTCCATATGTAATAAACCTAAATAACCTACGCGAAATCCATGACCTAATGCGGCAGAACTTTCTGGTTCATAAACCAACGATGCGTCGTTTAATTTTAGTTTTGCTATGGCTTCTTTTAGGAATTCATAATCTTCGTTATTGATGGGAAAAAGACCAGCAAATACCATGGGTTTGATCTCTTTATAACCGGGTAATGGCTTATCTGCTGGATGATCTGCTAATGTAACGGTATCCCCTACACGAGTATCTTCTACGGACTTAATTCCCGCGATAATATAACCTACTTCTCCGGCTTGGAGAGAATCTTTTGCAACCATTTTGATTTGTTGTATTCCTAATTCCGTAACTACAAAGGTTTTCTTGTTACTCATCAGTAGAATCTTATCTCCTTTTTTTACTACTCCATCGAAGATACGAACCTTCATAACAGCACCATAGTAAGAATTATAAAAAGAATCGTGAATTAATGCCTTTAACGGAGCGTTTATGTCCCCTTTGGGAGGTGGAATATGCTCGCGAATTGCTTCGAAGACTAATTCTACGTTTTGTCCTGTTTTCGCGGAGATAGGTATTGCCAAAGTTGGATCTAATCCAAGTGTGTGATCAATTTGTTCTAAACAGCGTTCGATATCTGCTGCTGGTAAATCAATTTTGTTGATGATGGGTATAATAGCTAAATCATGCTCGATGGCTAGATAATAATTTGCTAATGTTTGTGCTTCGATGCCTTGTGTTGCATCAATGACTAATAAAACGCCTTCGCAAGCAGCTAAGGAGCGAGAAACCTCGTAAGTAAAATCCACATGTCCTGGTGTGTCGATTAGATTATAGGTATAAGTTTTCCCATCTTTTGCGAAATAATCAAACGTTGCGGAATTGGATTTAATCGTAATCCCTCGTTCTCTTTCTATATCCATGCTATCTAAGATTTGATCTTTTTTGGTTCTTTCGTCTATCACCTTTGCAAGTTCTAATAGCCGGTCAGCTAATGTAGATTTACCATGATCAATGTGTGCTATGATGCTAAAATTTCGGATTAAAGATAAGTCCTTCATATTTTTTGAACAATTTTTTTTTCTTTATTTTAAAGAAAATAATAAAATTATTGATTTTAATAAACTATTATATTTTATAAACAATATCGCATGTTCAAAAAAAGAAGATTTTTTTTCGTTATATTGTTTTTTTGTTTTAGTAATTATATATTTTCCGAAAATGTTGTAAATGGATTTTTAGAAATCAAAGATTCTTCTCTTGTAAACTTAAAAGGAAATTGGGAATTCTACTGGGAAAAATTTTATTCTTTAGAAGATATACAAAAAATAGAAAAAAAAGATTATTGCTTTGTTCCCCATAATTGGATTCCCTGTAATGCACAACAATCAGGTCAAGGATTTGCAACATATTATGTAAAAATAAAAATTCCCGAACATTGGATCAATCGCAACATTGGTTTGTATATTCCCACTATTGGAACATCTTATAAAATTTTTATCAATGGACAATTAGTCGAGGAGGTTGGTAAAGTAGCTCCTTCTAAAAACGAACAGATACCCTTGTATGGTAGTCGATTTTTTTTATGGAAAGCAGATCGATTAGAACAACACATTTTGATCCATGTTTCGAATTTTTATCACAAATCAGGAGGTTTATGGTACAATCTTTCTTTTGGGTTAGAAAGAGAAATATTGAATCTATTCTATAAAAATTTATTTTTTGATCTGTCTTTGTTTGGTGCCATATTGATTATGGCATTGTTTCATTTAGGTTTATTTTTTCAGAAGTCAATTTTAAATTATAAAGACGAACATAGAACATCATATGTTACAAAACAAAGTTTAAGCATTCTCTATTTTTCTATTTTTTGTTTTTTGTTAGCTGTAAGAGTTCTTTTCGTAAACAATTATTTGATTTATCGTATTATTCCCGAAAGCTACATCAATTGGTTTTTGTTTGTAAGAATTGAATATTGGACCCACATACTTGGTTTACTTTTTGCAACTTTATTTTTTTTATCATCTTTTGAGTATTCTTGGAATCCTAAAATTCTATGGATAACAGTGGTTGGAACTATATATTTCTTTTTAGAAACTATTTTTGGCAGCACAATTTTATTTACTTCCCACTTAATTTATTATGAAATTTTTTTGATTTTTATTATTACTTATCTAACATATTTGGTATTTTTTAATACAATCAAAAAAGTATCTGGTGCATTAGAATCTTTTATTGGTGGTTTAATTTTATATTTTAGTGTGATTAACGATATCCTTCATGCCAGAAGTATCATTCAAACTGCTTATATTTCTTCGTTTGGTCTCTTTTTATTTATTCTGCTACATTCTTTTATGATTAGTCGTATCTTCGAAATATCTTTTATAAATTTTAAACTATTTATAAATAATCTAAAACAAGAAAACATGTTTTTAAAAAAGTTCTTTCCTTTAAGTTTAATTCGACTTTTAGGTATATCGGAGGATTTAGAAAAAATTCCTTCAAAAACTATTAAAAAAAGAATTACCATTGTTCAAATCTATTTAACAAAAAATATTTCAACTTCTGTTAATGATAAAATTCAACAAATCATTGCATTATCCGCAAAATACGAAGGTGTTTTAGAAAAATACGATAGCGAAAAGTTAACATTTTTGTTTTCGGAAGATCATTTTGATCTTCTAAATTACTTAGAAGATCTTTCTAATTTAATGATGATTTTATTTCCCAAAGAAAATGAATATTGTTGTGTCATTGATAACGATTGGGTATTTTTCGATCCAATGAACCTAAAAAATCAATTTACTTTTAATATTTTTATTTCGAACAATGAATTGCTCAATAAAATTTTTCTTTTTTCTAAAAGTTTGAACATAAAATTTATTCTAACAGAATCTATTATAGAAAAATATTCTCTTTTAAAAAAACTCGGTGAATTACGATTTATAAAATCTCTTTTTTACAACAATCAATATATCAACATTTGGGAATATTATGGAAATGAACCTCAAGAAATCAAGGTGTTGAAAAATAATCATAAAGAATTGTACAATCAAGCAATAAAAGAATATAATCAAAAACATTTTTATCATTCCTTCGAAATTTTTTATCGTTTATACAATACAACAGAAGATTTGGTTTATTTGTATTATTTAAATCAAATCTTTTTGGATTTAAATCAAAGAAGTCCATTGAAAGATTCTTTAATCGATAAAACTTATTTTAAATATGTTGTTGGTCATCCTTTGATCGATTTTCATCATCAACAATTGATTCAAATTATTTTAGAGATCCAACTTATCGATAGTGAAAAAATCATGGATTTATTCCATCTTTTAGAAATTTATGCTAAGGTTCATTTTTCAACAGAAGAATGTTTGATGAAGTTCATGAACTATCAGCAATTAGAAGAGCATATTAACGAACATAAAGCCTTTTTTACTTCTATAGAATATTTTAAAAATCAATTTCAAGATAAAGAAAATCCTCCAGAATTGTTAATAAAATTCTCGGATTATTTGTCCAAATGGTTGGCAGAACATATTTCTTATTCGGACATTCAAGGTTATGGTAAATTGCTAAGCGAAGAGCATAAAAAAGTTTTTTCTAATTGGATTGACAGTTAGTTTTTATAAATATTTATAGAACTATGAATCTACTAACACAGGAACAAAAAGAAAGAATTCAACGTGCTGTGGAAGATGCGGAAAAAAAAACATCGGGAGAAATAGTACCATACATCGTTAAACGTTCGGATTTTTATTGGGAAGCATTTTTAAAATCTGCTTTAACCTTTAATATAATTTCTTTATTAATTTTTTTTACTATTTACGAATTACAAACAATAGGACATATCCCAGAATGGTCTATTTGGGATAAGTTTCTTACTCTACCAGTTGTAATATCTTTTACCTTGATGTTTACAATATTCGGTTTTGTGATTTGTTATATCCCTTTTGTTCGAAGATTCTTCGCAGGGAAGCAATTGCTTAACGAAAGGGTTTATGCACGTGCAAAAGAAGCTTTTTTGGAAAAAGAGGTTTTTGCAACAAGTAATAGAACGGGTGTTTTGATTTTTATTAGTTATTTTGAACATAGAGTAGTTGTTTTGGGTGATGCTGGAATCAATCAACATGTAACTCAAAAGGATTGGGAAGAAGTTGTAAATCTCGTTATCAACGGAATAAAAAATCATGATGTTGCATTAGGAATAGAACAAGCAATCGAAAAGTGTGGAGAATTACTCCAAAAATCTGGTCTTGCAATTGCTGTTAATGATGTAAATGAATTATCCAACGAAATAACAGAAAAAGAAGATTAAACGGGAGGTTCTGGATCGCCAATCTTAGACGAAAGTTTTTCTAATAGATATAGTAACAATGCACCTCCAATGGCAATTGATATAGCTAAGAGGATTTCTTTTACTTCTGGTTTATGACCTATGTATTTCATTGGGTAGATTTTGTTTAAGCTACCTACCAAAAATCCTGTTAATGCTGCCATTGTATAAGAATGATATTTTTGTAGTAAATATTTTAACAATCGAACAAAAGATAAAATTCCTACAACAATTCCTAAAATAAAAACAAAAATAATATCCAATTGTCTTTCGTATAATGCTTTTAAGATGTTTTGATATTCTCCAAAAAGCACTAACATGTATGCTCCAGAAATCCCAGGTAAAATCATCGCACAAATTGCCACAGATGCAACAAAAAATATCCAAAGGTATTTTCCTACCATAGAGCCTAAAAAAGAAAAACCTGTTTTATGAGAAATATATCCTTTTACTTCGATGTTATCCTTTTGCTGTTTGGTTCGCATAAAAAAAGAAATTTCGTCTAAATCTAACGATATATTTTTATCTGGTTCTATTGTAGTTATCGATAATAAAGTTTTTTGATCTTTAAAGATATACATCGTAATTTGGTTGGCTAAATGATTAGGAAGTTCAAACTGAAATTTCCCCGAATCATCAATCTTAACTTTTTTAGTATGTTCGTTTAATTCTAGTTGTACATAAAAACCTTTGTATGGTTCTATATCTGTTAAGATAAACGTAAAGATAGCAAAGATTGTAATCAAAATATATTCTATCGTACCATGATCCATTTTTTTGTAAGGAATAGTTACAGAAAAAAGAATTAGACCAAAAAAAAGCGAATAAGTATAAAAAGGATATTCGTCCATTAGAAAAGGAATAATTCTTGACATACTTAAAATACCCGATGCGATTCCAGAAACTAATACAATCAAAAAAACTATGGGAATCTTTGTTTGAATGTTCGAATTTCTCTTAAAAATTTTTTTTAAAAAAAGAAGGATTTCTTTTAGGTTTATCGAAGAAAGTGCAAGTATAAGGTGCTCGTAAATTCCTGAAATAAGTGCAATTGTACCACCAGAGACACCGGGAATAATATCTGCTGTCCCCATCGAAAAACCTTTTAAAAATAGAATGATTTTCGACTTAAAAGATTTGTATTCTACATCAATATGATTTGACATAAAGAACCAAATAATTAACGTGTGTTTCGAGTAAAATAAAATTATGAAGTTTGATAGAAAATTATTTTTTTTAACAGTAATATGGATTTCGATTTTTTCCCAATGTAAAACCACTGAACCAATCAAACAAGAAGAGAATATTATACAAAGTAATCAATCTAATTCATGTCCTAAAAGCACCGAAGAATTCTATCAAAAATTTCTTTTTTATGAATATGATCAAATTGAAGAAAAACCCCAATTGTTTGCAGATCATTATTTTGCTTCGAACGAAAGAAGGATTGATTTATTTTATCCTTACATAAAAGATAAAAAAGGTGGCTACATCGGTGTTGGAACAGATCAAAATTTTACTTTTATTGCATGGGCAAAATCCGATTATGCATATTTAGTAGATGTAGATTGGATGGTGGTTTACGTAAATCGCTTACATTTACTTTTTTTTGATGCAAGTGAAAATTTTTTAGAATTTAAGCAATATTGGTCTATAAGAAACAAAAAAAATGCAATTGAATTAATTCGAAATCGAATTATCGACGCTACTGAACAAAAAAAATATTTACAAACTTACGAATTATCTCGCGGTATGGTTTGGGAACGCTTGAACGATTTAGAATCTATGAGCAAGAATTTTGGTTTTTCTTCGTTCCATAATAATCCGAATGATTTCGAATATATAAAAAAAATGATCCAAGAAAATAGAATTTATGCCGTAATAGGAGATATTAATGGAAATATCACCTTAAAAAATATTGGCGTTGCATCTAAAAATTTGTGTATTCCCATTCATGTTGTTTATCTATCAAATGCAGAGGAATATTATCGCTATCCTGAGAGTTTTCGAAATAACATAATAAACCTAAATTACGATAACCAGGCAATTATCATAAGAACTGTTACATCCGGTGCACCTAAATTTGGTTTTCCCAAAGGGGAAAAGTATCCTAATATACCCTTTCATTATAACATTCAACCCATAGAGAATTTAGTTCAATGGTTCCAATTTGATCAACTATGGATTTACGAGATGATGCATTATAGAGATGATTTAGATTTAGGAATCTCGATTTTAAAAAAATCCCCCAATGACTTAAATATTTTTGTTACAAAACAGCCATGATTCGAAAAGATTTCTTTATAATAATAGGGTTTATTCCTTTCGCTTTATTCGCACAATCGAGCTTAACATTTGCTGTTGTTGGAGATATCATGAATCATGATCTTCAAATTCAGACTGCATACAACAAAGAAATTGATGCATGGGACTACAAATTTTCGTTTGAATTTGTAAAACCCTATCTCGAAACTGCGGATATTGCTATTGGAAATTTAGAAACAACTTTACCTGGGGATAGAGAAAAGTTTTCGGGATATCCTCAATTCGGCGCACCAGATGAATTGTTGGATGCGATTAAGTGGGCAGGTTTTGATGTATTGACATTAGCAAATAACCATTGTGTAGATAAAGGATTGGATGCAATTATAAGAACGCGAAATATGGTAGAAAAAAATGGAATGATTCCCTTAGGAACCTTTTATGATGATATGGATCAAGAAAAAAAAGCAGTTGTAATCTACCAGAAAAATGGTTTTAAACTAGCATTACTGAATTTTACTTACGGTACAAATGGAATTCCTGTACCTTCCCCAGCAAAAGTGAACGAAATCGATTTGAATATTCTAAGAAAACAGATTCGTAAAGCAAAAGAATACAACCCAGATGCAATCATTGTTTTGCTTCATTATGGAACAGAATACCAAACTCAACCAGATATCTATCAGCACTATGTTGTACATGTTGCTTTAAGAGAAGGTGCAGATATTATTTTAGGAGGACATCCTCATGTTCTTCAACCTTTCGAAGTTGTACAAATAAAAGACAAATATGGACAAAATAAAAATCGTTTAATTGTGTGGTCTTTGGGAAATTTTGTTTCGAATCAATTGCGGGTAAATACAGATGGGGGAATGATCTTTCAGTTTCAGCTAATCAAACAAAACAATCATATTTTGATAGAAAACATTGATTATATACCTGTTTATGTCGATTTTCGCGGGAAACACTATATATTACCTATTCATGAATATATCTATTTATCTTCATCCATAGAAAAAAATAAAGCGAATTATGGCCATCTAACTTGGAATGATAAAAAATATTTTGTTTATTTTAAAAACGAACATATAAAAAATAAACAAAAAATGGCTAATTTTTTTATCAATTCATTAGAAATTCTAAAAGTCTTACCAAAAAAAATCGAAATACGGTAGAAAATGATACAGATTTATTTCGAAGGGGATAATTTCTTTGAACAATTAAAGAGCGATATAATAAATGCTCAAAAATACATTTTTATAGAATTTTATATTTTTCAGTTAGAAGCGATTGGTAAAGAAATATTAAATCTTCTATTAGAAAAAAATGTAAACGATAAAGTTGAAATCAAAATACTTGTAGATGGTATTGGTACACGTGATTATTTAGAAGTTCTAATGCAAAGTGTTAAAAATACTTCGATTGATGTTGCCGTCTATAAGCCTTTTTATTACAGAATGC
This sequence comes from Leptospiraceae bacterium, assembly GCA_026418015.1. Lineage (GTDB taxonomy): Bacteria > Spirochaetota > Leptospiria > Leptospirales > Leptonemataceae > SKYB61. The sequence continues at coordinate 23,069 of JAOACE010000009.1, read as the reverse complement.
TTTTTAAAAGTGGTTATCATCGAAGAAACCACAGAAAATTGATTTTAATCGATGATCAAATTATGTACACGGGAGGAATGAACATAAAAGACGTGTTTTCGAAAAAACTTTTTGGTAATGAACGTTGGCGAGATACTATGCTTCGCATTCAAAATAAACTAGATGAAGAAATTCGAAGAATTTTTTTCCAAGCTAAATTGGATTTTATTGGTTTGTGGAGAATTACTCAAAAAGGATTTTATTTTTTTCCCAAGCTTATTCCCATCATTCATGCTTTAAAAAATAATAAAAAATATTTAATTTTTTCTTCTATCAATAAAAAAAGAAGAACCTTATTTCGTAAATTTTATTATGATTTTATAAATAAATCTAAAAATTTTTTATATATTGCAACTCCCTATTTTGTACCTCCAATAAAGTTGATACGATTGTTAAAAAAGAAAGCAATCGAAGGTGTAGATGTAAGAATTCTAACAGCTGGTAATACAGATGTTTGGTTTGCAAGACAAGCGGGACGTGCAGTATATTCTACTCTTTTAAGATCTGGTATAAAGATTTATGAATTTCATACAAGGATTTTTCATGCAAAGCAAACTTTAAGCGAAAATGGATTAATTGTAGGATCTTCCAACATGGATTATAGGAGTTTTCTTCACAATATGGAAATAGATATTTACTTATCCAACGAAAAAATCATATGGGATACATTATACCAATGGGAAAAGGATTTATTGGAAAGTCATCAAATTCACCTAAAAGATTGGAAAAAAAGAGGACTCCTAGAAAAAATTACAGAAAAATTTGCTTATGCATTAAGATATTATTTATAGAAAAAGGCACAAAAGTGCCTTTTTTTTACGTAAGTACTCCAGAACTAACAGCTTGATTTAAGATATCTCTTGCACATACGCGTAATGCCATTACTTCTTCTGCTCCTTCGAAAATAGAAAATACTCTTGCATCTACAAAATATCGCGATACGGGATATTCTTCCGCATAACCCATACCACCATGAATCTGCATTGCTTCTCTTGTCACCCATTCTGCTAATTTCGAAGCATAAAATTTTACAAGTGTTGCTTCCATATTTCCTTTGCCTTGATCCATCATTCTTGCTACTTCGTAAGAATATTGTCTACTTGCTTGTGTTATAATTGCCATTCTAGCTAATTTCCATCGTGTTAGTTGGTATTGGTATATTTCTTTTCCAAAAACCTTTCTTTCTTGTGAATATCGATTGGCTGCTTCGAGTGCAGCTTGCATAACACCAGTTGCTCTTGCTGCGGTTTGAACTCTACCACCAGCAAATCCTGCCATTTGTAGATAGAAACCTTTACCTCTACCTGCTTCTCCTCCAACGAGATTTTCGTCGGGAACAAACCAGTTTTCGAAACTTACTTCGTAGCTATGCATTCCTCTATAACCAATTGTAGGGATTGCAGAACCAGTAATTGTACCTTTAATGCCGTTCTCTTCTTTTGTAAAATGGAATTTATGATCTTTCGAACGTGGTTTTTCTGCAAGTAAGATAGATAAACCTTTATGTTTTAAGTTTGGATCTTTTTCTGTTCTTGCAAGCACTAGTAAAGTATCTGCATATCCAGCAAAGGTACACCATGTTTTAACCCCATTGATTACCCAACCACCGTTTACTTTATCTGCGGCTACTTTCATTCCAGCAACATCGCTTCCAAAATTGGGTTCTGTTACTGCAATGGCTACCATGCGTTCTCCCGATGCAATTAAGGGTAACCATTTTTGTTTTTGTTCTTCTGTACCACCTTTAAGTAATGCTTTGGATAAAATTTCTGGTCGCGTTATAAGTGAACCTGCAATTCCTAAACTACCTCGGGAGAGTTCTTCTGTTACAATCATCATCCCAATATTACCAAAAGAATCTAGAAAACCACCATATTGTTCGGGAATGGATAAACCAAATGCACCATTTTCTATCAAGACTTGGATAATTTCTTCTGGAACGAATTCATCATGTCTATGGACGCGTTCTGCGTGTGGATAAACGACTTCTTCTGCAATTTTTCTGTAAGAATCCCTTATATCTTGATAATCATCTGTATCTAAACTTCCATAGTTGCCTTTGGATACTTCTTCTGCTACATGATCATACAAATCTTTGCTTAAAAGTTCTTGTACGGCATGGTTTAGATCAGAACTAAATAATTCGTTTAATTCTTCTGGAGGAATTTCGTATTCATTCATTCGAGAAGATAATTCGCTTCGAAGATGTTGGAATGATTCTCCAAGAAAAATTGCAGCCATGTTTTTTTCGAGATTGCTCTTATTTTCTGAATATTTTAAAAAGTGATCTGCTATATATTTTTCTGCAACACAAAAGGCTAAGTTATAATGAACGTATTGATTTTCGTCCATTTTTTGGACAGATATATCCCCATTATCTTGTACTTTTTTTGCTAATCGATCTATAACCTTTTTTAGTTGCTCGTTGTAAGCTTGTTTGATTTTGTTGATGGATTCTACTGTTGCCATAATGGTTTAGTATTTTTAATTGATTTTTCTTGACTACTCTTTTTTAGTTTTTGAGATTGGTTGAATATTGAACCTTTATTAAAAAAATCATATAAAATTTAATTAATATTTTATATGATTTTTGCTTTTATTGCTTTTCTTAAAAATTATTGACTAATGATTCGATGATAAAAAATCAATTTTTATGAAAGTACTACTTATTGGTTCTGGTGGGAGAGAACATGCAATTTATTGGAAAATTCTACAATCATCAAAACTCGAAGAAATCTATGTTTATCCTGGGAATGGAGGAATACAAGAAGAACATCGTTTAAGAAAGGAAACCTATGGAGATTTGTTTAAAGATAACTTTCTTGGTCTAAAAAAATTTATCCTCGATAAAGAAATTGATTTAGTCATAGTTGGACCAGAACAACCCTTGGTAGATGGTATTGTGGATTCCCTTCAAGATATATGTTTAGTTTTTGGACCGAATCAGCATGGTGCGAGAATTGAAGGTTCTAAATCTTTTGCGCGAAGCTTTATGGATCGTTTTGGTATTCCTTCTGCGAAATTTCAAGTATTTAACGATTTTAAAAAAGCTATAGAATATTTAGAAGAGATTTCACCACCGTATGTAATAAAAGCAGATGGATTAGCAGCAGGAAAAGGTGTAACAGTTACCAACGATAAACAAGAAGCAATTCAAAGCATCAAAGATATCTTAGAAAATAAGGTTTTTGGAAATTATCCTCTTCTTATTGAAGAATTTTTACCAGGTAAAGAAGCTTCGGTGTTTGCTTTTTGCGATGGAGAAAAAGCAATCCCTATGAAGGCAGCTCGAGATTACAAAAGAGCTTATGATAAAAATCAAGGACCAAATACTGGCGGTATGGGGTCTGTTACGCCCGTGGAATATATCGATAGTTCATTGATGGATTACATACAAAAAGAAATATTCGATAGGACAATTGATGGATTTAAAAAACTCAATATTTCGTATAAAGGGATTCTCTATGCAGGACTTATGATCCATAACCACAGTGCAAAAGTTGTAGAATTTAACTGCCGATTTGGGGATCCAGAAATTCAAGCATTACTTCCATTGTTAGACGAAGATCTATTGGATTTATGTTTTCATGCTGCTAGTGGAACACTTTCAAAGAACAAATCCCACATTTCTTTTAAAAATTTATCCAGTATGACGGTTGTAGTTGCCGCGGAAGGATATCCTAGATCTTACAAAAAAGAGATGGATTTAACGAATTTTTTAAAAAATATTCCCGAAGATTTGATTGTTTTTCATGCTGGTACAGAATACAATCCCGAAACTCAGCAATATTATAGTAATGGTGGACGAATATTAAATATAACTGCAACAGGAAGCACCATCGACGAAGTTAGAAATAAAATCTATCCATTCTTAGATCAAAATCCTATACCCAATACCTTTTACAGGAAGGATATCGGTATATTGTATTAATTGCATTTTACCACTTCTACCATTATGAATAACGGAATTTCTTTACGTGCTCGATTTTCTGCTTTGGCGCGCTTTCCTACACTTTGTTTGTTGGAGCATAACTCTTTTAGGTTAGAAACATAGAGATGATTTTTGTTAAGAAATTCAAAGATTTTCGAAAGAGGCCTATGAAACATTACTGTATAGTCTTGATCTCTTAATAACTGTTCGTTTTGTACTTTTCCTGGATGGGTAATGATGGGAATCTGCATTTCGCTCATGTATAGATCAACTCTTCGGTATTGAATTTTTTTACTTTCGTCGTATTCCCAGTGGCTTTGTCGAGGAATGCGAAAACAAGGGTGCATAATAACAAAATAAAACTTTCCTTCTGGTTTTAATAAACGATGTACCTCAGAAAAAACCTTTTGTAAGTTTTTGATATTACCTAACGATAAAATACTTACAATAAGATCAAAATCTTCGTTTTTTAAAAGCGATAAATCTTCTGCATTAGCAACATAGTATTCAATATCGGAAGAATATTTTTTTGCTAAATCTATCAAATTTTTTGATAAATCAATACCAACAACGTTAGCACCTTTACTTTTAAGAATTCTACAAAAAAAACCCTGTCCACAACCCATATCCAAAATTTTTTTATTTTTGATGTTTCCTATTTCTTCTAACAAGGTTGGGACAATAACTTCTTTATGGTAATAGGATCCCTCTTCTCCGACTATTTTATCGTACCAATAAGCTTGTTGGTCCCAAGAAGTATCTTGTTTAATTTTTTTCATGTTTTTTGATGTATTCTATGTCTTCTTCGTCAAATTCTGGAATCATATTGCCATAATACTCTAATAGTGATGGATTGATAATATCAAATCCATTGCTCGTTTCTCTGATGATATCTCGTTTTTTTAGTAAATTTATCCCTTTTTTGTATATTTTGTTGATATCCCTTGTTACCATCGAGCCGGGATAGTTATCCACAAAATTTTTAATTTCTTTTAATAAGATTTCTTTGTTGTCTTTTCCTAAATGATTGTACAATAAATAACATATAACAAAATGCTCTTGTACTCTAAAATGATATTTCCATTCTTTTAAGATGATTTTTGCTATTTCGGAGGTAGGTTCATCTGATTTTACAAAATTAGAAACAAGGATGGGTTTTCCAAAATCAAAATAAACCCTACCACGTCTATAACCATAAGTAATAAAGCTTGTATCTTTTGCTTGTCCAGTAAAGTATAGGTCTTCTGGCACCCACTGATGAGATATTGCAATAGGAATGATGGCAATTTCTCTTCCAGATTCTCTGTATGCATCGATGGCTGTAGATAACAACCCAGTCTTGATTTGCTGAAATTTTCCGTTTCTACTTCTTGTACCTTCTGGATATGCTAATGCTGGAATGCCGGATTCTAACATCATAGTCGTATATTGAGTTAGAACCTCTAAATATAAAATGTTGCGGGTGTTTTCTCGATCTACTACATATGCACCTAAGGAACGTAAAAAAGCTCCCCACAAGGGGTTAGACATCAGTACGCTTGCTGCTGCTGCTCTTGGAATGGGAAATCCTTTAAAATATAATGCATAGGCTAATTCGACGGAATCTAAATGAGTTCTATGGGTTGGTGCATAGAATACGGGATAAGTATTGATAACGTTTTTTACTTCTTCGAGATGTCCGCCGACGAAAGGACTAATTGAACCACGCTGAAATTTTCCAAAAATCAACCGAAAAGGCATAACTAAATAGATAATTAAAGTTCGTATTGGTGCTAAAAAATAATCCACCATGTTATCGATGTAAAACTCAATGATTTTTTCTATGTAATAGGGTTCTTCTTCGGGCTTACATGTTTGTATCTTTTGCCATAATTTTAGTTCTGTTTCGAAATTGTTTTGATCTTTGGTTAATTTTTGTCTTTTCGCTTTGATGATTCTTTTTTCGAGAGAAGAAATAATGTGTGATGCTTGTCTTTTAATTCTATTTTGCATTCCGGGGGTAAAAAGGATTTTTTTATAGACTCTATCTTTTAGGGCTTTCGCTATCATTCTACCGGAGGCTACAATTTCTATTTTTCCTTTTTTTCTTAGGACAGGGATTTTCGATTGTTGAATTTCTCTTTCTATTAGTAACGATAGAACATCTTCTGGTGAATTTTTTCTTAAAAAAATATTATAAAGTATTTTATATAATGGCACTTGAATGTTTTTTTCTTTTGCAATTTCTATAATAGGAGATATCGCAAGACCACCTTCTGCTAAATTTTGACTCGATAAAACCTCTTTTTCGATATAATACGTTGGTGTAAGAAATAGTTGAATTTGATCTAAAAATGTTGGTTTATTCGAGCCCTTTAATAATTTTTCTGTAAATTGTCTGCCATAAGTTCTGTTGCGGCTATAAGGACTAAAAACTGTACCAAGAAAATCAGATATGCCACTTCGCCCCAATAAAATTGTTTCGTTTGCTCCCAAGGTTTTTGCGAAGTTGAACATTTCCAAAAAGGCTTTTGCTGCTAATTCTCCCAATAAACTGGAACCGACGTTGGGAAGTGCAGAAACCATTCCAATCAAAATTGCCATAGGATTTTTTAGAATTGCCCCTAATTCTGCAGAAAATAAATCATTGTGCGAAGAAAAGTTAATGAAAGGTTGATGAAAGATTTCTTTTATAAGTTGATAAAATTCTACTGAATCTAAACCAACATCGAAAAGAATATAATTTTTTTGGACAATATCATAAAGTAAAGAAGGTCCTGCCATTACTGCTAAATGACCTTCGATCTTATGCTGTTTTTGTAATTCTTGGAGCATCTGATGAAATACATATACCTTATATTTGCTTCTATTATGATAATTTAAAAAACCTTTCGAAATTAGAATAAAATCATAATGATTGTTAGGGTTTAAATGTTCGAATATCATTTCTATCACTTCTTCGAACTGACGAGATGGTAATGCAATGATTAAAATCAACGAACGATCTTTAAAAAAATCATATCCTGTAACAAACTTAATATTGTTCGGTATGATAAATTCAAAATCATTGATTTGAACAATTTTCTCATTTTTCCATTTACGATAAGATAAAGTATCGGGGAACCAAAAATAAAATTCTTTTAAATTTTTCGAAATGATATCGCTTATAGCAAAGCCCATTGGTCCTCCCCCAATGATTACAACACCTGAATTTATGTCTTTTTTTAAAACTGAATCTTCCATATTCAAAATGAATTATGTTTTTTTATTTTTCAAGTGTCAAGTTAAAAGCGATTTTTAATTATAGGCTTTTTTATCGAGAAGAAATATTTTTGTTTGTTTGATAGGTCCTTTTCGCGTAAGAAATTTGTAGATAAAACATCTTAACAGGATCTTTTACGTATTCTTTCTGTATGGTATAACGATGAACAATTCCATCGAAAGGTTTCGAAAGATCTAATGGTTTAGCATCTGTTGTAAGCACAATTTTGTAATCGTTTTTAAATATATATTGATGAGTTTCTTCTGTATAATAGCCCATGGGATATGCGAATGCCCAGATTGTATGGTTTAGGTTCGATTCAAGTATCTTTTTGGATAATACAATCTCTTGATAAAGACGTTGATAAAAGATTTCTTCGGACTCCCCATCTTTTTTTTTATGAAATACAGTATGCGAAAAAGAATGGTTTTGAATATCAAAATCCTCTTTTAAAAGTCTTTTTAGATCTTCCCAAGATGTTCCTTTCGTTGGATGGGATTGTATATCTTTAACATAAAAGAAAAAAGTAGCTGGATAATGATATTCGCGTAATATTGGAGCTAAAACTCGAACAATATTTACATAATCATCGTCAATGGTGATTACCATGGTTGGCTTGTCGAAAAATTGATTCTTGATAGCATGTTGATATAAAGTTTTTAAAGAAACAATTTGGATTTTCTCTTCTTTTAAAATGTTTAAATAGTTTCTGAATTCTTCTCGGGTTACAGAATAAGGTCCTTTTCCATCTATATCATGAAATAAAATTACCGGAACTAAATAGTAGGGATTATTAGCGCTAAAATTTTGATGGCTTTTGATTTCACTTTTTAGATAAGATATATAAAAATAAAACATCATAAAAAAAATGGGAAAAGAAAGAAAAATTTTATACTTCATCTTTATAATTATCGTATTTAGAATGATTCTAATTCAAAAAATAAAGTGAGTTTTTATCAATATTTTTTTAAATTGGTTGACAGATTTTAAAAAACTTTTTATATTTGATTTACGATATCCGAAGGAGGACAATATGACAAATACTGCAAAAAGTTATTTGGTTCAAGAAAATAAAGTACAAGCTCCAGAAATCCAAACCATAGAAGATAGAATTTCTAATACATTAGAGTTTATTTATTATGATGCAAAAAAAGAAACTTCCCGATATTTAGAAGACACAAAAGTAGAAGCAGGCGGGGAATAATTAAAACGTTCAATATGATTCATGAAAAAAAGAATCGTTGGATTAGAAACAGAATATGCCATTCGTTATTCTTCTTTTATTTCTGAAAAACAAGATAATCGAGTATTATACGATTTAATTATAAAAGTTATACCTTCTTTTGTTAAAATAGCTGATGGTACTTCCATTCTAAAATGGAAACAAATATTTTTGGAAAATGGGAGTGCTTTCTGCTACGAAAGCCTCTCTCATCATATTGATAGTGGTCTATTAGAAGCAGCAACGCCAGAGTGCACATCCCCCCTAGAATTAATCCTATATCAACGATCCATTGACAAGTTATTACAACAAACATTAGAAAAATTAAATCAAAATCAATCTAGGTTATTTTCTAAATCTACTATAAGTTTAATTAAAAACTGCAAAGATGCTTATGATAACATTTACGGCGCCCAAGAAAATTATTCGGGGTTGATTGCAAAGGGAATATTTTTATTCTTTTATCGGTTGTTTTTGGTATTTTATTTACCATTGCTAGCATTATACATCTTTTTTGTGTTTATAGCATCGTTTTTTATTTTGTTTTTTCAGAGTGTTTTAATGATTTTTTTCTATATTTTCTACTTAATCTATCTTGCCTGGTTTCGAGAAAGAAATCATAAATTTAACAGTTATGAAGTATTTTTTTATCCGAATCATAAAAGCTTTTTTTATCACTTTGAAAGATTATCGGGGATAGCATTAACTTTTACAGAAATTATTTTGTCTTTTCCTCTGATTGTTCCTTATGTTTTTGTGCTAAAATATTTTACGTTTAGAGAATACAAAAAACATCTACTTGCATTTATTGTTACGCGGATTCTTTTTACTGGAAGTGGTAGTATCAATAACAGGGGTATGTTTTATTTATCCGAAAAAACAATGTTCACAAAAAGGGTTTCTAGAACATCCAATTTCCCCGCAGATCGATGTATTTATGACTCAGGTAATTTGATGAAGTTAACTTATCTAAGTGTTCTTTTCTTATTTCGTTTTGAATTTCATTATTTAAAAGAATTGTTTAATAAAGTGCAAAGGTTTCAGATTGGTATGTCGGATTCTTGTATGTGCCAAGTTTCCGAGTTATTAAAAGTTGGACCTCTTTATTTATTAATGGATATGATTGACGAAGGTTTTTTAAAAGAAACACCACAAATTCGTTTTCCTATCAAAGCATTAAAAACTATCAATCAATATCCAAACTATCGAACAGCCAAATTAGAAATAAAAAATTATAAAAAATTAAAACTACCTTCGAGTTTAACAGCATTGGAAATCCAATATTGGTATTTAAATCAAACAAAAGAATATTTAAAACAAAAAACCATTGTAGAACCAGAATATCATTTAATTGTACAAGAATGGGAACATACCTTAAATCTTTTAAAAGAAGAACCAGAAAAATTATTTGGAAAAATTGATTGGATTACCAAACGAATTTTAATCAATCAAACCTTAATCAAAGAAAAAAACCTTAAGTCTAATAATAATGTCTTAGATATCGATGGTATAACTCAGGAAGATTATTTGAAACATTATGAACTATTAAAGGTTATCGATATTAAATATCACGATCTATACGAAGGATATTATTACGAATTAGAAAAGGCAAATTTAACGAAGCGCTTTTTTTCGGAACAAGAAATAGAATATTCCATCAAAAATCCTCCTAAAAGTAGTGAACTTGCAAAAATTCGTAGTTCTATCATTAAACGTATGCATCAATCTTACGAAAATATTCAAATCTCTTGGAACTATGTTAAGATTGGTAGTGGTGCAATATCAAAAATCATACAATTAGAAGATTTCAAAAAAAGAAGAATTGACACATAAATATTCTTGATTTTTTTATAAATATGCCTTACTATGATTTTGAATGCCTTGACTGTAAAAATATTACTACAATAAAGCTCTCTGTAAAAGATATAGAAAATGGCGTTAAAGTAAAATGTAATCAATGTAATTCTTACAATACTCAAAGATATTTTCAACCTATTGCAGTTAATACATCTGTTCATAATCAAAAAGAATATATAGGATGTGGAGAACATTGTAGGTGTTTTTCCGATAATTAACCATCAAATTATGAAAAACGTTGTGTTACCCTATAACCTAAAAGAAGAAGTTTACAAAAGACTCGATGTATTCGAAGGATTGCTTCCGGAACTAAAACGAATCTTGTTGGAATTGTGGGAAGACGATTTAGAAGTTCAGTATAAATCCAATGAATTAGATTTAGTAACAAAAGCGGACTATATTTCCGAACAAACCATCGTTCATTTTCTGCAGAGTCGATTTCCGATGGATTCGATTCTTTCCGAAGAAACGGGGAAAAAAGAACCCATCGTCAATCATATTCCTTCGATTCATTTAAAAGCTTCGGAATTTACTTGGTGTATTGATCCCATCGATGGTACAATTAACTATTCCCATCATTTACCTTTATTTTCTATCTCTGTGGGCATTCTATATAAAGATATTCCTGTGGGTGGTATTGTTTATATTCCTGCTTTGAATGATCTATATCGAGCAGTTTACAACGATGGTGCTTATAAAAATCATAAAAGAATTTTTGTCTCGCAGACATCCGATTTAAAGAAATCTTTAATTGTTACAGGTTTTCCATACAATCGATTAGAAATGTTGGATCAATTAATGAAAACCTTCCAAATGGTTTTAAAAAACTGTAGGGGTATAAGAAGAACAGGTTCTGCTGCACTAGATCTTTGTTGGGTGGCAGAAGGTAGGTTTGATGCACATTACGAATGGAACTTATCTCCCTGGGATACAGCAGCGGGAAGTATCATTTTAAAAGAAGCTGGTGGCATCATTGTTAACGAAAGAATGGAAGAATACCAACCTGGCGATTCTTTGATGATTGCCACCAATCGGAATATTCATCAATCCTTTGTAGAGTTAATATTAAATTCTATCGCTTAATTTTTGCTTTGCTTTTACTTTTGATAACTTTTATAGGGTGACGGTACACTTTGCTTTCTAATACAAAGTTGCCTTTGTTTAATCGCGATTGCCAATTTGTGCTGTACATTGCAGCATAAGAATCTTGATTTTCGATTCCCAATGCTTTGATAGTTTCTGCCATAGGATGATTCGATTCTACATTTCTTAATCGAAAGGTTGATGTAAAAGAAAAATTAAAATTACCAGAAACATCGATAATTGTCCGAATCAGTTGGTTTTCGTAATATGTATAAGTAATTAAATCGAATGCTGGAATAGGAATTCCTTTTTTTAGCCTTCCTTCAAGCTCGAAGATAGATTTTTTGTTATCCGGATCTTTTACAGAACCAGCAAAGTGAGAATTTTCTAGATCAAACTTTAAGGGAATTTCGGTTATAAACTTAGGATATCCCCAGATTTCGCGTCCAGCAACATTCGCTTCTTTTGTTGTAACTGGTAAGTGTAAAATATAAAAACCGATGGGAATATTTTGCGGGTTTAGTTTAAATAGAAGTTTAAATAATTGTAACGTAGGAAAAGATACCTTTTTTTCTTTTTCTTTGACACCGATTGCAAGTCCAACTTCATTATAAATACCCACCGTCGTATCTTTGTATTCGAAAAGAGCTAATGCAACCAAACTTTTTCCATTATAAAAGCGCAGTGGTTCCAAATCTGTATTACGAAGAACAGCAGTTGCTCTTTCTGGTTCAACAAAATAAAAAGCTAAAAATAAATTTACATCGTAATATAATATTGGTAGTTCGATATTCCCTACTCTAGTTTTAAACGATTCTCTTGGAACTTGAAAAAAAACGTCACTCTTGTCTTTTTTTTGCCTCATATTTTTCTCCTATATAATTTATATTTCATTTTATTAAATATGGATTTTAAGTCAATAGAATTTAAAATCAAAAGATTTGGATTCATTTTATTTATTGTGTAAAACAACTTGTATACGAGATGTTTTATTTTCTTTCCAAAAGTTAATATATTCTTTACTTTTTTTGGTTACTTCTTGGTTGAATTTTTCGTATCCATATTTTTCTATTAGAGTAGGTGTATCTTTAAAAAGAGATCTTCCTAATCCTAATCCGGGCGAATTATATTGTATGTTTATACTATCTAAAATTGTTGGAAACATATCTAAGGTAGAAAATTGTCTATTTTTTTCTTTTACTGGCTTTATAGGAGTATTAATAAATACGTTATAGATTCGTCTTTTCGCGTTTTTGGGGATAAAAGTACCATCATCCATAAAGAGGTGATCCCCTAATATTACAATTGTAGTATTATTGTAAAAAGGTTGCTTTTTAATCCAGGTGATAAAAGCATACAATTGTTTACTTGCACATGATAATACATTTTTGTATTGTTCGTCGAAATGGGAAATTTTTTTGCAGGTTTCGCTTAAATAGCCCTTAGGAAAGTGAGTATCTACTGTAAGTAGGATTAAATTGAATGGTTTTGAACTCGAAGACAAATCGATTAATTCTTCTTTGGCAAATTGATATAACTTTTCGTCTTCGAATCCCCAGAAAACATGGTAGTCTTTGGGAATTTTACCAACATTTTTAAAATAATCTAAATCTTTAATAACAACATTTCCATGTGTAGAAAAAAATAAATCTCTTCCCGCGAATTTTTTGTCCGAACCAATAAGAAAACGTTGATCATAACCAGCATCTCCTAATATATCTGTTAAACCAATGATACCGGGTAAGAATCTTGTTTTTTTAAAATTTACATACCTATCAAAGCCATTCCAATCAACATCAAATCCATCAATCGTTGTAACTATAGGTATTCCCAAAGTCATTCCAACTATTGCAGACATTGTCCAATTGGTACCTTCGATTTGTAATGTTCCACCTAAACTTGATGTATCCGAAAAATGTAGGTTTTCTTTTGCTAATTTTCTTAATTCTGGTATTAAGTCTTCGTCAAATGCACCGCCATATTCATTTGCAAAAAAGGTTGTTTCCATCGATTCTAGAATAATCAATATAAGATTTCGTTTTTTTTCTGGGAATTTAAAAGAAACGTTCATAGGATCGATGTATTCTTGTTTATAAATATCTGTATAAGTAATGTTTTTTTTAACATAATCGTAAAATTTAAAATCAATTATAAAAATTTTTAAAGAAATAACAAGAAAAACGAAAGCAGTTAAAACATCCATCTTGGTTGAATATTGGTCTAAATTAAGTGAGTGATTTTTAATTTTAAGAGGAAGTTTTTTTAATAAAAGTTTTATTGCTATGTATACAATAAAAAATTTTATTAAATTTATTAATACGTTTTTCTCAAAAGATAATAATATTTCTCTACCAGCACCCTCTATTGGCATCAATAAATGAAAAAGGATTTCGCCAAACGTAAGATTCCAAACACTATTTTTTAACCATAAAAACGAAAAAAATACAAAAGCACAAAAAACTACAATCGTTATTTTTGCGATAGTTTTAGAAATCTGTTTCATATCATCCTCCCATATAATATGTATATAATATATATTAGACCGGGCATTATGACAAAAAGTTGTAATGAAATTTATATTGATAAAAAAAATGAATTTATTGGTTTATTTTTTATAAAAAGTTCCATCATGAATTCAGTTTTTTCTTGCATTTTTACAGGTCAAAATAAAAATGGTCTTAACGACACCGATAGAGCAGGGGATATACACGTTCCCATCCCGAACACGGAAGTTAAGCCCTGTATCGCTGATGGTACTGCGCGGTTCGCCGCGTGGGAGAGCAGGACGGTGTCGGTTTCTTTATTCTTTCTAATAATCAAATCAAATGTGTAATAGCTAATTCACAAAATCATTTTAACAATATATTGTTAAATACAATATTTGATTTTACGATATAAGACATCAAAAAAACCTAAAATCAATGAATTTAAAAAAAGAGTTTTATAGCTTAATAAGTGCAATTCAATATTTTACGCGAATCCCGATAAGCAAAAATCATCATTTTGATTTTAATTATAATAGTATTGTTTATTTGCCACTTGTAGGGTTTTTCATTGGTTTGTTAAGCATAGTGTTTTTTTACTTGTGTTTCTTTATAACCAAAGAAGTAGAGATTGCTATTATCTTTATGATGATTTTTCATAGCATTTTGACGGGCGCATTACACGAAGATGGATTTTCCGATTTCTTTGATGGTTTCGGTGGTGGATACAATAAAGATCAAATATTAAAAATTATGAAGGATCCACAAATTGGAAGTTTTGCTGCAATATCGTTAATTTATTTAATCTTATTAAAATTTTATTTGTTAAAACATATATTTGTGAATGTTCAAACCTACTATGTAATTTTTATATTAGTGCAAGTTTTTAGTAGGTGGGTGCTATTATTTTTTATTAAGTTTTTACCCTATGCTAGAAGCGATGGAAAATCAAAACCTTTTGAACAAATTTCTTCTAGACGTTTTTGGATTTTTCAAATTATTTATATAAATTTATTAATAATTTATATAATATTTTATGATAAAAATTTTTTCTATTTTTTAACGTTATTTTTTTTGGTGTTGTTTTTCGTTTTTTTATATTTTAAAAACTTATTGATAAAAAAAATCGAGGGATATACTGGCGATACCCTCGGTGCTATACAACAAATTTCGGAAATCTTATTATATTTACTGGTAGTGCTTTTTTATAAATATCAACTATTCTTCTAACCCAATTCGATAATAATCCACAGCCATTGATACAATTTCTTTTACAGGACGACAATCAGGAGAAAGAATATCGCCATGATGGTTTGCTGCAAGAACTCCACATCCACCACCACAAGACAAAGAAACAGCACAGTTTTTACATTGTGGAATAGATAACACATCTCTTGTTTGCCATTTGATTCGTTGCTCTTTTTGGTTATCTTTAAGCACTATGTTGCTATGATACATTTCTGGCTTGTGGGATGTATCTAAATGTGATACTTCGGGATCAATTTGTTCACAAGAAAATTCTGTTTCTAAGATTTTTTCTTTCGTAATTTGTGTATTTTCGAAGATGTTTCCTAATTTGTATTTTTCAACCCCTACGGATGCTGTACAACCATAAATATTTCCGTATAAGTCAAATGCCCATTCTTTTTTACCAGCTGGGCAGCCATCAAAAATAGGCATGGGTAAAGAACCAGTTTCTGCCAAATACCGAATTCCATGTAGATGAGGTTTATGAAACTTTTTTAAAATAGGATTCTTTTCTGCTAAGTCAATAAAATCTTTCCAGAGATCAATTCGATTGTAGAGTGTGTTTTTAGGCTGACAAGTATGAAGTTCATAATTTCTTCCAATGGATGTTTCGAATAGAGTTTCGGAATAATCAAGCCAACCAGCTTTTTGTGCATATTCTGCTAATTCCACAATGGTTGGTAAGTTTTCTTTATCGATAATCATTCTTAAATTGATGCGATAACCATTTTTTAATGCTTCGGAAATACCCTGTGCTACACGATCAAAGGTTGGTTTACCTGTAACAGTGGGCCTTCTTTTGTTGTGTTGTTCGGGACTTCCATCTACACTAACTTGAATTTCTTTTATTTTTACACCAATGCGTTTTAGTTCGGGAATATAATTGATTAATTCATACCCATTTGTAACAATGGTGATTTGGTAATCATAAATTTTTGCTTTTTCTAAAAAATAAATCAGGTTTTTTTTGTATCGTTCTCCCCCTAATAATGGCTCTCCACCGAATAGAGTGATATAAGGTTTTTGTTTTTCTGGTGCAAATTGTGTATTGATGTAATTAAAAAAAGCATCGGTAACTTCTGGTGTAATGATTTTCGAATTTTCTTTATAACTTTCCTGAAAGCAATAAATACAAGAAAAATTACATGCATAGGTTGTAGAAAAAATAATTTGTACTGGGGTGTTTTCGTATTCTTCTAAAAATTCAATGTATCGCATTTGAATATATTCTTCTTCGTCTTCGACAGATTCGAATAGATATCCTCTTTCTAGCATATAATCTTTTAGATGGTAATCATCCCATTGGTTTGATTGTAAACGGTGTTCCAATTCTGGCCGTTCGAATAGATTTACTTCGTCGATAGCTCCTGTTAGATAATTCATGATAAAAAATCTATTAGAAGGGGATTCGAAAGTAAATGTATATCTTGATTTAATCATTTTTTCCTCCAAAAAAATCCCTTCTTCGTTAAGAAGAAGGGAGTAAAAATTAATCGTGACAACCAGAAATAATTTTAGATTGTTTGGAACAACATTGTGCAACTAATTTATGTTTATTTACTGGTTGTTTTTGAGATATTGGCTTAAAGCCACTGTTAGTTTGTTGATTTTTCATAAGTTGCTCCTTTATTCTTTATAACCTCTTATAGTTATACTCCTTATGAGCACTTTTTCTTCGCCTTTTTCGTAAGGTTCGCTTTCTTCCAAAATTTCGATTTCTTTAAAGTTTGCCGAAGCAATAGCAGAAAAGTATTCTTCTTTGGTTATGGCACCACCATAACATTGTGCCCAAGCTTCTGGATTATTTTTTACTTCTTCTGGTAGAGGCTTTTCTGCAATTATATCAGAGATAATAAACCTACCACCTTTTTTTAATATCCGATAGATTTCTTTAAAAACCTTTTCTTTATCTTTTGCATGATTCAAAACACAATTAGAAATAACAACATCAACAGAGTTGTCAGATAAAGGGATATTTTCTATTTCTCCTTGGATAAACTCTACATTTTTTAGACGAAGTTTTTCTGCATTCTTTCTTGCAACCTCTAACATCTCTGGTGTTGCATCTAATCCTATCGCTTTTCCTTCTTTTCCTATATATTTTGTTGCCTTGATTACATCTGTGCCTCTACCACAGCCTAAATCAATCAGGGTTTCGCCATTTTTAAGATACGAATATTCTAATGCTGAACCACAAGAAAGACAGCAAGCTGTATTTGCTTCGTTAGCGTATCTAATACGTATTGCTTGAATTGTTTCCATATTTTGCTTCTCTTGATTAATTTGTGTAAATAAATTCTGATGATGTTGCCTGTATATGTTGATGTTTTAAGTTTGCAAGATATTTTTCTAATGCCAATGCTGCAATTGTACCTTCTCCAACAGCTATTGCTGCTTGTCTAAATTTTTTCGAACGAATATCACCTACAGCATATACACCTTCTATATTGGTTGCCATATCCTCGTCTGTAATAATATAACCCCAACGATCTCTTCGAATTTCGTCTTCTATTTCGCAATCACATTCTTGGATACTTGATGTATTGGGTTGATAACCAATAAAAATAAAGATTCCATCTGCTATTATTTCGGAGAATTGATGTGTTTTTACGTTTTCTATGGTCATCTTCATTTGGTCATGAATTTTTTCTATTTTTCTTGGTTCACTATTCCAGATAAATTTAATTTTAGGATTTTTGAATGCTTCTTCTTGTGCAGTTTTATTTGCTTGAAGATGATCAAACTGATGCACAATTGTTACAGAATTAACAAACTTCGTTAAAAAGAGGGATTCTTCCACAGCAGAGTTACCACCACCTACAACTATCACATCTTTTCCTTCGTAATATTTTCCGTCACATGTTGCACAATAAGAAATTCCTTTTCCTTTGTAT
The DNA here is from genome assembly GCA_026418015.1 of Leptospiraceae bacterium. Classification (GTDB taxonomy): domain Bacteria; phylum Spirochaetota; class Leptospiria; order Leptospirales; family Leptonemataceae; genus SKYB61. The sequence continues at coordinate 5,071 of JAOACE010000009.1, read as the reverse complement.
TCTTCTTCGCCTGGGATGTTTAATTTTCTTGGTTCTGAGCCCATTGCTAGAACAATTGCTTTTCCATGAACTTCAATTTCATCATCAATCCATACAGTATGATCTCTTGGTTTTAATACTACTTTCGTTACATCCACAGCAGAGATGACTTTCGCACCTGCATCTAATACTTGTTTAAGCATTCTTTCTCCTAATTCCCAGCCAGATATAGGACCACCAGTTCCTGGATAATTAGAAATTTGGTGGGTAATTTTAACTTGTCCACCAGTTAAATCTTGATCAATCACAATTGTATCGAGTTTTGCTTGTGCTGTATATAAAGCAGTCGTTAAACCAGCTGGTCCACCACCTAAGACAATTACATCAACATCCATTCGTTGTTTGGTTTTTTTTGCTAATATTTCTTCTGTAAGTTCTGATCCAATCAAGTTTTTTATTTGTTCTACTATTTCTTTTTTACGAATTGCACCAGAAAGTCTTTTACCGGTTTCTTTTCCTTTGGGATGATAAAAAATGAGTGTAGGACTAGAAAAAACACCCAACTTTTGTGCTAATGGTCGATTTTTTTGCCTCCATATTTTAAGGAATTGAATATATTCGCCAAAATAGTTAGCCAAATCTTCGAATTTAGGAGCCAATGCTTCGCATGGTACACAATCATCTGAATAAAAATCCAAAATTACTGGTTTGTCAGAATTCAAAACATAGGATTCGTAATCTTTTTCTTCTATTTCTATGATATTTTTTGCCATATTTTACTCCTTAGAGTTAATATATATATACACTATACTGGTATAGTGTATATAAACCAAAAAACAAAAATCAATTTTTATGGCAACTGATTTTTCAAAAAAAACGAAAAAAAATTCTTTCAAAAAATTTTAATAATATTTATGTCTCGTAAAAAATTAAAAACATATCTTAAAACAAAAAAAATTGTTGATTTAAATTGACGTCTATGTCAATTGTAAAGTTATGGTTTATAATTATAATCCTATTTAGGAGGTTTTTATGATTACTGGAAATTACTTTCAGGATAATGACGATTTAAAGCTGCAATTTGAATATCTTATAGATTGGGATGAAATTATTCAAATCTATGAAAACGGTTTTGAGGATGCGAAAAAATATCGAGAGACCAATGATGAAAGGTTTGCAATGGCTCCAGATAGTGTAGAATCCGCGAAAGATTATTACAGAACGATACTAGATTCTTACGGTGAATTAGCTGGTAATGAATTAGCTCCCAAATCTCAAATTATGGACAAAAAAGGGTTAAAGTTCGAAAAAGGGAAAGTTATTTTTCCCCAAGAAATGATCGATGTAATGAACACCTTTAAAGAAGCTGGTTTACTTCCTTATGCGATAAAACGCGAAAATGGCGGATTAGGATTACCTGCAAGTGTCCAAATGTTGATCTCTGAAATTATATCCAGAGGTGATGCTTCTGTTGCAATTTGTTTTGGCTGTGTAAACTTGGGAGAAACAATCGAAAATTTCGCTTCCGAAGAGCAAATAAAAAAATGGGTTCCCTTAATGGCTCAGGGTGAGTACTGGGGTGCTATGGCATTAACAGAGCCCAACTATGGATCAGACTTACAAAGAGTTCAAACAAAAGCTGTTAAAGGAGCAGACGGAAAATGGTATATAACAGGAACTAAAAGATTTATCACACATGGTTGTGGCTTTGCAGACAAACCAGCAGTGATTTTAACTCTTGCACGTACTGGTTCGCCAGATAGTGGTGGAAAAGGATTGTCTTTTTTTATTGTTGATGGCAAATATGTAGAGATTGCAAAAATAGAAGAAAAAATGGGACTTCATATTTCTCCTACTTGCGAAGTCGTTTATGAAAATACACCAGCAGATTTAATCGGGGAAGAAGGAAAAGGTCTTGTAAAATATGCAATGCAAATGATGAATGGAGCACGTTTAAGTATTGCAGCACAATCAATGGGAATTGCAACAGCTGCATATAGAGAAGCAAAAAAATATGCATCCGAAAGAATTCAGTTTGGAAAACCCATCGAGCAAATTCCAGCAGTAAAACGTATGTTGGACAAAATGGAACAAGAAATTGTCGCGATGAGAAGTTTATTAGTAGAAGCTGGAAAAACCGTAGATATGTATCATTGGAAAAAAGATAGAATGATTCACGCTGGAATACCAGAACGGGATGTTCGTAAAGATGCAGAAATTCTAAAATGGGAAAAATTAGCAGATCTCTTTACTCCGCTTACAAAATATTATAATTCAGAAACCTGCAACCGAATTGCTTTTGATGCATTACAAGTTTTTGGCGGTTCTGGTTACACAGAAGAGTATGATGTAGCAAGAATCTATCGCGATGCAAGAATAACAAATATTTACGAAGGAACAACTCAATTACAAGTTGTTGCAGCTATTGGTGGAATCATGTCTGGTATGACAGAAAAAGGAAACCTAAGGCAATATATCAGCGAAGAAATGGCTAAATTTAACCCATCAAGTTTATTGCAAAAAAAATTAGAACTATTCGAAGAAATTGTTTCTACATACAGAGATATAGAAGATAAAGATAAAAAAGAAGCTTATGCAATAGAGATTGTAGAATCAGCTGCAAGATTTTTAGCAGGTTTGTTGATAGAGCGTTCTATTGCAAAATTAAACGGTAAAGTTGATCAAAAAATCATCGATAAAAGAAAACAAATTTCCGAACGATACAACAAAGATAGTTTAGGAATCTTAAAAGGCAATCTCGTGAAAATCCAAATGGAAAAAGAAATTCAAAAAGAAACTGTACGAGTTTAAAAATGCGTATAGGAAATCTTCTAATAGGAAGACCAAAGATTGGATTAGCACTTGGGTCTGGCTCCGCGAGGGGCTGGGCTCATATTGGCGTAATCAAAGCATTAGAAGAAATCGGTATTGAACCAGATGTTATCGCAGGCACTTCTGCTGGAGGCGTTGTAGGTGCTTTTTATGCCGCAGATGCACTTCAAATCTTAGAAGATTCTTTAAAGAATTTTAAGAGTTTAAGAGATACATTAGCTCATTTAGATTTGGGTATAGGGACTGGTGGATTGGTTTCGGGTAAACGTTGGTGGAAAAAATTTTTAGAGAATTATCTTCCTGTTAGAAATTTTGATGAGTTAAAAAAGCCTTTTGGAGTTGTTGTTGTTGATTTAGTCACAATGCAAGAGATTCATATCATTAAAGGAGAATTGCTACCAGCAATACGCTCTACAATAGCTGTTCCAGGTTTTTTTTCTCCTTTCGAATATAAGAATTATAAATTTGTCGATGGTGGTTTATTAAATCCTGTTCCTATGGATTTAGCAAGAAACTTAGGGGCTGATGTAGTGATTGCAGTGGATTTGGATTCTAGACCAGAAACGGAAATTCCTTCTTCAATTAGAGAAATCTTTTTAAGAAGTATAGAGATTATGCGAAATCGAATCAACATTGATAATAAAATTTTCGAAAAACCTGATGTGGTAATTGAACCCGAATTAGATGAAATCCAATTTTTAGACTATCACAAACACCAATTAGCAATAGCAGAAGGTTATCGTGCCACCATGGAAAAAAAGGATGAAATATTAAAAGTTGTTCATTCAAAAATACGCAGGCTACCTTCTAAAAAAAATAAATTAAAAAAACATATTCAAAGTATTGAATATCATTCCGAATAATAAAAAGCATTTATAAATTATTTATAATAATTCAAAACCTTAAAAAATCGATCAATGTATTTACCTAAAATATCAAATTCAATGTTCACAATACTTCCTTGATCCCATGTATTTATGTTTGTTATATTGTATGTATGAGGAATAATATTCACAAAAAGAGATGAATATTCTGGATAGACAAGCTCAAAATTTTTTATAAGGAATTGAATATCTTCTTTTTTATAAATTGTATCATCTATACTAGAGATAGTTAAACTAATTCCATCTAATGCAATACTTCCTCGAGGAATAACTAAATAATTAAAGGATTTAGGATATAAAACTTGAAACTCATAACTACCATCTTTGGAAATTTTTTTGTAAACGATTCCTACACAATCTACATGGCCTTGAACAAAATGACCATCGATCTTGCCATTTGCAGAAAGTGAACACTCTAAGTTCATTATACTTGATTCTTTACAAAGTCCTAAATTAGTTTTTGATAAGGTTTCCTGAATCGCTGTTACTCTATAAATATCTGGTTTGATAATTTCTTCTATTGTTAAACATACACCATTATGACTTACACTATCTCCAATGTTGATTTTATCTACAATGTTGGATTTAACATAAAAGCTAATGTTGGTGCCTTTTTTTCCTATTTTTTCGATTATTCCTGTTGTTTCTATGATTCCTGTAAACATAAAAAACTTAAAAATTTTAGGTCCAAGAAGATCAAGATAAATAAGTGTTCATGTTCTGAATCTCAAATTCTAAAATATTTATAAAAAAATTCATATATTGAAAGAAGCAAACAAAAATGCAATTTTTATGCTTAGAAAATAAAAAAATAAAAATAAAAAAAATTAAAGATAACGAATTATTATTTAAGGGAGGTCAAAATGTACTACATAAAAATAGGATTAAAGGAATTGGAGTGGGATTTTTTTCAAAAACAAGTAGAAAACTTAGGGATTGATGGGTTTTTATTTCGGTTGTGGAGTAGGTGGGGGATTGAATTACTGAATGGAATGGAAATTCGTTGGTTAGAGGAATTTTATAAAGCAAGAATCATCAAAAGGGAAAAATTATTGTATAAAACAATCCAGGTAGAAGGTTTTATATACGAAGTTTTAAGAAGTTTCTCTGAATATTTCGAAGTTGATATGGATTGTTTTGTCCATTATTTAGTTCATTGCGAAATGATGGGAGATGGTGTAGGTGGTGAAGGTGTTCTCAGCATAGCGGTGTAAAAAAAATGGAAAAAAATGGATGAGTTGGGGTAAAAAGTGGTTGACGAAGTGGAGGTAGTGAATAAATTGGAAAATCCCGACATTGAGGTTGGGGTAGTGGATGAGGGGAAGTCAACCGAGGGTAGTTCTTGGTTAAATTTTTTTTGGTGGTGGAGTGAAAAA
>JAOACE010000005.1 GCA_026418015.1 Leptospiraceae bacterium | reverse complement strand
GGAATACCCTAAAAACCGTCGTGAATCAAATAACTTACTCCATATCGTTGGATTGATGCGAATACTATATCGCTTGTATTGTTTGGTTTGGGGTTGATAGCTCGCTGTTTCGGTTCTTTTATATGGTGTAATGCGAATTTGATTCAAATAAAGCATATATTTATTCAACAAATAATGAATTGCATCTGAAATGTTTTTATCAAATCTTGCATTCGCTAACTCTCTTAGAAAATTATAATGAACGGGTAAAAGATTGATCCCCACTCGATAAAAATCTAAGGTCTTGTATCTATCTTCTAGGTTCATATAAAATAATATGTCTATTTTGCAAATTTTCTATCAAAAAAAATCGCTTTTAAGAGGATGAAACTAAGTGATTTTTAAAAAAATTCAAAGGGAAAATATTTTTCTATCTTATAATTAATAAAAGATGTTCCCCAAAGATATAAAAATGAAAAATCAAAGAGAGTAGAAAAATCTTTATAATTCTTGTAAAATTTCTTTTTTTCGTTTTTCGTAATCTTCTTTTGTAATTAAATTTTTATCATAAAGTTCTTTTAATTTTTTTAAGCGTTCTTCGATGGTATCTTTATTTTGATTTTTTTGTACAGGCAATTTGACTTGTTCTAGATTTACATCAGAAAATATGATCCAGTTATAATGAGTAAAATCCCCCATTTGTTTGAATGTGATAAAATCTTTTTTGAGTATCTTTTGTTTTGGGTTATTTTGTTTTAAAGAAACAGGAAAAATATCCAACCAATTGGTTTCGGAAGAAAAACTATCTGGTAAAAGATCTTCATGGATTTCTCCAAAAACTATATTGTATCCATCCTCATCATACCATAGTAGCATGGTAGAGCGTTTATCTTTACTCAATACCGTCCTAAAAGGATCAAACTTTTGTACGATCAAGATTCGCTTTTTAGGTGGTACGTTAGGTAAAATGTCTTTTAAAACATCTTGTAGCTGCTCCATTTGTTGAGGATAAACCAGTGGATAAATATCCTTACTAAACATTCCTTCTTTTTCTACTTCTAGATTCGTTAGAACCAAAGAAATTTTTTTGATAGCATCATCAGGAAAATTTTTTACAGGTTTGATGTATTTTTTTAATTCTTTATCGTCGGGATATGCATCTTCGTCGATCAAATAAACTGCGGTATTATCTGATAAATAAATGCGCTCTTTTTTGTAGAATCCAGAAGCACATTGCAAAAAAAACAATAGTATGATTACATTCAAAAGAATTCTCATAACTATATTATCGGTTTGATTGAATCTTTTTTAATTCTTCGTTATCTAAAAAATTTTTCAAATCTTCTTTTTGTATAATTTCAAAAATTTGATTTAATCCAGCTAAACGAAACACCGCATAAAGGGATTTATTTATATTCACCAAAACGAGCTTAGCGGAACGATATTTAAGATAATCAGCACAACGTATTAAAGTACCAATTCCTGAACTATCTACAAAACTAACTTTGGAAAAATCTAAAAAAACATTTTTTCCCAAGTAATCATTGCTTTTTATAAACTCTTCGTAAAACATAGGAGCATTTTCCATTTTGATATTTTCTTCTATAAGAAAATAAATTTTTTGATGAGTCGATAAAACTTTATTTAGCATTTTATTTAGACCAATTCTTCTTGTTTTATATTTTCTATTAACATGATATTACCTTCTTTATCGATATATTCGATTGTATAGAATGTTTCTGGACCTTTCTGTACTATGGCTTTGATTCTAACAGGAGAATTTTGAAGCACAATTACACCTTTATAAATAAACGTGGGCTTTTTTAAAATTTTTTGTTCGCCTACTTGATATGTCATCGATTCGAAAATAATCTTTTTAACTAAAAAATCAATTATTTTTTTGAGAAAATTAGATAATATTCATAAAGAAACTAATAGGTTTGTATTTCTACCAAACCTTTTTCTGCTTTTTTCATTACTTTAAAAATATCGATTTGTTTGGGATCTACTCTTGTTCCAATATCATACCATGCATCTTGAAAATTCGCTCCTTCGATTTGTGCACCAATCAATTTAGCAAATCGAAGATCTGCATTTTGAAAGTTTGCGTTCTTTAAATTTGCCATATTTAAATAAGCACCTCGAAGATTTGCATTCTGAAAATTGGCTCCTACTAAATTGCTATTTTGTAAGAAGGCATTTTGTAAATTTGCTCCACTAAAATCCACCCCAGAGAGATCCAGATTATCTAGCATTGCTTGTTGAAGATGTTCGTTTCTTAAATGTCCTTGTTCTTTGAGTTTTTGCAAGATACGATTTTTGGTAATGTAATTAGTTTTTTTACCAATTTTATATTCATTGATTGCTTTTTGAATAGCCTCAACAGCTGATTGAGGGTAGTTTTTTCTTCTTTCGGGAAACTCAAACAATGTTTCTATATCTTCGACGCTGATTTTTTCTGCTTCTTCGAGAGTTTTACCCTTAATCCATTCTAAGCCCATAGCAAGGGCCGTAATGCTAAATCCACAACCCGTCGTAGTAAAGGTTGCATTTTGGATGATTTTTTTATCTCCCTCTTGTTTTATTTTTAAGAAAATTCTATAACCATCTCCACATCCACTATTTTTATAAAAAGTTACAACATCCGCATCTTCGATTTCGCCATAATTAGGCCTTTCGTCATTAATTTTTTTGAATTTATCAAAATCCATCATATTTTTATCTCTATTTTTTGTTTTCGGGCATTCCAAAAACTGGATAAGTATAACTATAAAGCCCGTGAACTGTTCCTTGAGCTTGAGCACTCAAAGTTCTTCGTTCGAATCGTAATTTACCCGCATACATTTTTTCATGAAGCTCTGGAATAGAACGAACGCCCATATCTTGAAAGCTTTGTTTTAATCCTTGAATCAAATAAGGAACAAACTGAAACATCGAACCTTTATCCACAACCGCTCCCGATACACCTTGTGCTACTTTAATTTCTTGATCATCCGAAAAATAACGTTTTGCCCCACCCGCCTTCATCGCTTCCAAAGATGCCATACCTCGGTATCGTTTTAGACGTACACCATTTTCGTAAAAATATTCACCAGGAGCTTCGTGTGTGCCAGCAAATAAAGATCCCATCATCGTTGTAGAAGCACCAATTGCTAAGGCAATTGCAATATCACCAATGTTCGATATACCACCATCTGCAATTACAGGTATACCGTATTTTCTCGCGAATTTTGCTGTTTTATAAACAGCAGTTGCTTGAGCTCTACCAACAGCCATAGTATCTTGCGTAATACAGATAGAACCAGGTCCCATTCCAATTCGTAGTGCATCAGCTCCAGCTTTGATTAGATTCTCGCATTGTTCTTGGGTTACGACATTTCCTCCTATCACATCAATTTCGGGATAACGTTTTTTGATGTATCGAATCATCTCTATTTGATAAGAAGAGTTGCCCTGAGCTGAATCAATTACCACAACATCTACACCAGCTTCCACTAATAATGCTAAACGATCTCTGGACTCTGGTCTTGTAGAAATTGCAGCACCAACCATTAGTCTTTTATTTGCATCTTTGGAAGCATAAGGATATTCTTTGTGTTTTTTAATATCACTTCTACATATGAGTGCAACCAATTGACCTTTGCTATTCACAATCGGAAGTTTTCCCTTTTTGGATTTTTTTAAGATTTCATTTGCTTCTGCTAAAGACAAGCCTTCTGGTGCTGTAATTAAATCTGTTGTCATAACATCTCTTAATTTCGTGGATAGATCTTTTTCTAAGTCAATATCTCGATTCGTTACGATTCCAATCAATTTTCCGTTTTTTGTACCATCTTCTGTAATGGGGATACCTGAAAATCCATACTTTTCTTTGATGGCATAAACATCTCTTATTGTATGTTCTGGAGAAAGGACAATGGGATCTACAATAAAACCATTTTTAAATCGTTTTACTTTTTTTACTAACTCTGCTTGTTCTTCTGGTGTATTATTATAATGAATGATTCCAATGCCTCCCAATAAAGCCAAAGCTATGGCCATTTTATCTTCTGTTACTGTATCCATGGGAGAAGAAATCAATGGTCTTTGGATTTTGATATTTCTTGTTAAATAAGTTTCTAAATTTACTTCGTTGGGACTAAAATCAATATAACCGGGTAAAACCAAAAAATCTTTGTAGGTTAATCCTTCGGGAATCGAAAATAACTCTTCTGCGGAATAACCATCTAGGATTTCTTCTTCGAAATCTTCTTTTAAGTGTTTTTCTTGTAGTCCTGTGGATATCATGCTTGTTCCTCCTTAAATATTGTATAATATAATAGCAAATGAAACTTTCAATGGATATATTTTAAGTTATATCCACATAATTTTAATATGGTATAAAGAAAATGAAAATTATCGAAATAACAAGCTATTTTTAGGATGTCAAGGGAAAAAAACGGGTGGTTCCCGTTTTTTTTAATAGGGTCGAATGGGTTTGCCAGAAACCTTTTCGAATTTTAAATCGATTTTTTCCTGAGGTTTACGTCCAAAGCTTATGCCCATTTGTTCATAAATTCTGATGGATTCTTCGCTTACAAAGCGTTGTTGAATTGCTTCTTTTATGTCCATATAATGGATTTTCCCATCAACATAAGAGACCACTGTTACACCAAAAATGTTGTTCAAAGCTAAATAAACAGCACTTGCGCCTACTTCCATACCAAAGTTTGCATCAATAGGACTTGTAAAACCACATCGAACCAAATGACCAGGTCTGATTTCTCTTACTTCGGGAATTTCGTAAACACCTTCTACATATTGCCCCGTACGCTTCATAAACTCTTTGATTTCTGGGTCTTTTTTGATTCTATCTTCGATTTGCTTCACTACGTATTTCCCTGCCCCCATCAATTTTTTATGGCCAAAAGCATCTGGAGGTGAACTTTCGTCTACTAGTTCTTTTCCAGAAGCATCTCTTAAACCTTCTGCAACAATGATGGTCACAGTTCCCGCTTTAACATCGCTCTTTTCGATTCTTTCGATCAAGCGTTTTTTTACAAATTCATAAAGATAATCAAAATCAACAGGAATTTCGGGAATCAATATCGCATCTGCACCACAAGCAATTCCACCGCGAAAAGCAGTATGTCCTGCATATCGACCAAAAACTTCCATTACAATGATTCTGTTATGAGTCCTTCCCGTAGTTTTTAAATCCCAAGCAAATTGAGCAATCCTTCCGATTGTACTATCACCACCTACACTATAAGTCATCAGATCTAAATCCATCGTTTTGGGAATGTGTATACAAGGAATATTTTTTTCGGACAAATCTGCAACAACACTTCCTGTATCATCTCCACCGGCAATTAAGAGGGCATCAATTTGGAATTTTTTTAATCCTTGTCTAATTCTTTCGTATTTGTTTTCGTCTTTGATCTTTGCTATCTTTACGCGAGAGTTTCCTGCTTCGCTTCCAGCTAAATATACATCGATTTGTTCTAACCGATCTTGTGTTAGCTCTACTAGATGATCAAAATCCACTAAATTATACAATCCTGCATAACCATTGGGTATGATAAATGTTTTAATATGATGCTTTAGTGCAGTTAATGCAACTCCCTTTATGACAGCATTTAGCCCACCACAATCACCACCGGATGTAATAATACCAAAATTTTTTATTTCCATATTTCAAATTTTTATATTTATTTTTTAAATTCAAGCAATTTTTTTTATTTAGATTATTTTATAAATTATGACAGGTTGTGTTTTTCCTTTAACGATTACTTTTTTGATTTCTTGATAAGAAATATTCGGCTCTTTTTTAAGAATTTCGTCATAAGTTTCTTTCGAAAGAATCAGCTGACTTTGGAATTTTTTGTTGATTTGTTCAATTCGCGATGCTAAGTTCACTGTTTCGCCAATCACCGTATATTCTTTTCTTGTTTTTGAACCCACATTTCCTGTAACAACAACACCCGTATGGATCCCAATACCAATTCTGATGTTTTTGAACTTTTCGCTTGTAGTATTTTCGCTTTTTAATCTTTCTAAATATTGTAATATTTCTATAGCAGCTTTGTAAGCATGCCAAGCTGAATTCTCTAATTCTACGGGTGCTCCAAAAATAGCGATAAAACCATCCCCCAAAAATTTGTTGATGATTCCTTGATACTGATTGATGATTTCTACCATGGGTTCAAAGAGTTCATTCAAAAAATCTATCACTTCTACGGGATCTTTGGATTCAGAAAAGCTTGTAAAATTTCGAATATCCAAAAACATCACAGATACTTGCTTTTTTTCTGTTAAATCAAGATTTTTTTGATGGATCAATTTATCCATCACTTCGGGAGAAACATATTGACCAAAGATGTTCATGATTTCGTTCCTATCTTCGAGAATTTTTGCAGAATGCTTAATGTAAGATTTTAGAAGATTACTAATAACACCACTCAATATACCAGCAACTAAAATGATCATTCCATTAGTAAAATAAAACTCCCAACTTAAAAGATAAATTGGAATATTTGTCATATTTTTAAATTGGAACATAAAATATAAACTTAACAAAAAGTATTGTATAAAAGCGATAAAACCGGTAAATATACTCAAAGCTATATCCAACCTAAGAATAGATAGAATGATGATTAAAAAATAAATCAAATAAGGAGAAAAAATCAACGCTTCGACAGAATTGATGTTTATAACAAGAATATACAAAAAGATAGTGGGAGCGGAAATTTCTATAAAAGCATTCAAATAACGTAAAACATTCGAAATCCGCATTCTTTTTTGAATCAAAGTATTTACGCGAAAATACAAGAAACCTTCGTAGATTAAATAAAACGTAAGAATCAATAGATGAAGATAAATCAATCGATCTTTACCCAATAACTCTACTATACCTTTGGGCGAAAAAAATTTTAAACTTAAAAAGTGCAAAATTCCAAACATTACCAGTATGATAATAATCAAAATCCTGAATTTTTCGCTTTTTAGGATAGAAAATTCTATCTCCGAAATAACTATGTCTTCGGAAATTTTATAGCGTTCCTCCAAAATAGCCAAAAGAGAAGTTTTTTTTATGGGGATTGTTTTCTTGTTAAACTTACTGATCAAATTTCTCACGCTTCTATTATCGGATTTCAAGATTGGATAACACATCGAAAATTCTTGAATTTTGAGAAAAAACTACTCTCGCATGATAAAAGAAAATTATAAAGTATAATTATAAAAAAAATATAATTATTATTATGTATGATTTATAATTTTATCTTACCATCAAGAAAATTCATCGATAAACCTACAAAAAATTCGCCTCGTTTCGTATTCCCCAAACTTCTCATAATCATAATTATTCAATTCGATAAAACCTGATGCAGCCCCCTCTCTATCATCCTCTACCTCTGGCATCGATATCATCGGTATTATGTCGTATCCTCTACCCTGCATCTCCCAGTCCAACATCACCCTTAACAGCGCACTCATCGAATAGCCGATAAAATGCCTCATCTCGAATAATTTGCTCCATAACACCGGATTGATCCGTATTACCCACCTTCGATAACTCTTCGTCTTCGGCTGATAGCTTGCTGTCTCTGTTCCTTTTGTTGGCGTTATCCGAATATCATAAAGCTGTCTTAAATATTTCTTGATTAAATATAAGATTGCTTGGGAATAGTTCCCCAAAAATTCTCTTGTTGCTAATTCTTTTAAATACTCATAATGATTTGGTTCTAAATTCACACAGAAGCGATAAAAATCCGCAGTTATGTATCGATCCTCCCTCATATAAAAGAAAATCACCTTTTTGCAACTTTGTCACATAAAAAATTTTGGGATTTTTTTGATGCTCTAAAAAAATTCCAGTGATTGATGAAAAATTCAGAATTTTAACAACTCATCGATGTTTTCTTTTTTTTCGATGGATTTAACATAAAAGCGATATTTACAGTTTGTGTAGGCAGGATAAAAAATATTTCTTTCGAAAATTCCGGATATATCCCATCGGTTTTGTTTGATTTCTTCAAAATCATCTGGTAAAATATGAGGGAATGCATTCCATAGAATAAATTCAATATCCGAAAGTGCGCGAACTACTTTAAATTTTAGATGTTTGTCGTTGATCTTTTCTAATTCACAAACCTTAACGCTTTTGAGTAAAAAATAGATTTCGGGGTTTTCTGGACCAAAAGGTTCTAACATGCGTAAGTCTTGAATCAAATCTTCTCCTAAATATTCTGGTTTAATGCTGAATTCTTTAAAATTCTTGCTTTCGCTTGCAACAAGGCTATTATCTAATCCTTTATGATATTTAGAAGTAATTTCTTTTAATTTTTCTTTTAAAAGTTCAATTTTGTTATATTCAATCGTAAATCCTACCGCTTCTGCATGTCCACCTAAATCGACAAATATATCCTTGATGGGATAGAGCATTTCTAAGACGTTAACACCTCCCCAACTTCTGACTGATCCTTTCGCAAACTCTCCGTCGGGATTGATCCAAATTGCGGGTTTTTTGTATTTTTCTGCCATTCGCGATGCCATAATCCCCGAAACCCCTGGTTCAAGCTCTTGGTGATAGAATAATACATACGAATTTTCTTCGTCTATTAAATGATGATGATTTTCTAATATTTGAATATTTTTTTTGGTTCTCTCTCTACGTTGATGGTTGAATTCCATTAGTGCAGTTGCTTTTTCTAATGCTTTTAGTGAATTTTTTTCTAGTAATAAATCGATAGCTTTTTCTGTTTCGCCAATTCGTCCAGCTGCATTGATAACAGGAGAAATGCTCCAACCAACATCTTTCGATGTTAATGATTCTGGGTTAATTCCTAATTGTTGTAGTAAAGCTCTAAATCCTTCTAAAAATTTGGGTTTATGTTTTAACAATCCTAATCCTGCTTTTACAATTGTTCGGTTTTCTCCCACCAAAGGAACTTGATCTGCAATCAATCCAACTGCTGCAATGCTTGCATACTGCATCGATAAATCCAAAAGAGCTGGTCTTAACTCAATAGATAAGGCTGTAATATATTTACCAAATTGAATAGGAATAGTTTCTAATAAAATTTCGAATTCCTTTATCGAAACGTTAGGGAAATATTCTGATATTTCGTTTAGTTTTAAAAGATTGTATTTAATTATAGGATTTGAATCTATATCGCGAAGTTGATTCAGTTCGTTTGTTTTTTGAAGAAAATATCCATTTTGATATACATAATAATGATTTGTTTTGATAACTTGAATTTTGTTTAATATATTCGCAAGATAAAGTTCAAAACCTAAAACAAATTTAAAAGATAATCCTGCGGTGGAAATTTTATTTTTGTGTTCTAGTTCAACAGAAGAAAGTAAGGGGTTAATCAATGCAATGTTTTCGAAATCTTCTTTGGGGATATTTTCGATCTGTGGAATGTGATGATCTAAAATCACAATCTTTTTTTTTCGCTCAATCAAAGATTTTAAAAAATGTATGTGAGAACTTCCCATATCCAAAAAAATCACAAGATAGGGATCGTATTCGAGAATTTCGTTTAAAATTCTTTCGGAAATTCCGTAAGTATCACCTTCTGTGGAGTTATTGAATCGTATCTTTGAATGATTTTTAACAGAAGTTAAATAATCTACCATAATGGTTGTAGAGGTAATTCCATCTACATCGCGATCTCCAAAGACAAATATCTTTTCTTGGTTTTGCAATGCTTCTTCTAAAAATCGAAAACCTTTCCGAATCTCTGGTAAATACAAGGAGCTATGAATCAGCAACCTATCAGTAAAAAAATCATGATGATGTAGATGTTGAAACTCTTCTAACAAAAAAAGATCTTTTAATCTCTTTAATTTATTTTGATTCATAGACAAAATTCCAAAAGATAAAATAAAAAAATTTGTTATAAAGACAAACCTAATTTAATTATCGGCTAAAAACTCTTAAAAATCTTATTTAAAAATCTTCTTTTAAAAGCGAAGCTTTTTTAAAAGAATTTTCGATGGGATCATAATAACGTTGGCGTTCTGGTGATATTTTTTCTGGCATAGGAAGAAATTTCGAAGATAAATCTCCTCTTTCTCTTATAAGCAATCGTTCTAACGTTAAAAAAAACCCTAAGAAAGAATTATTTATGTAAAGTTCTTTTGCATATTGAGAACAAGTTGGATATAAAGGACAGCGATGCCCATTCATCTGTGTTTCTTCTTGTTGATAATGGTTGATGTATTCAATGATGGGATCGCTTTTGCAAAAAGTAAAGTTAAAAAAAATTATAAATAATATTTTATATTTTGTCATCCAAGTCCCAGTATGCCTCGGGATTTCTTTGTGTTGCTCCTTGAGAAATATAAGCACTAAAAGATTCCATTAATAGGCGAGATTCTTCTTTAAAGTTTGCTAATTGTTTAAAGAGATAACGAATGTTGGGATCTTCGAATTTTTCGGACATCTTATTGTAAAACTCAGCGGCATCTTCTAATTGTTTAGTTGCCAATGCTAATGCTTCCATTTCTACTCCTTGAGCATCTTTGTGGATCACCTTATCCAACCTTCGCATCAAAATCTGAATCGAAGTACTGTTGAACTTTTGTACTTGAGAAGCCATTTTTAAATTCGGTAAAGCTTCTCCACCTTTGATTTCTGTGTATAAATCAGAAATCATTTTGATTTGTTCATCTTGATCTTCTGCTAATCGATAAAAAAGATCTTTAATAGGTCCTTCGGGTAATTTTTCTGCATTACGAACGTAAAAATCAAAAACATCCTTTTCGTGTTGAATACAAGCTGCAACAGCTTCTAAAAACGTTGATTTCTTTACAGGTTTAAATTTTGTCATAATTATCACATAATTTATTTAAATAATCTTTCAAGCAATTTTTAATTCCCATGAGGATGAATCATAATAAAATTCCTCATCAAAATAATCTTGTAGAAGAATGTTTGGAAATTTTTATTGATATTTTTTATGAACCATCTACCAAGTGTTTTTATTCATAATGGCATATTAACTATAAAGAATGAATCTTACAAAAAAGAACAAATCCAAGAAGAACTTCAACACTTAAAAGCTTTCCGAAAAGGTCCCTATCAAATCAACGAAGTTTACATCCCCTCCCAATGGAATAGTTTTATTAAATGGGAATATTTTATTCCCATCTATAAGGATTATTTAAAAAATAAAATCAAAGACTTATATAAAAAAAATCATTTATTAAAAATTTTGGATGTTGGTGCAAACAATGGATACTATTCTTTTTTGATGTATTATCAATTAAAAAATGATCACCTAAATTCTGATTTTTATTTGATTGATCCAACTTTGGATTTTTATCTACAATTCGAATTTTTAAAAAAATATTTTCCTAAAGAAGATCAAATCCATTGGAATTATGATCGCATCGGATGGCAAGAGATTCATCTTGAATCCTTTTTTGATGTGATTTTTTGCATGGGCATTTTGTATCACCATAGCGATCCTTATGCGCTTCTAAAAAAAATGCATTTTTTGTTAAAACCTGGAGGTGTATTGATATTAGAAACCATCACCATCAATCATTCGGATTATCCCGTCTGTTTAGTTCCCGAAAAAAAATATGCAGGTTCTTCGGGCATATGGTTTATTCCGAATAAAAAAGCAGTAATGAATTTTCTTAGACGCGCGAATTTTAAAGAAATCCTCTTTCACAACGAAAGATTCATTCTAGACGAAATGAAGCAAAACGATTATCTACCAAGCTTAGAAGAAAATCTATCGAAGGATCATACAGCTACAATAGAAGGATACCCAATCCCCTATCGTTCCTTTTTTACAGCAGTAAAATAAAAGTATCAACATATAAATAAAACATAAAAATAAATTTTTTAGTATAATACAATAGCATATTCAAAATAACGATAATATAAATTTATAAACTAAATTAATTAATTTAATCTACTAAAAGAAAAACTCCCACAAAATTTACGCCACAGAGCAGGAAAACTCACAATAAACTTCTAAATTTGCATGATTTATCCTGTTGCAAGAAGAATAATTATTCCCCATCTGAATACGAGCACATTCTTCCCCATCCGTAGCAGTTAAAGGTGGCACATTAAGGATGGGTTCAACTTTGCTTCAGACTTCAAAGAAGCCCATGCTAAATTTTACATCTCTCAGTGCAAAATTTGAAGATATTTTTCACCTTACCCCCTTGAACCACCTTTGAACAACGTTGAACTACTTTACTTTCCCTATCGGAAATGACTGTCCACTTGACATTGCTGTCGGATACTGGGAATGCTTGAATACTTTTTCCGCAAGGACAGGCACTTCGCTGTCCACATAGTTTGCAAGCTCAAGGATTCTGATAAATCCATCCCTGTCTGTATCTGCCTTTCCTTTCATACCCTCTGTAAGCACATAGGTAAAAAGTCCATGTCCCTGATAGCCTTCAAGGGCTTCCTGTAATGATGTAGAAGCACTGATAATCGTTGAACCTACTGCCTTTGCGAGTATCTTCATTGCTGTCTCCTCACTCATTCCACGGGTAAGCAACGCCACCTGAAGGGCTTCACCAAGTTTTCCAGCATTACAGGTATCTATGACAATAAATTTCTTTGTTGTCGGCACATTGGCAATAAGATCTTTTAGCTCTGTCTGGGTTAAAGCATCCTCTTTTAATCTAATGGTACTTAATGAACCCACATTTGAGGTAATAAGGAAATACTCCCCTTCATCCACTGTCCCATGACTTGCCACATAAAAGACAAAGACATCCTCAGGGCTTAATCTTTTCATCTTTTCAAGTGCATTCTTTATTGCTTCTTTTGTAGTCTGTTTTTTTGTAATTAATAGGTTTATCTCAACCTTTTCAAAAAGGGGAGAAGCTACCTTTTTCAATGTGTCTGCAAAGAGTTTTGCATCTGCCACTGCGTATTTCAGTTTAAGCTTTGGGTTTTTGTATTCATTTATACCTATGACAACTGCATAAAGTGATGGCTTTTTGATTTTAAGGTCTGCCATTACGTTATGGTATGCAGGGTTACTCTGCATGGTATTATCTCCATTAAAGGCAACTACCTTAATTGTGTTTTCACCGTTAAGAAGTTTTATCGTGTATGTCTTATAGATAGTTTTTTCTTTCACTTTTGCCACAATCTTTACACCTCTTGCTCTATCAACAAGAACAGCGGTCTCATTGAGATAGATCCTTACATGTCCAATTCCACCGCCCTGGTCTGTTAATTTAACTGTAAGTTTTACTTCATCCTTATCAGTGCTTACTGGTGTATCAATAATCTCAACGATAGGGGGCTGTTTTATATCAGCAAGGTTCTTGTAATCTTTAAGAGAACTACCTGCAAGGGCAAGCTTAACAAGGTCGGGACGATAAAAGGCTTCACGATAGTTTTCAATGCTATAGACATTGTTTCCTATGCGGACATTGATATATTTTTCACCACCAGATGATGCAGTATAATACCCTCCTGGGGTCATAACCACCCATTCACCATCGGTAAAACCCACAAACATAGCAACTTCATGCCCTATTTGAGGATTCCATAACCGTGTAGTACCATCACTGCTTCCTGATGCTAATAGCCTGCCATCGGGAGAAAAGGCTACGGAGGTGACATCGTGTCTATGCCCCTTTAATGTCCTTATCTCTCTTCCTGTATTTACATCCCAGAGCTTGATTGTATTATCCTTGCTTCCTGATGCTATGAGCCTGCCATCGGGAGAAAAGGTTACTGAGGTGACATACCCACTATGCCCCTCTAATGTCCTTATCTCTATTCCTGTATTTACATCCCAGAGCTTGATTGTTTTATCCCCGCTTCCTGATGCTAATAGCTTGCCATCGGGAGAAAAGGTTACGGAGGTGACAAACCTACTATGCCCCTTTAATGTCCTTATCTCTCTTCCTGTTTTTACATCCCAGAGCTTGATTGTTTTATCCCCGCTTCCTGATGCTAATAGCTTGCCATCGGGGGAAAAGGCTACAGAGGTGACCCAGTCCCTATGCCCCTCTAATGTCCTTATCTCTCTTCCTGTATTTACATCCCAGAGCTTGATTGTTTCATCCCAGCTTCCAGATGCTATGAGCCTGCCATCGGGAGAAAAGGCTACGGAACGGACAGAGTCTCTATGCCCCTTTAATGTCCTTATCTCTTCTCCTGTTTTTACATCCCAGAGCTTGATTGTACTCCAGCTTCCTGATGCTAATAGCCTGCCATCGGGAGAAAAGGCTACGGAGGTGAAACCGCCACTATCCCCCTCTAATGTCCTTATCTCTCCTCCTGTTTTTACATCCCAGAGCTTGATTGTTCTATCATCGCTTCCTGATGCTAATAGCCTGCCATCGGGAGAAAAGGCTACGGAACGGACAGGCCAACTATGCCCCTCTAATGTCCTTATCTCTCTTCCTGTTTCAACATCCCAGAGCTTGATTGTTTTATCCCAGCTTCCTGATGCTAATAGCTTGCCATCGGGAGAAAAGGCTACGGAGTTGACATCGCCATTATGCCCCCATAATGTCCTTATCTCTCTTCCTGTATTTACATCCCAGAGCTTGATTGTATTATCATAGCTTCCAGATGCTATGAGCCTGCCATCGGGAGAAAAGGCTACGGAGGCGACATCGCCACTATGCCCTGTCTGCACAAAAACCTCTGGCTTTTCCTCCGCAAACAATGGACTTATAGTTATAGAAAAAGATGCTATCAAGCAAACCAGGAATAAAAGAAACCTTTTACTCATAATCGATGCCTCCCTTTTTAATATAATCTACCTTTTTGGCAATTTTTTCTCAATCATTTTTTAAATTCAACAGGGATATTTTTAATCTTTTCTCTCATCTTTTACCTTCTGTTTTCTGCCGATGAAAAAGTAGGCTATGGGACCAACTAATGGAACAAGTATCACTACTAACAACCAGACAATTTTATTATAGCCCGCAAATTTACTCTTTAGGATGTCCACTAATGCGATTAAAAATAATGGGATGTTTACCAAAAGCATAAGCAAAACCAAAACAATAAGCTCCTGTAAACCTATCATCTCACACCACCACGATAAATTATTTTGAACAACCTATTTATAAGATTCTTCAAGATTGTCAAAAAATTTCACAATTTAATAAAATTATAACTCAAAATACTTAAAAATTGGTGGTTTTTTTTACGAAAAAAAATTATCCTATGATATTTTATTATTCGACAATGCAAGAGATATATAAAATTTTTAATGTAAATTAATAAAGGAGGTTCCTTACCTTTGAGCACATTTATCACCAATCATGAAAATAAAGACCTTAAAAGCAGATTAAAAGAGCTGATAGAAATTAGCGGAGAGCTTAAATTTCTTGTTGGGTTTTTCTATTTTTCAGGAATAAAAGAATTTTACGAAACTCTAATAAAACTCTACGAAGAAGGCAAGCTTTTACAGGAACATATAAAAATCTTAGTTGGATTAAATGTAGACAAAGGCAACTACGGACTATATGAAGTGTCAACAGAGTTTAAAGATAAAAATAAAGATAAGTATATTCAAGCTTTAATAAACTCTGTAAAAACAGCATTTACAAGCTCAGAGTTAGATACTGAAGAGATATACCAGCAAGTTGAATTTTTTATAAAACTTTAGAAGAAAAAATAATAGTCATAAAAAAGACTAAGGAGCCTAACCATTCAAAGCTTTATCTATTTAAAACAAATGAAAAATCAGCACCGCACCTTTTTATAACAGGTAGTAGTAACCTAACAAGAGCAGGAATTATAAATCAAATTGAGTTTAACGTTGAGATAAAAGACTATGGATTTAAAGAAGCAGAAAAGTATTTCGACGATCAATGGAAAAATGCAATATCATTATCAGAAGATGATGTAAGAAAGCTAATTCATACTATTGAAAATGAGACTGCATTAAGAAAGATAACTCCATTTTTAGCTTACGTTTATCTACTAAAAACCTACATTGATACCCATAAAACAAAAGATATAAGCAAAAACCTTATAGATCTAATGAAGAGAAAAGACTATAAGCCATACTCTTACCAGATGGAAGCGGTTTCTCAGGCTATCGCAAACTGTGAATCTCATGGTGGAACAATTTTAGCCGATGTTGTAGGTCTTGGAAAAACCGTTGTTGCATGCATGGTAGCAAAGGCATTAGGAAAAAGAGGTATAGTCATAGCACCACCCCATCTTATTGGAACTGAGGATAAATCCATAGGATGGAAAAAATACTTAGAAGATTTTGAGCTATATGGCTGGGAGACTTTTTCCGTTGGAAAGTTAGAAAAAGCCTTAGAGTTTGTTAGAGACCATGACAATATAGAAGTTGTAATTGTGGACGAAGCCCATAGATTTAGAAATGAAAATACCCTTAACTACCACTACCTTAATGAGATATGCAGAGGAAAAACCATCTTACTTCTAACAGCAACGCCTTTTAACAACAGACCTTCCGACATTTACGCTCTTTTGAAATTCTTTACCATACCAAAAAAATCCACCATTGTATTTGATGAAGACCTTAAATCTAAATTTAAACAGTACGAAAACCTTTTTTATAAACTTTCTTATATAAAAAACTATAACAACTCTTTAAACAAGAAAAAAAGAGAAAGAGCTTTAAAATACTACAGGGAAATTTTTGGTAAAAATAATGAAGCAGTAAAAATAGACAAAGTGAAAACAGAGATTAAGGAATTAGCAAGACATATAAGATCAATACTTGAACCTGTAGTAATAAGAAGAAACAGGCTTGATTTAAAGCATTACAAAGAAAGCATCGACCTACCAAAAGTTAACGACCCAAAAGAGTGGTTTTATGAGCTTACCAAAGAGCAGTTAGAATTTTATGATGAAGTAATATCAGCTTTTAACGAGGAACTGATGGGAGGAAGGTTTAAAGGCGCAATCTACATCCCAATCAAATATGAAATGGGCATTATAGATGATGAACCTGAGCTAAAAGAAGAAGAAGAGAACTTTTTACTTATATACGAAAGTCAAATAAACCTTTATGACTTTATGAGAAGGCTTTTGGTTAAAAGATTTGAAAGTAGCATTGGCTCATTTTACGAAAGTATAAAAAGATTTAAAAGCATTCATGAAACAGCTTTAGATTTTATCGAAAAAACAAATAAGTTTATTCTTGATAGAAAACTAATGGAAGATTTAGCAGAAAAAGACCCAGAGGAGATTTTAAGAGAGCTTGAAGAATATGAGCAAAATTTAAAAGAAGAAAATACAAACATTAAATATTACAAAGTTTACGACTTAGATAACTTTGAACAAAAAGACAAATTTATAAAAGACATACAAAACGACATAAAGCTTTTTGGTGATTTTTTAGAAAAGATAGAAAAATTAAACCTTACACAAAACGACCCAAAGGCAGATAGGCTTATAGAAGGCATCAAGGAGTTTTTAAAAGAAAATAGAAAAGTTGTCATATTTACAGAATATATAGACACCGCAAGACATTTAGATAACAAACTAAAAAAACATTTTAATGATATAGTCTTAACAGCTTATGGAAACATAGGAAAAACAACCTTCGAAGAGATAGCAAAAAATTTTGACGCACAATACAAAAAACAAGAAGATAAATATAAAATTCTACTTACGACGGATAAACTTTCAGAAGGATACAACCTAAACAAAGCAGGAGCGATTATAAATTACGATATACCATGGAACCCTGTTAGAGTTATACAGAGAGTTGGAAGGATAAACAGGATAGGTAAAAAAGTATATAATGAGATATTCATAGCAAACTTCTTCCCAACAGAAAAAGGAGCGGATATAGTACGGTCAAGACAAATAGCCCAAACAAAGATGTTTATGATTCATAGCATACTTGGAGAAGATGCTAAAATCTTTGACCCATCAGAAGAGCCAGAAGCATCAAAATTATACAGAAGATTAAACGAGTACAAAGAAGACGAAGAAGAAAGCTTTTTTACAAAAGTTAGAGATGAGTTTAGGCAAATAGAAGAAACCTATCCAGAGATTATAAAACAAATACAAAATATGCCTCATAGAGTAAAAACCGCGAAGCAGTCTGACAAAAACGAACTTATGGTCTTTATAAGAAAAGGCAAAGACTTATTTGTAGGCTATAAAGATTACTCAGAAAGACAACCAAAAACAGTAAGCTTCGAAGAAGTTTACGAAAAAATAAAAGCCAACCTAAAAACAAAAGGATTAAAAATATCTAAGGATTTTTGGAACAATTACAAAATAGTTTGTGATAAAAAAGCATATATAAAAAGAAAACCTAGACCAAAAGCCACAGAAGAAAAAGCTTTTAACCTATTAAACCATTTAAAAGATAAAGATATTGGAGATCTAAAATCTTTTGTTTTAGATTTAATCAAAGATATTGAAGAGTATTCAAGCCTTTCAGAGTTCATCTTTCAAAGAATAATCAAGGTGGAAAAGCATTTGGACAACATAGAAGAAGTAAAAAAAGAGTTAGAAGAGATTAAAAAAGAGATTGGAGAAGATTTTATAGAGAGAATAGAAAATCAGTTAAAATTGTTGGATTTAGAAAACCAAGAAGTGATTATAGCAGTAGAAAATCAGAAGCTTATACGTGAGACGTGAGACGTGAAATGTGAGACGTGAGAGGTAATTAGCCTATGGATAAACTTTTAACCCTTGCAAACGATTTTTCAATTGAAAATTTAGAAAACTATTTATTAGATCAAAAATTTACTGTTGATGTAAGCCCAGTTTACGACATTCAAGATATTGAAGAAAAATATAACGTATCAGACATAAAAGAAATTGGATACATCAGATTAAAGCAAGAGGCAGATTTAGTAGTTTTTGCCATTAAAATTGACAACCTTACAGAAAGAACAAGCAAGAAAAAGCAGTTTGACATCGCTAAAAAACTTTTAGAAAAATATCAAAAATTTTATGGACTCTTTGTATTTTATGACGATAACAAAAATTTTAGACTTTCTTTTGTGTTTAAAACCACCCACGGCACAAAGGCAAAATATAGTCACTACAAAAGATTTACCTTTTACGTAAGTCCAAATTTACCAAACAAAACGTTTATAAATCAGCTTAATAAAGATTGTAAATTTACAGATTTAAACTCTATAAAGCAAGCTTTTAGCGTTGAACCTATCACAAAAGAGTTTTATAATGAGCTTCAAAACTGGTATTACTATGCAATGGATAAAGTAAAATTTCCCGATGATTATAAATACTCTAATGACCCAGAAAAAGACAAAGAAATCAGAAACGCCCAAAGCTTAATCAGACTTTTAACAAGATTAATTTTTATATGGTTTTTGAAACAAAAAGGCTTAGTGCCAAGCAATTTATTTAACGAAAAAGAATTAAAAAAGATAATCAAAGACTTTGGCAGAGGTAATAACTATTACAATGCAATTTTGCAGAATCTATTTTTTGCAACATTAAACAAACCTATTGAAGAAAGAGGCTGGGCAGAGGATAAAGGCTTTCCCGCTAACAAAAAAGACTTTGGAGTAAAAAGCTTATACAGATACGAAGACAAATTTTTGATAAGCAAAGAAGAAGTTTTAAAGCTGTTTTTAGATATTCCATTTATAAATGGTGGACTTTTTGACTGCTTAGATAAAGACAAAGTTTATATAGATGGATTTTCAAGAAATGAGAAGAAGCAAGCTAAAATCAGTGATGAATTGTTTTTTAGCAGTACAGAGAAAACCGCTGATTTATCTAACTATGGTTTGAGCAAATACGCAAAGGTTAGAGGACTGATTGATATCTTAAATAGCTACAACTTTACAACAGACGAAGCAACACCCATAGACCAAGAGATAGCCCTTGACCCAGAACTACTTGGAAAAGTGTTCGAAAATCTCCTTGCAAGCTACAATCCAGAAACACAGACAACAGCAAGAAAGGCAACAGGTAGCTACTACACACCAAGAGAGATAGTCGATTACATGGTAGAAGAAAGCTTAAGAGAGTATCTAAAAACAAATGTACCAGAAGCACAAGAAATACTTGATGATTGTTCTCTTATTCTGTGGAAGAGTTAAACGTTTCTGAAGATTTAAGATTAAAGCTAATTAAAGCAATAGACCAAGTAAAGATAATAGACCCTGCCTGTGGTTCTGGTGCTTTTCCGATGGGAATTCTTCATAAGCTTGTGTTTTTACTCCAAAAGCTTGACCCTAAAAATGAAACGTGGAAAGAAATTCAATTAGAAAGAGCATCTAAGGAAGCAGATGCAGTATTTCGATCAGAAAAAGAAAAACAAGAAAGAGAGAAGCTCTTAGAAGAAATCAACGAAAACTTTGACGAAAGCGTAAACTATCCCGACTATGCAAGAAAGCTTTATTTGATAGAAAATTGTATCTACGGAGTAGATATACAGCCTATAGCTATACAGATTAGCAAGCTAAGGTTTTTTATCTCTTTGATATTAGACCAGAAAGTAGACAAGAGTAAGCCAAACTTTGGAATTTTAACCTTACCAAACCTTGAAACAAAATTCGTTACTGCAAATACCTTAATTGGATTAGAAAAGTCTCTTCAAAGATCTTTAAGAAATCCAGAGATTGAAAGATTAGAGCAAGAGTTAAAGTTTTTAAGACATAGATATTTTAGAATTAAATCAAGAGCAGAAAAGATTCAATTACAGAATGAGGATAGAGAGTTAAGAGAAAAGTTAAAAAAAGCTTTGATTGGTGATGGTTGGAATAATGAAGTAGCTGAAAAGATCGTTAAATTTGATATCTTTGACCAAAATGCATCTACTGATTGGTTTGACCCCGAGTGGATGTTTGGTGTGCGGGATGGCTTTGATATAGTGATTGGCAATCCGCCGTATGTAAGGCAGGAAAAGATAAGACCGATTAAGCCAATTTTACAAAAACAAAACTACGAAGTTTTTACATTAACAGCAGACCTTTATGTTTATTTCTATGAGAAAGGCTATCATTTGTTAAAAGAGCAAGGAATTTTAGCATACATAACAAGCAACAAATGGATGAGAGCTAAATATGGGAAGAATTTAAGAAAGTTTTTTAAATTAAAAACAGCTATTTTAGAAATTATAGATTTTGGTGGTTATAGGGTTTTTGAGCAAACAGTAGATACTAACATTTTGATTTTTAGAAAGCAAAAGCCATTTAATGAGCATGTTTTTGAATTCTTAGAGGTTAAAAGCAATGTAGAGGATATAGAGAAGTATTTAACTGGTGGTGACTGGCTAATTATGCTTCAAAATAAGCTTTCTGATAACGCTTGGACGCTTGGAGATGAAAGTGTTTTGAGTTTAAAAGAAAAAATTGAAAAAGTAGGAAAACCTCTAAAAGAGTGGGTCGTAAAGATTTATTTTGGAATTAAAACAGGTTACAACGATGCTTTTATCATAGATACAGAAACACGGAACAGAATTTTAGCAAATTGTAGAGATGAAGAGGAAAGAAAGAGAACGGAAGAAATTATTAAGCCAATTTTGAGAGGTAGAGATATTAAGAAATACAGGTATAAATGGGCGGAGAAATGGTTAATATACGCTTATCAAGGAATAGATATAGAGAACTATCCATCAGTAAAATCTTATTTAAGTCAGTTTAAAGATCAATTAGAAAAGAGAACAGGCGGAGCAGTTTGGGATAAAAGTAAGACAAAAATCATATCTATTCCTTACAAATGGTACGAGTTACAGGTGGATTATCATGCCGCAAAACAAGAATTTGAAAAAGAAAAGATAGTGTGGCAAGAGATAGTAAGAGAGCCAAGTTTTGCATATGACAATTCAGGTATGTATGTTGAGGCTACAGCTTTCTTAATGACAGGAAAAAATTTAAAATACATAATTGGACTTTTAAACTCAAAACCAGTGGCATTTTTCTTTAAAACTTTCTATGCAGGTGGCGGATTAGGAGAAGATGGATACCGATATAAGAAAGCTTTTTTAGAGCAACTTCCCCTTCCCCCAATCACAAAAGAAAACCAACCCATAGCAGACCAAATAGTCCAAAAAGTAGACCAAATCCTTTCAATTAAAAAGCAAAACCCATTTGCAAACACAAGCAATTTAGAACACCAAATTGATCAGTTGGTTTATAAATTGTATAATTTAACAGAAGAAGAAATAAAAATAATTGAAGGAGGGAGATAATAATGGATAAAAACGAAGTAAACTCGGCTTTTGAAATATTGCTTGAAGAGATTGAAGAAGTTTTTGATATGATAAGCGAAGAAGGAGAAGAATCTTTTAAAACTCAGGATTTTGATAAGGCAAAGACTCTTAGTGAATATGGCGAACGATTAAAAGATTTTAGAGAAAAAGTAAAGTCACTACAAAGAGAATGGCAAACAATTTTTAGTGAAAGAATTCCTACGCAAGCTCGGAAAAAACATGTAGAAGGAAAACTTAAAAGGGGATTGAGAACACCTAATGAGAAGTATGTAATACCTATTTTAGAATCTATTATTGAATTAGGGGGAAGGGCAGACATGAGAGATGTTTTAAAACTTGTGCATGATAAAATGAAAGGTATTTTAAATAGTTATGATTATGAACCCCTTCCATCTGATCCAAAACTGATACGATGGAGAAATACCGCCCAATGGACAAGAAATACAATGGTAAATGAAGGACTTCTTGCTAAAGATTCTCCATGGGGAATTTGGGAGATAACAGAGAAAGGAAGAAAATTCTACGAAGAAAATAAAAATCTATAAGTTTGTAAGTAGTTTTAGCAATTATGAATAATTACTTCAGAAGAAATAAAGATTATAGAAAATTCGTAAGGTTAAAAACTGCATTTTAAAGCAAACAAGTCACTAAATCCACCTCTTGAAAGATAAGATTTTTTTACGTATTGTTTTGTGCCCGGTTTGTCTATTTTCTGATGATTCACAAAAACAACGCTAAATATAATAAGAGTTTGCGCCTTCTCTGTGCTTTCAATTAAACCTTTTTTATGCGTAGAGAGACAACCGTTTTGATTTTCTGGTGGTTTTTTAGTTTGATTTACCTTTTGTGCTTGCTGTATTATCGGATAGTTTAACTGCTTTATCATCTCAAGAACTTGTTTAAAAAGATCAACTTGAAATTGATCTACTGGGTCTAACTGCATGGTTAACAATCACCCTTTATAAACTTTTCTTCTATTCTAATTTTATGCTGAATAACGATAGCTTCTAATTTTTAAAAAATCCGCAAATGGAATCATGCCACCTTTACATAAATTACCTAACAAAATGGCCAATTTTCTGGAAGGTTGCTTTTAAAATTCATCGTTTTTTTTAGTGTAGGATGTTGAA
The DNA here is from genome assembly GCA_026418015.1 of Leptospiraceae bacterium. Lineage (GTDB taxonomy): Bacteria > Spirochaetota > Leptospiria > Leptospirales > Leptonemataceae > SKYB61. The sequence continues at coordinate 101,036 of JAOACE010000005.1, read as the reverse complement.
AAGTGATTTCGTAAGACCATATAGCGGGATAATCAATAATAGTATTTTTTCCGTATTTTCTGTCTCCAATTAATGGTGCATCATGATAAGCAAACTGAAAGCGAATCTGATGGAATCGTCCTGTTAATGGATGCACGATAAATTTATAATAAGTTTGATTGCCATATTGTATCTGGTCTATTAGTTCGTATTCTAATTCCGCAAGTTTTGCATGTGGATTTTTAGAAGATGATGCTATGGCAATTCGTTTTTGTTCATTTTTAAGCATATAGTTGATCATTCGACCTTTTTCGCCCGTTGTAGGGATTTTTTCTGTTACTACAATATATTTTTTTTGAATACTACGATTTCGAAACTGCTCAGACAACCTCATTGCTGACTTGGAGGTTTTTGCAAAGATCATAATACCGCCTGTATTTCGATCCAACCTGTGAACAATTGCTAAATAAACATTTTCTTTCTGTTTTTGTTTTTTTAGATAATCTTTTAAATAGTCATAAACACTGTATTGTTTTTTTACATCGGATTGAGATAGCATCCCAACGGGCTTTGTTATAACAATAATATGATTGTCTTCGTAGATAAAATCAACCATCAATATAAATCTAAAGGAAAAGTATAACCTAAACGCACAAAACGATTATGTCCGCGAATTAAATTTGCATTCTGAATTCCCGAAATTGTTCGAACAAATAACATAGACCCTACGATATTACCAGAATATTTTGCTGGATCCCATTTGCTACGAAACCAATTTCTACCACCCGCCCAAATGAGGAATGTATCAAGAGCGAAATACCAAATACTTCGCGTCCACATCTGAGATTTCACCAAAGATGGAGAATCATACCCCGCGTAAAGGATTCCTAATACAGGATGAACCAAATTCAATGTTTGCCCAAAGAAATGAGATTTTTCGGAAATTTGATAAAACTTAAAATTCGACAAATCTTCTTTATGAAGTTTTTCGTGATAAAATATGCTTCGAAGGGATAATGCATCGCCTCCACTACCTTCGACGCGAATAATCACAATTTGAGGATTTTTTTCTAGTTGTGTTAAATAAACTTTATAATTGAAGGGCGAAAGCCACCGAGAGATCCATCCATAATGAAATCCTAATGTTTCATCAATCATCTTAAAATTATCGTTGTCGATTTTTTTTAAAATTTCTTCGATCTGTGCTTTGGAGTTTTCCAAAGATTTTGTAGATTCAAAACTATAAAAATCATCTGCAAGAAGAGGCAAAGAAAATAAAAATAAAAATAAAAATAACCAAAATCGCTTCATTATTGCCATCTCTTTTTATTTCTACTATCAATCAATTCTTTATTGAAAGATTTTGATTTTCTACCGAAATTTAAAAATGTGAAAATCAAATTTACCGTATTACTTTGGATCTTTCCCTATTTAATTTGGGCAAATCAATTCGATGGCTCTATAAAAGAAATACAAAACATACCAGAAATTCAAGATTTAAAAAATGACCCAAATTTAAACCTCTTACGAGAAGAAGTCAAATATCATTTAAGACAATCTCAAAAAAACATCGACTTAAAGATTTATCAATATAGACTCAAAAAAAACGAAGATTTTTATTATTTAATGGCAAAAACCTACATGGATCATTCTTCTCTTCTTTCTTTGAATCAAATCAAAATCGAAGATTTTAAACCCAACACAGTAATCTATCTTCCGAATTGTAGGGGATACTTTACCGAAAAAGCTTTAAATCAACCAACGAATTATCGCATCGTCATTGCTTCTCTAAAAAAATCCTTTTACTTTTATCCTCACCAAAAAGATTTGATGGTTTTTCAGAAACAGTTTAGCGAACCAAATCATACAACCAAAAAATATTTTTTTCCCTTACCAACAAAAAATAACATCATTACATCTCCTTACGGTTGGCGAATCGATCCCTTTACAAATAAAAAAGCCTTCCATCCTGGAATCGACATTCAAGCCGAATACAAAACCCCTGTTTATGCTCCTTTCGATGGTAAAGTGATTTTTTCTGGCTTTAAAAAAGGATATGGAAAGACCATTATAATAGAAAACCAAAACGAACAATTTCTTTTGGCTCATCTTGCTGTTTTGCATGTAAAAGTGAACGATAGTGTTAAAGCTGGAGATCTCATCGGTCTTACAGGAAAAACAGGAAGAACTACTGGTCCTCACCTACACTTAGAATATTTGTTCGATTCTAAATGGAAAAATCCGATGTTGATTTTTCGGGATTATTTTTCTTCGCGTAATGAATGATCTTTTTGTAAAGATCATCTGGCTTAAAAGGTTTGATGATTACATCGGTTAAACCAAATTTTTGTATTTTTTCTGATATGTCTTCTAGTGCAGAAGCAGTTACTGCTATAATAGGAATATCTTGATTAAATTCGCGAATCTTTTGAGTTGCTGTATAACCATCCATAATTGGCATGTGTAGGTCCATTAGAATTACATCATAATGATTTTGACGAACTTTATGGATTGCTTCTTCTCCATTGGTAGCAAAATCGGACTGAATTTTCCAAATTTCTAAAAACTTTTGAGTAATAAGAAGATTTGGATAATAATCTTCTACAATTAGGACTTTTATTGTATCGTGTTGCATTTCTTTCTCTTTCTGTTGATTTTCTTTTGGAATATTGGTTTGTATTTGAAATGGCAGGTCTATGATTACTCTTGTACCTTTATGAACTTCGCTTTCGACAAGAATTTTACCGTTGAACAAATCCACCAATTTTTTTGTAATCGCTAGACCAAGTCCAGAGCCAAAGTGTCTTCTGGTTTTCGAAGCATCGAGTTGTTTAAATGGCTCAAATATGTCCATCAATTTATCTTTGGGAATTCCAATCCCTGTATCTTCTACTTCGAATCGTATCTTTACTTTATCTTGAACAAACTCTATTGGTTTTACGATAAATTTAATGGAACCTTCTTCTGTAAATTTTATTGCATTAGAAATAATGTTGATGAGTATTTGATTTAATCGCGTAGGATCTCCAACAACATTTTGGGGTAAATTTTCTGCTATTTCGCAAGAACAAAATAGTTTTTTTTCTTCGATTTGAGGTTGAAACATTTCTACAATTTTTATGATTAGTTCGCGTAAATCGAATGGTTCAAATTGTAATTCCAATTTTTGCAGTTCTATTTTATTGTAATCCAATATATCATTTAGAAGACTTAATAAATGTTCCGAAGAGCTTTTTAGTAGTTTTAGATCATCTAACTGATCTTCGCGAGGATGATTCTCTAACAAAAGTTGTACAATACCTATGATTACGTTTAGAGGTGTTCGGATTTCGTGACTCATAATAGACAAAAATTCGGATTTGATTTGTGCATTCTTTTCTGCAATGTTTTTTGATTCTATGAGTTGTTTTTCGTATTCTACTTCTTTGGTAATATCTTGTAAAATGCAATAATACGCAAGAATTTCCTCATGACTATTTTTTAATACTTCGAAAGTAATTTGAAAATATTTTTTTTCGTTCTTTATTAATACTTCTAGTTCGCTTTTAAAAGATTCTTTGAGATAAATTTTTTTAACAATCCAATCTTTGTCTTTTGAGTCAATCGAAAGAGAATGGATAAAACTTATGATATCTTGATTTTTGTTCAAAAAAGGAAAATAATGTTTTAATTTTTCGTTATACCATGTAATTACATTCTCTTGATTGATTAACAAGATCAAATCATTTGCTTTACGAGATATTTGAGATAACAAAAAACTTTCTCTTTCGATCTTATTTCTTTCTATAATTAAAGAACACAACACCGATGCTTGATACAAATATTCAATCTCTACTTCTGCTATGTTTTGTTCAATACCAAAATAATTGATCAATAAACCAAAACATTGATTGAATTTATTCACAAATGGCATACACCAATAAGAAATGATGGAATACTCTATAAAGATTTGTTGTAATTGAGGATCGGAAATTTCTTGTAAGATATTCCTAAAAAATACCGGCTTTTTGTTCAAAAGATTTTTTCTTATAGGCGAATCCAAATGACTGATAATCCTTTGCCAATCGCTTAAATATTTATCCTCTTGTTTGTTTGCTATTATGTGATATTTTTTTGTATTCAATAAATCATCGATATTTTTTTCATTTACTGGTTCATCAAACCAAATACAGATCAATTGGGATCTTAAAACGATTTGGAAGGTTTCCAGCAATTCTATTAGGACTTTCTCGACTTCTTCTTCTTGGATGATTTTTTCGAGTAAAACAATGGATTTTTCTGCAAAATTTCTTTTATGATGTTGTTGCGATACATCCTGAAAAATTACTAAAACAGCTGGTTGATGGTTCCAATGAATCTTTTTTGCTCGAACCTCTGCAATGATAGGCTTTTTATCAAGAGTAAGTAAAACCTCTTCGATTGGTGGTGCTTCTTCGTCTTTATTATAAATATTCTGAACTCTTTTTTGGACAATAGGCTGATAATCTGGTTTTACAAATTCGGAAATATTTTTACCGAGAAGTTGTTTTTCTTCTTGTGCATTAAGTAACTTTAATGCTTGCTTATTCACAAAAACAATTTGATGATTCTGATGAATAGCAATTCCTAAGGGTAAATAATCCATTAAAATAGAAAAATTTGCTTTTGTTGTATCTCTTATAGGATATAAATAACAATAAATTTTATTTTCCCGATAAAAGAAATGAACTTCGAATTCGTTTTCTGTCTCATTACCTAAATGGATACGAAGAATTGCTTTTATAACTTTTTCTTTTAGAACCCTTTTTAAATACGAATAAAAATTTTCGTTATCTTTTAAAAAACCATTTAGTTCATATCCAACAGGTAATATTTTTTTAAAATATAGATTAGATTCTAATATTTTAAAATCCGTAGAAAAAATCATTATAGGAATTTCTAAATCATCGAATAGGGGATTAAACAAATTCGATTTAGATAAAAAAAACTTTTTAATCATTTTCTAATCACATTTTATACAATTTTTTTATTCTGTCTATTAAAATAACGAAATCTTTATATATTCAATCTATGATAAAACGATCCTTCGAAAGATTCAACCTTAAATGATTCGATTTAGAATCAAAAAAAATATATAAATTGTTTTAAAAAATATAAAAATTATTGAAAAAAAATGTTTTATTCTGAATTTGGATTTTATTATGCAAAGAAATATAGAGTATTTGCAAAAAGAAATAGAAAGACTAAACCAAATCGTTGAGGCTTACGACAAATTTAGAGAATTAGCTCACAAGGAATTAAAAGAAAGTAAAAATATCATCCAAGCTTACGAAGAAGTGCAAGAATTAAATCGAGTCGAACAGCTTGCTTTGTACGATAAATTATATTATCACAATGAGCGATTCGATTTAGAAGAGAAAATAAAAAAACTATTAGACGAAAACCCCCCAAACGAAGAAAAAGTAATCGAAATCTTAAAGCAAGAAGAACCCACAAACCTAAAAATTTATTCGACTCTTTTTTATATTCTAACCCACCATGAATTTTCCGAAAGTGAAGCAATCCAATTATGGGAGAAAATCAAGAAAAGACAACAAGAAATGCAACAACAGTCAAATAGACATGTAAGTTTTCGTGTTGCAATGTTAGATTATTTTATTTCTTCTAAAATTTTTAAAAATCCAACCATCATCGATATACATCTCTTCGAAAGATTGCAATTTCAAGCAACTTACGACGAATTAACCCATGTCTTCAACAGAAGATTTATCTTATACATACTCAAAAAAGAATTAGAAAGAGCAAAAAGATATAAACACGACTTAACAATAGTATTATTCGATATTGATAACTTTAAACGGATTAACGATGTAATGGGACACTTAACAGGCGATAAAGTATTAAAATTATTCGCAAATGTAGTAAAAGACAACATTCGTATAGAAGATTCCTTTGGACGCATTGGTGGAGAAGAATTTCTTTTAGTCCTTCCAGAAACTCCGATTAGTAAAGCATTTCCCTTGTTAGAAAGAATTCGAGATATATTAGCAGAAATCTCTGGAGAAAAAATGTTTTTTACTTTTAGTAGTGGTATTGCTGGCTTTCCTCAACATGCTGACGAAGAAATTACTTTACTCCACTCTGCGGATAAAGCTTTACTTCGTGCCAAATTAGAAGGAAAAAACAGAGATTATATCTTTTATAAAGAATAATAATGATTTACTATAAACAAAAAAACAATTTTTATGAACCCATGAAAGTTTTAACAGATTTAGAAATACAGTTCAAAATTGATAACAAAACTAAGCCATTAGGATCGTTGGGTAAACTAGAAGAATATGCATTCAAAATTTGTAAAATTCAGAATACCTTAAATCCTATTCTTAAACCAATTGCTTTTATTTTTGCTGCGGATCACGGTATTGCAGAAGAAGGGGTAAGTGCTTATCCACAAGAGGTCACATACCAGATGGTGTTGAATTTTCTTCGCGGTGGTGCCGCAATGAATGTTTTTTGCAATCAGCATGGAATACCTCTTTACGTTGTAGATAGCGGTGTAAAAGGTACATTCGAAAATCATCCTCGATTGCTACACTACAAGATTAGAGAAGGCACAAGAAACTTTTTTAAAGAACCTGCAATGACAGAAAACGAACTCAAAACAGCCTTTGATTCTGCAAAAATCATTCTAGAAAACTATGCCATCGACAAAAACTTATTGATTTGTGGAGAAATGGGCATTGCAAATACAACGGCTGCTTCCGCAATTCTGTATGCTCTGTCGGATTATTCCATCGATGATTGCGTAGGAAAAGGTACTGGTATCAATGAATCTGCTTTACAGAAGAAAAAAGAAATCATAAAGCAAAGTGTAGAAAGATATCAATTAAAAAACCAAGATCCCTTAAAAGTTCTGCAATATGTTGGTGGTTTTGAAATTGCTATGATGAGTGCAATGTATTTAGAAGCGTACAAAAAAAACATGATCTTATTGATTGATGGTTTTATTTCTACAGCTGCTTATCTTGTAGCTTATAAAATCAATCCCAACATAATCCATCATACCTTTTTTAGTCATTTATCCAACGAAAATGGACATAAAAATTTGTTGAAGTTATTCTCGCAAGAGCCTATCTTAAACCTAAACTTACGATTAGGAGAAGGTACTGGTTCTGCAATCGCTTATCCTATATTGGAGTCCTCTGTTCGATTTATCAACGAAATGGCAGATTTCGACAGCGCTGGTGTCAGTAAAGCATGAATTTGCTATTGATTCGGCACACAGAACCCCATCTTATAGATGGGGTATGTTATGGTCAAACCGATCTACCACTTAAAGTACATGATTTTTTAAATAAACGTAAGCAAATCCTAAAACAAATTACTCAACTATCTATCGATTGGGAGATTCTCTATTCGAGCCCTTTAACCCGATGTAAACAATTAGCACAGTATTTACAAAAAAAAATCCAACTACCTTTGATATTACACGATTCTTTAAAAGAATTTAATTATGGTATATGGGAAGGTAAACCTTATAAAGAAATAGAACAAGAATTTACTAATTGGGCAAACGATTATGTTCATCAACCTACACCACAAGGAGAATCATTTTACCAATTCTATTCAAGAGTAAATGATTTTTATCAAGCGAATATAAGTTTAAACAAAAATATCATCATTGTTACTCATTTGGGTGTAATACGCGCGTTCTATTTAATCTATCATAAACTGCCCATCGAAGAATTTTTTCGGTTTAAAATCAATTACAGCGATATATTATTATTTAAAATTTATTAATTGTTTACAAATTTTTTAATAAATAAATTTTAGTTTTATTAATAAAAAATCGATCATAAAGGAAGAAGGAGTATAATATGGTAAAAAAAGAAAAAAGCTCTAAAAAACCACAAAAAAACTCAGCAAAATACAACTTAATCGATGACTTACACGAAAAAATCCTTAAAATTTCTCAAGTAAATTCTAAGGGGGAAGTAGTTATTAAAAAAGCTGATTTAAAAAAAGCCATAGAAGATGTTTTTACCAATGCGAGTAAAGAAGCTGTTAAAGGAAATAAAGTTCGCTTTCCTATATTAGGAATCTTAACCATGAAAGACATTCCCGCTCGAAAAGCAGGCAAACAAAAAAACCCTTTTACTGGAGAAATGGTCGAAGTTCCAGCAAGACCAGCCAGTAGAAAGCCCAAGTGGTCTTTCCCAAAATCGTTAAAAGAATTTTTTGCAGATAAAAAAAACTGGAAATAATAGAACACCGTTTATATTAATATTTTAATGAAATATTTGCTAACGGATTGTTTTTTATTGACTAATAACAGAAATTTTTTTTCTTAAATAGAGAACTTTATACCACATCACGTTCCGGGGGTGCTCCATAGATTCAACTATGGGGCTGAGATTATACCCTTTGAACCTGATGCAGGTAATACTGCCGTAGGGAGTGGAACAATGAATCAAATTATAAAATTTAACGCCGTTAACATAACAAGAACACCTTTTCCTAACTCGCAAAAAATTTATGTAAAAGGTTCAAGAGAAGACATAAAAGTTGCAATGAGGGAAATTCAACTTTCCCCCACAAGAACAAAAGATGGAAAGTTAATACCAAACGATCCAGTCATTGTTTATGATACTTCTGGTCCATATACAGATCCAAATATTGAAATCGATATAACTAAGGGATTACCAGAACTACGCGAAAAATGGATAGAAGAAAGAAACGATACAGAAATCATCAAATACGATGGAATTTTAAGAAAACGTAGAATTAGACGAGCAAAACCAGGCAAAAACGTCACACAAATGCATTATGCAAGAAAAGGAATCATTACCCCAGAGATGGAATATATTGCAATCCGAGAAAATATGGCAAGAGAACTTCTATGGGAAAAATTTGGATATAATCCCAAAATATTACCCTCTGGACTTCCTGAATACGTAACACCAGAATTTGTTCGTAAAGAAGTTGCAGAAGGTAGAGCAATCATCCCATCAAACATCAATCATCCAGAATCTGAACCAATGATTATCGGTAGAAATTTTTTAGTAAAAATTAATGCAAACATCGGAAATTCTGCCATTCGTTCCTCTATTGAAGAAGAAGTAGAAAAATTGGTATGGGCAATTCGATGGGGTGCAGATACCGTAATGGATTTATCAACAGGGAAAAATATTCACGAAACAAGAGAATGGATCATCAGGAATTCGCCTGTGCCAATTGGAACAGTTCCTATCTATCAAGCATTAGAAAAAGTAGGTGGTATTGCAGAGGAATTGAGCTGGGAAGTTTTTCGCGACACTTTAATCGAACAAGCAGAACAAGGGGTTGATTATTTCACCATCCATGCAGGTGTACTCTTACGTTATATTCCTTTAACAGCGAATCGTATGACAGGAATTGTTTCTCGCGGTGGTTCTATTATTGCAAAATGGTGTTTAGCTCATCACAAAGAAAACTTTTTGTATACACATTTCGAAGAAATCTGCGAAATCATGAAGTCTTACGACATTGCATTTTCCTTAGGTGATGGTTTACGTCCGGGAAGTATATACGATGCAAACGACGAAGCACAATTTTCAGAACTTAGAACATTAGGAGAATTGACCAAAATAGCCTGGAAACACGACGTTCAAGTAATGATAGAAGGACCGGGACACATACCACTCCATCTAATAGAAGAAAATATGCGAAAAGAAGAAGAAGAATGCTTTAACGCACCTTTTTATACCCTTGGTCCTCTTGTAATAGATATTGCTCCGGGTTATGATCATATTGCCTCTGCAATTGGCGCTGCAAACATTGGTTCTATGGGTTGTTCTATGTTATGCTATGTTACCCCCAAAGAACATCTAGGATTACCTAATAAAGAAGATGTAAAACAAGGGGTAATAGCTTACAAGATTGCCGCTCATGCAGCAGATATTGCGAAGGGCCATAAACAAGCTATAAAAAGAGATCATGCCTTATCGAAAGCACGGTTTGAATTTCGATGGTATGATCAATTTAACTTATCCCTCGATCCGGATACAGCAAAAGAATACCACGACGAAAGTTTACCAGCAGAAGGTGCAAAATTAGCTCATTTTTGTTCTATGTGTGGTCCTAAATTCTGCTCGATGAAGATTACCGAAGATGTTAGAGAATATGCGAATCAAAAAGGATACGAGCTAGAAAAAGCAATTATAGAAGGTATGAAAGAAAAATCCCAAGAATTCAAAGAGAAAGGATTAGAAATCTATCAATAAATAAAAAAAGGGGTATTCCCCTTTTATTGATTAGGAACTGCGTCTTTTTCTATGTTTTTGTTTTTCGAAGATATATAATACAAAATTTGCCAGATTTGTTCAGAAGTTAAATCGGATCTACCGCCTTTTGCTGGCATCGGTGGGTTACCGTTAGGTATACCATTCCACACCAATTTAAAGAGATGAGTTTCTTTCCCTGGCGGATTTCTCCATTCATTATCGATTAAATTGGGACCTACACCACCCTTTAAATCTTGTCCATGACATGCTGCACAGACCTGAGAATATAATTTTTCTCCACCAGCTATTGCATCATTAGTACGAGGTGGAATGACTAAATCCAATTTTGCTTCGACCTTTAATACACCAGCTACTTCTTTGTATTGAATTGCTGTGCTTTCCTTCGAAAAGATTTTATTATATACCCCTACCAATATTCCAATAATCAAAACCAAAGCAGCTGGGAATATTGCCCACCCAGGAAGTTGATTCTTTTGATTTGACATATTACACTCCTATTTATAAAACTTTCCTTCGAAATTTTGCTTTCTTTTACCCAAATAATCTAAAAATTCGATTAAGGCATCCCCTTTTGTTTTTTCCTCCAAAGCTAAAAATACACTTCTTTGGTATGGATCATTTAAGGGCAATCCACTATTCATTAACCAACGAATCTTCCAAGATAAGAATAAGGGGTTTAAGTCTTCGTCGATAAATAGATATTGATAGTTGTGATATTTTTGGAATAAAGATTGATCATTTTTTTCTGTCCATTTTAACAATTTTTCTAATTGCTCTTTGTTGTATTTACTAGAAACAGTTGCTAAATCTGGTCCAATTCGAAGCTCACCTATTGGAAATGGAGCAAAAAAGAGATATTCATTGGGTTCAATAGATGGATCATAACCATATTTTTCTAGATCGATGTATCGTTTTACGTCCCCTTTTACACTTCGCACATTGATTGTATGACAATATTGACAACCTTCTTGATAATAAACTTCTAATCCTTTTAATACAAGCGGATTTTCTGGTGCTTGTGTAAATGCATGTTTTCCATGTAAATCAACTTTAAAGGGTATTACAACACTTACAACAAAACCAACAACAATAATAATTACCGTAGTAAAAAATAATTTTATGGGATCCTTCATTTTAAAACTCCTATGCTGCTTTTTTTTGTCCTACTTGTTTTTCCGAAATAGAATATGGTAAGATATAAAAACTTAACACAAAAAATACTATATCGATGATGGTTCTTACATAAACAAAAATCATGTTTTTACTTACAACCTGACTCCATTGTTTTATCGCCAATTCATTATTATTCATTCCATAGATTGCAAGTGCATTCATTATACCTTCTATAACAAATACGATAAATACTACACTACCTAATATCAATATTATTAAAGAAACTGCATTCGATAGATTTTTTTGAGAATTATTAGAAATTATATTATAAACAAGAGCTATTGGTAAAATCATATAGATTAATTTGTTGAACAATACAAGAGAATCTGCTAAAGTATACTGGAAATATTGATGTATTATAGGTAGGTTCACAACAAAATTGTAAAAGAAAAATATGCTCAATAATGCTCCAGAAACTGATAGAAGAATCATAGGTTTTTGTTGTTTATGTTCTTTATAGATGTTGTGCAATATATAAGCAATTCCTAAAAGTAAGATACTGATTGCAGAATAGATGTAATCTCCAAGAATTGTCCAAAAGTTACTTAGAGCAGATTTCTCTAAACCAACCCCAGCAGAAAATGCTGTTAGTATTGTGATAAGCATTAAAGGTAGAATAAAATTTTGTTCTTCGTCCGCAATCTTGTATAAATTTTTCATCGTGCTATAAAGTATAAATAATAATGGAAGAGAAATAAAAAATACCATAATTGATGTTTTATAAAATCCTTGTACCATTGCATCCTGAAAACCAGAAGTAGGTGGTACAGTAGTAATGTAAGAATTAGGAAAGCCAAAATTCCCAAGAAAATAGGTTACCATCATACCTGCTAATGTAACAATTATAAATTGGAAAGAACCAAGAAGTTTTTCGGATTTTTTTGCATAGATCAATGTTAATACAACTATAATCGTAAAAACAAGCATAAATAGATTATCCGTGATAAAATTCAACTCTCCATAACTTCTTCCTTGATTGTATCCATACATAAGCGTGATCAAACCAAAAATCAAAGAAAATTGATAGATTCCAAAAGCAGTAATTCCTACTATTGTTGGTTTAATTACATCTACATTGATTTGATCGAATTCTTGGAAAACTGCACCAAAGAAATAAGATAGAATTGCTCCAAATATTAGAACTTGAATTATGATGGGTTGCAACTTTCCATACCATAAAACATCACTCTTCTTAAAAAGAAAATTTGTTAATTCAAAATTCCCAATAATGCTGAATAAAATTCCTAATATAAACCAAATTGTTCCCGCGTTATTAAAATATAATGCTGTGGTTTTAAATCCTTGTTTTTCCATAGAATATTACTCCGTAATTGCTTTTATATAATTGATTAAATCATTCCATTGCTCTTCTGTTAAATAGTAAGAATGATATTTTATTACATCTTCTTTTTTTACATTGTTACTTATTGGTGGAATACCCACGAAAGCTGGTTTTCTTCTTGCAATTCCTTTAATAGCATCATAGCGAGAATGATCAAGAATGCCTAAGAATTGAGAACCTTGTACTCCTTCGCCCGCTATGCCGTGGCACTTCTGACAATGATTTTGATAGATGTGATACCCTTCTTCATATTTTTGTCTTGCTACAAAGACTGCTTCTAATTCTTTTTCGGAAGGTATTTTTACAGAAATGTCTTGTTCGGTTTTAAAATTTGTTTTTTGAATTAGTTCCTCTAATTTCGGTGATGGTTCGCGCTCGGTAGAAGGTGTATTTTCTCCCATATACCACTTTCTGTTTTTTGAATAGATCTCACGAACTTCTTTCATTGCTTTGGCTAAGGATTCTTGTCTTACTTTTTTCTCTTCGTTTGTTTTAGGCTGTTGTGCTAAGGAATATAAATAATTTGCAAGTGCCCATTTTGCTTTATCAGTTAAAGAATAATATGCATGGTATTGTAATCCATTTTTTTTTGTTTTTTCTGTTCCAACAGAGATTGCTTTAAAATAATCTAAAGGAGTTTTTTCTGGTGCAATCACGCCTGTTAAATCAGGAACTGGGACATCCAAATCCTTTGCGTCGGGTCCCTTCCCTTTATAATCCACCCCATGACAATTCTTACAATTCACTTCGGAAGAAGCATATACAATAGAACCATAATTGATGGATTCTATGGTTGGTTCATATATCTTTTGATCAGAATCTTTGCAATTTATGTAAACAAACGATGTTGTTAAAATCAATAATATTATTCTTTTATCCATATTGCTAACCCTTTTAATGATGTATGTGTAAACATTCCTCTAATCGAGGATCTTTGATAGGAATCAATTTACTTTTTGTTAATGCTGTAGCTATGGTAAATATGTATAGACCACTAAATAGGAGCAATGTTCCTAACTCTTGCCAAGATAAGAATACAAAATGTCCATGATCCAATGTTGGATATAATACCCAGTACATATCCCAGATTTGACCGAATAAAATCAAACCTGCTACGATAGCTAACCATTGAAAATTTCTTTTATAATCGCGTTTTATGAGTAGAAAGAAAGGTAGAATAAAGCGTATGACGATTAACAACAAAGATATAATAGCCCATGGATTGTGGGTTAAATCTTCGTTATAAATTCTACTATGATAGAATATTGTTTCTTCTGGAATATGACCATACCAAATCAATAAAAATTGAGAAGCGATTCCAATATAAGCCCAAAAAATAGATGTTCCCCATAAATATTTACCTATATCGTGGATATGATCTTCTGTTAAGGTATTTTCGAAATAGCCTTCTTTTTTTAAAAAATAAGACCAGATTGCCAAAACTGCAAACGAAGATAACAATACACCAGCGAAAATATAAACAGCCCAAATTGTCGAAAACCAGTGAGGTTCAACACTCATACTAAAATCCCAAGAAGTAGAAGAAATAGTAAGACCAAATACAACAGCAAATCCAGCAGAAATTTTTGCTAATTTAGGTGTATGTTCGAACTTTCCATCCTCGTCTTGTTTTACAGATAATTTCCAAAGATACCATCCAAAGATAAACCAAACGATAAATATAAGGATGTTTCTCGTAATAAAAAACTTTGTGTTTAACCAACCAGATTTATGTTTAATTAATTCATCCGTTTCTGGTGCATGTACCCAATGATGAAAAATATCACCAATACCAAATCCTAGAATAATGATCATCGAAATAAACAGAACTACAAGAAACCAAACATGAGCTTCAGCGATTCTTCGTATAGTTACACTCCAAGCTGCACCAGATAGGTGATGCATTGCAACAAAAAAAATTGAACCAATTGTTATTGGTAAAAAAACCAAAAATGCCAAATGTAAAGAATAAAATAGTCGCGGATTTCCATGATGTTCGCCTTCGTGTCCATGCCAAGGAAAGAAAATTTGCAATATAGTTAAAATTAAACCTATTATAATTAAACCTAATGCAATATTTCTTAATTTAGGGGAAAACTTAAATTCTAATTTACTAATATCTGGTAAAGATGCCATTTCTTACTCCTTATTGTGAATTTTTTTGTAATAATCGAATGTAATGAATGATTGCCCATCGATCCTCTGGTAAAATTTGTGCTGCATAGGGCTTCATTCTTGCGCGTCCAACAGTAATTATATGGAAGAATCTTCCATCTTCCCAATTTAATACATTGGAATTTTTTCCAGCTAATGCAGGAATATTAGGAAATCTTGGAGATACAGGTCCATCACCATGCCCTTGGTAGCCATGACATACAGCACAATAGATGTTGTATTGCTTTTGACCTCGTTCTAATACTTGCTTGGTTGGTTTTAGAGGGTTAACTAACTCTTTTGCAGGTGTATTAAAATCATTCGGATCGTATAAATAAGGTGTATAATTTCTTGGAACAGTTCCTTCGGGAGGTACCCTCAAGCTAGATCCTGGTCCTGTTAAAGATTCTATGTTATCTGCTCCTTTCATCTTTTCGTTTTTGTAAGATAAAAGCATCGTTGTAGGATCTTCTTCTTGGTATTCAATCGCTAGACTATCATGCATGTCTAAAAACCAATGCAAACCAGATTTATTTCCAGCGTAATTACAATGGATAAAATTTATTAATAATATTGATAAAATTATATAATTTACTTTTTTTACTTTCATATCAACCTACCACTTTGATTTCTTCTGCACCTAATTCTTGGAATAAAGTTTTTATTTCTTCAGCATTATAATTATTGGAACTTGCAGGAATCCAAATTGCAAATTTATCGTCAGTTATTGCTTCGTGTACAGGAACACGTGATGTCTTTGGCATTCTAGATAATAAGAATAAGAATAATCCTGCAACAGTTCCAAGAGCACCAAACAATACGGTTAATTCAAAACAAATTGGTATCATTGCAGGCCAGCTAAATGTTGGTTTACCACCATAATTTAGTGGATAAGAATTTAGGTTGGGATAAGCATCAATTAAATGCGTGATTGTATAAGGTATAAGGTTTTCGTGTGCATTATATTGTAGAAAAATCGCTGTTAATAGACCCAATAATCCTGCATAGAAAGTTAGATAGGGTAATCTGGAACGTTCAAGCCCCATTGCATGTTCAAGCCCATGGATAGGGAATGGAGTAAAACAATCAAACCCTGTATAGCCTTTTTCTTTGGCTTTTTTCGCAGCTAAAAGAATTCGTTCTGGCGAAGAAAAAATTGCCACAATACCAGAAGTTGGTTCTTCGTATCTATATTTAAAAGATTTTATTAATAAATTGTCTAAAAATTCAATTTGCTTACCAAAAAATTTGTCCAAAAATTTTTCTAAGGATTCAAAAATTTTTTCTATCATTTGCATAGTAATGCTCCTTTTAATGTCCGTATCCCTTTGCTTCTGGTGATTTTACTAAGGTTTTTACTTCTGCCATAGCGATGGTTGGGAAAAATCTTGCAAAAAGTAAAAAGGCAGTAAAAAACAAACCAAAAGATCCAACTAAAATTCCAAATTCATGCTTCGTCATAAGATATAAATCCCAACTTGAAGGTAAATAATCTCTTTGTAAAGATGTAACAACAATTACATAACGTTCAAACCACATACCAATGTTAACAAAAATTGATATGATCCACAATGCTACAGGATTTGTACGAATTTTTTTGAACCAGAACAATTGTGGTGTTATAACATTACAAGAAACCATGATCCAATATGCCCACCAGTAAGGACCAAATGCTCTGGATATAAATGTAAATGCTTCGAACCTACTTCCAGAATACCATGCTACGAAAAATTCTGTGGCATAAGCAATACCCACCAAAGAACCTGTTAACATCGTAACCTTTGCCATGTTTTCTAGATGTTTTTCTGTTATATATTCTTTAAAGTTAAAAACTTCCCTCATGATTACTAACAATGTTAATACCATTCCAAAACCAGAGAAAACAGCACCAGCAATGAAATAAGGTGGGAATATTGTTGTATGCCAACCTGGGATAACAGATGTTGCAAAGTCAAAAGAAACGATCGTATGAACAGAAAAAACCAATGGCATGGATAATCCTGCAAGTATCATTGCTGTTGCTTCGTAATGAGCCCATGCTTTTGCACTTCCAACCCATCCCATCGATAATACAGAATAGACTTTTTTTCGAATTTTATTGAATAAGCTATCTTCTTTTATGCGATCGCGAATTGTTGCGAAATCTGGAATCAAACCTGAATACCAGAACACTAACGATACAGTAAAATAAGTAGAAATCGCAAAAACATCCCATAATAAAGGAGAACGAAAGTTAGGCCAAAGGGTTCCACGTTCATTAGGATAAGGGAAAATCCAGAAAATAAACCAAATACGTCCAACGTGTATTAGAGGATAAATTCCAGCACACATAACCGCAAAAATGGTCATCGCTTCGGCTGAACGGTTAATTGCCATTCTCCATTGTTGTCTAAAAACATAGAGGATTGCGGAAATCAACGTTCCTGCATGTCCAATACCAATCCAGAAAACAAAGGTAATAATAAGCGAACCCCAGCTTACAGGAACATTGATCCCAATAATTCCAATACCTGCTGCTATTAGATAGGCCAATTCGGATAATAATAAAAGTAATAAAGAAAAAGCAATTCCAAAGGCTATCCACCATAATTTAGAAGGAAACGTATTTACAGGTCTTATAATATCATCTGTGATTTGTTTATAATTCTTGTTTCCTTCTACCATTGTAGGGCTAATGTATTCTTTTTGTTCTTTTGTTAATGATTCTAGTGCCATATACCTTTCCTTTTTAAATGATTGGGTTTCTTACCTTAGCTAAATAGGTTATGGATGGGTTTACGCCAAGGAAATCTAATACCTTATAACCACGTCCATTTTTGACTAATCGTGATACTTCGGAATTTGGATCGTTGATATCTCCAAAATAGATTGCATTAGCTGGACATACCTCTTGACATGCAGTTTTAACACTTCCATCAACTACATGTTTTAATCCTTTGATTTTTGCATCTAATTTTGCTTTATTCAATCGCTGTATACAGAAAGTACATTTTTCTATTACTCCTCTTCGTCTTACTGTCACATCGGGATTCAACGCTAATTGTTGAGGATCTCGAAGCTTTCTTACTGCACCTTCCATGTAATCCCAATTTTCGAACCAGTTGAATCGTCTTACTTTATAAGGACAGTTGTTCGCACAGTATCTTGTACCTACACATCTATTGTAGGCAATTACGTTTAGACCTTCATCACTATGAGAGGTTGCAGCAAATGGACATACATTTTCGCATGGTGCATTTTCGCAGTGTTGACACAACATGGGTTGATGAACAACCTCAGGATTTTTCTCATCACCAGAATAATATCTATCGATACGCATCCAATGCATTTCTCTACCTTTTGCTACTTCTTCTGGTCCAACAGTTGGTATGTTGTTTTCTATATTACAGCTTGTTACACATGCACCGCATCCAGTACATAGGTTTAAATCGATCACCATATGCCAACGAATACCATCATATTTCCATTCTGGCATTAAAGCGGCATTTTCGGGATATTCGATGGTTTGTTTTGGAGCTTTCCAACCTTTATTGAAATCTTTGTAGGTTGTTTCTAGAACAATATTTCTATCGTATTGTGATGAACCATCATAAGGTGCATTCGGTAATGTTCCAGGAGCAAAGAAGGCTCTATCTTCTGTATTTCTTCCAGAACGATATACTACTTGTGTACATGGCAAAGTAACTCTTTCACCTGTTAATTTAAATGGTAGTTCGCCATGTTTTTCTGTTTCTAATGCAGCCAATTGAATTGAATCTTCTGCGATGCGAGCGATCTTTAATCCGTTATCGCCTACATTATTTGCCACTTTTCCAGCTGAAGTCCTACCATATCCTAATGGGATCAAAATAGCATCGGGATGAATTCCTGGTTGTAATTGTAATGGTAATCTTACAATACCTTCTTTTGTTTTAATTTCTACAATAGAACCTTGCTTGAGTTTTAGTTTTCTTGCTGTCTCGGGAAGAATTGCTGCATAATTTGTCCAAACAATTTTTGTCACTGGATCGGGCATTTCTTGTCTGTATGCATTGTTTGCACCCTTTCCATCAAGTACAGATACATTATAAAACAATCCTACTCTAAAACCAGAATTTGCTTTGGGTTCTTTGGGAAAATTTTTTATAGCTGCTACGTTAAAATTTCTAGGTTTATCGTTTGTTTGTAGCTTGGATTCGGAGTAATATCCTGCTTGTAGCACTTCTATCCAGAATTTTGTAAAGTTTTTATTGTTAAATTTAGACCATTCTTTTTTAATCAATTGATGAAAGTTTTCTACCCCTTCTAAACTACCATAAGCGATTTGAATTAAATAATCTTCGAGAGATAATGTATCGTATAAAGGTCGAATCGTAGGCTGTATGACAGAATAAATTCCCTTCACTACTTCTACATCGCCCCAAGATTCTAAATAATGAGATAAAGGTAATACTGCTTTCGATAACCAACCAGTTTCATCAATTCTATCGCTAAAAGAAACCACATAATCCGCTTTTTTGAGTGCTTCTTCGATTCCTGATGCTGGTGGTAAATGATAAACCAAATTCGCGTTTGCTAATAGTACGGTCTTGATTTTTCCACTTTTGATTTGTTCTATAATGCTTAGGATTTCTTGATCAGAACTTCCCGCAGATAATTGGAGAGAATTTTGATAATCTACGGTTTTTCCATCGTTTTCTAATATAGAATTAATTAAGTTCACAGCAATCTGAGTATTGTTTGTGCCATCTGCTGTTAAAGGAGAACCAGAAATAACAATCGATTTTCCTGCTTGTTTAGCCAACTGATTTGCAACAGATTTAATTGCATTAGCTGGCACACCAATGATCGATTCAACCTTTTCTGGTAAATAACCACTTAATAAACTGACAACATCGTTGTTATTTGCATAAGGACCAATTTTTAAATTGTTGTTTAATTCTGCTGCAATTGCTAATGCAACAATAGAAGCATCACCAGGTTTAATGGGATATCGATGATCTGCATTAGAACCAGTTACAGTATACATGGATTCAAACACAATCAATGTGTTGTATCCCTTTTGTTTATAGTTGAGGTTTCTTTTCTCTGTATAAGCTCGCGTATAGATTACATTTCCAGGTAGAG
The DNA here is from genome assembly GCA_026418015.1 of Leptospiraceae bacterium. Lineage (GTDB taxonomy): Bacteria > Spirochaetota > Leptospiria > Leptospirales > Leptonemataceae > SKYB61. The sequence continues at coordinate 81,020 of JAOACE010000005.1, read as the reverse complement.
TTCCAAGAAAATCGCTTTCTATTGCTACAACTAAGTTTGCCTTATCGAATCGATACAAAGGAATCACTTCTTGTCCATAACAGGACTTTTGACCTTCGCGAATTTGTCTTAAAGAAGGATCTGGTCTAAACTCAACATGCTTACCGTTAGGAAATTGTTTTAAGAATGCATTGATGATTTTTTTCGTAGATGGGCTTTGGATGGGACTAGTAATCAACACATAATTCCCCTGACCAATTTTACTTTGAATCTGAGAAATTACATCATCTCTTTTAACTTTCTTTTTTCTTCCCTCTTCGATGACTACGGGATATCTTAATCGATCGGGATCATATAAATCTAACAAATCCGCTACTTCGCTTGCAGATACTCCCCCTTTTGTTAGAGGATGTTCTGGGTTTCCTGCAATTTTAATAGGACGTCCTTCTCGAACATGAATTACAATGCCTGTTCCTTCTGGTGTTGCAGAGGCATAATAGAGTTTTTCTCCTGGTGTATATTCAGGTGCTTGAATCACAGCTGGAACGATTTGTTCTGTTGGTCTTCGACATGCTGCCTGCAACATGATAGCAGAAGCACCCATAAACTTAACGAAATCTTTTCTTGTGATTTTTTTATTTTTCGCGTATTCGATCATTTCGTTAAGTGTGTATTCGAACTCTGGTGTTTTCCAATTTTCTATGGTAGTTTGTGAACGTTCTTCTAATGATTGCCAATATTTTTTGGTTTCCTTCATAGTTTTATTCCCTTATTGATTGATTTAATTTTAATAATGACAAGTTCCGCAGGTTGTTGTTCCAATAGCGTTGTTTTTACCTGCTGGTTTTTCTTCTTCGGTGTATTGTCTGTGGCAATTAACACACCAACCCATGTTAAATGGAGAATGGACTTGCACTTTGTCCATTGTCTCTACTGGACCATGACAAGTTTGACAATCAAAACCTCTTGCAATATGAGCTTTATGACTAAAATGAGCATGGTCGGGTAAATCGTGTACTTTATTCCATCGAATAGGAATTCCTGCTTCGTAAGATTTTCTTAAAAATTGTATATCTGGACTATCGCCAGCAATCTGACTATGACACTTCATACATGTATTTAGATCAGGAACGCTAGAATGATTCGAACGTTCTACGGTATAATGACAAAATTTACAATCAATTCCTACTTCTCCAGCGTGAATCTTGTGACTAAAAGGAATGGGTTGATCTGGTGCATATCCTTGGTACTTTGGGTTAACTCCATAGAGATAATAGATAAAACCTATGGTTAATATTATAAGTGTTAGTTTTCCACCATGTTTTTGGATGATTCGTTTTAAAGCATTCATACTAATGACCTTGGTTTGGAATTATTTTTAATTTAATAGGCATGTTTTTTTTGTTTAGTTTATATGTCAATTACGATTAAAGATTTTTATATATTTAATTTATTAATTCGATAAAATTAATTACATACTTACTTTTGACATTTTTATTGTTTTAACTTTTCTTTTTTTTATTTACTTATATTTTAAGTAAATATTTTTTGGTATATATTTTGCTTAAATTGTAAATAAAAATTTCCTAATCATTTTAGGATTAAAAAAATAGTTAATAATGAGAATCATTTTCAAATAAATGAAAGAATTGCAATATTAAAAATATTAAATTTTACAAACTAAGGAGATAGTTATGAAGTTAGATAAAATTACCACAATGCTTGCACAAGCAATTCAGAATTCCCAAAACTTAGCAAAAGAAAAACAAAATGCAGAAGTTACACCAGAACATTTAATGTACGAAATATTTTCTCAAAAAAATGGAATCGGAGAAATGTTATTATCCAAATTAAACATTTCTAAAGAAACAGTCTTAAAATTATTCGAAAATAGTATCAATACATTGCCCAAAGTTCAAGGTGATTACGAAGTAAGACCATCATCGAATTTTGTTAACCTTCTCCAAAAAGCAGAAAAAATCATGACAAACAAAGGAGATTTGTATCTCTCTACCGAACATGTAATATTAGCCTATTTAGAAAATCGATATAAACTCGCAAGAGAACTCGAAAACTTAGGATTAACGAGAGATGGTATTCTTCAAGTAATCAAAGATTTACGCGGCGATAGACCTATAACCTCCGATAACCCCGAAGATAGTATGGATGCTCTTTCTAAATATGCAAAAAATCTTAACGAACTTGCGCGAAAAGGAAAACTCGATCCCGTAATTGGTCGAGACGAAGAAATTCGAAGAATCATGCAAGTATTGACGCGAAGGACAAAAAACAATCCCATCTTAATCGGAGAACCTGGCGTAGGTAAAACAGCTATTGTCGAAGGATTAGCAGGTAAAATCGTTTCTGGCGAAGTTCCCGATACATTAAAAGACAAAGAAATCTGGGCGCTCGACTTAGGTAGTATGATTGCAGGCGCGAAATATAGAGGCGAATTCGAAGATCGATTAAAAGCACTTCTCGACGAAGTCATTCGTTCCGAAGGAAGGATTGTTTTATTTATCGACGAAATTCATACAATTGTGGGAGCTGGTGCAGCAGAAGGTGCAATGGATGCTGCGAATATGATTAAACCAGCTTTAGCAAGAGGAGAATTACGATGCATTGGAGCAACCACTCTTAAAGAATACCAAAAATATATAGAAAAAGATCAAGCATTAGAAAGAAGGTTCCAACCCGTATATGTAAAAGAACCCACAGTAGAAGAAACCATCACAATTCTACGAGGGCTAAAAAGTCGTTATGAGTTACACCATGGAATAAGACTCACAGATGGTGCAATCATTGCTGCTGCGAAACTTTCGGATCGATACATTCGAGACAGATTTTTGCCCGATAAAGCAGTAGACTTAATCGACGAAGCGATGAGTAAAATGCGCATTGAACTCGATTCTCTACCAGAAGACCTAGATAAAATCTCTAAAAAGATTCAATCTTTAAAAATAGAAAGAGAAGCTCTAAAAAGAGAAAAAGATAAAGCATCTCAACAAAGACTACAAGAATTAGAACAAGAACTAGCAAACCTCGAAGAAGAATTTAGACAAAAAAAAGGAATATGGGAAAGCGAAAGAGAAATAGTAGAAAAAGCAAAAGCTATTCGCGAACAAATCGATCAACTTAGAATAAAAGAAAAAGAATACGAAAGAATCGGAAATTACAATAAAGTTGCAGAAATTCGTTATGGACAAATTGCTCAATTAGAAAGACAACTTCAAGAATTAGAAAAACAAATCGAATCCGCAGAAAAAAAATATCTTAAAGAAGAAGTAACCGAAGAAGACATTGCTCTTATAGTAAGCAGATGGACAGGAATACCTGTTGCAAAAATGCTCCAAAGCGAAAAAGATAAATTGCTCCATATGTATGACGAATTAAAAAAACAAGTGATTGGTCAAGATCACGCGTTAAAGGCAGTTTCCGATGCTATTTTAAGAAATCGTTCAGGCCTTTCTGAACCTAATAGACCAATGGGGGTATTTTTATTCTTAGGTCCAACAGGTGTAGGTAAAACCGAAACAGCGAAGGCATTAGCAAGATTTTTATTCGACGATGAACATGCATTACTTCGATTCGATATGTCTGAATACATGGAAAAACATGCAGTAGCGCGATTGATTGGAGCTCCACCAGGATATGTGGGATACGAAGAAGGTGGTCAACTAACAGAAGCAGTAAGAAGAAGACCTTATCAAGTGATTCTCTTCGACGAAGTAGAAAAAGCACATCCCGAAGTATTTAACATCTTTTTGCAAATATTCGACGATGGTCGCTTAACAGATTCCAAAGGAAGAACGGTCGATTTTAAAAACACTTTGATCATCATGACATCGAACTTAGGAAGCCATTATTTAATGGATCAAACATTGACAGGCGAAGAGAAAGAAAGACTCGTAAACCAAGAATTACTCCGATTTTTTAGACCAGAATTCTTGAATAGAATTGACGAAGTGATTATGTTCAACCCCATAACAGAAGATGTATTGTTGGATATCGTAAAAATCCAATTGAACCTATTAAGTCAAAGAGCAAAAGAAAAAGGTCTAAACTTAGTATTTTCTAAATCCCTGTTAGAATGGTTAGCAAAACGCGGCTATGATCCACAATTTGGTGCAAGACCACTAAAACGCCTTATCCAAAAAGAAGTAGGTAATTACCTTGCAAGAGTGATCCTCGAAGGTCAATACGATACAGAAAAACAATACATACTAACCATAGAAGACGATCAAATCAAACTCAAAGAACGCGAAAAAGCAAAAGTCTAACCCAAAGGGAATCTACCCTTTAGGGGTTAGTTGATTTTTTCTCTTGATTTTATGATTCATCTATCAATTTTAATACAAAAAACAATTAATTTAAAATCATAATTTTATTGTAAATAAAAAAAAATGGTATGACGTTATTGAGTTTTTTGTATAAATGTATTGTTAAATAAAACTTTTATGGAGTAAATAATTGAGGAAATATCCTATGAAGCAAAACCAAGGGAATAAACAAAAAAATATTCAAAGTAAGCCTTTAAGAAAAATAATGATAATGATTATTGCAATGGTATTTGTTTTTACAGCTTGCCACAAAAAGAAGAAGCCATTTTTGCTTTTGCCGTTAATCGATAACTCTTCTATTGCGTCTACTGATAGTGGCAGTGGCGGTCCGACCTTTACACCAGCAATTGGTGTGCTCGACACTAGTTTTAATTCTCCTAATGGTTCTATAATACAACCCATCAGTTCATTTTTTGATATTGTATATTCTCTTGCAATCCAATCCGATGGAAAAATCTTACTCGGTGGTTTTTGCTTTAACATAAGCACAGGCTACTTTGATTTCTGCATCACTCGTTTTAATTCTAACGGCACTCTCGATACTACTTTTGGAAGTAATGGGATAGTAATACAAGACATCGGTTCACCTTATGATTGGGGATATTCTCTTGCAATCCAACCCGATGGAAAAATCTTACTCGGTGGTCGTTGCTACACAAGCAATTGGGATTTTTGCATCGCTCGTTTTAATTCCAATGGCACTCTCGATACTACTTTTGGAACTAGTGGGAAGGTAATACAACCTATCGGTTCATCTGATGATATTGGACAATCTCTTGCAATCCAACCCGATGGAAAAATCTTACTCGGTGGTTTTTGCATTAATGGAAGTAATGAAGATTTCTGCATCGCTCGTTTTAATTCTAATGGTACTTTGGATACAAATTTTGGAACTGGCGGTAAAGTAATACAAGACATCGGTTCATCGAATGAACAGGGAATATCTCTTGCAATCCAACCCGATGGAAAAATCTTACTCGGTGGTTTTTATAATAATGGAAGTAATGAAGATTTCTGCATCGCTCGTTTTAATTCCAATGGCACTATCGATACAACTTTTGGAAGTAGTGGGAAAGTAATACAACCTATCGGTTCATCTTCTGATTATGGACAATCTCTTGCAATCCAACCCGATGGAAAAATCTTGCTCGGTGGTTATTGCTATGATGGATTTTATAACGATTTCTGCATCGCTCGTTTTAATTCTAATGGTACTTTGGATACAAATTTTGGAACTGGCGGTAAAGTAATACAAGACATCGGTTCATTTGATGATTATGCATATTCTCTTGCAATCCAACCTGACGGAAAAATCTTACTCGGTGGTACTTGCTCTAACGGAGGCAATCCCAATTTCTGCATTGCTCGTTTTCAATAATCGTTTTCCCCCAGAATTCTCTTGCAGATTTTAGGGTGTTTTGGATAATCATTATCTTTCGAAAATTTATACCCACATATAGAGATTTTTTCTCTTGATTTTAGGATTTCATTTTGAATTATTGATATTATGGAAGATGTAATCATAAAAAAAAGAATCTTAGATTGGTGTAGTCCTTATTTCCCTTTAGAAATTCGCGAAGAGGCTGCAAAGATTTATAACCGTTATATTCAAGGGGATCGTTCCGAGGATGTTTTCGCATACATGACAGAGCTCAAATTTGGTACTGGTGGTCTTCGCGGCGTTATCGGTAATGGCTCTGGTAGAATGAACGAATATACAGTCGGGAAGACTACCTTAGGGTTTGCTCATTATTTACTAAAAAAATACAAAAATCCTTCGGTTGTAATCGCTTATGATTCGCGAAGAAGAAGCACCGATTTTGCAGAAATTACTGCTGGTATATTAGCTGGAAAAAATATCAAAGTCTATCTCTTCGATCAAGTTACCCCTACTCCAATCCTATCTTATGCAATACGAAAATTAAAAGCACAAGGTGGAATTGTCTTAACAGCAAGTCATAACCCACCAGAATACAATGGATATAAGGTATACCAAGAAGATGGTTCTCAGATCGTTGGGGATGTTCAAAAAGCAATCGAACAAGAAATCGATCAAATTCAAGATTGGAACATCCCTTTTGTCGATAAAAACGATCCCATCTTTAAAAAAAATGTCGAATACATTGGAGAAAACATTAAATCATCTTATTACAAGGAATTTGATCATGTATTCTTCGCAAAAAAAATCAACCAACCATTAAAAGTTGTGTTTTCGCCTCTACATGGAACAGCAGGAAAATGGCTTCCTGGTCTATTAGAAAAATATCACATAGAAGTAATACCTGTAAAAGAGCAACTCGAACCAAACGGAGAATTTCCCACCGTAGATTATCCAAACCCCGAAGAACCAGAAGCCCTCGAAATGTGTAAAGAATTAGCAGAAAAAGTAGGTGCAGATTTATTTATTGCAACTGACCCAGATGCAGATCGCATGGGTGCTGGTATAAAAAATCATAATGGGGAATATGTGCTCATCAATGGCAACCAAACAGGAAGCATTCTATTAGCATATTTGTGCGAAAACCTACCCAAAGAAGCAAATAAACGTTATTTTGTGTTTAAAACCATAGTTACAACCAATCTTCAACGAGAAATCGCCAGAAAAAATGGTGTTTACATTCGCGATGTTTTAACAGGGTTTAAATATATTGCAGAACAAATGCGTTGGATCGAAGAAAATAAAGATATCTACAATTCTAAAAACGATATCTATCTATTTGGTGGAGAAGAATCCTACGGATATTTACCCATCAATTTTGTTCGCGATAAAGATTCTCTATCATCTTCTCTGTTGCTATGTACTATTGCAAAAGAAAAAGGAAACCTATTAGACTATCTAAACGAAATCTATCTAAAATATGGTTTATACTTAGAAGACTTAAAATCCATCACAATGAAAGGTCTTGATGGACTCCAAAGAATGAAGGAAACCATTTCTCGACTACGTTCTAGCAACCTTGTTGGAAAAGAATTAGGCGAAAGAAAGATTGTAAAAGTTTATGATTATCAAAATCAAACCATCAATAACCAAGATGATAAAGAATACTTTAAGATTCTACCTAAATCCGATGTTTTACAATACGAATTAGAACCAGAAGGACTCCTAACAATCAGGCCATCGGGAACAGAACCAAAAGTAAAGATCTACATCAGTCTTCGTTCCAAAGAACAACCTCAAAGTATCGAAGAGTTAACAAAACAAAAAAAACAACTCGAAAACGAACTAAACACCATATTAGGTATGTTTTTAGCAATTACCAAACTAAGTGGATAAAAACTATTTATTATATTTAATTAACGTTAAAGAATTTAAAACAACGGTAATTGAACTTAAAGACATAAAGACAGAACCAATAAAAGGATTTAGAAATCCGATAAATGCCAAAGGTAGTAATAGAATATTATAAAGAAAAGATATAATTAAATTTTGTTTTATTTTTTTAATAACTTGTTTAGAAAAATTTAAGATATAATTGATATATTCTAAATTGGGGTTTAACAATAAAATATCAGAAGAATACATAGCTAACTTACTTGCATCGGCAAAAGATATTCCCACATCAGCTTGATTTAATGCCACAGTATCGTTTATACCATCCCCTACCATAATGGTAATTCCACTTTTTTGTAAGTTTTGAATAACTTTTGCTTTTTCCTCTGGTTTTAATGAATAATAGATTTCTTTTAATTTTAATTCGTTCTGGATGTATTTTGCATTTTCTTCTGTATCGCCAGTTAAAAGAAATGTGTTATATTTTTGGTTTAACGTATTTAATACTTCTTTTGCATTATTTCTGATGGAATCTCTTAACAAAAATACTGCAAGAATTTCTGTGGTTTGACTTTGTTTTATTCCTAAATAAATCATTAACCTACCTGGTAAGATGATTTGTTTTATAAATTCATTTGATAAATTTTCTATAAATTCCTTGGAACCTAAAAAAAGACTTTTTTTATCATCAATAGCAATTACAACACCTTTTCCTGCAATATAATCTCCTCTTAGGTTATCGTTAAACAAAAGCTCAATATCGATTTTTTTTGTGTTGATTTCTTCGATGGATATTTCGCTTAACAACTGGTTTTCTAGCTTAAAAAATGCCTTAGTGATAGGATGCTGTATCATCAATTCTCTTTGAACTCTATTAAAAATATTTATAAGTTGATTTAATTTTTCTTTCGGAACAAAAGAATAAACCTTTTCGACTTCTAATTTTCCTTGTGTTAATGTACCTGTTTTGTCAAAAGCAATATTTTTTGTTTTAGAAAGCAATTCTATTGCATTAGTGGTTTTAAACAAACAACCATTAGAAAAAAGTTTTTGTATTGCCACAACAAAAGCTGTGGGAATTGATAAGCTCAACGCACAAGGACAAGCAACAATAAGCAACGATAAAGTATTAAGAATGGCACTTTCTAATTGATTTTTATAAAAATACCAATAGACAAATGTAATGATAGAAAGAACTAAAACAAAAAAAATAAAGATATTGGCAGTTTTATTCGCGATGGTTTCTGCTTTGGACTTTTCTTTTAATGAACTTTCGGATAATTTGATAATTTCCGAAATTGTACTTTCGTTTTTAGTTTTGACAACTCTTAAAAACAATGTTTGACTCGAAACATTCTTCGAACCAGAAACGATAAAATCATTCGTTTTTTTTACAACTGGTGTATATTCTCCTGTAATGGAAGCTTCGTCTACTTCGATTACATCGTTCAACAATAAACCATCCAAAGGAACAATTTCTTCGGGGAAAACGACAACTATATCGTTCACTTGAATCAAATCAATCTCTTCGTAATGGTAATGATTTTCGTTTATACTTTGCAAGCGAATAGAATCTTCGTCTTTAAGTTTTCGCACAAAACTAGGAATAATGGAACCTAAATTCGTTATGTAATAATAAGTCTTTAATTTTAAGCGACTTTCTATAAACCTACCAGTTAATATGGCAAATACAACAAAACAAACAGCATCAAAATACACTTCGTGGTTGATTTGAAAGCTAAAAGTAACCCATACACTATAAAAATATGCTAAACTGATTCCAGTTGCAGTAAGAATATCCATGCTAAGGACTTTATGCTTTAAAGAATAATAAGAATTACGAAAAAATTCTGATGCACTATAAATTAAAACAGGCGTAGCAAAAAGAAAACTAAAAAAATGAAAAAACTGCTTCATGGCAGGTTCGATGTAATCAAAATAACCAGCATACAAAGCCATGCTGATCATCATATTGTTGCCAGTAAAAAAACCAGCAACCGCCATCTTTTTTAACAAACTATCACTTTTATTCTTAAATGATTTTTCTATATTTTCGTCAATAAACTGAATTTTATACCCGATTCGATAAGTTTGTTCCGCTATTTCTTTTAAAGAGATCAATTCTGGGTTCCATTTAAGATAAACTCTATTGTTAGAAAAATTCACTCGCACTTCTATTACACCTTTCAACTGAGATAGCACTTTTTCGTTTAACCACACACAAGAAGCACAATGTAAGCCAAAAATATAAAAGGATTTTTCTTTGTATGTTTGATTCTCTTTTTTTACAAGAGGAATTTTTTGATCTATGACTTCGAAGACAGAAAGCTCATAATTTTCTGTCGGTTTTTCTCCAAAATCTTCTCGATTTTTGTAATAAGAACCCAAGCCATAATCGTTGATTAACTGATAAGCTTGGTAGCAGCCATTGCAACAAAAATGCAATTCTTCTCCATTTTCGTGTAAGATATATTTATCTGTTCTTACTACATCGCCACAATGAAAGCACGTTATCTTTTGTTTTACTTCAAATTTCGTAGACATCGAATATCCTTTTATCTAAGTAGTTTAATATACAATCCGAAAATAAAAAATAGAGCTGATACAAAAAAACAATAAACGAAAATATAAAATAACCATCGTAAGAATTTTTTTTGTTTTTCTTCTCGATTTAATTTCCCCCCTGGAATTACTCTTAAATCTGCTTTTGATAATCGATAAAATTTTTTATATTTTTTTTCTAACTCCTCTGATAGCAAATAATCCATAGTTTTTACTGAATATTCTTATCTACATCATCTTCGTCGTCGAGAATCATTTTACGAGCTATATAATCTGGGTCATCATATTGCTTGGTTTTAACTGACCAGAAAAAAAGTCCTAAAAAAATCAGCGCTAATATGGTTGCTAATGGTATAGTTAAATATAATGCATCCATAGCTTACTCCACAAAAATTTTTTTAGAAAAGAACATCGCTGCATCCTTTTCTGGTCTTACTTCGATACGAAATTCATAAAAACCAGCAACAGGAATTTGCAATTGTTTTTCTAGAACAATATAATTGTTTTTAACTTTAAACTCCTTTTCTACAAATTGAAATTCATAAGAACCCTTCATTGTAGCTGGATAACTTATTTTTAGATCTACAACATTTCTTTCGGGATCAGAAAAAAAATCTTTTAAGTTGCTATTGTTCAATCGCACTTCTAAAAGAAAATCCTTTTTGATAGAATCTCTATCTAAAATATTAATCGATGCTTGCCAGTTTTTTTCTTTGGATTTTTCGAATTCGTGTTTTCGTTGTTCGTAGTTTAGTCCTTTTTCGTAATAACGTTGATCCATAACTGGCTCGAAATTTTTTTGAGCTATATAAATCGTATAACCCACTGCTACAAAAAAAATTACAAAGAATCCCCCAATAATATAAAAGATTCTTTTTACCGATGGATGTATTTGATGTTTAGTTTGAATATTTTTTGTCATAACTACCTCAACTTACAGGAAATGTAAAGAAGCTTTTTACTACTTTTACATGTTTTGGGTTATTTTTGTCTTTTATTACGAATGTGATGGGAACAGAATAACCTTGTGGTTTACCTTCTACTTCGGGATATTCTAAAATAATTCTTACTTTCTCGTATCCTTCTGGTTTGATGTTGATTTCCTTAGATTCTGTAAGTATATTAAATTTATAATTACTTTGAACTTCTATTTCTGCATCTAACGGATTAAAAGATAAATTTCCTATATGAACTTCGTATCCATTTCTCCAACCTTGATTTGGAATATAAACATTAGATATAGCTTTATCTCTTAAAACAGATGTATAAATTGGAACCCTTGTAATAAGTAGATAACTAAAAACAAACAGCAAGACAGTCAAAATTGTTCCATAAATTACAGTTCTTGGTCTAAAATATTTAATTTTACTGTTTGGATTATCAATTTGTTCCATCGTCTTATAAGAAATCAAGGTTTCTTTGTTGAATTTCGACATAACATTTGTACATGCATCCACACATAAACCACAATGCAAACATCCAACTTGTAATCCATCTCTTATATCGATTCCTGTTGGACAAACCAATACACAAAGTTTACAATCGATACAATCACCTTTATGTTGACCAACTTTTTCGTTAGGTTTTTTGCGTGGTTCGCCTCTTTTTACATCATAAGTTACAATAGGAGAAAATCGATCTAATAATGCAACCTGAAAGCGTCCATAAGGACAAACCAATCTACATAGATTTTCGCGAAAATAAGCCATATTAAAAAAAGCAGCTCCAGTTGACAAAACTGTAAAAATCACCCAATTCTCTGGAATAAAAGTTGTAGGTACAAAAAATTCTAAGTTGATGATTTGTTTTATTGTTTCTTCGTAAGGTTTAAAATAGCTCAAAAAAACGAGAGAAAAAAAGACAGACATAAAGAACCAAACTACATAAACAACTGCCCAATCGGATTTTTTCATCGATGGCTTACCAAAACGATCTTTTGTAACTTTTCGCGCTATCCAATTATATGCTTCTGTAAAAAGTGTTTGGGGACAAGCATAACCACACCATAAACGACCTGCTAATGCTGTCCAAAAGAATAAACTAAAACCTAAAAATAATAATATAATATGCAAAAAATACAATTCTTGAGGCCAAATTACTAATCCAAAAATATAGAATTTTCTGGCTGGAATATCTAACAGAACTAATGGTTTTCCTCCAAAACGAATAAAAGGGGTAATCAAAAAAATCGCAAACAATATGATATTAATGCGATCCTTAATCTTTCTATGCTTACCTTGAATGGGACGAGAGATTACCATAAAAGACTCCTTAACTAAAAATTGACTTATTTAATATAAAAACAAAAAAGGTTTCGAGGCTATAAAAAACCTCGAAACCTTGATACCATGATTATTTTTTTGTAGGAAGAAGTGTTGGATTTTTACTTGCAATATAAGCCATTACTTCTAATACTTTTTTTGCTCCTAAACTATCTTTATGTGCTGGCATGGGTCCTTTTGGGGGATTTTGTTTTAGATTTTCCGCAGAAACACCATTCATAATAACATTAAAAATTTCTTCGTCGGTATTTCCATGTAGCCATTTATCGTCTTTAAGATTGGGTCCTACGAGACCAGACATATCTTTGTTATGGCATGCAGCACAATATGTATTGTAATGTTTTTCGCCTTCTTGGATGGCTTTTGCATCGCCTCTAAATGGGTTAGAACCATCATCGTTCAATTTAGCTGCAACCTCTGGATGTAACTTTTTGTATAGAGCTACTTCTTCTTGATACTGTTGTTCTTGGGACCATCCTGCAATACCATGCATATAAATCCCAAACACAATAGAAAAAATGATAGTACCATATAAAATCAACATCCACCAACCAGGTAACCAACCGCGATTTTCTTGAATTTCATAATCATCATCTCTGTATTCATTACTCATAAAATTCCTCCATTTATATTATAAGGCAATGTGAGTACACATTGCCAATTTCTACCCACCCTCTCCACCACAACTTTTATAAATTACTTATCGTCGTCATCAAACATGGTATATTTTACATCTTCGAATTCCTTCTTTTTAGAAGGTCTATACACATACCACACAATAATTAGAAAAATAACCCCCAAAACTGGGAGTCTTAATCCTTTGTATATACCAACCCAATCAATGTTTTCCATAAAGTTATCCTATTTTTGTTTTGTATCTCTACCTAACTTTAATAGATATGCAACTAATGCATCTCCTTGTGTCTTACCTTGTAGGAGTTGGTCTGCCTTGGCTATATCTTCGTCTGTATATGGAACACCAATTTTTCTAAGAGCATTCATGTTTGCTTTGGTTTGCTCAATATCCACTGGTGTATTAAATAAATGAGCATATGCGGGCATGATAGAACCAGGGGATGTCTCTTGTGGATTGATTAAATGTTGTTTATGCCAGCTTGCGTTGTTGTTTAAACTATTTTCGTGCCATAGATCTGGTCCTGTTCTTTTAGAACCCCACAAGAAAGGATGTTCGTATACATATTCATAAGCTTTGGAATAAGGTTCAGGACCATATTCTCTGTTTCTATCCCAACGATCTGTTTCCCATTTAAAAGGACGAATCATTTGGGTATGGCAGTAAAAACAACCTTCTTGTTGGTATACGTCTCTTCCCGCTAATTCTAATGCATTATAGGGGGTTATAGATACCGGTCCTTTTACCTCTCCCATTAAAAAGAAAGGAGGAATTTCTATCAATCCTCCGATTAGTGCTGCAACAAAAATCCATACTAAAAATTGCATTTTGTCTTCTATTTTATGGCTTAACTTCTCGTACCATTTTAAATCTTGATTTTCATGATGACTCATATATCCCTCCTGTAATTTTTAAGCAGCTTTAATTCCTTCACGGAGATCAACGTATTCGAAACCAGCACCTGCATTTTTAATCGTCATTACTACGTTATAAACCATAATCAATGCACCACCTAAGAACAATGTACCACCAATTGCTCGAATTAATCTATATGGTGCCAATTGTTGAACGATTTCTACCCAGTTTGGATACATCAATGCACCTGTTTCGTCAACAGCTCTCCACATTAAACCTTCTGTTACACCAGAAACCCACATAGAAACAATATACAATAAAATTCCTATCGTTGCTACCCAGAAATGTAATTCAGCTAATTTTTCGCTGTATAGTTTGGTGTTCCATAATCTTGGTACTAGATAATAAATTGCAGCAAAACACATTCCTGCTACCCAACCTAATCCTCCACCATGTACATGCCCAATTGTCCAGTCTGTATTATGAGAGATCACATTTACACTTCTAATAGACATCATGGGACCTTCGAAAGTAGACATGCCATAGAAGGTAATTGCAACTAACATGAATTTCAAGGTAGCATCTGTTCTTAATTTTTCTTTTGCTTGGGTCAAGGTCATAAATCCATTCAACATCCCACCCCAAGAAGGCGCTATCAACATTAAGCTAAAAAGCATTCCTAATGTTTGTAACCAGTTGGGAACAGCAGAATACAATAAATGATGAGGACCAGCCCACATATAAATAAAAATTAATCCCCAGAAATGTACAATAGAAATTCTATGACTAAAAATGGGTAATCTTGTATGCTTTGGTAAATAAAAATACATCATTGCAAGAATAGGATAAGTTAAAACAAATGCCACCGCATTATGACCATACCACCATTGGATGTTTGCATCTGTTATACCAGAATAAATCGAATATGATTTCCATAATCCAGCAGGTATTGCCATCATGTTAACGATATAGAGCATTGCTATACCAATAATCATTGCTGCAAAAAACCAAATAGAAACATAAAGTCTTTTTTCTTGTCTTTTCCAAATTGTTCCAAAGAAATTGATTGCCATTATAACCCACCATACAACGATCAAAAGATCTAATGGCCATTCTAATTCTTGATATTCTTTACTTTGGGTTTTTCCTGCTAATAATGTTAGAACTGCACCAACAATGGTAAGTTGATATAACCAGAAATGAACTCTAGATAGGGTTTTAGAAAAAATTTCTGTTTTTAGTAACCTTGGGAATGCATAATACATACTAGCAAAAATCAAGCTTAAAGTAAACCCAAAAATAATCCCATTTGTGTGAACTGGTCTCATTCTTCCAAATGTTAAGAAGGGTCCAAAATTTAATGCTGGGTAAACCATTTGGAATGCAATGATTACCCCAAAAAGCATCGCAGCAAGACCCCACACAATACCCGAAATAACCCACCATCGGACAATTTGATTGTCGTAATCGATTGTTTTTGTGGACATATTGTACTCCTGTCTTATATGATTTGCTTTAAAAGCTTTGGGCCCTCCAGGACTCGAACCTGGGACCAAGAGATTATGAGTCTCCTGCTCTAACCGACTGAGCTAAGGGCCCTCTCGACAGGAATGGAAGGTAAAATCCAAAGAAATCAATCTGCTTATCTTTGCAACTAAAAAAACATAATCTGATAAGTATTTTGCTTCATCTGATAATTTTTTAAAAATCCATTCCTGTCTTTTTTTCCAGTATCAATTGATACTGGATCTCATTTTTAAGATTATTATCTCTTAAATATAAATTTATTTTTAGTAATTTCATAGTCAACAAATATTAAATTTTTATAATAAAAAAGTTTTAATTTTATATTTTATAGTATTTAATTTTATATTAAACCTAAAAGCTGCTTTATGATATTAATTAAATAATTTTTATAATATATTTCTTGTAATTTATTTATAAAATTGTTTATATAAATAAAAATAATAAAAGAAATTAAGATTAACAAGAAAGTTTTGATTGCAACAAAAGAAAAAAGATAAATATCTAAGATTCTTAGAATCTGTGTATGAAAAATATAAACTGCAAATGTTACATGCGATATTTTAGAAACTAAATCTTCTCTAAAAGAAAATAAAGGTTTCTTTATGGTAAGAGAATAAAAAAGCATAAAAAAGCTGACTGCGTAAAATAATACACTATATCGATGGAAGTGATCATAATTATAAAATGGTACTCGATTAAAAGAATAATATAAATATT
This sequence comes from Leptospiraceae bacterium, assembly GCA_026418015.1. Classification (GTDB taxonomy): domain Bacteria; phylum Spirochaetota; class Leptospiria; order Leptospirales; family Leptonemataceae; genus SKYB61. Next base: position 64,853 of record JAOACE010000005.1, on the reverse strand, counting down.
CATACACCATCATAATAAAACTTATTAATAAAATAGAAACCAATAGAAATTGATATTTTGCTAGGAAGAGTTTAAATTTCTCTTCGTTTTGCTTTAGAAATATACCTAAGTAAAAATAAAACAACCAAGAGAACAAAAAAGTAGAAGGAAAGATAATATAAGAAACCCCCAAAAATCCAAAAATTTTATCCGTTGGGCTATAATTATATAATTGTAAAATAAACAAAATCAATAAAAATATTTTATTATTTATTTTAATAATAAAAGGAAACACTAGATAACATTGCAGAATAATAATAAAAAAATAAAAATGATAATCAACACCAGTTACAAACAAATAATAAATCAAATCATAGAAAAATTTTTCGTCTATAATAAACGAATGACGAATTAGCAATAAAAGGATCGTCCAAAATAAAAAAGGTATGCCAATTTTCGAAAAACGCTGTACATAAAATTCTTTTAGGTTTATTTCTTTTTGATGGTATTTAGAAGCAAGCCCATAACCAGATAAAATCACAAATACTGGTACACTAAAACGTGCAAGTTGATTTAATAAGACAAAGAAAGCATCAAAACTCCATAAATTCAGATCTACTGCAAATTGTTTTTGCGAAGCATAAGTAGTATGTATGATTAAAACAGCAATGATGGAAACAATTCTCAAAATATTGGAATAATATAAATTCATAAAACCAAACTTAATCAATAGAATTAATCATCAAGAATAATTTAAGATTTTTATAATTTTTATTTAATTTTTTTATTGAGCGAAATATCTTAGGTTATATTTTTCGTATAAAAAGTCTTGGAACTCTTCGATTACCTTAAATGCATCCCTTAAAAGGTTATGCTCTGTTTTCGATAATGTTTCTGGATCGATAAAATTACTTGGTTCTTTTCCTAAATAAAGTTGATTTGCCTGAGATTTTAACCTAATATTCATTAAAAATCTATATGTATCTTCTAAATCCTTCGCGAATTTTTCGCCAAATACATTTCTTGTAGATAATATTTTAATGCGTTCATAAGTATTTGTTTCGAAGATTTCGTTTTCTAACGATAATACTCTAATACCTTGTACAATTGGGAATATTCCATGTTTTTTTATATCGATCTTGCCTCTGTTTTCTCCAGATTTTTCTACGACTAATTGTTTAAATAGATTCAATGGTGGTTTAAACTTAACTGCTTCCGATGCCAAAAAAGGAAGAAATGTTTTACTTGTTTTTATACTTTTTTTTACAAATTCTTTTAATTCTTCGTAAAGATATTCTGAACCAAAAACCATTCTAAAATCGAAAAAAATACTGATATTTAAAACATTTTCTGGTTTTGGGTTTTCCATCCATTTTTCGATTTCTTTAAACCAATCTAATTTACTTTTTCTCCAATAGGGATTGCTGATCATTACATTCCCTGGACAAGGAGGGAATCCAATTTTTAATAAATTATCTATATAGGTTTTGGCAAAATTTTCGAAATAGTTATTCTCGTCACTTTCGTATAATAATACATTGTCTTGATCTGTTTTTAGACTTTGCTCTTTTCTTCCTTCTGAACCTATTACAAGAATCATATAATCGGAAGGGCTTTTTCCCAATAATGCTTCTGTGAGCTTTGCTGTCTTCTTCATAAAGTAATCGTTTAATTCGGAAATATATTTTCCCATATATTCTGGATCCATTCCGCGAGAAGAAATCTCTATTAAGCTATCTTGAATCATAGAATATAAATAAGATAGATCCTCAATAGACTTTGCTTTATCGATCTCTTTTATAAGAAATAATACATTTTTACTCTGATGAGATATAATAGTCCTATCGTCAAGCACACCAACAATTTGTTCCCCTTCGCTAATTATAAGCTTTCTTATGTTGTGTTTTGCCATTGTAAGTAGTGCATTAAATAGCAAATCCGAAGATGACATTTTTATGATTGGGAATGTTGCAATCTCTTGCACCGTCATTTTTTTGGGATCTAAATCCTTTGCTAATACCTTTTTGATCACATCTCTTTCGGTAATAATTCCATAATCACCATCTCTTTTTATTATACAATAAGTAGAATCCTTCTCTGCCATAAGTTTAATGGCATCTAAAAGGTTTTTATTATGTTCTACAATTAATGGTTCTTTTAATTTTAAATCTTTAATCTTAACATCGATTAAACCTTCAACATCAAAAAAAGAACGTGAAGTAGAAAACTTCGATATTCTGTTAGATAGTTTTTTTGTAAAATAGAGAGCAAAATCATTATATTCATTACAAAGTCTTAAAAAATCTTGTTTTGGCACTAACCAAACAATCGTAGGTTCTTCTAATACTCGAGCAGTGGAAGTAGGAGGCTGATCTCCCAATAACGAGACAAAACCAAATATATCTGCTTCTTTAAGGGTTTCGATAATCTGGTTATCTGCTTCTAGACTGACTGACCCTTTCTCTATAATATAAAGATACTCTAATGGTTCTGTTGATTCTTTAAAAATTATATCATCTTTTTTATATTTTTTTTTTATAATATTATTATATAAATAATTCAACTCATCTTCTGGTAATATATTAAATGGATAAACCTGACTGAAAAAATTTTCCATATAGAGTGATTATAATAATTTTATAATGATGATTCTTAAAATGATTATTATAATTAAAATAAAAAAGGTTGTTCCCTTAGGAAAAACATTCCTTGCAACTCTATATAATGGTTCTGTTGATTTATAAAGCATTGCGTAAATAAAATTATTCATATCTGTTGTAAACAAAGACATGATGGCTCGTGCAATGACGAGCCACATGATAAAAGCAAGAGTATAGTTTAAGATTAACTCCAACATTATTCTTCCGCACCTGCTTTAATTGCACCTTTTGGATATCTTAAATGATCAACAAAGTCTTGTAATTTTTCGTCGGGTGGAGGTGTTAATCGAGATACCACAAGAGCAACTACAACATTTGCAATTAAGCCAAAGATTCCCGAAGAAATGGTTTTAATACCAAACCAATCTAATCCATAGAACCTACTTCCAATTAGGTAGATTAGAGTAACTGCTAAACCTACTGTCATTCCCGCTATAGCACCAGCTTTGTTCATTCTCTTATCCCAAATTCCAAACACAACTTCTGGGAAAAATGTTGCTGCTGCAAGAGAGAATGCCCAACCTACAAGTTCTACGATAATCGCCAACTTAAATGTTGCTAAATATGCTGCAATCAAAGCAACTATGATTAACAATGCTTTTCCTAATTTTACACGCATAGATGGAGATACATTTGGATTGATCATTTTGTAATAGAGGTCATGAGAAATTGCATTGGAAATTGTAATCAATAAACCATCTGCTGTCGAAAGTGCTGCTGCTAAACCACCAGCTGCGATCAAACCAACAAAAACATAAGGTAATCCTGCAATTTCTGGTGTTGCGAGAACCACAGCATCTGCTTGGATAGAAATTTCTGCAAATTGAATTATACCATCACCATTAATATCAGTAATGTTAATTAAACCTACTCCAGCCCATTTTGCTGCCCAAGCAGGTAAATTCGTATATGCAAGTCCCACAATATTGGTTAAAATTTCGTTTCTTGCGAAAGCTGCATAAGATGGTGCTGTAAAATATAGCAAGAAAATAAACAACAATGCCCATGCAGCAGAACTTCTTGCTTCTTTAACTGTTGGTGTTGTATAGAAACGCATTAGAATGTGTGGCAATCCCGCCGTACCAACCATCAATATAAAGGTTAAAATAAGGAAGTTTGCTAATCCTTTTGCATCTGTGGGGGTTTGAACATAAGATTTAGGTGGTTTTGATGCTGCCAAAGCTGCATTCATTTGAGCTGTCCATTTTTCTTTTGCATCTTCTGGTGATGTTGGATAAGATTTTAAGGCTTTTTCTACTTTTGCTCTTTCGGGATCATCTGCTGGTAAGGAATTGAGCTTTTGTTCTAATTCTGCTTTTCCAGCACTCCAACTATCAGGTAGTCCAGCTAATTTTTGTTTTAAACTTTCTGCACGTTGCTTATAAATTTCTCGAACTTCTACTTCCTTAGGATCATCTTTTAGTTCTGCTTGCCTTTTTTCTATATTTTGTAGAGCTTGACCATACATAAGTTGTGGTATAGGAACACCTGTTTGTTTATAAGACATTGAAATCACAGGAATTAAATATGCTATAATAAGAATAATATATTGTGCAACTTGTGTCCAAGTTACAGCACGCATACCACCAAGGAAAGAACAAACCAATATACCTGCAAGACCTACGAATACCCCTACATTGTATTCTAATCCTAAAAACCTACTGGTAATAATGCCCACACCAGTAACCTGAGCAATAAGATATGCAGTAGACACAATTACAGCACTAATAACACCGATAAATCTAGGCAATTTACCACCATATCGAGCATCAAGAAAATCGGGAATTGTATATTGACCAAATTTTCTTATAAACGGTGCTATAAGAACTGCCAACAATACATAGCCACCTGTCCATCCCATAATAAACGCTAATCCATCATATCCTTGTAAATATAAAGCACCAGCCATACTGATAAAAGATGCAGCACTCATCCAGTCCGCAGCTGTTGCCATTCCGTTAAATACAGCAGGAACGCGTCTTCCAGCTACATAATACTCAGAAAGAACTTGTGTCCTCGATAAAATACCAATAGTAGCATAAAGTACTACTGTACCAAATAGATAGGTATAACCAATATACTTAGGCTCTAATCCCAAAGCTTCTAAAATTCCTAAAATAATCACTACACTAAAAAAACCAATTGTATAAATTCCATACATCTTGGTCAACTGCTTTGTCCAACTATCCATTGACATACTATTCCTCCTCTGCTACACCATATTTTTTATCCAGATTATCTTGATATCTAGAGTTGTAGAAGTTCAGAATTACAAATATAATCAAAGATCCCTGGGCACCGAAGTAGTAAGCTAATGGGAACCCACCTATGGTGATCTTGTTTAATTCTGCTCCAAAAAACGCAGTGACATAAGCTGCCACAAACCAGATGACAAGGATAATTATCATGTTTTTCCTTGTCTCTCTCCAATAACCTTCCAGTGTTTGTTTATCTATCATGTTTTTTTCCTCCTAAAAACTTAGGTTTTTTAAACTTTATAATACATGTTATAAACATGTATTAGTACATCTTGTATAAATAATCAGGGGATTTTGAAATTTGGGATTTTTCAACAATATCACAAAGAAATTTCTTGGAGTAGAAACTCCCTCTTCCTTTTAACATCTCTCCACCTTACCCTGTATTATGTTTGTTTATATTACAACTATTATGCGATATTATAAAACAATATTTTTTTGTCAACCAAATTCTTATTTTGATTGAATTTTTTAGATAATTTTTTTAAAAATTTATAATTATTTTTATTTAATGAATATGATTCATTAAGCAAGAAATTTTTAATTTATATAATAATATTATAAATTTATTTGAATATAATTTCTTTGCGAATTTGTGCTAACTTCGTTTTTAAATTTTCGTCGTTTACATATTCCATAGCTTTCTGATAATATTTTAAAGCTTTTTCTTTTAGGTTTAGTTTATTATATATTTTAGAACTCAAATATAAATACCAAGCATTGATGGGATTTCTCAGTCTTAATGCTTCGATAATCTCTTTCGCTTCTTGGTAATTTCCAATGTTATAACAAACATTCGCGTATAAAAACATATATTGACTATCTAAGGGAATATCTGATAAATAATTTTTTAATAAGCTATACAAGGATTCATATTTTTTTTGTTTATATTCAGTTTTAATTTTTTCTTTTAGGTTTTTATAAAAATAATAGTTATTTTCTAAGTGATTGTTTTTTTTCGCTTCTATCCATAAAATAGAAAGATCATCCTTTATAATTGCATGATTAAATAAATATTCGACTGTTCTAAAAGGATTTTTTTGATTTTTTTCTAAAATCCGAAAAAATAGTGTTTCGTCATCGTTGATTTTATCGTCGTAAACAATATCGTCTTTTCCGTCAGAACCACAAATAAACATATCATTCTTTTTTAAGTAAATGGTATTGATAAATAAATTACCTTCTGTAATGGTTGTACCAATTTTTCTTAGAAAATGTTTTTCTTTAATAATCCTCAATTTATCGTTGCGAATTAATGCCGGATAGGGATGTTCAGCATTGATAAAATAAAGCGAATTGGTTTGAACATCGATTAATCCCATAATTAATGATAGCATCATACTTCCTTGGAATACCTCGAAAGTTTTTTGCATTTCTATAAACAATTGTCTTAACCATAACTCGGGCAAAACATTTTGTTCCTCGTCGAAAAGTGCATTTCTTTCTAACGCAGATTGTAAGATAGATGTTAAGATAAGAACTCCTCCTGCACCTTGTATAGATTTACCCATTGCATCTGCATTAACAAAAAATAGATAAGGCTTATTTTTTAAGATAATTTTTCGAAATGTACAAAAATCTCCACCAATTTGTTTATGCTTATCGCGAAATACAAATTCTTTTTTTTGTTTTAGAATAAAATCATACACAAAGGATTGATTTAAAAATTCCTCTTCTACGCGATTTTGTATAAATGGTTCTATTAGCAAAGAAGTTAAATAATAATCTCCATCTTGCTGTTGTTTTAATTTTTGAACTTCTTCTAATGTGTTTTTTAATTCTAACGTTCGTATTTCTACGATTTGTTCCAGATTTTCGTTTAAAGTTTTGATAGATTCGTACATATCTTTTAATTGAACAATAATTTTATTCGTAAACTGAGATAACATTCCCAATTCATCAAAGGTTAAAATACCAGACTTAGTATTAAAATTACCTTGGGAAATTTCTTCTAAGGATTCTTTAATTTGAGCGATTCCTTCGTTTAGGTTTTTTGCAATGTAATACGCAGTCTGGAAGATAGGATAAAGACAAATCAAAGATAAAAAAATAAAATGAATTAAAGGATTGGTTAATTGACTACCAAAATAATAGGTTAAACTCATCAAAGATACTAAAATAATCATGGGCATACCTACTAACGAAACGATATAGAGAAAGATCTTGATAAAATAATTGACTTTAAGCTTTTCTGTGGGAAGTTCAATATCTCTTAACAAAGATTTTTTGATGTATTTTCTTATAATGTTTTCTGCAATTAAATAATGACTACTCATTTCTAAGGGAATAATGGCTAGAAATATGGGCACTCCTAAAAAAGGAATGATCATCAACAAAAAATCAACAGGAAGGTCTTTAATACCATATTTGTACAAAAACGAAGCAATAATCATTCCATAAGCACTAATAACCCCTAATCCCCATCTAAAACCTATGACGAACGATTCGAATTTAGGTAATCGCAATAATTCTAATTTTAAAGTTTGTTTATCTGTAATAGAAAAGATTTTTTTTATTTTATTAATCCTTAGAACAACACCTAATAAAAGCATTAAAATAGCAGCAATAATAGCAGAAATCATTAAAGTAATGATGGCAAAATCTGCATACTTTTTGCTAAATGTTAAGATTGCAAGTGCTGCATAATACACAATTGCAGGAACCGGAACAATATGAGTAAAAATTTCTAATCGAAAGGTTAATTCTCTTAATATATGCTTTTGATATTTGGTAAAATGACTCATACCTCCTCCCAATAACATAACAACAAAAATATAAACAACATTGTTGTCAATTTTTTACTGAATTTTTATTCAATTATAAAAATCATTTTTTTAAGAAAATTTTAAATTGAAAGGAAATATGCTTAATAAAAATTATCAGATTCTTTTAATCAAACAATCTTTAAAATCATTGCAAGAAACATCAGAGGCATTTTTATCGCTTTTATGAAGCCCAACCGATTAGGAAGAAGTCCTATTTTTGTTTCGCATTTATGTCTTGGAACAATGACTTTTGGTTCTTTTACAGACGAAAAAGAAAGTCATAAAATTCTAGATATTGCATATGATTCTGGAATTAATTTTATCGATACAGCAGAAATTTATCCTGTTCCCCCCGAAGAAAAATGGGTACACCAAACAGAAGAAATCTTAGGAAGATGGATAAAAAATAAACCACGCGATGCATTAATTCTAGCAACCAAAGTAAGTGGTCCACCTCATGGATGGTTTACTCCTCCTGTTCGAAATGGGATGAGCGTTCTCGATAAACATCATATCTTTAAAGCAATCGAAGGAAGTTTAAAACGTCTTAACACAGATTATATTGATTTATACCAAATTCATTGGCCCGATCCCAAAGCAGATCACGAATCTTATTATGTAGAAATCCTCGAAGCATTAACAAGACTTAAAGAACAAGGGAAAATCCGCATTGCAGGATGTTCCAACGAAACACCATGGGGATTGATGAAAAGTATAGCAGTAAGCGAAAAATACAACCTGATAAGATACGAAACGATTCAAAACAATTATAGCATATTAAACCGAAGGTTCGAGGATGCATTATCAGAAATCGCACTAAAAGAACAAGTAAGTTTAATTTGTTATTCTCCCTTAGCAGGCGGAGTATTAACAGGTAAATATAACCAACAAAACCCACCCGAAAATGCCCGTTTTATGTATTACAAAAAATTAGGAGAAAGACAAAAAAAACAAGTTAAGCGATACTTAAACGAAAAGAGTTTAGAAACTGTCAATCGACTAAAACCATTAGCAGAACAATACAATCTTTCTTTGACGACCCTTGCAATCGCGTGGTGTTTAGAAAAAGAATTTATCGCGTCAGTAATTTTTGGAGTAACCCATTCTGATCAGCTTGCAGATATTCTAAAAGCATCGGAAGTTAAGTTAGAAAAAGAACTCTTAAAAGAAATTGATAAAATCACCTCAGAGATTATGTATCCTCTTGGATAAAATGCAACTTTTTTATTAAATTTATATAGTCAACGAATAAAAAAAACTTTACTTAATTTACAAGAGAAATAAAAATTTTTTTTTGGTCATAGCCTGACAATGTTTTTCTCTATAATATTTAAATTGTGTCCTTTCGTTAGAGTCAGGAATCAAAATTAGAAAAGGAGCACCGAATATGCATATATCCAAAGAAGACTTAGAGCGAATGAACCAACAAATTGGCTTATACAATCCAGAACTTCACAAGGATTCTTGTGGTGTAGGTTTTGTTGCTGATTTTACTGGAAAAAAATCCCGAAAGATCATCGATTATGGTTTAGAAATTATTAAGCGCATAGAACATAGAGGTGCAGTTGGTGCTGATCCAGAAACCGGAGATGGTGCAGGAATCCAAATTCAAATACCTGACAAATTTTTTAGAAAAGTATTGGATCCTATTGGTATTCAGTTACCTGCTTATGGTCGTTATGCTGTGGGCTTTTTTTACATGCCTCGAAAAAAAACATTACGAGAGAAAGTTCAAAATATTATCGAAAAAGTAGTAGAAGACGAAGGACAAAGATTTTTAGGTTGGAGAGAAGTTCCCATAAACGAACAATATTGTGGAGAATTAGCAAAAAAAACATTGCCATTTTTTATGCAAGGCTTTATAGAAGCTGATGCATCGATAAAAAATTCCTACGATTTCGAAAGAAAGTTATTTTTAATTCGAAGGGTTATTGATAGACGTATTCGCGCAGAATTAAAGTTAGATAGAAGTCAGTACTACGTTCCTTCTTTTTCTAGTAAAACCATCAACTACAAAGGAATGTTAAAAGCAGAACAATTGATCCATTTTTATCCCGATATTACAGATCCCGATATGGAATCTGCCTATACAATGATACACATGCGATTTTCTACTAATACATTTCCTACTTGGGATTTAGCACAGCCATTTAGAATGATTGCTCATAACGGAGAAATCAACACACTAAAAGGAAACATCAACTGGATGGCAGCAAGACAAATGGTAATGGAATCTCCTTATTATGGAAAAGATCTAAAAAGAATGCTTCCCATAATTATGGAAGGACAAAGTGATTCTGCTACCTTTGATTCTGTTGCTGAACTTATCTACATGGGCGGAAGAAGCCTACCACACGCTATTATGATGATGATACCAGAAGCCTGGTCCAAAAACCCCGAAATGGACGACTACAAAAGAGCATTTTATGAGTATCATGCAACATTGATGGAACCATGGGATGGTCCAGCTGCAATTGTATTTTCTGATGGAAATGTCATTGGTGCAACTCTTGATAGAAATGGATTAAGACCAGCAAGATATCTTGTAACAAACGACAACTTAGTAATAATGGCATCAGAGGTAGGGACTATTCCTGTTGATCCAGAAAAAATCGTAAAAAGTGGAAGATTACAACCTGGTAAGATGTTTTTTATTGATTTGATCGAAGGTAGAATTGTAGATGATGAAGAGATTAAACAAAAAATTGTTCATCAGGCACCATACAAAGAATGGGTCGAAAAATTTATGATTCGCCTCGATGATTTACCCGACCCAGCATTTGTCCATCAACCAGATCACGAAACCATCGTAGAAAGACAACGAATCTTTGGTTATACAACAGAAGATGTAACTACTATTATGAAGCCCATGGCAGAAAAAGGCGAAGAACCCGTAGGTGCTATGGGAGATGATGTTTCTTTAGCGATATTATCTTCGGAACCTCAACCATTGTTTCGATATTTTAAACAATTGTTCGCACAAGTAACAAATCCTCCTATCGATCCTATTCGAGAAGAACTTGTAATGGACTTGGTTGGTTATTTAGGACCAGAAGGAAATCTATTAGACGAAAAACCAGAATATGCTCATAGAATTGAATTAAAAAATCCTATACTTACCAACAATCAGCTAGAAAAAATTAGAAATATTCGAACAGGAAATTTTAAAACAATTACCATCAATATTCTTTTCGATCCCGAACAAAAACATGGAATGAGAAATCGTTTAGATCAAGTCTGCGACGAAGCAGCAGAAGCTGTACGAAAAGGATACAATATCATTATTCTTTCCGATAGAGGTGTTGCTAATAACATGGCTCCTATTCCGAGTTTACTTGCAACATCTGCTGTACACCATTTTTTGATTCGAGCTGGACTTAGGACTAAAACAAGTATCATCATTGAATCTGGTGAACCTCGCGAAGTTCACCATTTCGCACTTTTGATTGGATATGGTGCAAATGCTATTAACCCCTATTTGGCTTTCGAAACACTCTACGATTTAACAAAGGAAGGAAAGTTAGCTGATATCCACGATTATAGAGAAGCAAGAAAGAATTTTATTAAAGCAATTCATAAAGGATTGTTAAAAATCTTTAGTAAAATGGGCATATCTACGTTACAAAGCTATTGTGGTGCTCAAATCTTCGAAGCTGTGGGATTAGACTCTGAATTAGTCAACCTTTATTTTACCGGTACTCCCACCCATATAGAAGGATTGAGTCTTGAAATGCTAGAAGAAGAAGTAATTCGACGACACAAAAAAGCATTCGATAAAAATCTAATTCCAGGACAACTACAACCAGGAGGAATTCATTACTGGAGAAAATATTCTGAATCTCATCTCTGGACACCTATGACAATATTTAAATTGCAGCACTCTACCCAAACAAACAATTATGAACTCTACAAAGAATTTAGTCGAGATGTTTACGAAAGCCATCGCGATAAAATCACTTTACGAAGCCTATTCGAATTAGATTTTGCAGAAAATCCCATTCCCATAGAAGAAGTAGAACCAGAAACAGAAATCCTAAAAAGATTCCAAACAGGTGCGATGAGTTTTGGTTCGATTTCGTGGGAAACCCATACAAACTTAGCCATTGCAATGAACCGCATTGGTGGTAAGTCGAATACAGGAGAAGGAGGAGAAGACCCCATTCGTTATAAACCATTACCCAATGGTGATAGTTTAAGAAGCGCAATCAAACAAGTTGCATCGGGAAGGTTTGGCGTAACAACCAACTACTTAGTGAATGCAGATGATATTCAAATCAAAATTTCCCAAGGTGCAAAACCAGGAGAAGGTGGTCAGCTACCTGGTTTTAAAGTCGATAAAATCATTGCTCGTTTAAGACATTCTACCCCTGGTGTAACGTTGATTTCCCCTCCACCACATCATGATATTTATTCGATCGAAGATTTGGCACAATTAATCTTTGATCTAAAAAATGCAAATCCCAAAGCGCGAATCAGTGTAAAACTTGTATCATGTGTAGGTGTTGGAACAGTTGCTGCTGGTGTTGCAAAAGCACATGCAGATCATATTTTGATTTCTGGACATGATGGTGGTACTGGTGCAAGCCCTATTTCTTCTATACATAACGCAGGTACCCCATGGGAAATAGGTTTAGCAGAAACACAACAAACATTGCTGATTCAAGGACTTCGTGATAGAGTTGTTATTGCAGTCGATGGGAAAATGATGACAGGTCTAGATGTGGTATATGCTGCATTGTTAGGAGCAGAAGAATTTGGTTTTGCAACCTCTGCAATGGTAACACAAGGTTGCATTATGATGAGAAAATGCCATCTTAATACATGTCCTGTTGGTGTTGCTACTCAAAATCCTGTTCTAAGAAAAAAATTCTTTGGAAAACCAGAATACTTGATCAACTATATGTATTTTGTAGCAAGAGAAGTGCGCGAATATATGGCAAAATTAGGATTCCGCACAATGAACGAAATGATTGGCCAAGTACACAAAATTAGGTTTAACAAACCTCGAAATCATTGGAAAGCACGCGGTATCTATATGGGAAATATCTTAAAAAAAGTACAACCATTTCCAGGCACAGATTTATACTGCACAAAATCTCAGAACCATGGAATCGAAAAGCAATTAGATTACAAAATTTTTGATCAAGTTTTACCAGCTATAGAAAATAAACAACCCGTAGAACTCAGTTTAGAAATCAACAACGAAAATAGAACCTTTGGAACCATCATATCGGGAGAAATTGCTCGAAGATACGGAGATGAAGGTTTACCAGACGATACAATCAAAATCAACCTTAGAGGATATGCAGGACAAAGTTTTGGTGCCTTCTTATCAAAAGGAATTACCCTACACTTAAAAGGCCAAGCAAATGATTACGTAGGTAAAGGGCTTTGTGGTGGGAAAATTATTATTCAGTTCCCAGAAGAATCCAAGCTTGATCCTACGAAAAACATTATTATTGGTAATACATGTTTATACGGTGCAACCTCTGGAGAAATGTACATAAGTGGAGTAGCAGGCGAAAGATTTGCAGTTAGAAATTCTGGAGCCAATGCTGTAATAGAAGGAGTAGGCGATCATGGGTGTGAATATATGACTGGTGGAAGGGTAATTGTTTTAGGAGAAACTGGTCGCAATTTTGCAGCTGGTATGTCTGGTGGAATTGCGTATGTATGGGATCCACAAAATAGTTTCGAAAAACGAGTCAACCTAGGAATGGTTGATTTGGAAATTTTGATTAACCCAACGGAGATTAAATTTGTTAAACAAATGATAGAAAATCATTATAGATATACAAATTCTAAACGCGCAAAAGAAATTTTAGAAAATTGGGAAAACGAAATCAAAAACTTTGTAAAAGTCATCCCAGGTGATTATAAATTAGCTCTACAAAAACTAGAAGAAGAAAATCAATCTGGATTAAACCAACAAGAAGAAATCGAGGAGGCATTACATGGGTAAAATAACAGGTTTTTTAGAATATAAACGTTCCGATATACCAAGAGAGCCAGTAGAAAAAAGGATAAAACATTTTAAAGAATTCGAAGATTCTTACGATGATACCACAGCTCGAATACAAGGTGCTAGATGCATGGATTGTGGAATACCATTTTGTCAAGGAGATACTGGATGTCCCGTAGATAATTTAATCCCAGAATGGAATGATTTAATATATCATGGATTATGGAAAGATGCTCTAAATCGATTACATGCAACGAATAATTTTCCAGAATTCACAGGTATGCTATGTCCAGCACCTTGCGAATATGCTTGTACTCTTGGTTTAATCGATTACCCTGTTGCTATAAAGAACATAGAAAGAACAATCATTGATCGTGGCTTCGAAGAAGGTTGGGTAGAACCTCTGCCTCCGGAATTCTTAACAGGAAAAAAAGTTGCTATTGTAGGTTCTGGCCCAGCTGGATTAGCAGCAGCACAACAACTAGCGCGAAAAGGACATAGTGTAACAGTATTCGAAAGAGAAGACAGAATTGGAGGACTTCTTCGATATGGTATACCAGACTTTAAAATGGAAAAATGGCGAATCGATAGAAGATTAGAACAATTAAAAATGGAAGGTGTTAAATTTAAAACCAACACTAACGTTGGAGTAGATATAACCATCCAACAACTAAGAGAAGAATTCGATGCAATCATACTAGCAATGGGCGCAGAAGAACCAAGGAAGCTGAATGTACCTGGTGCAGATTTAAAAGGAATCTATTACGCGATGGATTACTTAATTCAAGCTAATAGAATTGTAGCTGGTGATAAAGTTAAAAACCCAATCAATGCAAAAGGAAAACATGTTATTGTAATAGGTGGTGGAGACACAGCATCAGATTGTATTGGAACTGCTAATAGACAAGGAGCAAAATCAGTAACCCAACTTGATTATAACCCAATGCCTCCATTAAGTAGAAGCGAAAGTGATCCTTGGCCATTCTATCCAAGAATATTAAGAACATCCACTTCCCAAGAAGAAGGAGTAATTCGAAAATGGGCTACACAAACCAAAGGTTTTAAAGGAAAAAATGGGCATGTTGTTGCAGTCTATGGAAATGAAGTAATAAAAAAATCTCGTAGAGAAATCATTGATATTCCCAACACAGAATTCGAATTACCTGCTGACCTCGTTTTTATTGCAATTGGATTTAGTGGTCCCAAACAATCTCCTATTTTGGATCAATTAAAAGAATTTGGTGTAGAATTTGATGAATATGGCAATATCAAAGCATCTTTTGGAATCGGTGGAAATCATTTTAAAACATCTGTTGATGGTATCTTTGCTTGTGGCGATGTACGAAGAGGACAATCCTTGATTGTTTGGGCAATTTCCGAAGGTAGAAAGTGCGCAGATGTAGTAGATGAATATCTTGCAAAAGTAAAAAAATAAAGCGGGATTACCGCTTTATTTTATGGGAAAATATTCATCTTTGCACCAAGCTTTATCGATATAACGATAGAAATAGATTCCCATAGATTCTAAGGGTTTCTTTCCTTGGTAGGTATTGATGTTAACACTTTTGGGATATTTTGTATCGTAGAATTTTCCTTCGAAATTTGCAATTGCTAAGTAGTTGATTTTGGGGTTTATGTATTCAATTTTTTGAATGCGTTTTCTATCGGTTGGCAAAAAATAAAATTTGATGGTAGAACCATCTTCTCCCATATAACTTGCTCTAAGTTGATTTTCTTCGAAAAACCATTGTTCGGATTGTATTAAAGCATTCGGCAATCTACCAAACAAAATATCCTGAAACAAAGAAAAAGGCATTTGAATATTATTATTGACAAAACTTCCTAGTTGGAGTTTTTCTACGGGCATTTTTAAAATACCCTCTTGTCTTGGGTTAGTTAAATATGCCGTATTATTTATAACAGTGATCCAGCTGATTGTAATACCTAAATTTGCTTCTGTTAAGATGATTCTAATTCGATTATTAACATTATCTGCGCGAACAGAACCATCTGCACTCTGAACACCATATCCAGGAATGTTAAGGTTTGTCCTAAACATTATTTGAAAACATTCAGGAGGCTGATAGAATTCAATGACTTCTTTTTTAAGGGATGAAATATCGAATGATTCTTTTTTATCTTCTCCTTCTGCCAAAATTGAATTGCTTACAATTAAAAAAAATAAAAGAGGAATTATCCTCTTTTTCGCCATAAGAAAAAATTGATTCATAACAATACCTATATGTCTTGACGATTGTTCCTATAAATTGTTCTTTAATTTTATTTCTTTTTTGCTATCATTTTTTGTAGTTTTCTTTTTTCTTTTAGTTTTTTTAATCGTTTTCGGTGTTTTCTTCTTACGTTAATAGTTTTTGAATTTGCCATAGTACAATTTTATATTTTATTTATATTCTTTCTACTATTTTTTGATTGTCATAAAGTAAATTTAAAAAACTAATCATTAATCAACATGATTTCTATTATATTTAAACAATTATTAAAATATAAATACCATTTTTTATTTTTAATATTTATCTGGATTGTAGGAAGTATAATTGTTTATCAATACAGGTTTAGGTTTTTATCGTTTCTTTACCAAATTTCCAGCAAATATCCAGAAATAGGTTCCTCTGATCCTAAAAAGGCATACAATGATTACTTTTTACCAGCAATAGATATACTGAATAAAAACAATGTAGATTTAATTCGAATGTCCAAGCTTTGTCCAGTAGAAATTCAATCTACCATTGCTCAAGATAAAGAATACGAATGGGATTTTTTAAAAAAATATAACTTTTTTTTCTTCGAACCAACTTATATTACCCAAAAATCATATAAGTATTGGGATGATAAAAAAGAATATGTGTTACAAGCCATTATCTATTTTAAAGAAGCAACCAATTATGCATTAGAAATTCCATCAGAAATCACAATCGAGAAAAAAAACATTCTTCTGCCTTATATTTTACAACAATCCTACGATGCAATATGTTATCCTAACGATGCCAAAATTTTTTGGAAAAAATATATAGATTATATAGAAAATAATATTTATAAAAATCATTTATTAAAAGATCAAAATTTGCCATTTCCACAAGAAATGGATTTAGCCTTACTGAATTTATTGAATAAAAATCCGAAGTATCATTTTGCCATTTATCAATACATAGGAAAAACTATACCATTTTATCTTAAAGAAGATTGTCCAAAGAATTTATTTGTATGCAATCATTTAGAAGAAACAAACGAATACATGAATAAATTGATTTATACAACTGATTTAGAAAATATGGATAACCTTTTTTTGAACCATGCTAGATTATATATTTTGATGTATAAGAAAAAAAGAAATCAAGAACTGCTACATCTCGCATTAGATCGATATAAAGGCGCTATGGATTATAGAAGTACTCAGATTGACGCATATTTAGAAATGACATATTTATTTTTATTGTTAGATCTACCAGAAAATTCTTTAAAAACTTTACAATCTTTTAGAGAAATAAAACCGAAAAACTTTTTACAAGAACCTATGTATAATGAGTTAATATATAAAACATTGACGTCATTAAAACGTTTCGAAGAAGCAGATTGTTTTAGAACAAAATATTTAGATTCAGCAGATTGCAAAAAAATTAGAGAAAACTTCTGAAAAATGGAATTATTTCTTGAAAAACCAATAGCAGGTGTAAAAAGAAATATATTATTTATTATAAAAAAATATAATAAAATTAGTTTATATTCAAGAATAATTTATACTAAATCAGGCAGCTGGACATGAAAACTCACTATATACCTCTAAGTTGATATGACTCAACCTATTATAAGATGAATAATTATTCCCAAACTGAATATGAGCGTAAATTTCCTCATCCTCAGAAGTTAAAGGGGGTCTACTAAATATGGGTTCAACTGGAATTTGTTCATCTTGCATTTCCCAGTCGAGCATAATACGAATCATAAAACTCACTGAGAATCCTAAGAGAAACCGAAGTTCATACAACTTCCCCCAATAAGTTGGCTGTATACGGATTTTTTTTATCACATAGTTTTTGGTTCTTGGCTGGTAGGTTGCTGTTAATGTTCTTTTGGTTGGAGCAATGCTTATCCTATAAAGATAAGTTAAATATTTTTTTAGTAAATAATCAATCGTTAAAGATAAATTACCGTTAAAGCGTGTTTCTGTTAGATAAATCAAGTATTCAAAATGAAAGGACGTAATATTAATGGATGTTTTACATACTTCGTTGGTAAAAAAGTGTTGGGTCTTCATATATATTATATATGCTTTTTTCTTAAATTATAACAAAAATTTTAGAACTTTTTTTAAAAAAATTCACAATATTTTATTGAATATACAATCATAAAAATAAAGCAAAAAATTAAAATATTTTAAATTCAACTTTGATAATTTTACACCACAATCATTCATTTTTCAAATCCTAAAATAAATTGCTTTTTTAAGACAATGATTTGAATTTTTTGTAATTATGATCTATTTTGACTATAATTCTACTCATCCTCCCATTAAAGAAATAATTCAGAACAATTTAAACTTATACTTCGAAAACTATGCAAACCCCAGTGGTATATCTTTTTATTCACAGAAAAATTTCACTATCATAGAAAACAGCAGAAAAAAATTAAAAGAATTATTAAAAAAATTTTATCATTTGGATTCTTACAACCTAGAAGTTATTTTTACCTCTACGGGAACTGAGGCAGTTCACCAAATGGTTTATTCTTTTTTTGTTCCCGAAAAACCTTACGCTATTGTTTCTCCTTATGAACATGATTGTTTCTATGGCGCTTGTGAACTATATAACATCAAAACCATCATGCTACCTCCAAACAAAGAAGGTAGAGTAAATCCAGAAGATATCATACCTACAATAAAAAAATTTAACATTAGACCAGAAGAAATATCTTTTATGGGTTGTATTGCTGTTTCCAACGAAACAGGAGTAATTCAACCTCTACAAGAAATAGCAAAAATTGCAAAAGAATTATCGATTCCCTTGATTAGCGATACTATTCAAATCAACGGTAAGTTCGCGATGGATTTTTCGTGTTTAGATGCTTGTACCGTAAATGGTCATAAAATTGGGGCTGGATATGGAAGTGCCGCTTTTATTTCTAAAAATAGTAATTTAAAACCATTGTTTAAAGGTGGATTACAAGAAAATGAACTAAGAGCGGGAACAGAAAATTTTGTGGCCATTAAAAACCTTGTAGATGCCTTCGAATGGCAATTCCAACATCAAGAGGATTACAAAAATTTAAAAAGTTATCAACAAAAAATAGAATCTTTCTTAAAAGATGAATGTAATGCAATTATCGTTGGAGAATTTTCTAATAGGGTTCAACACACCACTTATGCAATTTTCCCCGAATTAGAAGATTTAGACTTTGTTTTGATGTATCTAGATCAGGTAGGAATTGTGTGCTCTACGGGAAGTTCTTGCAAATCCCGCACAAGACAACCTTCCCAAAATCTAATTAGAATGGGATACAGTGAGAAATTGGCTCAACAAGCATTACGCTTCTCTTATGGTATTTTTACAAAACAAGAAGAGGTGGAATTATTTATCCATAAATTTAGAGAAATTTATAAAAATATTATAACTTCTAAGATAGGTTAAGGCTCAAAGCTGAGCCTTAAAATTTATTTTTTATTTTGTTCTTGTTTTGATTGTTCTGTTAGATTAGGGCATTTTCCAATTTTTTGTGCTTCTTTAAACAATTTAATCTCTTCTTTTAAATATTTATCTTTATCAAATTGTGGATTTTTTTTAATTTGTACGGATTCTTTTATTTCGTTGATTAATTTAGGATATTCCATTCGAACAATTTCTTGCATTAATGATGCTTCTGCTATCTTCAAACATTGATCAATCGGTATAGCGGTAAATCGCTTATCTTTTTGACGAAGTTCTTCGCATCGTTTTTCGATTTGTTCAGAAGTCAGTTTGATTTTTTCTTGCATCTTTTCTTGTATGTAAAGATTTATGAGTGTTTCCATTTGTACTTGTTCTAAGATGTTCTTGATGACGGGTTTTTTATCAAATCCTTCGGATTTAGCTGCTTGTTCTATAATCTTCATTTCGCGGTATTTTTGGTAAGCATTTTCTGGATACAATCCAGCTATCAATTCTTGAATAGCAGGGTCTTGGGGAACCTTTTCTGGATTGCACATCAATTCGTAGAGGGTTTTCTTTTCTGCATTTGCTAATCGAGAAGCCTTTTCTATATAAGTTTCGTAATAAGTTTCGAAAGATGTAGTTGTTAAATTATCCTTCCCTATGGTTTCTATGGTTGTTCCAGCTTTTTCTTTACAATGATTTGCTAGGAATGTGATTAATATCGTAAATAATAAGGTTTTGAACTTCATAATTGATTACTCCCATTAAAATTAATTCAAAGTTTTTTTTTTATTTTCTTATGCAATAGTTTTTTGTTTTTTTTGTACAAGTTCTTGATTGCTTAATTCTACTAGTCCTTTTAGATGTTCAATAAGATTTTTTAGATCTTCTTGTGTTACGGGTATTTTTAAACCTTCGTATTTTAATCTATTATCTTTTAGATATTTGAGTCTTAATGTATCAAAATATATGTATTTGGTATTACCAGGCTTAATATAAAAGGATTTTTTCTTTTGGATGATCTCTAACATTTTTTCTACTGGTACTTTAAAATGTTTCGATGGTTGAATTTGTATTGAACCATTTTCTTCCGAGATGGATTCAATTCCTAATTGTGTTCCAAGAGCTCGTATCTCTTCTTGTAGTAAAAAGATTTTTGATTGTTCGTCGGGTTCTCCAAAACGATCTTTTAATTCTAATACTACTTCTTGATATTCTTCGATGGTTTTGGCAGATTCGAAGCGTTTATAAAATTCAATTCTTTGACGCGTATCTCGTATATAATTTTCTGATAAATAAAAATCAAAATGAAAGTATATATTACACCGAATTTCTTGTTCAATTTTTTCGCCTTTAAGTTTTTTAATTGCATTTTCTAAAAGTTTTAAGTACAACTCGTATCCAACTTCTATAATGTCTCCGGATTGTTCTTTTCCTAAAATATTTCCTGCTCCTCGTATTTCGAGATCACGCATAGCGATTTTAAAGCCACTTCCTAATTCTTGATACTCCAACAAGGTATTTAATCGTTTTTGAGCTTCTTCTGTAAGTACACTCTTTCCTTTATGGAAAAAATAAGCATAGGCTTGTCTATTCGAACGTCCCACTCTACCTCTTAATTGATACAACTGAGATAATCCAAATTTATCCGCTTCGTCTACAATCAACGTATTGACATTCGGCATATCAATTCCATTTTCTATGATAGTGGTTGTAAGTAGTAAATCATATTTATAGTCGATAAAATCGTTTAAAATCGTATCGATATCTTTATCGTGTAATTTGCTATGTAATATCGCAATACGAATATCTGGAACCAAACTTCGAATTCTTTCTGCAACCAAGTCTAAGGTTTTGATTCTGTTATGTAAATAAAATATCTGTCCACCTCTCTGTAATTCTTTTAAAATTGCATCTTTTAAAGCTAAATTGTTGTCTTCTAAAACATAGGTCTCTACTGGTTTTCTCTCCTTAGGTGGTGTATTGATAATCGACAGATCGCGAATACCAATCAAAGACATGTGTAATGTTCTTGGTATAGGAGTTGCACTCAATGTTAAAACATCCACTGTTTTTTTTAATTTTTTCAATTTCTCCTTATGGGCAACACCAAATCGCTGTTCTTCGTCAATCACCAATAACCCTAATTCTGGAATATGGACATCGTTAGAAAGTAACGCATGTGTACCAACGATCACATCGATCTTTTTTTCTTTTAATAATTGCTTGATTTTTCGTATTTCCTGAGAGGTTCTTAAACCAGAAATCCAATCCACATTAACAGAAAAATTTTTAAATCGTTCTTTAAAATTCATGTAATGTTGTCTAGCTAAAATAGTAGTAGGACAAATAACAACTGCTTGTTTTCCAGCCATTACACATTTAAAAATCGCTCGAATTGCCACTTCTGTTTTACCATACCCCACATCGCCACAAACCAATCGATCCATCGGTCTTTCGGATTCCATATCTCTTTTTACATCTTCGATAGCTCTAATCTGATCGGGGGTTTCTTCGTAAGGAAATTCTCTTTCGAAAGCTTCTTGCCATTCACCATCCGGAGGAAATGCATAACCTTTCAATTCTAAACGTGCTGCATACAGTTCCATCAATTCTTTCGCAAATTCTTCTACGTTTTTTTCTACTTTTTCTCTAATTTTTTTGAAGGAAGCTTTTCCTAAATGATCTAAACGCGGATTTTCTTCTGGCGATAAATATCGTTGTATTAAAGAAATCTGATCCAATGGAACATAGAGTACATCTTTATCTGCATATTCTATTATAAGACAATCTCTTTCCCTTCCTCCTGCTTTAATTCTTTCTAATCGCAAGAACCTTCCAATTCCGTGATTAATATGTACTACATAATCTCCTTCTTTTAAATCGAGGTAAGATTCTAATGGCGATGTATGTTGAGTTTTATATTTAAATTTTTTTGTATAAGTTTTTCCAAAAATATCCGAATCTGTAAAAAGATAGAAATTTTCTTCTGTAAAAGTAAATCCCTTACTTAATTCACTTTCTATAAGATAAATAGAACCTGGTAGTAACTTTAAATTGTCTTTTAAATCGATTTTTTTAAAAGGAATTTGTTCATTTTTTAAGAATGATGCAATTCGATCTAATTGTACATCATACAAAGAGCTAACAAAAATATAAGCATTTTGCTTTAGTAATTCTTGGATCGAATTTCGAAATTCAGTAATCTTTCCTTTAAATTTTTCTGTATCTTTTAGATGATGGTGAATTCTTTTAACAGAAGGTTCTTTGTTTTCTAAATCATACAAATAATGGATAAAAATATGAGGATAACGAAATGACGAAAAATCCAAACTTTGATCTAATAATTCTTCGGGACTTAATGCAATCTTTTGACTTTTATAAATATCATAAAGAGTTGAATATTCTCGAAAAAGAATTTCTTTTTGCTTTTCTAATTGTTCTTCTAAAGCAAAAATACAAAAAGGTGGAATAGAAAAATAATCCCAGAAGGTACTATAAGGGAATTGAAATCCCATCAATTCTAACAAACCATTGAGTTCTCTACTGTTAACTCGTGGATACTCTAAATAATGATTCTGAAACAACCAATCTGGTTTTCTTAGTTGATGATCGAATTTTAACAAGGTTTCTTTTAGTTCTAGAAATTGTTCTCTTGTGAGTGTTACCTCCCCAGTGGGCAAAATTTCTGTTTGTTCGATAGATTCTAAACTTCTTTGGGAATCGACATCAAAAAATCGAATGGATTCAATTTCTATATCAAAAAAATCGATGCGAATTGGCTTATCTAAATGAACGGGGAAAATATCGAGGATTTCTCCTTTAAGAGAGAATTCCCCCATGTTTTCGACTTTTTCTACCGAACGATAGCCAAAACCAACCAGCGTTTGTAACAAATGTTTTAAGTCGATCTTTTGATTTTTTTTCAATAACAAAAGATTGTTTTTCCACAAGTCTACGGAAGGAAGTTTTTTCAAAATTACTTGTATAGTAGTAAAAATAATGCCTTTTTTTTGACTTCGGATTGCATAAAGGGTTCGGATCCTTTCTCCGGAAATATATATATCATGGGGAGCCCATTCATAGGGAATGCCATTCAAATCTAAAAAAAGATAGAGATTTTCTTCAGAAATATATAATGAAGCTTCTTCGTAGGTTTGTTTCGCCAATTCTTTGTCGGGGAAAATAAAAACAATAAAATCAGACTTTTTCGAATCGTGTAATCGATTTTTTAAAATTCCTTCTTGAAATATACTAGAAACAAAAAAAGACCAGCTACTCTGGGGCAGATTATAAATATATTTTACGTTTGAGTTTATATCAAGATGAATTTTATCAAAATATTTTTCTAAAAAAACATTAAACATATCATCCCCTTTTTAAAAATGATCGATAATATATAGAAGCATAATTTGTATTGACAAAAAAATGATTAAAAAGTAAAAAAAATAAGAGGTAGCATTATGGCAACATTAAAATTTATCAAAAGGTATTCTGTTTTATTTTTAACTTTATTGATTTCCCTAAATTTGTATGGTCAAGAAGAACCCAAGGTAGCAGAAGAAATTATCAAAGGAAATCGAATTCAATTTATCAACAGAACTAATCAAAGAGCATTAGATATTACTATTCAAAGACAAATTAATGCAGGAAAAAAATTAGCAGAAGATGTACTAAAGCAAAAAGAAGGAGAAGAAATTAATATTATTGCAAAACGATTTTTCGATCCAAACCAAGAAAAATACGGTGCTGATGTCATCATCCTTACAGAAAAAACCAACTTTGGTCATATTAATGGGATTCAAAGAATTTTATTAGGATATTTACAAACAGCATTTCAATACAACAACAAACAAGCAGAAACACTAGCAGAATTGTTAGTTTATTATAACGCAAACCTTAGGTTAAATCCAAAAAACATCGAGGAAAGCTATTCTAAAAAAGTACTCGATAATATTGATATCAAAAAAGCTGGTATTGATAGAGTATACAGAAATTGGCCTGGTAAAACTCAACTTTTAATTCCTTTGCGTAAAAATATTGTAAGACCGGAGAAAACCGATTTAGACAGAAAAGAATTACAAGAAGTCATCGAAAAGGATAAATCCATTCCACAAGAAAAAAAAGAAGAGTTAAAAAAGATCGACCAAGAACTTAAAAAAGAAGATTCTAAAAAGATTGAACAAAAAGAAGTAGAATTAACCAAAAAAGAAGAAGAAATTAAAAAAACCCAAGAGCAAATAAAACAAGAAGAACAAAAAATCCAAAAAGAATTACAAGATACCAATAAAAAACTCGAAGAATTAAGAAAAGACCCCGAAAAGAATAAAGAACAAATTAAACAAGAAGAAAAGAAAGTAGAACAATTACAAGAACAAAAAAAAGAAATTGAACAACAAAAACAAGAAGTCCAACAAGAACAAAAGAAAGTCGAAGAAGCAAAACAAGAAATAAAAGAACAAAAAGAACAACCCCAGACAACTAGAAAAGAAGAAGAAAAAAAAGAAAATCAAGCTACCACAGAGAATCAGCAAAAACAACCCACATCCAAAGTCGATCAACAACTAGAAGCATTAAAAAAAGAAAATGAAGAACTAAAAAAAGAAATCGAAAAAAAAGAACAACAAAGTGATAATGTCATCAACGAAAAGATAGTCTTTCTAAAAGTTATGAGATATGTTTCTGACGGACATTACAGCAATGAATTATGGATGGTGGATCCCAATAAAGACGATACTTTATTTCGCGGTCCTTTTACAAATATATGCAGTAGAACCTTTTTACCGATAGAGAATGTTGGTATTGTAGTAATTGGATACGAAGATGCTGCACACACTCAAACCCCCCATCACTTGTATTTACTCGATCAAGACAATCTCCAAGTTAAAGCAAAATCCAAAGAAATTGTAATTTTTAGCTCGTTCTTAATATACAAAGATAATTTGATTTATGCAATCGAAGAATTGGATGGAAAGTATTATTTGTCTCGATTTAATGATAAATTAGAATTACAAGATAGAAGTTCAAGTAATATCAATCCACATTCAGAAATCACCTTTTTTAAAGATAAAATTTACTTAACTGGTTCGGGAACAGATTCGAATATTCCCATACAAATATACAACAGAAAAGACTTAAAATTGATCAAAGTAATACAACCACAAAAAACATCTGCCAATAAATGAGTAACGATACGTTCATCATAATTGGAATACTCATTGGCATTCTTTCTTTCTTATTGTGGTTTATTTTCGATATCAATATAAAGAACCAATCCAAAGAGGACAAAATCCGAGGATATTGTCCTCTTTGTGGTCATCAATTAAGAAGTGGAGAAAGAGTACGCTCCGAACAAATCGAAACTGCCAAGGTCGAAATCAAAACCTTTATTAAGGGTTGTCCTTATTGTTTAACACAGCGAAGCGATATAAAAAAAAGAAAATGTCCAATTTGTAAAAATTCATTAGAATTAAATCAAACCATTGTTGCTATTTCTTCTATCGATGAGCCCAAAAAACTCAGCATAAAAGGTTGCAAAAAATGCTATCCAGAAGGTTATTTAGGATACGAATCGAAATATCAATAAAAATCATTTGCAAATATACAAAGTATGATTTTATTATATAAATGGAAAAAAAACCCAACCGTTTAATCCACGAAACAAGTCCTTATCTATTACAACATGCTTATAATCCCGTAGACTGGTATCCATGGGGGGAAGAAGCATTCCAAAAAGCAAAAAAAGAAAACAAAATGATTTTTCTATCCATTGGTTATTCGACCTGCCATTGGTGTCATGTAATGGAAAAAGAATCTTTCGAAGACGAAGAAATAGCAAAAATCCTCAACGAACATTTTGTTCCCATAAAAGTAGATCGCGAAGAATTACCCGATGTCGATCATATCTACATGACAGCAATTCAATTAATGGGAATACAAGGTGGTTGGCCATTGAATGTATTTCTAACGCCAGGTTTAAAACCAATTACAGGTGGTACGTATTTCCCTCCTCAAAGGAAGTGGGGTATGCCCTCTTTTAAAGAAATACTATTAAAAATGATCGATTTATGGAACAAAAATCAAAGAGAATTGATTCAACTTTCCGAAGAAATCCATTACCAATTAAAACAATTCACACAAAAAAATAAGAATTCGATAGAAATAGATGTTAAAACATTTTTATCTATTCCCGAATATTTTTATCAATACTTCGACGAAAAAAAAGGTGGATTTTTGGTGAACGGAAGAAACAAGTTCCCTCCATCTCTAAATTTATTTTTATTAAATATAATTTATAAAAAACATAAAAGTTCTAAAATATTACAAATGTTAGAAAAAACCTTATACGAAATGCGGCTTGGTGGTATTTATGATCAAATCGGTGGAGGTATATCGCGTTATTCAACAGATCATCAATGGCTAATTCCACACTTCGAAAAGATGCTATACGATAATGCACTTTTTACTTGGATAAACTTAGAAGTATACAAAACTAACAAAAACCAATTCTATCTTAATACTGCAATCGATGTTTTGGAATATCTATTTCGCGATATGCACAACCCAGAAGGAGGTTTTTACAGCGCGGAAGATGCAGATAGCGAAGGAGAAGAAGGGAAATTCTATGTTTGGTCGAAAGAAGAATTTATTTTAGCTTTAAAAAATGATTTTACAGAACAAGAGATACAACAACTCATAAAATATTTTAACATAACTGAAGAAGGTAATTTCGAATCAAAAAATGTTCTATCGATTAACCCTAATGTTCAGCTAGATAATGAATCAATCAAAAAAGCAAGAAAGATTTTATTACAATACAGGAATTTACGAACAAGACCCCATAGAGACGAAAAAATCTTAACCAGTTGGAATGCTCTTATGATTTCTACCCTTTCGCATGCATATTTAACCACAATGAATGAATTTTATTTAAACGAAGCGAAAAAAACTTCTGACTTTATCTTTAAACATCTTGCTAATACAAACGATTATCATCAAGCTCCCAAAGAATGTATTTTTTACCGAAGTTATAGTAATCATCAAAAAAAGATAGCTCCCTATGTTGGTACGTTAACAGATCATGCAAGTATGGCATGTGCTATGTTAGATTTGTATAAAAGCACAGGAAATCCAGAATATCTAAGATGGGCAAAATATTTAAAAGATTTTATAATAAAATATTACTATGATGGTGGAGTTTTATACGAAACAAAAGATCATGCACCAGATCTTATTCTAAGAAGCAGCGATTTTTATGATGGTGTTTTACCATCTGGTCTTTCTTTTAGTTTTCGTTTGTTTGTTCATCTTTATTTTTATGGTATCGATATGGATGAATGTGAAAAGATCATGAGCGAAATATTACAAGTGTACTTTAATCAAGCAATTAACCAACCCTTTTCTTATTCTTATTTTTTAATGAGTATTTTTAAGCTATACTTTATGAATCAACAAATCGTAATATCTACAAAAAACGATCAAATCCTCAAAGAAATTTTATCTAATATGGGTAAATACTTAAACAGCGAAAGTATTATAGGTTATAATTATCCAGATATTGATGCGAAAGATATTCTTTTATTAAAAGATAAATCTCTCCCAGAAAACATCGATTATTCTTTATATATATGCGAAAATTTCAGTTGCCAATTTCCTTTAAATGATATAAATCAAATTGTACCAGAAAAAATTCTATAGTTAAATTGATAATTTTATTGACTTTTTGATTTTATTTTGTTAAATTACATTGACATGTCTTTTGCTGCAAAAATCTATCAAGCATTCAAAGATGAACCTCAAAAAGCAGAAGCACTAGTAGAATTTGTTGAATTTGTAGAAAAATTTCACGAAAAACTTTCGCATGTTTCTACAAAGGATGATGTAGAATTGGCTAAAAAACAAATTGAATTACAAATTAAACAATTAGAGTCTAACACAAACATCAAACTTAAAGAAATTGAAGGAAAAATCGAAATCACTAAAAAAGAGTTAGATGCTAAGATTATTGAGTTACAAGCGAAGATTGATCA
The DNA here is from genome assembly GCA_026418015.1 of Leptospiraceae bacterium. Taxonomy (GTDB): domain Bacteria; phylum Spirochaetota; class Leptospiria; order Leptospirales; family Leptonemataceae; genus SKYB61. The sequence continues at coordinate 36,558 of JAOACE010000005.1, read as the reverse complement.
TAATAGAAAAGAATTAGATGCAAAAATCGATTTTACCAGAAAAGAATTAGATGCAAAAATTGAAAATTCTAAAAAAGAACTCGAAGCTAAAATCGATTTCACAAGAAAAGAACTTGATAATAAAATCGACTTCACCAGAAAAGAACTCGAAACAAAAATAGAAAATTCCAAAATCGAACTTGATAATAAAATCGACTTCACCAGAAAAGAGCTAGAAACAAAAATTGAAAATTTTAAAAAAGAACTCGAAACAAAAATCGAAAATTCCAAAAAAGAACTCGAAGCTAAAATCGATTACACCAGAAAAGAACTCGATAGTAAAATCGAAATCACTAAAAAGGAACTCGAATTAAAAATAGAAAAAACCCGTGTGTCCTTATTTCGATGGTCATTTCTCTTCTGGATAACACAAATGGCAACATTAATCGGTATCTTGTATAAACTTTTATCACACTAAAAAAATTCAATATTTCATCATATAAAATCAATATTTTTATTATAAAATTTTTATTATGTTTTTCATTATTATATTGACTTACTTTATTTTATATGCTAAATTAAAAATAAGACCTACAAGGAGGTTTTTTATGAAAATTCAAAACAAAACATTTACAGATTTTATTAACTTACACAAAGAGGAGTTGGTAGATATAATAAGGATTTATTTAGGAATCGTTTTCGTAATAAAAGGAGTACAATTTTTTATGGATGTAAATATTCTAACCAGATTGATTGAATCCCTTAATTTTCCTTTGGGATTATATACAATTCTTGCACTTTCTCATATCATTATTTTTGTACATATCATTGGTGGAATTTTTTTAGCACTAGGTCTTTTAACAAAATTGACTGCTCTATTACAAATACCTATCGTATTATCTGCAATTATTTTTATTCATCTAAAAGAAGGCTTTATGTCTGATTCTTTGCACTTTGCTTTATTTGTATTATTGTTATCAATTGTATTTGCATTACACGGAAGCAGCAAACTATCTATCGATTACTATCTAGAACACTACAAAGAGCATGATATTAAATTTCTCCATAGATAATTTATTATACCTTAAAGATTTTATAAAGCTTCATGTAGACACCGGGATTATCTTGCATGTATTTGATCATATTTTCTCTGGAAATTGCATAGAGTTCGGAATCTTCCTGAACAAGAAAATCGAAATCTGATGGGAGGTTTTTTTGTAAATTAAAGATTTGGCCACAGAAATCTCCCGTAGAAAGGGTCATAATCACTTTATCTCGAGCATCGATTACATCTACCTTCCCTCTTTTTATTATAAAGACTTCATTAAAATGCTGTTTCTTTTTGATGATATAACGACCTTTGATTTCTTTTCTCAATTCCATGATCAATTCTAAGGCAGTCTTCTGAGCAGAGGTTAAGAACTTAAATATACTACTATTCGATAATACATCCCACGTTCCTGTCTTTCGTATTTCGTTTAACCTTTTGAATTTTTCGAATAAATCAGAATCCCTAATAAAAGATAAAAATTTTTCTTTTTTAATTACTAATGCTTCTACTTCTGTCTCTGCTATTACATCTGCGCTTCGCGGCTGATCCAAAATTAAAGAAGCTTCTCCAAAGTATTCGTATGTTCCATATCGCTTTAAAGCGATCTCTTGTGCCACTACATCTTGTTCCATTCCTTCTACGCGAACATTTCCAGAAAGAATTATAAAAAATTCATCCCCCATCGTATTTTTTTGAATAATTTTTGTTCCTTTGGAAAATTTCTTTTTATCAACAATCGTAATAAACTCTTTTGCTTTGGATATGGGGAAATTTTTAAAAATATCTACATTTGCTAATGCATCTAATATTTTATATACCTCTTCGTATTTTGGTGGTTGTATGTCCACATAAACAGTATTTTCTATACCAAATTGAGCATATTTTAGGTAGGTATCCTTTGGAAAATCTTTCGCCGCGATATGATATACTGTAATTTTTTTCTGAACTTCGACAGGTAATTTACTCAAAAAATCAATCCTAGTATGTAGGGGAGGTATACCTGCTTCGTGATAAATAATATCCGATTCCCAAGGAAAGTTTTTTAAATCCTCGCACCTTCCTGGTGTTAAAATTCCTTTATCTCTTAACTCATCATAAAATTCAGCTGGGGCATTTAAATGATCCGAAGAATAATAAAAGGTTTTACCTTCGAATTCAAAACCAAAGCCCAAAGAAGGAATTGAATGTAATGCATAATTAAAACGAAAAGAAGCACCATGAATCTGATATTCTTTACCAATTACAACATTAACAAATTCAAACAAATCTAAGAGCTCTTCCTTAGGTATTTTTGTTAAGGCTTGATATTTTCGAATAAAGGAATCTAACACCGTTTCTGTGGTATAAATCGTAATTTTGCCTTCTTCTAAGATTTTCTGAAATGTTCCTGCATCGTGATCTGCGTGACAATGGGTTAATATAATCGTATCTATGAGTTTTGGATTTACGTTAGATAATCTTAACCATTCCGTAGAGTTTACAGGTGGGTCTATCATAATTCCATGATGATTTAGCCATAGAATAAAACCAGAGGTGTTTGCTTCTGGATCGAATCCATGACTTGGACCTAAACAGGTAATTCCAAACAAAGGAGGATTAAATGGTTCTGGAAGCGATTTACCAATATCATAAATAATATTATATTTAATATCACCATCTACCACTACTTCGTTATTCCAATCTTTATCCGAGATTAAAAACTGTCCACTATCGAGTTTTTTTATATATACATTATTGATTTTTGCCGTGTTTTCTTTATTGAATACAACAAATCTTACTAAATCTTCGAGGGTCCTATTACCACGAAAGTAGTCTATTTCTGCTTTCATGTTAGGGAATGCTGGATGATTCTCTCCTCCAACATATTCTGATGCAAGATTGATTTCTTCTGGTCCAAAAACTGCTTCTTTAAGCGCAATCGTTAATTGCTCTTTTTGTTCTTTTGTACAAACGATATAAGTTTTTTTCTGTCTTAAAAAATGATTATAGTATAAAGGGAATTCTAACTCTGCTAAAGAAATCCCTTTTTCTACGTGAAATAATTGATTTGGTAAAATAAAAATTTGTGGCGTACTATGAGGAAGCCTCATTGTATCTTTAATGGTTTCTGGTGGAGAACCTACTTGAATATAACCCACAGATGTTTGTATTAAATAACCACCTCTTGGTAATTCATTTACTAATTTATTCAAATCGATTTGTTGTATTTTTGACATAGTTTCTCTTTAACATTAAAATTTATTGAATTTAATTATCAAATATTTTTTTTCTTGTTTATATTATCGTTTACAAAAATTTAAAATTTAAATTCATAGAAAATTATTTTATGAAGATTCCATCTATTTATACAATTGCTTTAATGAGCATTTTTATTTATTGTTCTTCGCAAAGTAATAATCAACAAATTCAAACTTTAATAAAAAATAACTTAAACCATACCCACGATATTATAATCACATTAGAGGATTTAAAAAATAATCGCGAAGACTATTACACATCAGAAAATTATCAACACAGACATAAAGTGATACTTACCATAGAAGATAGGCAAAAATTACTAAATGGTTTAAAAATTGTTAAAGAAACAGAAGAAGCCTACGGTCATACACATAAATTAGAGATACAAGCATTTAGTTTCTAATGATAAACAAATAAAAGAGATTGAATGTAGGAACAATAGTATTCCAGCAAAATGCTGGAATGTTAAACATGCTTTTGAATAATTTTTTTGATATGTTCTTTGGGAAGGAGCCCTACAATTCTTTCTACGGGACGTCCATCTTTATAGATAATCACTGTTGGGATTGCAGTTATTCCTAAGGAACCTGCAATGATGGGATTTTCGTCAACATTGATTTTTTTAAATTGTACATTGGTCATTTCTTTAGACAAATCCTCTAAAATAGGAGATAACATCCTACAAGGACCACACCATTCTGCCCAAAAATCAATTACAACAATACCTGTTGATGTTTCGTCTGTAAATGTATTATCGGTAATTTCCTTTACTGCCATACTAAACCTCTTGTATTTTTATACTATTATCAATAAAAACAATTTAATATTTAATGATGATTAAGCAATTACTTTTTTTTATCTTGTTTTTTGTCTTTTGATAACATAGATTCTATTTTTTCTTGAGTCGATTCTAAGGCAAAACTGATTTTTTGTTCTTCGTTTTTATCTCCTGTAAAATTATATATTCTTTTTAATAATTCCAAAATCTTTTTCGTATTTTGTAATGTATCTAAATCCTTCGATGCTAATTCGTACTTAGATCGATATTCCTGTGCTGCTTTTTGTAAAACCTCAATCAATAAACTTATATGCTTTTGTAATGCTTCGTAATGAGGCATATCAGGATTTTTTGTTTTTTCTAACAGTTTAAAATCTAATAACAAAAATATTATGAGAGCTAATTTTTGATAAATTTCTGGGAAAGACCATCGATATTTACCTTGCAACTCTAATTCATATACTCGATTGATGATTTCGTACAATGCTTTTAAAAAATTATAACGATGCTCAGGCTTAAATTCGGGAATTTTTTCTAAAAGACTTTGATTATCTGTTAATCCAGAATAAAAATCTATCTCATGCAAAGAGCGTAGATCAGCTAAAATTGCATAAATTTCTTTACGTGCATCGTTTATGTATTCATCCCCTCGAATATTTTGAATTACCTGGGAAAGCACGGCTAAATCTGTATTAATAGATGCTTTCTGAATCCCCAAAACAGCAGATTTTATCTTTGCATAAGGAGCAATTTCCGGATTCTTTTTTATAAGCGTTAAGAGCATCTTTTTTTCTTTTTCTAACTCTTGTATTTTTTCTTTGTATTTCGCAGCTTTATTTTTAAATTCTTCTTTTTCTTGTTTGGTTAATTTCTCTGCCATATTCAACCTTTTTTTTTTATTGATTCTAAAAAAAAAATAAATAAAATGGTATTATGAAAACACTATTTTTTATCGGAAGTATTGGTGGAACAGAATTAATTATTATATTAATCATTGTTCTTTTGTTATTTGGAGGTAGAAGAATTCCTCAATTAGCAAAAGATATTGGGTTAGGAATAAAAGAATTTCGCAAAAGTTTAAGTGGAACAGAAGATACACCGCAAATTACTTATACAGAAGAAGAACCAGTAGAAAAAAAACCGCAAAAAGCAAAAAAATCAACCAGTAGAAAAAATAAAGCATAATCGAAATGGCTACAAAAAAAACAAAAACATCGAGTTCTAACAAAAAAAAAAGAGTAAATATCCAAAAGACACCTAAGGTTCTACCAGTAAACAAAACAGAAAATAATCCTAACGAAGACTTCGAAGAAGAAATTGATCCTCGCGAAAAATACATGACGTTGGGAGATCATCTCGAAGAACTACGCAGAAGGATTTTTGCAATATTAGGTGTATGGCTTTCTATATCTATTATAGTGGGTATTTTTAGCGAAGATATCCATAAATTTTTAGTACAACCTTTTAAAGAAATCAGTAAACAGCCACTGTTATTAGGAACCATCTATGGTCCTTTAGAAATTTATTTTAAACTATCTATTATATTAGGAATGATTATTTCTTTGCCCTTTATTCTATCTATCCTATGGGGATTTATAACACCAGCATTATCTAAAAGAACAGCAATGCAAGGATATATTATCATCTTTATTTCATCATTGCTGTTCTGGATTGGTGTATTCTTTGCTTGGGAATATTTGTTTCCATTAAGTTTAAAAATGATGTTAGAATTTTTCCTACCCTCCGAAACCATTGCACAAACAACCATCGAAAAATATTATGGTTTTTTATTTTTGATTCTGATTGGAACAGGAGCTACTTTCGAACTTCCTTTATTGGTGATCTTCTTGGGTTATTTAGGCATTTTAACATTGGAATGGCATAAAAAAGTATGGAAATTTATTATCGTAATCATATTTGTTTTTTCTGCTATTATTACCCCACCCGATCCATTTAGTATGTTTGTATTAGCGATTCCCTTAACAATTTTATATTTTCTTTCCGTGGGAATTGTTTGGATGTTTGAACTTCGACGAAAAAAAGAATACGAAGAGTTTGAAGATTCACAATAAAATTAGTTTGAGTTCGAATTATTATTGACAAATGAATCTAAAAGATTTATTAGCATTTTGTGTATAAAATTCGTTCTAAGATTCATACAGAATCACAAGAATTTAAAGAAAATTATCGGAAATTCCAAGAAATTTTAAATGACTACAAGAATAAATTAGAAATTATCAAACAGCGTGATCCTTCGATTGTAGAAAAACACAAAAAAAGAAACAAACTCTTAGCACGAGAAAGAATTTACAAACTAATCGATCCACATACCCCTTTTCTAGAACTGAGTCCTTTAGCATGCTGGGATCAATATAACAATGAATTTCCTTCTGCGGGAATTATCACAGGAATAGGCATAATCCATGGCAAAGAAGCAATGATTGTAGCAAACGATGCTACTGTAAAAGGGGGAACCTACATCAAAGAAACCATCAAAAAGCATTTACGGGCACAAGAGATTGCATTAGAAAATCGTCTCCCATGTGTTTACCTAGTAGATTCAGGGGGAGCTTTTTTACCCAAACAAGCGGAAGTATTTCCCGATAGAGATAACTTTGGAAGGATATTCTATAACCAGGCACAGATGTCGAAATTGGGCATTCCTCAAATTTCGATTGTAATGGGGTTGTGTACTGCTGGTGGTGCTTATATTCCCGCGATGAGTGACGAAACCATCATCGTTAAAAATCAAGGAACGATTTTTTTAGGAGGACCTCCTCTGGTTAAAGCTGCAACAGGAGAAGTCGTTTCCGCTGAAGAATTAGGTGGTGGAGATATTCATACTCGAATTTCTGGGGTAGCAGATCACTTAGCAGAAAATGATGAACATGCGATTCAAACATGCAGAAATATCTTCGAGTCTATTCCAGCACCTTCCAAATTTCCTATTGATATTGCTCCCATAGAAGAACCAGATTATGATCCACAAGAATTGTATGGCATTGCTCCCATAGATTTAAGAAAACCTATCGATGCAAGAGAAATCATCGCCCGCATTGTAGATGGAAGTAAATTTCACGAATTTAAAGAGCGATATGCTCCCACCATAGTTTGTGGATTTGCAAGGATTATGGGTTTTCCAGTAGGCATCATTGCGAATAATGGAATTTTGTTCTCGGAATCCGCATTAAAAGCAACGCATTTTATCGAACTTTGTGGTCAAAGAAAAATTCCTCTCTTATTCTTGCAAAATATAACAGGTTTTATCGTAGGAAAAGAATTTGAACAAAAAGGAATTGCAAAAGATGGAGCGAAGATGGTTCATGCTGTTGCGAATGTGGATGTTCCAAAGTTTACGGTGATTTTTGGAGGATCTTTTGGAGCAGGAAATTATGCAATGTGTGGTAGAGCATATCAACCAAGACTATTATTTATGTGGCCTAATGCAAGAATTTCTGTTATGGGTGGGGAACAAGCAGCCAATGTTTTGATTCAAGTAAAAGAAGAACAACTAAAAAGCATAAATCAAAGCCTAAGCGAAGAAGAAAAAGAAGCCCTCAAAAAAGAAATTATGGCACAATACGAATACGAAGGTTCTCCCTACTATTCTACATCAAGACTTTGGGATGATGGTATCATTGATCCCATCGATACGCGAAAGGTGATTGCAATGGGCATATCGATTTCTCTAAACCAAATGATTCCAGAACCTAAATACGGAATTTTTAGGATGTAGTCGATGGAATTCCAAACAATATTAATCAATAAACATGACGACGTTTGTACGATTACATTGAATCGTCCCGATGTTCACAATGCTCTAAACGAATTAATGATAGAAGAATTGAATTTAGCACTAACATCTTTAAAAAACGAAGATTTTAGAATTTTGCTCTTAAAAGGAAACGGTAAATCCTTTTGTTCAGGTGCAGATCTAAATTACATGAAGAACATGAAAAATTTTACACTCGAAGAAAACCAAAAAGATGCATTTAACTTGGCTCAATTAATGTATAATCTTTATAAATTTCCTAAAATAACCATAGCCATTGGTCACGGTGCAATTATGGGAGGTGGTATTGGATTAATTGCCTGTTGTGATTTTTCTATCTGCGAAAGCGAAACAAGGTTTTCTTTTAGCGAAATCCGGTTAGGGTTAATTCCTGCTGTGATTAGTCCTTATATTATAAGAAAGATAGGAATTTCTAAAGCAAAAGAATTATTCTTAACAGGAAGCATTTTTTCTTCTTACGAAGCAGAAAAATGGGGACTTATCACAAAATCGCTTTCCCAACAAGAAATTCAAAAGTCTTCGAAGGAAATGATTCAACAATTGCTTTCTTGTCCTCCGAATACAATAAAAGAAATCAAAGAACTGATAGAAATCAACCTAACACACAATTTAGAAGAATTAAAAATAAAAACATCAGAAATCATAGCAAACATAAGAATTAGTAAAGATGCCCAAGAAGGAATCCAAGCCTTCTTCGAAAAACGAAAACCCTATTGGTATAAAAAATATGAAGATCAATAAAATACTCATAGCTAATAGAGGCGAGATTGCAATTCGAATTCATCATACTTTAAAAAAAATGGGCATAAAGACTGCCGGAATTTTTTCTAAAGAAGATAGAGATTCTTATCATCGATTTATTTTAGACGAATGCTATGATTTAGGCGATGGAAGTCTTTTAGATACCTATTTAAACATCGAAAAAATTATCGAAATAGCAAAAAAAAATCATTGTGATGCCATACACCCAGGTTATGGATTTTTGTCCGAAAACTATCGCTTTGCAGAAAGATGCGAAGAAGAAAAGCTCCTTTTTGTGGGTCCATCTTCAAATACCATTAAATTGATGGGGGATAAAATTCGTTCCAAAAACATCGCGAAAAAATTGGGAATTCCCGTTCTAGAAAACATTACTGGCAACACTGATGACATTATCAATGCAATAGAAAATAAAGTACTAAATTTTCCTCTTCTTGTTAAGGCTAGTGCTGGTGGTGGCGGGAAAGGGATGAAGATTTTATACAATTCTTCCAACCTAAAAGAAGAGTTAATTGCAAGCCAAAGAGAAGCAAAAAACTATTTTGGAGACGAAACCATCTTTGTAGAAAAATACATAGAAAATCCTCGACACATAGAAGTACAAATAATGGCAGACAAATTCGGAAACTGTATTCATCTTTTCGAAAGAGAATGTTCTATCCAAAGAAGACATCAAAAGATTATCGAAGAAGCACCATCGCCTACCCTTTCGCAAGAAGAAAGAATGAAGCTTTTTGATTACGCTTTAAGATTAGCGAAGGAAATAGAATACACAAATGCGGGAACCATAGAATTTCTTTTTGAAGAAAAAACCAGAAATTTTTATTTTTTAGAGATGAATACACGTATACAAGTAGAACATCCCGTTACAGAAATGATTACAGGTATTGATATTGTTAACACACAAATTCAAATTGCTCTAAATATGCCAATACCATATACACAAAATCAAATTCTTCTTAACGGACATGCAATCGAAGCTCGCGTTTATGCAGAAGACCCCGAAAACGATTTTTTACCTTCTCCAGGAAAAATCCTAACTTATATAGAACCAACGATTTCCAACATCCGAATCGATAGCAGCATCAAATTTCCACAAAACATCTCTTCGAATTTTGATCCAATGATAAGTAAAATCATTGCATGGGGTAAAACACGCGAAGAAGCAAGAGTCAACCTAATACATGCATTAGAAAATTATGTGATTCATGGAGTAAAAACAAACATTGATTATTTAATCGAACTCCTAAAAACAGAAGATTTTAAGAAGAATCATATTTCTACGAATTTTTGTAAACATTTTCGTTTTCCAGATAATACAATGTTGTTAGATCAAGCATTGATCAGTCTAATATTAATGCAAAACCAAAATGTAAACCTAACGCAAACAAATCATAAAAAATACGAAATCGATGTATGGCAACATATAGGAAGATGGAGTAATGTATGATGGTAGCTTACAAAAAAGAAAAAATCCAATGGGATTTTAAAAAAATAGATTCCGAACACTATAACATCACAATCAACGATAAACAATATACGGTAAAATTAAATCGTTTTTATTCGCTTAATGATTCCAAGTCCGGATACATCATTTTTGAATGGAACAATCAAGTTTATAAAGCGATCATATCCGTAGATGAATCTTATTTTTATGTAACTATCAACGGAAAAAATTTTATCTTTAAAAAAATCCAAGAAGAATCTTACAAAACAGAAATCGAATTAGAAGTTTCCGAAATATTATCACCTCTTTCTGGAACTGTAACCAAAATCTTTGTCGAACCTAAACAAGAAATAAAGAAAAACGATCTTTTACTCATCATCGAATCTATGAAGATGGAAAATCAAATTCGCGCACCAAAAGATGCTACAATAGAAAACATCTTTGTAAAAGAAAAGCAAAAAGTCGAAACCAATCAATTATTAATAAAATTAATATAAAAATTTTTATAAATATAAATATTCAATAAATTTATATAATAGAATTGATAGAGCTTGGTTTACGTTTAAAGATTCTGTTTGCCCCAACAAAGGAATTTCTAACCAAAAATGTGCTTCGTCTAATAAGACTTTTTTTAATCCATCGGACTCTGATCCTACAAGAATGATGTATTTTTGATTTTCTTTGGGTAATCCTTGTAATTCGTTTAACAATACCGTCTTTTCGGATTTTTTTGTTGTTGTAGCAATAATCCAATACTCTAATTTTTTTGCTTCTTCTAAAATAGTAAATGGGTTCGAAATTTCTACAACGGGCAAATATAATAACGACGATGTTGCCACTTTTTGAACTGTTTCGTTTAGAGATGCACCTTTACCACTAACGAAAAGAGCCATCCCCCCTAATGCTTCTACTGTTCGAATCATGCTTCCTAAATTATGAGGATCTTGAATTCGATCGGTAACCACATAAATGCCAGGATAGTGTTTTAACATTTGCTTGATAGAAATATTTTTCGGTGGACGCGCTAAACCATTTTTTAGAGTAATGATAGCTTCGTTCTTCTGAAAATACTCTATAATAATTCCTTGATGGTTTAAAGAAAATTCTTTATCGAATTCCGATTTCGGTTTAAAAATGATTTTATTTTCTAAACCAATTTTACAAAATTCATCAATAAATTTTTTAGAAAATCCTTCTTTTAGATATATATGGTTTACTCTAAATTCATCTGGATTTTTCGAATATAACTTGATAAATTCTAATGCTGCTTTTTTCCCTATGATGATTTTTGGTTTTGTCATGAATTTTTTATCTCCCATTTTGTTCCCGAAGGTGTATCGATTAAAACAATCCCTTCTTGTAAAAGCTCATCTCTTATTTTATCTGCTCTCTTAAAGTCTTTATTCTTTCTTGCTTCGGATCTTTCTAGAATCTTTTTTTCTATCCATTGAATCTTTTCTTCGGGAAGTTTTTTTTCTTCCACAGGTTGAGAAAATTCAAATAGCCCCAAAACAGTGTTAAATGCATACAACACAATCAACGCATCAAATAAATCTTTTTTTATTTTTTCGCTTCGAACATTTTTAATTTCTACATCGCTTATAATCTGATTGATATTTTGTACTAAATCGAACAAACTTGCAATCGCTTTGGATATATTTAAATCGTCATCCATCGCTTCTATAAAATTCATCAGAGATGAATAAGCAAGTGAATCCACAGATACTAAATGTTCGTTCTTTTTACCGATGGGATTAGGATCGTTTTTTCTTAGTTCTTCGTAATAGGTTTTGATTTTTTCTTCTGTCCAATCTTCGTTGTAATCATCTTTTAGGATTTTTAGAATTTTATGAATTGTATTCTGAATACGCGAAATATTATGGTGAGCTTGCTCGATTTGTTCAAACGTAAAGTTTAATTTTTGTCTATAATGAGTTGCAAGTAACACGTATCGAATTGCTTTTGCAATATAGCCTTTTTCTACGTATTCTAACAACCAAGCAGGAGCGCGATTTTCTTGTATGAGTTTCTGTACACCTTCTTTTGTGACTAAATCCCTTAACGTATAAAAATTTCCTAAGGATTTAGACATCTTTTTTCCGTTAACAAGTAAATGTTCGTTATGCAACCAATAACGAACAAAGTTTTCGTTTGGATAAGCACCTTCGCTTTGTGCAATCTCGTTTTCGTGATGGGGAAAAATCAAATCCACACCACCAGCATGTATATCTATACCATCTTTTCCATAGATTCCGCGAATCATTGCAGAGCATTCTATATGCCAACCAGGCCTTCCTTCGCCATAAGGAGATTGCCATCGCGGTTCTTTTTCTAATGCAGGTTTTTTCCATAGAGCAAAGTCTCGAATATCTTCTTTTGTATATTCATCTACATCAAACCTTTGAGATGCTCCTGCCATTAGTTGAGCTTTATCGATATGAGACAATTTTCCATAGTCTTTAAAAGTTTGTATTTTGTAGTAAACATTTCCATCCATGGTATAAATATGTCCGTTTTTTTCTAATTCTTCCATTAGCTCTATCATCTGAGGAATATAATCAGTTGCTTTGGGTCGATGTTCCACAAATTCAATGTTTAAGGTTTTTAAATCTTCCAAAAAGGCTTTTATGTATGGCTCAGTAAATTCTTGGATTGTTTTATTTTCTTTGATAGCATTTTGGATAATCTTATCATCTATATCCGTAATGTTGGATGTATGATCCACCTTATAACCGCGAAATTTTAAATACCTTCGCAAAATGTCTACAAACATATAAGATCGAAAATTTCCGATGTGATTAAAATTATAAACAGTGGGACCACAATTATAGATTTTTACCCTTTCGGGATCCTTAGGTATAAATTCCTCTTTCTTTTGCGTTAATGTGTTAAATACCTTCATCAATTTAGAAAAAAATCCTGTTTCTGTAAGAGTCAATATTATTTTATATCGAATGTAGATAATAATTTTATTTTATAAATTATATATAAATTTTAACAATATTGTGGTTTAATTCAAAAAATTTTATAATAAAATTCTAGGTAATCGGCAATAATGATAATAATTCAAAAGAGTTTTTATTTAAGAGAAATTTTTATTAAAAAAATGATATCACTTTTTGCCAAGAATAAAAAAGATATGGATCAATCAAACCAAGTGATACAAAAAATTAATCACAAAAATTGTTGATATAAAAAACTTAAAATGCAATTTTTTATTTGACAAAAAATTGGATGTAAATTAATTTAATATCTAATTAAATTATCCTGAATAAGGAGGTGTTCATGCGTACAAAGAAAATAGCTTTGATATTCCTTATATTAGTGGGAATATCATTTAGCACATATCCACAAAACTTAACAGAAATGTTTCGAAAACCTGGCGTTATGGGAGATTCACTTTCTCAGGGATTCTATGGAGTAATTGTAGAAAAGAAAACCCAAGATTGGGCATATCCTGTTTTAGTAGTTAAGCAAGCCAATTCCAGTGTTACCTACAACGAGCTTAAAGGTCCATATGTAAACCTAGAAGACGTACTAAAAGGAAATTGTGGGGTTTTTTGCATTGCTTCTTCTATTATAGGGGGAAACCAAAAAACTTATGATGTTCCTACCCATGCTGGTATTACAGGAGCAAATTTTACTTCGGCTTTAAAAACCAGTGGAGAATGCGAAGATATTACAGCAACCAAATGGGTAAAAGAATGGTATTGGAAAAATTGGTATACTTATACCTATCGTTGGGTACAAGTTCCGGATTGCCAAAAACCAGATAAGTTTCATCAATTGGGATTAAGAAAAGCAGGAACACAAATGCAAATTATGGAAAAGATAAAACCCAGCTTTGTATTTGCTGCATTAGGACAAAACCATGTATTATGTACAGCACTCCATACTAGCCTCGATTGTTTAGACGAACCACGTTTTAGAAGAGATTTTAACGAAGTAATGCTACGTCTTTCTCGAATCGACACTCTAAAAGGTGGGATTATTTTTACAGTACCAAACGTAACAGCAATAGCTTACCTAGAACCCTATCGTGATCCCCAAGGAAGAGCAAACTATTCTGGACTTAAGCCTTTTTATCGAACATCTGTATCGAATCCTAATCAAGTTCTAGATGCAAACGAAGTCCAACAAATCAAACAATTCTTAACAATGGTAAATAATGAAATACGAAATAAAGCAGCTGCTTATAACTTTGCGTTAGCTGATGCAGAATTAATCTTTGACGACATTAAAGAAAATGGACGTCCTATAAGAGCTCCTAATGGTTGGTCTCCAGGAAATGCTGGTGCAAATTGGCCATTACCCAATAAACCTGGTCTATTTGGCTTAGATGGTGTTCATCCTAATAGATATGGACATGCAGTTCTTGCAAACGAATTGATAAAAGCGATTAACCAAAAATATCGTTTCAACATACCTCTAATTGATGAATATGCAGCATGGTATTACGATTCTTTAAACAGAAATCCCGTTGACTTAAAACGATTCTTAACAGAAAACATTATTGGACAAGCGATTTCTTGGTTAATCAACGTATTTACATAAAAAATTGCCCTTTATGGGCATTTTTTTATTCTATTAAAGGATCCGCCTATGAACAACAAAAAAACGATGATTTTGGTTTCCCTATTTATCATCATTGCTATCAGTTTTATTTTATATCTTTTGCTTAAACCAGAAAAAAAAGAAATTGCTCAAAACGAACAAGAAACTCCTTACAAACAAGAAAAACAAGAATTATACTTAGATGCACCAAAGCCTAATTTAGATCCCGAAGAGGTTTTTAAACTTTGGCCTGATCTACAAAATCCTCAAAAAGTCAACAAAGAAGAAATCGAAAAACAATGGATAGAATTCGCGCGAAAATATCCTAATAATTTCTACATACCTACAAAATATTTAAACTTAACAGAAGAACAACTCCAACAAAGACAGAAAGAATTAGAAACATTTACCTACCTAGAATCCAAGTATGCTTCTATAAAATCCAAATTAAACAAAGAAGCACAACCGGGAGTTAATGGTCCAGAAGCAATCAAAGAAATCAACCCAGAACCAGAAGAACAACGAACCTACTTCCAGTACAAGGTTAAAGAACTACAATCTCGTATTGAATTAATCGAATATTGGTTAGAAAACGAAGGAGCTAATTTAAATAGTCAACAAAAAGAATTAGCAGAACAAGATCTACAACAATGGAAAAAAGAATTAAACGAATACAATAAATTATTAAAAGAAATACCTTTAAATAAAAAATGAAAAAGATTCTCCCCCTGATTTTTTTTCTTTTTTGTTTTTGTGGTCCACCCAAACCAGATAAAATGCCCGAACCTAATCCCATCTATCAAGAATACACAAAAGAAGAAATTCAGTCTATGTTGGAATCCAACAATTGGCAGGTGCGTTCTAGTGCTGTTTTATACATTCAACAAAAAAAATGGTACGAATTTAGTCCCAAAGTTCTAGAATTACTAAAAAAGGATCCTTCTGCCCCTGTAAGACAAATTGCAGCATTAACGTTATCAGAATTTCAGTATAAACAAGCATTGCCCATCATTGTATCCATTTTAAAAAATCCACAGCTGAACTCGAAAGAAGTTGTAGATATTTCTTTTTTAGTAGATGCTATATCCAACTACTGCGATTTTAATGCACTAAAAGAAACGATTCCCTTACTTGCAAAAGATGAACTCACATTACGATTACATGTTGTAAAAGCAATAGAAAAGTGTAGTGATTCGTTAAACCATTTCCAAAAAAACGAAATGGGTAAAATCATTCTAAGTGATGCATTAAACAACCGTGATTCCGATAAACATAGAACTTATGCGATGGCATTGGGTAGAATTCGTTATATAGAAGCAGAGTCTTATTTTTTAAAACTATTAGAATCGAATGAGCCATCGAACACAAAAGCAGCAGCAATTCTCGCGTTAGGAAAAATCAAAAGCATTAGAGCAATTCCTTATCTTGCTAATTTTTTAAAAACTTACCCAGATAAACTAGGCGAAAATGCATACATTGCACTAAAAGAGATCCAAGATAAAGCAATTACGAAGGCGATTTTTCCTTTTTTTGAATCAGAAGCCAAAGATATCCAGTTGTTGGTTGTCGATATATTAGTAGAAACAAACGATCCTTCTTTACCGATAACTGCTTACAACAAATTTAAAGAAAAAAATCCCAAAAATATTGCGGCTCTATCTCTACTATTAGGAAAACTAAAATATGAACCTGCAATCAAAGATATAGAAGAAATATTGTTAAATTCCCAAATGCCCGATAGAGAAATCATTGCTCAATCTTTGGGATGGATGCAAAACAAATCTGTAATTCCCACTCTAATCCAAGTTTTACAAGAAAAAGAGGGAGAAGGTCGTTATGGTGCAGCTTGGTCCTTAGGTGTACTAGAAGCAAAAGAAGCATTACCCTATCTTCTAAAAACTGCCCAAAGCAACGACAGGAAATTAGCTATATTATCCATCGAAGCGTTAGGACATATAAAATCCTCCGAAGCATTGCCAGTACTCGAAAAATTAGCACAAAGTCCCACCACACAAATTTATGCACTAAATACAATTGGCGAGATTTCTGATCCCAAAGCAATCGAAATCCTAAAAAAATATGCAAAACAAAAAGGAGAAATATCTCATATTGCAATAGAAGTGCTTTCTAAAAGACCAGAACCAGTCGTAATCGATATTCTTATAGAAATATTAAAAGAAACCGACACAGAAGACATAAAGGCAAAAATTCTATACGGTGCTTTACAGAGAAAAACCAAAAAAGATTATATTTCCAAAAATCAATGGCTACAATGGTACGATATTGAATATCAAAAAAAATAGTTGAATCCATCCACTAAATATTAATTTTTACCATTATTATATAAATTTTATGTACGAAATAGAAAAACGTTCTCCCCTTAATGTTATTTTATTAACGATCATTACCTGTGGATTTTATTTAATATATTGGTATTATAAAATTTATCAAGAATTGAAGTTGTATACAGGAAAAACACCCACCAATAATCCTTTTTGGTTAGATTTTTTGATCAATCTAATCACGTGTGGACTTTGGGGAATCTATGTGGATTATAAAATTTCTAAACAATTACACGAAATTCGCCTACAAAACAATCTTAAAGGAGAAGATAGTTCATTGATTGTGCTTATCTTAGATTCTTTTTCTATATTTACTCTACATCTACTATGGATTTTAACCAGTGCAATTCAACAGGATGAATGGAATCAAATCTTAGAAAATGTTGCAATTCCTATTCAACAAAATACCGATTCGAACACAAAAAGAGAAGATTCTTTTCCTAATCCTTATGAATAATTCATTGCAAAGATAGATTTTTTTTTAAACTTGACGCTCAATGAATCTTCGAATAGGGAATGGAATTGACTTCCATAAAATAGAAAAGTTAGATGAAGAAGGTTTGATGGTATTAGGGGGAACAACCATCAGGTCTTATTACAAAATTATAGCACATTCTGATGGAGATATTGTATTACATGCATTATCGGATGCTATATTAGGTGCATGTGGCGAAGCAGATATTGGCTACTTTTTCCCCGACACAGACCAAAAAAACAAAAACCTCGATTCCAAAGTCATATTAAACAAAGCCTTAGAAATTATGAAAAGCAAAAATTATTATATTTTAAACATTGATATTACTCTTGTAGCAGAAGTTCCCAAAATCAACCTTTATCGCGATCAGATTAAGGAATCCTTAGCACAACTATGTAAAATTTCCAAAGATCAAGTTTCTGTTAAAGCAACTACAACAGAAAAAATGGGATTTATAGGGCAAAAAGAAGGAATTGCATGTTTTGCAAGTGTTTTATTAGGAAAGAATTAGGAGAATATTATGATAAAAAAATTATTTATTTTTATATATTTTTTTATAAATTTTTCTTTATTTTCTTATCCCATAGATTTAACTACTCTTCCCGTATACGTAAAAAAAGGATTTGTTATCGATGAATGTAACCTTCCCGAAGAATTAACCAAAGAAAAAGGTTATTATAAAGTCGATGGACATCAAAGCGAAAGAAGAGTTCAAATACAAGAGTTGCCATTAGAAATTCCCAAAAGAAGATTCTTAGAATGGAATCAAGAAATTCAACAAGATTTTACTTTTTTGATTTATTTAAACATAGCGCAAGAAGACTTAGAGAAAATCATCTCTCCAGGATTCTATTTTGCAGAGATAGGAGAAACGTGGGCAATTTACATAAATAGCCACCTGATAGATAACAAAATTAAAGAAAAAAGTGTCATCAACCAAAAAGATGCTGTTGTACCAGTTCCAAGAGATTTATTAAAGATAGGTATAAACATTTTATGTATTCATATTAAAGGAGATCCCTTATCGAAAGAAACAGGTTTTTACTATGGAAGCCCTTATTATTTCGACGAATTAACAAAAATATTAGACGCAAAAAAAAATTATCTTTTGGTTTTTTTAATAACAATTTATACTTCTATAGGAATCTTAAATTTATTATTTTTTATAAAAAAAACTAATGATAAATATTATTTATATTTTAGTTTATTTTCTTTAGCAATTTCTTTTTATATTTTTATACGTTCTTCTCTTGTTTTTGAACTTTTTAGAATTGATAATTATTATATATTGTTTAAATTAGAGTTAATTAGTTTATTTTTGATCATTCCTTTTTTTAACTTATTCCTTGATTCAATTTTTACAACAAAAAATAAATGGAATAAATTCTTGATTCGATTTTGTGTTTATCATGGTATTGTATTAACGTTACCAGTAATTTTATTGCCCTATAATGCTCTTTATGATGTTTTATTAATCTGGCAATTGAGCGCTCCTTTGCTATTAATATTAATTTTGATTATCATCACCTTTAATTTTTTAGAAATCTTAAAAGAATATAAAAAACGATTTTCTTTTATTAAAGGTTTATTTTTAACTTTTGTTAATACAATACCAGGAAATCTTCTAATTGGTGCCTTTTTTATTGTTTTATTAGCATTGATTGATATTTATTTAAACATTAAAAAGATTAAAAGTCCTGGATTAAGCAACTATGGTATGCTATTATTCCTTGGTGGTGCTTCTGTACGCGTTGTTTATAATCTCATTAGCCTGTTAAACCAAGTAGAATCTCTGAACAAACGTTTAAAAAGTAATATAGATCAAATTAAAAAAGCTTATCAACAAATACGTCTTTCGGAAGAGAAATATCGCTTTTTGTTTAATAATACTTCGGATATTCTTATCACATTAAACCACGAAGGAAACATCACAAATATCAGCGATAGTTTTAATCTTCATCTAAAACTTGATAAGAATGAATTTATCAACAAACATCTATTAGACATCGTTTTTAATGATCCCAACAGAAGTAAAATGAACGAAATGTTTCGATCTCGTATTCTACAAGCAATCGAAGAAGGTAAAAACCTAAAAATTCAACTACCTTTAATTTCCTTTGGAGATATTCCTTTTAAATACTTTGATGTCTTTATCGAAAAAATTGCTTCGACAGACGAAAAACAAGAAAATGAATTTTTATTTAGAGCTACCCCAATACAAAAAAACCCCCTGTTAAAATTTTTGGAAAAAGAATACGTAAAATTCGTGTTTAACACTGATATTTATCTAATCGACAACATTATCTATAAATTAACAGAAGAACTCAATGAATTTATCGATGAAATGGAATTAAGCATGGTTCGTATAGGATTACGAGAAATTCTTATCAATGCTATTGAACATGGAAATTTAGGAATTACTCACGAACAAAAGACCCAATACTTTAAAGAAGGGATTTATCATAATATTATTAAACAACGATTAGAAGATCCCTTTTATTCCAACAAAAAAATCATCGTGGAATATAAATTTACTCTGAACGAAATTATCTATAAAATAACCGACGAAGGAGAAGGTTTCGACGTAGATAAATATTTGAAAAATGATCAAATTTATCTATCTGAATCCTTACATGGAAGAGGAATATTTATAACCAAAAATGCTTTTGACGTAATACAATATAACAAAAAAGGTAACATTGTTGTATTAATAAAAAAAATAAAACTAAAAGCCCATGAATAGAAAAAATATTTTTTATTTGTTAACAATTGTTGTTTTGCTTATATCAATAGTTATAATTATTTATAAATATTTACAAATAAAAGAAACTGTAAAGATTCAACAAGGAATGATAGAAAAAAAGATCAGCATTTCGAAAAAATTCTATCAACATATCTATCAAAATTTTCCAATTTTCGAAGACTGGTTAAACCAAGAAAAAAAACAAAACCTAAGAAAGTATTTATATCCCTTTCACATAGAAATTGCAAAAAAACTAGGTCTCTCGATAATCAAGTCCACAGAAGAAATTAACCCCAATTTTTATACATCTATCGATAATCCAGAAATCCGAACTTATTATTTTTTTTACAATGTTCCTGATAAACATCGTTATTTCTACAAAGACTTTGTACCTATATTGATAGAAATCAGTAAGCGATTCAACGAAAAAATTCGTTTTAATGAATATCCAATCGTTGTTAAATTAGCAATTTCTTCTTTACTTCGTCCAGAAAACTATCAAGAAGAATTAAAATCAAAAAACAGGAATGCTATCGATAATTCCACACATTCTTATGGAATCAGCTTAGATATTTTTATGGATGAATTCTTTGTTGATTTAAAATCCCTATGCGATAATCCTAAAAACGATACCAAAAAACAATGCGAGAGCGATTTAAACCATCATGGCTATATATTAGGAGGAAGCCTAAGAAGACAACTACAATCCATCCTTGCAGAGGTACTGTTAGAACTTCAAGAAGAAAAAAAACTCTATGTTATCTGGGAAGCAAATCAAAGAGTATTTCATATAACGCCCTTACCATTATAAAAAACCACAATAGAGATTTTTATAAGTTGTGTTTAATTTCTCTGCTGTGATTCTATGTCGGTTTAAAAATTGATTTTTTAGTTTCTGTAGAAGAATAAATTTCGAAAGGGGCAAAAAATAAAAATCTAACTCAATTTCGTCCGATAAAATCGAATTATCTCCATCTTTTAGAAAAATATGTGTGTGAACAAATTTCTTGAATGGTCCTTCGATTTGTGTATCTTGAAACAATTCATTTTTTCTGTAATCTATATGTTCTGCAATCCATAATACTTTATAAAACGGAAACAATTCTACCAGCAAGATGGCTCGTTCTCCTACATCGAGTGAATTGGGTTTTTGTAGGACTTTTACACCTTTTTCTAGACCAACAAGTGTATCAAACCCTTCTTTGGATTCGTGGAAGGAAAAAAGCTTCTCTACACTGCAAGCAAATTGCGATTTACAAACAAATTTGATGGACATAGTTACTACAAATTCTTTATAGTTGGTACGGGAAACTCTAATTCGAAAGGATCAACATATAAACCAAAAAGAGCTTTTCCCACCGGTGGGAAAAAATTGGGTATTATATTAATTTGATGAATTTTTGCAAAAGTTGCACGTCCACTACCCTTAAACTGAGTGAAGTAAAGTTGATGATTATAGAATTGCTGAAGCACAATTGGTAACAATCGTGTTGTAATAGGAAAATAAAAATTAGAATGCGATACTTCTGCTTCGAAAAATATTTCTTTTTCGCGACCAACGCGAATAATTTCTCGTTTTTGATGTAAATTTTCGAAACTAAAATGCGCCATTTCTTTCGGTATTCCCCAGTTTTCTCTTCCACTATCTACACTAACCTGAGTAGAAACATAAATTTTTGTAATACTATAATTTGTATTATTTTGGATTTTTGTTTTTCCTGGAATAAATAAAAGTTCATCATATGGACCAGCATCAGAATTTTTGTATTCTACAATCATGACAGAACCAAAACCGCCTGCAAATTCTAATTTGGAACCCGTATTAACAAAACCATTATTTTGTATAAAATTTTTATTAAATTTATATACAAAAATGTATCCTCTTCCAGTTAATTTCCATGGTGGTGGCACAATTTGTTTTTTCATCAAATCTATTAAGAAAAGAATCGAACATTTGTCAATAAAGAAACGATATTTTTCTAGAACCAAACATTTTTAGTGATTTCTTAAATTTTTAGGTTTGCTTTTTTATTATTTATTATTTTTTGAAAAAATCATGAAATTTTATAAAAAATCTTTGAATTTTTTCGCTGCAAGTTATGAAAAATTTTTTCAATACGAAGCATCCGCAGGTATATTATTAATTTTTGTAACATTTATTGCGTTGATTGTTTCGAATTCCCCCTTAGCAGAAGCTTATTTTTCTTTTTGGAATATTCATTTAACCATAGGGTTCGAAAACTTTCGTTTAGATAAACCATTGATTTTATGGATTAACGATGGATTAATGGCAATCTTTTTCTTTCTGGTTGGTTTAGAAATTAAAAGAGAAATTCTTGTAGGTGAACTTTCGCAATGGAATCAAGCAGTACTACCGATAGGTGCTGCTATTGGTGGAATGCTTCTGCCTGCACTCTTTTTCTTTTTGATAGAAAAAGAAGCTCTTTCTGGCTGGGCAATTCCTATGGCAACAGATATTGCATTTTCTCTTGGTATATTAAAATTATTAGGAAATAGAGTTCCTGTATCTTTAAAAATATTTTTGACCGCTTTTGCCATTATAGACGATATCGGAGCTGTTATAGTAATTGCAATTTTTTATTCGAGTAATGTAAATTTAATTTTGATTGGTATTTCTCTAATAGTGCTATTGGGATTGATCTTTTTGAATCTTTTAAACATTACAAAGATTGCACCTTATGTAGTTTTTGGAATTCTATTATGGTTATTATTTTTAAAAGCAGGAATCCATCCCACGATTGCAGCAGTGATATTGGCTTTTACCATACCAGCTAAACCCAAAGTAGAAATCCTGCAATTTGTGAAAATTCTCGAAGATGCGAAACATAAGTTCCATACAAACAACCAAAGAGAAAAAGAAATCCTATTAACTAAACAACAATACCATATACTAGAAAATTTAAATACAAGTTTAGAAGCAATCCAATCTCCGATTCAGAAATTAGAACATCGATTGCATGGTTTTGTTAGTTATTTTATCATGCCAGTGTTTGCCTTCGCGAATGCAGGAGTAATGATTCGTCCCGATACCTTTGGAGATTTATCTATATCGATTGCCACATCTCTCATATTAGGAAAATTTATTGGAGTAATCTTAGGAACATATTTAATTTTATATCTATTTAAAGCAGATCTACCAACTAATTCGAACTTTAAGCAAATCGTAGGTATTGGTTTTTTAGCAGGTGTAGGTTTTACCATGTCTCTTTTTATCAATAATCTTTCTTATACAGACAATATTTATTTAGATCAAGCACGATTAGGTATATTATTAGGTTCTTTGATCAGTGGTACATTAGGATATATTGTATTATTTTTAAGCTCAAAAGAAAAGATTTAATAGATTTTTTTCTTGATTAGAAAAAAGATAGGAATTTAATTATAATAAAAATATGGAAAGAAATCAATTTATCCAAGATATTTCTCTTATCTATGGAAAAGTAACAGAACAAATTTTTTTTCAAATAAGAGAATTAATTGTTAATTCTTTAATGTTTGTAGAAAAGCAGTTGGTAGATATTAGTGATCATCCAAACCTAAAAGAATATTTTCATCATTTATTTTCGAATGAAATCGTAAAAAACATAGAGCAGATCAAAAACATTTCTCAAGAATCTTTGTTAACGCTGTTGTATTATTATTCTGAATTTCTTAGCAATATTATCGATATTATACAACCTTTTGAACCATCTTTAACGAAAAGCCTATTTAACGAAATATTCTTACCTTCGCTATTTAGTGATAAACTCTTAACATCAGAATATTTTGATGTTTTTATAAAAAACAATGGCAATATTTTATCAACAGAAAGAGTAGTTCAAGAAATTCAAGAATTGAACTATAAAAGCGTATTTTTATTAATTCCTCCATTGTTATCGGACGAAACCATTTGGGAAAGTACATACCAGAATCAAACTACCATAGATAACTTATTAAAAAATAAGAATATTTATACCATCAAATTCCAGTTTGATCCCGCCAAAACGATTCAAGAAAATAGCCAAATTTTTTATTCAATCCTAAAAGATATTTTTGATAATTTAGAAAAAAAAATACAATTCAATGTGATTGCTTTTAGTACAGGCAATTATATTATAAGATACTTAATAAATTATTATAATGATTTCTTTATAAATAAATTTTATAATTTGATTATGATCAATTCTCCTGAACTTGGTGTAAAATTAGAACGATTTATTTTATGGGCAGGTTTTTTATATAAGTATGATCCAAAAACATCCATCAAAATACTAAAAATTCTAACAGACGAAAACTTTAAGATAATCAATGATTTTGACAATAGCATATTATTTTCTAAACAATTTTTACAAAAGGAAAAAGAAATCTTTAAACAATACAAAATAAACAAAATTTATTCCCTAATAACAGAAAATAATTCTATGTGGTCCCCTTGGTTAGGAGATGGATTAATAGAAGAACCAAGTCTAAGTTTCCATAACGAAGACATTAGCGAAAAAAATATTAGCATAATCAATGGAACATCCCATTTACAGATTATACCTTCTGCGGAGTTAAGAAATATTCTGCATCAGATTATTTAATCTTCTCGAAAAATAAGATAGCTATATCATCCGATTCTTGTTGCCTATGATACAAAACATCTAAAAGTATTTTTTCTATGCATTCTTCTAAGTTGTTTTCCATACATTCGTACAATTTTTTTATTAGACGTTCTTCACCATAGAGTTCATCATCTTTATAAACTGTTTCTGTAATACCATCAGTAAAAAATAACACTCTATTGCCTTTTTGTAAGGGAATTACTATCGAATTATAGTCCAAATCTGGATAGACTCCCATACACATTCCATAAATTTCAAGAGTAGAAATTGTTTTTTGATGGGAATCTATTAAAATAGGTAAACAATGACCAGAATTTGCCACTTTCAAAAAATGATTTTTTGTATTCAACACACCAGCTATCATCGTTAAAAAATGACCACCAATTTTATCATACAAATAATAGTTAATATATTTTAAAAATAGATGAGGTTCAATCAACAAATCTTTTGATAATGTACAAACCATTTTAATCATAGAAGAAATAAGAGCAGATGCAATTCCATGTCCCGATACATCTGCAACGACAAATCCCATATGATCTTCATCAATTTCGAAAATTTCGCAATAATCACCGCCAATTTCTTGAGCAGGAACATATTTTAAAATAAATTTATAATTATTTTTTTCTATGTTCTTTTCGGGAATTAATTTTCTTTGAGTTTTTCTTGCTAATATTAATTCTCTTTCTACTTGTTGTTTTAATCTAATAAAGGTCTTTTCGTTTTCGTATAAATTTTTTATCAATTTGTTTAATCTTCTACTCTTCGCAATAACAAATCGATAATATATTTTGAGTAATTGGATTGCAAAAGTCACAAAAACTATCGATAGACCTATTATCCAAACAAGTAAGTCTATTGAATGATTTATCCTAAAAAATACTATGAATATAAATAGAAGGAATAAAATCAGCGAAATAATATTGATTAATAAATCTAATTTAAAGTTTAATATAAATTTTCTAATGTTCATTTTTTTTATATCCGATGAGTAATGCTTTTCCTGGATTATAGTTTTCTAATTCTTTAGAAACTTCTTGTTCACTAATGGGAAATTTAGGTTTATCATTTATACTTTTTATTGTTGGCAGAAGTATGATAAAATCTTCGGGGTAAAAGTTAGCTAATTGAATGTATTTTCTGCTTTTTTGATAATTTGGTAAAATAGATAGTTTTTGTTTACGATTTCTATAAAATAAGGATATACAATTATAAAAAATCCCTTTCCAGTTTCCGTTTTGTTTTAATTCTAATAGAATAATCGATTTGTTTAGAGGATTTACATTTCTTAAATATTCTTCGAATTTTAATACAGGACGATCGGAATAAACATAAAATTCTACTAAGTTTTTAAAATATTCCAATTTAAAATCTTCGCGTTTTTCTGCTAAAAATAAAACAATGTATTTATCGTATATTTTTTTTATAAAGTATTTATATAAATATTGATTTTTATTAAATTCTATTTTTTTTAGATTATAATAACCTTCTACATTTTCGTGATAATTTACATAAAAGTCTTCTTTTACTTTTTTTATCAATTTAGAATTTTGATTGTATTTGATAGTATCTTGATAGTTTCCAGACAAAAATTGTTCTAATAATGGTTTTTCTGGTTTCCAAATCAGAAAAAATAAGGGAAAGAAAGTTCGATTCTCTAGAATTTTTTCGGAGGAAACAATTTTAATCAAATCAAAATCTTCTTTATTTCTGCCACAACTATACAAAAACTCTTCGAGTTCTTGTATATAATCTTGAATTAAATTATTCGATAATCTTTCTTCTTTTGCAAATAAACAGGTATGATAGTTTTTATAATCAACAAGTAAAGTATTTGTAGGATAAATACCAATTCTATTTTGATGGAGCAACTTTTTTATATGCGAAGAAAATTGATTTTCTTCTAGTAAAATTAAATCACGTGTTTTTGCCCATTCTTTTAATAGAGTTAGTAAAGGAATGGATCTTAATATCCATTTTTTTAATGTCACAACTATTTTTTACCTTGATAATAGGATTCTATTTGTTCAAATGCATTTTGTATTCTTTTCGTTAGAGCAGCCAAGATTTTTAATGCCCAACGGGGATGAGTTTTAAAAACCTTTTCGAAATTTTCTGGACTTAATACAAGAATCTTACATGGACTTGCAGCTACTAATGTCGCTGAACGTGGCTGTCCATCTAATAATGCCATTTCTCCAAAAATTTCCCCAGGTCCCAATGTGGCTAACATTTTATATTTTTTTGAGTTACTTAACCTCTCTGCAACAATCACTTTTCCTGAAATGATTAAATAAACATCCTTACCAAATTCTCCTTCTCGAATTATAATTTGTTTAGGTTCGTAAGTCTTACCGTACTTATAAAACAATTCATTAGTGATTGCTTGTTCCCCTTCGAAACCAAGCTTTAATAAATCGTAATCATGATTTGAGATCTTCATATTATTATTCTGGTAGTGATTTAATTCTTTCGTTTGCTTTTCTTAGAATTTGGCTTAACATTCTAATAACCTTTAATGATATTTGTATATTACTAACTAAGATTCTCTCAAAGGTAATTTTATCAAACCCCAATAGCTCCACATCTGTTAAAGCTTCTGCTTCTGTAATCCTTATCTTACTAGTATATAATTCTAGTATCCCTAACCAATCCCCTTCCTTAAGATGGAATTCTTCTTTGACTAAAGGCGTATATTTTTTTCTTAAAATAACTTCTCCTTTTAAAATATAAAATATTTTTATATCTGACAAATAACTTTTATCTTCGTATATTTTCTGCCCTCTCGAAAATTTTAAAAGTTTTGCGTCTTTTTTTATTTCTTCTATGTTCATAGTTATTCCTATTTTTAATTATCGATATAGATCTATCTTTATAATTAATATTTTCTATTGTAGTAAAAAATTCAACAATAATTTCTTTAATTATTGCTTTACTTAATAAAACTTTATAAAAGATTGCATTCTTAATGCCAAAAAAGTTTCCTACATTTGATGAGTGTTACAAAGCAATACCAGAGGTTAGAAAACCCTTAAATTTCGACAAACTTTGGGAAGAAGAAATCATTAAAATTAAAAAAAAGCCACTAGAACCTGTATCTAAACTTAAACTTCGTAAATCTTTAACAAAAACCAGTAATTACGAAATTCAGTTTAAGGGGCATTTAGATAATATTATCCATGGTTATTTGATTATACCTAGAAAGTTAACCAAAGTTCCTGCTGTAATTAGCGTTCATGATTATTGGCAGGAATTTAATAATTTAGAAGAGATGAATCAAACCTTAACTAATAATGGAATTGCCCACTTACATCTATATTTGCACAAAGAAGAAATTTTACAAGAACATTTAAAAAACATTTCATCATCCGATAAGTCGAAAAAGATCGAATTTCTCTATCCTCCCTATTTTCTAGATACCTTTAAACAACCTTTTAACTATGATTATGGAGTCTTTCTTGTTTTAGATTTACTTCGAGCAATAGATTTTATTCGTCTGAATAACAGTATTCGACACGACAGAATAGGCATTATAGGTAGAGGATTAGGTGCAAATTTAGCAGTATTTGCTGCTGCATTTCGACCAGAATCTGTTAAAGCATTAGCCTTAGAAAGAATATCGCCTGTATGGTTCGAGAATTTTATTAAATTGAGTAGTTCACAGCTTGCAAAAGAATACCAAAAAATTGTTTTGTTAAAAAAATCCCAAAACAAAAACCAAAATTTATACGAATTTCTAAACGAACCACTTTTTATTGCAAACAAAATCCAAATTCCCACAATTATGAGTGTAGGGTTAGAAGATCCAGAACATCCCGCCTATACAGCATTTAGTTTTTTTAATCTTCTTAATTGTGATAAGTCCATGCAAATCTTTACTGACGAAAATCAAGATCCAAACCAAAAAAAAGAAAGAGAAACAAGCTTACAATTTCTTATAGAGAACTTAAAATAATCATTGTTTAATGATTCTTTCGTCTACGGAAGGAATTCCTAATTCTTTTCTGTATTTCGAAACAGTTCTTCGCGCAATTTTAATTCCTTTTTTGATTAAAATATTTGTTATCTCTTGATCTTTTAACGGTATTGTTTTATCTTCTTTTTCTATAATTTCTCGGATTAACTCTTTTACTTTTTCTGTGGTGATTTTTGTTTCTTGGCTAATTCTTTTTAATCCACGCCGAAAAAAATATTTTAATTCGAAAATCCCCCATTTTGTATGAACATATTTGTTCCTTGTTATTCGCGAAATGGTTGATTCATGAACTCCAACATCATCTGCAACATCCTTTAATTTTAACGGAACTAAATTTTTTCCAGAAACAAAAAACTCTTTTTGAAATTTTGCAATCGATTGTACTACTTTTAACAAGGTTTCGTTTCTTTGTTGAATTGCCTGAATAAGAATTTTTGCATTGTAATATTTTTTCTTTAATTCTTCTAATTCTTGTTTCGAGAGTTGTTTTTCTTGTTGTACTTGTTTAATATATTCTTTGTTGAATTCTATATTTTGAAGTGTTTTATCGTTCAAAACTACTTCGATTTTATAATCTTTGGTTCCATTTTCTTCTATTTCTTCGACAAAAACATAAACATCTGGTTCTATGTAGACAATTTCTTCGTTGGAATATTGTCTACCAGGAAACGGATTTAACGTTCTTATTAAAGATAAGATTTTTTTTAATTTTAAGTCGTCGAAATCAGTTTTTCGTTTAATTTCTTCGAAGTTTTGATCTTCTAACTCTTTTTTAAAATGATCCAACAAAAAGATTGCGTCTTTCGACTCGGGTATATCGTCTTTATATTCTAATTGAAATTTTAAGGATTCTAAATAATCCAGAGCGCAACAGCCAACTGGATCAAGACCAGCAATTTTTTTCCTTATTTTTAAGATTTCTTCTGGAGAAAAATGAAATGGTTTTAATAATTTTTCGGGATCTTGTGTTAAAAATCCGTTTCTATCTAAACAAGTAATCAAAATTTTTGCTGCTTCTTTTTCTTTTTCTGTTAAATCACAATATTCAACTTGATCTAATAAATGAGAATACAAAGACTGCGTTTTTGCTGCGATATTTTCGATTGCTTTGTGTTTTCTTTCTGTTGCTTCGTAGTCTACATATCGATCAAATAAACCTAATGGAATGAATTCTTTTTTCTTTTTAATTGTAAGAAAAGGATTATCTTTTGCTTCTTCTTCTAGCTTTTCTTGTAGTTCTAATTGAGAATACTGTAATAATTCAATGGATTGTTTTAATGTCTGAGTCAAAACCAATTTTTGAATTTGTCTTTGTTCTATTTTTTGCTTCATATTTATAGTGAAAAATCTTCTCCTAAATAGATTTCTTTAATTTTAGGATCTTCGACGAGTTCTTTTGCACTTCCCGATTT
Organism: Leptospiraceae bacterium; assembly: GCA_026418015.1. GTDB lineage: Bacteria > Spirochaetota > Leptospiria > Leptospirales > Leptonemataceae > SKYB61. The sequence goes on along the minus strand of JAOACE010000005.1, from coordinate 6,407 downwards.
TAAAATCTGCCCAGAGTACATAATATATGCTCTATCAGTAATTTTTAAGGTTTCTCTTACATTATGATCTGTAATCAAAATTCCTAAGCCTCTTTCTCTTAAATGGAAAATCAAATTTTGTATATCTTTTACTGCTATGGGATCTACACCAGCAAATGGTTCATCCAACAAGATAAAATCTGGATCGGTTGCCAATGCTCTTGCTATTTCGCATCTTCTTCTTTCTCCACCAGAAAGTGTATAGCCTTTTTGGTCTTGAACCTTTTTTAAATTTAACTCTTCTATAAGAATATCGGTTTTTTCTTTTATAATGTTTTTATCTTTTAGATGCATTTCTAATACGGCTTCGATGTTTTGTCTTACCGTCAATTTTCTAAAAATAGATGGTTCTTGTGCTAAATAACCAATTCCTTCTCTCGCTTTTTTAAACATCGGCAAAATTGTAACATCTCTGTCGTTAATAAAAACTTTTCCAGAATCTGGTTTAATTAACCCCACTGCCATATAAAAAGAGGTAGTTTTACCAGCTCCATTAGGTCCTAATAATCCAACGATTTCTTTTTGTTTTATGTAAAAAGAGACGTTATCAACTACCTTTCTTCTATGATAAATTTTTACTAAATTTTCCATTCGAAATATTTTTGTTTGATTTTCCTTCATAATTTTTTTTAATATATTTTCGCTTCTAATTCTCTTTGTAATTCTATTTTATCTTTGTATACATTGATTTCTTTGCAATGAATTTCTGTATCACCTCTTTTGAGTATGGGATTACCGATTAACTTCATTGTTTCGTTTTTTTCGTCTATGATAGCATATTCTGAATTTGCTATTTCGTTTCCGCGTTTAAAATAAATGTTTCCTTTTGCAGTAGTAATTTCTTTTTCGAAATTTCTTTCGATGATTGCAGCTTTTAGCTCTTGTTTGATCGTCTTATTTTCTTTGGTAATATCATCATAAGTAATTAAATGGGGTTGATTTTTTAAGTAAAGTTTACGATTCTTTAAATCATATTCCATATAGTTGGATTTTAAAAAAAAATTTTCTTTTTTGTCGACAATTGTGACATTTTTCTCGCTAACAATCTTTTCTATTCCTTTTCCTTTTAAAAGAAATTCTTCGCCTTGAATGGTTTTTGTCTTAGATTGCATTAGGACATTGCCTTTAACAATTCCCGATCGTTCTTTTAGGTTATATTCGATTAAATCAGAAGAAATGTGCATGATTTCTGTTTCGTTTTTTTTGTTTGAATCTTCGTTTTGCTTTGTTGCATTCAAATTAGTCAAAATAACGGGATTTTGATCTATCATAATCTTTTGTTCATCACTTTTATAAACAAAGGTTTGAGCTGTTAAGTATAAATCCTTCCCTAACAGAACAGGATGGTATTTTAATATAAATTTTTTCGTATCGTCGTAGTATATACTTTCGTCCGAGAACATTACCCAGTCATCTCCATGCATTTTTACATAGTCAACAAAAACAATGTTTTTTTCTGCAATATTTCGAACAATTTCTCTGGTTTCGATCAAAATCGTATCTTGATTGTTTTTAATTCTCATATAGGGATTATTTTTGATCTTAATATATTCTTCGCTTCGATTGTATTCACCACCATCGGCATAAAAATAAATCCCTTGTTCACTTTCCGAAATAAGAATCTTTCCGTTGATTATACCATTATTATCGGGATCCAATATAATTTCTGGTGCTTGTATTTTTGTTTTTTCATGAATAATGATAGCATCTCCTCTTAAAATTGTCTGGTAATCTTCTTTCCCTTTCCAAAGAATTTTTTTTCGAATTAGCTCATTTGCATAATAGTAAGTTACTATGTTCTTTCGCTTTTTTGTATTTTCTATTTTTTTGATTAGGTTTCCTTGTTCGGGGAAAATCATCTCTTCGCCTAAGGAAGAGTAAGGTTCAAAATTTGATATTATAGGACTTTTTTTTTGATAATTGCATTGATTCGTAATTAAAATTAAAATCAAACTAAAAAAAGAAATTGTTTGTTTCATCTTTGTTTTGTGTACGATTATTTTGTATAATGGTTCCAGCGGGGTTTCTACAAATTTGTAAATCGTTCTTTTTATCGTAATACAATCCTTTTAAACATTTTAATTCTGTATTTTTTCTTTTTAGAATAACAGGATGTTCTGTATCTAAGATTCCTTTTTCAACTTCGTAGATCAAAGTGTCTGATTTAAGCTGAATTTCTTTGTCCGAAAATTCGGCATCTCCTTCTAAAAACATTTTATTTTCTTGCTGATCTAATACAGCTTTTTTTGCTTTAAAAAAAGCCTTTTCTGGTAGGAATTGTTCGAACGTAAAATTATATACGATGATTTTTTTTACGTTTTGTTGGTTTTCATCTTGATAAACATATGCTTCTTCGGACTGTAATTCCCATTTTTTTATCCCTATTCCCTTATACTGAATTTTCCTAAAATTCGAGAACCTTAAATTAGCAAAGGTTTCCCGCGATTCTTCTTTTAAGATGGGATATTCGTCTTTACAAGATATAATTAATAAAAAAAATAGATAAAAAATTTTAACTTTTGACCAATCGATCCAATTCATACAATTGTTTTAATAAATCTGGCGTTTTATCTAACCAGTATTGAGTTGCAGAATCTGACCAAGCTTTTTCTGGTTCAGGATGAACTTCCATAAAGATACCTTCTACACCAATTGCCACAGCAGATTTTAGAATATAGGGAGCTAATTCTCTATTTCCTCCACTTTGATTCCCCATTCCACCTGGAAGTTGTGTGCTGTGTGTTCCATCAATCACCACGGGAACATCAAAACTATGCATGATAGGAATAGAACGTGGATCAAAAACTAAATTATTATAACCAAAAGAAACGCCTCTTTCTGTTAGGAGTAAATTTTTATTCCCTACTGCGTAAACCTTTTCGATGATGGATTTTACATCCCAAGGAGCCAAGAATTGTCCTTTTTTTACGTTGATCCATTTGTTGGTTTTTGCACATTCAACGACTAAATCCGTTTGCCTACATAAAAAAGCAGGGATTTGTAGAATGTCTACTACCTGCGAAACAGCCTGAACTTGATTTGTTTCGTGTACATCTGTTAAAACAAGTACATCAAACTCTTTTTTGATCCATTCTAATAATTTTAAACCTTCTTCTAAACCTGGACCTCTTTTGCTATTTAAAGAAGTTCGATTTGCTTTATCAAAACTCGATTTAAAGACATATAAAATTCCCAATTCGTCAGTAATCTTTTTGATTTTTTCGCATACGTTTGCCAAAAGCTCTTTGGATTCTATCACACAAGGTCCAGCAATCAAAAAAAAGGGATTTTTTCCGCCTATTTTTTTGTTAAAAAAATCACGCTCACTCGAAACACTTAAAAAATGTTCTTTTAACTTCATCACTTATGCCTTCTTTTTAGTTCTTCTACTACTTCTTCTAAGGAAATATCTTTTTCCACAAGAGCAACCATTAAATGAAAAATTAGATCAGCACTTTCGTGGATAATTTCTTTTTTTTGTCCACCTTTAATTGCTAACAACACTTCGCCTGCTTCTTCGATAATTTTTTTTAGAATTCTATCTTCGCCTTCTTGGAACAACCTTGCTGTGTAGGAACCTTGGGGAAGTTCTTTTTTACGTTGTTTTAATATATTTTCTAAGTTCATCAAAAATTCCATATAATCCTCCTAAGAATTACTTTTATAAATTACTTTTATAAGGGAATCTAACAGGTATATGATTTTTTTCTAATTCTTTTTTTACATCAAAAATGGTAAATTCCCGAAAATGAAAAACAGATGCAGCAAGTACTGCATTTGCTCCTGCGATTTTTATTGCTTCAGTAAAATGTTCTAATTTTCCTGCTCCACCAGAAGCAATTACTGGAATTGTAGTATTATCAACAACTAACTGAGTCAATTTTAGATCATACCCATTTTTGGTACCATCACAATCCATACTTGTCAATAAAATTTCTCCAGCACCTTTATCTTCTGCTATTTTAGCCCATTCAATAGCAGAAAAACCCGTAGGTGTTCTTCCACCATGTAAGTATACTTCGTAATCATTCATTTGATCGTTCCACTTTGCATCGATAGCACATATAATACATTGACTTCCAAAAACCTTAGCAGACTCGTATAACAAATTTGGATTTTGAAAAGCAGATGTATTGATTGAAACCTTATCTGCCCCTCCCATCAAAATATTTTCAACATCGTCGACAGTTTTGATACCACCACCTACGGAAAAAGGGATAAAAATCTGATCAGCTACTTTTTCTACAAGATTTCTGACGATTTTTCTTTTTTCTGCACTTGCAGTAATATCAAGGAAGGTTAATTCATCTGCTCCTTGTTCTGCATAAATTTGAGCGTTCTCGACGGGGTCACCCGCATCCACTAAATTGACGAAATTCACTCCCTTAACAACCCGACCATCTTTTATATCTAAACATGGTATAACCCTAACTGCAAGCACAAAAATCACTTTTTTTTGTTATAAAATAGAGAAAATCAAAAAAATAATAAAATAAGAATCAGAATTAAGTTTGATTCAAAAATTCACACCAAGAACGATACGACAAAAATTCCTAAAATTTTTTTGATACAAATTTATATAAATGCACATATAAATAAATATGAAAACACAACATTTTTTTACCCACAAGAATAATGTAACATCGATTAACATTACACTTTTTCATTATCAATATTTAGTTTACTTATCTAATACAAGGTTCAACGGAAATATATCTTTAACAATTGACTATTTGTTGAAAAAATATCTTGTTTATCTTTATAAAATTAGCCAAGCACCGACCAAAAGAACTCTTACAGCCACCTATCAACCAAGGACATATAACTATGTAATTAGGAAAATTCAAATTCAGCCAACCTATTGGGGCAAATTGGGTGAATTAAGATTGTTTTTAGGATATTCTATCAGTCTTTTGATTCGCATCATGTTAGATTGGGAAATGCAACAGGAAGGAAATCCTGTCACTCCCATCTTCTTGATTCCTAATCTAAACCCAGATGAACAAATTATTTATGCTAACATCCAGTCTGGGAATAACTATTCATATAATAATAGAATTAACCATATAAACCTGGAGGTTTATAGTTTGTTTTCTTGCCCAGCAGCATGATTTTCCTATAGTTTTACTTATATTTTTTACATATTTTATAAATTTATTTTATAATCATCAAAATCTTATATTCTTATGTAGAAAAATCTTTTTTTTTATTAAGAATTTTTTGTAAATCTTATCTTACAATTTTATCTGCTGGAAAATAATCTAAATTAATTGCATTGAGAACATTTTTAAAACCATATTTTTCGAGAGTTTGTTTTGCTATACTAGCTCTTCTTCCACTTCTACAATACAAAATAATTGGTTTATCTTTATATGCTTCTAATTTTTTTATGTGTTTTTCAATTTCATCATAAGGGATATTTAAGGCATCTTTGTAATGTGCCATCTGAAACTCTTCTTTTGTTCTTACATCTATTACTATCGCATTCTTACTTAAAAGAGTTTGAACCTCTTGATTTAAACTTTGAACAGAAGTAGTTTGCGATGGTTTACTTTGTCCTTGTATTTCATATCCACGTATACTAATTGTTATAATAAGTATAAGCAATATGTGAATTTTCTTCATAAGCATCTCCTATAAATATACATTATACATGTATAATGTATATTTTATTTTATTATGCTGATCTGTAAATCTTTTTTTATAAAATCCATTATAACTATATGTCAATAAAAGAATTTTTTATCAATTATATATATTTCATATATATTTGATTCATAATTTAAATAAAATTTATCTTGATAATTTTTTAAATTAAAATAAATGTTTTATATGAAAAAATACATATGCTTTTTAATTTGTATTATTTCCTTTCAACTCAATGCTAACGAAATAGCACCCATCTTAACCGAAAAAATCGAAGAGTTCATTATCGGAAAAGAACTCTATCTATACGAAGATAAAACCCATCAAGAAACTATCGAAACAATTAAAACCAAAATTTCTGAATTTAAAAATCCGATAAAGAAATTCCCAATTTTGGTTATTCCAGCAGCACTCATTGGGTTTATTTTAAAATCAAAAATCCTACAAATCAAAATCAACAAATATTAATTGAACTCTATTATACATTATTAGATGAAATAGATTATTATTTATTAGATTCTGGAAAAATCATCAAAACAGTGCAAACAGGAGATTTAAGAAATTTCTATGCAAGAGAAATCCCTCACCGAAATTTTTTATTTCCTTTAAGCTTTAACCCACAACAAGAATACGAAATCTTTTTTAAAATTAAAAGCCAAGGTTCTGTACAAATTCCTTTAAGAATTATTTCGTACCAAACCTTTATCCAAAAAGAACATATA
>JAOACE010000002.1 GCA_026418015.1 Leptospiraceae bacterium | reverse complement strand
GGAATACCCTAAAAACCGTCGTGAATCAAATAACTTACTCCATATCGTTGGATTGATGCGAATACTATATCGCTTGTATTGTTTGGTTTGGGGTTGATAGCTCGCTGTTTCGGTTCTTTTATATGGTGTAATGCGAATTTGGTTCAAATAAAGCATATATTTATTCAACAAATAATGAATTGCATCTGAAATGTTTTTATCAAATCTTGTATTCGCTAACTCTCTTAGAAAATTATAATGCACGGGTAAAAGATTGATCCCCACTCGATAAAAATCTAAGGTCTTGTATCTATCTTCTAGGTTCATATAAAATAATATGTCTATTTTGCAAATTTTCTATCAAAAAAAATACGAATAAAGCCAAAATATATGCTTAAATTTGAAGATCAAAAATTCTTGGGTAAGACGATTGAACCATCTATGCCTTCGATTAAAAAAGCTTTATTTTGTTTGAACATAATTCCTGTAATTAAACAAGCAATTGCATCTATTTCATCCTGGATATAAATTTTATCTTCGAGTTGATAACCTAAATCATCATACAATTTGACGATATCCTCCATCTTTTTGGGTGTGTTCATGATGCGATAAAAACCAGCTGGAAAAACCTCATACACTTTTTTATTTTGTTTTTCGAATAAATCTTTTAAATACATTGCCCTTTTTGTTAACATCCTCATCGGTCCCAGTGTCGAAGGCAAAACCTTAATACCAAGTTTTCGAATCTTTATTTCGAATTCTCTAAAATGTATTCCATTGTTTTCTTCTAAGGATTTTCTACCGTGAGGAAGTGAAATCGGTGCATCAATAAAAATTTCTGAAAAACTTCTTGCGATTGATAAAATTTCCTCATTCAAATATAAAATTTTTGTTTTTATTTTATTTTGATTATCAAGATAAGCTATTCCAGTTGGTCTTTTTTCTGAGCCAGCTAAATCTATACCAAGAATGTTCATGAAAGATTCATAAAATACATAAATTTATTGAATGATTTAAAAATTTTTTTCACATTTTACCTCAGAATTAAAATCATTTTTTATGTGTACTTAACTCTTCTAAAAGAATCAATGCTTTAGAGTTTACATGAATTCTATATGTATCATCAATTTCAATCTCATCGATCAAACCATAATGTTTTAGTCGTTCAATTTCCTCAGAATATTTTTCCCAAAGAAATTCTAATTCCCTCTTAGAAATATTTTTTCTTTCTTTTAGCAATTGTAATAATTCTATCTCTTTGTTTTTAGGTATATAAAAAAGATAAGGGAAAACAATCAAATCATCGAATTCTTCGTTAAGATAATAAACTTCGCTATAACTCATAAAACCTGCTAGTGCACAAGCAATTACATGGGCTTTAAATCCTCCCGTTGGATTAAAATAAACTCTGTAGCCTTCGCTTTTTTTCTTGTTTGCTAACAATAATAAATGATCTAACATATCCGAAATGCCTTTTTTGAATTCGTCAGCTTTATTTTCGGAATAAGTAAAGTAATAACCTGGAAACTCTTTTGTTATGCAGATTTTATACCCATTTTCTTTCATAAATCGTTCTAATGTTCTTATACAGATTTCGTTTACAGGAGTTTTTGTTCCTAAAAAATAGACTTCAATGTCGTTATTTTTCCCTTCCACCATTCTTAAAAAGGAATTGAGTTCCGCTGAACACGCTTTTGGGTTTTCTAAAACAAATTGATAGATCTCTTCCATAAGATTATGATTTTCTAACACATATTCCCAAATCTTATTATCTGATAATTTTGCATTTTTAATGTTTATATCAATGTTCCCTTTTTTGTAATTCGAAATTATGCTTGTTCCGACGTTTATTATATGCAGTTCTTTCATTTTGATTCCTCGAATAATCCATAACCTAAGGATGTTTTAGCACCAACTCCATAATTCAATAAAGCATCATTTAAAATTTTTCTAGCATGATTCAACAAATTTTGATCCTTATCTTTTGCAGCAAGATAAAATCGAAATTTTGTATCTTCCACAGTTAAAAATTTTATGGGAATGGGATTTTGCCAATCTGTTGGTGGTTTATCTTTTGTATAATAATCTGGATAATGGGGATTCATAATATCTATTTTTAGTTTGATTTCTTCTATTGGATACGCATCAAAAAAAATGATTTTTCCTTGCCTATTTTGTGTTCCAAAAATATGAATTAAATCTTTAAAACTTATGTTCCCCACAGAAACATTTAAATTTTCTTCTTTTTCGAGAGCTTTATTTAGCTCTTTTGATAATTCAGCAAAATTAGATTTACATAAGCGTAAATTTAGTTCTTCTTCGTTTTCATCAACAAACTTCCAGATCATATAATGACGCGAAGCACCTTTTAATGCACTTCCCGGAATATAAGGAATTCCAAAAATATGATGTAAAGTCATAGAAGTCTCTTGAGGATGTGATGCGCCCAAACCCACTATCAAACGCCATTGTAATTTTAAGTCAAATTGTTCTATTAGATAACCACTTTCTTTTAGAGATTCCATCATTTTTTGTTTTGTTTTATTTATATTTGTTAAAAAATCTTTCTCCCATCGATAGTTGACAATAGATTCATTAAGCATTACTTTATAATTTACTTCTATAACAGGAAAATTATTATAAAGATAAAAAAAATTTGTTTCTTTAAATTGATTTTTTGGAATTACTATAACTTCCTTTTTCTGTCCTTTTACATCAATAAATTTGCATTCATAAAGTTTTTTAATATTTTCTAAAAAAGTTTTATTAAAAAATTCATTCTGAATTAAAAATTCATTCTGAATTTTTATAGAATCATTCATTAGCATCCTCCTTTTCCTTGATAAGACCTTCTGCAAAACGTCTAAGCCAATTCAAAAAAGCGAGAATTTCCTGCGTAATATAACGATATGTACTAGAATCCACATTAATTACCCATTTTGTAAGATCATCTTCGCCATTTGGCATATTAATACGCGAAGTATGTTCGCTTTTCATATAATCTGTTAGCTGCTTATAGATTAATTCGTAAGCATTACCTTCTTTTGATTTCGATTTAATAAAAGCTAAGGTTTGTCCTAATCCATTCGATAAAATCATCGTGGGTATTTTTTTACATGAGAACGATATTCGCTTTTATAATTTTTATCTTTTGCTTCTACAGCACATTTATAAGCGAACTCTGCCCTCCCTTTTTCGAGTTTTGTAATGTTTGTTTCTTTGAGCATATATCCTCCTATTTTTGTAGGATTTGAATTCGTACTATACCTTTTCCTAAGGTTTGGTTTCCACCAATTTGAATGACCTTAGGTAGACCACCTTCGAAGAAGCTCATAACTTTTTCTGCTTCTTCGTCTGTATTGTTATTGTTTCCTGCTAATAGACCTTTATTTTCACTCCTTATTGGAGACGAAAAAGCGGTTGAGTAAAAAATTGTCTCTTGAGGTAGATACTCTTCTGTCCACAATGCTCCAGTTTTAACAGTACCAGTTTGATCATCAATTTTTGTTCTCGTAATAATTTCTGTAGAATTTGTAACGAATTGCTCAAAATCATCATCCGATAAGATGATTAAATCTTTTTTGAGTTTTTCTTTCCAAAAACTGTGCTCATTTTCTTTAAAGATGTTCTGAGCGATAAATTCTGCGATTTTTTTTGTATTCGGATTTTCTTTTACATGAAATGTATATTCTTCTAAAATTACAACATTGTTGTTAATTAAAAGATTCGAACTTTCTGGAACAGTATTTTCTAAACTTGATAAATTTTCCATCATAAATCCATGATTTATTAATTCTTCTTGACTAAATTCCATAAATTTTAAATCTTCGATAAATCGCTCAAGCACCATTGGACAGGTTACCCATGCAAAAATACCCTTTAAAGATTTTACGGGAAAGAGTAAAATTCTCGCATCTAAAAAAGATATTGCACTAGCATACGATTCATCAGAATCTTCTGGACCAAACACCAAAGAAAGATATTCTTCTTTATTTACCTTATCTAATGGTCTAATTTTTTGGCCGTTAATTTGAATTTCTTTGTTTGCAAAAGAGAATGCCTCGCGAAGAGAACCTTTTAAACTCGAAGCTTCGATTTTAGGAAAATTTGTATACCGTTCGCGTTGAATCGGTAAATCCACAATTCCCGTAGAATCGCCCCCACTTCCTGGGTGTAAGGGTGTTTCTGCAAGCAAAAAAAATAGTTTCGCTTTTTTAAACATTATTGAACCTCCTTAGGATATTTAAGACATTTGGAATTATTCATAAATTCTTGTTTAAACTTTTGGTCAATCAAGGTATCATTCAAATATTTACTGTAATCATCATGATTTGCAAATACTTCATAAACATATATTACATCTTTTTCTTCAAAATAAAATATTCTGTAAGGATTGTTCCCATCATCATAAACATAATGATTATTCTTGATTTGTGTTTTACTACCTCTTTTTTGTGGGTTGCTAAATTTAGATTCAAAAATTCGTTGAATTTCTTTATGATTTTTGATTTTTTCATAAATATCGTCTGTTGTATAAAAAACAAAATATTTTTCTTTGTATTTATTCCAAAGGATTTCTCCTAAAGGGTTTAAAACACAACAATGTTCATTATCTATATCCTCACTTTCTAAAAAAGCTCTGCAATCTTTTAAAAATTTTTCTGGTAAATCCGACTCTTTGATTACATTCGATTTCTCTATTAAAGAAAATGATTTCCAATAATCTTCGAAAAGTTTCCAGTTGATATCTATTGGTATATTGGGAATTTGGATTAAAGCATCTTTATTCTCGAAGATATAATAAATAGGACATTGATTCACTTGTGCTAATATCGTTAAATAAGGAATAGTTGCTTTATAACCACCAGTAATATTGATCACCACATTACCCCAATAATTTTGGGATATTTTATAAATTTTATTTATTAATTCCTGCATTCCTTGAATAAATTTTTGTCTATTTTGTATTTGTAGGTTTTCTATTGGATGGATATCTACTCTGCTAATTTTTAAACCATACTCTTCGTACAAAGAAATATTATCTTTAATAATCTCTGCTGCTAATCTACCTAATGCAGTATCGGAATGTAGTAAATATATATCAAAATCTTCTTTAAGCTCTTCTTGTAATTTTATCAAACTTTTGATCTCCGCAGAAGCATCGGGATTATTTTTAAAATAATTGGAGTTGAATTTATCTATCAGGCCTTTTTTTCTTAATTCTTGGTTATCTAATCCTTTTGCAGAAATTTCATTATTTTTAAAAAAATTGTATGCACTTTCGAAAGCTGTATCTATATGTTTTTTTTGATAATTTTCAAAAAGGGAAGTACCTACGGTTGTGATGATTTTTTTCATTTTACAACTCCTACCAAACTAAATCCATAACCTTCTTCTGGGTAAACATCCGAAATATTTTTTAAATGAAAGTGTGTTAAAATCTTTTCTGGATCAGTTTTTTCTAAGACTTCGAAATAATAAACACTACCAGCAGGAACCGCTCTATACATAGGCTTAGGTTTTTGGGATGCCAAATCCCAGCCACCAATTTGCATAGATTTTCCAAGGGAACAGGCAATTAGTTTTAACTTTATATCGTTATAAATACCTTCATAAGTTTTTGGATCAATCCATTTAGGAAGCCAACCTTGTTCAAATATCGCTGGTGTTCCAAGATAAATTTTAAATTGTCGATTGTGTAATTCGAATGGAATTTCTTTTAAAAGATCGAATGGTTGTCCCTGGATTTTTTCTATTTCGATGACTTTGCCTTCTCCTCCTAATCTTACAATTCCTTGAATTGGATATTCTTTTAATCCATCCACTTCAACATAAAAATAAACCTTCTTGTTAGGTCGAATCATAGGAATTCTATAGAGATAGCCTTCTTCTGCATTAAGAGTTGATTTATTTCGTTTAATTCCAGTCTTTTTCTCTATAAGATAAAATTCATGATTTTCTCTATATTGTATTTTATAAGTTTTATTTTCTAAATAATCTTTAAGAGAAAAAATATCAAGATATCCTTTTGCTTCTTCTATATTTTCGCCGATTTGATTCATCATCATATTTTTTAATGAATAATCCGAAATTACAATCGTTGGTTTTTCTATAAAATCGATTGCAAAAAGATGATTTTCTTTTTTAGTTTTTGTCGTATATCTATCTAATGGTGCAGGAAAATATAGATTTTCTTTTGCAAGAAATGGCCCTTTAATTTGTAAAGTTCCTTTGATTTGTGGATTACCCAACTCCTCGTTAAATTTTCCTTTTTTAAAATCTTCTAATGTTCCTTTTTCGAAAATTAACCAACTGCGTATTGCTCCATAAATTGTCGAAGGATTCGGAGGGAAGATATTTTTTGCCCACGTATCTATTTTCATTGTAAAAGGTTTTCCATCGCGAAAAAATAATGTATCAAAAGGTTGGATTTTATACCACATCTTATTCTCCTCGATTCATAAAGCTTATAATTTCTAATAGATTGGTAAAATTATTTTTATTATATTTTTCGCTTTTTAAAGTTTCCTCAAAAATTATTTCAATACTTTTATAAAAATCATTGATAAATTTTTCTTTTTTTAGTTTGCTGTCCTTACTATTATAAGCTCTTGATATTAATCGTTTGATTTCTGTTTTGACTAATCCTTCTTCCAAATCAGAAATGTTTAAATAATAAAATTCTTTTCTAAATTTTTGGATAAATCCATCAGAAATATATTCATCTTGTTCGCGATCCATTTTCTCTTTAAGTTGTCTGAATAACTCTGTTGTAAGATAAGTGTTTTCTTCCCCATCGATTTTCCATCTAGAAATTCCTACACGTTCTTCGCCAGAATGTTTCATTAAGCATATTGCAAAACTATCTCGTCCATAATCTTTGGCTTTTTTTTCCATTTCGAATACTTTATCAATTACTAGCTGTAATGGTTCTTTATAATGAGCGATTACTACACCCATAGAACAAGTAGCCTTACTTCCCATAGTAAGATGGTATACTTGATTTTTTAAGACAAAACCCGTAGTATTGTTTAAATCTAATTGAATTTTATTGTTTTCGATCTTGATTTGACCAGAAAAAGCCCATCGCAATTTTTGCATTACATCAAATAAATCTTTTAGGTTAACAAATGCTAATACATCATCACCACCTGCATAGATTAATTTTCCTAAGTGTTCTTCTTCTACAATTGGTCTTACAAATTCTATGGTATAATTTCTTAACGATGTAGAGATAGCAGAATGAATCGCTGGAGTAAGGATTTTTTTTGGTGATTTTTTAATTAAATCTTGTTTAAAATTTTGAGGCATTTTTTCCCAAACATCGGAATGATAAGCATGCTGAATTTCTGGTAAATTTTCTCCCGAAAGCCATTTTCCCATGTTATCGCCATCCAAATAAAGAATTGCATAATAGGGATTGGGTTTTCCAATTTTTTTATAAATTTCCTTTAACGTTTTTTTAAGTTCTTGAATATCTATATCATTTTTATAAAAATCTTCATCTTTTTCTAAGTTGCTTTCTTTTAGAGTTTCTTCGTAAAAATATTGACCTTCTACGTTGCTTTTTGCGATTTTTGATAATTTAGGTAATGGTAATACTCTTAGAGATTTTATTTTACTTAAACTGCCAACATATTCATCCCATAAGTTAATAGCTTCTTTAATTAATCTTTCTTTAAAATCGGAAGATGCTACTTCTGCTGTTGAAGGGAAAGAAAAATCTTTAAAAACATTGCTTACGTTTTTTCCCAAATATTCTTCGAAAGTTCTTTTTAAAAAGCATATTGCACAAAGACCTTCTTCTTCGTCAAAATATTTTTTTGGTGTAGAGATTTTTAACGAATACGCGTCAGGGTTAAACTTTATAAATTTTAATTTTTCCTTCGATTTTTCCAAAAAGAATAATACATTTCTTTCTCCACAAAGGGAGCATTTACGTCCTTCTTCTTTTATTTGTTCGAAGATTCGTTGATTTTTTATAGCACCATGCGATTTTTCTAATGCAGTATACAGAAGCTGATACAAAAATCCTACATTTGGCTCATGTTCGCCTGTTTTTTTTGCAAAATCAAAGAATTCTTGCCATTTTTTTAATATATCTTCTTTATAAAATTCTTTTAAGTTTTCGATTTTTATATCTTCTTCTCCCATTCGCCATGGAATTGCAACCCAATAAATCTGAGGAAAATCTTTTAACTGCAATTCTTTGATTTTATTTTGATCTTCATTGAGTTGAATGTTTAGTTGTTGAAAGATTACCTTACAGGATTCTTCGATTTGACTTTTGATTTTTTGTTTTATTTCTTTTACGATATTGATAATTTCTTGACTGTCGGTTGTACCTAAAATTGCTACAAAACGATTTGGTATTGTAGGTAGTTGAATAGAATTAATGTCAAAATTTTTTACCTCGATTTTAATCTTGTTTTTTAGGTACCAATCCATCAAAGGTTGCTTGTATAAATCAGGATAGATAATTGACGTAGGACCAAAATGTTCGATGACCACTTCTATCGCGATAAACGTTAAATAAGATAAAAGAAAACTTCCCATGTAAAAATCCTGGGTTTTTCTTGCTTGTTTAATAAAAGACTGAACAGGTCCAAGACTAAACAAAAACAGAGAATTGTTTTGTAGTTTTTCGCCTGCATTGGTTGCAGTGGTAATTTTCAAGTGTTCCCAAAGAGAATGATCTGGTACACGTGTATCTGCGGGAATGATGGCAAAATATTTTTGTAATTCTGTATCTTTTAATTCGTTTAAAATATCCTCTAATAAATTTCTCCAAATTGCATAAGATTTTTTGTCCTCCGAATAACTTTTGTAAGATTCGGAAATCTTTTCGAGTATTTTAGAGATTTCTTGGATTGATTTTTCTTTATCGATTTCTACATTGATTCTCCCTTCGCTTAATGGATGTCGAATTTCGTTGAATTCTTGTCGAATTTGCTTATTATCTATATCCTTAGGAATTAAACTTCTTTCCATACAAGAAGCAATGATATCTGCATATTTGAATTCTTTTTCTAAATCCGAAGATATACCAAAAAGCTCTCTATATTTTTTGGCTCTATTTTCGTGATATTTTATGTCAAAAGACTTATCGATTGGATCATGAAAAAATTTATTCAAAAATATTTCGTACCAATTCATAATGTAATCTCCTCTTTTGGTAGATTTATAGATTATAAGAATTGATTTATAATAGAATCGTTGATTGATTTAATACCTTGATTTTGCCATTTTTCATATTTATATTTTACTTCTTTACCAGCAATAATTTGTGGTACCGATAGTTTAACCATAATAGGATAAACTTTATTATTTGAACGAATTAAAGATATAATTAAAGGAGAAGCCATTCGAGTGATTGTTGTTTTTTCGGACTTATCAACATCAACATATATTTTAAATGGATTACCTATTAATGGTAACCCAAAAATTGTTTTTTCGTATTTTTTTAATTTTTTACGATAATTTAAATAATTTATTCCAATTTCGTTTAAAGCGTCAATCCATTGATTCTTTGGCTCAAGAATCAATATTTTTGCATTATATAATGATGGATATTTAAGTTCTCTTAAATTCTTATTATCTTTATTATAGATTTCTTTTATATTTTTTTCTAAATATTCTTTTATTTCTTTATGTGAATTTACTTGGGGAATTTGAAAATCTACCTCAAGAGAAAGAGAAGTCGTACTTTTTACTTCTTTTACTTCTATACTTCCAGCACCACGTCGAGAACGTGTACCAAATCCACCTAAATAGATTGCTGTCCACAAAGCATTGGTAGCTTTAAGAAATGCATTAGAATCATTTGATGTAATTTCTATATAAAATTCAAAATCGGGTTTTATATAAGTCTTCTCATTTCTTCTTAGAATTACTGAATATAACAAATATCCTATGCCTGCATGTTTTCCCTCCAAAGTTTTACTTTGTTTATTAAAACTCCAATTAAGTTTAAATTCTTCTTTTAGATTTTCTCCAAATTCTTTTGGTTGTGGATAAACCTTTATGCGTACTTTACTTTTTCCTTCTTCTTCGGTTCCGCCAAAAATTTCTGCTTCTTTTTTTCTTAATTCTTTATGATCACTTTCTAGTTGTAGTAATCTCCACCAATAACGTATCATCCCTTTAAATTCAGAAGGCCTTAATTCTGGTGTTTTATCCGAACCATACATAAACATAGGCGATATTGTTCTACATTTTAAAACGATTTTATGCATCTTCGTCTCCCTTTTATGATTTTTATCCTCCCCATAAAAACATTTTAAATCTTGGCTAGGACACAAAATGCAGAAAATCGAAATTTTTTAAAAAGTAAAGAAAAATCTTGTAATTCTTAAAATCTTAAATAAATTTTTTGATTTTTTCGATAAATATAATTCAATTGATTGGAATCAATAGAAATAAATAATATTCTATGACTAAAAATCCATGGGATCAAAAAATCGTTATTAAAAAAATTATTCTAAAGCAAATTGGAAAATTCCAATCAAAAAATCAACAATTTAAAGAAGATTCAAACGATATTCAATCCCAAATAGAATATCTAACATCGAATAATGCAACTTTTTCTCGTCTAACGCAGAAAAAAATGGTGCACTTTTTTTGTCATCGTAAGAAAAAACAAAATTATTAAAGCTTTTGGAATTAAAATTCGTAAACTTATAGTCCATTTCCAAACTTCTTAAAGAACCTACCAAGAATAAATTTTTTAAAATTGCTTTTTTTATACTCAAAGCGAATTCAAAACCTTTTAAATTTGCATCTCTTTCAATCTGATCAACGCTAAGGACTGGTAAAAAAACAAATGATAAGCTAGCTTGATTGTTTGTGTATTTTAAATATGCATTCCCTCTAATAATTGTATATCGAGCAGATATCATATAAGGATTTAGATTCCATAGAAATGCAGGTCCAATCATAAAACCTTTTTCCGCAATAGAAATTTTGGAATCATGATTTAAAATAGCAATGGTGTTGTTTGTAGCGATAGGAGGCGAAGGATTAGCAAAAACACTGATTTTCTTGTTAAGATTTGCTACATAATATTGATCCAAAGATGATATATGAAGATAGATTTTATCATTTGTATTTATAAATTGTTTTAAATATTTTGATAGATCCATTTCTGCAAACACCCTATATTGTAATTGTTTATAGGGTTTAAAATGATCCTCTGTTGGATAAACATATAAATTTAATGTATTATTAAAATTTACATAAGTTGAATTAAAAAAATAATAAGTAGTATCGATAGAAAAAAAATCTATTCCGAAGTTTAGATAAGGATTTATATACGATAGTCGAGTATTTAAGGTGTAAGAATCCTTTAATTTATCTTTGGGGTAATGAATCGATGTTTCATTGGGTTTGTTATCAAAAAAAGAAACCTTGGAACTAGTAGCCAAAAGACTTCTTAAATATGTTCCTATGATTGGTTTTTGGATATTCGGTCCAACTAGTAAAGAAATATCAAAAAAATGATTGTATTGAACTTTTGGTTCTTGTAATTTTTTTCTTAAAGCCTCTTGTTGTTGCTTTATTTCTTCTTGTTTACGTTTTATTTCTTCTTCCCGCTTTTGTTGTTCAAGACGTTTTTGTTCTTCTTGTTGTTTTCGTTTTAATTCTTCTTGTCGTTTTTGCTCTTCGATTTCATTTTGGGTAGGTCCGAAAAAAATCCGTTCAATTCTCTCTTTATTAAGAGTAATAATTTTTTGATCTTCTAACTGAATTTGAATATTAGTTCGAGTTTGATTGATAATTTTTCCTTCGATGACTTTTCCATCTTTAAGGTAAATGGTATCGGCGAATAAATTCCAGCTCAGTAAAAAAATTATTAATCCCAAGTATCTCATATTATATTAGACAACATTTAAAAAAAATTTGTCAGTTTTTTTTTAAATGGATTGTATTTTTTCTTCTACTAAATTTCGATACTCTTTTTGAGCCATTTGTTTGATTTTTTCGTGTTGATCACGATTTCCGATAAAGACTAATACACTTCCAGCTTTTATCAATAATTCCGAAGAAGGATTATAGATGCATTCCCCCACTTCCATCTTTGGATAATAAGCGAAAATATATACCCCTACATATTTTTGAATATTGGATTCTTTAAAGGTTTTTCCATCTAAGTAGCTTCCTTCTTCAACGTAAATTTCATCTACGCGAAACATTCCCGTTTTATCTCTTAACATCCTGTCCAAAAAAGAAACTGCATGTGGTCTTATTAAAACATTCGCAATCCTTAATCCACCAATATGGTTGGGACTAACAACATAATTAGCACCAGCGCGAATTAATTTAGATTCAATCGATAAATCAATTGCTCGAGAGATGATTTTTAAATTAGGGTTAAGAAAACGTGCTGTAATTACCAAAAAAAGATTATCTTTATCGTTAGACAACACTGCAACTAATCCCTTTGCAGTTTGAATTTGTGCTTCTAATAGAGATTCTTCTTCTGTTGCATCTTTTTGTAGACAAATTATGCCTGGAAATTCTTTTTCTAACAATTGAATCTTTTTCTCTTCTTTTTCTAGAACAACTATCAATTCGTTTGCAAAGTGTAATTCTTTAATAACTTGAAAACCTGTCTGTCCAGCACCACAAATAATGTAATGATTCTTCATTTTTTTTAACCTCCTAATTTTAGAATGTTCTACCAATAGATTTTTTAAATCTCCTTCGATGATAAATGCAGTAACAGAAGAAACAGCATAAAGAACAGCACCCATACCAATAAAAATCAAAAAAATCGTATAAAGCTCAGCAACTTCTGATCGTTCTACTCCTAATATATCTCCATATCCCACCGTAGATAGAGTGATAGCTGTCATATAAAAAACGGTGATCCAATTCTTTTCGGGGAATAAAATCTTATATCCAATTGCACCAAAAAAGAAAGAAAAAAATAGAATTGTTAAAGGTAAGCGAACCTTTTCTATTAATAATTGTAGATAGGGAGACTTCATAAGATTTTGTAAAAAAAGATTATTTTTATTGATTATCGTATAAAACATAAAAACATAAAAATAATTTTTACTTTACGAATTTTTAAAATCAACGAACATTGTTTTATGTTTGATCTAAAAAACAAAGTAGTGTTTATTACAGGTGCAAGTAGAGGCATAGGAAGAGCATTAGCAAAAGGTTTTGTAGAACATGGTGCTATTGTTTACGGAACAATTCGCAACCCAGAATTAGAAGAAGAATTAAGAAAAGATCATATTCATCCAGTTATCTATGATGTAAGAAATTTTCAGCAAGCAGAATCCACTCTACAAAAGATCTATGATAAAGAAAAACGAATAGATTGTTTAATCAATAATGCAGGGGTTTCTTCTAATACACCAGCTTCGTTGTTTAAAGAAGAAGAAGTTAGAAAAATAATCGAAACGAACTTCGAAGGGGTATTTTTCCTTTGTCAGTCGTATTATAAACTACAAAAAAAGCATAAGATCAAGCAAGGGAACATTATAAACATTGCTTCTGTACTAGGACTTGTAGGAACTATGCTTGCCTCGATTTACAGTGGGACAAAAGGTGCAGTTTTACAACTAACGAAATCCTTAGCAATAGAATGGGCAAATTCTAATTTTCGCGTAAATGCAATATGTCCTGGATTTATCGAAACAGATATGACAGAAAATATGCAGAAAAAAGAAGAACTAAAAAATAAAATCATCGAAAACATACCATTAAAAAGGTTGGGAAAACCAGAAGATATTGTAGGTGCTGCACTATTTTTAGCATCTGATTATTCATCCTACATGACTGGGCAATATATTATCATCGATGGAGGTTTAACATGTCAATAAAAAGATTAAAAATATTTATATTATTTTTTATAATAATTTTTAACTATAATTGTTCGATATTCCAGAAAATATTCATGCAAAAAGATCCGGAATTTATTATCCATTCTGTTAGGCTACACGATATAAATCTTTCTGGTTTTATATTAAAAATTGATTCAGAATTAGTAAACCATTATAAGTTTGGATTACCAGAATCTCAATTAAAATTCGACGTAAAAGTAAACGATCAACTCTTAAGTAAATACCAATCCGATAAATTTCAAGTTGCTTCGAATGCTTCTGTAAACATTCCTATTTTTCTAAAAATTCAATTTGCCGATTTAGTAAAAGTCATTAAAGATTTTTCTACTACAAAAGAAGTAAAACTCAGTTTAATTGGTGGAGTTGATTTTCCATTAAATATTCCCGCAATGCCTAAAAATGTTTTTGTGCCATTTAAAATAGAAAAAACGCTTCCAGCATTTGCTCCTAAAATTACGTTTCAAACTTTTGATGTATCTTTAAAAAACTTAAAATTTCAAGACTTGGTATTGGGCGAACCAAAGCTTAACATCAACATAAAATTAGCCGTAGAAAATCAAGGTAGTTCTCCTTTTCTTTTATCGGGGAAAGATTTAGCATTTAAACTCGCTGATCAAAACATTTTAAGCTTAAAAAATGCAGCAGAAGAAGCATCAAGAACGCAGATTTTCGAAATCAAAACCGAAATTCCATTAACCGATACTCTAAAAAAAATAATGAACAAAAAAGAAATTGATTATATCATAAAAGGCAATTTGGAATTTAACTTTAAAGATGTGGATTTTAATCAATTTGTTATACCTTATGAACAAAAAGGCGTTTTAAGCTTATGAATGTAATTCAATCATTAAAAAAAATATATATAATTTTTTTATTAATTTTATCTTATATTTTACTGATATTTTCTTTTTTTCCCGTTTTAAGATATTATATTATCTCTTTATCGTTAATTATAATGATCCATGAATTAGTACGATTAGGAAAATTTAAAAAGTTCATCGATAGTTTTCTAAACAAAAAAAAAGATTGGGATGTTCGCGATTCAAAAATTTTAAGTATATCTTTTTATAGTTTGATTATCTGCATTTTTTTGTATATAATTTTATGGTTAATTACAACGTTTCTCTATTTACATCCATTAAGCGAAGAATTAAGATCATTGATAAAATAGGAGGACAAGAATGAAAATAGCAATTTTCACAGACACATTTTTACCAAAGATAGATGGTGTTGCAATTTCGATTTATCAATTTTGTAATATACTAGCAGAAAAAGGTCATGAATTTACCATCTGTGCCCCAAAATATAAAGAAGATGATCAAATCGAAATGGAACTACACCCAAACATTCAGGTCTATCGTTTTAAAAGTGCTCCTCTTCCTTCTTATCCAGATGTAAAAATAGTACTACCTTCCCATAAAAAAATCAAGAAAGCAGTAAAAGAATTTGGTGCACAACTCATCCATTTACAAACACCAGGATTGTTAGGGCAATATGCATTATTGGCATCGAAAATGTATAATGTGCCGATGGTAGGAACATATCATACCCTTATTTCGGAGCAAGAAATGTATTTATCGCTGTATCGATTGCTGAATTTAGATAAATTAATGGACTATTTTATTCTTGGAAAAAAGATTAAAAAAAATTTAGAAAAAATCGAAAATAAAGCAACAGGAAACATTAGAAAAGCACTCTTATGGAAATATACGAATACCTTTTACGAAACATGCGAAGTAATTATCTCTCCCACCGAACTAATCAAAAAAGAGCTGATAGAAAAAGGGGTAAAAAAACCCATCGCGGTAATTTCTAATGGTATTGACTTTCAGATGTTCGAAGGAAAACCCAAAGAAAAACCCAACAATCCTCCCAAATTGATTCATGTGGGTAGGATTTCTTACGAAAAAAATTGTGATGTGATTTTAAGAGCATTTCACGAAATAAAAAAAGAAATTCCCCAAGCAACTTTGGATATATATGGTGATGGACCAGCGTTAAAATCCTTAAAAATAGAAGCAAGGCATTTAGAAATTTATGATTCGGTAATCTTTCATGGGTTTGTTGATCGATCTGAACTTCCCAAAATTTATCCTCTTTACGATATCTTTTTAACAGCCTCTACAATGGAAACACAAGGACTTGTTGTTCTCGAAGCGATGGCTTGTGGATTGCCATGCGTTGGAGTGAATTCATTTGCTTTACCAGAATTGATCCAAAACGATGTCAATGGTTATACGGTTGAACCAGGAGATTTTTATACCATTGCAAAAAAATCCATCGAAATATTAAATGACGTAGAAAAATTTAAAAAATTTTCGCGAAACAGCATCGAAATAGCAAGAGGGCATGATATATACGAATGTGCTAAAAAACTAGAATCATTATACCAACAAGTAATTGAAAATTCGGCAAAAGCAGAGATTTAATAATCTCTGCTTTTAGGGAAAATTAAGCATGTTTTCTAAAATATTCTTTTGCGCCTTCTATGTTTGCTTTCATAGTTTCTTTGCCTTCGTCCCAGTTGGCTGGACAAACTTCGCCAGGATGTTCTTCGACAAATTTATCTGCTTTTACAAGTCTTAGAACTTCATTTACTTTTCTTCCCACGTTATTGTTGTTTACAATAGAAACCTTCAAAATTCCCTTAGGGTCGATGATGAATACACCGCGTAAAGATACACCAGCTTCTTCTATCAAAACATTATATTTTCGAGAAATTTCTTTTGTTATGTCCGAAACCAAAGGAAATTTAATATCTCCCAATCCACCTTCTTTTCTTGGAGTATTAACCCAAGCCAAATGACTGAATTTGCTGTCGACACTTACACCAAGAACTTCTGCTCCCACTTTTTGGAATTCTTCGTAAAGATCGTTAAAAGCAGTAATTTCTGTGGGACAAACAAACGTAAAATCCAAAGGATAAAAAAATAAAACTACATACTTTCCTTTGTAATCGGAAAGAGATATAGTTTTAAATTGTTTTCCTATCACAGCTTCGGCTGTAAAATCAGGTGCCTTTTGTCCAACTTGTATACATTGGTTTTTATTTTCCATGTTTTGCTCCTTTTATTTAGTTTAAAATTAGAATTATTCTAAAATTTTAATAATTATATTTAAACAAAACTATTATTTTTGACAACTCATTTTTTTTATAATCAATTTTTAAGTTTGATTGTTTTTTATATGTTGAAAAGAATAATAAGCTGCACCAATGGGACCAGCATAATCCCCTAATTGTGCTAAAAATATTGTAGGAGGCTTTGTGATGGAATATCTTTCTAGATATTTATATATGTATGGTAATAAAAATTCTCCTAATGCTTCCATGATTCCACCACCTAAGATAACTACATCAGGATTGATAAAATTAACTACCTGACTGATTGCAACACCAAGATAAGAAGCATAATATTTTTCTAATAATTTTCTGGTAAATTTATCGCCTTGTAAGTATGCTTTTTTTAAGGAAGCAGATTTAATAGGAGTTTTTGTTAAATCATATTTAATAATGTCGTTTAATAAAGTATTGTTTTTTTCTAGGACTTTTTGTATTTTAGCATTTAGTGCCCATTTTCCAATATATGCTTCTAAGCAACCTTTTCGCCCACATAAACATTTCTTTCCATTTTT
Source organism: Leptospiraceae bacterium (assembly GCA_026418015.1). Classification (GTDB taxonomy): domain Bacteria; phylum Spirochaetota; class Leptospiria; order Leptospirales; family Leptonemataceae; genus SKYB61. The sequence continues at coordinate 7,725 of JAOACE010000002.1, read as the reverse complement.
TTTGATCACCATGTGTCCAACTTCTCCAGCAGAGCCATCAACACCTGTAATTATTCTACCGTTAATTGCAATTGCGCCACCCACACCAGTTCCACAAAAATATGCAACAGCAATTTCTGGTAATTTTGCCATATGGATTAATTCACCATACATTCCCGCATTTACGTCATTCATCAAAACAATACGCGATTTTATCTCTTCGGGAATTCCCAAATCTTTTATAATATTAGTATTCTTCCAGCCCAAATTAGGTGCAATAATTACAATTCCTTTATGAAGGTTCAATATACCGGGTATACCTAAACCAATCGAATAAAGCTCGTACCCCATTCTTTCTACGATTTGTTTAAATTTCTCGATTTGGTTTGCAATATTTGTTAATACATGTTGATAGCCTTTTTTAGCTTCTGTATCGATTTTTTCTTCGAAAAGAATTTCTCTTGTAGAATAGTCATAAACAACAGAAAATAAGTTGCTTCCACCTAAATCCATTCCCATTACCGCAATTTTTTTCTCAGTCATAACCTTACTATATAAAATTTTTATAAAATTTTATTACAAAATGGTTAAAATTTAAACATATATTTTTCTATGTATTCACAGAATATATGTCCTAATAAAATATGACATTCTTGTATCCTTGCTGTTATATTCGAAGGAACTTTTATAATCACATCAACTATATTAGACAATTCTTTTTGGATTTTTCCGCCATTTGCACCAGTTAATGCAATGATTTTTAATTTTTTTTCGTATGCGGTACGAATAGCATTAACAATATTAGGCGAATTTCCTGATGTAGAAATTGCAATTAGTACGTCGCCTTCATTTCCTAAGCCTTCGATTTGTCTCGAAAAAACATAATCATACCCATAATCATTGCCACAAGCGGTTAGAACACTTGTATCGGTTGCCAAAGATATTGCTGGTAGAGATCGCCTTTCGTTAGAACTTTTATAACGTATAATCAGCTCTGCTGCGATGTGCTGAGCATCTGCTGCTGAACCACCATTCCCACACAACAAAATTTTATGGTTTGAATTCAGTGCTTCTACGAGAATTTGTCCTGATTTTTCTATTTCGTCTAAACATTGATTCAACAATTCCTGTTTAGTTAAAATGGATTCGTTTATCTGACTTTTGATTAAATCTAAGCTCATAATTTTGTGTGAATAATTACAAAAAAAATAACTTATTTATAATATAAAGCAATTTTATTTGCGTTCAACCATAAAAATTCTTTTTTAAAATTGATTTAATTTATAACTTCTTGAAAAAATTGTTTATTTTGCATATATTTTTATTAATCGATAATATAAGTATGAACAAAAAAAATGAATTTGAATTCGTTTTGGATTTTATATTAAACAAAGCAACACCAGAAGAACTGGTTGGCATAGAAATGGCATTAGAAAAAAGAAAAAAAAATCAACCATTATCGTTAAAAGATATCAATTTTGAGAAAATGGCAAAAGATATGGCATCGCAAATATCTGGTTCTTTTAATATTGATGTTAAAACAATGGCTCGAAGAATTGTAACACAACTCATCCTAGAAAAAGAACCCAATATAAGCGAAGAACATTTAGAAAAACTATTAGATTATTATGTACCACAAGAGAAACCAAATACTATCCCTAAAGAATTAATCTTAGTTATGGTTCAACACTTTATTGATTATTCCTTAGGTAAAATGCCTAAATCTCAAATAGAAGAATTGAAAAAAAGCGCTCCCAATTGGTATGAAAAATACTGGAACGCTTTTCCATTACAAGTTCGTGTTGCTATTGCAGATTTTTTAAAAGGAAAAATTGATTCCTATGAATTTTGGAATCAAATCGATAAAATCATTTAATTTTATAGATCCATCGCTGCTGCTGTGTTCATACTTGCTAAAAATTCTTCGTTTGTTTTTGTATTTTTTATTTTGCTTAACAGAAATTCCATCGCTTCTATGGGAGATAAGGGACTAAGAATCTTTCTTAATAAATACACACGATGAAGAACATCTTCTGGTAGTAATAAATCTTCTTTTCTTGTTCCAGATTTGTTTAGATCAATTGCTGGGAAAATTCTTCTATCTGCTAACCTTCTATCTAAGTGAATTTCCATGTTTCCAGTTCCTTTAAATTCTTCGAAGATAACTTCGTCCATTTTAGAACCAGTTTCTATCAAAGCAGTTGCAATAATTGTTAAGGATCCACCGTTTTCTATGTTTCTTGCTGCTCCAAAGAATTTTTTTGGTTTATGCAATGCATTTGAATCCATACCACCAGATAAAATCTTTCCAGATGCTGGTGTTGTTTGATTATATGCCCTCGCTAAACGGGTTATCGAGTCTAACAATATTACTACGTCTTTACCAAATTCTACTAATCGTTTTGATTTTTCCAATACGATTTCTGCAACATTGCAATGACGTGCTGCTTCTTCGTCAAAAGTAGAGCTAATCACTTCGCCTTTTACATTTCTAGCCATATCGGTTACTTCTTCTGGCCTTTCGTCAATCAACAAAACAATCAAATATACTTCTGGATGATTTGTAGTTATCGCATTAGCTATATGTTGTAATAAGATTGTTTTTCCAACTCGTGGCGGTGCAACAATTAAACCTCGTTGACCTTTACCTATCGGAACAAATAAATCAATAATTCGCGTATCTAATAAATCTGGCCTATATTCTAAATTAAATTTTTCGTTGGGATAGATAGGTGTTAAGTTATCAAACAAGATTCTGTTTCTTGCTTTTTCGGGAGATTCTCCGTTTACACTGTCGATTCTTAACAATGCATAGTATTTTTCGTTCGAACCAGAATTGGGAGGTCTTACCTGTCCTTCTATGGTATCGCCAGTTTGCAATTTAAAATTTCTAATCTGAGAAGAAGAAACATAGATGTCGTCTGGACCCTGTAAATAGCTGTAATGAGCGCTTCGTAAGAATCCATATCCTTCGGGTTTTTTATCTAAAACACCCGATGCATAAACAATTCCATTTCTTTGTAATTGTTTTTGCATGATAGAATAAATAATGTTTTGTTTTTTACCCGTTACATCATCAACCCCCATTTGAATTGCTAATTGGGTTAATTCTTCAATGGGTAATAGCGTTAACTTTGATAAATGCAATGGAGGTGGCGTCTCCTCATAGGATTGATAACGTTTTTCTTCTTGTGGTTGTTCTATTAGTTCTTCTTGTTGCTCCTCGACAATTTTATTTTCTTCTAAGTCTATGATGGAACTATCTGTTTGATTTTCTATGTTTTGATCTTCCATCAAGGACATTTCGTTTTCTAATTCTGACTTTTTTTTCAAAGATTTTTTAGTTTTTGTTTTTTTTGTCGTTGGCATATAATTACTCCTTTTAATCAAGATGATAAATTGATTTTTATTTGATATTTATAAATTTTTTTAGAGAATTTTAACGTTTTTTAAAGTATTTTAAAGGGTCTACGGGTTTATCTTTATACAAAATTTCAAAATGTAAATGTGGTCCAGTGGAAAATCCAGAATTACCAGAGATACCTATCACATTACCAGCCTTTACCAATTGCCCTACTTTAACATTCACTTTACTTAAATGGGCATACAAGGTTTTAAAGTCACTATCATGCTTTAAGATAATGACCAATCCATATCCGCCCATATAACCAGTATAGTAGACAATACCATCGCGTGCAGCTTTTATTGGTTCATAATGAGCAGAAAAATCTATCCCCATATGAAATTGTCTATAACCATAAATCGGATGTAATCTATATCCATAATAAGAATTGATCTTTCCAGCGATAGGCAAAAACCATATTGGAGGAGGCTCTGGTATAACAGCATTGGGTAAAAATATCTTTTTTCCGATTTCAACAATATCATATTCATTCAAATCATCGTTTGTTTCTTTTAGTTCTTCAATAGATACTTGGTATCTTTCTGCAATAGAAATTAAGGTATCCCCTTTTCTTATTCTATAAAAGATCCCGGGTTTATTAGGTATTCTTAACGTTTGTCCCGGATAAATCTTTTCGTTCTCTTGTAGATTATTTTCCTTTAAAACAAGATTTACAGGGATACGAAACTTAGCTGCTATTAGATTAAGATTATCACCTTCTTTTACTTTATATTCAATATATTTTGTTTTTTTGTTTTGTAAAGCATTTTCTATATTTTTATCTTCTTGTAAAACCTTATTTTTTAATTCTTCCGATTGTTTTTCGATTTCTTGTGGATTTAAATTTTTTAAATCAATTTGAGATTTTTCTACCTCTTCTTTTTTTATTACATTGGAATTCGTAGTAGCGATTCCACTCTTAGTAAAAACCATAAAAAATACAAAAAAACCTAAAAATATAATTATAAAACCAAAACCAATCCTTCGAAAATTCAATTCGGAAAGATCAATTCTTCCAACTTTTGGCTTTGTCTTTCCTGGAATAGTATAAACAAAATTCCCCCCTCCTAAATGGATGATGGAAAATCTGCCTTTTAATTCTAGCTTTTTTACGTTTTCTTTTTGTTGGAATCGCTTGTGATAATACATAAAATTTTATGCTATTTCTTTTTTTCTTCTTTTTGAGAAGCTTTTTCTTTCCCTTCTGCTTGTAATCCTTCTCCAAAAGATTCTTCTATTAATTTTTCTACATCTTTTTTTTGTCCACCAGTTATAGTCATCATTCCTTTTGCTATTACACCAGGAGTCAAATATAGTATAGGGGTTTCTACATCTCCTAAAAGTTTACCATTTTTTTCTAATCGCACTTCTTCTGTAGCTTGAATATTCCCGATCATTGTTCCTGCAATTACAACACTACGTGCTTTTATATTTGTTTTTACTTTCCCTGTTTCTCCAACAACAAGCTCATCCTCTGTCTTTATTTCTCCTTGAAATTTTCCATCAATTCTTAATGAACCAGAAATGTAAAATTTACCTTCGAATATAGAACCTGGACCAATAACACTATTTAAGGATTCACTTCGGTTTGCCATAGTTACCTCTTATGCACTTTTATAAATTTCGACTTAATTTTATGGATTTATAATTTTAAACACAAAAAAAATGTTAAATCTATAAAGTAAATATTTTTTTCTATTTTGAAAAAATTTCTAACGCTCAAAAGTATCAGGCAGTTCTATTTTGTATTTATACCCTGCTTCTAATGTTTTTTTTAGGTTTTTGATATTATTGACTGCGCGTTTTTTGTAGTTTGTATCAATAAAATTGTCTTCAAGCATTTGATTATAATAATCGATTGCAGCGTTCAGATCGTTCTTTTGATAGCTTAAATAAGCCAATCTTTCTAAAACATTCCCAATAGGAATTGATTTTTTAAGGGTTATCAAGCTTTGCAAATCGTAAATGACATTAGGCAAATCTACTTTTTCTAAACGAAATAACTTTTGACTCAATTCTGTATTTTCTTCGTAATACAGTTTTTGTTTTAGTTCAGAAGCTTCTTTTTCTAATGATTTTTTTCGAATTTCTAATTCTTGGATAGATTCTTTAAGTTTTTTGTCCAAATTAAGAATTTCTGTTAAAGCTAAAAATTCCTCTGGATAATTTTTTTTGATTCGATAATATTTCGATAAATCTTCTAAAAGATGGTATTTCATTTTTAGACCTTTGGAACTTTCGGAAATATTTTGTATCGTTGATAATTTATTTTCCGTTTTTTTTAATAAATCTTTGATCACTTCGTCATCTAATTTCGTATAATTTGTTAAGTAAAAATTCTGATAAAAATATAAAAAATGATCCATAGGTTCTAAAAACAAATTTTTGTCTTCGTACAAATACTGTCGAAGATTAGGATAATTGTTCAAATCTTGATAAAATTGTTCTAGATATTCTTTTGCTAAGCTTATGTTCTTTGTTGTTAAGTAATACGATATAATTCGAAAATAATGTTTTGGATTTCTTTCATCATTTTTTTGTGCTAAACTAAACCAGGATTTTTCGATCTTTAATCCTACTTGAATATTTTTATCACGAAAATATTCATCAGAAAGTTTATCTAAATATAAGAGGTTTTGTGGTTCAAGATTATGAGCCATTTCTAACAATTGTTTATACCCAACAAAATCGCTATACAACGTTTTGTTTACTCCCAATGTATTTCCTGTACCTCTATAATACGAAGATTGATTGAGCATTCTTTCTCTTTCTTTATTTTTTTGTTCTAAGCCTTTGATTAGTAAAGCAATATTATATAAAATCTCCGCGTATTCTTTTTTTAATTTTTCTTGTTCGTTTAATAAACTCTGTTCTAATGTGAGTAAATCATTCCATAAAGAGATGATTTGTTTCCAAGTATTTTCGAAATTTTTTAATTGATTTTGTTTATTTGTTGTATAATTCAAATCAACTTGTTTGTTTAGATCCAACTTATAATATTCTTGTTTAATGTTTTTTATGGTTTCAAGCTGTTTTTGAAGTTCACGATAATTTTTCTGAAATTGTTGAATATCATATTTAAGATTATTATCGGATAATTCAATTTGGAAATTTTTATCTCCCATTGAATAATTTAGATATTCAAAATAATCCAACTTTTTTTTAAACAGATCTTTGTTTAAAGTGTTCTCTAAATCTATGATCAATAAATTTTCGGGTAAAATTTTATTAGAAGCATCCATGATTGTTTTTTCTTGCTCGAGAATTGGAATAGAATAATTCAAAGCTTGTAAATAACTTTGGATAGCTTTCTGATTTTCTCCTAATTTTTGATGGAGTTGGGCTTTTAAAAAAAATGTTTGATATAAGTAAGGCGAAAAAATTCGACTTTTTTGTATGTCTGATTGATTTCGAATATAAATCAATGTATGGATTTTGTTCAAAGGAAATTCATAAAAATCATAAGGTATCGAAACTACGGTATCTTTTAACAATCTTTCATCGCGAAATTGTTTAAAATAGTTTTGTAATTCTTGATCAATAATAGGAAGAATTTCTTTTTCGTTAAATAGATTATTTTGATATTGGTCTTTTATTCTATTAATTCTTTGAATATCAATGACTTCTGATGGCGATTTAATGATTTGAGAATGCAAAACATTTACAAATATAAAAAACCACAATAAGTATTTTTTCATTATACAATCATAATTTCGGTAATTACTAAAAATTTTTAATTCGATTTATAAGCTTTTATGAAAAAAACATCTTGCTTCGTTTAAGAAATTAAAATACGAAGCAAGAAAGTATGATTAAAACTATAAAACTTATCCCTTTCATGACCATATTTTCGTATAGATAGGGTTGTTTCTTTAAGCATAGGGGGTTAGGAATCCTTTTGAGAATTGTCGACAGAGTCGTCAGATACTTGTTGGTTTTTCGAGATTTCTTTGTAGATATGGATGATGGTATAGGCGTAGTTGAGACGTTCTTCCAAAAAATCGTGGATCATCTTCATGATTTGTTCGTCGGTAAAAAATTTTCGTAGTTGTTTTACTAAATACTGAAATTTTAAGCTGGTAATAAAATGTCTTAAATCCAACAAAATTACCTTTGACGGAAATACATCTTCTAAATAGATTTCTAATATATCGAGTAAATATGCTGCATGATGATTTTTTATCGGCAACTTCTTGTTCTCATATCTCGATAAAATCGATGGATGAATTTCTTCTCCATACTTTTCTTGAACTTTTCTACTTACATCCTGTATCCTTAATCCCTTCTTGATTCGATGATGCTTGATTACATCTCCAATATTCAACAAAAAATATACCAATTCA
>JAOACE010000028.1 GCA_026418015.1 Leptospiraceae bacterium | reverse complement strand
TCCTTTGGTTGAAATCCCTCAAATCAATAATGATGATATACGGAATGAGGGAGATCAGACTCCTGACATTCCCGTAATACAGAATTATTCATACACGAAAAGTGCATTTTATCAACAGAGAAGAGTTTTTAGCAGTTTTTTTGATCAATTTGGTTAATTTTGGTATAGTATTTAGTATTTTTTATTATATTTATTTATATATTTTCTTTTATAAACTCAACTTGCCGAAAAAATATTGTTCAAGTTTTGTTTTAATTATGCTTTTATTTAAAAAATTAAACAATTATTTCTTTCATGTAAAAAAATTTGTATAGCCAAAATGTGATTTAGATATTTAAATGTATAATATCCTAAAATTAGGGAGATATTTATGAATTTAGAAAGAATTCTAAAACAACATAAGGAAATTTTAGAGTTATCTAACGAATTAGAAGAATAATATAGAGAAAAACTTGAAGTAAAAAAATCAGATAAGAATTTACTTTCTGAAATATTATTAAAAAAATCATTTTTAATGGGTAAATTAAAAGTTCATTTACTCACTGAAGAAATTTTATATTCTTTTATTATTCAGTTAAGAGATATACTCCATAACCTAAAAAATAGAATTTCAAAAAAAAAATCAGAATGTTTACTCTAAAATAGAAAAATAATATTTTGATTGAATCAAAAAAGTTCCATCAAAAAAGAATAGAAAAAATATATTCTTACAAGAAAATGCATTTAAATGAAGAAGCATCCTGTTATTGCAGTTAGCGGTAGTATTGCTGCATATAAAACTTGTGAACTTGTAAGAAATATAGTAAAAAAAGGTATTCCTGTTCGCGTTATGATGACAGAAAATGCAACGCGATTTATCGGACCTGTTACTTTTGCAGCATTGAGTAATATGCCTGTAATCGTGAATGAATGGGATCAGGGTATGATACATATTGATGTTAAAAACGAAGCTTCTGTTTTTGCAATTGTGCCTGCGACGGCAAATATCATTGGAAAAATGGCTAATGGAATCGCGGATGATGCTGTTTCCAGTGCATATTTAGCGATGGAATGTCCGGTGATTGTTGCACCTGCTATGAATCCTAATATGTATAAATCCAAACCAGTTCAACGAAATTTAAAGATTCTTAAAGAAGATGGAGTAATTGTGATTGATCCTATGGTAGGAGAAGTAGTTTGTGGGGATGTAGGACCAGGAAAAATGGCAGAGGTTCAACAAATAGAAAAAATTATTTTGGAGTACCACTACAAAAATGAAGGCATTTAACCCAAAAGATTTTAAACTGATTGTTACTTCAGGCCCCACTCGAGAGTGGATTGATCCGGTAAGGTTTATTTCTAATCCTTCTTCGGGTAAAACGGGTTTTTTATTAGCTCAGGAAGGTGTAGGTATTTATCGCGAAACTGTTTATATTGCAGGTTATACAGAAAAAGAATTTAAATCAGTCAAAAATGCAAAAAATATTTCTGTTGATAACACAGAATCGATGGCAGAGGCTGTTTTTCAAGAATTAGATCACCATTCGATCTTAATTATGGCTGCTGCACCAGCTGATTATACACCCAAAATCACATCCGATATAAAAATAAAAAAACAAGAAAAAGAAGTTGTGATCACACTCATACCAACCATAGACATTTTAAAAACCATTGGAAACCAAAAATTACCACATTATAATAAATTGATTTTAGTGGGCTTTGCAGCAGAAACAAATCAAATCAAAGAACATGCCATCGAAAAACTGAACAAAAAAAATGCTCATTTTATCTGTGCAAATCAAGTTTATAAATCTCAGGCAGGTTTTGGTCATGTAGATAATGCTGTTGTGATTTTCGATAAATGGAATCAAGAAAAGACAATTGGCCCAATACCAAAAGAAATTCTTTGTAAAAAAATTATCGAATATTTAAATCAAAGAATTGCCGAAGTATTTGATAGAATATGATAGTGCTACTATTAACTGGTATCAAAGAGGAGTTACAACCTATCATCGAAAAGCACCCTTTTAAATACGAAAAAGACATTCATGTCTATCATTCCATCAAGTATCCTACATTTTATGCAACAACAACTGGACCAGGTTTACAAGAAAAAAAGAAAATCAAAAAAGTATTGGAAAATCTTTTACCCGATGTTATAATTAATGCAGGACTTGTTGGTTTATTGGACAAAAGAGATAAATTACAAATTGGCGATAGAGTAAAAATTAATACAGTGATTAAGTATAATAATATGATTCAATTTGCCGGTGGACCAGGTAGATATACTCTTGTTACGGTCGATAAGCCAGTATTCGATCCCATAGAAAAAATGGATTTAAAATATATGACGAATGCTCATGTTTGCGATATGGAAGCTGCTCGAATCATCGAATTAGTTGGTTCTTACGAAATCTTTAAAAAAGATAGTTTTATAGTATTTATAAAAGTTGTGGGAGATAGACCAGATAATGCTTATCTTTTCGAATATGAATATTTAATACGAAGATGGGAACAAAAAAACTTTTACGAAAAATTGATTACAGCAGTTCAATTTCCCCTTGGTATAAAAAAGTTTTATCAATTGCTCACAATAAAGAAAAAAGCATTGAATTCTCTTAGAAATTATACGTTAGAAATTGTTGATAAAATCTATCAATTTCGTGGTGTCCCCCATAATGTTGGAAGTATTTTTATTCCGCATGAAGAAGTTAATATACTATGAATACAATTATTATTTTTATATTATTTTTTTTATTTATAATAATTATAATTTCTATTTATTTTTTTAGTAAAAGAAAAGATCCCATCGAAAAAGCATTAGAACTTGCAGATGAAGGAAATTTTCTCGATGCTCGTGCATTAATTCGTAGGTTTCTCGAAAAAGATCCTCAAAATCCCAAGTATCATTATGCAATGGCATTGATCTACCAAAAAGAAGGTGATGAAGAAAATTATATCAATCATCTAAAAGAAATGTATAAGTTAAAAAAAAGTGTTCCAGAGCTACCCTTTTATGAACTCATAAATAAAATAGCGAATTATAACTATAAAAATGAATATTATTACGAGTGCATTAGACTTTACGAAGAAGCATTAAAACACAATAAAAATAATGTCGAAGCACTTGCGAGATTAGCATTTATTTATGCTGGCCAAGAGTATTTCGAAAAAGCAGATGAATATTTTAACAGATTGCTTTCTTTGGTTCCAAATAAAATAGAATTTTATTTAGCAAAAGGTATCATCAACTCTGCTTTAAACAAAAAAGAAGCAATAGAAATTTTTAAAAAAGTTGTAGAGATGCAACCCGATCATACTTTGGGATTATTATTCTTAGGGATAGAAAGTTATCGAAAAAAAATTTTTGATGATGATTTGATCTTAAAATTAGAAGAACATCTAAAAAATATCACAACATTAGAAATTCGTTATCTTTTTCACAAGCTTTTGATGGGGTTATATTACCATAAAAAGAATTATAACAAAGCATTATATCATGCAGAGAATGCTTTACAGATTGTTTTAAAAGAAAATCTATTAAAAGATGAATATTATATTCGAATTGCTTATGCTTGTTTAGGAATTTTAGGGGGTGATATTGAAAATGCACACGAAAATTTATTTATTCTAGAATCAAGAGATTTTCATGATCAAACTGTTACGACTCTTTCGGATTATCGTATGGCAGTAGAAGAAGGCATTATTGCTCCAGGTCAAGCATCACCAAGCGGGTTTGATTTTATGAACTTTATAAATAATTGGATGGATAAGTTATTTACTTCCGATTTTATCTATAAAATATCTGGGTTAAAAATGAATACAAAGATCGACATTCCCCTTTTGGGTAAAAATCCCTCAGAGGTGATTCGAAAGGGGGTTCAATCTCCTTCCATAGATATTGATACTCTAATCGATAATTTTAATGCTCTCTCAAGAAGTCAGTTTTTAGAGCTTTGTAGTAGAATTGTTCAGATGTATGGATATCAAGTTGTAAAACAACTTCCACCAGACGATAACGAAGGATTTGATTGTATTGCAGAAAATTTTGAAGGAAAAAAAGCATATTTTAAAATCAGACAATGGAAGAGTCAATCTATATCCGATATATTTTTAAGAAATTTTCAAAACAAAATCAACGAAACCAAAGTCCAAGAAGGATACATTATATCTGGTGCAAGGCTAACACCAGGAGGAGAACAAGCATTGCAAAATTTAAAAAAAATCAAGGTGATAAATGGAGAAGATTTTGCGAAACTACTTGCTAATATTCTTACTACTGTTTAATTTTTGTACAAAACCATTTTCTCAGAAGTTAATTTTGGGGGATATCTATAATCCTAATTTTACTTCTTATAAACAAAAAGATATAGATGAAATTTTTAGAATATTAACAGATTTTTTTAACGCGATAGAAAAAAAAGATTTGATGTTAATCCAAGATTATATCTTAGAAGAAAAAGGAATTTATACAGATCTAAAATCTTGGAAATCCAAAAAAGACTTTCTTAAAGAAATTCAACAAAAGGATAGCTACATCAATAATATATATTTAAATACAAACAATTTAATTCAAACTACGAATGATCCAACTCAAATTTCTCTCTACGATTTAATCCGAAATTCAAGACAAATTAAAACAGATTTTTTTATTTTAACAGAAGAGGAATGCGAAGTAAAATTGATCATCATAGATAATCCCCAAGAATCTTATCGATTTAATAATCCTTACTTTATAAAATATAACAATACTTGGTATATCTATCGCTTATTCTAATAAACTAATTTGACGAAAAATTTCTTTTTCGATATTTTTTAGGTATTCTAGATAATCTTGGCTATTGTTAAAAGCTTCTTTCCTTTGTTGAACCTCACTATTTAATGTGTTTAATACTTTAACTGCATAAGCAACAAGATTTTCGTGATCTTTTTTGTAATCTCTACGAAGAACGTTTCTTAAATTAATGGGGTATATATCTCTTGCGATCATTCCTATATATTCTGTAATTTTAGAAGGTTCTATAATAAGAAATACTTCTTCTTCTGATTGTTTATATTTTTTGTATTTAATCCGAAAACCATAAAATTGTTTTTGTAACTCTTTTTTTCTTGGATCTTGATCTGGTAATTTTTTAAAAACTTCCCATTGTTTATCTGCATCTAGTAGTTCAATATTTTCTGGAAAGGACTCTTTTTCTTTTTGTTGAGGTTGGAAAATGCCTAATTCTATCGAATAAAACTCCCATTTATTTTCGAATAACTTAGCTTGTTGGATGGTATTATTATCTGTAATAGATGCAATGTATAAATTATAGTTATCCTTAGGATTATTTGTATAAACATAATAATCAAAAGGACGACGATCGATATAATGTCCAGCTTCTAAGTCGTTCATAACAACAAAATAATAGTTTGCATGCCGTTTACTTTCGATAAAAATATGATAAATTTTGTCTTGAATCACAATAATTTTTATATCGCCCTTTAATGGATTCTGTATGGATTGATAGATGATTTCTTCATCGATAAGCAGTTTTCCTTTATCGATCCTTTTTTTATGTAGTATATCATAATACTTCTTTAAAATTTCCTTTACGTATTCCTTTACTTCATTTTGTTGTACCATATACTATAATGACGATCCTTTTTGAAATTTTAGTAATTTTTTTTTCTGTTTTTCTTATTGCAATCATTTCTGCGGGTTTGGGTATAGGTGGAGGGATATTTAGTGTTCCTCTTTTATTGTATATCGGAAAATTCCATTCTCTTCCTCGAGATTCTTTGGCACATATAGCCATTGCAAATTCTTTGTTGATCACCTTGATTTTATCTTCTAGTGCAACTTATGTGAACATAAAAACAAAAAAAGTACATTTTAATCTAGCAATGAATTTTCTCTTAGGAAGTATACCCGGAGCAATGTTCGGTGTTTATGTTTCTAAATTTCTTAAAACAAAAGAATTAACCGTTTTATTTGGATTACTGGTGTTTACCATTGGAGCAACTACATTAATACGATCTTTTAGAAAAAAGAATCCTAATAGAGGATTTGTAAAAAAATTTGAATTTTATAAAAAATATAAAGTAATTTTATTAGTTTTGATAGGTTTTGTAACGGGTTTACTTTCTAGTTTAACTGGGGTTGGTGGGGGAATTATTATGGTTCCGTTATTTTCTGTAATTTTATACAATGAACCCTATCAAAAAAGTATTGCAACATCTACATTTTCGATGGTTGTGATAACTTTATCTAGTACCCTATTGTATGCAATGCAAACCAAAGGAGATATTCCAGAACCATCTATTGGCTATTATTATCTACCCTTTACAATTCCTTTAGTTTTAGCTGCAATGCCTGGGGGATATTTAGGAGCAAAATTAAAAGAAAAATTACCTTCAGAGAGTTTAAGAAGGACATTAGCTGTTTTACAGATTCTTATTGGTTTAAAAACTATCTTTTTTTAATGCTTAAACAATTTATAAAATAATTTATAAATTAAAAAGAAATAGAGTCCCCACAGTAAAGAACCTAAAATCCCGGAAAAAAGGATCAATATAGGATCAGAAAATGCTAAATAGATAATGCTTATCGGTATATCTACAATTACAATAGAGGTGCAATCTTTATTGATACAACCAAAATCTTTAAAGGGAAAAACCTTAATTCTAGTCCAAATAAAAAAAAGATGTAATATCAAACCGATAAAAAAAGCTGTTCTATTGTTCATAATGATTTTTTTTTATTTCTATACAAATTCGTAAATCAAAAATATCTGAATTACAATGGGAATCATAAAAAAACTAGATCCAATTGTTATAGATCGAATTGCTGCTGGAGAAGTAATCGAAAGACCAGCTTCTGTGGTTAAAGAACTTATCGAAAATAGTATTGATGCAGATGCAACAAAGATAGAGATTTATACACAAGGTGGAGGTATAAAAGAAATCATTGTTAAAGACAATGGAGAAGGAATATTATCAGAAGATTTACCTTTAACCATAGAAAAACATGCTACATCAAAAATTCAAACAACCCAAGATATAGAACAAATTTTAACGTTTGGTTTTCGCGGAGAAGCTTTATCTTCCATTGCTTCTGTTTCTTTGTTAGAAATTCAATCAAAACATAAAAACGAAGATTTCGGAAATCAGCTTATATCAAGAGGGGGAGAAATTTTATCTATTAAGCCTTACGCTTGTAATCCAGGAACAAAGATCATCGTTAAAGATTTATTTTATTCTACCCCAGCAAGAAAGAAATATTTAAAAAGTGAGCAAGTAGAAAATCGCGCAATCCTAAAAGAAATTCTACAATTGGCGTTATCCCAATCGAAGATAGAATTTACTTATTATCGAGATGATAAGCTAATTTTTTCTTTACCTTCTATCTCTTTCGAAGATTTACCCAAGCGAATGGATCTCATTTTCGAAAAAGGTTTTTCTGATTGCTTGATTCCCTTATTTTATAAAAATCAAGATCTGGTGATAAAAGGATGGATCGGAAAACCAAGAACGGAACGTACTCTATCCGATAGACAATATGTTTTTTTTAATTCTAGACCAGTTGAAATAAAGAATTTAAGGTTTATTGTGAAAAATACATATGGTGATCTTTTACCAGAAAATGCTCAACCTATCTTTTTTTTGTTTTACGAAATTCCTCCCCATAAAATTGATGTAAATGTTCATCCAAGAAAAAAAGAAATCCGATTGCAAGAAGAAAGTTTGATTTATGAATCCACAATCGATGCAATTAAAAAAACACTCATACCTAATGTTCCATTAAAATTAGAATTAAAATCCTCTATTGTAAGAAAATTTATTCAACCAGAAAAACAAGAAGAACCTCTCAAAAAAATTACTCAAAATTCAATTCTATATCCCATTGAACAATTACTAAATACACACGCGAAATCGTATCAAGTAAGCGAACCCAAAGATTTGATAGAAACTAATACAGATTCTTTTCTTCCATTAAAACACTTAGGGGTGATTTTTGGAACATATATTTTAGCCATTGGCGAAGAAGAATTGTTTATTATCGATCAACATACAGCACACGAAAGAATCAACTTCGAAAAAAAACTTAAAGAATTAGAACAAAATATTTGGCAAAGACAGATTCTACTAACCCCCATTTCTTTTTCTTTATCGAAGGAAGAATTGGATTTAATACAAGAACATAGTGATAAACTTCGAGAAATTGGCTTTAATTATGATTTGTATCATAACAGTATGATCGTAATACGAGAAATTCCCGACTATCTAGAAATCGGAAAAGAAAAAGAAATTTTTATCAAAGTGATTCATATGTTAGAATATGGTTATGATAAAATTAAACTTTACGAAGAATTTGTTGCATTAAAAGCATGTAAAGCATCAATCAGAAAAAATGATGTTGTTTCTGGCGAAGTAATATCAAAGATTTTAGTAGATTTATCCAAATGTAAAGAACCTTCGCGATGCCCACATGGACGACCTACTATGTTAAAAATTTCGCGAAGTAAGTTAGATTATTTATTTTATCGAACAGGATTTTAAAAAATTATTGAATTTTAGAATACATCCAACAATTAAGAATCAATGATACAATTTTCTGGAACATACACAGATCTTTATGAACTTACAATGGCTCAGGTTTATTTCTTCGAAGGCCTAGAAAAAAATCAAGCTGTATTTGATTACTTTTTTCGTAAATTACCTTACGAAGGTGGATTTGCTATTTTTTGTGGGTTAGAAGATTTCTTAGATATTATAGAAAGTTTATCATTTACTAAAGAAGATTTAGAATATTTATTAAATATTGGTTTTAAAAAAGAATTTATAAACTATCTAAAAGATTTTCGATTTAAAGGGAATGTTTACTCTTGTTTAGAAGGTGAAGTTGTTTTTCCTTCGGAACCGATTCTTCAAGTTCAAGGTAATTTAATAGAAACACAAATCATCGAAACATTATTGTTGAATGTTTTAAACTTCGAAACATTGATAGCAACCAAAGCAGCTAGAATCAGGCTTATAGCAAAAGAAAAGGTATTGGTGGATTTTGGATTAAGAAGAGCACAAGGTCCTGCAGGATATTATGCTACAAGAGCTATTATGATTGGAGGATTTGATTCTACCAGCAATGTTGTTGCGGGAAAAGATTTTAAGATTCCCGTAACAGGAACGATGGCACATTCTTTTATTCAAAGTTTTGAGGATGAACTTACTGCT
Source organism: Leptospiraceae bacterium (assembly GCA_026418015.1). Taxonomy (GTDB): domain Bacteria; phylum Spirochaetota; class Leptospiria; order Leptospirales; family Leptonemataceae; genus SKYB61. Next base: position 3,827 of record JAOACE010000028.1, on the reverse strand, counting down.
TTTCGCACTTATGCAAGATATAATCCCGATAATTGTGTTTTACTTATAGATACGTATGATACCCTAGAAAGCGGATTAAAAAATGCCATCATTGTTGCCAAAGAATTAGAAAAAGAAGGTCATAGATTAAAAGCCATTCGAATTGATAGCGGAGATTTGGCATATTTATCCAAAGAATGTAGAAAACGTTTAGATAAAGAAAATCTTTCTTATGTAAAAATAGTCGTTTCGAACCAATTAGACGAAGATGTAATAAAAAGTTTAATCGAACAAAATGCACCGATTGATATTTATGGTGTTGGAACAAAACTGATTGTGGGAAAACCTGATGGAGCATTGGATGGAGTATATAAATTATCCGAAGTTAATGACGTACCAACAATAAAGATTTCGAATAGTTTATCGAAAACGACTTTTCCAGCAAAAAAGCAAGTTTATCGCTTACTCAATGGAGAAGATATTTGGGTGGGAGATGTGATTTCTTTAAGAGAAGAATCACTCGAAAGTTTACATATTATGCATCATCCCTTTGATCCTCTAAAAAAAATGCAGATAAAAGAATACAAAAAAGTTCCTTTGCTACATAAAGTGATGGAAAACGGAAAAAGAATTCTACAAAAAAAATCCATTAAAGAAATTTCTGATTATTCTCAACATCAGTTAAAACAACTTCCCGATGAATACAAAAGATTTATCAATCCTCACATTTATAAAGTGGGATTAAGTTCTAATTTGTATAATTTAAGAGAAGAGTTGATAAAAAAATACAAAAAGAGTTGAATTTCTCGTTATGTTGGATTTACTTCTAATTAAGATGAAAACACTTATATTGATTGATGTTCAAAACGATTTTATGCCTTATGGAGCACTACCTGTGGCCGAAGGAGATCAGATCGTTCCTATTATTAATAAAATTATTTATAAATTTGATTTAGTAGTTGCAACACAAGATTGGCATCCTAAAAATCATATAAGTTTTGCAAGCAACCATAAAGATAAAAAACCCTTTGATGTGATGGATTTAGATGGATTTAAACAAACCTTATGGCCGGATCATTGCGTACAAGGAACATCAGGAGCAGAATTCCATCCAGATTTGGAAACAAAGCCCATCGAAGCAATTTTTCGTAAAGGAACCAATCCCAACATAGATAGTTATAGTGGGTTTTATGATAATCTTCATAAAAAAAATACAGGTTTAGCGGGATATTTACGCGAAAAAAAAGCAAAAGATCTTTATTTTGTTGGTTTAGCAACAGATTACTGTGTTTACTATTCTATCATTGATGCTTTAAAAGAAGGATTTAATGTATATCTTATAGAAGATGCAACAAGAGCAATTGATAAGAATCTTTACGAAAATCATCTAAAAAAAGAATTGCTTGAAAAAAACGTAAAAATTATAACAAGCAAAAATATTTAAAGGAAAATATTAAATAAAATTAATATAATAAATATATAGAAAAATTTAATAATATATATTATAAATTAAACATAAATATATTTTATGATAACATTAAAAAATTCTAACTTGTATGTAGAAATACTCGAAGATTGTGGCTTTACTGTCTCACAAATATATTATAAAAATAGACCCATACTTTATTTTCCTTACCAAGAAAAGGAATATAAAGAAAACCAAAGTTTAGCTGGGATTCCTTTTTTATATCCTTTTGCTAATCGACTTTCCAAAAATGAATTTTTTCTCGAAAATAAAAGAATTCAAATCGAAAAACAGCATTCTTTTTTTGATGGAAATCAACAGCCCCTACATGGATATTTTCTCAAAACAAACTTATGGAATTTAATACATAAAACCGACAACACAATTGTAGCACGGATAAGATTTGAACCTTCTTTTAAGTTGTATACGATGTTTCCTTTTCTACATACCATCGAATATAAAATAGAATTAAATGATCATCAAATCCATTTTTATATAACAATTAAACCGGAAGAAAAAATTCCCTTATCGTTTGGTTTTCATCCTTATTTTTTACTTCGCGAGGAGAAGTCAAAAACTCAAATCCTTTTACCAGCAAAAAAGTATATAATAACTAACGAATTTTTAATTCCAACAGGAGAATTCCTATCTACTGAAGAATTCTTTCGTAGGAATTCAATAGATTATTCGATTTCCCAAGAAGGATATATTTTTGATCTAAATCATTTTTTTGATGATGGTTTTACAGAATTCATTTACCAAAAACAGTACAATCAAATTCGATTGAATCAAAAAGAATATAATTTAAGTATATTTATGGATTCTTTTTATAAAGTTTGTCAAATTTATTCTCCGATTGATGCAAATTTTGTTTGTATTGAACCTATGATATCGCAAACAAATGCCTTTATCTCGAAAACCTATCAAGTCTTAACAGAAGAAAAGACATTTCATTATTACATAGAAATCAATTAATTAAAATGATGATACAAAATTAATCCATAACAAGATATTAACCACAAAACAACAACAATGGGTAAAAATGGATCTGCTAATAACACATCGGATGGATTACCTTCCTTATTGGATGGATTTTCTAATAAAGTATAGTAGCGAAAGATACCCATCACAACAAATGGAATTGTCCAATATAAATTTGCATCCGCATGTGTTCCTGTGATAGTATAGAGGGAATAAGTCATAATAGATAGAGCTGCAGAAATATCAATAAAACTTCTAAGAGATTCTCTTCTATATTGGCCTCCTATCATTTCTTCTGCTGGTGCAATGGTGATTTCAAAATAACGCTTATAGAATCCTAAGAAAAGAGCAATAAAAAATGTGGTACTGATAAGCCAAGGACTTGCAGAAATCCCCATTGCGAAAGAACCAAACAAAACTCTTAATACAAAACCAACTGCAATAATAAAAACATCTAATAAAATAATTTTTTTTGCCCCTAATGAATAAAAAATATTCATAATAAAATAGAATAAAATCAAACCTAATGCTAAAAAATTGAACTTAATCGACAAAAGAAAAGATAAAACAAATAATGTAAAAAAAATCAAGATTGCTTCTATTGGGGAAACTTCGCCACTTGCTATTGGTCTAAATCTTTTTTTGGGATCCAATCTATCCAAATCTTTATCTTTCCAATCGTTTAGAACATAAATAGAACTTGCAACAAAAGAAAATGCAAAAAATGCTTGTATCAAATTCAAATAAATTTGTATAGATTTTTCAGAAAAGGGATTTAAAGCCAAATCAATCGCTTGATCGGAAAAAACGAATGGCAAAAAAACAAAACCACTCTTTGTCCATTGATAAATACGAATTAATTTAATGTATAAGAATAATTTTTTTATCAACTTCATTTCTAAAACAAAGAATTTTTGTATAGGTGATGGGTCAATTCATAATAATGATTAATATGTTATAATGATTTTAATCAAAAATTTAAAAAATAATGATTAAAAACGTTGTTGAATCAATATTTGATATTGAAAAAGATCAAACAATTAATAACAACTATGTTATCATTAATTGTTAAATTCAATATAAGACAAAAATCTTAAATTTGTGATGTGCTAGTTAAAAAAATTGCATATATTTTGCAGATTTTCTGCTATAAAAAGTCTAAGAATATTGATATAAGTTCGTAATGATTTTATTTGAAATCAACTTTTGGTTTTGGACAAGAAAATTTTTTATAATAGCAACTTAAGAAAAAACCTAAAAATTTTTTTATCTGTCTAGAAATCCAGCATATAAGAAAATTTAAATTTTGGTGATTTTATATGATATGAACATAGAAGATAGATACAAAACACGTAATTTTTATCCAGTGGGGGTGAATTTAACACGAAACCATTATCAATTT
>JAOACE010000010.1 GCA_026418015.1 Leptospiraceae bacterium | reverse complement strand
AAACGACTTAGATGAATTTATTAGCCAAACCATTTCTTTAATACAAGAAGGATATAATCCTATAAAAGTAATAAAACAATACGATCAATTTATAAATGCTGGAATGAGTTATCGAGAAGCAAATGATTGGGTAGCCAAAGGATTTTCTCTTAACGAAGCAATAGCATGGAAAAACGCTGGTTTTTCTCCTAACGAAGCAAAAGATTGGAAAAATGCTGGTTTCTCTCTTAACGATGCAAAAGAACTTAGAAACTTTGGTTTAATCCCAGAAAGGGCTTATTATCTAATGAGTGTTTTGGGATATGGTTTTGGTGATTGGCGTAACGCAGGATTTACAAAAGTAGAAGCAATTTTATGGAAAAACGGTGATTTCTCTCTTAACGAAGCAATAAAATGGAGAAATGCTGTTTTCTCTCCTAACGAAGCAAAAGATTGGAAAAATGCTGGTTTCTCTCTTAACGATGCAAAAGATTGGAAAAATGCTGGTTTCTTTCCTTACGATGCAAAATATTGGAAAAATGCTGGTTTCTCTCTTAACGATGCAAAAGATTGGAAAAATGCTGGTTTCTCTCTTAATAAAGCAATAGATTGGAAAAATGCTGGGTTCCCTCTTTACGATGCAAAAGATTGGAAAAAATCTGGATTATCCCCAAACTCTGCAAAAAAATTTGTTGAATCTAACGTACCTCTTAAAGATGCAAAATTTTTTAAAAAATTAAGAAAGATAATTTTCACATCTCTTTTCACATTTCTTTTTGTAATAGGAATTAAGTTTATTTCTCTAATAAGTCCTTACTTGAGAAAGGGACTTATTTCTTTTATGGCTGGTATGGTTGGTCTCATAACAATAATTATTTTTTTTAGCTTCTTACAATCAATTATAAATAGTTTAATAACTATGTTTTATAGAAATCGAAGACCAGTAAGTGCAAAATTATTTTCTATCATCTCTATTGTTTTATTATCTTTCATCCTTTTTTTAGCATTGTATTTAATGATGTATATAATAAATAACGCCCAACCCTAATGAGGTAGAATATGAGTGCATCTGCTGTAATTTTATTTCCCTTTTTACCAATGATAGTAACAACTGCATTGGTTGCATCCGCAGTAGAAGCCACTCGAAAAAGACGTTCATTAGAGCGTAAGGTTTACTCTCAACAATATCAAAATCGATCTTATCAAAACGAAAAAAAAATCAATCAAATAGAACTCTACAACGAAAAGAAAAACGCGTTAAATAAAAGTCTTAGTAAAACCATAAGCAAAATTCAAAATCAATGTAGTCATTATTCCCAAGAATGGAAAAACATCCACGAACTAACAGAAATCTTACAAGAAAAACAAAAAGAAATTCTTCGAGGTTTTACTTTCGATGTTTATCAATCTTCGCCAGAATGGTTGAACAAAAAAATCCAAGAATTCGACGAAACTGCTATAAGCATAAGAACGTTTATCCAACTCCTTCAATTAGAACAAAAAGAAGAATTATCGATTTCTTCTTTCGAAAATCTTTTAAAAGAATTACCCAAAGAATGTACTAAGCTAAAAAAAGAAATCCAGGAAAAAGTATTAAAATTAATTGATAAAAAAATTCAAGAATTTGAAGCATCCAACAACCTTCAAGGCTTAGAAAATTTCTATAAAGAAATTCCCGATTCTTTTGTAGAAGAAAGAAATAAAATTGCTAATGTGCTTCTAAAACATCAACTCGCAACACAAAAAAAGAAAAGCGAAGAAGATGATTTCTTAGAAAAAATCCAACAACTTAAAAGCGAAGCAGAAAAATACTACCAAAAGCTCTTGCAAATCCACCAAAGCGAAGCAAATCAAATCAAAGAAAATTACGACGAACTAAAAGAATCCGATGATTTTACTCGTATTTCGTACATCACAAGGGATATAAAAATACGATATGCAAGAATAAAACGACAATACATAAAATCCGAAGCCATAAAAGAAGATATAAAAGCGAATTATTTAGACTTTCCTATTCCCGAAGTACAAATGGCTGTCGAAGAATTTTTAAAAAAAGAATTCGTTTCGAAACAAGAATACGATGATTTGATTCAATCCATCGAAAACATCATCCTAAAAAAAGAAGAAGAAAGAATTATACAAGAGCTACGCGTTAATATCATCTCTCTTATCCACGAAAAACTCAGAGACCTGGGCTATTCTGTTATCGATGATCAACTCATGGAAAAACTCTATAACGGTGAAATGGTAGAAATAAAAACACCTTATGGCGAAGATTATGTTGTGCGACTTAAAATCGAAAACAATCAACTTATGATGCGATTTGTTCGATATGTAGAAGACGAAAATCAACTTTCTACTTACGTAAAAGAAAAAGATATTGCTACCGCTAAAAAATGGTGTAGCTCTTTTGATCAAATCCTAAAGCACTTAAAAGATAATGGTATTCTAATCGAACAAAAATTTCGCGTAGAGCCAGAAGAAAAATTCTATTACGAAAAAAAAGAAAAATTCTACGAACGTCAAAAGCAAACACAAAAACCAGAAATTCACAAAAAACAATTATGAGGTGATTTTATGAGTAGTGCAAGAGCAAATTGGGGTCCAGCAATACCTCTTCCACCAGAAGTAATATTAGCAAACAACAAAAGACTTGCTCAAGAAAGAATGGATAACGTAATCAAAGAAATCGAAAGAATATGTCGTCGTTATTCTTTTGAATTTCGCCACATACAAGAATTGATTAAACCATTAGAAGACTATAAACGCGATTTTCTGAGTCGATATACAATACAAATTCTTTTAAACGATGCTTATCACATCTCTTGGGTGAATAAAAATTTTGAAAATTTCAACGAGATAGCTCTTAAAATCAAAAAATTTCTTAAAACCATGGAGATGGTATCCCAAGAGGATTGGTCTTTGTCTGGTTTCGATCAATTAATCAAAAGCATACCAGAAGGATTACACAAACTAAAACAAGATATTGAATCGAAATTCCACGAAACACTAAACAAAAGGCTCCAAGAAGCACGCGAAAAAGAAGATATAAAAAAGATGATCCAACTAAACGAAGAAATTCCCAAATCTTTTTCGAAATACAAAGATACAGCAAAAAACTTTATCACCAAATACGTTCAGGATAAAATCAGATCTTTTTTGAATCAAGATCAACTCCAAGGACTTTACGAACTAGACGATGCTCTTCCCAAAGGATTCGAATCCCTAAAAGAAGAAATCCATCAGGCAGTAAAAAAAATCGTAGAAAAAAAAATCGACGAATATAAAAAGACCAACGATCTACAATCCTTAGAAAAATTCTATTACGAAATTCCGCGAAAATACTTCAATGCTATAAGCAAAGTGGGAAATGAATTATTAAAAAATCAACTCCAAATAAAAAAAATCCAAGAAGAAGAAATAAAAAAGCAAGAACAAGAAAAAGAAGAAAAAGAAAAAATCCAACACCTAAAAGAAGAAGCAGAAAAATACTACGAAAAACTAAAAAACATTCACCAAGAACAAGCAGTAAAACTCAGAGAACTTTTCGATGAATTAAAAGAATCATCCGAAAGTTCGCGTATATTCTACATCAACAAAGAAATCAAAATCACCTATACAAGAACAAAACACATTTACATCGAATCCGAGGTCTTAAAAGAAGACATAAAAACGCGATACAAAGAAATTTCTGTACCAGAAATTCAACAAGAAATCAACACATTCCTAAACAAAGACATTGTAACCAAAGAAGAATACTATACACTCTTAGAGAGAATCACACAATTAGAAATGGAAATAGAAATGAATAAACTCAAAGAAGAAGGCAGAAAAAAGTTTGTATCCCTAATAGAAGATCATCTAAAACGATTAGGATATTCCACCATTGATGAATCTGCTATGGAAAAACTACAAAAAGGGGAAGTGGTAGAAATTCGAACTCCTTTTGGCGAAGATTATGTTATAAGACTGAAATACGAAGGAAATATGCTTGCAGTAAGGTTTGTTCGTTATGTAGAAGACGAAAATCAGCTTTCTACTTACGAAAAAGAAAAAGACATTACCATCGGAAAAGAATGGTGTAAAACATACGATCAACTACTGGAATTCTTAAAACAAAATGGCATTGTCCTAGAAGAAAAACATCGAATTGAACCCGAACAAAAATTTTACTATGAAAAAAAAGAAATATCAAAACAACGATTCCAACAAGCAAAAAGCGAAGACTTATTTAGGAGAGAATTATGAAAATCCTTTACAATCTTTATACCAACAAAGGGAAGGTAAGACAAAATAACGAAGATGGTATATTGGCAATGGATGAATTGTATCTCGAAGAAAATTTTGATTCTTACAAAGAAGCCATTATAGAAACGAATCAATTTCTTTTTGTTGTATCTGATGGTATGGGAGGTCATAGCAAAGGAGAAGTTGCCACCAAAATTGTATTAGAGACAATTCGCGAAAAAAAAGCTAAACTCTACGAAAATATCGAAGATGTTCTACAAGAATCCAAAAAGAGGTTGAACGATTATATAAAAAATCATTCTGATTCTTATGGCTTAGGATGTGCGATTGCTGGTCTAACAATCCAAAACGAAAACGCGAAAATTTTTAACGTAGGCGATTGCAGGGTTTATAAATATGTCGGTAGTAAACTGATACGAATGAGTAAAGATCATTCTGTTGTAGAAGAACTTTTATCGGATGGATTAATTCAAGAAAGCGAAGTAAGAAACCATCCTAAAAGAAGTGTCTTAACCTCTGCCATTATGGGAGATGATTCCGAAGAAATCCCCAAAATCACCGTTAAAGAAATCGAAGAAGTTTTTACTGACGATGTATTTTTAATTTGTAGCGATGGATTATGGGACGAACTCGAAGACGAAGAAATCAAAGCAAGCTTACGTTCAGAAAAACCATCCGAAGCACTCATTCAAACCCTAAACCAAAAACCATTAAAAGATAACGTAAGTTTTATCTATTTAAAAATTTTATTCTAAGGAGAATCACTATGCAAAACGATATAGAAAAATTACCCAAGTTTGCCAAAGAAATTCACCGATTTGTAGCGACAACACCACAGTTCATTTTGTTTGGAAATATCTTTGACGTATTTCCTCTTCCAATGAATGAAAAATATATACCCTACCCCTTAACTAAATTTATAGGAGAAATGTTGTTGAACTATACAGGTTATGATTTGATCGTTGAATATAAACCATTAGAAGGTTTTAGTCTTTGTAGTGGAGATCAGGATTTATTTCGAAGAATCACAGAACGATATATTGACGACAGAATTGTCGTTTTAAACGAAGTGTTTCGCATAATTGAACGCCTAATGGAAAACAAAGAAAATAAGGTTGCTGTAATTATCAACTTCTCTTCTCGCTTACTGGAAATCTCCGCGGGAAAAGATTATAGTGAATTTATGTATAATTGCTTTAAACTTTCGATTAATCAGACTCCCTTAGGAAATCCCCCTTTGTTTAATTTGGTGATGTTTTTAGTAGAAAAAGATAATGATATGCCTCCTTGGTATACATTAGAAAATCCTCGTGTTAGAAATATTTCTATTCCGAAACCAGATTTTGAAATTCGCCGATGGATGGCGCAAGCAGTACTTCCTCGAATTCCGGGCTGGGATGGCATAACAGAAGAAAAAAAAGAAGAGGTAGTCAAAAGTTTCGTGGATTTAACATCAGGAATGTATTCTCGCGAAATGGTTTCTATTGTGCAACTTTCTATAAGAGAAAACATCGATATATTAGATATTGGAGAATCAATTCGACGATATAAAGTAGGTGTTCCCGATAATCCATGGGCTAAAATCGATCGCGAAAAATTGATCAATGCAGAAGAACATCTGCGAAAAAGGGTGATTGGACAAGAACAAGCGGTAAGAGTTGCCGCAGCAATTCTTAGACGATCGTATTTTAACCTTTCTGGTTCACAGTTTTCCAAATATTCAACAAGGCCCAAAGGTACCTTATTTTTTGCCGGACCAACAGGTGTAGGTAAGACAGAACTTGCAAAAAGTATTGCAGAACTCATCTTTGGAAGTGAACATAACTATATTCGTTTTGATATGTCGGAATTTTCTCAGGAGCATACAAACCAAAGGTTGATAGGCTCACCACCAGGATATGTGGGATACGAAACCGGAGGCGAACTAACAAATGCTATCAAGCAAAAACCTTTTTCTGTGGTTCTCTTTGACGAAATCGAAAAGGCTCATCCAAGAATCCTCGATATATTTCTACAAATCTTAGACGATGGAAGGTTGACCTCTGGAAAAGGCGAAACCGTTTATTTTTCTGAATGTCTGATCATTTTTACATCAAACTTAGGGGTTTATGAAATAACCCCCACGGGAGAAAGAATTCAAAACGTCTCTCCCAACATGGAATATCCGAAAATCAAAGAAAAATTACTCTATGCAATACAAGATTATTTTAAATTCAAAATCTCTCGTCCAGAAATATTAAACCGAATCGGAGAAAATATCGTAGTGTTTGATTTTATTCGTCCCAAAGATGCCCGCTTAATCATGAACAAAATGATCAACAATTTAAAATACAAACTCGAAGACGAAAGAAAAATCAAACTCGAACTTACGCCACAAGTTGAGCAAGAAATTTATATGGAAATTATCAAAGATTTAAGCATGGGCGGTAGGGGGATTGGTAATAGACTTGAATTGATTTTGATCAACCCTCTAACACAACTTTTGTTTAAAATCTTCCCCGAAGAGGGATCAACAGTAACCATTACTCAATTGAATTATGATCCCGAACAGGGTTGGACATTAGAAGGCCATGCAACCTAAGAAAAACTCAATTTTGATTAGTTTGATCCACTATCCTGTTTATGTACTTGGACCACACGAAAGGATAGTGGTATGGACACAAGGTTGTAGCATTCGATGCAATGGATGTATTTCTTTTCATACCTGGGAGTTTGATCAGAATAAAGCGATGCAAATAGAAGATTTAGCTCTAATCATAAAGCAATTTCCCTGCAAACGATTGACCATCAGTGGAGGCGAACCATTTGATCAACCCGCCCCACTTTTAGAATTTTTAAAAGCCATTCGCAAGGATTTTGATGATATTTTGATTTACTCTGGATATACCATAGAAAAACTACAAAAAAAGTATCCAGAACATTTATCTTTGATAGATGCGTTGATTGACGGACCTTTTATGGATGGATTAGAAAGCGAATGGAGTTATAAAGGATCCGAAAACCAACGAATTTTTGTATTTAGCGAAAACTTAAAAGATGATTATGATAGATGGATACAATCGAAAAAGAACAAAACCTTACAAGTCATTCAAAAGCATGAGGGAATTTACATCATTGGCATACCATACCAAAAAGATAGCGAGGTAATCAAAAATGAGCTCTTACAGAGTTTGTCCAACTTGTAGAACGAAAAATCCTATTGATGAATTAATATGCCTTAAATGCTTATCCGATATATCGAATGCTCTTATTATTACAGAAGAAAATGTGGTGGAACAATCCAAAAACGAAACTCCAACTCCTCCCAAACAAGAACCCCCACAAGAGTCCCTAAAACAAGAAATCTTATCTGACAAAACCATTATCGAAAAAAAAGAAAGCATCATCTTAAAGCACAATGAATTCAGCCTAGAAATCTTTTCTGGAGATATAGTAGGAAGAGAAGAAAAAGGTAAAGAATATTTAAAAAATTTTCCAACTGTTTCGAGAAAACATGCCAAATTCACAAAAGAACTTAGCGGATGGTACATAGAAGATTTAGGAAGCACAAATGGAACCTACGTAAACCAAAAAAGAATTAACGATAAAACCAAGATAAAATCTGGGGATATCATTTCTCTTTCGAATTCATTTAGCATAAAAATAGAAATTAGATAAAAATTTTGATAGAATTTTTTCTAAAAAGTATATATAATAAGTATGAGAACACAACACTTTTTTACCCAAGAGGAATGTATTACGTCAATCAATATAACTCTGTTTCACTATCAGTTTTTGATTTATTTAACAGAAACGCGATTTAATGGAGATCTTTCTTTAACGGTTGATTATTTGTTTAAACGATATTTAGCATATCTTTATAAGATTAGCCAATCCCCCACAAAGAGAACGTTGACAGCAACCTATCAACCTCGAACAAAAAACTATGTCATAAGAAAGATAAGAATAAATCCAACACATTGGGGCAAGTTGTATGATCTGAGGTTTTTCCTCGGTTATTCCATGAGTTTTATCCTTCGCATCATGCTCGACTGGGAAATGCAAGAACAACAATTCCCCATAGAACCCATCATAATTAGACCCACATTAACACCTGAGGAAGAGGTGATACATGCCTATATCCAGTTTGAGAATAATTATTCTTGCCACAACAGGTTGAGTCATGTAAATTTAGAAGTTTATAGTGAGTTTTTGTGTCCAGCTGCCTAAATCTTGTGTAATTTTATCTTTTTACTTAAATTTTTTTATAAATTCTATTTACCTTCATCCCCTCCCTCCCCTTCACCCTGATAGAATATTATCTGCATAAATTTTGCTAAAACTTTTGCTAAGTTTAATTAGCAAACATCAGCTATATTCAATGCTATAAATTAAGCTAATTGCTCTTAGAAAACTTTGCTAATTTAATAAATATAAAAAAATAGATATTTTATGATATAATTTAATTATTTAATAATATCATAAAAATTTAAAAAATTTCTCATATAACACCAATTATGTATTGACAAAAAAATTATTTTTTTAAAATGTAATCAAGGGATATAGAAGAAATCTTTTTTTTAGTAAACCAATAAATTTTTTTCCCTTCAATAGCATTAAAAGTGAACACAAAAATGCTTAAATAAGGGTAATTGTATGTTGTACGATGTAGTAAAAATCGGTATTTTAACAGAATCCGAAAACATCACAAAATCCATTGGTGGTTATTTGATTGCTATAAACTTAAACGAAGATTATTCATTTAATTCTATTGATATAGAACAATTTCAAGAAAAACTCATCGGTCGATACCTTTATCGGGAAGATGCAACCAAGGGTAATAAAACTGCTCCGATTGCACCATTAACACAGCCAGAAAAAACTTTCGAAAAAATTAGTAGGTGGTTTAATACTGCTATCGAACAAGAAGAACTCTCTCTAAACGAAAAAAGTGTTCTACAAAATATCCTTGAAACACTAGGAAAAAACAAAGAAAATCTCATTACATCGATTGAACAAAAATCAAAAGAAATTCCCAAAAAAGAAAGCAAATTTCTAACAATCAAGCTCCAAGATAAATACTTAGGCGATGATGAGGTGATTCGAAAAGTATATCAAATCATAGAAAAAAATAAACCGAAAAAATCTGCAACAAAAGATCAAGTTTGTTCTATTTGTGGTCAAACAAAAGAAAATATCTCTGCAAGAACGAATGTCTACAACTTTGATACTGATGACAAACCCGGTTTTATCACAGGCTTTAATCAAGAAAATTATTGGAAAAACATTCCTGTATGCGATGAATGTAGAGCCCTAATGAAAAAAGGACGAGATTTTATCGATAATAAACTAACGTTTAAATTTTACGGATTAAAGTATCAGTTAATCATAAAATCCTTATCAGAAAATGACGAAGTACTAAGAGAAATTATCGATATTCTAAAAGATTCCCAAAAAATTATCTCTCTTAAAAATAATGTCATTAAAAAAATCACTAACGACGAAAACGAAATATTAGAATTTTTTACAGAAAAAGCTGACAGCATTGCTTTGAATCTTCTTTTTCTACAAACACAGCAGAGTGCAGAAAGAATCTTACTCTTAATCGAAGATGTTTTGCCCTCTCGATTAAGAAAAATCTTTGAGGCAAAATCGTATGTCGATAAACTCTACGAAACACAACAAGAAGATCAAAAAATTCATTTTGTATTCACTTTTGGTAAAATTCGTACTTTCTTTTCTAAGTCTGACGAAGGGAAAAGAAATCACGACTTGGATAAATACTTTTTAGAAATTGTCGATGCGGTATTCCTTGGCAAAAAGATTGATTTTTCTTTTCTTGCAAAATTTTACATGCAAGTAATTCGAAGAGAATTCACAAATGATGGTTATTATCTTTTTAGAATTAACGATGCGATGATGTGCACTAGTTTTTTCGAAAAACTTCAATTAATCGATTTTGAGGAGGTTCACATGGAAAAAAGTTCATTCGAGGAGTTTTTTACAAAATACGGAAAATCCTTTAGCAAACCAGAAAGACGAGGCATATTTTTGCTGGGGATTCTTACCCAAATGCTTCTAAATAAACAATATACAGAAAGAAGTTCTAAACCTTTTATGAAGAAACTAAAAAACCTAAAAATGAACGAAATAGACATCAAAGGACTTTTAGCAGAAGTTCAAAACAAACTCGAAGAATACGATTCCTTCGATAAGGGGAAAAGACAAATTGCAGAAGAAGCTTCGAAATACTTATTAGAAGCAGGAGACAACTGGAAAATGTCTGTTGACGAAATCAACTATTACTTTGCATGCGGATTGAATCTTGCAGACAAAATTGCCGAAATCGTCTATGCAAAACAAAAATAACTATATAAAGATCATGCAAGATGCGAAGTAAGAATCTTTTTGTTTATGATTGGAAATAAAAATCAATTTGAACTAAGATCACTTTCTAATAAAAGTATGATGGCTTATTAGTGGAAAACAATTCAGCCTCATCTTGCATTTTGTATTTATAACAAAAATTATGAACCAATAAGATTTGCAAAAAATGATCAAAGATGAACTTTTCTAATAAATGTTTTTTTATAAAATTGGATAGGTTTCATGATTACAAATTAAATTTTACAAATTAATAAACTAAACAAAATAATTTATAATATTTTATAAAATTATTTTAAAAATTAAGGAGGATTAGAATGGAAAACGTGATTCAAAACCGGTCAGAGATTTTATTCCTTTACGATGTAAAGGATGGAAACCCTAATGGCGATCCCGTAGACGAAAATAAACCAAGAATTGACGAAGAAACAAACGAGAACATCGTAACAGATGTTAGGTTAAAAAGAACCATCAGAGATTATCTCTACGAATATAAAAATCAAGAAATCTTTATTCGCGAAATCAGAAAAGAAGATTCTAACCTAATAACCAAAGAAGAAAGAATGAAGCAATTAGGCAAAGATTCCATCATAAACAAATGCATTGATATAAGACTTTTTGGTTCTACAACAGCAGTGGAAAATCAAACCTTAGCACTAACTGGACCTGTACAATTCAAATTTGGTAGATCCCTTCATAAAGTAGACTTAACCTATATCAAAGGAACCACAGTTATGCCATCGGGACAAGAAAAAAAACAAGGAACATTTACAGAACGTTATATTCTTCCCTATTCCTTGATTGCATTTTATGGAATAGTAAACGAAAACGCAGCAAAAATGCAAAACATTCCCTTAACCAATAATGACATCGATCTTATGATGGAAGGAATTTGGAATGGAACAAAAAATTTAATTTCTGGGACAAAATTTGGTCAAATGCCTCGTCTTCTTATGCAAGTAATCTACAAAGAAAACCAAAACTTTTTCATCGGAGAACTCGATAAATATATTTCGATTCAATCTGATTTACAAGACGAAGCTTTACGCGATATATCCGATTTAAAAATCGATATTACAAAACTTGTAAATGTTCTAAAAAACCATCAAGATAAAATCGAATCCATCAAATACAAAGTAGACGAAAGAGTGAATTTTGTCCTCGATGGAAAAGACATTACTCTATCTGAGGCATTAAAAGGTCTTCCATTAAAAGAATTTGTTTTTTAGGATCAATTTATGAAAGTCCTAACATTTGATTTATACGGAGACTTTGCTCATTTTAGAAAATATTTTACCACTACATCTCCCTTGACTTTTTCTTTTCCCCCACCCCCTACGATTTCGGGAATCTTAGGGGCAATCTATGGAACACCAAAAAACGAAAACCAAGAAGTATTTGGATACGAAAATTGTAAAATTGCCCTACAAATTCGAAAACCTGTAAAAAAAATCCGTATGGGGTTAAATTTTATTAACACAAAAAACGACAAAAAATACTTTCGTCTAATAAAAGATGAGTCGTACCAACCGCGAACACAAATACGTGCAGAATTTGTAAAATCTCCTATTTATAGAATTTTTGTAGCACACGAAGATTCAAATATCTTTCAGACAATCACAAAATATATTCAATCCCATCGTAGTTTTTATACGGTATCCTTAGGTTTAAGCGAATTATTAGCAGACTTTCGGTTCGTCGGGGTTTTCGAGGCAGAAGAAATCAAAAACTACGAAGGAGAAATTTGCACTGTGGTACCTAAAAAAAGTTTAGGACAATCGGGAATTGAACTCGAAGCAAACAAAAAATATTTTAAAGATAAAATGCCTATCAAGATGAATAAAGATCGCGTAGTAGAAATTTACGACGACATCATCTATGAACCAGATGCGAAATATATCTCTGGTCAAATCAAAACAGCTTATAAACTAGAAAATGGAGGAACCATTGTTTTCTTCTAATTTGTTTTCTCATCCCAACAAAATTCTTGATGAACATTTGATTAACGTAGCAAACCTGATAGAATTTTTCTTACGCGATAAACCAGAATCCATACAAAAAAAGCTTCTACCAGTGGCGAAAATTGCAGGATTTACGCATGATTTAGGAAAAGCTACGCGATCCTTTCAAGATTACATTACATCCAAATCAAATGAAAATGCTAAAAAAACTCAACATACAAAGTTTTCTGCTGTTTGTTCTTATTATATTTGTAAAACACAAACAGAAGATGATCTCTTATCTTTCTTTTGTTATGTTTCTGTTAGACGACATCATAGCAACTTAAAAAGTATCTTAGAAGAAACTCAAATTTTTGACGAAGAAGAAAAAGAATTTTTGCTTAAACAGCTCGAAGAAATAGACGATCGTTCTTTTAATATTCTTGCAGAAAATCTCTATAAGAAGGGACTTCCAGTATTACTCAACAAAAAATTGATTGAACAATGGATCAACGATTTTCCCAATGAACTTAAACCCATAAAAAGACAATTAAGAAAAACCTCCAACATAGAAAATTATATAACTCTAAACCTTCTCTACTCTCTTTTGTTGGATGCAGATAAAAGCGAAGTAGTAATTGGTGATTTAAAAGCCTTCGAAAGAAGAAATTACAACGAAGAGAACTGGGTAAAAAATTATCTATCAAAAATGAATTATTCTGATAGCTTTATCAACCAACTGCGAAAACAAGCCTTCGAAGAAGTAGATTCTTATAATATTGATCTGAACCAAAAACTATATCTAATCAACATACCGACGGGACTAGGAAAAACTCTAAACGGATTATCCTTTGCTCTAAAACTAAAAAATCGACTAAAAGCAATGGGAATAAACCCAAGAATCATTTATTCTCTTCCCTTCTTAAGTATTATTGATCAAAACGCCAAAGTAATCGAAGATGTTATCAAATATAATTCTTTAATCCCAACATCAGATTTATTTTTAATTCATCATCATCTTTCCGAAATGAGCTATAAACAAAAGAACGAATCAAAAACAGATGCATCAAAATACTCTTCGAATTGGCAAGATAAGAATGATGACGAAATCATCGAATACGAACCAGAACAAGCGAAAATTCTAATCGAAGGCTGGAATTCAGAAATCATCATTACAACATTCGTCCAACTTTTTCATACATTACTTGCATACAAAAATAGTAACATTCGAAAATTTCATTGATTAACAAATTCTATCATCATTTTAGACGAAATACAAGCAATTCCCGTAAAATATTGGAAGATAACCAAAGAAATCTTACTAACCCTATCACAGATGCTTAATAGCTACATCATCATTATGACTGCTACAAATCCATTGATTTTCGATAAAAAAAGCGATCCTATCATCTCTCTTACAAACGAAGAGAAATACCAACAAAAAGTTGATCGAATAGAAATTATATCCAACTTAGAATCTTTAACTCTACCCCAATTAAAAGAAAAGACGATATCTTCTACAAACGAAAACATATTATTTATCTTTAATACCATCAAATCCGCAAAAGAATTTTTCGATTTACTTAGTGATTTACCCGTTCCAAAGACTTATCTTAGTACTCATCTTATTCCTAAGCAAAGATTAAAGCGAATCGAAGAAATCAAACAAAACAAATATAAAATTGTTGTATCTACCCAACTCGTAGAAGCTGGGGTTGATATCGATTTTGATGTAGTAATTCGAGATATAGCACCTTTTGATTCGATTATTCAATCCGCAGGTCGTTGTAATCGAAATGCACAAGATAAAAAAGGTATGGTAAAAATCTTTCGACTAGTAAACGAAGAAGAAAAGTTATTTGCCAATAGAATTTATGATCCCGTATTAATCGACATCACAGCAAAATTATTATCTACGAAAAATCAATACAACGAAAACGAAATCTATCAATTACTAGATGAATTTTATAAAAAAGCAAAAGATAAAATGAACCAAATAGATTCCGAAAAAATTCTCGAATCTGTTTATAAACTAAAATACGATGGAGAAAAAAACGAAGATGAATCATTTATATCAGACTTTCAACTTATAGAAACAAAATATCCCGAATACGATGTTTTTGTTGAATACGACGAAGATGCAAAAAAAATCTGGCAGGAATTTAAAAGAATCAAACAAAACAAAAACCTCTTCGAAAGAAGAAAAGAATTCTTACAAATTCGAAATGATTTTTATAACTATGTGATCTCTGTTCCCATTTTTACAAAAAATCCACCACCCGTAGAAGATCATACTTTTTACATAGAAAATTCACAATTAGAATTTTTCTACGACGAAATGACAGGATACAAAATGCAAGGAGATTCGCATTGGACCTTCTAGAAAAAATTAACGGAACCATGGTTTGGTATTATTATATTTGTACCAGACAGGTTTGGTTAATTGCTCATTCCATCGAACCCGATCAAGAAAACAATTTTCTTAAATTAGGAAGACATATCCACGAAATCTTTTACAAGCGAAACAAAAAAGAATTTTTCATCAATAACCAAATCAAAATTGATATTATTTATCCTAAAAAAGTTCTTGGAGAAATCAAAAAATCATCAAAATACAATCTTAAAAGTGCTCAAATGCAATTAGCCTTTTATCTCTACTATATGAAGCAAAAAGGTGTCGAACTAGAAGGCGAACTACACTTTCCCGAAGAAAGAAAAAAAGAAATTGTAAAACTCACACCAGAAGTGGAAAAAGAATTAGAAAATGCGATAACTAATATAAAAAAGATCATACAGTTTGATATTCCACCAGAGCCAATCAAAATACCTTTTTGTTCTAATTGTGCATACAAAGATATGTGTTGGAGTTGATTATGAAAAAACCCATATATATATTCAACAATGGTGAATTAAAACGAAAAGATAATTCATTATATTTTATTAAAAGCGAAGAAGAAAAGAAAAACATCCCAGTGAATGCAGTATCAGAAATTCATATCTTCGGGGAATTAGACATTAACAAAAGAACATTAGAGTTTTTAACATCACAAAAAATTCCTATTTATTTTTACAATCACTATGGATATTATATTGGTTGTTTTTATCCACGCGAATATTATAACTCTGGAATCATCATACTAAAACAAGCAGAATGTTTTTTGGACGAAAAAGAAAGACTTAAATTAGCTAAAAGTTTTGTAGATGGAGCAATACAAAATATTTTAAAAAACCTCAAATATTACAAAAAAACAAAAGAAGAACTCGTAGAACCATACATTAACACCATCGAAACAAAATATTTAAATATAGAATCGATTCAAGATATACCAACACTGATGGCATTAGAAGGCGATATTCGAAAAATCTATTACGAAGCTTTTAATGTTATCTTAGACAATAACGATTTCTTTTTTGACAAAAGAACAAAACGACCACCCGATAATCCCATCAATGCGTTGATCAGTTTTGGTAATACATTACTTTATACAACCATCCTTTCGCAAATCTATCGCACACATTTAGATCCAAGAATTGGTTATTTACACGAAACAAATCAACGAAGTTTTAGTTTAAACTTAGATATTGCAGAAGTCTTTAAACCTATTATTGTTGATAGAATCATTTTTAGCTTAATCAATAAAAATCAGATTCAAAAAAAGCATTTCGAAGAAAGTATTGAATATACCTATTTGAACGAAAAAGGCAAACAAATTTTTATCGATGCCTTCGAAAGTAAATTATCAACAACGATTAATTATAAACATTTAGGGAAAATTTCTTACAGAAAGCTCTTAAGAATTGAATGTTATAAACTTTATAAACATTTTTTAAAAGAAAGAAGTTATGAACCTTATATTTCTAACTGGTGATGTCCTATGTTTATTATATTAGTTTATGATGTGAACGAAAAAAAAGTCAACAAGTACCATAAAGCTTGTAAAAAATATTTAACATGGGTACAAAATAGTGTATTCGAGGGAGAAATATCCGAAGCAAATTATCGTATTTTGATGGATGAACTTAAATCCCTAATGGATGAACAACAAGACAGTGTTCTTGTTTATAAATTTAGGACAAAAAAATATTTCGAAAGAGAATCCATCGGTATTCCCAAACCATCGCACGAAGATATATTTTTTTAGTTTTTGAAAGGTTTCTGTTGATCTCGTTTGTTTATCGCGTACCTATGAGGAATTGAAACGTTTTTGAAAGGCTTCTGTTGATCAGCGAGCATACAAGAAATTGAATTCTTTAATACAAGGAGTTTGGGTATTTTGTTCTTTAAATTGATATTGATAAAGATAGAATTGGAGAAAAAATATATCTAGCGACAGCGGGTTTAGGTATTTTGTTCTATAAATTGACATTGATAAAGAAATGAATTTATGATGTTTAAAACTAATTATTATGATATAAATATTTTACTTAATTTATGTATAGTTTTTTATTAAAATTTATTTATGATTTTTAGTCGAACTTCCAGCTTTTATTCAGGTTTAAAGATTGACAAAAGAAATAATAGAAATATAATTAATTTTAATTAAAGATTTCTTTAAAAAAGTCCTAAAAAATAGGCTTTTTTATAGGATCTTTAATTATTTATTTAAAAGGGTTTATCGCGTACCTATGAGGAATTGAAACTAAATTTTACACACGTTTTAAAAAGATTTTTTTGTAAGTTTATCGCGTACCTATGAGGAATTGAAACTCGAAAAATTCGACCGTATGAGTCGTTTTATCAATGCGTTTATCGCGTACCTATGAGGAATTGAAACGTAAAATAACGGCAATAACCGCCCTCGTTTTTGTAAGGGTTTATCGCGTACCTATGAGGAATTGAAACATACTCACATTTCCTAATTGTCAAGCTTTTTTTGAAAGTTTATCGCGTACCTATGAGGAATTGAAACTTCATTCTTTCTTTCTTCATTCTTACTTCTTTCATGTTTATCGCGTACCTATGAGGAATTGAAACATAGTAAAAAATTTTCGAAATCGATAAAAAAATTTTTCGTTTATCGCGTACCTATGAGGAATTGAAACGACAAATTTCTAGATGTAAGTGATAGAGTTTCTATGGGTTTATCGCGTACCTATGAGGAATTGAAACTTCTTTTGGTGGGTCAAGTTTATAAATTTTTAAAGCGTGTTTATCGCGTACCTATGAGGAATTGAAACCAATAAAAGGATATTCATTAAATTATAATAGCAAAATCGTTTATCGCGTACCTATGAGGAATTGAAACAAGATTCCCGATAACAGAGTTCGGGTTGGCGGGGAACCGTTTATCGCGTACCTATGAGGAATTGAAACAAAAAGATTTATAAAAAAGATTTATAAATTTTACACACGGTTTATCGCGTACCTATGAGGAATTGAAACTTCTTTCTTTCTTTCTTTCTTTCTTCATTCTTCTTACGTTTATCGCGTACCTATGAGGAATTGAAACAGGATATAGAGAACGGACTCTATCCTGATGACCTTCGTTTATCGCGTACCTATGAGGAATTGAAACTTGTCAATAAGTTTTTTGGTACCCGAATAATAAAAAGTTTATCGCGTACCTATGAGGAATTGAAACTTCCAATCTCAACAGAACTAGATTTAGAATATTTGTCGTTTATCGCGTACCTATGAGGAATTGAAACGGAAAAACAGGAGTTTCTTATTTCATACTAAACGAAGAGTTTATCGCGTACCTATGAGGAATTGAAACCTTGTGAGAGATTGGGGATTCGGTACCGAAAGAATGGTTTATCGCGTACCTATGAGGAATTGAAACTTTTTATCTGTAAGTTTATAAACTATTCCGTATTTTTTCGTTTATCGCGTACCTATGAGGAATTGAAACAAAGAAAAAGTAGTAAAAGTAGTATATAAAGATCTTGAGTTTATCGCGTACCTATGAGGAATTGAAACTAGTTTTTTGAAAAACCATCATTTTTTTAAAAAAATTGTTTATCGCGTACCTATGAGGAATTGAAACAAATCCCGAAGTGCAATTGCAAAATCGAAAGTTTCTTGGTTTATCGCGTACCTATGAGGAATTGAAACTTCATTCTTTCTTCTTACTTCTTTCTTTCTTTATTCATGTTTATCGCGTACCTATGAGGAATTGAAACTTTTTTGATTTTACTTATCAAACGACGGTTTATCCGAGTTTATCGCGTACCTATGAGGAATTGAAACAAAAGAATATCTGTTTGAACCCGAACCCGAACCCGAAGTTTATCGCGTACCTATGAGGAATTGAAACGAATTTAGAAGATAATTATGTTATTGTAAGAGATTTGTTTATCGCGTACCTATGAGGAATTGAAACTGTACGGATTAAAAAAAAATATATATATAAGCAGAAGTTTATCGCGTACCTATGAGGAATTGAAACAGCTTTTTTTGAAAATCCGTCCAGGTACCATCCGTGGTTTATCGCGTACCTATGAGGAATTGAAACCCTTTTTTCATATATTTACTTGAACCAACATAATAGAGTTTATCGCGTACCTATGAGGAATTGAAACCTTGAAAGATGTTTCTGAAAAAGCAAAAGAATTAGGTTTATCGCGTACCTATGAGGAATTGAAACGTGGTCTATCCAGAAAGCCATCAGTTTTGCTAAACGGTTTATCGCGTACCTATGAGGAATTGAAACTGATATATATTACGACAACCATCAAATCCACCATCTTCCGTTTATCGCGTACCTATGAGGAATTGAAACTAAAAAAATTTCTGGTTGTGTTTACATTTGCTAAGCGTTTATCGCGTACCTATGAGGAATTGAAACCGATTTGAATCTAAATTTTCGTTGCCCGCGATAAACGAGTTTATCGCGTACCTATGAGGAATTGAAACATTCGATTTAACAAAAATCAAATTCTTTTAAGCGAAAGGTTTATCGCGTACCTATGAGGAATTGAAACATATTTACAAGTATTAGGCGATATCTCGGCAGGTGTGTTTATCGCGTACCTATGAGGAATTGAAACTCCGATACGAATAAACAAATCGCTAATTTAGCGATCGGTTTATCGCGTACCTATGAGGAATTGAAACTGTTGATTTCGAAATTAACGCGGACAAAGTGAATAAAGTTTATCGCGTACCTATGAGGAATTGAAACTAAAACTTATCCACTCCATAAAAATCTCGTGCTCGGTTTATCGCGTACCTATGAGGAATTGAAACATGATAAGTATGCGAAAATTCTTGGGTCTGATAATAAGTTTATCGCGTACCTATGAGGAATTGAAACATAGATTGATTCTTGATATTTTTGAAAGTATCTTTCGGTTTATCGCGTACCTATGAGGAATTGAAACGTTTTTCTTGCTCATTTTCGTTTTCGATAAAAATATGTTTATCGCGTACCTATGAGGAATTGAAACAATCCACTAAAACAAACATTATTAGAATTTTTTAAGTTTATCGCGTACCTATGAGGAATTGAAACACGAAAAATTCCGACTTTTTCAACAATTCGTCAAAGTTTATCGCGTACCTATGAGGAATTGAAACTAAACCATAAAAAAACAATTTTCAAATTTTTTTAAAAGTTTATCGCGTACCTATGAGGAATTGAAACTTCTCGCGTTCGCGTTAAACAATTTTGCAACGGACTGGTTTATCGCGTACCTATGAGGAATTGAAACACTATAAAAGAAAATGTTTCGAAAAAAACATTCGCAAGTTTATCGCGTACCTATGAGGAATTGAAACTTTTTTAAAAAATTTAGCATACGTTTAAATTTTCGTCATGTTTATCGCGTACCTATGAGGAATTGAAACAAATCTGTAATAAAATACCACTATGATAAGTCATATCTGTTTATCGCGTACCTATGAGGAATTGAAACTTCTTCATTCTCAGTTATCCATTTTTAGATCAAAAAAGTTTATCGCGTACCTATGAGGAATTGAAACTCCCCTTTTTTTATAACATAATTCCCTTTTGATGTTGTTTATCGCGTACCTATGAGGAATTGAAACAGTTTTTTTATTTTTTTGATTGACAGTAAAGAAAGTGTTTATCGCGTACCTATGAGGAATTGAAACCCCTCTCTTGCAGTTCTATTTTCAACCACAAGAGAAGTTTATCGCGTACCTATGAGGAATTATAAAGAAATAATTAATAATGAAATGAATAATTGTTTATCCTGTAATAAAGTAGAATTGAAACCGTGATAAAAGATTATGAATAGAAGAAATTCAATTTTTTTATCGGATGCCCAAGAAAAATTATAATTATTTTTCATTATTCATTATTATTTGTTCACTAAAGCTGTTTATCGCGTCCATATAAAGAAATCTTCATTTGTAAAAATTTTTTTACCGCACCTTGTACATTAATCTCATCCCTTATAAAATAACTCAATATCAAAATTTTTTCTCTTTATACGATCTTTTTTCGTGTATGAACATTTATACTTTATCATTCTATTGCTTTTTATAATAATTAATATGGTTATTTATTTATCAAACATATATCATACAAATAGACGCACATAAAATATAAAAATTTTTTTTGTTAGTTACATTCTACTTTACAAAAAATTATGGAAAGATACAAGGTTATTATGCAAAACTATAAAAAAAAGAGTTTTTGGCTTTCTTCGACAGATTATCAAGAAAATGAACCTTTAAAAGATCATATCAAAACCGATGTCGCAATCATTGGAGGTGGATTTACTGGTTTAAGCACTGCATATTTTTTAAAAAAACAAGAACCATCGATTCGAGTAGCAATATTAGAAAGCGAAGTGATTGGTTTTGGTGCTAGTGGGCGAAATGCTGGATTTTCCATGACCTTATTTGGTTTTACCCTTGGTATTACTGCTCTTCGATTTGGAAAACAAAAAGCATTAGAAGCACACCATTACATGGAAAAAGCAGTGGATTTAGTTCAAAAGTTAATTCAAGAACATCAGATTGATTGTGATTATGAACACAATGGTTTTTTACGCGTTGCTACAACTAAAATATTCGAAAAAAGAATCTTACGCGAAATTGAATTAGTTCATAAATTAGGGATTACAGGCATCGAATGGATAGATAAAAATAAACTCAAAGAACAAATCAACTCTCCTATATATGGAGGAGCATGGTGGGAATCTCGTTGTGGTCTATTAAATCCAGCAAAACAAGCTAGAGCATTAAAAAAAATCAACGAAGCAAAAGGTGTTCAGATTTATGAACGAACACCTGTTGTAGAAATTCAAAAAAATCAAACCTTTTTGCTAAAAACACCTAACGGTTCAGTAGAAGCAGAAAAAATTGTGATTGCAACCAATGCTTATACTCATCTTATCCCACAACTTAAAAGAAAACAAGTTCCCGTTTTTACTCATATCGTCTTAACAGAACCATTGAGCGAAAAACACTTTCGCGAAATAGGTTGGAAGAATAGACAAGGGATCGAAGATGCCAGAAATTTGGTTCATTATTATCGTTTAACAAAAGATAATCGATTATTGATGGGCGGAAGAGATGTGACTTTAACTTATGGTTCAAACATGAATCACGACCTAAATCAAAAAACATTCGAACAATTAGAAGAAGATATAGTTAACACCTTCCCATCGCTTAAAGGAATTAAGATAACGCATAAATGGGGTGGTCCTGTTTCTGCTACATTGGATTTTGCACCAGCCATTGGATTTTTAGGCGATAAAAGAGCAATTTATAGTGTTGGATGTGTTGGTCATGGCGTTGCTTTAACACATATGAACGGCTGGACGATTGCTGACCTTCTTTTAGAAAAGACAACTGAGCGTACAGAAGTGTTTTTTGTTAACAGAAAGATCATTCCTTTTCCGCCAGAACCGCTTAGATTCGCAGTTAGTAAAACAATAAAAGGCTATCTTCGTTTGGAAGATTGGATTTTGGATGATGTTTATCGGTAAAAATTTAAAAATATTTGATTGAATTAAATTTTATTTTCAACCACGAACAATTTTTTTCTTTTTGCTTAAAAAACTCAATTTTTGATTGACTTTTGTCGTTATGATAATTATAATAAAAATATAAGCACGGGGACGACTTGGATTCGACTGCTGTGAATCGTGTCGTAAGCTGCATGCGGAGTTGGGGATCTCCTAAAAACCCCGAAAAAACGTGCAAACAACGAATACGCACTCGCTGCTTAATTTAACAGCGAGCGTCTGCATTAGCCTGCTCCCGGGCTAATGTAAGGCGACACTGTTGGGAGAACTTTAATACCTGGTCCAAACAGCGGGTATTAAAGGAATCTACTGTTTGGATGCATAAAGTGGGTCGCCGATGCACCTGCTTTATGCCATTAAAAGCATCGGCTAAGCATGTAGATGCTTATGATACGCACAGTAGGACGCGGGTTCGAATCCCGCCGTCTCCAAAGATTTTAGAATCACTACCTCTTAGTTGCATCTCTATAAATAGGGAAATCCAGTATAAAACCAACTTGTTATAGCGAAGCGCGTTTGTGTTGCTGGTAATACTTCGTGGAGAACAAACTCAGAAAAAAATATCACAGTTCGATTGAACAATGGTTCTACAAAAATCTCTTTATCGCCTTCGTAAATTACTAGTTCACCATTCGTAGTACTGTATTTCTTCCATTCTTTGTTTAAATACGTTATAAAAGTGATTTTTCTTTTGTTGGAATTTTTAAAGTTATCATAATGTTTGGTATAAAATGTTCCCTGTTCGTAGATAGAATAAAAGACTTCTATGCGATTTGTACCTATATAAAACCTTCTATTAAAAATTTTTTGGAAAAATTTTAAATATTTTATATATTTTTCTTCACAATATTGTAAATCGAACAAATTCCACCAATAAATTTTATCGCTTCTTACAGACTTATCCAATATTCGGTCTTTTCCAATTGTTGCCTCTTTAAAAGTGCCTTTATTATATAAGTCATTCAATCTTTGGTATAAACTCAAAGATAATTCGCAGGGAAACACATCATCGATAATGCAGTAGTTGTTATGATCCAATTGTTCAAGTATAAAAGCTAATCGTTTAGCTTTTACTATCATATATATAGCTGGATCGATTTCTTTCTCCAATTTTTTGTAATATTGGTAATAAAATACTTATTATACGAGGAGAAAAGCTACTGAACTTTGCTAATATTCCTCTGTACCATGGAATAAGTATTTCTAATTTCTTTTTTTTGATTGCTTTTTTTATTATGATATCGCTTACTTCTTCTGGTGTCAGATATCGAAAGTTGGAAAAAGTCAATGCAGCTTCTTTATAATCTTTTTGTAAATCCAACATTGGGGTTTTAATCGCATCAGGACAAACGACAGAAACATAAACATTGTATGGTTTTAACTCTTGCGCAATAGCAAGGGAAAATCCGCGAAGAGCAAATTTCGATGTACTGTACAAAGAAATTCCTGGAATTGGAGCTACTCCTGCAAGAGAAGAAACATTGATAATCTGCCCTCTTTCTCTATCTTTCATTCTTTTAGCGATTAACGTTGTGCCATAGATAATACCTTTACAGTTTATATCAATTTGACGATCGATATGGGATTTTTCGTAATCATAAATATAAGAAGGAATGATTATACCAGCTAAGTTGATCAAAATATCGATAGGGTATTGTTTTTCGATCTTATTGATTAATCTTTGCCATTCCTCGAAATTCGAAACATCCAATTTGTAATAAGCAACATTATCTTTGCGAAAATCATAATTTTTTATAACATCTGTTGCAATAATAAAATAATCTTGATTCGATGATAACTTTTCGATTAGAACTTTTCCTAAGCCACCACAAGCACCTGTGATAAAAATATGATTCATGCGAATTGTTTTTTTACCTTTTTCATAGAACGTTTACGGAAAACAGAGACTTCTTTATCTAACTCTTCTAAATTTTTACACTTTATAACACCTTGATCCAATTCAATGTATTTCTTTTTTGTTAATTCAATCAAATATTGTTGATTTTTTGCTGGATCCATTCCCACCATTTTTAATAAATCTTCACCAGAAATACCAAAATTATAAGTTGATTTAGGACGTATGGGAACCTTTTCTTTTTCTACTTGTATCAGCAGCATATCTAACAATCTTCCAATAGGATCTGCAATTGCTAAATTTGCTAATTGTCTGTATGCCGTCCATATTCTTTCCGAAAGAAGAGTAATCAATCGTTCTGCCATAACAGGTTGTTCGATCACTAATTTATCAAAATTTTGACGGTTAATTGCTGCAAGCTCACAATCTTCTGCTGCGATTGCTGTTGCACTTCTTGGTCGATTATCCAACAATGCCATCTCGCCAAAAATATCTCCTGATTTGAGTACTGCTAAGATAGTCTCTTTACCAGAAATCAGCTTAGAAATTTTAACACTTCCCTTTTTAATAATGTATAATTCATCTCCTGGTTCATTTTCGCAGAAAATGATCTGATCCTTTGCATAAAAACGATTGATTTCTGCTTTGTTTACCTTAGGTGCAACTAAGGGTTTATTCATTTTTTGTAGATACAACTTAGCTTGACTAACATTGTTTCCTTTTGGGCAATATTGTAAATATTTTTGAAAGGCATAAGCAGCATGGTCAAAACGGCGATTATTATACCATTCTTTTCCTAAATCAAACAGATGACTAGGATCTTCTTCTAAATTTACATGTTCTACGGATATATTCGTAATCGCAGTATCAAATTCTCTTAGTTTTATAGAAAAGGATCGAATGATTTTCATAGCAAGGGGGGTCGATCTTGTAATCAAGATTCTGAACTGATCAAAGGGCACTTCGATTAACGTAGAAGCAACAGTTGATATTGCGCTTTCCATTCTTTTGTGGCCAGTCATGGCAGTTTCTACACCAAAAAAATCCCCCTTGCCAAGAACTTTTCTTTGCTCTACCCCTACGGTAAACATTTCCCGAACTAATTCCACCTGTCCTTGATGTATAATATAAAATACTCTAGGTACTGGCTCGCTATTTTCCAGGTATATATATGCCCCTCGTGAGTAGTTCTTGATTGAAAATGTCATAAATTTCCTAATTATTTAACATAATTATCGATAAAAAACGTTATAAAATATAATTTTTAAATATCTAATTTTTGTCAAGCAATTC
The DNA here is from genome assembly GCA_026418015.1 of Leptospiraceae bacterium. Lineage (GTDB taxonomy): Bacteria > Spirochaetota > Leptospiria > Leptospirales > Leptonemataceae > SKYB61. The sequence goes on along the minus strand of JAOACE010000010.1, from coordinate 34,336 downwards.
GATAGAATTCAATCCTTCTTTTTATATATTATTATATATTTATAAAAAAATCAAAATTTCGATGAATAATCCTGTTTAATTTTTTCTTGTAATTTTTCGTCTATAAATCCACGTTTTTTTAATTCTTCTAAAAAGTAATAAAAATCATCTATACTTTTATAAAGAAAAAAATAATTAAACAATGAACTTAAAATTTTTTCTGAATATTGTGGATTTTTAAAATATTCTGGATAAAGGAAAATAACTTCAAGATAGCGCTGGTAAGACATTTCTGGATTTATGTCTTCTAACTCCCGCGCTATTCTTAACTTTTGTTGAAAATCTTTTTCGAAGTATTGATTGTATAGTTTTTTTTGTTTTTCTACACTAGCCTGATAATCATTTTTTTCTTTTTCGTTAGGATTTTGCTTTTCCTCCTGCGAATAGAGAGACAAAGTAAAAAAAACAAATAAAATAAAAAAATTAAGATGCTTGTTTTTCATAAGTTTTTACGAAGGATTCGAACCATTCCATATCTTCCTTAGAAAGTTCTGCCTTTTCTAATCCCATTTCTTCGTAGTATTGTAATAAGATCGATAAATGTAAAATTTGTTCATCCTCTTCTGTAAATTTTTCTTTTTCCATTCCATTTAAAATCAACGCTTCTTCTTTAATTTTATCTTTAAATTCTTCGGATTTATTCTTAAAAATCAATATAGAAGAAATGATATCAAAATGGATTGTAGAAACAATTTTTTCGAAATCTTCGTCAGAATAATGGAAATATCGCGAAGCAACTTCGGTTTGGAAATAATCGCCCCAAGTTATTATATCTGGTTTTGCACCAAACTTTTGTTCGATTAGTTCTATTTCTTCTTCTGGAATAAAAGGAACCTTCGCGAACCTTTCTACCATTTCTTTTAACTCAATAAGCGCCACAATCTTTCTTGCACTAAGCTGACCTTTATCTATTAAAGGTTGCAATTGTTGATGAATCCCTTCGATTTGTATCATACCAAAATCATCGGTATTTTTAAAAATTTCTTATACTTTTTTTTAAAATTCTTTTTTAAGTTCTCTTTGCATTAGATATTTTACGATTTCTTTTGGTGGAATATTTTCATAGAGCATTTTATAAACAGATTCTGTAATTGGCATTTCGATCTGAAATTTTTTACTCAACTCAAAAGCAGATTTTGCCGTATATACTCCCTCTGCAACTTGGTGTAAATCTTTTATAATATCACTTAATACTTTACCTTGACCTAACTGATACCCAACTGTTCTATTTCGACTTAATTCGCCTGTACAAGTTAAAACGAGATCTCCTAAACCAGTCAACCCTAAAAATGTGATAGGATTTGCACCTTTTTTTACTCCCAATCGTTGAATTTCTACAAGTCCTCGCGTAATTAAAGCAGCTCTTGTGTTATGACCTAAATTTAAACCATCAGAGACACCACATGCAATAGCAATTACATTTTTTAAAGCACCACCAATTTCTACACCAATAACATCATCATGCCAATAAGTGCGAAAATACGAAGTATAAAAATAGTTCTGAACCTTTTTTGCTACTTCTTCGTTTCTTGATGCAATACTTACAAGCGTTGGAAATCTTTGAACAATTTCTTTAGCAAAACTTGGACCAGAGAGATAGCAAAGATTTTTGTGGTATCTTCCAGGCAATTCTTCTTCTAATATTTCCGAAACCAATCGCAATGTATTTTCTTCGATACCTTTTGCAACACAAACAATTGGTACATTATCAGGAAATAGGTTTAAATTGTCTCTAACAAACTTCGACAATTGTTGAGTGGGAATTGCTAATACAATCAATTCAGTATCCTTTAAAGAATATTCCAAATCAGTAGTGCCAAAAATATTTTCCGATAGCTTAAAACCTTTTAGATATTCTACATTTTCGTGAATTTCGTTTATGGGATCTACCAATTCTTTTCTTCTTGCATACAAAAAAACATTATACCCTTTATCGCCTAATACATTTGCAATAGCTGTTCCAAAAGAACCAGAACCAAGGACAGAAACCTTCATATTTTTTTATTTATTTTATTAACTATCTTTGTCAAGAATAAGAAAGTAGAACTGTTGAACGTTTTTTTCGTCTAACAATATAATGAAGAAAAACTGGATCATTTTTTATTTTATTTTGATTCCATCACTTTTTTCGTCAGAGTATCGAATATACAAATACGAAATTAAGTGGAAAGGAATCTTAATAGGTTATGCATACATGGGAATTTATGGAATCATCGAATATCAAAACGAGCCTTGTTATATTCTACAAACAACTGCTTACAATACTCCATTTTTACAAACCTTTTATCCTGTAAAAGATAGAATCATTTCCTATTGGAGTGTTAAAAAACAAATCCCCTATTATAGCGAAAAAAACCTAAACGAAGGCAATTATCATCGATATCAACAAAGCTTTTTTTATTACGATAAAAAAGAAATTTATTGGATACAAAAAGAATTTTCGGGAAATGTTAAAAACCGCGAAAACAAATGGAAACTTAAAAATGGAACCACAAACATAATCGAAAATACGCAAGATATTTTATCTGCCATTTTTTACAACAAATTTTCTAAAAAACAACCTTATATTGGAGCCAAATTTTCTGTACCTTTATTCGACGACACTAAATCAACCGAATTACACATTCAAATCATAGAGAAACAAAAAATTAGAGTAAACCTAAATAACGATATTATCTATAAAGATGCATGGGTTGTTAAACCCTTTTACGATACAACAGGACTTTTTCGTTTAGCAGGAGATCTTACCCTTTGGATAAGTGATGACACAAATCGCGATATTCTAAAAATGACTGCAAAAATTCCCTACATTGGAACCATCAGCGTAGAATTAATAGAAATAAAAAGTTGACATTATATTCTATTCATATAGTTTTATATTGTATGCAAACATTCCTTAACAAGAAAAAATATTTTTCCCCGTTTATAGTAAGTTTTATTTACATGATTTTAGGAACTTTTTGGATTTTGCTTTCTGATTCTTTGATCCATCATATTGCTCTTAATAAAGAACAGTTAACTTACTTCCAAAATGTAAAGGGTATTTTTTTTATTATTTCTAGTTCTATTTTAATCTATATTATAACATTTTTTTTATATAAAAAAATTATAAATTCTACTTATATAAATCCTATCACAAAATTACCTAACACTCAATCTCTTATAGAATATTTAAAATATTTAGAAAATTCTCTTAAAAATCAATCTGCTGTATTGATAAAAATACATATAGTAAACCATTTCGATTACATTCTTTGTGTATCAGTAGAAAAACTAAAAGAAATTTATTTAAAATTTTTAGATAAATTATATAATATAATTAGTTCTTTGAAGGTTCAAAATAAATCTATAGAGGTTTTTCACTCTAATAACCTAGAAAATATTTATATTTTCATTTATCCTTCGATCGATATTACGATTATCCAATCTTTTATCAATAAATTTATCGAAATACATTATCAAGAAAAGGAAATAAAATTTTTATATAAAATTGGTTATACAATTAACAAAGTAAGCGAAGATATGCTCCATGAGGTAGAATTTGCCATCAAACAAATTATCAAAAATGATGCAATTGACATAAATCAATTTGACAATCATTATAAAATTCATCTATTAAAGCAATTCGAATACTACCATAAGATTAACTCAGCAATAGAAAATAATGAGTTATTCATCTACATACAACCAAAATATAATCTATTAGAGAATAAAATCATCGGAGGGGAAGCGTTAATACGATGGAAACATAAAGGAGAATTCATTCCACCAAATTTATTTATACCAATTTTAGAAGAAACCAAAAGTGTTTATTTAATTGATCAATGGATGTTAAAAAATATTATCAACTTACAAAAAACTCACTTAGATAAAAATATATTTTTATCTCTTTCCATCAATTTATCCCCCGAAGAGATAGAAAATATAACTTTTTATAAACAAATACTAAATATTTTAGAAAAATTGAATTATTTTGATTTTTCTCTAAAATCGTTATTAGAGATAGAAATAACAGAAAGGACATTTTTTTATAATTTTAAGGAAATCAATGAGCGACCAAAATTTTTAAGACAAAAACATATCAAAATTTCTATTGACGATTTTGGTGTGAATTACTCAAGCCTATCACTTTTACCAAAACTTCCCATCGATATAATAAAAATAGACAAAATATTTATAGATAACCTAGAAGAAAAAAATTATCGAGTACTAGTAAAATCTATGATTGATTTGTGCCAAAAATTGAATTACGATGTTATTGCAGAGGGTGTAGAAACAGAAAAACAAAAAGAAATCCTTCTCGAATTAGGTTGCGATAAAATTCAAGGTTATTATTATAGTCCTCCGATTCCCGTCGAGAAGTACATAGAATTAATCCAATAAAGTTATATGTAGCTACCAAACAAGATAAAAAGTTTTTCTTTTGTAGAATTTTTTTATTGAAATTTTTTTAGGAAAGATTAATCTATACAATAAGTTTATGAAGTTGCCCTTCGAGAATCATCCTTTAATTAAGGAATTTAACGAAATTAAACGATATTTTAGAAAACACGAAACGCCCATTTCTAAAAAGCGCATTGGAGATTTTTATCGTTTTTCTAAAATCATCAACCAACTTGGATACGAAGTGGCCTTTGATTTCGTTGGTTCACTAAACTTTGGAATAACTGAACCATATTCAGATGTAGATTTTATTCTATATTTAGGATGCGAAGAACATTTAAACAATGATTGCGATGAAAAAACTTGCAATAACTATAAAGAAGTAAGGTTTTTAATCTTAGAAACATTAATGAAAGAATATGTAAAAGAACCTTACAAAACACAAGTAGTAGATTGCATAAACCTACAAAAATTAGATAAAGAACTACAAAAAAAAGAAGGAATCGATTACGATTTGATCTTTCGCTTTGCTTTTTATCGATCTATCTGTCGTGGTGTAAACTTAAAAATTTTAAAACCATATCACGAAAAATTGCTTAAAAGAACAGATCTATTAGAAAAAACTATGCCATTTATTGATGATGTTATTGCTAAATTCAACCAAACAATGACAAACCAACTGTCTTTCGAAAAATATCGAATACGCCTAAATGAACAAGGTATTAAGATACCCTATTCCGTGATCAACAAAATCAAAAATTATCTATATGTTTCGAACAATTACACTATATAGACTCTTCTTCTAATCTTTTTTTAACATATTCGCGAATCATTTCTCTGTTTTGTTCTGAGATATCGACAAATTCAACCCCAAAAAGATGGTTATTTACGATATTTTTGTGAATGATTCTTCCTTTTACCTTAAAAGTTTTTTTCTTAGGCAAGGTTATAATAATGTCAATCAATCCACCGATATCATAATCTTTAAAATCATGTTCTACAATAATCCCAATTCCTCCTTCGCTAATATCTTTGGCATAAAGTACATCGATAAAGTTACTCCCCATAAGTTGAACTTCGACTGGCTCTTCTGGTTTTGGTTTTACTCTAACATAACGTCTTTTTTCTTGCATAATTTTGCTCTTTAAATTTTTTATAATAAATTTTTTATATATTTTTTTAAACTTTCATAGTCATCCATTTTTTCTGGTTTTAAATCTCCATGTTCAACAATTTTTTGCATAGATTCTAAAATATAATTTAAATCATCTTTACTAAATATTTTTTTTTCTTCAATCATTTTTTTTAACAATTCGTAATCTTGTCTTCTTAGTAAAATTCTAATTACCATATTCGTACCAAAGGTATTTAATACCATATCCCATTCGATTCTAGGAGATTTTTCTATTTCTTTCCATTTGGGATCATCTATGGCCCTTTTGGGAATGATTTTTTCTTCTTTTTTATAAAGAAATTTATATTTTTCTTTTAATTTGCTGATGACATAAAGCTTTCTTTTAGAGATTTCTGCAAAGGACATAAAATTGGGATCTCTATCAAGTTTTTCTAAAAATTCTTTAAGTATTTCGTAGTTTTTTGCGTATATATAGATCAAATACTCTTTTTGATTTTTAAAATTATATAAAATAGGATCGATAAACAAAATATTTTTAAGGTTTTTTTCTTCGAAGATTTTACCATAGATTTCTCGATAAAATACTTCTATTTTATGATAAAAATATTCATAAGTTTTTTTTAAATTCATATAGCTTGTTTCTACAAAGTGATAATCCGAAAACTTCGTTGGCTTTTCTGTAAATGTAATGGGTAATATTACAAAAGAAGATGACATTACCCATAAAATTAGGTTCAAAAAATCCCTTTCGTAAGAAATATTCCATGTTTGTAGTGTTTTTTCTAAAGATTCCACATTAGGGAAGCGATCCGTATCGGAAAAATAAGTAAGACGATTATTTTCTTTTATAATTTGGATCAATTTTAATTCCAATGGATGATTTTGTAATCTATCTAATATCTCGGGATCAAAAGATTGATTTTCCAACTCTGGTAAGGGAATGTTTAAATGCCTCATTTCTTTCGCATACGATAGAGAACTTCATCTAGTCCAAAAATGATCCCACCTAAAAGGATAGATAATACAAAAGATTCATACGGAATCCAAATAAAAAGTCCACCCAATATTCCTAGTAAACATCCTAAATACTGGATATAATCCAATTGATCCGAAGTGGAATAAAGAATCAAATTCTCTAATCGTAATTCATCAAATTCTAACAAATTGTTGATGATAACCTTCTTAACATTAATTCTTTCTACTAAAAATATAATAATTTTTAACAATATATCTTCAATAGTGGATTTATTTTCATCGATAAGATGGGGTAATTTATGCAAATAGTCTTGAATTATCTCTTCGTGGGGATCAATTTTGTACTCTATCGATAAGATGATTTCTTCGATTCTTTGTGCAATCTCTTTATCGCCTCCCAACAAACGATATATTTTTAACAAACCAGCTTCGATGCCCTTTAGGTTTTCGAAATCAATCCCCTGAAGAAAATTTTTTATGCTTTGTCTAAACTCATTAGATCGAAGAATGGCATTGATATAATGTTCAATCACTTCCATCAAATCTTTCTGAAATTCCGGTAATTCGAGTGTTTCTTTTAAAGAATGATTAAACCGATCCATGTATTTGAGTACTAAGCCTGTATCTTTGATCTGTTTTACGATCAACTGGGGGTTGATGATTTCTCTACTGATGGCTTCGCCTAAACGATAGGCAATTTTTATTTTACTGGCTGGTATTAATCCTTGGCCTAATAAAGGTCTTTTTTCGCGTGGATGAAAGAGCATCTTAATTGCAATATAGTTTGTTCCATACCCTACAAGTCCTGTTACTGCCAACATTCTTAAAACCCCTTGTAAGGATAGAGTTTCTTCGCGCCAGGGAAATTTGATTGACCAACTAGAAAAAGGATCATAGAAAACAGTAAAAATAAAAATAAGCAAGGTAACCCAAGGTAGTATCTTTAAAAAAATTAAAAAATAGTTTTTGTTCTTTTGCTGTGGAAATTCAATATTATCTTCATGTAGTGTTTCTGGGATAAATTTATGAACCCATCGGTTTACAAATTCTTCTAATGGCTTAAAGTTAAAGTTTTCGGAAGACAATATCCTCCTCCATTTATAAAATGTATTGGCTTAGATCTCGATCTTTAATAATATGATTGATCTTTTCTCTTACATATTGAGCATCTATGACAATATGTTTTTTTTCTTCTGGTAAATCAGGTGCTTCGAAAGAAATATCTTCTAACAAGGTTTCGATGATTGTATGTAATCGTCTTGCACCGATATTTTCTGTTTTACTGTTTAATTCGTAAGCGATAGTTGAAATTTCGTCGATTGCATCTTCGGTAAATTCTAAATGTACTCCTTCTGTTTCTAGAAGTTTAATGGCTTGCTTCGTTAAAGAGTTTTTGGGAATCGTTAATATCTTTTTAAAATCTTCTTTGGTTAATTCGTCCAATTCTACGCGTAAAGGGAATCGACCTTGTAATTCCGGAATTAAATCCGACGGTTTACTAGTATGGAAGGCTCCTGCAGCAATAAATAAAATATGATCTGTTTTTACAGGTCCATAACGGGTATTTACAGTGGAACCTTCTACAATAGGCAAAAGATCTCTTTGCACTCCTTCTCTCGATACATCCGGTCCATGATGACTACCTCTTCCACAGATTTTATCAATTTCGTCGATAAAAACAATTCCTAACTGCTCTGTTCTTCGGATTGCTTCGGATTTAACTTTTTCTTGATCAATCAACTTATCTACTTCTTGTTGGTATAGAATCTTTTTTGCTTCTTCTATGGTTACTTTTCGCTTTTTATTTTTCTTGGGGAATAAATCACCAAACATGCTTTGTAGCTGCATATCGATTTCTTCTAAATTTGGACCTCCCATTACTTGAATCATAGGAATCGAAGGAGTAGGTACATCGATTTCGATTTCGAATTTATCTAAATCTCCTCTTCTTATTTGTTCTCTAAGAGCATCGCGAATTTGTTTATCTTCGTATGTTGATTTATCTTCGTTTTCCATTCCCGCTTGAATATCTTTACCCATTTGACTCATATCTACGAACGTTTTAAGAAGTAGCATGGGATTTTTGATTATTTCTTCTTCGGATGGTTTGGATGTTTGCTTTGTTGATTTTCCTTTTCTTAATGCTAACAATATATCGATAATTCTATCTTCTGCGTTTTTTTGTGCTTTTTCTTCTACTTCTTTTTCGAATTCTTTTCTTACAAGGTTGATAGCATTCGCTACTAAATCACGAATCATAGAATCTACATCTCTACCCACATAGCCAATTTCTGTAAATTTGGTTGCTTCTACTTTTACAAAAGGAGCTTTGGTTAACTTAGCTAACCTTCGGGCAATTTCTGTCTTTCCACATCCAGTTGGTCCAATCATGATAATATTTTTAGGATGGATTTCTTCTCTTAAAACAGGATCTTGAATTTTTTGTCTTCTTAATCGATTCCTAATTGCAATTGCTACTACCTTCTTGGCATTGTTTTGTCCAATAATATATTTGTCTAATTCTTCTACAATTTGTTTTGGGGTTAGTTGCTCGATATAATCCAAACTATGATTACTCTTTGGGATTGAACCTGCGCCTACAAATTCTACATTTTTTTGATTGTATTCCATATGTCTTAATCTAATAAAACAATTTTTTTGTCAAACATAAAGAATTTTTCTTTATTCCATAAATTTATAAGTATTGATGGAACTTTAAACTATCGAAAGATATATTTCATTTACATTATAAGCTCAGATGATTTAATGACTTTTAAAAAAATAGGATATGAGCGCACAAAAAATCATCTTAGTAGAAGGATCAGAAGAACGGTTAGATATTTTTTTGTCTTCGCATTTAGGTTCGGTTTATAGCAGAAATACCATTCAAAAACTTATCAAAGAAAAAAAGGTTCAAGTCTATTTAAACGATCAGTTAGTTTCGGAATCAAAAATCAAACCTTCTTTAAAAGTGTATTCCGGAATGAAGATTGTTTTGTTGGAATCTCCCTCACAAGTAAAAGAATCCTATTTTATTGAACCTGTTCCCATGGATTTAAACATTCTATACGAAGATGATTATTTAGCGGTTCTACACAAACCTGCTGGAATTAGTGTGCATCCTGGTCCTAACGAAAAAGATAAAATTACTCTACTGCATGGTATTTTACATCATTGGAAACATTTACAAGATCAAATGGTGCATGTAAAAGACGAATTAGTTTCTTTTCGTCCAGGATTAGTTCATCGATTAGATAAAATGACCGAAGGAGTACTTGTTGTTGCAAAAAACATCTCTACGCAATGGAAATTATCTAAACTTTTTCTAACCCGCAACGTAAAAAAAACCTATATCGCTTGGTTATTGGGCGCACCACCAGAAGAAAAAGGTATGATTGATTTACCTTTAAAACGACATCCCAAAAACCGACTAAAAATGCATGTTGATCCAACAGGAAGAAAAGCAATTACCCAATACGAAATTTTAAAATCTCTTACGTCGAACCATCATCGTCGTTATACAAAGGTTCAAGTCAACCTAATAACTGGAAGAACACACCAAATTCGTGCACACTTTCACCACCTAAAATGTCCTGTTGTAGGCGATGATCTTTATTATGATGTAGACGAAAAAATAAAAAAATACGGTTTATTACTTCTTTCGAAAGAAATCTTTTTTATTCATCCAGAAACCAATCAACCTATAAACATATCCATACAAGAACCAGAACGATTTAAAGAATTCGAAAGAAAATGTATTCATTACTAGACTATAAAACAGAAATATTTAAATATATTTATTTATTTTTTTTAGGTTCATCCTTAGGAAGTTTTTATAAAACAATTTATGATAGAATTTTATATTTTTTTTATAGTCCAATAAGAAAAGAATTATCTATAAAACAAAAGTATTACAATCTTTTTTTTACACCATCTTTTTGTTATAATTGTAAAACCAAGATTTCTTATCTATATCTTATACCAATCGTTGGATATTTTTTTACTAAAAAACGATGTAAACATTGCGGGATTCCCTTATCGATAGATTTTTTACTATGGGAATTATTTGGTGGTTTTCTTCTGTGTTATTTATTTTATTTTTATGGATTACTCGCTTTTTTGTATGTTTTGATGATTTTTCATTTTATAATCGCTGGTTTGATTGATTTAAAAAAATTCTTTTTAGATTACGAAAATATTTTATTCTTATACATCTTTGGATTAATCCTTTTTTTTATAGAATGGGAACTCAGTAATATTTATTATTTTTTGTTAAAATTTTTTATATTTCTATTTATCTTTTTAGTTTTATATTTACTAGGTAGAGGTAAGAAATTCGGTTTTGGCGATATTATCCTTATAGGTGCTATAAGCATTATTTTCGAAATAACAGAGATTTTGATTATTATTAACCTCGGAGCCATAGGAAGTATTATTTATATATTATTATACAAAAAAAATAAACATTCCTATGCACCCCTTGGTTTTTTTCTATCTTTCGCTTGTATTGTTGTGATAATTTTTCGCCCTTTCTTTTTTGGTATTTTAACCAGTAATTCGTCTTACTAGAGCTCTTCCTATAAAACGGAATTTTTCTCCTAATGGAAATCGTGCTAAGTTGATTTTAACCACTCCTTGAGTAAATCGAGTTCTTTTGGAATAATCTATTTTTACGTCTACAATTACTGGTTGCCCTTTTCTAGAAACTTCGATTGCATCTTTAATTTTATCTTCGATTTCCTTGTTATGATTCATTGCTATATAATATGCACCTGTTGCTTTTGCTATACCTTCTGGATGAATTTCTCCTAATATTGTGCAGGTTTTTCTGTTATAAGGAATTTCTTGTCCTTGCGAAATCTGAGATAATTCTCCATCATGAAAAACAAATACAATCACCCCTAAGTTAAGGGTCGATGCTGTAAGTAGTTCTAAACCCGACATTAAGAATGCACCATCTCCTACAATGCCTACAACTTGTCTATCGGGATGAGTTAATTTAACGCCAATAGTTGCTGGAATACAATATCCCATACAATTAAAGTCCGTGGGAGATAGAAAGGTTTTTGGTTCATATATGGGCATTAATTCTTCTGTTAAGAAGGTATGATTCCCATCATCCACAACAACAAAAGCATTTCTATCTAGTAGACTTCGCAAAGTAGTAAAAAACATTCCTGGATTCACTTTATCTTTGGAATCGTGTTCTATCCATTCTCTTATGTAGAACTCTTTTTTTTGTTTGATCTTATTGTGTAAAGATATATTAGGTTCACGTTTTATTTTTAACTTTTGGTTTAGAAGCTTTAATACTTCTTTTGAGTCCCCTTCTATTGCAACTGTGGCTGGATAATTTTTATTAAATACATTTGGATCAATATCGATATGAATTAACTTTTGGGGAACCTTCATACCAAAGCTACCTGTTGGGATTTCCGCGAAGGTAGTTCCAATGGCTACAAGTAATTCAATGTTTTTGAATGCTTCTTCTGCTGCTGGAACAGAATATGGACCAAACCCCATACCTGTATGTAGAGGATGATCATAAGGAAAAACACTCAATCCTTGTAGAGTCGTACAAACAGGGGCTTGTAAACGTTCAGCGAATTCGATTAATTCTTTTGTTGCACCGATTGCACCCCATCCAGCAAATATACCAATGTTTTGAGTCGATTCAATTAAACTAACAGCATTGTCGATTTTTTTATACGATTCTTGAGGAAGATTATATTTTAAATAATCATTATTCCATTTGGGCAATTCGGATACAGGACCTTCGAAAAGTTGAATATTAACTGGAACTTCTACAAAGACAGGGCCTGGTTTCCCCGATTTTGCAATTTTATAAGCTTCGAAAATTGTAGGTATAATTTCTTCGTGTTTTTGTATTAAATAATATTTTTTTACTATACCATCTAATACTTTTTCTTGATCTAAAAAATGTAATTGAAAGGATTTATCTAAATCTCTTCGTATTCCTCCCGAAATAATTAACAAGGGAATTCCATCTAAGTATGCTTCGCCAATTCCACTTAAAGCATGAGTCATTCCCGCGGCAGGAACAATGACTAATGTACCAATCGTATCTGTGGTTCTACTAATAGCATCTGCCATAAATGCACCCCAACCTTCGTGGGTCACAAGAATTGGTTGAATTTGCTTTGATTTATTCAATTCATCGTATAATTCTGTTACATGAACCCCCGGTATTCCAAAAGTATATTGAACTCCAATTTGTTCTAATGCATAAGTTACTAAATAAGCACCTGTTTTTTTCATAATTCCACCTCTTTTATATTTTTTGTAATATGTCTTTTGCAGCGATTCTTCCTGTAAAAATACAAGACGCTAAAAATGTACCTTCTAATGCGCGGTATCCATGTATCCCACCTCCCCCAAATCCAGCGGTTTCTCCCACAGCATACAATCCTTCGATGGGTTGATTTTGATTGTTCATTACTTGCGATTTTAAATTGGTTATAACACCTCCAAGCGTTTTTCTTGTTAGAATATGGAGTCTTATAGCAATTAGTGGGAAGGCACTTTTATCGAGAATTCTTTGGAATTTTAAAGTTCGAATGCGATCTCCTCTATATTGTCTTAGATGCATTATACGTCTTAATTGATCATCATTAAAAAATTTTTTGCCTCGTTGGATCATGGAATCGTACCGAAGTATGGTATCTTTTAGAGTCTGATAATCTGTTTTGTATTCATCCTGTAATTCGTTCATTTTTTTTACTAATTCCTCTAAACTATTTGCGGTAATAAAATCGATACAAGAATTCATCAGCGTATGGATTAATTTTTTGTTTCCGAATAAAATTGTTAAAAGGAACTCAATAATTTTTTTATCTCTTATCCCTTCGTTGAATTCTGCACCACTTACTGCTAATTCCCTTAGAGCAATCTTGTAATTCATAATATGCCAAGAATATGCTCCTGGTTGTTTTACGATTTCTCGGACTAAATACAACGTATCGTATGCACTTACGAGAGGAGGATTTCCGATTCTTTCTCCATAAGCATTTACCCATAAGGCAGATTTTGCTGGCACTAAACTTAACCCCTCTCCATTAAATTTTGGGTTCGGATGATGTACTCCCGCTGCATAATTCCATTGACGATGAAGTTTATGTAAAGGGATTCCTTTTTTTTCTAAGACAAAATGTAAACTTCCATCTGCTTCTAAGATAGAACCATTCAGCAATATTTTAGGTATTTTACTTTCCTTAGAATGATGTTGATATCCCCAATACTTTTTTACCAATTCTGGGTTTCCTGTAATGCCCCCAGCACTCACGACAACGATGTTCGAATGCACTTCGAATGGCTCGTTCGTATCCAAATGAATACCACTACAACCTGTCACTTTTTTTAGGTTAGAATCTATCCAAATATCGTCTACTTTGCTTCGAAACAAAACCTCGATGAATTGTTCGTATTTTTCTAAATGCTGCAACAAAACGCGAATCAATTCATAACCTGTTCCCCATATCATATGAAACCTTGGAACAGAATTCCCAGGTGTAAAAAGTCCTCTTTCTACCCAATGCACAACGGGAAAAAAACGAATTCCTTTAGATTTTAACCAATGATAAACATAATCAATATTCCCATAAACAAATTGCTTTGCCCACATTTTTCCATATTCATCATCAGGTTCAAATTCGGCAAAAGATAACCAATCCATCCATGCAAGTTCTGGGCTATCTTTTATTCCCAAACGCTTTTGTTCTTTGCTCCCAGTAAAAAATACGCCACCAAAAGATTTTTTTGCAAGTCCCCCAAAATTTTCTTTTAAGCCTCTTTCTATAATAAGAATCTTTTTATTCGGTTGATTTTCTACAATTTCGAGTGCAGTAGCAATACCAGATAGTCCCCCTCCAATGATTACAACATCTGCTTTATAGTTTTTCATGTTTTTGTTTTATCAAAAAATAACAACACTGTCAATTAAAAAAACAAAACTTAGCCCCAAAAAGTTCGAGATAAGAAATTTTTAGAATTAAGAAGTATTGTTTATTATATAAATTTATAATTTTTCTATAATTTTATATATTTCTTCGACGCTATGAGCTTTTAAAACACTTTTTTTTGTTTCGGTATTTTGGAAGGTTCTAGCTACGCTTGCAAGTGCTTTAATATGAGCATCAAAATTATTTCTTGATATTATTAACAATACGATGATTCTTACAGGAGAACCATCAAGTGATTGAAAATCTATATTCTCTTTCGATAAAGTTAACGAAGCAATTATTTCGTCCACATGATCTGTTGTGCAATGAGGAATTGCTAGACTTCCACCTATACCGGTTGACATTGCTTGCTCACGTTCTTTTAAGGAATTCCAGATTAAATCAAATTTATTTGTATATTTAGTATCTTTAAGGGTATTTTCTAGAATCATTTGTAATAATTCGTATTTATCTTTTGTTGGAAGCTTCTCGTAATAGAATATTTTATCTTTTTTGATTAGCTCAGAAAACTTCATCATAAATCACAAATTTTTTTGTTATTTATTAAACAATCTATTTTTAATAAAATAAAATGTCAGATTTGCAAAAAAATAAATTAAGAGTACTACATATCTAAAATAACCATAATTTTTTACGAATAAATACAATAAGCCAATTTCGAGTAAAAAAAGGAAGAATTTGATGATTAAGTCGTTATTTGTAAATTTTTTGAGTTTTAAAGGAAGTAAATATATAATGCTAAAAATAGCCATAAATATTTTTATTTCGCTAAGAAAAATGTTAAAATCCAGAATTTGATAAAAAATTAAGGCTAATGTAAAAATTCGAATTAAATAAATAAACAATAGTTGATTATAAAAAATTAGTTGTGGTATTAATGATAATAAATAAATTTCGTTATATTGTATTAATAAATTATTTTTATTAAAAAAATCTATAATAATCATTATAAAAACTATTATAAATTCATGAATAGGAATATTCGAAAAAAAAGAATATTCTTTTATAAAAAAGAACATCGCTACAACAAAAAAATAAACTAAAAAAGAAAGGTTATTTTGATCTGGAATAAACAGAGGCAAAAAACTAAACAAAAAAGCAAAATCAAACAAAAATATGTTGACATTGAGTTTTTTGTATCGTAAAAAGTGTTTTAAAAAAATCAAAATTAAATTTAAAATTGGAATTATTAAAAAATAATAAAATTCTTTTTGGATGATAAAAGCCCAAACAAAAATCAGAAGATTGATTAGAGGAAAATAAATCGTTTTAATTAGAGGCCTCATACCTAATTTTATCCATTATTAATAAATTACTTTCGCAAACCTCTTCGCAAACTCCGCATAAGATACATTGATCTTTTTTAAAATATAATTTAGTTTCGTAGAGAGACATAGGATTTGCATTCGTTGGACAAAAATTGTTACAAATCATACACCCAGTACAAAAATTAGTTTTCTGAATGTTTTTAAAATAAAAATAATAATCTTCGTATATGTTAAAATAATATTCTTTATCCAAAGAAATAACATCTTTATAGGTAAAATTTACTAAATAAGGAATCTTTAAATCTATCTCTCTTAAATTTGTCCCATGATAATAAAATCCAATAGAAGTAGATTCCATATTGTAATTTCTAAAAATCATAATACTTTTCGTAAATGGTTCTTCGAAGTAAATTGACCTAAGAAGAGCAAATAAAGTAGTTGGACTAAATACCTTTACATGATTTTTATTTTTATAAGCAACATATCGATAGTGATACTGATAGTTATTCAACCCATAAAACGTGTTTTTTTTAGATATGTCTGGATAAAAAAGAATTTCTATCTTAGGAAAATTCTGTTGAAAAAAAGATTTTAGTAAATATAGCTCTTTTTCGTAATGTTGAAATAGGTTCTGCCAAAAATTAGGTGCATAAGAATCCCTTAATAAAAAAACGATTTTTTCTATTTTTTCTTTAAAGATTTCTCCTAATGGTTTTTTATATTCGAATGAATAAAGTCCGTTATCGTTTAGAAAATCGATCCAAGATTCTTTGCTTAAATTATCAGGATTTTTTTTTTCGTTTGAATTTCGAAAATAATTAATAATTTGATTTTTCCCAGAAACCTTTAAGCTAAAAGTATTTGTTTTATCTTTATTTAAAATAGAAATAATTCCCGCAAGAGGTGCTCTTAAAGAAAAACCCATGCATTCTGCAATTTTTTCGTATTGCTCCACTCTTCGCGGGAATTCACCAACCAATTGAATTTTTTTCCCCTCGAATTCTTTTGGAAAAAAAAACTCTAAATGTGGTGGTATAAAAACGTTACTAATTTTCTCTTTTTCTTTTAGTGTTAAATCCATTATTGATTATTGTGGTAGCTTTAATACTGGTTTTTTTACATTATAAATTTCGTCTTTGATGGGTAATTCTTTTTTTAGGTTTTTTACAAATGGTAGCTCATCTCCCATTTTTTTATAATGTTCACATCGAGACATCATTCTGCGAGCAACTGTAAAATATTTATACAATTTCTCTTCTCCAGAACGTTTTGACCACATTTTTTTTATACATCTTACCCTTAATATGTATTTATCTTGATCGGATTCGTAATGTCTTACAACGATACAGTGTCTACAATTTGCACAAAAAATTTTTTGTCCACCAGCCATATTATCTGCTCCTTTTAGAGTTTTAACCCACCCGCCCGCCTTTTTAAATTTTAACTCATCCTTCTTTATAGAGTATTATCCCATCCCCCTGTACCTTATTTTTTGTTTAATTTGATTAATTTATGTTTTGTTATTCATTACAAATAAAATACCATAAAAATTCATTTTTTTATTACGTCAATTGTGTTCATTCCAGTTCTAACTTTTAAATAATTTTGAATGAATGTAGTTTTGAATCTTCGAAATTGCATCCAATGGAGGATCTTCAAATATAAGTCCCACATTCTTCCCCGAGGTACGAGACACAGTTGCAGGTAAACTAAATTCATTTCCTTCTAACCAGAAATGAATTTTTATTTTATCCCCAGGATATAATAAAGTTTTTGTAGCAATGCCCACTCCCCCAGTGCCTAAATCCAAAATCTGACATTCGTAATCTTGATTTGTTCCTTCTATTTTAAAGGTTGCTGTTATATTATTTACTCGTATCCTTGCATTCTTTCTTTTTTGTTTAGATGGATCTCGATATTCTCCCATGGGACTATGCGCTTTTTTTGAATCCATAAAAGAACAAATAATTCATTATATTTTCTTGTAAAACATTTTATAAGTTAATCCAATCCTCATAACTAAATTTTGAATTACAGATAAATATATAACGTAGAAAAATCCTAGTGCATATATGATCATAAAGGGAATGATTAAATATTTTTTATAAATATATGCATAATATGCAGTAATGACGCAATAGATAAAAAAAACTGTTTCCCAAACAATTAAAGGATCAATGGACTGAATGTATTTATTTCGTAAGGAAATCAGATCTTTTTTGGATTCAATTCTGTATTTTGGAGTCCTCTGGAAGGCACTTACCTTACCTATTAATGCTTCAATAAACGCTTTTGTATTTGATATTGCTATTCCTGTTCCCACCATCATTAATACAGGCATATAGATCATCTTATCCCACCACTTTTTATACAACTCTTTTTGTGAATATAAATAAAAAATCGTTGGAGCAAAGGTTGATAAACTCAAAACAAATGCAACAAAAAAGATCATTTTAGTGGTTAAGTCTGTATAACGAAACGAAGACCATTCTTCTATTAAAACTAATGGCAATGTTAACAAAATATTTATCAGCATTAATGGATGAACAGAATAATTGGTTAAATGGACCAATGCTTCCGCTTTGATTTTTAAAGGTAAGTCTGCTCTTAGAATTCTTGGTATTAATTTTACTGCTGTCTGAATAGAACCTTTACACCATCTAAATTGCTGAGATTTAAAAGACTGTATTGTTGCAGGCAATTCCGCAGGATTTTCTATATCCATAAAGTATCGGAACTTCCATCCAGCTAATTCTGCTCTATAAGAAAGATCAAAATCTTCGGTTAAAGTATCGGATTGCCAATTTCCCGCTTCTAATATACATTGTTTTCTCCATATTCCGGCAGTTCCATTAAAATTCATCCAAAGACCTGCACCATTTCTTGCTACTTGTTCAATAATAAAGTGCCCATCAATTCCAAAAGATTGAGCAAATGTCAATAAAGAATAATCTTTGTTGATATGCCCCCATCGGGTTTGAATCATTCCGATTTCTTTATCATCAAAATAGGGCATAACTTTAACAAGTATATCTTGGTTGGGAATAAAATCTGCGTCGAAGATCGCAATGTATTCTGCTTGAATCTTTTTTAATCCCTCTTTTAAAGCACCTGCTTTATGACCTTTTCTATCTGTCCTATGTAAGTGCTCAATTCGAAAACCTTGTTTTTGCATTTCTTGAACAATCTGATCCACTTTTTCTACTGTTTCGTCTGTTGAATCGTCTAATACTTGTATATAGAGTTTTTCTTTTGGCCATTTAATTTTGCTTACCGCATCTAATAGTCTATCTACAACATAATATTCGTTATAAATAGGAAGTTGAATTGCAACCTCTGGAAGTGATTTGGGATCTACTTTCTCTAAATCTATGGGTTCTTTTTCTATATTACTAATACATTTATTTTTATGCTTTAAGAATAGATAGAGCATTACATACATATGTATACCATAAAAAAATAAAAGAACAACATCAACGGTATACAAAACAAATACCAAAATTGCCAATATATCTGACAGAATCATAAAAGACAATTTTTTTTTTATGATTACTGAGTCAAATTAATTTTAAGTAGATTTAAATAATGCTTTCTATAATGTTTAATATCTTGTATAATGTTAAAACGAGAATTATTCTTTAAAGATAAAGGAAATTGATAGGGTTTTGGGGATTGAATGATAAATATATATTTATAATCGTTTTCCTTATCGTTTTGGATTTTTTCGCTTAGATGGCTAATGAATTTATAAAAAAAATGATCTAGATGTCCACATCTTCCATCCTCTTTCCAGAAGGTATACGGTAGATCGATAAAAATGGCACCGTAATAAAACTGGGTTATATCGTCTGCCATTCTTCTAAAATCCTTTTGATGAAAAACAATCTTTGAACCTCTGATTCTAAATTCTTTAAGATGTTCTAGAATAAATTCAAAACGTTTTTTATCTTTTTCTACAATATGAACAGGATTAAACCCCCTACTATATGCTTCTAAACCAATTTGACCAGAACCAGCACATAAATCAAAAAAAACAATATGGTAGATTTTTCTTCCATTAAAAGTTATACCAAAGAAATTTTCAATGTGTTGAAAGAGTGCTTCTTTTATTAAAGATGAAGTAAAATTCCTGTATCCATTTAACGAAGGGGGTAAGGGCACCTTTTTACCCTTTAGGATACCTTTTTGTATGGGTATGTGAATCTTTTTTCGTTCAGAGATATTCATCGATGTCTATTTTTTTTTAATACGTCTTTAATGTGGCTGCTTAGAATAATATATAAAATACTCCCATAAACGATACCAAACAATATAACTTCGTAGAGTCGGTAAGTACTTTTCCAGATTAAAAAATTAAAAGAAACTTCTTGGGGATTACTGACTAAAAACAAAATCAATATAAATATCCCCATCAAGAACAACAACAAACGTAATGGTATCATCTAGATCTGGGTTATGTTATCGCTCCCACACATTGGACATACAATGACTTCTGCTTCGTCATCCTCTTCTGTCCATCGATAATTACAATCTTCACATACGAAAGATGCACTCTCTACCCAATCTTCTTCTGCTTCTTCATCATCTTCGTATTCTTCGTCTTCCCATTCTTCGTCTTCTTCAAACTCTTCGTAATCATCATCATCCCATTCATCATATTCTTCGTCATCTTCATATTCTTCATCTTCGTATTCTTCGTCTTCCCATTCTTCATCTTCTTCTTCGTATTCTTCTTCCCAATCATCGTATTTTTTTAACATATTGCCTCCTATTAGAATTTTATCCCTCCCTCCCACCCTTATTCAATTTAGAATTTTATCCCTCCCTCCCACCTTTTTTAATTTATAGTTTTGTTACTATCTATAATTTAAAATTCTATTGCTATTCATTTTATTCTTTCATATACATTTTTAAATTCTATCAATTTTTTATTTGTTTACGAAACCATGTATTATATTGTTCGTATTGTTCAATTCTATTGTTTATATATTAATATAAACTTTTATCGTTCTTTTGGCTTGATTTTTTTATACTTAAAGATTTACAACTCATATTTTTTCAATAATAGGAATTTTTATAAATTTTTTAGGAAATAAGGAGTTGGATTACACATTTCGTAATAATCTTGTAATTTAGGATCAAAAACTTTTATTTTAGGATTTTTACCACAAATTAAACAGGATTCATTAACTGGTAGTTCTGTTAAACGAAAATCCATTGTTAGAGCATCGATGCGGAGCAATTTACCCATCAAATTGGGTTTTAAGTTTAACAAAAACTTGATGGTTTCTACTGCCATTAGAGAACCAATGCTGCCTACCAAGGGACCTAATACACCGACCGTGGAACAATTTTCTTGCTCTTCCGGAGGATGTTCAAAAACACATCGATAACAAGGTGTTTGCTCTGGCATGATTCCCATAATCATACCATAAAATTGTAAAACACCGCCAGATATAAGAGGAATTTTTTTAAAATAGCACACATCATTCACAAGAAACCTTGTGGGAAAATTATCCGAACCATCTATTACCACATCAACATTTTCGATTAAATGAAATGCATTCTCCGGGGTGAGTCGATCATTGATCACATCTACGTGTATATGTGGATTCAGCTGCTCTAAGTATTCTTTTGTTAAAGCTGCCTTATGTTTACCAACATCAGAAGTTCTGTATAAAATTTGCCTTTGCAAGTTGGTAAGATCGAGTCTATCGGATTCGATGATGGTTATATGCCCCACACCAATAGCAGTTAAATAGAGCAATATGGGGCTACCTAATCCACCAGCCCCAATAACCATAACAGAACTATTTTTTAGTTTTAACTGTCCGTCTTTTCCAATCTCTTTTAAAAAAATATTTCTCGAATATCTTGTTAATTCTTCTTTGGTTAATTCCAACATCAATTTTTTAAATTTTTTTTAATAAATTTTCTACTAAATTTTTTAATAATTCATCTTCTGAATTCGCTAAGCTTTGGAAAACTTCTTTTGCATTTGCTTTCGTTTTATCTGTTATGTTACTGTATAAAACTACCGTAGAAGCATATTTTAAAACATTTGTCCTGAATTTTCCGTTTTGTATTAATGTAATGAGTTCTTCTGCGATTTTGTCTTTTTTTTGGTTTGATAAAAGCATTAGAGAACTTACTTGAACTGCATCGTTATTAGAATTGTTCAATAATTTTAGTAAAGCATCTTGCATTTTTTCTTCTTTTTGATAATCTTTCGCACAAGTATTAAGAGCTAATAGTTGCAAGGTAATATCCTGAGATTCTAAGGTTTGAACACATTCATCGATGGTTTTTTTAACATTTTTTTCTTGTTTTACTTCTTTTTTGCTTTCTTCAGATTTTTGTTGCATTTCTTGTGTTTCTTTTGTTTCTTGCTGAGCTTGAGATTCAATCATATTATTTGCTTGCAAATCTGCTAATGAAATCTTTGTAAATTCCTTACCCCACAATACATTTGTTAAAACCAAAATTAAGCTTATTTGGATGATTTGTTTTAAAAAATTCTTAATATCTTTCATAATTTTTTATTAATAATTTTCTAGATATTTTGTCAATCCTAAAAATTATCGCAAATCGATAAATTTTTATTGATTTATCGATGAATAAACAAATTTTATACTTATGAAAATACTAACATTTATCTTACTACACATAGAAGAAAGCGCAGATACATTAATGTTAAAAAATATTCCATCAGATTTGCCATTCCATCCTTTGTTTGTTCATGCTCCCATTGTATTAACATTTTTAATTCCTATCATTGCATTACTATTAATGTTAAAATTTAGGAACAATCAAGAATTTAACTACTGGAATTTTATTTTAATACTAAATATATTTCTTGTTGTATCTACTTATTTTGCATTATTTACAGGAGATATTGAGCATGAATTACTAGAACATAGTCCTTATTTAAAGCAGACTATTGAACAACACGAAAAATTCGCCGAAAGTTTTTTTGTATTATCTATATTTATTTTAGCAATTTCTTTTTTAGGACACACAAAGTTTTCTTTTTATAAAATTATGAGGATTTTAACACTCATTGTTTATTTTTTTATTGCAATTCCTATTGTTATATACACAGCTCACTTAGGTGGAAAGATTGTTTATGAATTGGATGCTCCCTATTTTAGAAAAGTAATCATTAAGGAATACCAAGAACAACAAAAACAAAAAAAAGAAGTTAAATAAATTGTTGCGGCGAATTGAATTTTTCGCAGTTTAAATTTATAAACAAAAATAAGGATTTTATTTATAATTTTTTAAAATTGTTTTAATTTTTGGATATTTTCTTCTATGTTGCCTTTAAAAATAAAGGATCCCGCAACAACGATATCTGCACCAGCTTCTTTTACGAGGGAAATATTCTCTTGATTGATTCCTCCATCAACCTCGATTAGGACATCCAAATCTTTTTGAAGGATCATATCTTTTAATTTTTTTATTTTTTCTATACTAAAAGGAATAAATGCTTGTCCGTAAAAACCAGGTTCAACACTCATAATTAAAACAAGATCCAATTCTTCTAAAAATGGTTCGATAAATTCTACGGGTGTTTTTGGGTTTAAAGATATACCAGCTTTGATATTTTTTTTCCGAATTTCGCGTGCAAGTCTTACAGGAAAATTCGTTGCTTCGTAATGAAATGTTATATTAAACGGAGAAAAATCATAATATTTCGGAACTTCTTTTTCGGGTTGGTCTACCATAAGATGAACATCTAAGGGTATATTTGTATGATCTTTTAATAGTTTTACATATACTTCTCCAAAAGATAATGTAGGAACAAAATGCCCATCCATAATATCCATATGGAGAAAATCTACCCTACTTTCTAAGGTTTGTAATGTATTTTTTAAATCGGTTAAATCTGCTGCTAAAATGGATGGAGAAATCTTCATACTATACCTCTATACGGAAAAATCTGCTTCGTAAAATTTTTTCATCACAATTTTATCATTACATAACAAATATAAATACATATTTCCAGAACGATAAAAAACTAAACTAAAACTTTTATCTGTAAAAATTTCGGGTTCCGAAAACCAAATTTTTGTAGATAACTTGATTTCTTCTATACTATCGAGTTCTTCTTTCGAGAGATGAAGAGAGCAATAATCTTTTCGCGAATAACGAATATTTTCTAATTCGAAATCAGAATAAAAATGGTATTTCTTATTTTTGTTATAATATACGCTTAATTCGTAAGTTTTATTGTTATATTTAATCTCTTTTACTTTACCATGAAGACGGTTATCTTTTGTAGGGACAA
This sequence comes from Leptospiraceae bacterium, assembly GCA_026418015.1. Lineage (GTDB taxonomy): Bacteria > Spirochaetota > Leptospiria > Leptospirales > Leptonemataceae > SKYB61. The sequence continues at coordinate 10,267 of JAOACE010000010.1, read as the reverse complement.
TTTGGGTAATAATATAAGGAATACCACTTTGAATAAAATACTGAGAAACCGTCCCAATATCCATCTCTTTTATTTCGTTTATTTCGAATTTCGTTGATTGAGAAGTAGAGAGAATTAAGATAACCTTTTCGTTTAATTTGATTTTTGTATTAGGTGCAGGAAATTGGAATAAAACCGTATTTTCTGGTATGTTGGGATTATAAACATACAATATTTTACTTATGGGAAGTTCATATACTTTATCTTCGTAAGGTACAGATGATAATGTTTGCTTTGCATTTTCCAAAGATAGATTGATTACCTTGGGCATTGTTAAGAAAGGCTCATAACTATTTACAATCAATACAAGTCTATTTTTGGGCCGAATCGTTTCGCCCGGCAAAATACTTTGTTGTAGGATTACACCTTCTGGTTTTTCTTCTATATAAATTTTTCGAATTTCTATATTCAGGTTATATTTTTTTAAATCGTTGTATACATTGATAAAATATTTGCCTGTTATGTCGGGCATTATATTGGTTTCTACACTAAATAACCGTAAAACCAATATTATATAAGCAAACACCACAAAAATAGTAAAAAAAATAAAATAAGGTATAAAATGTTTTTTGAATATTTCTTTTAGTTTTTCGATTCTTTGTTGGTTCATAAAAACATATCTCCTGTTTGAACAAAATTTCCATTGATAAAATCGTGTGAATTCAATTTTTTCTTGTTGGGATATTGGATTTCTAGGATTTCTAACCAATCATCGAATGTCTTAACAAATAGATGATTTTTTTTATTTTGCTTGATAACTTCGATATAGCCGGGTTCTTTATTGTTGTCTTGAATTTTACGAAAGAATTCTGGTAAATGATAGTTCGAACGATAAATTTTTATGTTGGAAATTATTTTGTTATCTTTTTTTAGGTTGGTTTTTGCTATCGGGTTAGGGTTAAGTGCACGTATAAAATTATGAATTTTTAATGAACTTTCTTTCCAGTTGATCCAGGCCATTTCGGGGTTGATTTTATAACAATAAGTAGCTTGTTCGTCTTGTTGTTTTTTAGCATTGTTCCAGTAGAATTCAAGGTTGTCTAATACTTTTAATACTAATTCGATTCCTAATGGCAAAACGCGTTCGATTAATTCTTCGGTTGTTTCGTTTTCGTAAATATCAAATTCTACTTGGGCTAATATGTCTCCTTCGTCTAATCCTTTCGCGACTTTTTGTAAAGTCCATCCACTTTTCTTATAACCTTTTAGAATAGCAGTCTGAAAGGGAGAAGCTCCTCTTAAATCTGGTAATAAAGAACCATGTAAGTTTAAACAACCATATTTAGGTTTTGTAAAAAATTCCGCAGGTAAAATCTTTCCAAAAGCGAAAACTATTCCTACATCAATTTTATTATTAGCAAGAACATCTAAAAAAGCTGTATCTTTTAAGTTTTCTGGCCGAAAAAGAGGAATATTTTTTTCTAATGCAAATTCTGCAACAGGTGTGGGCTTGGGCTTTCTTGTGCGATCCGAAACTTTATCTGGATTAGAAACAACGCAAACAATGGTATGTTTTTCTGCAATTGCTTCTAGTAATTTTCGCGAATAAATGGGACTACCACAATAAAGAATCTCCACAAATCCAACTTTTTTCGAATAATTTTATTGCAAATAATTTATTTTATGGGTAAGAAAGACATTCAGAAATAATTCTGATTGAGAGAATCCAAAAATCATTCCTATTGAACAATTTATTTCGTAAAATATAAAAATTTTGTTTTTTTATTAAATCTCTTTAATAAATTTGTTCTTATGGGAAACATTTTATTAATTGTGATTTGTTTTATTCTTGGCATTATATTTCACCGATATTCAGAAACCACAACATCAAACATCAAATTTCCCAAAGAAACGCCCCAAGTACTCAATAGTTTTATAGTATATATTTCTCTACCAGCATTGATTTTGTATCATATTCATGAACTTCAGTTTCAGAAATCTTTGATTGCATTGATTCTTATGCCATGGATTGTTTTTATCGTTGCAATAGGATTTTTTGTATTGATTGGGAAAACCTTGTTCGACTGGCAAAAAGAAAAAACCGCTATTGGTGCATTGATTTTAACAAGTGGATTGGGGAATACCTCTTTTGTTGGTTTACCTATGATAGAAGCTTATTATGGAAAAGAATATCTTAGCTATGGACTATTAGCAGATCAAGCAGGGACATTTTTTATGTTATCAACGTTAGGTATTATTTTGGCAGCGAATTTTTCTCCCAACGAAACAACCATTAAATTGAACTTATTATCTTCGTTAAAGCGTGTAATCACATTTCCTCCTTTTTTTGTTTTAATTCTTACATTTCTCTTAAAAATCTATGAATATCCTCTATGGCTAAAACAAATCCTTTTAACACTGGGTAATACATTAACTCCTATCGCACTATTTTCTGTTGGCTTTCAACTAAAATTGAACGAAATCAAAGAAAATAAAAAATACTTATTTATTGGATTATTTTATAAATTATTTTTAGCACCACTCATGATTGCTTTTATCTATTCGTTTTTTCCTATGGATAAATCCATCTATCATATCTCTATTTTTGAGGCTGCTATGGGACCTATGATTACAGGAGGCATTGTAGCAATTTCGTATAACCTAAAACCAGGCTTAGTAACACTGATGTTAGCCATAGGAATTTCTTTTTCTTTTTTTACTCTTCCTATTTTTTGGTATTTTTTTCATTAATTTATTTGCGATTTATTTGCCCATAAGTTCGGTATATGCTTCGAAAATTTGATTATTTCTTTTATAAATAATTTTATATTTTTTTCCTAATTGTGCATTCGATAAAAAATCCATCAAATCGTAGATATTTTTGATTTGGTAATCTTCGATTTTTATGATAACATCCCCTTCTCTTATACCTGATTTTTGAATTGGAGCATTCTCTACAAATCCACCTACTTCTATACCTTCGTCAGAAAAATAGTTTTGCGGTATTATGCCTAGCCGAATTTTGTATTCTCTGGTTGAAGCTTCTTCTTGGACTTTTTGGTATTCAGGAATGTGTTTTGATAGAATTAAGTCTAAAAGAATATTTTTTGCAAGGTTGAGGATATATTTCATTTGTTGATAGTTGATTTTATCATAATCATCTGAAGGTTTATGATAATCTTCGTGAGAGCCAGTAAAAAAGAACAACACTGGAATCTTTTTCTTATAAAAGCTTGTATGATCACTGGGACCTGATGCACCTTTTATAAATTGGATTTTTATTATGTTGCGATTCATCGAATCATCCACATGTTTTTTTATGATGGACTGCCATACCTCATCTCCGGTTTCTAATCCCTGTAATTGTAGAGAATTACGATAACGTCCTATCATATCAAAATTCAGCATAGCAATGGGTTGTTTGGATAAATAATTCGAATCGACAAAATAATTCGAACCGTAAAGCCCCCATTCTTCTGCATCAAAATGCAAAAATACAATATTCCAATCATCTGGAAGATTCAATTTTCCGCGATAAAATTCCTTCGAAAAAAATTCTGCTAATTCCATCACACCAACAGTACCAGAAGCATTATCATCTGCTCCATTATAAATTGCTCCCATTGGACCTAAGGAAAACTGCGGTATACCATACCCTAAATGATCATAATGAGCCCCAAGATAGATTACTTTTTGTTGAGGATCAAATCTTTTTAACGAAGCTCCAATATTGTAGCCATTCAAATTTTCTTGTTGGTAATGGATTTCGAACTGATATTCTTGGTTATCGATATTTTCTATAAGTTTTTTAAACGATTCTTCGTATGTGGTGTTGTCTAATAATGAACCAAATGCCTTCCCTTTTTTTGTTAAAGAAAAATGTTCTGTGGAGATGAATTCCCCTTGGTCTTTTAAAAAAATCACCCCCGCAAAGCCCAATAGATCAATATTTTTGTATTTATTTTCGAAGGTAATCCATTTCTGATATTCTTTTGGGTTTTCTTTTTCGTATTCGGGATTGCCATATCTTTTACAAATTACCACATAATCGGTTGGGTTTTGAATTCGATATTTTTGTATTAGCTGCGACAATTCTTTTTTTTCTTCGATACAATAATTTCCTTGAATCATTTTTTTTCTAAAAGCTCCCGTTTCTCCCAAAGGCATCGGTTCTAACGGAATTCTACATTCATTACAATCAATTCTTTGAACATAATTTTCTTGAACTTTAATGTATTTTCCCTTAAAAGAAAATTGTTGTAGATAAGAGCCATCGAATAAAGGATGAAGACCCAAGCGTCGATAGAAGCCCACAATCCAATTCTGTACATTTTTTGAGCCAGCTGTATTAGGATAACGTCCTTCTTTGGAATCATCTGCAATATAGCGTAAATGCAACATAATATCACGTTCTAGAATTTCTTTTGATGTAGAAAAAAAATATTTGTAATTATACAAAAACGTAATCAAAAATAAAAATAAATAAAAAACTATAAATAATATTAATAAAATTTTTTTTATAAATGTTTGATTTTTCATGATCATAATCTTATCCAATAAGATAAAATTTTTCAAATAAAGAAAACTGGAAATCAAAAAATGAACAGAATTTTTTATTTTTTCAAATTTTATCATAATTTTTTTATAAGAAATCTTTTCAATCTAATATTTAATAGAATATGGAAGATAGATACACAACTAGATGGATTTATCCTGTTTGTTTGAATTTAGAACTACGACATTATGAATTTTTAACACAAATAACAAAAATACAATTTGGTGGCAGTTATGATTTTGCAATATATTCACTTTTGAATAAATATCTGAATCATCTCTACGAAATAAGAATTACTCCATACAAAAAAACAGAAACTGCAAACTACCAACCACGAACCAAACAATATAAACGAAAGACAGTAAACATCAACCCTATCATGTGGAGCAAACTATTCGAAATGCGACATTTTGTAGGATATTCCATCAGTGCCCTGATAAGAATTATGCTCGAATGGGAAATGCAATCTCTCGGATACGACATAATTCCCTGGATTGCTTTTCCTAACATCAACTCCAACAATAATTATAATATTGAAATCATGCAATATGAATATAGCATTAATAATTATTATTACGAAAAGCAGGGTTTTTATCAAACAAGAGAGATTATTGCCAATTTTTTAGATCAATTCACTTGAAATTATAAATTATTTATAAATTAATTTTATTTTTTATTTTTGTTTTCTTTACTTGGGTTGTGCAAACCGAGAAAGAATTATTCTTTTAAAATTTTTTATTTCACAGTATCATCAATATAATAAAAATGATTGAATTTTTTTTAAAATAAATTTACTTTGTTTTATGTGCGATACATTTTATATTCCTAAAAATTTGAATCTTTATCATGCCAATATTTTATGTAAAAATTCTGATAGAGAACCGAACGAAGCTCAATCCATTATACATATACACCATACTCAACATACTAGCGATAAGGTTAAATTAACTTATATAGAAATACCCCAAGTAAAAAATACATACGAGGTGTATTTAAGTAAGCCTTTCCAAATGTGGGGTGCAGAGATGGGGGTAAATGAATGTGGTGTTGCAATTGGAAACGAAGCTGTATTCACCAAGTTTTCTTTTGCGAAAAAAAATAATGGTCTTACTGGCATGGATATGATTCGATTAGCATTAGAACGAAAGAATTCTGCCAAATCTGCCTTAGAATATATCATCGAACTCATAGAAACTTATGGACAAGATGCTTGTGGTGGCTACGAAAATAAAAACTTTTTTTATCACAACAGCTTTCTTATAGTTGACAAAAAAGAAGCATATTGTTTAGAAACAGCTGATAAATTCTGGGCATACAAAAAACTCAATCACTTTTATGCGATTTCTAATGGACTAACGATTCTGGATGATTATGACGAAATCCATCCACAAGCAATCGAATATGCAAAGCAAAAAAAATGGTATAATGAAGAAGGTCCTTTCAATTTTAGAAAAGCCTTTTCGGATAAATTCTATACCTATATGGGAAAATGCGATGTTAGAAGACAAATTTCAGAAAAAGTTGCCCAAAAAGAAAAAATTCATGTTAGAGATTGTATTCAAACCTTACAATCCCATGGTAACAACACGAAAAAGCTTGATTCGATGGAATCCATTTGCTTACATTCTGGTGGATTACAAACTCCCAGCGAAACCACTGGTTCAATGATTGCTATATTAAGAGATTCGATCATGACAGTTTGGCTTACGGGAACAAGTCATCCTTGTTTATCGTTGTATAAACCATTTTTCTTTGGTACAGATTCATTAAAAGATTTTCCTGAACCAACCTCTACGTATGATCATTCTTTATGGTGGCAAGCAGAAATCACCCACAGAAATTTATTAGAAAATAACCAAGATTTATTAAAAGATTATCAACTAGAGCAAAAAAACCTCCAAGAAGAATTTATAGAACTCGAACAAAGATTAATTTCTCAAAAACATCCTTCAAAAAAAGAACTCGAAGAAGTAAGCAACCTTTGCCTACAAAAAGAAAAACAATTCTATCAAAAATGGTTGAAAGAAATCACAAAAAACAAAAAATCTTCTTGGATAAAAAAAATCGAACGACCTTTGTATCATCTATACAGATATAAATTAAATAAAAAAGCTCAATTAATTTTATCTTGACTTTATATTTATACTCTAAAAAACTAAAAAGAAAAAAAAGGAGTTGAATATGAAGTTAATAAGCAATTCCATCACACATGGAGAGAGAATTCCCAGCCAATATGCTTTTTGTATTCCATCCCAAACCGATAAGGTGACATTCGGAAAAAACATAAGCCCCCACTTAAAATGGATGGATATTCCGAAAAATACAAAGTCCTTCGTATTATTATGCGTTGATAAAGATGTGCCATCAAAAGGAGATGATGTCAACATAGAAGGGAAAAAAATTCCTATAACATTACCGCGCGTAGACTTCTACCATTGGATTTTAATCGATATTCCCGTAGACATCACCGAACTAAAAGAAGGATTAGATTCAAATGCTGTTGTAACAAAAGGTAAATCCGAACAAAAAATGCCCTATGGAATTCGCGGAATCAACGATTATACAAATTTTTTTGCAGGCAATTCTGATTTAAAGGGTGATTATTATGGATATGATGGTCCCTGTCCACCATGGAACGATCAACTAATCCATCACTATTACTTTAAAATTTATGCGCTTGATATTCCTTCTCTTAATTTAAGTGGAAAATTTTTTGGTGGCGATGTAGTAAAAGCAATGCAAGGGCATGTTCTCGACTATGCAGAAATCATGGGAACCTATACGTTAAACCCAGAATTGATGTAAATAAAAAAAACAGCACACGGATTTTCAAGATACCGTTTAAAAAAAATACATTTCCGTGTGCTTTGTTTTATTCAATCACTTGTGCAACCAAATATGAGATGATAGTGTTTTGGCGATATTCGTAATCAGTGATATGTTCTAAGAAATGTTGATGAATCAATTCTATCATCGATAGATCTGTTGTATAATAAAAAATTCTTTTAAATTTTTCCATAAAGGGGAGTTCAATTTTTTCTTGATTTTTGTTGATGGTTTTAAGAAGTTTTTTGATAAACAATAATTTTGCAAACTGAGGAAACTCAAAATTTTTGATGCTATTGATCGAAGGAGTAATCCAATAGTCTTTCCAAGAGAGGCTATAGAATAACTCTTCCCAATTATTCTTTTGAAAAATACGATTCTTGAAGATTTCTTTAATAATATTATCCACTACCAGGGTGATAAAATAAATCTTTCTACCTCGAATCCTATGTTGTAAAATTGCTTCTTTAAGTTTATCCACAGGCATTACATTAAAAGATTCTTGTTCTATTTGATTCGAAGTAATACAAGGAAAATCCATTACATTAGGTATAAAGTATTCAAATAAATAAAATCCTTCTCGATGGAAATTTTTTAAATAAAAATTCAGCACATAGAGTAAATCAACATTACTTCCTACTCTTCCAATCAAAGGGTTTATAATTCTCCAATAATTTTTAGGATGATAAATCAAAGAATCCAAATCCATTAAAACCAATAAATCCGAATCTTTCATAATTCACTTAATATAATATCGCATAATAATAAGTTTTTGTTTACAATACCAGTAAAGAGATTTTTTTTGTTTTATATTACAACAAATGGAAAAAAAAATTCTTATCGTTGGGTTAGGTAATCCGGGAAAAAAATATCAATATACAAGACATAATGCTGGTTTTATCATGTTAGATTCTTTTAAAGAGGAATTTTTTTCAACAGAGACTTGGAAAGAAAAATATCAAGGACATTATCTTTCTTCTAGTTTATCTATCGAACAAGGAAAGATCACAACAATTCTTCTAAAACCACAAACGTTTATGAATTTATCAGGAAATTCAGTTTGTGCATGTATAAAAAGCGAACATATTTCTTTAGATAATGTGATTGTAATACACGACGAAATAGAATTACCTTTTGGAGAGATTCGCTGGAAGGATGGTGGTGGACATAGAGGACATAATGGATTACGCGACATCATTCAAAAATGTGGTAGCGAATTCCCTCGCATAAGAATCGGCGTTGGTCGACCACAAGATAATTCCTCTGTTGCAGATTATTTACTTTCGAACTTTCGTAAAGAAGAGTTAGAACAATTACCATATATCTATCAAAAATTAAAAAATATTTTAATAGAAAGAATTTCCTCTTTTCTTTCCACAAAGGAATTGACGTAAAAATTCTGTTATTTTTATATGCGTTATGAATTTTTATCCCGTTTTATTTATTTTATCCATACTAATTCTTATTGTGATCATCATTATTACAATTTACATTCGAAATTTTTTTAATAATTCATTTCTAAACTTAGAAATTAAAGAAAAAGGCTTATTATATTTTTACCAAATACAGATTGATTCCCTTTTTCGAAATCATGATGATTATAAAAATTTGCGAATGATTCTATTATGCTGGATACATTTTATTGCTTTACATCTCTTTTCGCCGTTAATTTTAGCATCATTTCTTCTAAAAAATGATTGGAACGTGTTAATTGCCATTATTTCTATTATTATTAGCATGAATATTTTTCAGAAAATTTATCCAGCCAGGCTCTATTCGCAAGACCAAGATCAAGATATAGAAGAAAATTAGAATATTTTTATTAAAAAAACATCTATTTTATTTTCTAAAATTTTCAATTAGTTGACATAGTAGGCATATACAAATTTTTGTATTATAATCTTAGTATATTCATATTTAAGTGAACAATATTCATTTAAATATGAATATACAATAAGTCCAAGTAAAGGAGTAATAAAATGAAGGTAGCCGTTCTGGTTAAACAAGTTCCAGACACAGAAACGCAAATAAGCAGTAAAATTGCTGGCAATCAGATAAACGAAAGTGGAATTAAATGGATTGTATCTCCTTTCGATGAACATGCATTAGAAGAAGCTTTAAGAATCAAAGAAAAGCATAAAGCAGAAGTTGTTGCAATATCTCTTGGTCCAGATCGCGTTCAAGAAGCATTAAGAACAGCATTTGCATTAGGTGTAGATAGAGTAATCCATATAAAAGATGATTCTTACAATGTTTTAGATGTCCACTACGCAGCACAAGTTTTGGCAGCATGCCTAAAAAATGAAAAACCAGACATTATTTTGACTGGTCACATTGCAATCGATTCTCAATCCTCGATGGTTCCAGCAATGGTAGCTCAAATCTTAGGTATACCAAATATCAACAATGCAATTAAAGTAGAAATTCAAGGTAATAAAATAAAAGTCACGAGAGAAATTGAAGGTGGTACAGCAGATGTAGAATCAGATTTACCTGTTGTTATTACAGCCACAAAAAAATTGAACGATCCCAAATATCCTTCTCTAAAAGGTATATTAGCAGCGAAGAAGAAAAACATTGATGTTGTGGATGTTAAATCCTTAGGTGTAAATCCACCAAAAATAGAAATCGTATCTCTTGAACCACCACCACCAAGACCACCAGGAAGAATCATCGAAGGAGAAACACCAGAAGATAAAGCAAGAGAACTTGTAAGATTATTAAGAGAAGAAGCAAAAGTGATATAATCATTGATTTTGCTAAATTTTAATTTTAAAATTAATTAAGACTTGCTGTCGCTGGGCTATGCACAGCGACAACTCGGGGTGGGTTGGGCGGGATAAATTAACCGTCGCTGGGCTATGCACAGCGACAATCGAGGGTGGGATGGGTGGGATAAAAATCTAA
>JAOACE010000018.1 GCA_026418015.1 Leptospiraceae bacterium | reverse complement strand
TTTTTCACTCCACCACCAAAAAAAATTTAACCAAGAACTACCCTCGGTTGACTTCCCCTCATCCACTACCCCAACCTCAATGTCGGGATTTTCCAATTTATTCACTACCTCCACTTCGTCAACCACTTTTTACCCCAACTCCTCCATTTTTTTCCATTTTTTTTACACCGCTATGCTGAGAAAAATTTTACTTTAACTTAATTTATAGCAAAAATATGGAATACTTATCAACTTTAGAGTAATCACTTTTACATCTTTTAAATAAAGTTATTAATTAATGAATAAATCGACCCAAATCAATAAAGAAGATACAAATAATCAAACTATTTTAATTATTAATTGAACTATTCGTTCTCTGTAGTAGTTGCGCTTAAAATTCCTCTTTGTGAACTTTCGACAAAGTTGATTAATCGCTGAATATCTGGATCATCTGCATAGGTTTGTTTTAGTTCATTTAATGCATTAGAATATGTTAAGCCTTTTTTATAAAGAATTTTATATGCATTTTTGATTTTTCTTCTTTGTTCTTCGTTAAATTGATTTCTTCTTAAACCTACAACATTGATTCCTACTACAAGTGCGGGATTTCCATCTACCATCATATAAGGAGGTACATCTTTTACAATTTTTGATAATCCTCCAATAATGCTATAATCTCCAATTCTACAAAACTGATGTACTGCAACATGACCGCTAATCAATACTTTATTCCCTACATGAACATGTCCCGCTAAGATACAATTCTGAACAAAAATATTATTATTTCCTACAATACAATCATGTCCTAAGTGAACTGTGCCCATAAAATAATTATTATCTCCAATGGTTGTGGGAATTTCTATCTTTGTACTACGGTGAATATTTACAAATTCTCTGAATATATTGTTATTCCCAATTTTTAAATAAGTTTTTTTCGATGGATCAAAAGAAATATCTTGAGGAAGTCCTCCTAAACAAACAAAAGAAGAAATTTGATTATTCTCTCCTATTTGAGTATTTGCATAAATATAACAATGAGAAGCTATTTTTGTATGATTACCAATCACAACATTTTCTTCTATTATAGTGTAAGGTCCGATTTCTACGTTTTCGCCAATTTTTGCTGTTTCATGTATAATTGCTGTGGGATGAATCTTTTTACTCACAAGTCAAAAATTTTAAATGTGGGGAATTGATCAATTGTAAAATATATTTTAGTTGTTGAATAAATATAACTTAAAAATTTGCTCTTGTGTTGATCGATACTCATTGTCATATAGATATTACAGAATCTTTTGGAATAGATAAAAAAGAGATTTTGGAAAATTGCGAAAAAAACGAAATTTCTGCATTAATTCAGATAGCGGTGGATAAAAATTCTAGTCTATGGAATCAAAATTTTGTAGAAGAATATAATCGAAATTCAAATTATAAAACAAGAATTTTTTTTACTTGTGGAATTCACCCAGAATCAGTTCAAAATCGTGATCAATTAAAAGAAATCGAAGAAGTGATTTTAAAATGTTATGAAAATCCTTATTTTGTAGGGATAGGAGAAACAGGATTAGATTTTTTTCAAACCCCAGAAACCAAAGAATTACAAGCTGAATTTTTCTACAAACACCTTCAATTAGCAAAAAGGCTTGAACTCCCTGTCATTATCCATTGTAGAGATGATAAAATGTACAACGAAAATAAACTCGAAGCTATAAAATTAGTTTATTCTATTGGAAAAGAATTGAATTATCCCAAAGCAATTATGCATTGTTACACTTATTCTTCGCAAGAAGCAAAATGGTTTATCGAATTAGGATGGAAAATATCTTTTAGTGGAATTCTTACGTTTAAAAATGCGACAATTATTCAAGATGCTGCAAAAAATATTCCGATAGAAAATATTTTAATAGAAACAGATTCTCCTTTTTTAACACCTGTTCCTTATCGAAATAAAACCAATCAACCTGCATTTGTAAAATATGTTTATGATTATCTTCAGCAATTATTGAATATTCCCAACGACATATTAAAAGAAAAATTAATACAAAATACTTTGGAAGTATTCGATAGAATAAAACTTAAAAGTTAAAAAAATAGATTGAATTTTTTTTTATACTTTGAAACATGGTTCTATGAAAACAAAAATCACCATTAATATAACATTAGTATTACTAATTAGTTGGTTGGTTGCATGTGGACAAACAGCTCAACCAAAGACAACTGAACCTACTGTTCCAGCAGAAGAGGCAAAAAAAAGAAGTGTTTTACCAAATGTTGGCGAAAGTTTAGGTTTTGTCTATCAACCTAATGGAAAGGGATGGAACTATAAAGATGTAAGTTTAGATCAAGCAGATTTCCAAAAATGGTATGACCAAAATAAAAATCTTTTTATGGAAGTAATCAATAATCTTCCACCAGAATTGGTTTTAGAAATTGTTGGACATACAGATGAAAGTGGACCAAGAGAAGCACAACCAGAACTAGGTAAAAAAGGAAACTTATGGTATTCTCAACAAAGAGCACAAAGAGTCTACAATGCTCTTGTAAAAGCAGGTATTCCAAAAGATAAAATTCGTGCAGTTGGTGTCGCAGAAGATGAACTTATTCCAGGTATTGATCCTTACGATCAAAAACAAAGACGTGTAACATTCCGAATCAATAAAAAATAACCATTTCGGGGTAAATGCCCCGAATCCTTTTTTTCAACTTATTTATAAAATCAGTTTTTTCATGTTGTTCATTAATAAGAGAGATTTTATTAAATCGAAATTAAAAAATAAAACCGTTCTTTTTGTAAATTGCTATCATCCCATAGCCAAAGAGATAATATTTTTTTTGAGTAATTTATTAAAAAAAGAAATCCGAATTATCATTATTGGCAAAAATCCAGCATATGTTTCTTTAATCGAATCAAAGGTAATTGACAAAAATGATTACAGAAACGAAAGAAAGAAATACGTATTATCGTATGATATTGATTCGAGAAACTATCTGCATGTAAAAAAAGCATTTAAACAAATTAAGGAAGAATGGGGTAAGATTGATTTTATCTTTCATTTTGATGACTATTTTTTCGACAAGCCCATAGAAGAAATTCCCATCGTTAATTTTAAATATCTTTATCAATGGAATCAGTTAACGTTTTTTAATATCTTAAAAGCGCATCAACTTTTTATACAAACACCAGTACGAATTTTAACACATAATACAGAAAATAAAAAAACTTTATATCATTACATTAAAAATACATTGATTGATTATTCAAAACAAAATTATCAAAATATTTCAACAATTATATTAAAAGATTCTATGTTTTTACAAATTCATAAAAAAATTACTAAGCAATTTTTAAAAGTTTCTGTAATAGATCAAAATCAAATCGAAAGAATTCTCTATGATTTTCTAAGAAACAAAACAACTATATATTTATAAAAATACTTGAATATTTTTATACAAGAAAATCTTTCTACTTAAATGTTAGAAAATATTTTAAATTATTTATTACAAATTGATCCTATTTGGATACATCTATTCTTAGTTTTTAGCACTTTTACAGAAAATGTTTTTCCTCCTTGGCCTGGGGATACTTTTATTGTTTTTGCTGGATTTTTAATGTATCATGATATTCTATCTCCGGTTGCGACGTATATTTCTACTACAATAGGAAATTTTTTAGGTGCATATTTGATGTATTTTTTAGGTCAAAAAATTTTACAATTTGCTCATTCAATTCATAAAAAAATTCATATAAAATTTTTATCGAATTTATTAGAATCCATGATTGCTGATGATCAAATGAAAAAAACAGAACAATGGTTCGATAAATGGGGTTTTTTATTCGTTGTTTTTTCGAGATTTTCTGCCGGGATTCGATATTTTGTAAGTATTGTAGCAGGAATTACGAAAATGAATCTCTTTTTATTTTCTCTTGGTTTTTTGATAGGTATTCTTATATGGAATTCACTTTTACTCTTTGGAGGATATCTACTTGGAGAAAATTGGAAACAAATATTAGAATGGTTAAGAGTTTATAACATAATCATCACTTTATTGATATTATTAGGAATTACAATTTTTATTCTTTACAGAAGACAAAAATCAAAACATTAAACCATTATGGCAATTCTACACAAAGAGATCGAAGACATTCTAACACAAATTCCTACTAAAATTGAAAGTGTTGCAATAATTACAGGTGCAGGAATTTCTCAGGAAAGTGGAATTCCAACATTTCGCGGAGCTGATGGATTATGGAAACAATATAAACCGGAAGAATTAGCAACCCCTTATGCTTTTAGAAAAGATCCTAAACTCGTTTGGGAATGGTACGAAATGCGAAGACAAATCATAAAGAAAGCTAATCCTAACCCAGCTCATTATACATTGGTAGAAATGGAAGAATTCTTCGAAAACTTTTTGTTGGTTACTCAAAACGTAGATGGTTTACACGAAAAGGCTGGTTCGAAAAATATTATAGAAATCCATGGCAACATTTGGAGAGCACGTTGTACAAACTGCAATCACAAAGAATTTTTAAATACACCTTTACAAGAGATTCCTCCACGTTGCATCAACTGTAATTCTTTGATGAGACCAGATGTTCTCTGGTTTGGCGAAAACTATGATGTTGAAACACTTAGCATTGTACAAGAGTTTTTTCAAAAAGTGGATTTGCTATTCGTAATTGGTTCTTCGGGACAAGTTTCTGTTCCTGTATATTTAGCAAAAGAAGCCCATTTAAACGGTGCAATTGTTATAGAAATAAACCCAGATTTTTCTTCGTATAGCCATTTTGCTGATTTTATTCTTCGATATAAAGCAGCAGAATCTCTTCCAGTTTTGTGGAAATATCTTAAAGAATATTTACAAAAGAATTAAACTATTTTTTTATATATTCTTGGTTTAATTTTTTTTGTAATTCTAGAATTGCTTTTCCTTCTGGTGTAGAAACAAAATAATAAAACCACGCATAATATCCACCTAACACTAGAAATCCAACTGCCATAATTCGAAGTGCTATTATACGCGGTCTATTCCAATTCGATACATAATTTTTGTGGATCAATTTAAAAGACATTAGTAAAAAATAAATGCCTACACCAGTGTAAATTATCACATAGAACATAAGTTATAGATAATTTATAGTATTTTGTAGTCAATTTTATTATAAAAACGGTATATAAATTTCTTTTTGTTGAATTTTTTTTCGTAATTCTTCTGGTGTTAGAGTATGATATTTTAAATAGGTTTCGAATTTATATCTTGGTAATTGATATTGTTTGTCGAAAGGTAGATAAATTCGCGAAACTGTTTTATGAATTTCTTGGTTTGGATCCTTAAAATTAAAGATTACAAAATTCCTAGATGCTAAACCAATCTGTTTTAAAATTATGTTGATAATAGCAATTCCCATCCCAGCCCCTTCTTGACTATCGCTATGTTTTAGATAATAATTGTACAAGTTATCTTCGGAGATGGATTCGAGAAATTTTAGTCTTACACGTTTTTCTTCTTCTGGAAACAAATTCCCTTCGTTTAATATATGGATTAACAACAACCTTGGATGGAAAGAAAGATAAATATCAAAATGATAATTAAAATCATCCGCCAGGTTGACCAATTCTTCTACACGTAAAAAATATAAGATATGCTTTAAGATTCTTAACAACTTTTGGTAATCTAAATCATCCAGAGGGTTCAACTGGTAACGATTTATAATCCATCGCTTTATATGTGCTTTAATACAATTTTGAATCAATTCTTTGATAATCATATCTATAGAAATTATGTTCTTTGCAAAAAAATCATATTTTATATTTTTTTTATATATTTCTTTTAATTTTTCTTCGAGTTCATCGTTTAATAGATTACCCCTTACATGGAAATTATCAAAAAATTGAATTATATCTGGATAATTTTCTAAAAAATTCATCTTATAATAGTTTTTGTCTGATAATTTCTTTTATCTTCTCTGAATCAGGTGGTAAAATAATGGGGCTGTTCGCATATTTTGCTTGAACTTCGTTGAGTTGATTCTTATGATAATTTACTTTAAATTCTGTAAATTTTAATCCATGAGCAGTAGAGATAATAACAACACTTTCGTTATTTTTTATTATATCTTTATTTTTTAATTTTTGTAAAGCTACCATAGCAACAGCAGTATGCGGATCTAAAAACATTCCCATTCTATCCAAATATGCAGCCATATTAGCTAATTCGTCCTCTGTTGCTTCTTCTACTACACCACGAGAAATTTCTAATGCTCTTTTTGCTCTTTTAAAACTTACTGGATTACCAATTTGTATAGCAGAAGCCAACGTTGTTTGTGCTTTTACTGGTTCAAAGGTTTTAAATTGGTTTAAAAAGCTTTTGTACAATGGATTTGCTTTACTACTTTGTGCAACTGCAACGCGTGGTATAGAATCTATGATTCCCGTTTCTTTTAGTAATACAAAACCTTCTACAAGTGCAGAAACATTTCCTAAATTTCCTCCAGGGATAATAAACCAATCGGGACTATTCCATCTTAACTGCTGTATTACCTCGATTCCAACGGTTTTTTGTCCTTCTATTCGTAAGGGATTCATAGAGTTTGCTAAATAAATGCCCATTTCTTTATCGGAGGTAATTTCTTGAACTATTTGCATACATCCATCAAAATCTGTTTCTAAACTTAAAACAATTGCACCATTAGAAATCGGTTGAATTAACTGTGCCAAAGAAATTTTATTTTGTGGTAAAAATATAATAACAGGTATATTCGCGTAAGCTGCATAAGCTGCTAATGCAGCACTGGTATCTCCAGTAGAAGCACAGGAAATCGCTTTGATAGAGTTATTTGTTTCCATCAATTGTTTAACGTGGCTTACAAGAACAGTCATACCAAGATCTTTAAAAGAACCAGTGTGAGAAACACCACATTGTTTAATCCACAATTCGCTTAGATGCAATTCTTTTGCATACTTTGGTAAGGGGATTAATGGCGTATGACCTTCTCCCATAGAAACAATATTTTCTTTTTTTAATTGTGGTAGGACCCATTCCTTTTTTCCCCAAACACCAGACGAAAAGGGAAATTCTGTCAATAAACGTTGGTCAAACAATTCTTTCCATTGATTTGCTGGAATTTTCTTAATTGCTTCTAAATTATGTCGAACATCCAACAATCCATTGCACTTAGGACAACGAAAAATAACTTCTGTAATATCATATTTTGTATGACATTCCATGCATTCCAAGTGAGCTTGTAAATTTTTATGATACATATTATTCCCTTTTATGATTCTGTTAAAGATTCTTCTTTTTCCTCTGTTTTTATTCTACCAAATGAGTAAATACCTTTTTTATCACGGGATTTTAAATCTACTCCCGGATAAATGCGATTAATCTTTAAAAAAAACTTCATTCTTTCTTCGCCAAAGTTATCGATAATAAATTTAACTGATAATTCAAATTCTACATAATGTATAGGACGATTTTTTTGCATTAATGCAACAACCCTTAAATAGGCAGGATGACCGATTAATTCTCTACTTTCGAAAGAGTCTGGTTCGTTAAGATTGATCATATTCTTTACATGAGGTGCTTTCCATAAAACCTTATTTTTTGCTAAAGGACGAATGGTAATTATGTATTCTTCTAATCCTTTTTCTTTTTGTATGGCAATTTCTACATGAGGATCTTCGATACCTTTTAGTCTTAAAGCGATATCCGAAGTTAAAGCACCAATTGTAATAACTTTTCTTTTTTCGTTTTGCCCTAACAAAATTTCTTTTACGCTTCCTTCTTCGGGCGGAGGAGATTGCAAATCCATAAACGTCTTATACGAAGGAATGTAAATATAAATATAAAAACCAAAACCTAAAAACAAGAGTATTATAAATAAAAATAAATATAATATAAATTCAATATAAAATGGTATAATCATTATCGAACATATTTTTTTAAGTATTCAATTGCTCTTTCTTTTGCTTGTTCTTCTGTTAAATTTGGATCTTTTTTAATTCTCCATAGAATCCTTACATTGAATTCCTTTGGATATGTCGCATCGGTTAAGTATTTAAATTTATAACGAGAAATATCTTGGATAAAAAGTTCAACAGCTTGCTTCATTTTGGGTATATATCTCGAATAATATTGAATTTTTTCTATGTTAGAGGTTTGAGGATTCAAATAAACTGTTATAATACCATCGAATTCCCAATCTTTAAAATTTATTTGATCATAGATTTGCTTATAATAGTTCAGTTGTTCTTTATCTCCATTAATATCTTTAACCCTTTCTATATTAGTTTCGAATTGTATTTGTCTTACGCGATAGTTATTCTTTGTGATTAAAACTCGAAATGCTTCGTTCGGTACTTTATCCTCTTGATTTAAGAAAAATGGATCATCGCCTTCTGTCGGATATTTAGGTTGATCTTCTTGAAATTGCTCCTCGATTTGAAGGTTTAAATTTTCTTGTGGCTTTTGTTCCGTAGATACAGTAATTGTCGAAGTTTTGCAAAATGGAACAATCAAGATAAATAAAAATAAAATAAAAGTTTGTTGAATCTTCATAGATACTCAATAAAGTATTTTTAACTTTCTATTAATGCAAGCATTTTTTTTAAATTGTCAGCATCGTAAGGATAGGTATAGATATCATAACTAAAATTGGGTTGAACAGGGGATTCTTGGAATATATTCTTATCTTTGATTTTGTTCAATAATTTTTTTACATAAATCTGACTTTCTTCTTTGCCTCTACCAGAGAGAAGTAGAATAAAATTGCCTTGTCCCAAACGTACAAAATAATCATGTTGATATAATGTTCCATTGATGACTTCTATGAGTTGTCTTAAATATTTATCCATTGATAAAATGGTATTTACTCCTAATAATCGTTTTAGGTTTTTGATTCTTAGGTTGATTAAAGAAAAGGATGTCTTTAATTCTTCTGACTTGTTGATTTCTTGTTCTAATCGTTTTTTTAACGGACTAAATGTATCTTTAAATAATAGCTCTCTTTCTTGATTGATAATCATATTTGTTATAATAGGAGAAACCATTGTAGCAAAATATAAGAGTAATTCTTTTTCGCTTTCTGTTAAAGTATTTCCTTTAAATTTATGAATAGCAAAAAAACCTATCAACCAATTCAAATGGATTAGAGGAACTATGATAAAATGCTCCATTATTGCTAAATCTTCTTCTGTATAATTGTCTACGATTTCTTTGTAATCTTTAAAATTTTCCAATTCTTGTACGGTGGTTAAATTCGAGATTAACCCAATCAAATCCCCGTTTATATGTATTTTGAACTTATTTAAAGATTCGTAAGAGATATTCTTTCCCGAAAACAATTTGTATGCATTTTCTTCTACGTGAATAATTACAAAAGAAAACATGGTAATTCGGAAACGCTCTTCTAAAAAAGATTGAATGGAATCATACACATCGTCTAACGTTTTTTTTGAAGAAACATCAACGATAAACTTAAAAAAAGAATTCGCATATTCGCTAAATTCTTTTATGTTTTGAATCTCGTGTTTGATTTGATATTGCTTTTGTAATTGTTTTAACCGCGTAATCGATAATTTGATTAGAACTCTTAAAAATTCTAAATCATCAAGTATATAATCCTTTTGTTCTAATGGGGTTGATAAAAAATATATTGCATAGATTTTTTCGCTATTTTTTAAGGGGAAATAAACTGTAAATTCTTCAAGAATTTCTTTATGTTTAGTTAAAACTGAATCCTTTAAGTCTTTTTGTAACAATTCTTTAAGTTTTGATGTGTAGAATATTTCGCCTGCGTTAAATTTCGATAAGTAATTTAAGAACGGATCATCTTCACGAATTGTTATTTCTATTGATTTGTATCCAACATCTAATAAATAAAACAAACTGCCTTTTTTATCAGATATTAGATCGGAATTACCCAAGACTAATATAGATCGTGTTCCTAATTGTTCTTGAATACTAAATGCGATTGATTCTAGCAACTCTTCGTATTCTTCGATTTCTTGAAATTCTTCTAATATATCGAATAATGCTAAATAGTAATCAATTCTTTTTTGACTTGCTACATGAATTTCTTCTGGCAATGTTAGTATTTCGCTTTCGTCTTCGATAATCTTTTGTTTTACATCTTCTTGTTCTTTTTCGGATTTTTGGATTTCTTCTATTGCTTCTTTTTCCCAATCCACGAAGGGATCAACATCCTTTTCGATAAGCTGGGATTTTGCAATCTCTGGATCTTTTTCTTTTGGAGAAATTTCTTCTATGGTATAATCGGGTAGTTTTAATTCTTCTTTATTGGGCGAATTCTGGAGTTGTTCTCGAAGTAGTTTTGCTTTTAAGTAAAGACTTTTTGGTTCTTTCTCTTTTTCTTTTTGTAATTCTAATAAGCGATGGTACAAACCTTTTTTTTTCGAGTATGTTAGTGCTTTTTCAAATAATCCCATATTTTATTCTGGTGGATAAATTCCTAAACTTTCGATCACTTTTTTGTATAAGTTAAAATATTCTGATCTACTAAATTCTCTTATTGCATCTTCGGGAAGTTTATCAAAAAGGGAATCCAAATAAGCAATGATTTTTTTTAATTCTTCTTTTTTGATCCCAGTTTCTTTTTCTAAATCGTCTGTTAATTGTTCTCTTCGCTCTTGCTTTAAATCATAAATTTCTGGTTCTGGAACAGTAATATCTTCAGTTTCTTCTAGTTCACCAACGATATTTTTTAATTCATCATCTGTTAAAGAGATGGTTTCTTCTGTATCACTTTCAAAAATGGGTTCAGGAATTTCTATATTATCTAATTCTGATGTTTGTTCTATTTCTGTTGTTTCTTGTTCTAATTCACTTTTTAATTCATTCGAGATTGTTTGAATATCTTGATTGGATACAATATCTTCTAGTTCTTCGGGTGTTAGAGAAATAGTATCTTCTTCCATCTCTACTTCTGCCAAGGGTGGCAAACTAATCTCCTCAGCATCAGAGATAATTTTATTTGCCAATTCATCATCAGAAAGAAGTAGATCATTTTCTTTTTCTTTCTCAACGGATATCTCTTCTATATCGTCAGGTGTTTCGGATAGTATATTATCTAATTCGTTATCGCTTAAACTAATGGGTTCATCATCAAGCTCTTTTATTTCTTCGCTTTGAATATCTTCGGCTTCATCAATAACAATTGGTTCTATTTTTAATTCATCTTCTTTGTCTAATTCGTCATCGCTTAACGCTACTGGATGCTCTTCCTCTGCATCTAATTCTATTGGTGAAGGGAGTTCTAATACTTCACTAAGTTCTTCGTTTGTTAATCCAATATCATAATTTTCATCGATTGAATCAAAAGATAGATCAGGTAAATCAAGGGATTCAAAATCAATATCTAAATCTTCTTCTTGGTTTGTTTTATTAGAATTATAATTTTGATTCATAAAAAAAACTTTCTTAAATTATCGGAAACTATTCCAATAATTTA
>JAOACE010000015.1 GCA_026418015.1 Leptospiraceae bacterium | reverse complement strand
TCAAACCGAACTATTAAACACAAAAATTATTATGTTAGATTCCTTTTCGCGTTTTGTTCCTAAACACTTTGCCAACATCTTACAAAAAGAATCCATCCTCGACGTGAAACCAGGCGATGCAACAGAAAAAGATTTAGCTATCCTCTTTAACGATATCAAAAACTTCTCTACCCTAGCAGAAATGATGTCCGTTAAAGAAACCTTCGAATTCCTAAACACCTATTTCGAAATTATGAACCCCATCATCTTAAAATACAGAGGCTTTATCGATAAATTTATCGGAGACGAAATTATGGCTCTCTTCGATTGCAATCCAGACTTCCCCTTAGATGCTGCAATAGAAATGCGTCTTAGGCTTAAAGAATTCAACGAAAAAATCAAACATCTAAACCTACCTACCGTCGATATGGGAGTTGGCATCAATTACGGTAAAGTTATATTAGGCACCGTTGGATCCAAAGAACGTCTCGATACCACTGTCATCGGCGATACGGTAAATACTGCCGAACGAATCCAGCAACTTACCAGAATCTTTAAGACTCCAATTCTTTTAACAGAAAACATCAAAAACAACCTACAACAAACCGAAAAATACTATCTTCGTAGACTACAAAAAGTTCGCGTAAAAGGAAAACTCGAACCTGTCCAAATTTACGAATGCTTTAATGTAGACCCAGACGAACAAATCGAAAAAAAATTACAAACTCTCGATAAATACGAAGAAGCGATTCATTTAATGCACAACAAAAATTTTACTGATGCAATTCTATTATTTAAAGAAATCAATTCTATCAATCCTAACGACTTTGTTGTTAAAATTTATTTAGAAAAATTAGAAAGTCAGTCTTGATTTCAAGATAGATCAAAATAATACAGTTGCTTAGATAATAAAATATCATCGGGAATAATTTCTAATGGCACGAATTTATCTTTGTATTCTTTTATTCCAGAATATATATCTTCCGAACATATAATTAATGTTTGATAAAATTTTGTGATCTTTTCGTATAACTTTGTATTTTCTACATCAATACCAGCAATGTATAATCTTGCCATATCCGAAGAACCAACAAAATTCATTATACAAGTCCCATATTCAAGACCATATCCATGTTTTAATGTTATATCGAATTGATCTTTGGTTTTTTCTATTTTTAAGATCAATTCGATAATAGCATCTGATCGATAGGGATTTTCTGATGGAAAAAATGCAATGTATTGATCTCCATAAAAATCAACGATTTCGCCACCATATTCTCGGATCATTTTTTCTATAATACTGTAATATCGATTCAAAGAATCGAATACTTTTTCGCTTCCATAAGCTTCTGTTAGATGAGTAAAATCTCTTAAGTCACTGACTAAAATTATCCCCTTTAATTGATAAGATTCATCGAACCTTAAATCTATGATACTTTCTTTATGGATTAAATTTAATATCTTTTCGGGAAAAAACCTTTTATAGATTTGTAGTAAAACTTGTTGTTCTTTTAAAATTTTCTTATATTCTCTGTTTTTGGTTACAATATAATTAGAAAGTAATAGTGCTAAAATAAAAATAAACAAAGCAAATAGATAAATGGTAATTCTTAAAGATGTAAATAAAAAGATAGAAGCTAATATATCATAAATAGCAGATGATATTATAATTAATACCCCCAAAAAAATTAAAATAGAATACTTCTTTTTCTTTCTTATAGCAATAAATGATAAAATAATAATATAAATAATTATAAATAATGCATGAATTTGCCAAAGATTTAACAACAATTTGCTTATTCTAAAATCAATGAATAAATTCAACAATGCAAGAAATAACATTAAATAAAAATAAAAACCAAAAAAGGAACGTATTTTTAATTTTTTCTCGAAATAATTTTCACGAATGTATGTAGTAAACAAAGGCAAACTCAAAAATAAAGTGGAATATTCAATTTTATTTAAAATCTGCGAATCAATTAAAGGAAAATAAGAAAATAATATAGGATCACCAGAGATGTAATACAAACTTATATCCAAGCAAAACAACGATAAATATAAAAAACTAGCAATTTTTATAAAAAAATAAAATAAAAAAAGTAAAATACTAGTAAATAAATAGATTCCTATTAAAAGTGGAATATATAAATGTTTAAAATCTGGTAAAAATGTATTTTCTTTTTTTAAAACATAACCTTCGTTTAGATAAAATCCAACATCATCATTTTTGTTGAAAGGTGTAATAGGTGTATATCCAGTAAGGATTAAAACCAAATCATTTTCTTTTTTTATATAGCTTGGATCTACGATTACTTTAAGGTTTTTTATTGTACGATATTTGCTTATTTGTTGATTTTCTACATACCATTCGCTTTTTAATAAAACTTGATTCCAATAAATTTGATAATTTTCTCCGATTACTGGGAAATGAATCGTTAGATGTTCCTTTGGATCTTCTAAAATAGAAATTTTCGTATATATAACAAAATAACGCAGCTTCCCATATTCTTCTGGTGGAAATATTTGGTTTAAAAATAAAGGAAATTGCTGAATTTTTTTAAAACCTTGGTTTAAGTCTATTTTATTATTGATGTCTTTTTGTTCGATTTGTTTTGCATACCAGACGCATGTACTTAAATCGAGGGAATTATCAGAAAATACACACGAATAATTCGAAATTTCTTTTTCTTGGGCAAAAACGCTGTTGATAAACAGTAATATTATCAAAAGAAATTGATTAAAATTTTGCTTCATAGACTTCTCCAAGGGTAGAGAGAAATGTATTTACGATGGGATCTTCTTCATAAATTGAATGAGCTTTTTTTAAGTAATAGACTGCATTGTTTAAATCGTATTGATAATAACATTCTATTGCTTTAACCAAATAAGGAGCCAGTCTTCGCTTTTTTTCTTTAACAAATTCTGGATCAAAACGTAGATCTTCGAAAAGAGAAATAAATTCTTCTTTTCCTCTTAACTGGTACTTTCCTATATAACGAAAATGATTTTTTTCTTCTGGATACAAACAATTAAAAAAATGTTCTGTCACATAAACAAAATTTTCTTTATAATGAACTAATTCTAATATCCTTGCTGCAACATTTACTGCATCCCCAATGATTGTTACTTTATTTTGTTCATCACTTCCTATTAAACCAGCAGTTAATTGGGAAACATTACAAGCAATTCCTACATGAAGTTTATTTATTTTGTATTTTTCGTAATATTTTTCGTAAAAATAAACATTAAATTTTCTAAAATTTTCGAAAAAAATAGGCAGGGATAAATAAATATTATGAACTAATTTAGAAAAATCCACATCCAATTTTTTTGTTACAATTGCGATATAAAACCGATCTCCATCTATGGATAAGACTTCTCCTTCCAAAAAATCTATACTTGGAATAATACTTCGAAAAAAATGTTGTTGGATTTTGGTAATTTCTTGAGCTTCGAATTTTTTTAATAATTGCTTGTATTCGATTAACTGAATAAAAATAATGCCCGTATTTAAGTTGATTAATTTTAATCTATGTTCATTTTTTAAATCAATATTTAATATAGATAATAATTTTCTTGGATAAAATTTAAAAATTACATCAATAATTTGTTGATTCTTTCTTTCGAGTTCTATACTTTCTTTAATGATTAATTCTAACTTTGATATTTGAATTAAAGATAAAACAAAAATCAAGATTGTAAATAAATAACTACTTATGATTACACCTGTTCGAAAAATCATCGCATCTAATATATCAAAGATTACACTCGCGAATAAAACAATATATAAGAAAAGAAAGTATTGCGAAAAAGGTAATTTTTGTCTATATGCATTGTATAAAAACCAAAAAATGTAGAGTATGGCAGGAAATACAGACAATTGCCATACTCTAAGAATAATCCCCGAATAAGCATAAGGTAAAAGTATTTTTAGCAAAACAAGGATGGTAAAAAAAATTAGAAAAATTGTTGTTAGACGATTTAGTTTTTTTTGAACTTCTTCGTAGAAAAAATAATGCAAAAACAACAACATAAAAATTAGCGTAGTCAAAAGAGAAAAACGTTCCCACCATGTGATATAATAGGTATTTTCTATCGCAGAAAAAATTAAACTTGTTTTTGTTAAATAGTATAGAAATAAATTCATCGAAAACAAAGCAAAGAATAAATAAGATTTTATCACCTTTTTTTCTATATAGAGTTGGATCAAATAAAATACCGAAATAAAAAAGAATATACCCAAAGAAAATAAATCGTAGTATTCTTTAAGTTTTAAAAGAAGTACATCAAATTCTCCTATCAAATATCCTTGCGAAGAATATAATCCAAAATGATCATTAGGATAAATATAAGAAACTGGACTATAACCAATTAAATGTAAGATTAAATAATTTTCTTTTTCTATATAATTCTTAGGAAGTGGAATTAATAATTTTTTAACTTCGTTTCTATGTTTTGTAAGTTGATATTTTTTCGATAATATTCCTTTGTTTAGCAAAAGGTGATCGTTTAAATAGAAGGTACTAAACTCCCCTATGCTAGAAATAAAAATTGCTGGATGATTCAATTTATTAAGGTTAAAACTATCGGGTAATTTGGTCCACAATACAACAGAATAAAGTTGATTATCCGCAGGAAGCTTTAAAACCTTAGAAACATTTACAGGAAATTGATGAATTTTCGTATTACATGATGTTGATTTATATCTTTCTACGTTGATGGATTCTTCTAAAGAAATCTTTTCTATGCACCATTCTAATTTTGTTAAATCTAAATTATAAACATTTTTTAAACTATATTTTTCGATAAAAAAATTATAAAGGTAATTCATGAATAAAATTATCAAAAATAATAAAACAAAATTTAGTAAAAAAAAATTTCTTTTATAAAACGTTAAAAATTGCATATAATATACATATACAAAATAGAATTTATTTTTTCAATTGATTTTTTATTCAATTGTATTATATTTTAATACGTTGAAAAATTATTTTGGAAACAATTCTTGAAAAATTTCTTTCGATTTTTTTTCTAATGCTTGTATTTCTTCTTGTGTTAGTTTTTGAAAATTGCCTATCTTGTGTTTTTTTGCAAGTTCTGCATATTCTAAACTTCCCATAATGGTATACAAGGTTCTTGCTTTATTGGGGTAGATCTTTAATTCTCCTCCACTTTCTGTAACCAAAGAAAATGGAGGTATCTTCATCTTTCCTCTTATAATACAATTTGCCGTAATCATAGAGCCATCGCCGATTTCTGCATCGTCCATAATAATACTACGAATTCCAATCATACATGCTTTGCCAATTTTACAACCATGAAGCATGGCCATATGTCCAATTAAACTATAATCTCCAATTTCTATGGAACTTCCACTATCGACATGTAAAACACTATTATCTTGAATATTAACATAACGACCGATTTTTATTTCGTTTAGATCACCTCGTATAATTACCCCTGGCCATACTGAAGAAAATTCACCGATGGTTACATTTCCCAATACGTAAGCACCTTCGTGGATAAATACAGTTTCTGGTATAGGATGAATTGTTTTGATCATATCTTCCTCTATTCGTGATATTTATGGATTAATTCACTCAATTTTTCGTTCATAATTCTTGGTAAATGAAAATAATTTTCTGAGGTAATGTTGATATGATGTTCAAAAATAGGATGTCCTAAATTTCTAGGTCCTAAGGAAATTCCTAAAAAGATATAACCTTGTTCTATTAATCTTTTATAAACTTCTTTTAACATTTGATAATCATAAGATTCCCATTCTTTTTCTATGTTGATTCTTCCTCTACTACCGCGAAAATCCGAAAAGACAACGATAATTTTAGTTCTTGCATCGTAAGAAAAATATTTCGCAACCTCTTGAATAACTTTTGCATCTTGCACTGTATCGCCCGACCAATTGTTGATAATACCATAATATAATTGGTTTTCTATCAGTTCATTGTATTCTTGATCTAATTTTTTAAACCATTGCAAATCAATCGCCTTTTTAAAATTTTCTAAATCAGAATAACCAACAACACCAAAAGAAATCTTATGATTCGATAAAATCTCTGCGGAACTCATCATCGCAACTAATATGGCAACAGAATATTCAAAATGAAAGATTCTTCTTCCCTTGTTGATTAAAAACAAAATTTCTAATTCTTTTAACGATTTGTATTCTTTATCGAAGATGGTTTTATCAAAAATTTTTTGATTTCCTTTACCGGACCAAAAAGACAAATATTTTCTAACATCTACGCGAGAACCTCTATCTTCGTAATTCCTATGGATAATATATTCGGGATCAAAAAGATGCTCAAGCTGAAAGATTAACTTTTCTAGTTCTTTTCCTAAGGTTTCTTTGAATACTGTGATGGGAATTCCTAAATCATAGTTACTCAACCCTTGGCGTTTTTGTAAAAATTGCTGGTATAACTCTTCTGTTCGATACCCCCAAGCACCACCACCATGACCGGGCTCCCCTACACCTTTGTTGCCTTGTGTATCTGCACCATACCAAGCATCGGGTCCTTCTTTTACATCGCCACCAGTTTCTGGCGTATCGATATTGATTCCTTGGTGAATTTCTTTAAAATCTCTATCCCAACTTGCTTTTCCTGTATTAGCTTCTCGCCAATGTTCATTAGGATCCCAATAAATTTGATCGTTTTTTAGCTTAAAATCGATTTCTTTTAGTTTATTTCGTTTTTTTTTTAATTCTTTAAATTCTTGCAAAAACTCCAAAGAATCAGGGTTTTCGATTAGTTGTCGTATTTCTTCTCTTATAGTACTTCGCTCTTGAAGGTTCGAAATTTCGTTCAAATAAGAAAAATCGATGCCTTCTAAAAGAAAATTTTTTAAGTCTTCGTCTTTTCCTAATTCTTTTTCTGTATAAGTTATGTAATCCAAAAACCTGTATAGATTTACTAATCCAAACTGGTATCCTTCCATTCGATCCAATCCAATCAATCGTTCTTTTGCATAGTGAACTAATAGTAGATGAATCTGCGAAATCAAATTGGATGTATGCTGAATTTTCTGATGATAAAAATAACTTTCTACAAGTTCCACGATACTTTCTTTAGAGCGAATTTCCGGTAATAGAATCGAAGTAAAGCGGTTTCTAAAAGCACGCGAAATTGTATTTTGATTTTTACTTTTTCTAAAATATTTAATACCAATGATGATTGCATCTTCTTTTAAGAATATTGGTTCGTTCTGACCTGCTTCTGCTGGTAGCGTTAATGCTCTTGCATCGTCTAACAACATATTCAGCTTTTCTACTAATTCTGGACCTGCTGCTTCTAAACCAGAAATAACAACAATGTGATTATTTTTGACTGCTTTTGTTAAAGGACCATCAATCCATTCTACGGAATTATTTATAGGTTTTAACCCACCTAATACATCCGATGTGTGCATTCCTTTGGATAGATGAATCCATTGTACAGGTCTATTGTATAATCGCGAAATAAAATTAACATAGCTTTCTGGTTCTACATTAGAATCACATTCGAGTAGAACATTTTCTTTGTTTTCTAATGCGCGAAAAATGGCTTCTAATACATCCAAACGCTCTTTAATCAACGGAAAATCATGATAAATTTCTTTTATAAATTTTTCTAAATTTTCGTCTTCGATATGTTTTAAAGAAATATAATTTCGACCAATTTTGATTTCTTTTTGGTTTTTATTGATAGAAACCAAAATATTTTTTGTTTTAGGATTTTTTTCGAAGGATTGTAAACCTTTATTTTTAAAATGCCTTTGGATCAATTCTAATATTTTCGATTGATCTTCTTCGTTTCTGAATGGTCTTACAAATATATCGAAAACTTCCCAATAGAGATTCTCTGGATTTTCGTCATTAACTAATCTCTGAAAAATTCTTTTTAAGTTACGAATGTTAAAGTGATATCGTTCATAGTCGCGAGCACCAACTTTTTTTTCTACAATCCATTCTTCTAATTCTTGCTGGATATCAACAACTAATTGGATCACTCTATCGGGAATAATAGGAAAGAGTGATTTTAAAATCTGAACAACTTCTTCTTTAGGATAAGGATCAATCCAAATTGTTACAAAATACTTCTGAATCTCTCTTGGTAATGGTTTTCTTCCTTCGAATCCTTCTACTGGGTTTTGGGTGGCAATAAACTGAAAACCATCATTAGCAGAAATTAAAGTGCCATCCCCTTCTAATAGTTCTAATTCCCTTCGCATAAAAACAGATTGAAATCTTTTTAAAACATCGACATTGGCTAAGTTAATTTCATCAGCGACAAATGTGATTCCTTTTTTTAATGCTTGTGTTAATAAACCATCCTGCCACACAAAGGTTTTACTTATAGGATCTAAACGATACGAACCAATTAAATCCTCTGGTAATAAATCTTCGTTAAAACTAAAGCGATAGGTAGGCTGATTTCTTAAATAATTGATAAAATATATAATTGCATTTTTACCCGTACCTGCATCTCCTACCAAAAGTACATTTTGGTTTTTTTGAATTGCAGGTAAGATCTTTTTTAAGTTCTTTTTAGTGGTTGGTGTTAGCACCAATTGCTGTTCGGGAATCCACTCTCCTTTGTAGTCTTTTTTTTCTAGTTTAAAATCTTCTATTGTAATGTATTGATGATTCATAAAATCCAAAAAAGCAAAAATTGATTTTAATGTCAATTGAAGTTTTATTTTTTATTTTCGCAAATTGGATATGAATAAAAAATTTTTGTTCTTAACCCCATTTTATTTCGATAAAACCTTTTTTTCTGCTGCTTCTACGGTATGGGAAAGTAGCATAGCAATCGTCATAGGTCCAACGCCTCCTGGCACTGGTGTAATATATGAACACTTTGGAAAGCAACTATCGTAATCAGCATCGCCAACATTCCCAGGATTATAACCTGCATCTACTAAAACGCAACCATCTTTAAGCCAATCTCCTTTTACAAATTTAGGTATGCCGCAGCAGGCAAAAACAAAATCCGCGGTTTTTACAATATCAGGTAAGTTTTTTGTCTTGGAATGGCAAATTGTTACTGTTGCATTTCGTTGCAGTAAAAGCATGGATAGAGGTTTTCCTAAAATGGGGGATCGACCAATAACCACTGCATTTTTTCCTTCGAGCGATAATCGATATTCATCTAACAATCGAATAATACCAGCTGGTGTACAAGATGGATATGCAGGAAGACCAAAACTAATCTTACCAAATCCTAAGGTTGTTACACCATCTACATCTTTTTCTATATCGATTGTATCAAAACATTTTCTTTCGTCGATTTGTTTTGGAACTGGATGTTGCAGTAAAATACCATCAACATCAGGATCTTGATTTAATTTATAAATTTCTTCCAATAATTGTTCCGTTGTAGTGTTTTCTGGTAGATCAATTCGAATTGAGCCCATACCAATACTTTGACAGGATTTAACCTTCATATTAACATATGTAGCAGAAGCAACATCATTACCCACAAGAATTGTTGCTAAGGTAGGAACTTTATTATATTGATTTTTTAGAACATCTACTCTTTTTTTTAATTCTTCGCGAATTTTAAGAGATAAAGATTTTCCATCTAAGATTTTCGTTTCCATATTGATGTTTTTTTTTGCAAATCTAACCAATCAATCGAAAAAAAAACGATTCATGATTGATGCTTTCTAAATTTACTTTTAAAATAACTTAATCAAACGAATTTTAATTAGGAATTTTAATCCATACTACATAAAAAAAATGCATTTTTCTGTGAATAAAACTTTTTTTTAGGTTGACTTGTAAATTGGCTAAATTTTTATGTTTTTTGTAAGGGCCAGTAGCTCAGTCGGTTAGAGCACTTCTCTGATAAGGAAGGGGTCGGAAGTTCGAGTCTTCCCTGGCCCACCAATAAAAAACCTATCAATTTGTTTTTCGCAAAATTTATATAATGTTCCCAAAATTATGAATGATAAAAGCTACAAAGCAGTTATGCCTTGTAGCAAAATTAGTTTATAAACCTAATCCTTTGCTTGCGATAATTTCTTTCATGATTTCGGATGTTCCAGCATAAATGGTTTGTACGCGTGCGTCGATGTATGCTTTTGCAATAGGATACTCCATCATATATCCATAACCACCAAAGAATTGTAGACATTCATCCACATGTCTTTTTAAAATTTCTGAACACAGTAGTTTACATTGAGATGCTTCTACGGTGACTTTTTTACCTTGCATGTATTCTAATATCACTTGATCTAAAAATGCCCTTGCAGCACATTGTTCTGTAAACATTTCCGCTAATTTAAATTGAGTATTCTGAAATTTCCCAACGGGTTTACCAAAAGCTTTTCTTGTTTTAACGTATTCGATGGTTAAATCTAATACAGCTTCTGCACTTCTCATGTTAGAGATAGCCAATGCTAAACGCTCTGTTGCAAGTTCACTCATCAAATAGCGGAAACCATGTCCTTCTTTTCCTAAAAGATTTTCTTTTGGTACTTTTACATCGTTAAAAAATAATTCTGCTGTATCTTGAGCATGTAATCCAATTTTTTCTAATTTTCTACCCCTTTCGAATCCCGGCATTCCTCGCTCAATCACCAGGAGAGAAATACCGTTAATACCTTTTTCAGGGTTTGTTTTAACTACTGTAACGACTAAATCTGCTAAATATCCGTTAGAAATAAAGGTTTTGGAACCATTCACTAAGTAATAATCTCCTTTATCAATTGCAGTAGTTTTAATCCCTGCTAAATCGGAACCAGCATCAGGCTCTGTCATACCTACTGCTAAGATTTTTTTTCCTGCAATAATATCGGGAAGCCATCGTTTTTTTTGTTCTTCGTTGCCATAATGCAAGATATAAGGTGCTATTACGTCTCCGTGCAAACTAAAAAAAACACCCGATGCATTTACTCTGGCTAATTCTTCTATTACTATTACATTATACAAAAAATCTGTTCCAGAACCACCATACTCTGGCGGGAAATTGGGACACAATAATCCTAAGCTTCCGGCTTTTTCCCAGATTTCTCTTGGTACAATTTTATCTTTTTCCCACTTATCATGGTGTGGTACAATTTCATTTTCTACAAAGTCCCTTACCAATTCTCTAAATTCTTCGTGTTCTTTTGTAAAAGGTAAAATTCGTTTTAGTCTTTTTAATTCCTTCATAACTACAATAAAAAATTTTTGATTATAATGTCAATAGATTGATTTGAATTATTTGCTTAAATCCGAAATTTTAAAGTTGATGAGTAGACTAGGATAAAACCGCTTATAAATATAATATTTTCGAATATTTATATAATCTTTATAATTTTTGTTAAATAATTCATCGAAGTGATAGTTTAACAGATAATCGTTTTTTGTTTGATTTCGAATTTTTTCGTAATCCTTTAAATACTCTTGTAGTACGATTTGCAATTGATTAAAATATATCCAGTAGGAATCGATTTCTTCTATATCTAATAAAGATGATAAATCATTCCACCAATCGATCAATATTTTTTTTATTATATTCAAAGGATATTCTCTAACTAAAACTTGATTGTAAAGATAGAGTATTTCTCCTAATTTTTTATCTCTTAAATCTTCTAAAATAATATGATAAAAGGTATTAGCACCAATATGATAAAAAAAAATGGTTGGTTTTATTACTCCCACAAAATCTTTATGAACAATCTCTTGATAATTTTGGTTAAAGAGATCTCTTAGCATGTTTAAATAATTCTGAAAAATTTCTTCTAATTGTGTTTTTTCCAGTACAGTTCTTTTAGAAGCATAAACCTGGAAGGATTCATCATATGTTTTTTTATCGTAGATTACATGAACCGAAGAAAAAAATTTATTTAAATCATTATGATAATCATCTTTATTTAGTTCCAAATAATAATCTTTGGTTCGGTTCCAATCTTTACTTCCAATAATCTTTGTAAAAATGATGTTTCGATAAAACCTTTTTATCTCGGATTCTATTACAATGGTTTCTACAGAAGATTTTGTACTTATGCTTTCTTTTTGTTCTATGATAGTTGCTTGTTCACTTTTTATAGGTTGAGAATAAGACGAATAAATTCCTTCTAATGTATAATCAATATCTTCTTCGTAGGTCATATTAGCAGAATAAGAAAAACTGATAGGATTATACAAAAATTCTCTTATTTTTAAATGTTTCGATAGAAGCTTTAGAAAAATATCTGTTTGATGGTTGAGTAATGCGATTTCTTTTAATCTGTTTTTTATATCTTCTGCAATATTTTTTGTTTCTTCGATGTACAAAAACGTTTCTAGCAATTTTTCGACATCTTTCCATAGTTTAGACACTTGTTCATAAAAGGATTTTAATCGCTCTATATAACGCTTCATTTTAATAAAGTTTTTGTGATTATCGGAATAATTATCTCCAAAAAATCTTTTTACAAGTTTATTCGCCTCCATTTCGAGGGAATTGTTCGTATTAGCTTCTATAAAAATACGATAAAATTTTCGAATATTTTCTAACTTTTCTAATAAATCTGATCCATATTGATCAAGGATCTTTTGAACGGTTGGTATATTTTTTCTTTTATAAAATATATTTAAAATGTCCTGAGATAAAGACACATGAGGTCTTAATATAATTTCTATAGGTCTTAAAAATTGTTGGAGAATTTTTTTTTCTTCTAGATAAAGTATATCCGAAATATCTTCTTTATCAAAAATATTAGAAACATAATTTGAAATCGTCGGTTTTTCTTTTGGAAATTCAAAAAGATACAAAAAAGGATTTTCGATTAATCTTTTTAAGAAAGTATCTAATTCGAAACTATTTTTGGGATAATCGTTCATAAAATCCCCTGCAATCAATTCGCAGGGGAAAGAGATTCTTCGCCAGTTATGTTAGGCTGAGGTTTTTCTTGGGAATTCAACGTTATACTTTTTTCTAATTTTTGTGGAAGTTCATCTCCGCGAATAATTTTATTCAATTCTTCCCCATTGATGGTTTCGGATTCTAACAATGTTTTAGCAATTCTTTCTAGTTTATCTCTGTTTTGCTTGAGTAATTCTCTTCCGCGATCTAATTGTTCATCGATAATTCTTTTTACTTCTGCATCTATAAGTGCTGCTGTTTCTTCGCTAAAACTTCTTGGATGGCTAATATCTCTTGCAAGAAATACATTATGATCCTCTGTTGTATAAGAAACTGTTCCTAATTTTTCTGACATTCCCCATTCACAAACCATTTTTCTGGCAATATTGGTTGCAACTTGTATATCGTTTGCTGCCCCTGTGGAAGTATCTTCGAAAATCAACTCTTCTGCTAGGTATCCACCCATTAATACACATATTCGATCTAACCAATATTTTTTCGGATGAATGTGCTTATCTCCTTCTGGCAGTTGTTGGGTTAATCCTAATGCTCTACCCCTCGGAATAATTGTGACTTTATGAACTGGCTCTGCATAAGGAAGAAGTGAACCTAACAAGGCATGGCCACCTTCGTGGTATGCTATTACTTCTTTCTCTTGATCTGTAATAAGAAAACTTCTTCTCTCTGGTCCCATCAAAACCTTATCTTTGGCTTCTTCTAATTCTTCTTGTGTTACGCGCTTTTTATTCTTTCTTGCTGCAAGTAACGCTGCTTCGTTGATTAAATTTGCTAAATCTGCGCCAGTAAAACCAGGTGTTCCTCTTGCAATTTGAGCCAAAGAAACATCCGAAGCCAAAGGAACCTTACGAGCATGAATTTTTAGAATTTCTTCTCTTCCTTTAACATCAGGTGCATTTACAACCACTTGTCTATCAAACCTACCAGGTCGTAAAAGGGCTGGGTCTAATATATCCGGTCTATTGGTTGCAGCTATTACAATAATACCTTCGTTTTCTTCGAATCCATCCATTTCTACCAACAATTGGTTTAATGTCTGTTCGCGCTCGTCATGTCCGCCACCTAAACCAGCTCCTCGTAATCTACCAACAGCATCAATTTCATCTATAAAAATTATACATGGTGCATTCTTTTTTGCTTGATCGAATAAATCGCGAACTCGAGAAGCTCCAACACCAACAAACATTTCAACGAAATCAGAACCAGAAATGGAAAAGAATGGTACTCCTGCTTCTCCAGCTACAGCCTTTGCTAATAAGGTCTTTCCTGTACCTGGTGGTCCAACTAACAAGACGCCTTTGGGAATTCTTGCTCCAATGTTCTGAAATTTCTTTGGATCTTTTAAGAAATCTACCACTTCTTTAAGTTCTTCTTTTGCTTCGTCGCAACCCGCAACATCGTTGAAGGTTACTTTGGTTTTTCCTTCTGCATGAAGTTTAGCTTTACTTTTACCGAATGCTAATGCCTTATTGCCAGTACTTTGAATTTGACGAAACATAAAAAACCATAGTAGAAGAATGATTAATGCATAAGGTACTATTCCCAAAATCGTATTGATAAAACTAGCCTTTTGTGGGTTGTCAAATTTATACAAAATATTATTGTTCTCTAAACTTGTAATGAGTTCTTCGTTGATAACATCAGGCAGAACTTCTACATAAAAAGGAATCGTTTTTGCTTTAAGCTTTATAAAATCTTCTTCTTTGTCTACATCTAATATATTTTTACTTACATATCTTCCTTCTATTCTCGTAGGAGAAATCTTTAAGATAAAAGGATTTTCGTCTAAGAAACCTTTCATTTCGACATTCTTTGTAAAGATTCTTCCTTTAGCATCTGGACTATTAGTGATCATTTTTCGAAATTCAGAGAAGGTGATTTGTTCTGGTGTTTCGAAAGTCCTTACTTGATTGGCATTTTGGAATAGATAAACAATGATTATAAAACCTAATATAAAAAATATAAAACGTAAACTCTGATTCATCTTTTTATCCTCTCAATATTTTAAATTATTAATTTTAATAAAAAACAAATTTATTATTAGTCAAGTTAAACACTAAATTTTTCCATGACTTCTTTAATATCTTTTGTATGTGCTATTTCTCGAATTGCAGACTCAGCATCGTTAATTATATTGATTAACCTAAAACTTTCTTGTGGTTCAAACTCTTGATTAACAAATTCTTCGCGACTCATAGTGGGTGTTTTTTTATTTGCAATACCTACTCTTACTTTGACGAAATCCCACGATTTTAACGATTGAGCTAAGTTCGTTATACCTGGATGTCCATGATCATCTTTACTAATATCTACAACAATCTTACCCAATGGCAATGTTACATCGTCCACTATAACAATAATATCTTTCGGTTTTACTCTTAAAAAAGAAGCAATATATAAAGCAGCTTCGCCTGTTAGATTAGCGTAGGTTTGTGGTTTTAATAAAACGATTTCTTCACCATCCATTGAACCGCGACCAATTAGGGATTTTTTCTTTTTTGTTCTTATATCGATATTATTATTGTTCGCGATAATATCTAAAATTTTAAAACCAATGTTAGATCTGCGATTTTGATACTTTTCCCCTGGGTTTCCCAAACCAATGATTAATTTCATTTAAAATCGAGGAAAATTCCTACTGAATATATGTCAAGTACTATTTATATACAATCTATGAGCAAAGGCTCATAGATTGACTATTAAGCATTTTCTTGTGCTTTAACAGTTGCTCTGGATTGAGAAATTTTACAAATTACTGGATTACCTTGTGCTAAGATATCCCACTCTTTGGGAAGGTTTAAATCAGATAAACGAATGTTTTGTCCAACATCTAAATTAGAAATATCTACTTCGATTTTTTCTTTTAAATTTTCTGGTGTTGTTCGAATTTTTAAGATTTGTACATAGTGTTCTAATGCTCCTCCTGCTCTTACGCCTTTTGCAACACCTACAAGTTCAACGGGTATATTCAAATGAAATTTATGACCAGGAGTCATTTTGTATAAATCTACATGAACAACTTGCCCTGTTACAGGATCACGTTGTATCTCTTTTGGTAAAGCATAGAAGGTTTCCCCTTCCAACTCTACTTCGATCTTCATCGATGGCAAAAGACCATGATTTAATAATTTTATAAATTCATTATAATTTAACAATACAGGAATAGATTTACCTTTTTCTAGAATATTTGCTGGCAGTTTGCCTTGTCTTCTATATCTACCAGAAGCATTTTTTCCAAATTCATTTCTTTTCTCTGCTTTTAGTTTCTTTTCCATCTTAATTTCTCCCATTATACCACTACAATTTTGTCAGTTTTTTTTTATAATACTATTTGTAAATTACAAAAATAAAGAACTTACGGATTCTTCGTTATGAATTCTTCGGATTGCTTCTCCAATTAATTTTGCTATCGATAAGATTTTTATTTTTCTAATTCTTTTTTCTTCTGGTAAGTAAATCGTATTAGAAAAAATTACCTCGTCAAGAACAGATTCTTCAATTCTTTGAATTGCTGGACCAGACAAGACAGGATGAGTAGCACAAGCAATCACACGTTTTGCACCATTATCTTTTAAAGCCTTTGCAGCTTTTGTAATAGTTCCTGCTGTATCGATCATATCGTCATAAAGAATACATTCTTTACCTTCTACATCTCCAATAACATTCATAATTTCTGCAACATTAGCCTGAGGTCTTCTTTTATCGATAATTGCTAAACCTGCATTGATATGCCGTGCTAAATATCTTGCCCTTTCTACTCCACCAGAATCGGGAGAAACTACAACAGGTTCACTAAAATGGGATTCTTTTAGATATTGGATAAATACGGGAGCAGCATATAGATTATCTACAGGGATATGAAAAAAACCTTGGATTTGATCTGCATGTAAATCTACCGTAAGTACTCGATCTAGCCCTGTTACTTGAATAATATCTGCAACAAGACGAGCAGAAATTGGCACACGTGGTTCCGGTTTTCTATCCTGTCTTCCATAGCCGTAATAAGGAATTACAGCGGTGATTCTTTTAGCACTTGCTCTTCTTACTGCATCGATAGTTAACAATAACTCCATAATATGATCATTAGCAGGTGCAGAAGTTGGTTGAATGATAAAAACATCCTTACCTCGGATATTTTCGTTTATTTTAACAGAAATTTCTCCGTCAGAAAATTTTTTGATCACCACATCTGCTAATCGTTGATTTAAATACTTTGCGATCTCTTCTGCCAAGGGTCTATTGGAATTCCCAGATATCAACAACAATTCGTAGCTCATATTTTCACTCATCTAGTTCAATATTTTTTTCCA
Source organism: Leptospiraceae bacterium (assembly GCA_026418015.1). Classification (GTDB taxonomy): domain Bacteria; phylum Spirochaetota; class Leptospiria; order Leptospirales; family Leptonemataceae; genus SKYB61. Next base: position 80,648 of record JAOACE010000015.1, on the reverse strand, counting down.
GAAGCAAAAAGCAAGTGATAAATATAATTTAATTGTTCTAATTCTTCTTTTGTATTCGCGCCCAGTGCTTCTCTATGATCTCTTAGAATCAAATCACTAAATGATTGATTTTTTCTTCTGTAAATTTCTACCACATCAGGTAAATAATATTCATTTTGGTTGTTGTTATTTTTGATTTCTTTTAGAATAGAAAAAATTTCGGGTAGTTTAAACACATAACACCCAGTATTTACTTCTTTGATTTTTTTTACATCTTCTGTTGCATCTTTTTCTTCTACAATTTTTTCTAATAGATTTTGGGAATCTCTAACAAGTCTACCATAGCCAGTAGGATTTTCTAATACCGAACCTAATACAGCACCTGCCGATTGTTTTTTGTGTACAATTTCGAAGAGTTGATAAAAAGATTTTGGTTGTATCAATGGCATATCCCCGGCAGTAACTAGAACATATCCTTTTTTATTTGATAAAATTGACTCTGCCATTAAAAAGGCATGACCTGTTCCCAACTGTTCTTTTTGTTCAACAAAAGATATTTTATCTAAAAAATATTCATAATTACGCGAAATATAGTCTTTTACACTTTCGATGACTAAATCTTTTTTATAACCAACAACAAGGACGATTTGATTTAAATTCAGAGGCAATAAATTATCAAGAACATGTAAAATCATTGGTTTGTCTGCAACTTCCATCAAAACCTTTGGAAGATCAGACTTCATCCTAGTGCCTTTACCAGCAGCTAATACGACTGCATATTTATCGTTCGCTTCCATGATATTTGTACAATGATTGAATTATTGGCTGGGCAGGGAGGATTCGAACCTCCGCATGTCAGAACCAAAATCTGATGCCTTACCGCTTGGCGACTGCCCAGTGTATATTTTAAAGGGTTTGAAGATGCTTTGCTTATTATCTATTTTTTTTAAGTGCTTTAAGGCTTCAAGCATTTTTTCTTTCGTATTATACAAAGAAAATATCGCAGAACCACTACCTGTCATCAACACTTTTATAGGTTCAGTTTTTAACATCAAATCTTTTATTTTTAATAGTTCAGGCTCTTTTTCTAAAGTAATTCGCTCAAAATCATTTTCACATCGATGAAGAAAATCATCAAAACCCATTTCTAGAAAGGATTTATCAAAAAATGCCTTTCCAGAATTCGTGTTGTGTCCATAAATTTTAAGATATTCCTCTTGTAAAGGCTTTTTTAGTTCCTTATATGCTTCTTTTGTAGAAACAGATTTTTGGTTAAAATTGATTATACCGTAAATATTTTCTAAATTATATAAATTTTTTTTATCAATAGGTTTTACAATCTCTCCTCTTCCTGTGACAAAACAAGGCACATTATAAATAAAAAAAGGAATATCAGAACCTATACTTTCTGCAATCTTTAATGCATCATTAAAAGACAACCTATTTTGTTGAATCAAAAATCTTAATATTGTAGCAACATTCGATGAACCTCCACCAACACCAGAACCAGGAGGAATTCTTTTTAGAATTTTTATTTTTAAAACGGGAAGTTTAATGTTAAGTTGAAACAGTTTCTCGAACAATTTATAAACAAGATTATTTTTAATATTACCTCGTTCCGAAACTTCCTCAAAAAGATGTCGATTTTCTAATGGAATATAATTAATAGATTCAAATTTTATATCTTCTATATTACGAGCAGTACCTTGCTCAATTTCTATGTAGATTGTATCTGCAATAGAAATAGGTAAAAAAAAGCTTTCTATTTGATGATATCCATCATTCCTTTTGTACAAAATTTTTAAGAAAAGGTTTATTTTAGCATTAGATCGAAATTTATAATGCATTATAAATTATTTGATTTTTTTCTCTACAAATTTAACATGTTTTCGGACAATTGGATCGTATTTTCTAACTTCTATTTTTTCTGTTTGCTTTTTCTTATTTTTTGTTGTTGTATAAAAAAAACCTGTCTTTGCTGTTGATTCCAACTTAATGATTTCTCTCATAGTTTGGTCAAGTAAATGTTTTATTTTTTATTGTCTATTCAAATTTTGCTATGGCTTGACCTAATTTTACTTTTATTCCTTCTGGTGCTTCTTCTAAAAATTCTACTTTGTTCTTTTCGAAAATTAGAATCACCGTAGAACCCATTTCGAATCGAGCAATTTCTTGACCTTTTTTAAAAATGATTTTGTGTTTATATTGGATTGCTTTTTTTCTTCTTATCCAAGTGTTTGTTTGGATTGAATCGTACATTACGCGAATCTTCCCTACATTTGTTGCACCTACCTTAACCATAGCAATTCGACCATACCTTGTTTTTAGAAAGGTTGTTAAACGTTCATTCTTGGGGAAAAGACCATACAAACCTTCAACAGCTGGTTCGTTTACTGGAAATAGATGACCAGGCGAATACGTATACCCTTCTACTTCGCAATCAAATGGTGCATGGATTCGATGATAATCTTGGGGACTTAAATACAACACACAATATTTGCCGTTTTCGAAATAGGGTATGTAGTCGGGATCTCCCAACAAATCTTTTAATGTGTAATAAATCCCTTTGGTTTGAATCATCAACCCTTCTTGGATTGTTCCTCTACGACTTAATAAAGCATCTACGGGAGATACAATAATTTTTTTCCCTTTATCGATTTTGCGAATACCATCTTTTAATTCTCGTATAAAAAATTCATTTAAATTTTTAAAACTTTTTATATCGTTTTTTACCTCGTTCAAATCGATCTTGTATAATTTAGTAAAACCTAGTATTATCCAATACATGATTGGCTGAGGGAATTGAATCAAACTTATCAAACCAAAAAGCTTCGATAACAAATTCGATGGAATGATAGAAAAAATCATTACATAGAGATCTCGGGATAAATCAATACCACCTTGGTAAGATTCTTGATATTTCGTTAATTCGTACTTTCCTAAATTATAATATATTAAAGCAAAAATAATCGTTAGTATAGAAACAATTCCAGAAACAAATATAAAAATAATATAAAAATTTTTATATAATTCATATAATTCCCAATTGATAAAAAAAATTAAATAAATATAGATAAAAATGCTTAATGTTGGGTAAAAATTAGGGAATTTAAAACGATAGGCAATTTGTCTTAAAATCATATTTCCAGAAAAAAACCAGGTTAAAAAAGAAGAAAAAAGAATTAAAATGATCAAAAAATACACCAAAAAATTGATGTATAATTCTCGCGATGGAGATAGAATTAACGATTCCAACAATTGCATGTGAATTTGTGAAAGTACTACATGAATTTCATTTAAGTCTTGTATCTGAATTTTTGCATTTTGAATAAATTCATAGATTGTTCCCATCAATAAAAATACAATGATGGATTGAATTAACGGATAGATGATTGTAGCAATTCCTTGTTTTGCTGCATGATCAGTTCTAACATATCCAGAAAATAGATTTAATTTGGGGCTAGGAATTTCGGATAAAATCGAATAAATTACAATAGAAAATAAGGTTATTTTTATATTTTGAGTATTAGAAAATAAATCTATAAATTGTGTTAAAACCAAAGGAAATAGTTCTAAACTTTTTTTATAAGATACTCCGATAAGAATAATTAATAAAATCATTGTATATGCAACGATTTTTGCAAAAAGACCAATTCTACGAATACCACCATTAAAAATCAATATCATAAAAATAATAAACAATATCATTAAACTATTAGAGTCCAACAACAAAGGATGTTTTAACGATTTTGAATTACTCAAAATGTGTAGAAAAGATAAATCCCAAAACCCATACAGTATACTTAAAACAACAAAAAAAATAGCATAAACAAACCCAAACCAACGAATTCGAGAAAATCGTTCTATACCTAATAGCAATCCGGTTTCTAAGTTCCCGTTAGGATTTCGAATTCTAAACTTAAAACTCACTGTGGAAAGTACAAATTCAATCGATGCTTGTAAAAAATGAACTATCCATATTAAAAGAATGATTCCTGGTCCAGAAAAAGCTAACGCAACGATTAGCCCCAACAATTGTCCGGGAAAAAATGATCCTAATATCCCAGAAAAGAATGCTTTACCTGGTGTAATTTTACCTTTGGATCCTTTCCAATCCAATGCGCCAGACAAAATCTTTAAAGATAGTAAAGGAAATCTTAGAACCAAAAATTTATAATAAAACAAAAGAAATAAACCAGCAATAAGGAAGACAATTATATAAGGATAAATCAAACCAGTAATCAATTTATAGGATAACATATTAATTTTTATGTTCACAAAAAAAATTTTTATTGTTGTGTAAATGAATATTTATTTAATTCATTTTTTAATGAAAAAAACCCAAATCATTTTTGCATTCTCTATGCTAATATCTTGTTCAAGCTATATCAACACGAAGGAACATTCTATGCACCCAATTCCCAAAGTACAACAATTAAACATTTACAACAAAAAACACCATACAGAAGATGGATTTAAAAATCTTTATCCAAGTCCAGAAAGACCTTTTTTTAAATCTTTTTTTTGGATTTCGAATAAATTAATTACTGGCGAAGATAAAAGTAAAATTGTGCCAGCAGATTCTATTTCTGTAAACTTAGATGATTTAAAGAACTCTTCGAGTGAGTATAAATTTTGGTGGGTTGGGCATTCCACCGTATTAGTTCAAGGACCAAAATTTACTTTTATTACTGATCCACAATTTAGCGATAGAGCAAGCCCTGTATCCTTTGCAGGTCCCATTAGGCATAAGCCACCAGCATTTCAAATCAAAGATATTCCAAAAATCGATTTTGTATTAATTTCTCATAATCACTATGATCACTTAGACGAAAATTCCATTAAGACAATTCATCAAATCCACGATCCCATCTTCTTTGTGCCATTAAAAGTGGGAGAAATTCTTAAAGACTGGGGAATTCAAAAAATTGTAGAATTAGACTGGTGGGAATATGTAGAAATTTTTGATTTTAAAATCTATTGTACACCAGCAAGACATTTTTCTGCACGCTCCCTGTGGGATAGAAATAAAACTTTATGGGGTGGTTGGTTCGTCGAAGATACAAAACATCAGTTTAATTTTTATTTTGCAGGCGATACAGGATACGAAGCCTTTTTTAAGGAAATCCACGACCATATAGGGAAACCCCATGTTGCACTGATTCCCATTGGTGCTTTTGAACCGCGTTGGTTTATGCGAGAAGTTCATGTAAACCCAGAAGAAGCCTTTCGCGCATTTTTAGATTTGGATGCTGACGTTTTATTTCCAATCCACTGGGGGACATTCTTTTTAGCAGAAGAACCTATGGACTTACCACCTAAGCGTTTAAAAGAATCATACGAAAACTGGAAAAAAGAAAATAGCTCTTCTAATAAATCTGTAAAAATTCTAAAAATTGGGGAATTTATAAAAATCGCGTTAGATCAAAATTACGGTTCAAGGTTGATTTCTTTAGAAAGGGAATCAAAATAATCCTTGAATTCTTCTGGAAATTGAAAATTCTGTAAAGATCTTTTAATATCTACCCTTTCGGGTAGGTAGGTATTTAAAACCTTTATGCTAAAATCGCTTTGATTATTTTCTAATAATTTTAATTGATGATAAAAATAATTTGTTTCTTGTGTAAATTCTTTTAGGAATAAACGTGCTTTATTCAAAAAAAGATAAAAAATATATTGTTTTTTTGTTAAATCAAACTTGGAAATAAGCTTTTTTAATGTAAAAATCAATAAATCTACTCCTATCTTAGCATAAATATCTGGATTGCATGGTATTAAAATCTCGTCGATAAATTCAAAAACAGAATAAGTAAGGTTGGTAAAATTGGGGGGACAATCAAACAAAACAACATCAAACTTAAAATCTTGATTTAATTTTTCTATAATAATTTGTATAAACATTTTAAATCGCTTTCTTTCGTAATTCATTAATTCGATAAAATAGAGTTTTTCGTTCGATGGTAATAAATAAAAATTAGGTTGAATTTCGAAAATATAATCGCGAATATCTTTTTGTATTTGTAATCTTTTGTAGTAATGCTCCATTAAATAAAAAATCGTTTCTTTTTTTTCTATTCGAAGGTTTAACCATTCGCGATAGGTTTGATGAAAAAATCCTTTTTCGTTTAACGTTAAACCTAACGTAAGACTCATTTGAGGATCTAAATCTACCAACAAAATCTTTCTATTTCTATAACGATGCAAGTAACTGCCGAGCAACCATGTAATGGTAGTTTTCCCTACACCACCTTTAAAATTGATGATTGCATATTTTTTTAGCATAGATTTATGTATTTTTTACTTTATAATTTATTAATTTACATTGTCAAAAAATTATTGATTCTTAAAAAAAGAAATTAAATATAAACTTTATTATGACATTAAAAACATATTTCTTAGAAAGCGAAGAAACCAATATAAATTCCTATAAAGATTTTTATGGAGAAAAACTTACGTACGATATTTTAAAAAGAGTTGTTCAAGCCAAAAAGCAAATCGAAGAAAAAACCTGCAAAGGTTCCCAATTTTTAGGATGGATGGATTTACCAGAAAAGGAATTACAACATATTTCGAAATACGAAGAATTTAAAACATTGTTTAATAAATACGATACAATTATTTCTGTTGGAATTGGAGGATCCTATTTAGGAATTCGCGCAATCATAGAAGCATTAAGTATACCTTTCGAAAAAAAACAAAAAGAAATCATTTTTGCTGGGCATCATCTATCAAGCCGATATTTAAAACATTTATTAAACTACCTAGAAAACAAAAACTTTGCATTAGTTGTAATATCTAAAAGTGGGACTACCACAGAACCAGCAATTGCCTTTCGCTTTTTATACAAAAAACTAATCGAAAAATTTGGCGAAAAAGAAATCTCGAAAAGAATTATTGTAATTACAGACAAAGAAAAAGGAACTTTACGAAATTTAGCAAAAAAATATCAATTGATGAGCGATGTTGTTCCCGATGATGTAGGTGGCAGGTATTCTGTTCTTTCTCCTGTGGGTTTAATTCCTTTAGCTTTAATGGATGTAGATATAAAAAAACTATTAGAAGGGGCATATTTTATCGAACAAATTATAAGAAAAGAAAACGAATTAGAAAAAAACCCAGCCCTTCAATACGCTTTATACAGAAACCTAAATTATGCGACCAAAAAAAACATAGAAATATTAGCAACATACAGACCAGAACTATTTTATATATTGGAATGGTGGAAGCAGCTCTACGGAGAATCCGAAGGAAAAGATTATAAAGGAATCTTCCCTACTTCGAATATTTTTACAACAGACTTACATTCCTTAGGACAATGGATACAAGAAGGAGAAAGAAATATCTTCGAAACCCTAATAGATATAAAAGAAGACGATGATTTAGAGTTATTTTCTCAAGAAGATGATAGCGATGGACTAAACTATTTAACGGGAAAATCTTTGAATTATATCAATCGAACAGCATTACAAGCGACAAGAAGTGCTCATATTTCTGGTGGAGTTCCCAATTTTACAATAGAAATTCCAGTATTAAACGAATATCATCTAGGCGGATTGATCTATCTTTTCGAATATGCATGTGGAATCTCTGCATTAACGATTGATGTAAATCCTTTTGATCAACCAGGTGTAGAGGCATACAAGAATAATATGTTCAAAATGTTAAGAAAACCTGGTTATTAATTGGGATCTTCTATTGCAATTTTCTGTACCTTTTTTATTTTGGTCAATTCCCTAATAACATGGTCTAATTCTAAATTCCTTGGGATATAGATTAAAAATTTAAATCGGGTTTTGTTTTTTGGAATGATTTTTTCTATTTCTAATGTTTTATTCATCAATTGATAATGGTTTAGAACATTTCGAATATCTTCATCATCAACGGTGGTAGTTTTTAAATCAATCAATAAAATTTTTGATTCGTCGCCTTTAAAAAAACGATGTTCTAGTCTATTAACATATAACAGGACAACTAACGAAAAGAGTGTTAGCAATATCGATTCCCAATACATGGATAGACCAATTCCCAAACCTATTGCAGTCACAACCCATATAGTAGAAGCGGTAGTAATTCCTTTGATGTTAAAGCCATATTTCATAATAACACCACCACCAATAAATCCAATACCCGATATTACCTGAGCAGCAATTCGCGTTGGATCTCCTAAATTCCCTGCAGCATGTTTAGAAATAATCATCAAAAATGTTGAACCTAAACAAATTAAAATATGCGTTCGTAAGCCACCTGGTTTTCTTTTTAATTCTCTATCGATTCCGATAATTCCCCCCAAAAATATAGATAAAAATAATTGTAAGATGATTTCTTGGATTTTTTCCATACAAACAATCAATCAATCTTTTTGACCAAAGTCCAACGCTTTTTTTAAATAGTTCAAAGCTTCGTCTTTGTTGCCAGAAAATAAAGAAAGGAGGCTTAAATCCAAATAGGTTTTTGTATCTTCATTTTGTTCTAATTCTTGTTGTTTTTGAAGGATCTTTTCTTGGATTTCGTTTAAAAATTCTTTATATTCGTCTTTTCTTTCTTGTTGAATTTTTTGCACATATTCTTCGAAAGATTTATATCGCTTATCTTTTTCTGAAATTTCTTTGACTTCTTCGTAGAAAGCATCAGTTTTTCCCAATTCAAAAAGTATTCCCGCATGAAAGTTTTTTAACATCAAGTCTTCTGGATAAATTTTTAAGTATTTCTCGCAAATTTTTAGAGCGGTTTCGTATTTTTTCAATTGAATTAAAGAAAATAAAATTCCTTTTACAGCAACCTTATTATGAGGATCAAGTTTTAAAACATGATTAAAATACTTTATCGCGTCTTCGTATTGACTTAGCAATTCGTAGATATAACCTATAAGTAAATAACTTTTAAGGTTTTGGGGTTGGAGTAATATCGCTTTTTTTAAGTACTGGATTGCTTTTTCGAATTTTTTTAAATGGACAGATTCCACAGCAATATTATAATATGCTGCCCAATCGCTTTTTTCGAAATTTAAATATTTTTGATAGTACAAAAAAGATTGTTCATGATTTCTTAACTGAGAATAAATAAAACCAATTTTACCAAGAAGAGAAGGTTGATTCGTTAATTGATATAGCTTTTGATAATAATCTAATGCAGAAGACCAATCGCGATTTTGTTCGGATACCTTTGCTAATTGATAAAGCTGTTGAATATTTTGTTGATTCATTCAAACAATTTCCATGCTGATATCTAAAAACTTTGCACTATGGGTTAAAAAGCCCATACTTACTCCAACATTTTTTATGTCTTTTAGTAGATGCAAATCATCGGGTTTCCAACCACCAGATATTTCTATAAAAGGAATAGGCAGTTTTTTTTCTAAACATATTTGATGAATTTTTTCTATTGCATGCTTGATTTGTTGAATATTCATGTTATCTAAAAGAATCACCTTTGGTTTCGTGGATAATGCTTCTTCTAATTGATCAACGGTATCTACTTCTATTTCGATAGGAATTTCTGGATGTTTAGAGCGGATCTTTTCCACAGCATTTTTTATGCTTTTAGCTGCTGCAATATGATTATCTTTAATCATAGCCATTTCGGACAGATTGATTCTATGATTAAAACCACCACCACGATATACTGCATATTTTGCTAATTTTCTGTATCCAGGAAGAGTTTTACGCGTATCAAGTATGTAAATTTCTGCACCAACTTCTTTCGCTTTCTTTACAGTTTGATAAGTTAGTGTACTGATTCCACTTAAATACTGAACAAAATTTAACAAGATTCGTTCAATTCTTAAAAGACCTGGCAATTCTCCTTTTAATTCCATCAAAATTTCTTTTTCTTGGAAAGATTTACCATCTTCGTAAGAGTTAAGAATTTTTATATGATAATTTGCAAAATCATTAAAAATATCTAATAAAATTTCTGTGATTCTCTTCCCACAAAAGATACCATTCGTTTTGGCTATTAACTGAGCATCTGCAAGATCTTCTTTACTAAAAATAGATTCGGATGTCACATCTCCATTGGGTGCATCTTCCTGAATCGCCAACAAAATCAATGTCTCCACATCCTTTTTATCTAAATCTTTAACAGGATTGGTATAATGCATACTTAATTTGCCTCTTTATAATATTTCTTGTACTTTTCTGGCATTGGTTCTAATACAGCTTTAAGTAAAACCCTTTTCCCATTGATTTTTTCTACTTCTAATACTACTTCTGTGCCTGGCTTTAATGAGAATATATTTTCTTTAAGTGTATAACGACCAACGATAGGATAACCATTCGCAGATATAATAATATCGCCTGGTTCTAAACCGGATTTCTGTGCTGGGCTATCAGGAAATACATCCGCGATTTGAACACCAGAAATCGTTTCTACATAAATGATCCCTAGATAAGCTTGTTCTTCTTTTGTTTGATTTTCTTTTTTTGTATTCTCAACAACAACCTGCTTTTGCGAACTTTTGCATGCAAAAAGGACAAAGAAAACGAATAAAAAAAGTATATAACGGTTCATTAAAACTAAAATCTAATGTACCACTAAAAAAGCAAGTAAGAAATAGAACCCATCTAAATCGGAAAAACTAAAAAAAACTCCGATTTTTTATCCTTATTTTTTTATTTTTTTGTTTTTTTCGCCGCTTTTTTAGCAGTTTTTTTAGCTGTTTTCTTTGCAGTCTTCTTTGCTGCTGTTTTTTTGGTATTTTTTTGCTCTTTCATATTTGCGTTCCAATTTTTTCTATATGCTTGATCGGATATTTGCTTTGGTTTTAAATTATAATCTTTTGCGATATCTGTTGGACTTTCCCCTGCTTTATATCGTTTTTCTATTTCGCTTTGCTCCTTTTCGCTTAGCTCGCTCCATTTTCGCATATATTCTCCTTAACCTACGTTTATTTTCGTCATAAAATATATTAAAATTTAATTTTAATAATTTATATTTTAATTTTTTCTTTTTTTTATGTCAATTTTTTTTAACTTTTTATCAATAATTTTATCAATTTTTCTAAATTTATGATTAAGAAGTTAAACTTAAATACGAAGATGGATTATTAAATATCGTTAGCATCGCATTTCGTATAATAAAAATCTTGACGAAATAATAGAAATTAAAATTCAAAAATAATTAAAAGTTGGAGGATTAACTATGCAATCATCGAAAAAAGAAAAATGGGGTTCCTTGATTGGTGTTGTGCTCGCAGTAATGGGAAGCGCTATTGGACTAGGTAATTTTATTCGTTTTCCCGGACTTGCAGCAAAATACGAAGGGGGAACTTTTATGATTCCTTATTTTTTTGCATTAATCTTTCTTGGAATTCCCATAGCTTGGTTGGAATGGACGATTGGAAGATATGGTGGACAAAAAGGATTTCATTCAACCCCTGGTATATTTCGAATTTTATGGAATAATCGTATATCACCTTATTTAGGGTTTTTGGGATTACTCGTTCCCGTTGGAATTTTTATGTATTACATTTTAATAGAAGCATGGTGTTTGTACTATGCTTATTTATATTTAATTGGTACATTTCCGTTGTTTCAGGGAGGGAATGCTTATATCGAATTTTTTACGAACTTTACTGGAATGAAACAAGATGGTATTGTTTTTGACTCCAATCATACCCCTATTTTGTTTTTTATATTACTTTGCTATCTTTTGAATATGTGGATTATTTACCGAGGATTAGTAAAAGGGATAGAAATGATTAGTAAAATTGGCATTCCTTTGTTATTTTTAATTGCATTGATCATCTTAGGACGCGTTTTAACCTTAGGAACGCCAGATCTCAATTATCCAGAAAGAAATCTTCTAAATGGTTTAGGATTTATGTGGAATCCAGCAACATCAGAAAAAAGTTTTATAGAATCCTTAATGAATGCAGATATGTGGTTAGCAGCTGCTGGACAAATCTTTTTTTCTCTCTCTGTTGGGTTTGGTGTCATTATTACTTATGCAAGTTATTTAAAAAAGAACGATGATGTGATTTTATCAGCCTCTACATCTGCTGCTGGAAATACTTTTGCAGAAGTCGCGTTAGGTGGTTTAATAACAATTCCTGCTGCTTTTGTATTTTTAGGAAAAGAAGGTATTAGCGATAGTGTTTTTCAATTAGGATTTATTACATTACCCCATGTATTCGAAAAAATGCCCATAGGACAATTATTCGGGTTTCTATGGTTTTTATTATTATTTATTGCCGCAATCACCAGTTCTATCTCTATGCTACAACCTGCCATTGCTTTTTTTGAAGAAGGACTAAAAACCAATAGAAGAACAAGTATTTCTTTGTTATCGTTTATAACGCTGATTGGTTCTTTGTTCGTAATATATTTTTCGAAGGACTTAGTCGCATTAGATAACATGGATTTTTGGATCGGAACATTTGGTATTTATGTATTAGCTACAATTCAAATTATCATTGGTGCCTGGATTTTCGGAGTAGACAAGGTATACGAAGAAGCACACAAAGGTTCATTAATCAAAATACCTAAAATTTTTAAATTTGTAATTAAATATGTCTCTCCTAGTTATTTGTTGATCGTTTTTATTTCTTGGCTATACCAAAAACTTCCTTCCTACATACAAACTTTACAAACAAACACAACTGCAAGATTTACCTTCTTTTTCGTTGTACTTTTAAGCATATTTTTTATTTTGCTAATTGTACAAGCCAATAGAAACTGGAAAAAAGAAAATAAAGGAGTTTAAAAATGACCATAGGTGGCTGGATTATTATGATTACTTCCATATCGTTTGTATCGATATTTTTTGGTTGGACATTGTATCTTGTTTTAACCCATAAAAAGAGTATTGAACATTTGCATTCTACCTTAGACGAACCCCCAGACATAGAGGAGTAAACGATGTCTTTAATCGACCTAAAAAAAATAGATTCTTATATATCAATCCTTTATTTTAATAATCCCTTAACACGTAACTCTATGACATTAGAAATGGGACAAGAATTTAACAAAACTCTCAAAGAAATTAGTTCCGAAAAAAACCTGATTCGTGTATTAATTCTAACTGGGAAAAACGATGTGTTTTCTAGTGGTGGTGATTTGGAATTGTTAAAAAGTTTTGCAACTAAACCCCAAGAAGAAAACCAAAAATTTATGAAGTATTTTTATAATCTTTTTTTAGAAGTTCGAAGATGTCCTTTTATCGTTATTGCAGCTGTGAATGGTCACGCAATTGGTGCTTCTTTATCCTTAGCATTGGCATGTGATCTAAGATATTTTGTTCCAGATGGAAAATATGCTTTTAATTTTGTAAAGATTGGAATCCATCCTGGAATGGGTTCAAGCTTTTTAGTAAAAGAAGTTGCAGGTTTACACTATGCACAAGAATTATTGTTTACGGGAAAAGTCATCAATGGAGAAGAAGCATACAAAATGGGATTATGCCATGGACTTTTTTCTCGCGAAGAGATTCTAGAAAAAACCATAGAAATTGCTAAAGAAATCTCTATGAATGCACCTCAACCTTTACGAATGTTAAAGAAAAATCTTTATAAAGTGCAATCCTTAGAAGAAGCATTGGAATTAGAATCTTTAAGTCAATCTTTAAATTATACAACAAAAGATTTTCTCGAAGCAATCCAATCCATCGAAGAAAAACGAAAACCCATTTATAAAGAAGAATAGTTATGGTACCAATCAGTGGAGCTATCATTACTTACAACGAAGAAAAAAACATCAAGGATTGTATCGAATCGCTCTATGAAATTTGTGAAGAAATCATCGTCCTAGATTCTTTTAGTACAGATAAAACAAAAGAAATTGCAACATCATTCTCTAAAGTAAAGTTTTATCAACATGAATTTGATGGACACGTAGAACAAAAAAATCGTGCCTTAACATTGTGTAAGTATGAATGGGTAATTTCTTTGGACGCGGACGAACGCATTTCGCCAAAACTAAAAAACGAAATATTAGAATTAAAAAAACAGCCCGAAAGAATGAATCAATATAATGGATTTAAAATTCCTCGCTTAACTTATCATCTAGGAAGGTTTATCTATCATAGTGGGTGGTATCCACAAAGGCGATATAGACTCTTTAAGAAAGATTTCGCTGTATGGGTAGGAGAAAATCCCCACGATTACATAGAAATCAAAGGGAAAGGTGGAAAACTTAAAGGAGATATTATCCATTACAGTTTTAAAGATTTATCTCATCAAATCGATACAATCAATAAATTTTCTTCTATTGTTGCGTTTAATCGGTATCATCGCAACAAAAGATTTAGTATTTTAAAATGTATCTATAAACCTATCGTGAAATTTTTAGAAATTTATGTTTTTAAACTAGGATTTCTCGATGGATTTGCTGGTTTTACGATTGCTGTTGCTTCCTCTTTTTCTACTTTTTTAAAAAATGCAAAAATGTACGAATTACAAAAAAAACTCATCGAAAGGCCCTCCAACCTAAGACCAGATTATAAAGTTCAATCATTAAAACAAAAAAGGCATTAACCTATGAAAAAGCATATCTACATAAGCATATTTTTGATCATTTTGGGAATAACATTCATTCTTTACGGTAATTTGTCGCCTAACGAAGCATCTCAAAAAATTCTTTTTACCGTTCCCAAAGGAAAATCATTAAGCTATGTTGCAGAAAAACTAAAAGAAAAAAACCTAATAAAAAGCGAACTCTATTTTAAAATTTTAGCCAAGATTACTGGTAAAGCAAAGAACATCAAAGCAGGGGTTTACGAAATCGATACACAAATGTCCTCTTGGGAAATATTAGATCTCTTACATTCTGGTAGAGTAAAAATGATTCAGTTTACCATTATAGAAGGTTGGACAAACGAACAAATTGCAGATTATTTTAAAGAACAGCAGTTTATTTCTAACAAAAAAGAATTTCTGGATTTAACAAGTGATAAAGAAATTCTAGAAAAATATCGAATTGCTGGTCCAACTACCGAAGGATTCTTATTTCCCGAAACGTATACAATCGACCCACAATTAAAAATTCAACAAATCCACGAAATCATGATAAAAATGTTCTACGAAAAATTAGCAAAAATTTATCCTAACTATCAGAGCATCAATCCCAAAGAAATCTACGAAAAGGTTATTATTGCATCTATTATTGAACGCGAAGCTGTCCATAGAGATGAATTACCTTTAATGGCAAGTGTTTATTACAATCGTTTAAAGAAAAAAATGAAGCTCCAGGCAGATCCAACCATACAATATATTCTTAAAGATCCGAAGAAAAAATTAACCTTAAAGGATTTAGAGATCGATTCTCCCTACAATACTTATAGATATAAAGGACTTCCGCCAACTCCCATATCTAACCCAGGATATCAAGCAATATATGCAGCCTTTTACCCAGCGAATACGGATTATCTTTTTTTTGTACGCATAGAAGATGGAAAACATTACTTTTCTAAAAACTATTCGGATCATGTAAAAGCAAAAAAAGAATATTGGGATAAAGTACAATGAATTCTCGTAAAAATGATCTTTTTTTAAAGACCATACAACTATACTGTGATGGTGCTTCGAAAGGAAATCCAGGGCCAGCTGGTGCAGGTGCTGTTGCATATATAGATGATCAACCCTTATTCGAAATCAGTAAAGGCTTAGGAATTAATACCAATAATTTTGCCGAATATAGTGCATTACTTTTTGGTTTAGAAGAAGTATTAAAACATATTACCAATCCCGAATTCTATTTTTTAGAAATCTTTTTAGACTCAGAACTAGTAGTAAAACAACTTTTAGGAGAATACAAGATAAAAAGTTCCAACCTAAAAGAAATACACGAAAAGGTTAAAGCTTTACTTTCTCTTTTTCCTCAACATAGAATTGTTCACATACCAAGAGAAAAAAACAAAATTGCCGATAGATTAGCATCCCAACAAATAGAAAAAAATCATAAAACTTAAAAAAAATCTTGATTTACAACTAAAAAAGCTTTATTTAACAAAAAGGATATTCAATGCTTAACGAACTTTCACCAAAACCTTATTCTCTTAAAGAAATAGAAATTATCTTGGATAGAATTTATGAGTGTATCTTTCAGTTTAAATCTATCGAAGAAATTCTAAAAGATATTCATATGCATTTAAACAATTACAGCGATTTTGTCTTTATTTGGACTGCTATTTTTAACAAGAATTTAAGCTTTATTAAACTCATCTCTTTTTCGGATAATTTTGATTTTCGATTCGATCAGGTAGAATACGATTTAAACCATCATATAGATATCGAAAAATTAAAACAAACTTCTATCTATGTAAATAATAACATAGAAGAAACAAACAATTATTTTTCGGCGAATTTAAAAAAATCCCTAAAACAAAACCAAATCAAATCTTATTTAATACTAAGAACTCCCATTAATCACGAAGAAAGTATTCTGATTTGCCTTTTTACACAAAAATCCGATTATTTTATCAATGCTTTTTTTGATAGGTTTTATTCCTTCCAAAGAAATCTTTCGATTTTAATGAAGTTTTTCGAAAATTATAAGCATTCTTTTAACCTCTTTTCTGCAATTGAATTAGGAAAAATCTGGTTTTTGATTACAGACAAAAATGGAATAATCGAATATGTTAGTCCCTATGTTTCTAAAATCTCTGGCTATAGTAGCATAGAACTAATTGGAAAAAAAACCAGTATTTTTAAATCTGGTATTCAACCTGAAATATTTTTTAAATCGCTTTGGGATAAAATAAAAAATCATCAACCATTTACTTCTGTTTTTGTGAACAAGAATAAACAAGGAGAATTATTTTTTATAAAACAATTTATTATTCCCATAGAAACCTACGACAATAAAACAAAATTTATTTCTATTGGGTTCGAAACAAATAAAGATAAAACATTAGATACTTTAGAAATAGATTTTTTTGATCCTTTAACAAATTTACCAAACGAATCCATCTTCTTGAATTATTTAACTAATTTTATAAATAATAACAAAGATAAAGCGTTTGCCTGTATATTATTAGATATCCAGAATTTTACGGATTTAAACGTTTTTTTTGACAAAGATTTTGCTAATTTAATCTTAAAGGAATTTAGTAAAAATCTAATGAATCATTTTAATCAAAAACAAAATGCAGTAATTTCGCGAATTCGTTCAGATGAATTTGGAATCTTTATACAAATTCCTGATGAACATAAAGAAAACCCAAAACATTGGCTACAAGAAGTATTTTATTCTTTGAACAAGAAGGTTCAAATTCATCATTTGGAATTCTACTTAAACTTTCATTGTGGTGTTTCTATCTATCCAAACGATTCAGAAAATGCAAATTCTATCTATCAATTAGCTCAATTATCTTTAAAAAAAAGTAAAACAGAAAATATAAAAAATATAGAGTTTTATCAAAAATCCTTGGAAGAAAAATCGAAGTTTAGCTTATTAATTCAACAAAAACATGATTATTCGAATTTCGAGAACGAATTTTATCTGGTATTTCAACCTTATTACAGAATTCAAGATTTAAAGATTTCTGGATACGAGGTTTTATCGAGATGGAATGATAAACAATATGGCAATATTTCTCCAATTCAATTTATTCCTTTATTAGAAAAATCGGGTTTGATTAAAAGTTTCGAAATTTCTTTAATCAAACATTTTCTAAAAACCTACAAAGAAAAATTGTTTATCGCGAAAGATAAAACATTCTCTATTAATTTGTCCACAGTTAGTTTTAATGATGATTATTTAGTAGATCAAATCTTACAAATATTTTTAGATTCTCAACTAGATCTAAGTCGATTTACAATTGAATTAACAGAAAGTTCTTACATAGAATCTTTTGAATATGCAAAACAAACAATAAAAAAACTTAAAGATATTGGGTTAAAAATCTCTATTGATGATTTTGGAACAGGTTATTCTTCTTTAAGATATATTATGGACTTAGATGTTGATTACATTAAAATCGATAAAATCTTTATTCAGAATTATCAAGAGAAAAGATCAAGTACAATTATAAAAACAATTTATAATTTATCTGAACAATTAGGTTTAAAAACTATTGCAGAAGGAATCGAAACCCAAGAACAATTAGAATTTTTAAGAAATATTAATATAGATTATTGTCAAGGTTTTTTATTATCTAAACCATTACCTATCGAAGAAATGATTCTAACTACTTAGCAACAAAGCGTATAGAAGCAGAGTTAACACAATAACGAAGGCCCGTAGGACGCGGTCCATCGGGAAATACATGCCCCAAATGTCCACCACAACGATTACACATGATCTCGGTTCGAATCATTCCATAAGATAAATCGATTTCCTCTTGAATTCTTAATGGCTCATTTTCTTTTTTTATGGGTTGATAAAAAGAAGGCCAACCACTGCCAGAATCATATTTCGCGTTAGATTCAAATAATGGTAAACCACATGCTAAACAAGTATAAATTCCTTCTTGATGATTTTTATAATAACTTCCGGTAAATGCTCTTTCTGTACCTTTATTTCTTATAATATAATACTGCCATTCATTCAAGAATTGTTTCCATTCCTCTTCTTCGAGATGGATTTTCTCTCCGTCGTATGTATAATTCAACAATTCTTGATAATTCCCTCGAATATAAAACTTTTGTTGGACCAATTTTTCTGATATTTGTTCGTTTTGAATGCTCATATATTTTATCTATCTATTGTTATACTAACTTCCCAATTTTCTAATAGTGGCAGACTAAACTCCGATATACTAAATTTTCTATCTTCTGCAAACAAATCTCTTTGAATCGCATTTTTTTTCTTTTTCTTAAAATAGATATATTTATAGGCAATTGGCAAGCGTAATTTTACCGTGTTTTGTTCTGGTGTAAAGGTTTTATTGATGATTTCGTATTTTAAGTGAATATCTCCATTGTTTTCTCTTTCTCCTGTTATAACAGCAAAAAAGTTTGAATGATGATAATTCATCGTTAAACCGTCGTCTAAATATAAATAACCTTGCATTTGATTCTCTGGATAGATTTCCAAAAAGATTTCGTTTTTTAACGTTTGCTCTGCGTTGATTCCAGGATAAACAATAGGAAGTATTGTACCTCCGCGAACAAATAAAGGATAATATCCCCTTTCTATCGAAAATTCTACCCAACGATTTCCATTGTAAAGTTTACTAGTTTCGAATTCGTACCAAGAACCAGGTGGTAAAAATACAGAAAGTTTATTAAGGTTTGGATATAATACTGGACATGCTAATAGGTTTTTTCCTATAAAAAATTGGTCTTTTAATTTTTCGTCGTCCTCTAATGTGTCGAACTCGTAAAAAACTGGCCTAATAATGGGTAAGCCTTCTTTGTGTGCCAAGTAAAATAAATAATAATAATACAACAAAAGTTGATATCTTCGCTTTATGTGTATCTTGACGCGTTCAAAAGTTGTTTGCGGAAATTTCCATGGCTCTTGTTGATACGAAAAAAGTACTGTATGATTCCTAAAAAAAGGAAGAAGAGAACCCAATTCATTCCAACGTTCGAACAATTCAGGTTCTTTAAATAATTTAAAAAGAGATAACAAACCTTTTCTTGGAGCCCCAAACCCTCCAATATCCGCACCACAGAAAAACATTCCCGATAAATTCAGGTTAACAACCATATATAAGTTTTCGCGAAGATGTTCCCAAGAAGAATGATTGTCACCTGTCCATAAAGCAGACCATTTTTGTAGCCCAATTGTTCCAGAACGCGATAATATAAATGGTCTTTGATTTGTGTTTAACAGTTTAAAAGCATTGTAAGTTGCTTCTGCTTCTAGATTAGCATAAATATTTCGTATTTTTAAATGACTTGCATCTTTATGGGTAATCGTTTCGTTTAAAGGTTCATTCGTCTTGCCCATAAGTAGAACAGGTTCATTCATATCATTCCAAATACCACTAATCCCCATTTCGAGAAATTTTTTTACATGATTCGACCACCATTCACGTACTTCTATTTTAGAAAAATCGGGAAAATGAACCTTCCCTGGCCAAACCTTTCCTGTATAAAAAGCATTCTCTTTTGAACTTCCATCTTTACAAAAGTAGTTATTCTCTACACCTTCTTTGTAGATTAAATAGTCGGGATCAATCGCAACCCCCGGATCAACAATGGTAACTAATTTTATGCCTAAGGTATTTAATTCTTCGATAAGTTTTTCTGGGTTTGGAAACCTTTCTGGATGCCACGTAAACACTTTATATTTATTCATATAATGAATATCCAAGTAAATGGCATCCAAGGGTAAATTATGGTTTCGCGCTTCTTTTGCAATTTCCAACACCTTCGACTGGGTTTTATAAGACCATCGAGATTGATGATAACCAATTGCCCAAATGGGTGGAAAAAATGGATATCCTGTTAATTTTATCAAACTTGTGATGATTTCTTCGACAGAGCCAATAAAAAGAAAAAAATCAATTATTTCTGTTTCTCTTTTATAATAATAAGAAAAATGGATTTCGTATTTATCGGGGAAATTGATATTTTTTTGGACTTTTAATTTTATTGGATAAGAAGTATAAATCAAGATAGCAAAATGTTTCGATGAGTTTTTATTTCGAAGCAATAAAAATGGGAATGATGCATAAGGCTGGTTTTGGATTTTATAAAAAAAGGTATCGATATTTCTTAAAATAAATTCCCCTTGATTCCTGTTGTATTTTCCGTTTATAGCACCTAAACCATAAATGTTTACTTCATCATATAAATATAAACTTAAAAAATTGGGATCTTCTTTTGCGTTAACTAATCCAGAAAAATAGTGATGATTTTCGTAATCAAAACGAATATTTCTAGTTGGAGGATCATAAATAAAATGAAGATTCTTTTTTTTCGCCTGAATTTTACTTTCTGGATCTTTAAAAACAGTTATATTAGATTCTTTTTCTAATATCGGAATTGTGGAAACATCTTCTTTTCCAAAAAAACAAAAACGAAAGACATTTTTACCATAGCTATAAATTTGTATGATATTTTTAAATTGATCTTGCACTTCTTTACTCATAACAAAAACTTGCATTCATAATTTTTTATGAATTCGCTTATAAAAAAATTTATTTTTATCATTATCGGAATTATACTGATATTTTTGTTATTTTTTTCCATCAATTACGAAAAACACACATTAAACGAAAAAGAAAAATCTATCTTTATCGATAAAAATATAAAAAAAATTTATGATTATTATCGTATCCCATTTGAAAATGAATTGATTCAACTTCCAGAACAATCCGATAGTTGTTCTTTGATTTTTTTAGAAGATTCAAACCCAGATTCTTTTAGTATATTAGATCAAAATCAAAGTTGCTATATTGTTATTAAGGAAAAGCAAATTTATCAAGATTTTAACAAAACATTAGATTTTATCAATACCTTGTACGAATTTTTAGAATTTCATTATAAAAATATTCGTATTGTGTCGCAAGGATTCCAGAATCTTTTGTCATTAGAAATTGCTGCACATTATCCTAAAATTGTTCAACTTATTTTGTATGATGAATTATATCCGTCAATCCCCCTCATTTGGACTTTGATAGAACCACGTTTATGCTATTATCCACAAGAAAACACTTGTGTTAAGTACAAAATCTTTAAGTATGTACATAGAGCAGAAATTTACGAAAGAATTAACCAACCTATTCTATGGATAGTAGATAAATCTGCCTTAATAGATCAACAAAACGAAAATTTAAAAAAATCGATAGAAATCTTTCACCAATTAGGAAAGAAATTCAACTATCGACAAATTTTGTTTAAAGAAGAAATAAAGAAAAATTAAAAAATAGTAGAAAAATTATTTTCCTTGATTTTTATGTTTATAGTATTAAATGGGGGATTTATGGGAGAACAGGGTTGCTATTCTAAGGTTTTGATTTTGTCTAAGGATCAAGATATAATACATATTCTTTCCGAGATTTTAAAAAACAAATCATTAGAATTTTTTGTGTCTTACGATATAAACGATATCAGTTGTGATTATTGTATAGTAATCGTAGGACCAGATATAAATGTTCAAGATGTACACGAAAAGATCAAGCATTTACATGGTATACCGCCACACTTTTTGTTTCTAGAAAGCGAACAAAATTATCCAAAACCCTATTTTAGTTGTAAATGCAGTAAAATTGCTTTACCAATGGAAATCTTTATTATAGATGAATACATAGAAGAATTGTTAGAATTACACATATAAAACATGTTAAAAGAAACCAAAAGACAATTAGAATGGTTTATCAATCCAGAAAAAATTCATTCAATTGTAGAAAAGCATCTTTTGAACAAATATATTTATTTAAAGTCCTTAGAAGATCCACCTAAAATTCGTTTTATAGAAATTCATCCAAACCATACTTATAAGATTGCAACCGATATTGTTTTAGACTTAGATAAAGAATATGTTTGCTTTCGCGTATTAGGAAGATACTTAGAAATTCATATTAAAATTATCAGTAGAGGAGAAATCAAAGGAATATATAATGTTCAGATAAAAGCAATTGGAATTTCTCTATCCGATAGAGAAGAAATCAGAATTCCTATAAAGAATAACGAAGTTTATCTTACGAATTTTTTAACGAGTAAACACATGATTGAACCTGGAACAAGGATTATTCCCACAACAATCAAAGTAGGTCTTGCAGAATTCGAAAACAAAATTCGACCCTTATACGATGTTGTAAAACTAGATACATTCGAAGAACCAGATCCACTAACTGAACTCGTAAAAAGAACAGAAAAATTTATTCTTGTAAGAGATAGCTTTGAACCAAAAGAATTCGAAACAGAACATCCCGAAATACTCAACTTAAAAAAAATATTTAGCAACAACTTAGATAAAATTATACAACGTTACAGAAAACTTAACATAAAAAGCGAATTAATTGCTCCATTATACTATCTTACCCACGATCATAACTCTATTGTAATAGGATACATTCAATTACAACATAAAAACAAAACAATGGAATTAGACGAAATCGATAAAGTAAAACAATGGAACCGAGAATTAATCGATAGAATGCTACAAATCAACACATCTTTAATACAAGAAAAAGAAGATGTGTTAAATATATCTAAAAGTGGATTTAGAACAAAAATCAAACACCTTAGCTTGATCAATTATTTATTAAAGCAATCTGGCTTTTCTTGCGATATTGTTTTTAAAGGTTATCCTCCCATTTCTGTTTTTGTAGAAATTCGTTCCAGTGCAAGAGACGAAAAAGGTGTTTTGTATTTAGGGACAAAAATTATCCAATTTAAGAACGAAGAGCAAAAGAATCAGTATTTAAATTTAATTAATATCTACGAAAAAAAATTCAAAATCATGCAAGCTCAACAAGCTCAAAAAGGATAAAAAATGAAAACACTAAAATATCTTTTATTATTTTTTTTCCCAATTTTTTTGTATAGCCAAGACTTAGATTTTTACAAACAATTTGTACAACCACAATACGATTTGGCAAAAAACTATGGCAAAGGTTGTCTTTTAAAATCAAAAGATAGACAAAATTTTATGGAAGCAAAACGTTTCTTAAAAAAACTTTATATTGTCCATCATCCTATCTCTTTCTATTGTGGTTGTAGAATCCTTTATAGTAAATCCCAAGAACGACTAATACCCGATCCTTCTTGTGGATACAAAAAAAAGTCTCCTTCGACAGAATTTATGATTAACTGGGAACACATTATGCCGGCATATCGATTTGGAAAAGACAGAGAATGCTGGCAAAGTCGCGTTTGTACAAAAGAAAAAAACGGTAAAATAAAAAAATTCAAAGGTAGGAATTGTTGCAACGAAATCGACGATTGTTTTAATATTATGGAAGGGGATGTCCATAATTTAGTCCCCACAATTTATGAACTAAATCGCGATAGAAAAAACTATTTTTTTGGAGAAATACCCGGAGAACCAAGAGAATATGGTAGTTGTGATTTCGAAGTGGATCATAGAAGAAATATAGTAGAACCAAGAGATTCTATCCGAGGAGATATTGCTCGAACCTATTTATACATGTCGTGGTTTTATGGAATTCCCTTAACCCAAGAAGAAAAAAGTTTTATACAGAAATGGAATAAACTTGATCCACCAGACGAAGAAGAGAAAAAAATAAATCGATTAAAAGCTCAATATCAAGGCAACGAAAATCCCTTTATAAGTTATTATCAGTAAGAGGAGTAAAATCGGATTTTTTCCATAGACTAAAAAGTTTTACCCCTTCTTTAAGAAGGGTTTCTCTCCCCCCTTCTTCTCTGTCAACTAAGCAAATGGCATATTGTACATTTTTGCCAGCATTTCTAAAGGCATCAACAGCCTTTAAAGTAGAGCTACCTGTTGTTACTACATCATCCAATACAACAACATTATGGATATTTTCTATTTCGCCTTCGATTTGTTTTTGTGTTCCATATTGTTTTACTTCTTTACGAACAATGCAAGGATAACAAACAATATTTTTTTGGAGATAATACAATGATATTCCATAAGCCAAAGGATCTGCTCCTAAGGTTAAACCACCTACTGCTTCGGGAATAGATAAATGATTTTCTGGAATTAGTTCTTCGCAGATTGCTCTTACAGCTAAATACAAAAATTCTGGGTTTAACGTAATTTTTTTACAATTGAAATAATGATGAGACATTTTCCCAGAAGATAGTTGAAAAGGCTTTTCTCTATACATATAAATAAAAGAGTGTGCTTTATCGAAGAGAAGTTTTGTTAATGGAGACATATGAAGATAAAATTTAAACCCATTGTATTGTCGATTCTTTTTGGTATTAGTGCAACAATATCAATTGAACCATTTTCTTTTCCCATCATTCGATGGTTTGTTTTATGGCATTTATTTTATATAAGCGAAGAATTAAGACGAAATCATGCCTCTTACAAAAAAATTCTATGGATTTCTTTTCTTTTTGCATTAAGTTTGTGTATCTTTTCTTTTTATTGGGTGATTCATCTTTTTGTAGAGTATGGCGGTATACCCCTGATATTATCGATTTTTTTGTTTATTCCTTATTCCATTTTACTAAATTCTAAGATTCCTTTAATATTAATATTTTTATCAAAAATAAAGTATAAATACAAAATATTTTATAAATACAATTTAATTTCTATTCCATTAGTGATTACGATAATTGACATAATAACTCCGCAGGTTTTTAACTGGTATTGGGGGAATTTAGTAGTTAAAAATTTGATTTTTGCTCAGGTGGCAGATATCTTTGGTATACATGGAATTACGTTTTTGTATGTATTTTTTTCTTATAGTTTTTATCGAATATTTAAATTATTATACAAAAATTATTTAATATTTTTTCTACCGCGTTTTAAAAAAACCTATGGTTTTGTGCTGATTCTTTTTTTGCTAATTCATCTCTATGGCATTGTACAAATCCATCGAATCAATGAAATGATTAAATCCTCACAAAAAATTCGCATAGCGATGATTCAACCCAATGCACCATTAGAAAAATACGGCGAAAATAAAGTAACAATAGAATCCGTAGAAAATTTTATGCTTAATGAAATCCCCCCTTTAATCGAAGAAGCTTTTAAAAATAGCGAAGGAAAGATTGATCTATTTGTATTTCCCGAATCGGGTATTCCTTATTTTTCTACCCAAAAAGATGCATTAACTTTAAGGCTAAATGCATACCATCCTTATTTTGAATATTTGATCCATTATATTAATGCACGCTACAATGCAGATGTGATTTTTAATGATTTTTATTATGAACAAAAACAAAATAGAATAGTTGTTTACAATTCTGCTCCCTTTTATTCGCGAAGAGGCAAAAGAGAAGAAACTTATCATAAAAGAAAATTGATTGCTTTTGGCGAACAAATTCCCCTTGCTGAATTTTTAGATCAAACTGGTTTAATCCAACTAGTTCCCGAATCTGTGCGATATAGTAGGTTTGAACCAGGTAAATCTTTTATTGTTATGCCCTATCAACGCGAAAATTATTCTAATCCTGTTAAGGCAATGGATTATCCTTTTGAACCAATAGAAGAGTTGTATAAAACCAAAGAAATAGAAAACTTTTTTAAGAACAAAGAATTTAAGCCAACAGGTTATTTTATGCCTTTAATCTGTTATGAAATTATTCAACCAGAATATGTAAGAGATTTCTTTTTAAGTGCTAACCGATCCATTGATTTTATCGTAAACATCACCCAAGATAAATGGTATGGAAAAACCATCGAAAGCTACCAACATCTCTCCTTAGGTTTAGTTCGCGCGATAGAACTTCGCAGAAGCATTGTTCGTTCTACCAATAGTGGTGTAAGTACTGCCATCGATCCCACAGGTAGCTACATAAAACCTATCTATGGAAATATATTAACAGGACAGGAAACAAAAGAAGTTCAGGTTGTAGATCTTCCTATTATAAAAAATCAAAACACTCTATATAGTTATTTGGGAAATAGTTGGCTTTATGGATTAATCATTCTGTTTCTCTGGTTGAATTTATTCAGAAAAAAAAGCTCTTAAAAAAGAGCCTTTGATTTTATCTAATTCTTGCTATACAAAATTTTTGTATACCTCCAGTAAGACAAAAACCACCTAATAAAATCTTGCCATCAGGTTGCAACAAAAGAGATCTAGCATTGTCCGGATTTGAACCAAGTATGTCTAAAATAAAATATCCGCTAGTTCCAAAAGTTGTATCCAAAGAACCACCAGAGTTAAACCTTGCAACACAAAATTTGTTATCGCATGTTCCACCTAAAAGTATCTTTCCATCAGGTTGTATTGCAAGAGAATTACCATTATCAGAACCGGTAGAAATATCTTGTACAACATAACCATTTCCTGAACCAAAACTTGTATCCAAAGAACCATTAGAGTTAAACCTTGCAATGCAAAATTTGTTATCGCATGTTCCACCTAATAGTATCTTTCCATCAGGTTGTAGTGCAAGAGAATTACCATAATCAGAACCAGCAGAAATATCTTGTACAATATAACCATTTCCTGAAACAAAACTTGTATCCAAAGAACCATTAGAGTTAAACCTTGCTATACAAAATTGAACACTACCTCCAACAAAACAATATCCACCTAAAAGTATCTTTCCATCAGGTTGTAGTGCAAGAGAATTACCTATATCAGGAGCAGTAGTAGGAATATCCTTTATAACATAACCACTAGAATTAAAAGAAGTATCAAAGGAACCAGAAAAATCTAACCTAGCAAGACAAAACTGATCATTACAATGACCACCTAATAAAAATTTACCAGGATTGAAATTATCTTCCATGGATTCTACTACTAATGACATTGCATAATCAGAACCAGAACCACCTATACTCATATAACCAGAAGTTTGATTTGTTCCATCTGAACCATATCTCGCATAGCAGAAATAATTGATACTACCATTATCACAATATCCCCCTAACATAATCCTATCATCAGATAAAACTTTGAGAGACAAAGCATAATCAATGTAGCTATTGTTTGTAATTACTTTGCCAGATGAACCAAAATTTGTATCGATAGAACCAGCTATTAAACCTTACTATACAAAAATCTCTATTTGTACTACTACCACTATCACAATAGCCCCCTAACAGAATTTTTCCATTGGATTGAATACCTAAAGATTGCCCATAACCATGATTGCCCGCAATTACATCCAAGACTTGATAACCAGAAGAACCAAACGAATCATCTATTTCTCCCCTTGCAGGTATAAAGATAGAGCCACTACCTCCAGAACCACCACTACCTCCACTCACACTAGCATTATCCATTAAAGGCAAAAGTAAAAAGGGTTTTTTCTTCTTGTGGCAAGCAGTAAATACGATTAATAAAACCAAAAATATCGCTAAGCCTTGAATATGACTCTTTAAAGTTTTATTTATCATATTCCTACTCCTCCAACTTAATATGTGACGTAAAAAATTTGGATTTCTTAATTTATTTTTAACAATAATCAAAAAATTGAACAAAAAATAAGAAATTATAACACTATTAGCGTTTATTTTAGGAATCTTTTGAATTTAGAAAGATTTATTAAAATAAAAAAAGGCTCTTAAAAAAGAGCCCTTGATTTTACTGAATTCTCGCCACACAAAAATCACTTTCACCTGAGCTTTGATAACATTCTTCACCGATCAAAATTTTTCCATCAGGTTGGACTGCTACTCTTGCATTACTGTAATTATCACCTGTAATGGAAAACATCATATAGCCCTGGGGCGAAGCAAAACTTGTATCCAATTGTCCGTTAGAATTATATTATAAATTTTAATTATAATTATTTTTTAGTTAAAACATCTAATCGGTGTTTTGCTAAATATAAAGGTGTTCTAAAATTTCTAATTTTATAAACAAAATAATACCGAGCAATGTGGTAGCTGGGATCAAACCCAAAAAAGTTTATATACATTTGGTTTAATTCTTCTTTTCTGTATTCGATTAGGGGCTTGTTCTGTTCGTCTTCTTGGCGAATCTTTCTTTTTTTTTCGATAAAAGTATAAAAATCTCGAGATTCTAATAACTCTTTTAATCGTTCTTCTACTTGTTGTTTTATATTTTCTTGTTCTAGTTCCAAATCAATTAAACCAATTTGTTTCGCGTAATTTGTACTTATTGGTAAACGATTTTCTAACAATTTTTTTGCATTTTCCGGGTTTATTCTTTTAGGCAATCGATATGTCCAAAATTCAGAACCATATAAATTTCCCATCGATTTGTAATGTGGGTTTAGAATTATGCCTTTTTTCGCAAAAACAAAATCACAACACAAAGAGAAAAAAACTCCACCAGCACCTGCATTGCCTCTCATCACTGCAATTGTAAGATGATCCACATCGTTTATGATTTCTTCGCATAAATCATCCATTGCTTGGATATTTCGCCAAGACTCCCAAGCTGGAGATTCTGCAAATTCTATTAAATTTAAATGTATACCATTAGACCAGAAATCTTCTCCACCCATTAGGACAATGCAATCCACATTTTTTGATTTTAACTCTTTATATGTTGCCAACAGCTGATTGCATTGTTCTGTGGACATGGCACCATTATAAAAATCAAAATACAAATATGCTATTTTTCCTTGGATTTCGTAATAGATTTCTTGGTAAGTTGAATGTTCGCTTCTGTTAGTAGATATATTTATTTCTGGTAATGTTTCGTAAATCTCTGGTAATACATACGAAGAAGGAAGTTTTAGAGCATATTCTTTTTTTTCTTTCATGTGGGTGATCCAAATCGCTCCATCCGTTGTTTTTCTTAATAAGGCATGATTTCTTCTTGCAAGCCAATCACCTGGTTTAGCATTCTTAAACTCTTTGTATAGTAATTCTTCTTTATATGCATTGTAGAGATAGACTTGTTTGTTATTAATCGTATCTAATACACCAGGAAATCCATCTGAAGCATAGATCTTGCGAAGAATATCTTCTGTTGTATCGCTTCCCCAAAAAATTTTTCTTTGTTCTTGGGTTAAATAAGGATTCCATTTTCCTCTAATATTAGGATTACTATAATCTAATACTTCTGGTACAACATTATCTTCGATTTTGTTTATCGCATCGAGAATCCCTTTTACTGCTGCTTCTGTTACTTCGTTTCTATAAAGACTACTTTTTTTTGCAAATCGCATGGGAAATTCGAAAGAAGACCAAATATCGCCCATATCCCATTCATAGTCTGCTTGTAGAATTGTTGTACCCCAGGTTTGTTCTCGGTTTAGAATTGCATAATCTAGCGAAGATGGACCGCGATCTCCTTTTATCCCCGGATGTACGATCAAACATAGATAATTTAAAAAAATATCTTCGGGAATTGCACACTTCAAATAAGTAGCTATGATTAAATCTGGTTCGAACAATTTCACAGCTTCTTTTAGAATCATATCATTCACAGAAAACTCGATGCTTACATCATAACCGCGTTCTGTTAATTCTACAAAAATTCGTTGTGTTAAACTCTGAAACGTCTCTGCAAAAAGTAATATCTTTTTGATTTGTTTTGGTTTTTTTATATGATAAGTTCCCATAGTATTATAGTTTAGTATTTTTATAAAGATAATATGCTGCACATACACCTTCCGAAGATACCATACAAGAGCCCATAGGATTTTCCGGTGTGCATACTTTTCCAAATATAGGGCATTCTGTTGGTTTTTTAACACCTCTTAAAACATGTCCACAAATGCAGGCTTTATTTTCTTTTGGTGGTGGCAAAGTGACGAAAAATCGCTTTTCTGCATCAAATTCTTCGAAGGTTTGTTGAATTTTTAAAGAACTATAAGGAATATTTCCTAATCCTCTCCATTTAAAAACCTTTCTTAATTCGAACACTTCTGCAACGTATTTTTTGGCTTTTAGATTTCCTTCGCGTGTAACTGCCCGCGATAATTCATTGATCAGTTTAGGAGTTTTATTGTTGATACATCGAATCAAGTATAGAATAGAAAGTAACATATCTTCTGGTTCGAACCCCGAAATTACTACGGGTTTTTTGAATTCTTCTACAAAATATTCATATGGTTGATAACCAATAATCGTGCTTACATGTCCAGGTCCAATAAATGCATCTATGGGCACACTTTCCATTTCTCTTAGCTCAGGTGCATTCAAAATATGTTGAATCGCAGAAGGGGTTAAAACATGATTCGATACAACAGAAACATTCTTTATGTTGTTTTCTTTTAAGTTTTTGATTAGATAGGCAGTTTGAGGTGTAGTTGTTTCGAAACCAAGAGCAAAAAAAATCACTTCTTTGTTGGGATTTTTCTTTGCAATATCAATACAATCCATACTCGAATAAACCATGCGAACATCATAACCATCTGCTTTTACATGTAGCAAACTTTTTCTTTTACTACCAGGCACTCTTAATAAATCGCCATAAGTGCAAAAAATAACATCTGGATTTTGTGCAAGCTCAATGGCTAAATCGATTCGTTCAATGGACATCACACATACAGGGCATCCCGGTCCATGAATCATCTGAACATTTTCTGGCAAAAGATCTAAAATACCATACTTTAACAGGGAATGGGTATGACCTCCACAAAATTCCATAATAGAATACATTTTTTGGCTTTTAACTTCTTTTTTAATCTTATCAACAATTCCTAGAATTTTTTCTTTCTGAAAAAATGCATTATCGATAGATAAGTTTTCTTTAATTTTATTGGGTTTCATCATATTTCTTCGAATGATAATTAATAATAAAATTCGCTAATTCTTCTATTCCTAAGTTTTTTTTGGCAGAGGTTTCGAATATCACAGAATCTGGGTTAATTTGCCTAATATTATTTTTGATTAAATTTACATCGCATTCCACCACATCTGCTATATCTACTTTGGTTATGATAGCACTTTGTGTTTTTCTAAAAATACCCGGATACTTTAATGGTTTATCTTCGCCTTCTGTAACAGATAGAAGTACAAAATTAAAATCTGAACCTGTATCATAACTTGCTGGACAAATAAGATTGCCTACATTTTCGATAAAGAGAATTTCCATTTCTTCCTCATTTAGTTCTTCTATTGCACCTAAAACCACGTTAGAAGCTAAATGACAACTTCCACCAAATTTCGATGTGTTGATCAACGCGATAGGAATATTGTGATGTTGTAATCGTTTTGCATCATTATCGGTTTGAACATCCCCTTCTATAACGCCAATTTTTATGCCTTTTTGTATAAGATGTGGAATCAATTTGTCTAACAAGGCTGTTTTCCCTGCACCAGGAGAACTCATAAAATTAAACATGGTTTGTTTTTTTTCTTTAAGAATTTGTCTTATTCTATCTGCTAATGCATTATTTTTCTCTAATACATTTTTTACGATTTTTATTTCTTTTTTTAATTCTAAACTCATAAAAATTCTCCTAAACGATGATTTTATCTATATAAAGTTCATTCCCTTCGATTATATCTACCCCCGATTGACAATCTTCGCAAAGAAAAAATAGATTCTCTACATAATAGGTTTTTCCACAATTTCTACACCTTACTTTTATTTCTTCTTTTTCTATAATCAAGACAGAATCTTTTAATTTTTCGTAATCTTTTTTGATTATATCATAATAAAAAATCAGAGACTCTGGTACAATCTGATGTAGACTACTTGCTTTTAGATAAACTTCTTTGATACTTTCCTCTTGATTTTGTGTTTCTTCTAACAAGATTTCTACAATACTGTATGCAAGGCTCATTTCGTGCATATCAACAAATCCTTGGTAAAATTTCGTTCGAAAGCATATCCAATATTCGCTTTCCACCTATTCGCGTATGCAAAACTACCCTTTCTGGATATTTAGAACTTATTTTTCCGATAATAGAAGCATTTTCTGTCAGAGGAAACTTTTTTAGAATGTTCATCGCTTTATCCTTTTCTGATTCCGAAATAACAAAGACAAACCTTCCTTCGCAAGCTAAATGGAATACATCTATACCCAACAAATCACAAATCCCTTTTACTTCGTCTTTTATGGGAACTTGATCTTCGTAGATTTCTATACCCCATTTTTGGCCTTGAACAAATTCATTCAAAACTGTACCTAATCCTCCTCTTGTAGGATCGCGAATGATTTTGATTGTTTTACATTCTTTTAACAATGCTTCGATGGGAAAATATACAGAATTACAATCACTTTCTATATTTGCATCAAAATCTAAGTTATTTCGTTTTAAATAGAGTGCTGAACCATGATCTCCAATGGTTCCAGAAATTATAACAACATCGTTGTCATTGATAGATTCTAATCCTAAAGGATGATTTTCTAAAAGTATTCCAATACCTGTCGTTGTAATAAAAATGCTATCTGCTTCGCCTTTGGATACTACTTTTGTATCGCCTGCTACAAAAAAAATTTCGTGCCTTTGAATTTCTTTCGCCATGGAATTGATGATTTCTTTTAGAGAAGAAACTTCTAATCCTTCTTCTAAGATAAAACCCGCTGTAATATACAAAGGTTTTGCCCCCATCACCGCTAAATCGTTGATGGTACCTGTTATTGCTAATTTTCCGATGTTGCCACCAGGGAAGAATATAGGTTTAACAACAAAAGAATCTGTGGAAACAACAATATTAGGATTTTTTAGATTAATAATAGCACCGTCTGTATTTTTTAAATAGGGATTTTTAAAGGATTTATAAAAGATTTCTTCGATCAATTCGTGGGTTTGTTTTCCACCATTTCCGTGTGTTATGGTTATTTTATTCATATTTTATGATCCTTAAAATTTATCAGTTTAGGTGATTTATCGTCTATATCAAAATCCGTAATGTCTTCGGGAAACATCTCTTCGCGAATTTTACTTTCTTCTTCTAGGATTTGCATGGTTTTATAGAATTCTTCTTCGTCGATCTTTTGTATAGCAAATCCCGTATGCACTAATACAAAATCATCTTGTTGGATAGGATAGACCAATGCTATATTGATATTTTTTTTAATGCCTTTGTATTCTGCTAATGCTTCATTTTCTGAGAGGATCTGCGATATTCTCATAGGAATTGCTAAACACATACTTTACTCCTTGTGGTTTTTGGTTTAATAGAGCATTTGCAATCAACAATTGCCCAATAGACACAGAACTATCGCCAGGGGATAATTCTTTATGAAAATAAACATCCACATGATCTTCTAAAAATTTATAAAAAAATTCTAACAATAAGAGATTCTGAAAGCATCCCCCACTAAGAACGATTTTACGAATTTTGTATTTTTTTGCAAAATAGATCACCATTTGTGAATATGCTTTTGCAATCGTATTATGAACTTTTAATGCTATCAAACCAATATCTGTATTACTTGATAGATCTTCTAGGATTCCTTTAACAATATACCTCCAATCTAAGTATAATATTCTGTTTTTTTTAATCAAGCGATAGGAATAAGCATTATAACTTGGGTTTTTTATAGAATAAGAATAAGCGACTTGTTCTAAGGATATAGCTGCATGCGCTTCGTAATCTGAATAATGACAAATATTCAAAAGCGAGGATATAGCATCGAAGAACCTACCACAACTAGACGAATAGATAACATTTATCTGTTTTTCTAATAAGATGGTGTAATTTTTTGTATTCACATTTCTAAAATATTCAAAATTTAATATAAATTTATCAAAATGATTATTTTTATAAAAATATTTATAAAATTCGTATAACAATCCAATCGCAATGCGATATGTTTCCTTGATTGCTTTTTCTCCTCCAATCAAGGGGATTGGCAGTAGACTACCCAAATGTATAAACTTGCGATAATTGGCTAAATAAATCTCTCCACCTAACACCGAAGGATGATTTTTGGTAATTCCATATCCTGTTCCATCCAAGACAATCCCAATTACACTTTCTTCGATTTGGTTTTCGAACATACAAGCGGCTATATGAGCATGATGATGTTGGACATAGATAATTTTATTCTTCGGAAAACGCTTTAAAGCCCATTTTGTATTTTCGTATTCGGGATGAAAGTCAACAGCGATGTAATCAGGTTCAAAATAAAAAATTTTTTTGTAAAGATCGTATGTTTCTTCGAAAGATAGAAAAGCTTCGATGTTATCCAAATCACCAATGTAATGAGAATGAAGAATTTTATTTTTATGCAAGATAGAAATCGTATTTTTAAGTTGTGCACCTAATGCTAATATACGAACATGATTTTTGTTATAAAAAAACGTTTTTGGAGAATAGCCTCTACTGATTCGAAAAAATATAGGATGATTTTTATAAAATTTTACAACAGAGTCGTCGTTTCGAACAAAGATTTCTCTGTTGTGAATATAAACACAATCCACCAGTGAAAAAATTTTTTTAAAATTTTCGTCTTCGCGATAAAAGATAGGTTCATCGGTAATATTTGCACTCGTCATAATTAAAGGTTTTTTATAATTATTCATTAATAAATAATGAATAGGACTATAAGGCAAAAACGCACCAATAAAATTCTGTGGTTGTGGGATTACATAATCCGAAAAATTTTTTTTAGCTCTAACCAATACAATAGGAGCTTCTTTAGAGAGAAGGAATTCTTTCTCTTTTGGAGAAACGTAAGCATATTCTTTTAATGTCTGTATGTTGGGAAACATAATAGCAAAAGGTTTATATTTTCTGTTTTTTCTTTGTCGCAGTTTTATTACTGCCTCATCGTTAAAAGGATCGCAGGCAATATGATATCCCCCAATACCTTTTATCGCAATGATAGAACCTTTTTTAATTGAATCTAACATTTCGCTTATTAAGTTTTGATTATAAACAATTCGATTCCATCTTGTCTTATGTTGCGAATAGACAGAATTAAATTTATGATGGATATAATCCAAAACATTGTTGGAATGCTCGTTATATTCATCGATACTAACAGAAATGTAAATCGGACCACATTCATGACATGCAATAGGCTCTGCATGGAATCTTCGATTGATTGGCTCATTATATTCTTGATAGCAATGTATACACATTCGAAACTGATTCATGGTGGTATTGATTCTATCGTAAGGATGACCATGAATAATAGAATACCGAGGTCCACAATTCGTACAGTTAATAAACGGATAATAGTATCGATGATCATTCTTATCTAAAAGCTCTCTTTTACAATCATCGCAGATTGCGATATCGGGTAAAATTTCCGAAAACTGATCTTGAATCACCTCGCTTTCTACTATGCGAAAATCCACTTCGTTCGACAAGAGAGGTATATTGAATTCGATTAATGAATGGATTTTTGATATTGCTGGTTTTTTTTCGCTTAAATCCTTGATAAAAGATTGTAATGAATCGGCATCGCCTTGAACTTCGATGATTACTTTTCCGTTTTGATTTTTTATAAACCCAGAAAGCTCATAACTTTTAGCCAATCTATAAACGAATGGTCTAAAACCTACCCCTTGAACGTATCCTGTAACTTCGATTCGTTTTCGTAGCATTTTTATAAATTTTAATAATTAATTCTTTTATAGATTTCTTTTTTTACTTCTTCGCACAATATGGGTAATACCTTTTTTAATTCCGGAGATAATTCTATCGTAAGTTGTTCAGGCAAAGATTTAATTGTTACTGTTATTAATAAAATATCCGGTAATGCTTTTCCAGATATATAGAATGCATCTAATAAATCTTTTAAGCCTATGTCGTGTGCTGTTAAACTCTTTGGATAATCCGAAGAATATTTGGGAAATAATTTCGTAATTGTACCTGGTTCTTTCCCATCATTTGCTGCATCGATGATAATTAATTGTTCTGATAAATGCATGTATTCTAACAAATAAAAACTTCCAACTCCTCCATCAAGGAGTTGGACAGAAGGGGGAAAGTGTTCTTCCTGAAGACTTTGAATCACATGAATACCTATACCTTCGTCCCCCATTAAATAATTTCCTATACCCATAACGAGAATGGGAATTTTTTGAGAATTCATATTTTATTTTTCTTTTTTGGGGATAAATTTCCAGCCACTGATCATAGAAGAAATAACACCTCTACCTTCTACGTAATCATGATAAGAAGCAATATACACATGAACCATAGCAAAAATAATAAAAAACCATGTAAACAAATGATGCACAAACCTTGTGTTATAATCTCCACCTAATAAAATTGTCACCCAAGCAAAGATTTTTGGGATCCAAGAATCACTCATCTGAGAATAATAAGCAAAGCCTGTTGCCATCTGTAAGATAAGCAGAATAAAAAATATCCAATACGATAAAGAAGCTAACGGATTATGCCCAACAGATAACTTACCTTCTAGCTTTGTTAAAAAAATATCGGCTTTTAGCACATCGATTAATTCTTCGCGTTTGGATTTATCGAAAGGATTCATCGATTTCCATTTCGCGTATTCATTACCCACAAACCCCCAATAAATTCTTACAATCAAGTTAAACAACAATACATACCCCAAGATAAAATGAATCATGCGAACATATCCAAACCAAAATTGTTCCGAAGCTTCTAATTCGGAAAGTATAGCTGGTGGAGAAGCTATTATAAAACCCGTTATGGTTAAACCTAAAATACAAAAAAAATTCACCCAGTGGAACATTCTAACCGGGAATTGCCAAACATATTTCCTATCAAACGTAATGTCGTTCATAGCTTCCTCCTACATAACACGAACCTGTGCTATATGTTTTCCTTCTGGGTCGTAGAGATGAACTGCACATGCCAAACAAGGATCAAAAGAATGGATAGTTCTTAAAATTTCCACAGGTTGATCAATCTTAGCTAATCTTGTTCCTATCAGTGATTCTTCGTATGCAGAACGATTTCCCATAGGATCTTTGGGAGAAGCATTCCATGTAGAAGGAACAACTAACTGATAATTTTCTATTCTTTTATCTTTTATCACAATCCAATGAGCTAATGCACCTCTTGGTGCTTCTGTCATACCTACACCTTTCGCTGTTTTTGGCCAAGATTCGGGGTCCCATTTTTCTTTCGTATGGGTTGTGGTATTACCATTCTTGATGTTTTGTAGCAATTTATCGTAAATTTGTAAAGACCACTCTGCAATCAATTGGGTTTCTATACCACGAGCTGCTGTTCTTCCCAATGTAGAGAATAAGGCATCAACGGGTGCATTCAATTTTCTTAAGACACCATTCACTGCTTCCTGTACTTCTTTTCTACCATAAGCATAAGCTACCACCATTCTTGCTAATGGTCCAACTTCCATGGGTTTTCCTTTCCAACGAGGTGTTTTTAACCAGGAATATTTTTTATCTGTATCCAAAAATTTATAAGGTGGTTTAGGTCCTGTATATTTTAATTTCGTTTCGCCTTCCCATGGATGTAAACCTTCTTGATCTCCCTTAGAATATTCATACCAAGAGTGTGCAATATATTCTTTGATTCCATCTTTGTCTTTGGGATCTACTTCGTGAACCTTCGATAAATCTCTGTCTAACACAATACCGCGTGGTAAAAGAAAACCTTCTGGGTTATTTATTCCTTTTGTTGGCAAATCACCATAGGCTAAGTAATTTTTTAATCCTCCACCATATTTGGTCCATTCGGCTTTATAGAATTCTGCAATTGCAAGTAAATCGGGAATATATACCTGTTCGACAAATATTTTAGCTTCTTTAAAAAGTTTTCCAACTAAATTTAGTCTCTCTGTATTAAGTGCATTTACTTCGTTAATATTGATAGAACAAGGTACACCGCCTACTAAATAGTTTGGATGAGGGTTTTTACCTCCAAAAATGGTATGAACTTTAACGATTTCTTTTTGCCATTCTAATGCTTCTAAGTAATGCGCAACAGCAAGTAGATTTACTTCTGGTGGCAGTTTATAAGCAGGATGTCCCCAATAACCATTCGCAAATATTCCTAATTGTCCACTTTCTGCAAATGTTTTTAATCGTTTTTGCAAATCAGAAAAATAACCCACAGAACTTTTAGGCCAGTTGGAAATAGATTGTGCAATACGCGATGTTTCTTTGGGATCTGCTCTTAATGCACTAACAATATCTACCCAATCCAAGGCATGTAAATGATAAAAATGAACTACGTGATCTTGTAAATACTGGGCACAAAACATTAAGTTTCGAATTAAATCTGCATTTTCTGGAACTTGTATGTTTAATGCATCTTCCACAGCTCGAACACTTGCCAATGCATGAACTGTTGTACAAACCCCACATGCCCTTTCTGTTAAAGCCCAAGCATCGCGCGGATCTCTTCCTTTAAGGATGATTTCCAAGCCTCTTACCATTGTTCCAGAGCTATAAGCTTCTGTAATAACTCCGTTTTCGTCCACAATTGCTTCTATTCTTAAATGTCCTTCGATTCGCGTAATAGGATCTACTACAATTTTTTGTGGCATACTCTTCTCCTTATGAATTTTCTTTATCTTGTTTTGTATCTTGTTCTGTGATTAGTTTTTTCTTTCTGATATTGGTTGCAATAGCATGAGCTGCAATACCAGCACCTACACCAATAGTTAAAGCTGCACCTATCTTATCGGCAGTTTTTTCTGCATTCAATGTTTTTATATCGCCTAAGTGTTGATAGAATGGTGCATTATCCCAGAATCCATCTTCGCTACAACCAATGCAAGGATGACCAGATTTAATGGGGAAACTTAATCCACCATTCCATTCTGTTGTACTACATGCATTATAAGTAACTGGACCGCGACATCCCATTTTGTATAAACAGTAACCTTTTTTAGCATTTTCGTCATCCCAAGATTCTACGAATAAACCAGCATCGAAATTGGGTCTTCTATAACAAGTATCGTGAACTCTACGAGAATAAAACTCTTTTGGACGACCTCTCGAATCTAGTTCGGGTATTTTTCCAAAAACTAAAATATGGGTTACGATTGCTGTCATTACTTCTGCAATGGGTGGACATCCCGGAACACGAATTACTGGTTTGGATATAAGCTTATGAACCGGTGTTGCCCCTGTTGGGTTTGGATTAGCTGCCTGCACACATCCAAAAGATGCACAACTACCCCAGGCGATAACAGCAGCAGCATGTTCTGTTACCTCTTCTAATATTTGCAATGCAGTTTTTCCCGCTATCGTACAATAAATACCTCCATCTTTGGTTGGAATAGAACCTTCTACCATAACAATGTATTCTCCCTTGTATCTCTTTATTGTATCTTCTAAGGACTTTTCTGCCTGAAATCCCGCCGCAGCTTGAAGTGTTTCGGTATAATCCAACGAAACTTTATCTAATACGATGTCCGCAACAATGGGATGGTTCGAACGAATAAACGATTCACTACAACAGGTACATTCCTGAAAGTGCATCCATACCACAGGTGGCCTTCGCTTTTTTTCCATAGCATAGATTACTTTATCGAGATCTGTTAGAGCAATACCAGTAGTTACCGCAGCATAAGCACAAAATTGTAAAAACTCCTTACGGGTATACCCTTTATTGGACATATGATCCCAGATGGAATAATCACCTTTTTCTTGGTTGATTTTTTCTTTTTTTCTTTTTGTTCTGGTTGTCATATTCTCTCTCCTTTTTTTATTAGGTTTTATTTTTTTATTAAAAATTCAAAATAGCGTCAAATCTTTTTTGTATTTATTACTTTTTAATACCTAAAATTTTCATTATAATGATTCTAAATCTCAATTTTTGATTGAAAAATTCCCAAACAACCAGATAATTCTTAATTAATTGAATTTAATTCATTTTAATCTTAGACAAATTTTGTTTATTCCTACATAGACTGATTTTATATTTTTTATAACTCTTAAAGATTTATTATGCATCAAATTTAAATTGACGGATTTTATTTCTTTATTTTTTATTATTCATTATGAGTTTTGAGCCAAAGATTGCACAAAAACAACCTTATGTATTAGAAGAAAAGGCTGGTACAAAGCGTGCGTGGTGTAGTTGTGGATTATCCGAAACACAACCTTTCTGCGATGGAAGTCACAAAAGACACAATACAGGAATGAGTCCCATAGTTGTTACAATCGAAAAAGATGGAACAGTAGCTTGGTGTGGTTGTAAACATTCTAACAACAAACCTTATTGCGACGGAACCCACAAAAAAATATAAATTATGTTTTTATTCGAAATCGCTTTTCTTTGTAGGTTTGATTTGATCTTCTGATAGATGATAATCGCAAGTTTCTTTTGGTACACCATCAATAATAAAGATCTCTTCTTTAACGCGTGGGCAATAAGGATTAGGTAGTTTTCCACTTTGTGGACAAATTTTTTGCATAACAGCTCGTGGTTCAAATACATATTCGCCTGTATCGAATTTTTCTCTAACATTTCGTAGAATTTTTCCATAAAGTGGACCAGAAACGCCCGCGCCTGTTCCTTTGTTCATACTAACTTTGGGTTCGTCAAATCCCACCCAAACAGAAACCACCAAAGTAGGCAAAACACCAATAAACCATGCATCGCGATATTGATTCGTTGTTCCTGTTTTTCCTGCTAATCGTTCAGAATAAAATCCTCCTCTTTTTGTTCCACCAAATTTGGCAGAGCTTTTTAACAAACTAATCATAACCTCTGCAACATCTCCCGAAAGAACTTTTTTTTCTTGTGGCATGTTTAGGTTAAATTCGTCTTTATCATCTCCGCGATATAAAACATTTCCTTTTTGATCTTCAATTTTTTTTATTAAATACGGTCGCTTAATTATACCATTGTTCGCAAAAGCAGTATAAGCAAGAGCCATTTCTAACGGACTCATTTCAAGAATTCCAATACCAATTGCTAACTCTCTCTTAAACCTTTTTTCGAATTCCTTATCTGTATGGAAAAAAAACTTTCGAAATTGTTCGCCTAATCGTTCTATTCCAATCTTTTGTGCCGCGATCAATGCTGGGACGTTTCGAGATTTTTCTAGTGCTTCGCGAAGGGAAATTCTACCTTCGTAAGTTTGATCGATATTTTCTGGTAACCAATAATCATTGTTTGCTTGTTGTATAGAAAAATAGATTGGGCTATCTTCGAAAATCGTAGCTGGTGTTAGTATTCCATCTTCAATACCTGCAGAATATACAATGGGTTTTATGGCAGAACCAGTTTGTCTTCGCATCTTAATCGCGCGATTAAATTGATTATTAGGTTGAAATTCACTTCCACCTTGAATAAACAATATCTCTCCTGTTAAAGGATTGATTCCAATCGAAGCAGTTTCTAATTGTTTTTTAGCAACAATCGGTACAGGAAGCCCTAAAAATACTCCTCCTAATGCACGTTCTAGATAAAACTTAGAAAAAAAATCTTTATCGCTATCGCTTAATTTATAAGGATGATATCTTCGTAATTCTTCTATATGTTTTAATGACTCTTTCGATGCAGAGAGTTGTAAATCCAAATCCGCAGTAGTATAGATTTTTAATCCTTTGGAAACAACATATTCTTTTCCTAATATTTCTTGAATTTTTGTTCTAATAAATTCTGTAATATAAGGTGCATAATCGATTCGTGTACCATATACACTTTCGTAAGGACTACGATTCAAAACCATTCGAATTTCTTTTTTTTGTCTTTCGTAAGTTTTTGGCTCGATGTTAAAAAAATCTGGTTTTTCTTTTGTCAGCCTTTCGAAAACAGAGTCCATTTTTTTTTCGAGGTGATCAAAATTTCTTATGGGAGAATAAAATTCTGGTCGCGAAGGTAAACAAACTAATGACAATTGTTCAGTAAAATTCAAGGATTCTAAACTTTTGTTATAATAAAATAAAGCTGCATTTTTAAAACCATAAGCTCCATGCCCTAAATATACATGATTCATGTATAGGGTAAGTATTTCTTCTTTGGTGTATTTTCTTTCTAGCGCAAAAGCTAATAGAGCTTCTTTAAACTTTCGTGCCAATGTTTTTTCTCTACGATTTAGCAATATTCTTGCTAATTGTTGAGTAATGGTTGAAGCACCTTGTTCGTACCTTAAAGATGTGATGTTGTGTAGGACTGCTCTTATCAATGCAAAATAATCAATTCCACCATGGGAAAAGAAGTTTTTATCTTCCACAAACAAAAGAAGCTTAACCATTTCGGGAGGAATTTCGTTAAACTTGGAATCACTGATCTTAACATCAAAAAGTTCAGCTAATACCTTTCCGTTAGAATCGTAGATAACGTTCGGAGTATTTTGATTTAGACCAACAAGATATTCTTCTTCGTGGAAAAAAAAGACTGTGCTAATAGTAAAAATTCCCATACCTATAAACGTTATCCCGAACAGCAAAAAAAGAATCAACACCGCTTTTCTTAGAAGAGAACCATAATCCCGAAAAGAATCTAAAAAATCTTCTAAAAAATCGATGATTTTTAACAAAAAGCTTTTTAAGACCGACTCTTTTACTTTTTGATTCGAATAAGTTCTATTTTCTGTTTTTAAGTTTTTTAATATTCCCGATTCGTTGTTAATATAACGAGAAAAACCGCATCGTTTACAAACAATTTTATATACAACACGGCTGTTGATATTTAGTTCTACAATTTGTTGATTACCACAGTTTCTACAGGTGTATTGAAATTTCTTTTTCATTTTTGTTTTATGACATTAAAAAATAGTTGTTTATTTTAAACAATAAATAAAATTGTAAATTGTCGAGGGTTGGGGCTTCCTTGGGAAAAGAATTGATCATACATATAAAACCCAGCCCTTTTAGTTTTTTACTATATTTTCGTTGATTCTTAACAATTTTAAAGCATTTTTATAATAAATCTTTTCTAAAACTTCGTCGGGTAAAGAGATTCCATAGATCTTCCATAAACCTTTCATAGATTTTTCGTTGGGATAATAATCAAAATATTCATCCTCGGTTTCTAAAAACCGCCAGTAGATCTGTGCTTTTTGGAAATTCGGTGTACCATCGATACCATAGAGAATTCTATCTTGATATTCGATAAAAAATTTTCTACTACTTCTAGGCTGCCTTCCTAATTCGTCGATTCTTTGAGCTATATCCACATAGACATTAGGATTTTCGTCTAATAGTTTCTTTGCTCTCGCTAAATCATGAGCAAACTCTGCAAAGTGTAGTGCAACAAAGATAACATCCCTTCGTCTTTTAAAAAGTTTCTCTCGTTGATTCATCACTTCGTCAAAAGAAGGATAACCTTTTCCATAAAAAGACCATTCAGGCCTTCGCGATAATTCTATTAATCGCTCATTGTATTCATCTATGGGAGAAAAAAATGCTGGTGGATCGGCAGTATGGATTGCAACAATTAAGCGATATTTTTGGCATACATCCCATATTGGATCAAATGCAGGATCATCCAGTCTCCAATAAGTACCATCACTTTTTTTACGCATCAACCCAAAATCTTTCCATAATTTTATGCCTTTTATGGGTTGATTTTTTGCAATTTCTTCCAAATCTTGTGCCATAAGTCGAATACCATCTTTGTTATTTTGTTGTTCTAATCGTTTCCAATTTAAACCAGGAAAAATCAGATAACGTTCTTTAATGTTTGCATATTTTTTTTGTAATTCATTGTATTCGTTTAAGGTGGTTGTTTTTAAAGCTAAATCAACAAAGATTTTGGTGTGGGTTTTTTCCATTTGTCGAATCAATTCTTCTTCGGGTAGATTAAAAGAATGACCATGAAATTCTACCAAAGGAAATTTAGGCTTACTAGGTAGATGAATCTTTTCTACAACAAGCATGGATTTAGGCCTAAAAAGCTGTACTGGTACATAAATTTGA
The DNA here is from genome assembly GCA_026418015.1 of Leptospiraceae bacterium. GTDB lineage: Bacteria > Spirochaetota > Leptospiria > Leptospirales > Leptonemataceae > SKYB61. The sequence goes on along the minus strand of JAOACE010000015.1, from coordinate 36,555 downwards.
TAGTCTGGATTTTTTAAATCGAAAGGAAATCCTACAACCTTCCAGAAAAATCCTATCATTTTATATCTTGTAAAATCAAAAAACCATAATAGCAAAAAAAGATAACTTAATACAAAAAATAAAACAACAATTCTTTTTAGAAACTTCATTTTTGTTGATCGTTAATAATATCTTCTACTTCGTCTAATACTTTTTTTACCTCGGGGAATAAGTCGAATCGAATTGCAATGCCCTTTTTTGTGGGCAACAGATTTCCATCTTTATCTCGGTAAAAAACACGAATGTTGACCAATTTTTCTCCATGGTATTCATCGATACTAATTCGAATGATTTCGTTTTTATTCTTGGTGATTTCTTTTATAAATTGCATAACCAATGATTTTTTTTATAATTATAGAGTAAAGATTTTCTTGCGTGGAAAAATTCTTGTTTATTCTTAATCCTTCAAGAATTATCTTTACTTTGTGAAGTTCAAAGACATTTATTTAAGGGTTAAAGCCCGGATCAAAAAAGCAAAAATCGACTTAGAAGAAAGAAGCTTCTTAACAAAGGATGCAATAAAAAGTATTGTTGATTCTTTTAGCGAAGATTGGATAGAAAAGACCCTCCAAAAAGCCAAAGAAACCCTTGCACCATCCTTCGACGAAATTCCTATTGATTTTCAGCTAAGGCAGTCGAGTTGGATTAGAAAATTATACGAAAGGATTTTTCCTGTTTCGCATGCCTTTCGAATTAGCTATCGTTATGGTAGAGAATATTTGGACGAATACATGCCCATTTCTAACGATACTTTTTTAGGAAGAGGCTCTTACAAATTTGTTTATGCATTACCATGGAAAATGGTGATAAAAATTTCTAAATCGATTTTACCTTCTGATCCCTTGTGTGGTTCATTGTTTAAAGATGTTCAAAAACAACCAGAGAGGTTCTTAACCAGAGAAGAAATAGCATTGTATGAATATTTATCGAAAAAAATGATGAAACCACAAAAAGAATATCTTTGGTTTAAATTTTTACGATTGGGATTAGAACGATACCACTATGTTATCGTAAAAGAAAATTTACCTGATTTAGTAATACCTACGCGATTTTTTATGGGGATGCGTTATAGAAATAAACCCTTTAGTAATAATCATCTAGAAAGTATTCGACCTATGGATGTACAGTTAATGCTAACAGGCAAACATCTAAAAGAATTTGCCAAAGCAGGGAAAAAGATTCAGCCTAGAAATAAACTTCTGCAATTATTTAAACCACCTACTTATCAATTCACCTTCGACATAGGGAGTTTTGGACATATCAAAAAAAAGGTACTTATCAAAATAAAAGAAGATTTACTTCGGCTGATTCGTTTTACAGAAAGACTTGCAAAAGAAGAAAAATTGATCTTAGATATTCATACAGAAAACTTAATTATTACTATACCAGAATTTGAGCTAAAATTATTTGACTTTCATATTTTTGATGAACATCTCTATGATTATGGAGATGGAATTTTGAACCCAGAAAAAGAACATATAGAAGTAATAGAAAAATTTATTGAATCGTTTGGATTGGAGTAATTATGCAAACAAAAAACGAAAACCAAGAATTACAATTTATCTTATCGAAAATAAAAAATATTTTTTTTGATGTTGATGGAACACTATTTTCCAGCGAACACATGTTAGAAGAAGTTTATCATCAATCCATACTGGAATTTTTTAAAAATAAGCACTACAACAAAAAACTCCCAACACTAGAAGAAATCATACAATATGTTGGATTACCAGTAAAAGAAATTTTTCAGAATTTATTACCGGATTTAAGCGAAGAAGAACGACAAGAAATCAGCAATAACGTTTTAAAGATTCTCGTAGAACGTATTGAAAATGGCGAAGGCTTACATTATGATGGTGTAGAGGAAGTAATCAAATATTTACACAATAAAAATTATAAATTATTTGCAGCATCCAACGGTAGAAGACCCTATGTAGAAGCCATCCTAAAAGTAAATAAAATATATGATTTTTTTTACGAAATTCCCTGCATCGACAACAAAACCATTTTTAACAAAATAGAGCTTGTTCAACATACGATCCAAAAACATCAGCTCTTACCAGAAGAATGTGCCATCATCGGAGATAGAGCATCCGATAGAATAGCAGCAGAAAAAAATCACATCTATTTTATTGCAGCAGATTATGGGCATGGAGAACAATCCGAAAGAAATGGTGCCCTTTTACATATTCAGTCTATCAAAGATTTATTGAAATATTTCTGATTATGCTGCTTTTTCTAATTTGTTTTTTAACTGGGTAAAAAGTTGTAGAGCAGTTCTATATTCTCCGTTGAATAAACAAGCCATTGCAAATTCTGTTAATTCTTTATCATCTTGGATTTGATTCGATTGGAATTTTTCTTTTAACTCTTTGTATTTACCTTTATAATATTGTTCATATTTGTCGTAATTGTTTTGGTATTCTTTTCCTGTAATTTTTTTGTAGACCGAAAGTAAGATTCTTTCTGCATCTTTATATCTTCTTAATTTGATTAGAACAATGCCTACGGTTTGTAAATCGTTTTCATCGAATAATTCTCTGTAAATTTCGAAATATTTTAAAGCTTGTTCGTAATCGCGAGAGTAATAATAAGCATAGAAAATTTCTTGTACAATTTTTGTAGTCACTTTCCCTTTGTTGATAAAATGTTCACAAACCTTAATAGTATAGTTATGTTGATTCGATAGTTTGGAAGCTTCGAAAAAGCGTTCTAATATCCAAGAAGCATAGAATCCTTTGTTTAGAATCCAATTACTCAATTTTTTTGTACAATATAAATAATTTTTCGCATGATAATCATTCATTGCAGATAATAATTCTTTAAATATGCCATTTGTTTCGGGAACCTTAATTTTATTTTTTAATTCTAACGAAGATAAATAATATATTTCTTTTAAATTGTCGTTTAATTTTTCTATTTCTACGTTTTTAAAATTTTCTATTATATTGTCGAATTTTCGAAGGGCATATAAATCCCATAGTTCATCGATTTGCTGTATGGATACCATATAAACTCCTAGATAGTATTTGATCAATCCATCGTCTATTTTTGAATTTCTTTAAAGTATTTTTTTAGTTGATATTTTTCTATTTTTAAGCGTAAGGTATTGCGATGTATTCCTAGTAGTTCTGCGGATTCTTGTATCTTTCCGTTCGTTAATATTAAAGTCCTCATGATATGTTCTTTTTCGATTTCTTCTAATGTAGGAAAATGGTTTAAATCGTAATCTTTCTTTTCGTTTTTGATTTCTTCAGAAAATTTATATAAAATATTTTTATCAAATTTTTTTAATATTTTTTCTGGTAAATCTTCCACTTGCAATTCGCCAGAATCCGATAAAACACATAATCTTTCTATGGTATTTTCTAATTCTCGAATATTTCCAGGCCAATCGTATTCTTTTAGAATTTTCCACAATAGAGGATCGTTAATAAAATATCTTTTTTCGTATTTTTTCTTAAACTGTTCTAAAAAATACAATACTAAACTTTCTATATCCTCTTTTCTTTCTCTTAATGGCAACATCACAAGTGGAACAACGTTTAAACGATAATATAAGTCTTCGCGAAATAAACCACTTTTTACGAGTTCTTCTAAGTTTTTGTTGGTTGCAGCAATAACGCGAACATCTACTTTAACTTCTTCTGCACTTCCTAATGGCTCAATGGTTTTTTCTTGTAAAACTCTTAAAAGTTTAACCTGTAAATTTAACGGTAATTCTGCAATTTCGTCTAAAAAGATTGTACCACCATCTGCAACTTTAAATTTTCCTTCGCGACTTTTATGAGCACCTGTATAAGCACCTTTTTCTACACCAAAGAGTTCAGATTCTAATAAATTTTCGGGAATACTTCCACACGAAACCGTAATAAATGGTTTTTCTTTTCTATGACTTCTTTCGTGAATCATTCTTGCCAAACGAGATTTACCTACTCCGGATTCTCCTAGTATTAATAAAGTTGTATCGACTTCTGCCATTTTTCTTGCGATTTTATAAACTTCTTCCATTCGCGGGTTTAACGAACCAGGAATTAAATGGAAGTCTTTGGGTATTTCTTTGTATTTTAATAAAATATTGATTTCTTCTAAATCTTGTTCATCAATCCAACCTTGTTCTAACAAATATCGAAGTAAATCTTTATCGTTTTGTAATGAATTTTCTTTCGTAATTTGATCTTCGAGAATTTTTAACTGCTTTCTCGAAATCCAACCATTGCGAAATAATTTGATGATGCTTTCGTTTAATGTATGAGGAATCTTCATATCTTTATGTTGTATTTTTTTAATTTATATTGAATAGCACCTCGGGAAATATTCAATTTTTTCGATGCTTTGTATAAATTTCCTTGATAATAACTAACAATATCTTTAATCAAATCTTTTTCGTATTCTAACAATTCTTGTTTCTTCTTGTTATATTCCTGAATTTTATAATCAATATCAAATTTTTGTTTAAATTCTTCTGGTAAATCCTCAACAGTGATAATATCCTTATTTTTTGTAACCGCAATACGATGAATTGTATTTTCTAATTCTCTTACATTCCCTGGCCAATTATATTCTAAAAATTGATTCAATACCTCTGGGTGTACTTTTAATTTTTTGTTGTATTGTTGTTTTAACATCCATAAAAAATGATCTACTAATAATGGTATATCTTCTTTACGTTCTCTTAATGCTGGAATATGGATATGAAATGCAGAAATCCTATAATATAAATCTTGCCGAAATCGTCCTTCTTTTATTTCTATTTCCAAATTTTTACTCGTTGCAAAGATAAACCTTGCTGTGGATTTAATCGTTTTATTGGAACCAATTTTTTCGAATTCATTATCTTGAATTACTCTTAACAACTTAATCTGATGCTGTAAAGAAATCTCCCCAATTTCATCTAAAAAAAGACTTCCATATTCTGCTTTTTCTATTAAGCCTTCGGTTGTAGTATCTGCACCAGTAAAAGCACCTTTAACATGTCCAAACAATTCATTTTCTATTAACTCTGTGGGAATGGCAGATAGGTTTACACTAATTAGTTTTCCAGGTCTTTTGGATAATGCATGAATAATTTTTACAATTTGTTCTTTTCCTGTGCCTGTTTCTCCCGTAATCAAAATTGGGTTGGAAAGGGGTGCATATTTTTCCACCAATTCGAAAATCTTCGACATCTTTCCATTGGGTGTAAAAACAAAGGTTGCCCCAATAAAAGCATCTTTTATCCTATTGTACACCATATTTTTTTAATATATTTCTTGCGGTTTCTAACAGTTGGGGATCTACATTTACTTTAATCCATCCATCTTTATCTACTTGTTGGGACTTAATTTTTTGTAGTGACTCTGGTTTGATTTTGTCTTCTCCAATCCATTTTCCTAATGCTAATATCATTCTTCTATGCAAATCTTCCACTTTTTCGGTTGCACCAGCTTTTTTATAATATCCATAAGCTAGTAAAGGAAGCCTTTTTTCGTACATGTAATAATCTCCAAGTTGAATTAAACCTTCTTTATAATTTGCTTTAAGAAAGTATTCTTTTGCCAATCGATAATCTTTTTTCTTAAAGGCTTCTTTTCCTTTTTGGATAAATTCTAATATCTGTTGCTTTGTATAATTTGGATTTGGTTTGGATGATTTTTCCATATATATCATAATTTTATCTTTTTATAGATATAGGCAATTAAATTTTATAATTGTAAATTTTATCTTTTTGTCCCATTTATGGAATTTTCATCATTGTTTTTGTAAAGTATTGTTTAGAGATTTAAGATTTTGATGGATCGATTTTTTTAAAACCCTAATAAAATTATCAACTTAAACATAATCTATTTTTTAGAATTTAGCAGAATGGAACAATCCAATTACTTGACGTATAACATTAGAAAAGAATTCTTAACTTTCGACCATGCAAGTAAAAAAAATTCGTTTAGTTGGGTTTAAATCTTTTGCCGACGAAACCATCATAACTCTTGACAAAGGCATTACAGCAATTGTTGGACCTAACGGATGTGGTAAATCTAACATAGTAGATGCAGTTCGATGGGCATTAGGAGAAAAATCCGGCAAAGCATTAAGAGGAAAAAGCATGGAAGATGTAATCTTCTTAGGTTCAGAAACAAGAAAGCCAGCAGGTATGGCAGAAGTAGAAATCTTTTTCGATAACTCCGATAGAACCTTGCCTATCGATATGGATGAAGTTGTAGTTGCCCGTAGGATATACATCAACAGTAGTAGCGAATATTTGTTAAACGGAAAAAAAACAACCCGAAAAGAAATCGATACTCTGTTAATGGATACAGGTATTGGGAAAACTGCTTATTCTATCATGGAACAAGGGAAAATGGCAGAAATTCTTAAAGCATCTCCCGAAGAAAGAAGATATATTTTCGACGAAGCTGCTGGAATTTCGCGATTTAAAACCGAAAAACAAGAAACCTTAAAACAATTAGAAGATACAAAACAAAATTTACTTCGATTAAACGATATCTTAAAAGAAAAAGAAAAAGAACTCAATCAACTCGAAAAACAAGCCCGTAAAACAAAACAATACTTAAAACTAAAAGAATATTTAGATAAACATGATTTAAACCTTCGCTATTTAAAATACATTTCCTTAAAAGAAAAAGAAGAACAAGTATCCAACAAATTAAAAGAATTGCTAAATTTAAAAAATCAAATCTTTCAGAATATAACAAGTGCGGAAATCGAAATCGAAGAATTAGAACAAAAAAATCAAACAGATTTAGAGTCGATGCAAAATTTAGAAATTGAATACCATCAATTTGTTAATCTATTAGATTCAAAAAAAGAAGAAATAAAAAGAATCTTAGAAGAAGAAAAAAATGTTAAAATCAAACTAGAACAATTACACAAAAGGATCAAAAGCGAAACGAAATACTTAAAAAGCATAGAAAAAAAATATCAAGAATCTTTACAAATAGAGTTGGATTTAGGATTAGAAATCGAAAGTATCAAAAAAAACATCGTATCTGCGGAAGAAAAGATTAAAGAATTCCAAGAGAAAATCCAACAAACATTCCAGAAAGAAGAAGAAGAATTAAAAAAAATCGAAAACATAGAAAAAGATTATAGTTTAGAACTAGAAAAATTAAAACAACTAACAGAAGAATTAATTCATAAATTACAAGCACGACAAAAAGAACTCAAATACGGAGAAGAAAAAAGACGAATATTAGAAAATAATATCGAAAGCTATTACGAAATCTTGATAAATACAATCCAAGAGATAAAACAATTATTGTTAGATGGTTCTATGAATACAACACATTTATTATCTTTGATCGATTCGCTACCAACAGAGAAAGCAAAACAAGACTTCTTACAATATAAATCAATCCAGCAAGAATTAAGAGAAATCTTTTTTGGAGAAACTGGTATCCTTTCCAAAAAAGAAGAAATTGATCAAAGAATGAATTTTTTGCAACAACAAAAACAGAATATACAACAAAACATAAAAGAACTTTATAAAATTCGTTCAGATTTACAAAAAGATATAGAAAAATTGAACCAACAAAAAGTGCAAATGGAAATCCTTCTTCGCGACTACGAAGTTAGAAAAACAACCTCCATAGAAGCAAGAGATTCTATTAAAGTACAAATAGAAGAAAGTAAAGAACGATTAGAATTTTTGAATAGCGAAGAAAAAAGCTACCTACATCAATTAGATTTTTTTAAAGAAAATCAGACCCAAAAAGAAAAAGAAATTAACGAATTAAAAGAAAAAATTGAACAATCGAATGAACACCTTAAAAATTTAAAAAAGCACACAAAAGACTTAAAAGAAAAGATTCAAAATTTAAGAAAAAATGCACAAAAAGAAAGAGAAAAAATCGAAAAAATTCTTCCAGAGATCTCTACATATGAACGCCAAGAAGAAAACCTAAAAGTTGCATTGATGAACTTAGAAGAAGAACTCTACAATGATTTTCAGATGAGCCCCACAGAACTAATACAAAAATGTAAAGATCAACAACTCAATTACGAAAAAGAACAAAGAGAGTACGACAGACTAAAAACAGAAATTCAAGCACTAGGTCAATTCAATGCATTAGCAATAGAACAATACGAATATTCCCAAAAATCTTACGAAGAATTGTTAAAACAAAAAGAAGACATAGAAAATTCCGAAAAAAATATCAAAGAAATAATCGAAAAAATCGACGAAGAATCTAAAAAATTGTTTATAGATACCTTCCAAAGAATTCAAACCAATTTCGAAAACGTTTTTAAAACCCTCTTCGGTGGAGGAAATGCACATATCTCTTTAACAGATCCACAAAACCCCTTAGATAGTGGCATTCAGATTATGGTTCAGCCACCTGGTAAAAAAAATACTACATTATCTTTACTTTCTGGTGGTGAACAAAACCTTACAGCAATTGCTTTGATGTTTGCTATATACTTGGTAAAACCTTCTCCTTTTTGTTTACTAGACGAAATCGATGCACCATTAGACGATAATAATGTAAAAGGATTTCTTAGAATGCTTAATGGTTTTGCTCAACGATCGCAGTTTTTGGTTATATCGCACAACAAATTGACTATGGCAGAAGCCAATGCTATATTTGGAGTAACACAAGAAGAACCAGGTGTATCGAAAATCGTTTCTGTTAAACTAGAAAACTTAAAACAAAAGAATGTTGTATAGATTTTTTTTTATTTTGATGATATTTTCTCAGCTACTCTTTGCAGAATCTTTTTGCAAATATGATCATACCATCAATTTAATAAAATTTTTTGTATTGGATAAAAACATAGATTATCAATACTTGGAAGAAGGAATACCACGTTTTGTATATTCTTATCTACGTTCAAAATTTTTTATCGCTTCTTTTAACAATCCTACGATTACAATCAATCAAAAATCTCAATGTTCGCAAACTTATTTAGCCACTGTAAAATTAAAACTTGATCCAAAAGCGAATGTTCAAAACGATTTAGATATCAAAACCCAGTTAAAAAATTTATCCTTGCAACTGGATGCAGATTCGATTATTACAGGCACAATTCAACCTAACGAAAAAAACTTAAAAGTGAAAATCTATTATTTTAATTCCCTTACAAATGATTTTTTAGAAAAACAAATATTTTTAAATAAAGAAGATCCATACCAAGAAGAGAATCAAAAAATTCTTAAAGAAAATATATATAATATTTATAAATATATTACTAGAAATAATTTAAAGAAAATATTTATAAAAACATCTTTAAAAGATTATTCTGTCTATGTAAACGATATCTCCTACGGAAAAAACTTAGAATCTCTAGAACTACCAGAAGATGATTTTAAGATTTCTGTATATCACGAAGATTGCAAAAAAACATATTTTACGAATCAAATTAAAAACTCGAACATATATTTTGATTGCGATAATAATATTAAAAAATCAATCTTGATCGATTCTGAACCAACAAATGCTGATGTTTTTGTAGATGAACGTTTTGTAGGTAAAACACCCCTAAGTTTGGATTTACCAGAAAAGATCTATCGAGTTCGAATTTCTTCGGATGGATATATCGATAAAAATATTTTAATAGATTTACAAAAATCCTCTACGAATAAAATATTTGTATCTTTAAACAAAGGAAATAATCAAGAATATTATTATCAAAAGCAATATGCAATTTCGAACTGGACTTATTATGATCTTTGTTTTGGAATGGCAATTCAAAGTTTGTTTTTTGCGGGTGGATGGACTTATACTCAGGTTCAAAAAGAAAAGGTTTTAGATTCGGTAAGAAGTCCATTCATACCCAATTACTTTATAAACCCTTTGGAATTAACATTGATACAATATGCAATATTAGAAAATGCAAGAAAAAAATCAATCTACTGGCATAGACAAGGACAGCTCTATGGAGGGTTGGGTATTCTCTCTCTTTTTGCCTCTGGATATTTTTTATACAAAGGAATTCAATCGGATCAGCAAAAAAAATACGAAATTCTAGTCGGAAATAAACAAAATTTCTCTTTTTATTTTAGCTATTTATTTTAGCTCGATAAATATTGTTGATATATCATCTTCTATAAATCTTTCTTTGTTACTATTTGTTTTTAATTTGATAGATTCAACAAAAATCTTTTCGGATAGTTCTTTAATACTTAATATTTTATTATATTTTTTTATAAATTCTACAATATTTTTTGTATAATCCATAGAAATACTTTCGACCAATCCATCGGTATAAAGAAAAATTCTATCACCTACATGATAATTTATAACAATTTCTTCCCAAAATGCGCTTTCTACAACCCCAAGAATCTTGCCTTTGGGAAAAATTTCTAAAAATTGATTTCTATAAGAATCATAGAATAATGCTGGTAAATGTCCAGCACGATAGAATTTTAATAATTGATTTTCTATATCTACAAAAACCATACTCAACGTAACAAGCTGTTTATTAAAATATTTTAAAATCATTCTATTGATTTTTTCTAACAACTCTTTTCCATTGATTTTTGGTTTCTCTCGAATAAAAAGATCCATGGAAATTCTTAAAAATACAGAAAAAAACGCTGGATACAATCCATGACCCGTAACATCTGCTATGATAAAGAGTAACATCTTATCGGATATTTTATAAACATCAACAAGATCGCCACTGATTTCGTCTGTTGCAAAATATTTTACTTCGTACTCCACATAATCTTTGTATTGATTGTAATCTTTATAAAAATGGTTTTGAATTTCTCCTAATGCAACTACATCATGATGATATTTTAAATAATTTAAATATTTTTTATAATAATCTTTTAATAGCAAGCTGTTCTGAATACGCAATCGAATTTCTTCTTCGTTCCATTGATTTTTATTAATAATAAAAATATCCTGAATTCCTAAATTTATTTTATCTTTCCAAGAAAGTAATCCTTCTGGACTAATCAAAATCGTAATCAAAGAAAATGGATCGTATAAACTACGAATTTTTTTAAAAAAAGACAATAAAGAATTTCCATACAAAATAGGAGGAAATATAAATATATCATACCCAGATTTTAATTGTATTTCTGCTAAGGAAAGATCGTTTGTACAAAAAATATGATAATCTTTTTCTAATAGTTTACAAAAATTTTTTAACGTAAGAATATCATCATAAAGAAAAAGTATCTTAGGTTTATTGTTCTTGGTAAAACTTTTTGACGTAAATATTTTTTTATTATTAAATTCTAATAAGGTTTCACTCTGATCCTTTAATTTTTCAATACTATTTTTTAGGGGAAATTTTAGAATAAATTCAATGGATTTATCGTCAATATAATACAAGAATTTTCCAGCAAAATAATTCATATAAATATAGATTAGATAAAGTCCCGTAGTTTCTAAAAAATTAAGCTTTAAATAAGGGGTAAAAAAGTTTTCGATTTCTGGATACATATAAACATTTTCTGAATCAACTTTAATCACCAAAAAATAATTCTCATCCAGAGATTCTAAATCGATAGAAATTCGAACATTACCAGAAGAATAAAAAAATAACTCATCAAAAATTTGTGTTAGCATTTCATAATTAAAATCGATCCTAATATCTTTTGCATTGATTTGATCTAGAATTTCGATTTTTTTATTTTCTAAACTGGTTAATTCTAATTGATGAATATTTTTTAAAAATTCTATTATATTAATTCTATTAGAAGAAAAATCAGCCTGATCTCTTTCGAAGGATAAAAGACTATTAATACGAAATATCTCTCTTTTAAAATTATCTAAAATCCTATATAATAATTCCTTTTCGCTATCTTGTGCAAAATATTGTTTTATTAACGTTAAAATATCTTTTAATGGAGTGGTAATTTTACTAGTAATTTCCAGAATAAAATTATCTTTTAATCGTTGGATTTTTTCGATTTGATCTTGCTTTTGTTGTAATAGTTGATTCGTTATTTCCAATTGTTTAAAAGTAGCCCAATATTTGTTCGAAAGCACAATATAGTTTGTTAACAAAAAGATAAGTCCACCTAAATGAAATATATTAAAAAATTTAAAAACCTCAAAATAATTTGCTAATTCAATTAATCCAGTAGCAGAAATACTTAAACAACCGATAAAAATATATATTGCATTAATATCTTTATTAAAAATTTTAATAAAAATTATTATTAAAAAAAATATATTAATTATTACAATAATAACATTAACGTAATAGTGCAAATAAAAATAGCGATTTATATCAAACACAATAAGATAAATTCCTAAAAAGAATACTATATAAAACAAATATCGTATGTAGTTTAAAGCTAAATATAACATTTCTTTTTTTCTTAGTTCTAATACTGATTGCAAATACAGAGAAAAAAATATTATTAGTAAATGTACGGATGTATATTCGATCGTAAAATATATAAGAGGATAAGAAAAAAGTAACAACAACAATAAATTTTCTGGAGAAAAGAATAGATAATTTCCTATCAACAATGCTACAATACTAAAATAAAGGTTAAAGATGAATTTTCGGTTCGCAATATAAATTCCAAAAGCCAACAGACTGGAAAAATAAAAAATTAAAGAGATAATAAGAACCGAAAATGAATCTTTTAATATATAAAAATACAAATCTGCTCGTTCGATGATCCATTGTTTTTTCCAGATACCAATATCTGGATACTCATAGATGCTATAAACTTTCAGATATAAAATTTTATTAGAAAATTCTTTTGTAATAGGAATGATATGTAAAGGCCATCCATCAAAAATTACATTAAAATTTTTATCAAATTTTCCATATTGATGATAAAGTTTGTTTTCTATATAAAGTTCATAATTCAAATCTATGCTATCGAAAAATATTACAGGATCTTTTAAGTCGATTTGGGGTATTTTAACCTTTAACCAGACAACATTGCGTTTATTGCGATCGTTTTTTATACTTTCTAAAGACCATGGCTTCCAATCACAAGAAGAGGTTTTAGAGGGTTCAAAATCCAACGAATAACAATAAAACCAATTGTTTAAGATAATAGGATTGCAGAATATAGAAAAAGAAAAAAAGATATAAATCATTGTTAAAAAAAAACATCTTTTATTCATGTTAATTCTTATGTTTTAAGGTTTTTAATTAATCCAAAATTTCTACTATTTTTTGACGAGATTTTAACCCACTTTTGAATAAAACTTTAGATTTAGGAACTTTGAAGTAGTCAGAAATTAAGGATATTAGTTCTTCGTTGGCTTTACCATCTATGGGAGGGGCGTTTAAATAGGCAATAAATTCTTGGTTGCTATTATCAACAGGCAAGAGTTTCCTTTGCGAAGATCGTGGTTTTACAGTAATTTTTATCTTCATAAATGTTAAACAAGGACTTCATCTTCTCCACCACGAGCAACAACGATTTCTCCTTGTTCTTCTAACTTCCTGATGATATTAACAATCTTTTGTTGTGCTTCTTCCACATCTTTTAATCTAATAGGACCCATATATTCCATATCTTCTTTTAGTAATGTGGCAGCTCTTTTAGACATATTTTTAAAAATCTTTTCTTGCACATCAGGATCAACTTGCTTTAATGCTCTCGCCAAATCTTGGTTATCCACCTCTCTTAATACCCTTTGAATAGCTCTATCTTCTAACAATACAATATCTTCGAAAACAAACATTCGTTTTTTGATCTCTTCTGCTAACTCGGGATCATCGTCTTCTAATGCTTCGATAATGGTTTTTTCTGTGGCTCTATCTACGTTATTCAAGATTTCTACGATTGCATCAATTCCACCAGCAGAGGTATAATCTTCGGAAGAAAGTGCAGATAACTTTCTTTCTAAGACTCTTTCTACTTCTCTTAAAATATCTGGAGAAACACGTTCCATCAAAGCAACTCGTTTTGCCACATCTGCTTGTATATTATGGGGTAAACTTGACAAAATCTGAGATGCCTTATTGGGATCCATATAACATAAGATTAGAGCAATTGTTTGTGGATGCTCATTTTGGATAAAGTTTAATAAATGTTGTGGATCTTGTCTACGAATAAAATCGAATGGACGTGTTTGTAAACTGGATGTTAAACGGTTGATAATATCGATTGCTTTTTGAGTACCTAATGCTTTTTCTAGTACTTCTCTTGCATAATCAATACCACCAGTTGTAATAAATTCCTGAGCCATCATGAGCTCATTAAATTCCAATAGAACTGCTTCTTTATCCTCTGGTGTTATTTTATCTAATTTTGCCATTTCGAAGGTTAAAGTTTCGATCTCATCCTCACGCAAATGTTTAAAAATTTCTGCTGCAACCTCTGGACCTAATGTAATTAAAAATATCGCTGCTTTTTGTTTACCAGTATATTGCGTTTTTTTGGAATGAGATACTGCCATATAAAATTCCTTAATCTATATTATTCAATCGGCTATTTCTAGAATAAATTATAAGAATTATCGTTTGATTGTCAATTTCTTTTTTTATATTGAATCATCCAGACAACTGGATGATTCAATCCATACTAACCTTCTGTTTTTATTTCGATTTTTTGCTTGGGTTTTTTTGCTTCTTCTTTTTTGGGCAAGATAATGTTCAATACACCATTTTTATAGTTTGCTTCTATTTTGTTTGCATCAATAGAATTAGGAAGCGCAATCACCCTTTTAAACTGACCATAAGCACTTTCGATAATTTTGAATTCTTCTTTTTCTGATTTCTTTTCTTCTTTTTTTTCTCCTTCGATGATTAAAGTATCATTTTCTACGGTTAAATGTACATCTTTGGGTTCTACACCAGGAAGTTCTACTTTAATAGTAATTTTTTCGTCATCCTCGCTAACATTGATAGATGGAACAAATCTTTTTATAAACTTAGATGCTTCTTCCATCTGAAAATCAAACCCTCTTCGCAAATCTGTAAACATCTTTTCCATATCTCTTTGAACTTGGGTTAAATAATGTTCTACATCTTTTCGAATATTCTCTCCCCTTTCCCATGCTTTGGAAAAATCTGGTAACCAGTCTTTCATAAAATCCTCCGATTTTTTTTTAACATAATAATTTCTAAAATATTCAATGCAAGAATTTTTTATTTCTTATTGACAGAAGAATCATTTTATATTAAAATAAACTATCCTATGATTCAACGTATTCCCAATTTATTAGGCATCTATATTCATTTTCCTTTTTGTGTTCAAAAATGTCATTATTGTGATTTTTATTCTCTATCGATAAAAGAATTTCAAGAAGATACTAAACAAATAGAAAAGATTTTTGTAGAAAGAATTACAGAAGAATTTTTATTAAGATATGCATATTTTAAACATTTCGAAGTAGTCAATACAATCTATTTTGGAGGAGGTACAGCATCTTTTTTATCACCAGAATCCATCGTTCAGATATTCAATTTATTCAAAGAATTTTTTCGCTTTTCTGATGATTGCGAAATTACTCTTGAAGGAAACCCAGAACATTTGTACAATAAAACATATTTGGAATCATTAAAAGAGATAGGAATCAACCGAATTAATGTTGGATATCAAACAAAAAACTATCAATATCTAGAACAGATGAATCGCTATTACAATATTTTCCATTACGAAGAAGTATTACACAACATTTCGAGTATTTTTGATAATTGGGGAGTAGATTTAATCTATGGATTTCCTAACCAAACATTCGACGAATTTAAGAAAGATTTAGAATATGTACTTACATTCCCATTAAAGCACTTATCGATCTATTCTTTAACTGTCGAATGGGGTACAATGTACGAAAAACTCATAAAGCAAAATGTCTTAAAAGAGCCAAACCATATGCTCCAAGAAGAAATATTTATAAATATCCCTTCCATTATTAATAATGCTTCAATTCAACAATACGAAGTTTCTAATTTTTCTAAAAAACATTATGAGTGTAGACACAATTTACGTTATTGGTTATACGAACCTTACATGGGTTTAGGTCCATCTGCACATGGTTTTAATGGTAAATATCGATACAACAATTACAGAAATTGGTACAAGTGGCTTAAAAACTTTCAGCAAAACTATTCTGAACATGATCCAAGAAAAGAAGTTGCAATTACGATGTTTCGACTTTGTATTCCTATCAACTTACAATGGATCAAAGAAATTACAGAAGAATATGATTTATTCTTTGATTTTTTCGAAGAGATGAACCATAAAAAATATGGTAGATTCCTTTACGAAGAAAATAATACATACTTTCAATGGTATCCCGATGGTATAAATATATTAGATAATTTAATTATTAATTTTTTTTATAAAATGGATCATCTAATTATTAACCAGAAACATTAAAAAGCAAAGTAGATAAATGTTCCTCCCATATCTCCATATAGATACAATAAATAGGTAAGAATAAAAGCACCTAAGATTATAAAAATAATTTGTAGTTTTTCGTTTTTATAGATTTCTTCGATGATAGTTCTATTATACTGGAGATAGTTTAAAAAAAGACCTATAAGAATTAATACTATCACCGTTTCGTAAGATATTAGAGGATTTCCGCGAGGTAGTAAGAACATTCCTTTAATAATCACAAAGGCATTTTCTAACGTAGGTGTAGCAAAAAATATTGCCATGAATGCGAACATAAATAAAGTAATAAACCGCTTAATAATTAAAGTAAGAGAATTATCACTTAAAAGTTTGATTTGATGAACATTCATTAAACGTTCAACAGATAAATAAATTCCCATTAACATTCCCCAAATTAGCATATTCCAGGTTGCACCATGCCACAAACCACCCAAAGACATGGTAATAAATAAATTTACATAGGTTCGTATTTCTCCTCGTCTTGAACCACCAAGAGGAATATAAATATAATCCCTTAGCCAACTCGATAGAGTAATATGCCAACGATTCCATAATTCGGACATAGAACTTGATAGTAAAGGACCACAAAAGTTCTCTGGTATTTCGTATCCTAATAATTTTGATAAACCACGAGCCATATCCGTATAACCCGAAAAATCAGCATATACTTGAACCACAAAAGCAAAAATCAAAAACCAATAGTTTAATGCATCATAATTCAATGGATTTTGCCATACGGGTAAGGTATAATAACCAATTGGATCTGCAACTAAAACCTTTTTAAAAATACCTAATAAAATTAATAAAGAACCTATATAAATCTTTCTTTTTTCTAATTTGGGATGATCAATTTGTGGGATAAAATCAGTTGCGCGAAGAATAGGACCAGCGACAAATTGAGGGAAAAATAGAATAAAAACAATAAATTTTCTAAAAGAGATTTTTTCGGATATAGTATTTCTATAACAATCTACTACATAAGCAATGATCTGAAATGTATAAAAACTAATACCAATTGGCAAAATGATTTCTAATTGATAATCTTTAATTAAATTTTCTTTAACATGTAGTAAATAGGGATTTTGAATTAAATATCCTAAACTAGTTGCGAAAAGATAAAAGTATTTAAAAAAACCTAAGACAGATAGATCAACAGAAACAATTAATATTAAAATTTTTTTATTTTTATTTTTTAATAAATAATCAGCTGCAAAATAGTTGATTATACTTAAAAAAAGAAACATCAAAAAAAAAGGCACAGAATACCACAAATAGAACAAAAAACTGGTTATAATGATTAGATAATGTTTTCCCTTTACTGGCAACCACCAATAGAAAATATAAATCGATAAAAATAAAAGCAAAAATATTGTAGAATGAAACAGCATTAAAGTTCAATTTCTTCTAGATTAGAATTACCGTCAAATGCTTAATTAGTTTACAATAAATTCGCTAAAATAAACTTCTTCTACCTTCCCTTCGGAAAGAACATGATTGATAGATGCTTTGATTTCTTCTCTTAATTCTAACTGACCTTGTTGTGTAGATAGTTCTTCTTTTGTTTTACCAGCCAATATTAGGTTAATAATATTTCTTAATTGTGGTGCTCTCTGTGCCAATTCCCCAGATAATGCTTTATTTCCTGGTTCAAACGCCAAACTTAATTTGAGCTTAATAAAATGGGTTTCTTCTTTATCCGCAGTATTTACGCGAAATTCATCTGTAAAATTGTATACATCCAAAGGTGGAGGTGGTTTAACAACAGCAATTGATGCAACTTCTTTATATTGTTGAGCTGTTGCATATTTCGCCACATAATAAGATATAATAGACATTACTGTTATTCCTACCAAACCAAGTGCAACATAAATCAATATTTTAATAATTCTGTTAATTCCAGTCTGTTGAACAGGTTGGATTGGCTGTTGTTGTTCTTCTTCTAATTCTTCTTCTGCTACTGCCATATTACCTCCTTAACAATAATAAAATCCAAAAATAACTAATCTGGTATTAAATTTTCTATAGAAGGTGGTATCCTTGATTTATTTTCGAACTTATTTTTTATTGGTTCTTTGTAAGGTAGAATTACAATATCAACCCTTCTATTGTGAGCTTCGGATTCTGGTGTACCTAAATCCCCTTCGTATGCTAATGGACGATAAGAACCATAACTGACTACTTGCATAAGAGATGGTTCTACTCCTAAACTCTGCAAGTATGTTACAACTTGAATAGAACGTGCAGATGCTAAATCCCAGCTGTTTATGTATTTCCTTTCTTGTTTAAATGGAGATTCTATTTCTACTTCTTTACTTCCAGCATATCCTTCGATTCTGGAATAACGATTTAAATCTTTTAATAAATACGATGCCTTTTTTAGGGCTTCTTCTATTGCAGGTGTTAACTGGGCACTTCCTGGTTCAAAATAATCGGCACCAACTAAGGAGATTACAATTCCCCTTTCGTTTTCTTCTACCCTTACTTTTTTTGCTTGAATCTCTGGTTGAAAAATTGAACGCGCTTGTGCTTTTGCCTTTGCTAATGAGCGCCCAGTAGCTTGGGAAGGTAATGTTTCTAAATTCATGCCCATTTCTTCTAAACGACCTTTTTCCAATGTTTGTCCTCCTTCGAAAAAACCTAAATTATTAGCAAAAGGAGATAGAATCAATTGGATTTCTTTAGGAATGCTTTTTCCGGTACTAACTATCATAATAAAAAATGTTAATAATAAATTAGTCATATCTGCATTGGTTGTTAACCAAATAGGAATTTCTTCGCATGTTGGGCATTCTTCTTTTTTTTTAGCCATTTTTATCTCCTCGCGATCAATTCAATAATAAAAAAAAATAATCAAAACATTTATAAATATTTTTTAATATAGTATTATTTTTCTCCTCCTAATGCTTCGTCAAGTAGTGGTCTTTCTGATGGAGATAAAAACGAAGCCAATTTATCTTTTAATACCCTTGGGTTTTCTCCTTGTTGAATTCCTATAATACCTTCAATCATTATAGAGCGCTCTAATAATTCATCTCCATCGCGTTCTGTTAATTTATCTCGAATTGGTATAGCAAATATGTACGCTCCAATAGATCCATATAAAGTAGTAATTAATGCTGTTGCCATTCCCTGTCCAATTACTGCTGGATCACCGGCTCCAAGATTTTTTAACATTTGCACTAATCCTAACAGTGTTCCAATCATTCCAAAAGCAGGTAAAAAACCACCTAATAAACTAAAAAATTTAATGTTTCCTGCATGACGACTTTTTATTTGCGATAATTCTGTATCTAATACAGACCGAATCTGATCTTGATCGGTTCCATCTACCACTAATTGTAAACCCTTTCGCATGATAGGATCTTCAATTTCGGCGATTTCGTCTTCCAAAGAGAGCAAACCTTCTCTTCTTGCTCTCTCTGCTAAGGTTAATAATTTTACAATAATTTCTATAGAAGAAGATTTTCTTTCTATGAAGGCTAATTTTGCAACATTTATAATATTTCTAACACGAGAATAGGGACTTGCAGATAAAGTCGAACTAATTCCACCACCAAAAGTAATAAATATAGAAGGTAAATCAAAAACATCGAAAAAACTTAACCCCGAAGTAAACATCCCAAAAATTAATAAAACTATACCACCGATTACACCTATTAGAGTTGCTATATCCATCACTGATCTTTATCGACGATTTTTATAACTTTATCATAAAAAATTTTTCTTTCGAATTCAATGATTCGATTTTGGATTTCCTCGGGAGTTTCTAAAACAACAAAACTCTGACCACTCATCATATGAATAGTTGTATCTGGATTCGTCTCTATGGTTTCTATTAGGCGATGATTTATATAAAAAGGTTTTTTATTCAACCGGTGTAATTGAATCATAATTGTTATTAAAAATTTGTCGCTTAATTTTATCTACAAAAAAAAGAGTAATTATGAAGCTTTTAAGTTTTTTTAAATCTATCTTGATTTTAGGTCTATTTTTATTGATAAATGTTCTAATTAGTTTTCTATTACAATTTCTTTTACAGTTAAATATTTTATCTCACGAATTGTTTAAAATTTTATTGAGTCTTACTTTTATTGTTCCGTCAGTTATTGTTTATTGGATTTTTAAACATTATATTTATTTTAATATTTATTTTATAAAAAATTTTATGTTTTATTTTATTATATTTTTTTTATCATTAAGTTTACAAATTATGGGAACTATTATTGAAGTTTGGAGTATGTCTTTTATTAGCGATGATTATAAAGATTATTATAATTTATTGAAAGAAATGCTTTTACCTAAGAGCAATCTTGATGCTATGTTTAGTTTAATAACGATTGGAATGATTGCACCCATATGCGAAGAATTTTTATTTCGCGGTTTAATCTTAGATAATTTATACAGAAAATATAATTTTTGGATCAGTAATATATTTCAGGCAATTTTATTTGGTATTGCTCACATGAACCCATTTCAATTCTTGTATGCAATTCCTATTGGATTATTGCTAGGATGGTTTTACATAAAAACAAAAAATTTGTGGGTGCCCATAAGCATTCATATGTTTACCAATAGTATTGCAATATTATCCTCTTTGATAGAAACAAACAATACTTTGATCAAAAAGTTTTTACAATTTGGCGAAGAAGCAGAATCCATTAAAGACCTACCCATAGAACCAATCTATTTTGCATTATTTATGTTAGCTATTTCTATTTTATTGATTCCTCATTTTAGTAAAAAAGATTAATATTATATTTTTATACATACCTTGCCAAAATGAGAACCACTAGCCATATATCGAAACGCTTCTGTTGCTTTTTCGAACTCAAAAGTTTTATCGATTACAGGCTTTAATTTAAAATAATTCATCGCGCGAATCATTTCTTCGAGAGCACGTTTGTGCCCCACAACAACACCTTGAATTTTTATGTTTTGCATCAATACAGGAGTTAAATCTAATGGTGCTTGTTTTCCAGCTAGTACGCCGATTAGATAAATGCTTCCACCAGGTTTTACACTCTTAATCGATCGTTCTAATGTACCAACACCACCAACTTCGATAATATGATCTACTCCTTGCATCTTAGTAATTTTTAAGACTTCTTTCTCCCAATCTGGGTTTGTTTTATAATTGATGGTATGATCTGCTCCTAACTTTTTTGCATATTCTAGTTTTTCTTCGCTACTCGATGTAAGAATCACTTCTGCTCCCATCATCTTCGCAAATTGTAGGGCAAAGATAGAAACACCACCCGTACCTAATGTTAATAATTTCTCTCCAGGTTTTACTCTTCCCAATTCGACCAAAGCACTCCATGCAGTTAAACCAGCACAAGGTAAAGTTGCACACTCTTCGTCCGTAAGATACTCGGGTACATTTACAACATCCATTGCTGGAACAATCATATATTTTTGCAAAGTTCCATCCAAAGGACCACCAAGAGTTTTTCTAAGCATAGTGCGATAGGGAGAACCATCATACCAGCCTTGCGCAAAAATTGGAATTACACGATCTCCTTCATTTAAATGATCAACGTTTTTTCCTTTTTTTATTACGATTCCTACACCATCAGAACACGGAACTAAGGGCATTTTTAATTTCGGGTTATAATTTCCTTTAATCATTAAAATATCGCGATAATTTAATGACATCGCCCTCATTTCTAACAAAACTTCGTCATCTTTTGGTTCGCGAACATCATCTTCTTGAAGTTTTAAGTGTTCAAAACCAAATTGATCAAAAATCCATTTTTTGTTTTTCATATCGATTCCCCGATGTTTAAAATTTTTCTATCCAACCATCTTCTTCAAAGGTTTTTACCAAACGAAAGATTTTGTTTTCTTCGAAATGCCAAGCTTTAATCTGCATTCCAATCGGCAGTCCCAACTCGTCCTTAGCTATTGGTATATTCAATGCTGGAATCCCCCCAAGGTTAACAGATATCGTTAATAAATCACTTTTATACATGGATATAGGATCATTCACTTTTTCTCCGATTTTAAAAGGTACTGTTGGACTCGTTGGTGATAGGATAAAATCTACTTCTTTAAAAAAATTTCTGTATTCTTCTCGGATCATTTTTCGCGCTTTTTGAGCTTTATGATAGAATGCTTCGTAATATCCCGAAGATAATACATATGTTCCCAATAGTATTCTTCGTTTTACCTCTGGACCAAAGCCTTCTGTTCTGGAACGAATATAGACATCGATTAAATTTTTTACGTTTTTAGAACGATATCCATAACGAATGCCATCATAACGTGCTAAATTACTCGATGCTTCTGCTGTTGCCAAAATATAATAAATTGCAATGGAATATTTCCATAAATTACTGTTGATGGGGATTACTTGATATCCTTCTTGTTCTAATTTATTTTTAAGATCGATGCATGCTTTTATTACAGACAAATCAAATCCTTCTTCGTTTTCGGATGGAAAATAAACCCCAATTTTTAACGATTTTTTTTCTTCTTTTGTGTAAGGTTTAGGATCAACATCGATTTTCATCTCTTGTGTCTTAGGATGAGAAGTAGAATCGTGTTTATCGTATCCCATAATAACAGAATAGATTAAGGCAATATCCTCCACACTTCGAGCAAAAGGACCAATCTGATCTAAACTCGATGCAAATGCAACTAATCCATAACGCGAAACTGTTCCATAAGTGGGTTTTAATCCATAAATCCCACAAAATGCTGCTGGTTGTCGTATAGAACCACCTGTATCTGAACCTAAGGACGCTGGGACAATTTTAGCAGAAACACTTGCAGCAGAACCACCTGATGATCCTCCTGGAACTCGCGTAGGGTCAATGGGATTTTTGGTTATCATAAAAGCAGAGTTTTCCGTAGATGAGCCCATAGCAAATTCATCTAGGTTCGTTCGTCCAAATAAAATAGCACCTTGATCTTTAAGTTTTTTGATTACAGTGGCATCATAAGGTGCAATAAAATTTTGTAAAATCTTGGATGCACAGGTAGTCTGTTCTCCATCTTCGCATATATTATCTTTAATAGAAATCGGTATGCCTTCTAGTAGTCTAGCTTGATTGGATTCGTATCTTTTTTGGGATATTTCTGCATCTTTTAAAATTTTATCCGGATCAAGTTTTAAAAATATATTTAAATGTTTTGTTTGTTCTGCACGTTCTAAACAAGCAGAAATATATTCTTTTACGCTATATTTTTTATTCTTAAAATTTTCTAAATGTTGTTTAATACTATAATGGATGATTTCTTGCATTTTCTACCTCTCTTTTAGTGTTCTTGCTCAATCACACCTGGTACGACAAAATGACCAGATTCCCAATCAGGCGCATTTTTGGATATTTTTTCTAAGGGTAATGTAGGTTCAGGTTCATCTTTTCTAAAAATATTTAACGTATCTTCTTCGGTATAATCTTCTACAATAGCAGATGTATCAATTTCTTCTATGTGTTTTACATATTCTAATATCTTTTTAAAATCCTGTTCTAAATGAATTAAACTTTCGTCGTTGGGATCTAACCTTGCTAAAAAACATAACTCTTTGAATTCTTCTGTCATAGGATCAAAATGTTTTTTTTATTTTTAGAGTCAATTCATTGTTTTTAAAACAAAATTTCTATTTGTATTTAATTTTTTATTTATAAACCTAAATTTTAGACCAAATCAACCATAGAAATTTAGAATGATGATTTTAAAACAAATTATTTAGACATTTTTTTATTAAATAATTTTATAATATATATCAAATAAAAAAAAATTATGAACTTAAAATAAACAAACAATTTTTCTTGAAATTTTATATCGTTTTATATATATGTTATTTTACACAAAAATTTTTAGAATTATTAGGGCGGGAGGAGTGGGTAAAAATCTAAGGGCGGGTTGGGTGGGTAAAAATCTAAGGGAGGGAGGGTGGGTAAAATCTAAAAGGAGATATTATATGAGCAAAATATTACCTACAATAAATTTAGGCACTGGTATTAAATTCCATCGACCAGAAGCACCTGTTTTTGAACCTTTAAATCCAACAGATCCAGCAATCAAGGCTATGACAGATTTAAAAAAAATTCCCGCACGTATCATCTATCCTAAGGAATCCATCGATGCAGCAAACGAAAAGATGATCGCGAATAAAGTCCGACTTCTTTTTGTTGTAAATTATTCTGATCAAATTCTTGGTATTATAACAGCACAAGATATACTAGGAGAAAAACCAGTTAAGTTCGCACAAGAAAACAACGTAAAACGTAGCGAAATACTCGTTCAAGATATTATGACTCCAGCGGAACAATTAGATGTAATCGAGATCAAAACATTAGCAAATGCAACGGTTGCAGATGTAATCGAAACATTAAGACAGAAGAAAAGACAACATATATTAGTAGTAGATTATCAAGGACCAAATAACGAAAAAACTGTTCGAGGAATCTTTTCGTTAAATCAAATTGCAAGACAATTGGGAATCCCCGTTAAATCTTATGATATTGCAGATACATTAACAGAAATTGCAAAAGTACTACAAACTCGTTAAAAAGGAGGTAATAAATTGAATATGAATAAAAAATATATAATTTCTATCGATCATGGTACTACGGGTTCACGCGTATTCTGTTTCGACGAAAAAGGACAAGTAATCAGTAGTAGTTATAGAGAATTTACACAACATTTTCCAAGACCAGGTTGGGTAGAACATGATCCCGAAGAAATTTGGGCTGGTGTTAAATTTTTAATCCAAGATGCGATCAACAAAGGTGATTTATCACCCCATAATGCGATAGCGATTGGAATCACGAATCAAAGAGAAACTGTGGTTATTTGGGACAAACAAACAGGAAAACCTATTTACAATGCAATCGTTTGGCAATGCAGGCGAACCGCAGATATTTGCAACGATTTAAAAAATCAAGGATACGAAAATTTGGTAAAAAACAAAACAGGTTTAGTAATCGATGCATATTTTTCTGGAACAAAAATTAAATGGATATTAGATCACGTGGAAGGTGCAAGAGAATTAGCCAAAAATGGTCGTTTATCTGTTGGAACGATGGACAGTTGGCTTTTATACAAACTTACTGGTGAACACAAAACCGATTATACCAATGCAAGTCGTACCATGATTTATAATATTAAAGATAAAAAATGGGATGAAGAATTATTAAACATCTTAAACATACCCAAAAATATTTTGCCAGAAGTTCAACCCAGTAGAAGTAATTTTGGAAAGACCAAAAACATCCAAGTATTACCAGATGGCATTCCTGTATTTGCATTGATTGGAGATCAACAAGCAGCATTGTTTGGTCAGCTTTGTGTACATCCAGGCGAAGCAAAAAACACTTATGGAACAGGATGCTTTTTATTATTCCATACGGGAGATGAGTTCATTCTTAGCAATTCAGGACTATTAACCACCTTAGCATGCAATAAAGATGGTAATGTTGCCTATTGTTTAGAAGGTGCTGTATTTATTGCAGGTGCAGTAATTCAATGGCTTAGAGATTATATGAAGTTTTTTGCAAACGCGAAAGAAAGCGAAGATTTAATCCATGATCTAAAAGACGATGACGAAGTTGTTTTTGTTCCCGCTTTTGTGGGATTGGGTGCACCTCATTGGGATATGAAGGCGCGCGGAGCTATATTTGGTCTTACAAGAGATACAACACCAGCAAGAATCACACGTGCAGCATTAAAGTCAATAGCATTCCAAACTTATGATTTAGTTCAAGCAATGGAAAAAGATACGGGTAAAAAACTTCCCTTTTTACGCGTAGATGGTGGAGCAACGAGTAATCACTATTTGATGCAGTTTCAGGCAGATATTCTTAATAGAAGAGTAGAACGTCCTAAAAATATCGATACAACTGCTGCTGGTTCAGCTTATTTAGCTGGAATACATGCAGGTGTATGGAAAGATGCAGAAGAATTAACAGAAATCCTTAGAGATAGAACAGTTTTTGAACCTAAAATGTCCGAAGACATTCGACAAAAAGAATTAAAATACTGGCATAAAGCTATAGAAAGGGTTAAAAACTGGGTGGAATAATTCAACGCACTTTTTTATAAAAGGAGAAAAAGTATGAAAACTTTAACAAAAAAAATTACCGCTATAAGCTTAATACTAAGCTTTAGCTTTGGGGTGTTACTAAACTGTTATGGGTCCTTCCCACTAGTTAGGACAGTTTATAATTTTAATGGTTCGATTGGGGGTCCATCCAAAGGTGGTGGTATTGTTCGTTCTATTGTGATGATTCTTTTAACGATTATCCCTGTTTATGGAATCTCTTTTTTTATCGATGCAATAATTCTTAATTCCATCGAATTTTGGTCTGGTAGTAAAATGAATTTAGGTATGAATAAAAACGATCTCATTGAGCTGAAAGAAGTTGGTGATCGATTAGAAATCCACAGTAAGATTCACAACCTCACATTGTATGCATTTAGGAATGAGCCTGGTAAATTCTTTGTATTAAAAGACAATCAATATATTCCCATAGAAACTAAAATTGTAGAAAACAAAATCTATATAATAGATAGCCAAGAAAACGTAATCCTCTCGAAAGAATTAAGCCAAAAAGAATTAGCATACATTCAATAATCAATAGCCAGGAATTATTCCTGGCTTTTATCGTAATTTTAACCTTCCAATCCAATTTCCGTAAAGACTTGCAAAATAAAGATAATTGTTATGTTCTTTTACACCAGTAATTATAACAAATTTGGGTTCTTCGGTATCAGGATTTTGTAGTGTTTCGATTACATTCCCATTAGAATCTAACTTTACAATAAATCCATATTTTGCTGGCTTAGGCCAAAGAAACTTAGGTAATGTAGATAAAATATTTTTAAAGGAGGGATAAGGATGGATTAAGTCCATCATCTTATTTCTTTTTGTGAATAGGCATAGCCAAAAATCACCCTCTGGAGAAGTCCTTAGATTATCAGGAAAACCAGGTAAATTTTCGTAAAATACTTCGTAAGTGTCTTTCTTTTTGCCTTTTAACCAATAACGCCAAATCCTATATCGATAGGTTTCGTTCACTAAAACAAAAGATTCATCTTTGGATAATGCCACACCATTAGAAAAATATAAATCTTTCATCAATGTTGTCGTTTTTTTCGTTTTTGGATCATATACCAGAAATCTTCCATAAGGTCTTGATTCTAACAAATCGTACAAATATTCTCCCGGTCCATATTTAGAACTTGCATCTGTAAAATAGATTTTTCCATCGCTTGCAACATCCAAGTGATCTGTAAAGCGAAAAGGAATTCCATCTGCTTCGTTTGTAAGAACTTCTATTTTATAATTGTTTTTAAAATCGATTTTTAACAATCCCTTGATTCCATCTGCAACATATAGATTCCCATCTCCACCAAATCGAAGGCCAAAGGGGCGACCTCCCGTATTTGCAATCACTTCTTCGCTTTTATTAAAAGATACTTTTACTATTAACCCATTTTCTAATCCTGTATAGATATTTCCTTCGTTATCGACTTCTACATCTTCTGCGCCAGTTCCTTTGGATAAAACCATCTTTTCCGCGTTCAACAATCTTTTATTTGGTTCAAATACACCTTTTAGCTCTGGAATAGGAGGCGGATTGTATCCAACAGAATCTATCCTAGAAACAGAACGAAGAATAAGATATAACGCGATAAAAATTAAAACGATTAATATAAGCTTTCGCATAACTCCCCCTTTAAATTTTTATGGTTGAGTAAGAATTAATTGATTGATGGATGTACAAGCCTCGATTTGATTTTTTTGAATTTGTTCGCATGTTGCATTGGAAATAGCGTCTACACAAGGTTTAAACTGAGGAATTTTATTTTCTTGTAAAGCCTTGATAATACTTTTTTCGCATTGTTTTTTGAATGCATCGACTTCCACATTCATAGCCATAGCTTGACCTTTCATGGGTTCTACAACACAAGAAATCAATTTATCGCAAAGCTGTTTTGCACTATTTTCGTATTCTTGCAAATTTGCATTTTCTTTTTTTCCACAACCCACCACTACTTGCAAACCAAGTATTAATAACATAGTAAAAATAAAGTGTTTTATCTTCATTGGAACTAACTTAATCACTTAGTTTGAATTACAATCATTTTTTTATAATATATAATTTTAAATATTCTATTTGGAATAATTGAATTCATCTTCGATGTTATAGATAGATTTTGTGTTGAAAAATCAAAAATCAAAAATTAATATGTTATTGATGAATTTTTTGAATTATCTAAAAAATAGATTCCTTATAACAATTCTTTTAGGTATAGTGATTTTTTTTGCAATTGTATTTTCGATGCGTGATTACTACATTGATTATTTGTGGTTTGAATCCCAGAATCAAACACAGGTTTTTTGGACGAATCTTACATTAACTTATAAATTCCAAATGCTTGGATTTGTTATCGCATTAGCATTTTATCTTGTATTTTACTATATTTCTACTATCAACCTTGCAAAAATCTATCCTAAAAATGCATTTACTTTGACATTTCGCGTAATTTTTATCACAGTAGCAATTTTTAACGCGTACTTTATCCATGGGGATAGCTTCGCCAGACATGGATTTGATTTTTTGTTATGGTATCATTCTCAGGATATGGGCTTGGCTGATCCTATTTTAAACAAAGATATCAGCTTTTATTTACTAAAACTTCCTTTTTATGGTTTTTTAATAAAATGGATACAGGTTCTAATATTTTTTAACTTAATCTATATTTTAGCCATGTTTTATTTACCAGTTCAAATCGCGAACATCAGTGGGATCTATCGCAAAAAAGATATAATGATCCGTTTTGGTTTATTAGCTTTTATCTTGATTGGCATGTTTATCATCGCTATTTCTGTAAAATTTTACTTAAAAAATTATTATTTAATGATTGATGGTTCTTCTAGTGTTGTATCCGGGGCTTCTTATATTGATATTTACGCGAAAATTCCTATTTATAAAATTCTATCTTTTATAAGCTTTTTTATCGGAATCGGACTTATAACTGGTTATTTATTTCGTAATTGGAAAATTCCTACAATTTTACTTATAGCATTTATAGGGATCTACGTTATTGGTATAGGCATTTATCCATCGATTTTACAGTCAATTCGAGTTAAACCGAACGAATTTATCGCAGAAAAAGACTTTATCGAGAACGATATTAAATTTACGCGAATTGCTTATCAACTAGATAAAATCAAAACATCTACCATAGATTTTAAAAAAAATTTAGATTTACAAACCATTAAAGAAAATCAAGACATTATAAACAATATTCGCCTATGGGATTATCGGCCAATCAAACAAACTTTTAAGCAATTACAAGAAATACGATTATATTACGAATTTAATGATGTAGATGTAGATCGATACGAAGTAAATGGTATACCAAGACAAATTCTTATTGCAGCTCGCGAACTCGATATTTCTAAACTACCTCCCCAAGCTAAACAATGGATTCCTTTGCATCTACAATATACGCATGGTTATGGTGTTGTAATTGCTCCTTCGAACATCGTAAATTCCGAAGGATTGCCAGAATTGTGGGTTAAGGATTTTCCTCCCAAAAGTCAAATCCCTGATTTACCAGAAATCAAAAGACCAGAAATCTACTTTGGTGAATTAACAAAACATTATGTGATTGTTAACACTTCCTTCGAAGAAATTGATTATCCAACAGAAAACGAAAATCGACCTACTCAATACCAAGGAAGTGGTGGTATTCAGATTGGTTCTGGACTTCGTAAATTCATCATTGCATTAAAATACGATACATGGAAAATCCTTATTTCTGAATATATTAAACCAGATTCGCGAATTTTGATTTATCGACAAATTCAAGAAGCAGTAAAAAAATTAGCTCCTTTTTTAGTGTATGATTCGGATCCCTATATTGTAATAGGAAAAGATGGTAAACTCTATTGGATATTAGATGCTTATACAGTTTCGTCGAATTTTCCTTACAGTAAAAAGGTTCAACCATACGAAATATTGTACGATATAGACGAAAATTCTGATTTTAGTAAGATCGATGAATTAAATTATATCCGAAATTCTATCAAAGTGGTAATCGACGCTTACGATGGAAAAATCTTTTTTTATCAGTTCGATGATGATCCCATTATAGAAACGTACAAAAAGATTTATCCTGGTTTGATTTTGTCAAAAAATGAATTTCCAAAGCAACTATTAGCTCATATTCGTTATCCAGAATCTTTATTTTTTTTACAATCAGTTCTTTACACCGACTACCACATGAATGATGCAAAAATCTTCTATACAAGAGAAGATCGTTGGCAGATCCCCAAAGAAATTGTTTACGACAAAGAAAAAATTGTAGAACCCTATTATGCGATTTTAAAGCTGGAAAATGGTTCTAAAAATTTAGAAACTGTTTTAATGCTTCCTTTTGTTCCGAATAATAAACAGAATTTGATTGCTTGGATGGCTGTACGATGCGATTATAACAATAACTATGGCGAAATTATCGTATACGAAATACCGCGCACAAAACAAATTTATGGACCAATGCAAATTGAATCAAGAATTGATCAAGATGCAGAAATATCCAAAGATTTAACGTTGTGGAACCAACAAGGCAGCAATGTTATACGAGGCAATCTTTTGATCTATCCCATCAAAGATACGCTTTTATACATAGAACCCATTTATCTACAAGCGTCTCAATCTCCTTTCCCCGAATTAAAACGAATCATCGTTGCAAGTGGAACTTCTTTAGCGATGTCAGAAAGTTTAGAAAATGCATTAGAAAGATTACTTTCTTCGAACACAGAAATAGCCAAAGACGAAAACAAACAAACCAAAAAAATTCACCCAGCTTATCTAATTTTACAAAGAGCAAAAGAAGAACTACAAAAAGGAAATTGGAAAAGATTTGGAGAATACATGCAACAATTAGAAGAAATATTAAAACAACAAGAATAAATTACTTTTGATAAACAAATAATATTAAAATTTTATTATATAATTTTTATAAAAATATTATCGTTTACCATTTTTGAGGATCACAATAATAATGTACGATAATTTTACATCGATCTGGGTAAATGGGAATCACTTCTTTTATGGTTGCTTCGTCAAAGCATTTCTTCCATATAGAATAATAGTTACTTTTTAGACGATCATGCCATAATCTTTGGGATTCTATGTATTTTTCTGTAACCCCTAACCATTTACTGTCTGCATGAACTTTTGCTTCTTTTACACATTGTTTTAGGTTTTCTTCGTAAGATCTTAAAGATTTATCCTGAAATCTTGCTTCTCCCATAATCTGAAGATAATTCTCCCCATAAAAAAAATCATATAGATAATCATTGTAACTCTTTTTTTTATCTGTTTGACAAACATTTATCAATAAAAAAACCAAAAATAAATGAAGATATCGAAAATAATGATTCTCTTTTTTTATGCTATCTCTCTTTTTGGACAAACATTTCCCGAAAAAATTGCGATTTTTCCTTTTAGGGTCAACATTCAAATCGAAAATCCAACTCCACATCCAGAAACCGAATTACCTTTATTATTTCAAGATGCTACAATATTTTTATCAAAGACATTATATCAACATGAATTTTTGGAATCTTCTTATATAAACGAAAATTATCCAGAATTTCGAGAGGGCTTAGTAGAACTAGAAGCAAAAGTTCAAATGATGAAAATCTGTTCGAAGAACCTATTTTCTCATTTTTTGGTGGGAGAAGCATATTTTTACTCGAAAGATAACATAAAAATCTATCAATCCGTGTTTTCTTGTCGAACTATGCAAAAATTATATTCTTCGCAAATTACGACAAATGAATTTAAACTACAAAGGGATTTAAAAAAGAACATAAGTAAAATCCTTCCTTTTTTACCAGAAAATCTTTTTTATAAAAGATGGAATTCTCAATTTACCAAAGAAAATAAGATTTTCGTATTGGTAGATGGTTCTGGCTCAATGGAAACATTGTTCCCTGTCCTAAAAAATAGTCTTAATCCTGAAGTCATGAATATTTATAAAATACAAAATAACAATTTGATTTTGGTTTCTAACACAAGTCAACTCTTTGGCTCTGGTGAACTTTCAACAAAGGATTTACTTTATGCTTTAAATCAAATCCAAAAAGAATTAATCCCTTTTGAATCGGAACTTTGGATTTTTTTTGATTCTTTCGATAAAAACGCCAAGTCCTTTCGTGAATTAGGTGTACAACTAAAACAAATTTCTAATCAAGGGATAAAAATCAAAATATTTCAAACCTATAAACTAGAAATAGATAAATGGATAGAAATCGAAAATTTTAAGAACTTATCGAATGTAGAAATTCTTCCTGTAAAATATGCAAGAGTTTGTGGTTATTCTGATGGTAGTCGTTTTTCTTTTATTCGTATGGGACGTTCTATTTATTTATGTAATGAAGAACGCGAAGATGATTTTCTACGTGGTATAAATGAACTAAATGAATGTGCTATGTTAGACCTATATCACTATACACCAGAAGAATTAAACATGGATCTCTTATGTAGTGCTTATGCAAGAAAAAACAAAACAAAACTTGTATATGGAAGCTCTATTAAAACTGATATAGAACGTATAATTTTAAAAACATCCAAAAAAGAACAAGCAAATAAACTTTATTTTAAAATTTTATTAAAAGACAGCACAAAAGCTTTATGGATCCGTTTATCGGATAGAACTCTTTTAAATAAACTTCTTGAATACAAAAACACAAAAGAAAATTTTTATATTGGTCTATCTTTCTATAAAGATATGAATGGAGTTCAAAATGTATTAGACAAAATTTTATTGCCAGAACAAAAAGAAATTCCTAAATTGTTTTTATTAAAATTTAAAGAATTAGAGAAAAGAGAAATCTCATCCGAAGATATCTATTTCTTTTTTGTACAAATACTAGATTTACGTTATGAATAAAAAACCTACAAAAAGCGAAAAAGAACACGAATTGCCCATACAAGAATTATCTTTGATAAAAAGCGAAACATTACCAGTACTTGCAGCAGGATTGGCACACGAAGTCAAAAATCCTCTTGCTGCAATTCATTTACACCTACAACTTTTAGAAAACGAAATCTATTTAGTAGAAGACGAAAAACTACGTTCTAATCTTTTAAACAGGATTCAGATCATAAAAAAAGAAATCATTAGCCTTAATCGTCTTTTACAAGAATTTTTAAAGATTATCCGTTCCGAAAAAAGAAGCTTTCACATCCAAGAATTGAACGAATTAATTCCATCGATCATATCTTTGTTAAAACCACAAGCAAATAAAGTCGGTGCAGAAATCTATTTTTATCCGGGGAAAATTCCCATCCAACTGGAAATTGATCCCATATTTATTAAGCAAATATTGATTAATTTAATTATAAACTCTATACAAGCATTTTATTCCGAATCTTCCAACGAAAAGAAAAGAAAGATAGAAATATCGACTGGTGTAGAAAACGATATACCCTACCTTCGTATTGCAGATAATGGTCCCGGAATTCCTCAAGATATACAGCATAAAATTTTTGAACCATTCTTTACAACAAAACAAGAAGGTAGTGGATTAGGTCTTGCACTTGTAAAAAAAATGGTCGAAGAAATGAACGCTTCGATCGAATTTATTTCTAAAGAAAAAGAAGGGACAATCTTTACGATATACTTTTATCCCAAATCCATTAAAGATATAACAAAAGAAATAAAAGGTCAGAGAAATGAAATTGAAAAATAAAACCATTTTATTCATAGAAGATAACGACAGTTTTAGAGAAGGAATTACAGAATTTTTAAAAATGCATCAAATCAACGTTATAGAAGCAAAAAACAAAGAAGAAACATTAGAAATATTTTATAAAAATAAAGATAAAATTGATTTAATATTATCCGACTTAAAACTACCCGATGGTAATGGAATAGAAATCTTAAATATCGTAAAAAAAATCGACTCTTCGATTCCTTTTATCTTTTTAACTGGACAACCAGATGTAGAAAGTGCAGTACAAGCATTAAAAGCAGGTGCATGGGATTATCTAACAAAACCAGTCGATTTACAACATCTACTTCATAAAATACAATCATGCTTAGAAAATCTTTCTTTGCAAAAAGAAAATAAAGAGCTTAAAAGAAAACTATCAGAAATAACTACAAGCGAATTCATCGTAGGAAACTCTCCTGCTATAAGAAAAGTAATCGAAAAAGCAAAACAAATAGCACCTACTGATATTACTGTTTTAATTGAAGGCGAATCTGGTACTGGAAAAGAGCTATTAGCAAATTTTATTTATCAAAATTCTTTAAGAAAAGATAAACCATTTTTAAAAATCAATTGTGGAGCTCTTGTTAAATCTTTGATTGAATCAGAACTTTTTGGTGTTGTAAAAGGAGCATATACTGGTGCGGATAAAGATCGAGCAGGGTTATTCGAAGCTGCAAACGGAGGAACCATTTTTCTAGACGAAATCGGAGAATTAGATTTAGAAAGCCAAGTTCGTCTATTGCGAGTTATAGAAGAGAAATCTGTTATTCGCGTAGGATCAACAAAACCTATTCCAGTTGATGTAAGAATTATTGCAGCAACAAACAAAAATCTTCTAAAAGAAGTAGAAAAAGGAAACTTTCGCGAAGACTTGTATTATCGTTTAGCTGTTGCAAAATTAGTACTTCCACCTTTAAGGGAGCGAAAAGAAGATATCATACTTTTGTTTAATCATTTTGTCGTAGAATTCAACGAAAAATATGGGAAAAGTATTACAAAACTTTCTCCTGAAGTTTTAAAGTTTTTTCAGAATTATGATTGGCCAGGAAATATTCGGCAATTTAAAAATGTTTTAGAATCTATGGTAATACTAGCACAAGATGATACATTAACCATTAATGATCTACCAGAAGAATTACTCAAAGGGGCATCTCCAACAGCAAAAAGAAACCTAGTAGATACAATTATCCCAGGTATAACATTAGAAGAATACGAAAAAGCTATCATTCAAAAAAACTTAGAATTTACGAATGGAAACCGAGAAAAAACAGCAGAATTATTAGGAATATCTTCGCGAACCCTTTATAGAAAGATCAATGAATATAATTTCAAATGAAGTTAGAAAAAGCAACAGGAATTATCTTAAAAAAGCATATCATCCAAGAAAAAGATGTAATCATTGATGTAATCATCCAAACAACGGATCATGTTTATCTTCGAAAAAAATTTATCGTTTATGGAATATTAAAATCTAAGAAAAGAAGTTCTGTTATAGTTGAAATTGGAAATATGGTTGAATTAAATTATTATGATAAAAAAGAGCGCGAAATTCAAACAATCAAAGAAATCAATTTAATTAATCGCTATTATGAACTTAAAGATAACTATGATAAACTTGTTTTTTTGAGTATTTTGTTAGAATTATGTAATTACGCATCTATTGCAGATAGTCATACAATTCAGGACATTTATATACTTTTATTGTCGGGGTTGAATTATTTACAGAACTTTTATAAAAATGATGAATCTCTAAAAGAAATATTGGTTTTGTTGAATCAAATGAACCTTTCGTTTAAAGAAATATTTTTATTGTTTTTTTCTGTAAGACTATTAAAGATTTCTGGTTATGTGGGTGATTTAAGCAAATGTTCTTCTTGTAATAATAAGATTAAAGAAAAAGCCAAATGGCAAGAAGGATTATACTTTTATTGCAAAGAGTGTGATCCCACATCTAATATAATTGACTTTTTTTATTTAAAAATTTTAGAAAACATAACAGAAAATAAATTTAATAATTTTATAAATAATTTTATATTTTTAATTCAACAATTCAACATCAAAAAAGAAGAATTTTTAAATGTGTTTCATGCCCTAGAAAATAAAATCAATCATTATCTAAAAGAAGTTTTTCCGTTGGATGAAAAAATAAATCTATTACAGAATTAAGAAAAAGAAAAAGTGAAAAATATATTTATATTTTATTTATAAATATTTTTATATATCAATAGAATTGATCCCAAAAAATACTAAAAATTTTTCTTGGTTCATAATCGGCTGTCTTTGTATAAACATAACTCTGTATTTCTTGGAGATGTTGAGTAGAATCAACATCCTGTACTTGTATCTCTGGCAAGGGTATCAAGGGAATTATGTCTCTTCCCATTTCTTGCATCTCCCAGTCGAGGGTGATCCTCAATATTGCACTGATGGAATACCCTAAAAACCGTCGTGAATCAAATAACTTACTCCATATCGTTGGATTGATGCGAATACT
>JAOACE010000007.1 GCA_026418015.1 Leptospiraceae bacterium | reverse complement strand
AACCTACAACAAACCGAAAAATACTATCTTCGTAGACTACAAAAAGTTCGCGTAAAAGGAAAACTCGAACCTGTCCAAATTTACGAATGCTTTAATGTAGACCCAGACGAACAAATCGAAAAAAAACTTAAAACTCTCGATAAATACGAAGAAGCGATTCATTTAATGCACAACAAAAATTTTACCGATGTAATTCTATTATTCCAAGAAATCAATTCTATCAATCCTAAAGACTTTGTTGTTAAAATTTATTTAGAAAAATTAGAAAATCAAATTAATCCATCATAAAGAGACACAAAGTCTCTTTATAATTTAATTGTTATACTTAATCCAGCATTCCATGCATAACCACCATAACTATAATTGGGGTTTTTTTCGGTTGGATTAATTTTATCGACCCTTCGATTTTTAAACTGTTGATTTTCTATTACAAAATCAATGATTATAGGTGACTTTATTCGCTTTGTAAAACCACTTCCACTAGGAAGATAAATATAACTTAATCCTAAGGTAAAAATATTTCTGTCATTATCCATCCAATTATATTCGTTATAAAAATTTGGTACAGGAGTTGGCTTTTTACCAATACCTGCTCGAAATGTCAAAGGAATTTTCCATGGATTATCCCAGTCCCATTCAAAACCTAATCTTACAACATTTACGTCATTAAATTGCACGATGGGAACTCGAATATTTTTTTTTAAAAAATTATCTTCTATCGGAGAATAAACATATTCTTTTGTTCTGGAATGTCGAAATAGTCCCCAGTATTCGCGCGATACATCTAAGGATATTTTTAAGTTATCTAATATTTGATATCCTAATCCCCAAGTTAGAGTTCGAGGTGAATATAAATCCAACAGTGCCATATCAAAATCGAATTGAATCGCAAGTAAAGTCGTTTGTGCCTGAGCTCCTAATGGATCAACATGTGCATAAGTTTCTCTTCGATAATTTACACCTAACATAATTCTTCCATAATGAAACATTAACCCATACTGAGGCATAATCAATGGTTTTAATTCTAATATAGCTTGTGCATTGGGTGTTGTAGGTTCAGGAGTGATATCTACATCCTTCATTAAGATGGCTCCTTTGCCTTTTAACATTGCTTGCGCACCAATTCCCAACGAGAGATGATCTTTCCAGATTTCCACCCCAATTCCTGCATGAATTATAGGCCTTTCATTAGATACACCATTTTGTAAAAAACGATGCGAAGTTGGATTAACATCATTGATCAATGCTAAATTCCCCGATGCTGGAAGACCTACATACAACCCAAATCTTACAATGCGTTCAAAATCAAAAAAAGAATTTATGTTTAGCGATAAACCTAATGCTACATAACTATCATGGATTTTTTTTAGATCTGGACTTGCAGGATCATACAAATCGAATTTTACGTGGTTCACAGGTTTAGCATAATTACCAGAGAAAGTTAGTTCATGGATTGGGGTTTGAGAGCGTATTTTAGGATATTGTTTTAAAGGGGTTGCAAAAGCCATCCCTAAATATTTCAATTTTTCGATCAATTGTTCTGGCAATTGATCTTTGAATTCATCTTTTTTGTCGTCAGTGTTGTCATTTTTTTCTAAAAAAGAATAATAAGATTCCAGCCGGGAAGGCATACCTAAACCCGCTGGATTGTAGAATGTAGCAGATACATCGTTAATAAAAGAACTTACCGCATTTGCCATACCATTAGAACGAGGATGTGCTCCATATACATCAAAATAATTTCCAGCTTTAATAGTGCTGAAAGAAATAAATATTATTAATAAATAAATTATATTGATTTTTTTTATCATTGTCGCCTCCATTTATTTGTTTGATGATAACATTAATGACATTCGATCAAAATAACTATCTGGAACTTCTGTTCGATTCCATTTATCTTCAAAAGTATATCCTACAACACCCGTTTTTTTACCTTGTTCTTTTATATCTGCCAAATATTTAATCAATGTTCCAGTTTGGTATAATATATTTTGATCCGATGGTATAGTAGATTGAATTTTGTTCGATGTTAACAATCTTTCTAAATCATACATCACATCTTTTACATGATAAGAACTTTTCATCTTCGTCATAAAATAATTTCCAAATGCATTCGGTTTAGAAATTCCCGCAGCTATACCTATTAAACTTTTCGTATAATCTGCTGTACTTCTTAACATAGGTGGTAGATTTTCTGTTAAAATCTTTGTTAATCGATAAGAAGGTGTTAAATCATCATTCACTTGAATAGCATTTATTATGTTCAATAAAGATGTTATTTCACTTTCTGTGATGTCTATATCATTGATAATATTGATCAAAAATTCTATTTTCGAAGATATACTATATTCACCATCTTTTGCAAGTAATTTCCATCCCAATTGTACTATATCTGTAATATCTTTCCAATCTGCTGAACTCAAATTAGAACTTCGCGTATCTG
Source organism: Leptospiraceae bacterium (assembly GCA_026418015.1). GTDB lineage: Bacteria > Spirochaetota > Leptospiria > Leptospirales > Leptonemataceae > SKYB61. Next base: position 14,991 of record JAOACE010000007.1, on the reverse strand, counting down.
GATAATCAGCAATTTTTTGTGCTAAATCGTTTATGGTAGTTTCGATGTTGTACTGTACAGAAGAAGGCATTTCGCTACTAAGCTTTATCTCGTTTAAAAATGTTTTTATCGCATAAACAAACTTTTGTCTATTGGTATCGTATTTTGATTGGCCCAATTCTTGTAGTAATTTAACAACTTCATCTAATAAATGAGACTGTGCTATCATTGGCAATAAACCATCGTAATATCGTGATTGATTTTCCGTCAATATTGAAAGAATAGAACGATATCCCACTCTTGTACTTCCCAAAACATACTCTGAATCTGGATAATAATATTCCTCTTGTAATTCTGGATTTCTTATACTTGTTGTATTATCAGCTCTATAACCCAAAGTTCGAAATAGTGTTATTGAAGCATTGGGATATCCTATCGAAGTCTGATAAGGATCATTTCCTACAAAAAGGTAATTTTTTATTAAGGGAATAAGTAAATCAACCATTAAATTATAAGCATTGATATCATTGGAAGGGTTACCATCATTGATACTTTGAGTTTGATCTTTTAAAACTTTAATTAAGCTTGTAAGAACAGGTGTTAATCGATTTCTTTTATTCCAATAATTTTCCATATTATCTATGGTTACCTGATCTGAGGTTAAAAATGCTAAACGTTCCATTACAGGAAATAATCTTGATAAGGCTGGAGGTATTGCTCCATAAAAATCACCAGCATTTTTGGGGAATAGAACAGAATTATAAACTGTCTGGTACAATATTTCACCAGCCCCTGAATCATCTCCAGAAAATCCATAATTACAGGGATTTACAATATCACAACCCCAGACTTCTACAAGCATTACAGCATCTCCTGGCTCTGATGACCATGCATTAGAAGATTGATCTAAATCGCCAATCTGATTATATGTTTTTATTTTTTTCCCAGATAATATCCATTTTCCATTATCTTCTTTTGCACAAGGAGAAGAAGAACTACTACAATAGGGTTTAACATTCATCAATCCTTTAAGACCATTCGCAATAATCGTTACATAAACTGCATCTTTAACAGCATTCGATCCCAAAACCCCTGCACCTAAATTCGCCTGTAAGGGAATTACTATCACAAATCGTTTATAATACAATAACCAAAGTAAATTTCTATAAAAAGCTTCTTCTTTAGAAGAAACAGCTCTATTAGAAATAGGAATTTCTCTTATAGTATAATGGGATCTATTAACAGCTGGATTTTGAATACCTCCCAAACCAGCAAAATCCCCATTTCGTACTTTTATTTTATAATCACTTGTTGCCCATTTATCATTAAATGTTGTTGGAGGATCTCCACTATAATAAAATGGTCCATTACCTTCGAACAAAACTCTTACTAACCATCCAAAGACCCAAGGAAGTGTTTTTGCATAGACGGGATCTGGATCAATCTTCCCATCTGAATTATAATCAATACAGTTGATATCTCCTTTGGATTCGCCTTCCAACAAACAAAGAGCAGGTGTATTTAAATCAAACTTGATTACACTTCCATTTTTATAGGTTTCTCCTAAAAGATTTGCTTGTTTCATGATTGTAGCTGTGCCCAAATCGGTACAATCGTTTTTACTCCTCATCGCTGTTAAAGAATCTCCAAAAGTTAAGTATCCACCAGATTCTCCCGTAATATAAACAGGTGATGTTGAAGAAGGACAGGTAAAATTCCAGTTATATCCAAAATGTTTTCCCAATGCTACCATATACGCTAATGCTTCTAATCCAGAGAATCTTCCAGAATAGATAGTGTTTATATCACTGATTCGATTTCGTCCTTTAAAATCTAAACGCAATAAATCTAATAAAGACTGATCTACATTACTAAGAGAAAAGCCTAAATTTGCCAATGTTTTTGTTGTTTCGTCTAAGATATCTTTTGAAGTATCTTTTACTTGTGTATTGTTAGGTATGACAAGTTTTCTTAGGTTTTTGAATAAATCTATTAGAAGATTTTGTAGGTTCGAAGGATATCCACCATAGGTTGTATCTTGATATGCAGTAATATCATCGTACAGATTATTGGATTCTGTTCCTGTTTTTGATGTCGTATAGTTTTCTAAATTTACAATCAATTCTTTTATCACTCTATCACTCGATTTTTGAGAATAGCCCACCTTAGCACCTAAAATATCTCCTAAATTATACAATAGGTTCGATAAAGCCTTACTTAAATCTTGAGTATCGTTTGTACTGAAGATTAACAAAGATTGTAGTAGTTTTTCTGTTGCATCTCTTGCATTTAGATTCTTTCGAATTGTTTTATCTAATAGATCTTCTAAATCTTTTAAATTTGTTAAGGTATCAGGTTTTTCTAATGTTGATGCCAAATCTAATGTATCGCTTTTAAACGATTCTTGAGTATTTTCTAAATACAATTTTTTTAAGCCATTATGGGTTATAGGTAAAATATTTTCTAAAAAGGGATCTGGATGTTCGCGTATTCTTTGTACAAGATTCATCACTTTATCGTAAGAATTTGAATCATAAGTTCTGATTCTTTGCATTAATCCTGCTAATTGTAATAAGAGTTCGCGAAGTTTTGCATCGGGGTTTAATGTTAAAACTTCTAAGGAACGCATTCCTCCAACAGAAGATTCGGGATAAAAACCTAAGGATTCTCCTAATTTATAGTTAAACTCCGATGGACTAACGTTTACAAAAAGACTTTTAAGAGCAGGATAATCATCTAATAGGTTAAAGAGACCTTCTTTGGGTTGAATTTTATCCTGAAAGGGATTTAACATATCCTTTTGATCTTTACAGGATGTGAATGTCAAAGCTATAAAAAATGACAATAGTGTCGCTATTATTTTATTTTTTATTTTTATGTTTTTTTTCATATTCCCCCCTATCTAAAACGGGAATGCAACTAGAAGTTGCAATCCCCGCTAAATGGCGTTTCAGCTAAACGAACATTCAATAAACCAAATGGATAAGTATAACTTGTAGAAATAGGTTCTACTGTTACTTCTTCTATTTTTATACCACAGGCGGACATATCGGCATCAAAAGGTATTTCTTTAAGAACATTTGCAACAAGTGGTGCAACAAAACTTTTTATCAAAGGATTAAATACATCGTAAACTGCTCTTGGATCTAAACCCAAGGGATTATTTACCGGATCTTCTAAAACTTCTATAGTATATCGCATATCTTCATCTGCTGTTGATACATTAATACTTAAAGCACGACAATGACCATCATTACAAGCTGGAATATAATTATTGGGGTTAGAATATGGTATAAATTCTATGGTAGCTTTAGTTGTTAAATTTACAACTACTGTTGCAAGTGTATAAAAATTATAATCTGGCACTCCATCATTATTACTATCTTTTCCACCAATTAGCTTCATTCGAAAACCAGTAAAAGATGCCCGGTTTTGTACCTGTTCTTTTGGATTTCCTGTAGATTTCCAGTAATATAAAGGATTTAAATCTGGTGGATATAATAAAACTGTTTCTATTTTTACTGGATCATTTTTTTCGATATTAATTTCGTTATTAGATTGATCTCTTACTACGAAATTACTTTGACCTGGTGCTATGACTGTTAAAATAGCATCCGCTTTTAATAATTTATCTGCAAGAGCTGTTAGATTAGAAGAACCAGCAACATTATTAATTGATTCGAGAGTTGGTTTATCTACTTTAAAATTAAATGCACCCTCTTTCCATAATCCATAAGCTGCCTGATTAACAACATCTGCATTTAATACAACTAATGCTCCTTGATAACCCTGATTAAATAAATTTACTAAATTATTATCTGGTGTAAATGAAGGTATAAATTTAATAAAACCTTTATTACCTGGACCTACCAAAGCTGGTGGTCTGGGCCAACTTGTATTACTATTTACTACAGTCATATTTGCTTCTAAGAAAGAACGAATTCCTTTTAAACCTGCAACTTCCCATCCAATATGAGATGAACTTGGTTTCATTTTAGCACCTGTAGTTAAACATATTGTTTTTAAAGGATCAGGCAAATATCCGGGTAAACAGATATTAATTCCATCATTTACACCATCAACCCGAGTTTTCGATAATACAGCATTCATAATATTAGCTGATACTTTTTCAATGGTGTCTTTTATGGTACCTTGTACAATAAGAGGTTTAAGATCTGGAACAACTGTATTTGTTACAGCTGTAACTAATACATTTATAATTCCATGAAATATACCACTGTCTCCTTTTACAAGTTGAAGACTCCCTGTTTGTATTGCATTTACCCATTGCTGTACATTAAAATTTGTATCATTAATAGGCCAGTTTGGTCCACCTTGTATTGTTATAACCATATCACCATTATTATTTATTGTTAAATTAGTATTTGCAGAAGCATCTTTTTGAGTACTTTCATTCATATAAAAAGGGATATCATATATAAATCCATTCGCAATAGAAGCAAGCCCACCCATATTTCTAATATAGGATCGCATAACACCATTTAATTTTTTTCCTTTAAGTATTATTTTTAATTTGGATGAATCGGGAAGCATTTCTACATTTATATTAGTATTATTATTTACAAGAGGAGGTATTATAAGTGAACTAACATAAATATCTGTTTTGCCATTTCCCAAAACTGTATCAACTTTCATATTACAATATGGACCAAAGTTTGTTACATAATTAATTCCATAAGTAGTTGTCCAACCGCTATATGCACTATCTTCTGGGACTAAACATCCTGAGTTATTAATTGGTCCCCAAGCTTTAGGATTATTTAAATAATCATTAAATGTTTTTCCATCTATGGTAAAGTTATCTCCTGTATGGCTTCCGTCACTTTTTATAAAACGCTCAAATAAACGTTTTATCTGATACATTCCTTTGGTGGAATTATTTTCTAAAGCAAGCCAACCTCCATTGGGTTGTAATTCATTGGGATCACTGGATGGCTTTCCTCTCTGGAAGGCAAATGGTCTCACATAGGTTCTTCCCGATGTAGTTTCGATATAATAATAATAAATATTGGCACCATCAATGGGTTGTAATTCTGGGTTTAAAGAAGTTAGATATAACGTAAATTTTCCTGTATCTACGGTATTGTTATTACATGGACTATTACTATCGCAAACAGTATATGCTTTATCTTCGCCTAATCCTAAACGAAATAAACGCATTCTGGTTACATGATCAGCACCTGTTAAAGTAGATTCTACGATCACTGAACCATTATATGCATTTGTATCTATAATTACTCCATTATTTGCAGTAGAGGGAGAAACATCATACGTTAAAGAACCCAATTTTAACGTATGGGTCATTAAAAATGCTGGCTCTGTTGTAAAACTTTGTATAAAATCATTTTCTAAATTTATACCATCAAAATTTTTTGCATCTTGCGTAATTCTAACAGTATAAGTGGTTTTTGGGTCCAAAGGATGATAAGGTTTAAAATACAATTTGCTTCCAGACCAATAAAATGTCCCATCTATTGTTTGATTAGAAGCATCTTTTAACTCAAAATGATTTTGGACGCTACTGCGATCCATCATGGTAGAAAAAAGAATTCCTATGGGCTTATAACGATCCACATAAGATAAATTAGGTGCATCCATTGCTGCACTTACAGAGATACCAAAATCCACTGGTAAAGTGGTTTCGTTCGAATAATCGAAAACAGGTGGTGTTATGGTATTATCAGAAATATAAGTTTTTGCGACTGGCGAAACCGCACTATTATTCGTCAGCATTGGAATTGCTATTGTAGTACCTTTTTTGTTACAAGACAAAAACGACAAGAAAAAAAATAACAGTATTGTCATTTTTATGATAAAAAACTTGTATATAAAATAGTGTTGATGTTGGTTCATAATCTCCCCCTTATATGAACTTAATTTATATATTATAAAAAATCGATTTTTTGTCAACCAAAATTGAACAAAAATTCGAATAAAATGAAAAAATTTTTTTATTTTTGAATTTTTCAGTACGAATTTTTTTGATTTGCTCTTAGATTTTAGAGAAGAAATAACCTAAAATCATTTTTAAATAATTTTTTTATGAATTGTCTAACAAACTTTTTAAAGAATGAAGATTGATTTAAATTTTTATAAGATATCGATAGGATCAATTTCTATTTCCAAGTAGCTGTCTTCGTGTAATCGTTTTTTAAACCTTTTGATAGAATCTTTTATGTTCTCGATGGTCTCTCGAAAAAATTGGGTTTTAATCAAAATATGGTATCGAAATTTATTATGTAATTTTAATATGGGTGCTTGGGTTGGTCCAAGTAATTCGTATATGCCTATTTTTTGTTTTTTTTGTGTAAGTTCATTTGCAAGTTCGTTGATGTATTTTTCGGCTTTTTTCTGTAAAGGTGATCTTATTAATAATCGTATCAATCGAGAAAAAGGAGGATAACGAAATTCAAAACGTTTTTTTAATTCTTCTTTAAAAAAGGATTCATAATCTTGGTTTACCGCCCATTTTATATAAGGATGATCTTGATCAAAAACCTCAAAGAAAGCTTTGCCTGTATTTTCTCTTCTTCCAGAACGTCCCGCTACTTGAACTAACAAAGAAAAAGCTCTTTCCGCAGAACGAAAATCTGGTAAGTAAAATCCAGCATCTGCCTGAAGCACTCCAACCAAATTGAGGTTCGGTGCATCAATTCCTTTGGATATCATTTGGGTGCCAGTTAATATATCAATATCGCCCTGTATAAAACTTTGAATGACTTCTTGTAATATACTTTCTTTGTTTACCACATCTGTATCGAGTCGTACGATCTTCATTTCGGGAAAGATATTCAACAAAAATTCTTCTACTTTTTGTATGCCTGTACCTAATTGTGTTAACCGACTACCGCAATCTGGGCAAGAATAAATCACAGCTGTTTGATAATTACAATAATGACATTTTAACACTCTTTCGTTTGTATTTTTATGTAAGCTTAAAGAAATAGAACAATTGGGGCATTCAATGTTTTTTTTGCATTTTTTGCAGTATAAATAGGGATGATATCCTCTTCGATTTAACAAAATTAAAGATTGTTTTTTGTTTTTATAATTTTTTTCGATTTCTTTTAAAAGTTCATTGCTGATGGGTTGTTCTAAATTTTCTCTTTCTATTAGATGAATTTCGGGAAGGCTACCTAAGACGCGTTTACGTAAAAAATAAATATTATATTTAAACCGATCGTAAACTTGATTGTGATATTTTTCTGTAAAATATCGCGTTTCGATTTGTGGAGTAGCAGAACCCAATATTAAAGGTATTTTATAAATTTCGGATCGTTTTTTTGCTATGATTCTTGCATCGTATCGAGGATGACTATTATCTCTTAAAGAAGAATCATGCTCTTCGTCGATGATGATAAGTCCTAAATCTCGCAAGGGCGCAAAAATTGCAGATCGAGTTCCTAAGACAACTCTTACTTTTCCCAAAAGTATTTTTAAATATTCTAAATATCGTTGTTTTCCTGTTAAGCTGGAATGGAGTACTGCAATATTTCCAACAATTTTTCTGATTCTTTCTATCATTTGAACAGTAATACTAATCTCTGGCACAATAAACAAAACGCTTTTATTGGCTTTTATCGCTTCTACAATTAAGTATAAATAGATTTCTGTTTTTCCAGAACCAGTTATTCCTTGAATTAAATGAATCGATGGAATAGAAGAAAACATGGATTCTTTGATGTTTTCGAAAATGGATTTTTGTTCTGTCGATAGAGAGACAAGATTTTCTTCGTGTAGGTTTATCGCTTCTTCTTTGTTTAATTCCAAAAGATCTTTTTTGGTGATTTTAAAAGGTTTAGGATACATTTTATCCAATGCTTCGCCAACTTCGCAAAGATATTCTTTGGAGACCCAATAAGAAAGTTCGATTTGTTCCTGATTAACAACAGGAAATTCGTCAAAGACCTGAGAAATTTCTTTATAATGGATTTGTGGATTTAAAAAATCTATCTTTTGAATTTCTACAACAATGCCTTCTTCTTCTCGATTTTTTAAAGAAACCATCACCCTTTTGCCTAATTCTACTTTTGAAGATAATTCCTCTGGTATAAGATAATCATATTCTTCTTCTATTGGGAAGGGGAAAACAACCTTAGCTACTCGATACATTTTATTTTATCAGTTGATTAAAAGAATTTAAAATCTGTTGTTTAATTTGTATTTCTTCTTTTCTTAATTTAAGTGCCAAATACAACGTATATTTTTGTATACCTAATTGTTTTTTGATCTTCTCTTCTAGTTGTTTTTCGGAATTGATCTGAGATGCTGGACGTAATTTAACATTGTTGATAACTTTTGTTTCTTTTTCGTTTGCTACTAAGGATTGAATTTCTTGAATCACAACTTCTAGTTGATTTTTATTTTTTAAGTACATTTCGTATTCCTGAGGATATTTTTTAAGCGCATTTTCGTATTCTTTTCGTTTTTGTTCTAATGTTAATAATGCAAGTGGACTTCTTATTACCATCGCAGGAATTTGTTTTTCTTTTACATTTAAAGGAATGATCTTGGAATTTTTCGCTAAGTGAATTGCTTCTTTGCCTAATAACAATAAAGCTGCATATCCAACTAAAAGAATTTGTTCAATTCGAAATTCTTCTATATTTTTTTCTAGTAAGTAATAGCAGTTTTTTGCCCTTTGTTCCCAATCTTTCGAAGAGCTATTAGGAGAAAAATGGCAAGCAACAAATTCCTGAAAGTACAAATTCTTTAAAGAAAGGTTAATCTTATTTAGCATTCGTTCAAAAAGCTCATCTTCTTCTTTGGAAGAAAAGTAGTATTTATCACTATTATCGCGTGGTAGCTTTTTTGAATCTGGCGATGCATTATAATATAATACTAAGATCGGAGAAGGTTTACTTTCTGGCTTTTTAAAATAATTTTTAACGGCATAAACTTTATCTTTGCAAAGATTACATTGAAAGTTTTCATTTAAAACCTCGGGTATAGTAATTATCTTTTCTGTTGTTTCTGTTGTTTCTTTGGTTTTAGAATCGGAATTGATTTTTTTTAGGTTAGGATAATAGATTTTCGGCAATTTTTCGAGAATAAAATAAGGTGGATCGATATTTCGCGAATCATCTATATAAAAAGATAATTTTTTTAAGGTATTTGCGAATTGTTGGTATGGATTCATAACTCATCGATTTTAATGTTTAGACTTTTGATCTTTTTGTGCAAATGGGTTCTTTCCATGCCCAAAAATTTTGCTGTTTTACTGATATTTTTGTCGAATTGTTTTAATGCTTTTATGATGTAGTTTTTTTCGAATTCTCTTCTAGCGCTTCGCAAATCTAAACCTGGAAAATCTTCTTCTTTTTCCTGAATAAAATTAAACAAACCTTCCCTAACATGATCGACATCGATTTTTGTATCATTCGTTAATATTGCGAGTCTTTCTACAACATTTTTTAACTCTCTTACATTCCCAGGCCAGTTATACTGAGACAGTAATTCTATTGCTGCACTTGTAAAAACTTTTGGTTCTAGTTGATTTGCTTCTATAGTCTTTTTTAAAAAATGATCCAGCAACAAAGGAATATCAGCAATACGCTCTCTTAGCGGAGGCATGATAATTGGTATTACGTTTAACCTATAATATAGATCTTCGCGAAATTTACCTTCTTTTATAGCTTGTAGTGGATCGATATTCGTAGCTGCAATGATTCGAACATCAATAGCAATCTTTTCTGTTCCTCCTACCCTTGTTAATTGTTGTTCTTCAATTACCCTTAGTACCTTTGCTTGGGTTGACAAAGACATATCGCATATTTCGTCCAAAAATAGGGTTCCTCCATTAGCTTGTTCAAACTTACCAATCCTTCGTTCAATTGCACCAGTAAAAGCTCCTTTTTCGTGTCCAAACAATTCACTTTCGATTAAATCTTCGGGAATTGCAGCACAATTTATATCTACAAATGGTTTATCCTTCCGTTCAGAATTTTTATAGATCATTCTAGCAACTAATTCTTTCCCTGTTCCATTTTCTCCATAGATAAACACACGAACATTTGTTTTAGCAGCCTGAGCTATCGCTTGTTTTACTTTTAAAATTTGTTCCGAATTTCCGATTAATTCATCATATTCTAATTGTATTTCTTTAATCTGTGGGTTTTTTATTTGCAATACTTTATCGATTTTTTCTAGAACTGTTTGTATCGATAATGGCTTTTCTAAAAAATCGTCTGCTCCCATTTTGGTTGCTTGTACTGCTAATTCAATCGTAGCGTGACCAGAAATCATAATAATGGGTAGTGTAGGATAAATTTTTTTGATTTCTTTTAATATTTCTAAACCATCTTCGTTATTTAACCATACATCGAGAAATAAAACTGAGGGTCTTTCTTTTTCTAATTGTTTAAGACATGATTTCCCCGATGCATAAAGTTGAACTTCGTAGCCCTCGTCTTCTAGAATTTCTTTTAAAGAATTACGAACATTTTTATCATCATCAATAATACAAACTTTTGCATTCATAAGCTATGGTACCTGAAATATAATTCGAAATTCAGCTCCCCCTAAACTTGAATCTAATACAAGTATTCTTGCATTGTGCTCCATCACAGCTCTTTCTACCAATGCTAATCCAAGGCCACTTCCGTAACCTTCTTTTGTAGAAAAATATGGCTCAAATATCTTTTCTTTTAATTCGTCTGGAATACCCGGACCATTGTCTTCTACTTTTAAAATAACAAACATTTTTCCCATTCTTTTCTGAGTTGTAATCGAAACAAGTACTACCCCTTTTTTTGTGTTATCTTTGTATTTTTCTTTTACTGCTTCTACTGCGTTTTTTAGAAGATTGTTCATCATTCCAATAAATAGATTTTTATCCAAATAGAGTTTTGGTAAATTATCCTGAGCTCGAACTTCTATAATAACATCTGGTATATTTTTAAATAAATCGGTAGATTCCTTAACCAATGGAACGATATTTTGTAATTCCAATTTTGCAGAAGGAAGTCGAGTAAAATTAGAAAATTCTTCTAATAAGTGTTTAAGGACATTTACTTGTTCTATGATTGTGTTAGAACCACTTCTAACAGCTTTTTTTAAGTCTTCTATGTTGTTTTGTTCTAATTTACGGAGCATTCTTTCTGCGGATAATTGTATCGGAGTTAAAGGATTTTTGATTTCGTGAGCAAGTCTTCTTGCAACCTCTTGCCATGCTGCAACTCTAAGGCTATGCAACAACCTACTTCGCAATGTTTGGAGTTCTTCTGTCATAGAATTAAAACTCTGAATCAATATAGCAATTTCGCCTTCGGATTTTTCGTCAATGCGTATGTCTAAATTTCCTTCTGTTACTTTTCTTGTTGCAGCAGCTAAAGAAACAATAGGATGTGATATTTGTCTAGCTAGCAAAATTGCAACTATAATTGCTACAACAATCATTGCTAAATAAAGAATCGCTAAACTTAACCTTAAATTATAGGGAATAACCTCGCTAAATCGTTCTTCTTTTTTAGAAAGTAAAGAATAAACATTTCTAAATTTTGATTCATATATTTCGTAATTTTTATAAATTTTTTTTAGTAATAAAATATTCATATTTTGGTTTAAAGGGATTTTTACTACAACATATTTCATATTTCCTATTAATGCAACTATATAGGAATCTCGAAAATTTTCTATTTGTTTGGTTTTTAACAAGTTTGTTCCATAAATTTTTACTAATGTTAAATTATCATACACATAGATAGCATCAGTATTTTCGTCTAACCATCGATTGATAAATTTTATAAATTTATCTTTCTTAATATTTTCAATGTTATTGATATAATATATAATTTCATTTTTATTTTTTAATATATCATCATAAAATCTTTTTGCAAATTCATTTTCGTGATACAAAAGCATTTCTTCTGCCGATTCCATTCCTCCTTTTAAATCAAGCTTAAAAAATACCGATATAATGGACTCTACATTACTAGATGTTAACAAAAAAATAGGCATAGCTGGAATGATAGATACCAACAAAAACGCTAATATTAAACGATATCTTAAACTTGAACGTAGTTTACCTGTTAATTGAATTTTTCGATTTCTGTATAAATAATGCAACAAAAAATTCAAGGTACCAAGAGGTAAAAAAATGATGATATAACCAAAAATCCTATCAAAGGGAGTAGCATTTTTATCTAAGAAAAAGTATTCAGCAATAAATACACTTAACCATAAAACAATAAAAAGATAAAAAATATCTCTAAATAAAATTCTATCTTCTTCTTGCTTCCATTTATCTTCCTTATTATTTTTTAAAGATTGATTTGATTCTAAAAAAAGCTTTTCTTTACTTTGTAGTTCTTTTAATATCATAAATAATTTTAGTTATTTTTTTCTAATAATTCCATTAAACTTTTAAATGCTTCTTCTTCGTCTTCTCCACTAACAATAATTTTTACTTCTGAACCAGGATATAAACCGAGCATCAATAGTCCCATAATACTTTTTCCATTAACGCTCATACCTTCGTGTTCTACTACAATGGAAGATTTGAATTTACTTGCAATTCTTACAAATTCTGCTGCTGGTCTAGCATGCAAACCATCTACTAAATGAACTTTTAAAGTTTTTATTATCATAATATCAAAAATCAGAAATTTCTATCTTTGTTAATTTTACAAGAATTATAAACAAGCAATATATATAAATATTTAAATATTATCAGCTTTCTTTGAAAATATTTTTTTTTGTACTTTATCTAAAAATATTTTAGCCGAATCATATCCAGTAGATTTTAACCTAAAATTCATTGCTGCGGTTTCTATTAATATAGGAACATTTCTACCAGGTCTTACGGGAATGACGATTTTTGGTATCCGAACGTTTAATATTTCGGAATATTGTTGTTCTAAGCCTATACGATCATATTCATGTTGATATTTCCATTCTTCTAAATATATAACTAAATCAATCTGTGTTTTATTTTTTGTTGCGCGAACACCATAGATATTTTTAATATTAATAATACCAATTCCTCTTAACTCCATGTTATATTCAATAATAGGGTCTGTATACCCCATTAGCACATTCTCTGATAAAGCTTTGATTCTTACCACATCATCCGAAATAAGTCTATGCCCGCGTTCAATCAATTCTAATGCAGTTTCTGACTTACCAATCCCACTTTCGCCTTGTAATAAAACACCAACACCAAAAACATCCATCAAAACACCATGAACTGTAATTTCTTCTGCAAGTAATTCAGAGAGAATACTATAGTAACGTAGTTGAAAATCATGAGTACTTAATGCTGTTTTTAATACAGGTATTTGATTTTTATTCGCTTCTCTTGTTATACATTCGGGAGGTTCATTGTTATGAGTAAAAACAATCGCTGGAATAGGAAACCTTAAAAATTCACTTACAATTTGATTCTGTTTATCAATAGAACATTTCTGCAAAAAAGCATATTCTCCTTTTCCAATAACTTGTATTCTATTGTATGCGAAGTTATCATAAAAACCTACCAAAGCAAGCCCCGGGCGATTAATGTCTACACTATCAATCTCGTTTTTTAATCCTTCTTTTCCAGTTATTAATTCAAACATTAAATCTTTTATTTCTAAAAGTTCAGAAATTTTTACCCGAGGCATATGATAATATTAATGACTAATGAATTTTTCTCTATGCTTTCTTACTTGTTTTTCTAGTTTTTTTTCTACGAGGTCTAGCGATGCATACATATCGGTTGATTTACCTTCTGCAACAAAAACACCACCATCCCCATTAATAGTAATTTCTACTATATGATCACTTCTTTCCTTTTTAAAACGAACGGTTACAGAAACAACTCTGTTAAAATATACAGCTACTTTATCGATAATTTTTTTGGTGTATTCTTTTAATGCATCTGAACTTTCCACATTTACGAAATGGTATTGGATATCCATATTTTGCTCCTAGATTAAAAATTTGTAAATTAGAATATTTAATATTTCACATTTTTGTCAACTTATTAAAAGGCTTTTACGATAAATTCTTAAAATCAAAAAAATGATGAAAGATTTAATACTTTAAACATGGTTTAATCATCAAAATAACTTCTTGAACCTCTATATCGTTTTTTCCAATAATCATTTCGAAGATCTGAAATTTCGATAGTTTTTCCACTGCTTGGAGCATGAATAAATTTAAAATTTCCTATATACAAACCAACATGATCTATATGATTTCCATAAATCGAAAAAAAGATCAAATCGCCTTTTTTAGGTTTTTTTATTGGTTTTAAAGAATTATATTGATCTTTGGTGGTTCTTGGTAATCGATAACCTGCTTTTTTATATACAAACATAACAAAACCTGAACAATCAAATCCAGATGGATCACTTCCCCCAGGTTTATAAGGTGCTCCAAGATAACTTTCAGCTAATTGAACAATTGCATCTCTGTCATATAATGTAATTTTTTTTTCTTTAAAATCAATCGATAATAACTCTGTAAAAGAAAGTATGATTAAAACTATAAAACTTATCCCTTTCATGACCATATTTTCGTATAGATAGGGTTGTTTCTTTAAGCATAGGGGGTTAGGAATCCTTTTGAGAATTATCGACAGAATCGTCAGATACTTGTTGGTTTTTCGAGATTTCTTTGTAGATATGGATGATGGTATAGGCGTAGTTGAGACGTTCTTCCAAAAAATCGTGGATCATCTTCATAATTTGTTCGTCGGTAAAAAATTTTCGTAGTTGTTTTACTAAATACTGAAATTTTAAGCTGGTAATAAAATGTCTTAAATCCAACAAAATTACCTTTGACGGAAATACATCCTCTAAATAGATTTCTAATATATCGAGTAAATATGCTGCATGATGATTTTTTATCGGCAACTTCTTGTTCTCGTATCTCGATAAAATCGATGGATGAATTTCTTCTCCATACTTTTCTTGAACTTTTCTACTTACATCCTGTATCCTTAATCCCTTCTTGATTCGATGATGCTTGATTACATCTCCAATATTCAACAAAAAATATACCAATTCA
>JAOACE010000026.1 GCA_026418015.1 Leptospiraceae bacterium | reverse complement strand
AGGTTTTTATGCTTCTATCGTATATGCTCTCTTTAACGGTGCTGGATTCGATGTAGTCGCAGAAGATACCACAAACAGGGGCAGAATTGATCTAACCATTACTTACAATAACAAGGCTTACATCATCGAGTTTAA
Source organism: Leptospiraceae bacterium (assembly GCA_026418015.1). Lineage (GTDB taxonomy): Bacteria > Spirochaetota > Leptospiria > Leptospirales > Leptonemataceae > SKYB61. The sequence continues at coordinate 65,218 of JAOACE010000026.1, read as the reverse complement.
AGTAGTTGAAGATCAACCAGAAAAATCAGCCTTACACCAGATAGAAGAAAAAAAATATTACGAAAAATATGTAGGAAAATACGAAGAGATTTGCCTTATCGGAATTGAATTTAGCAAAAAAGAGAGAAATATCGTAGATTTTGAATGGAAGAAAATTTAGCTATGGGCTATCGTAATCAACTTTTATTATTTCTTCCAAAGATCTTTCTTTGACCATAGTTAAAATGCTTCATAAACAAAATTACACTCCATATCAGCTCGCGAATTATGTAAAATTAACTTGAAGAAAAATATCGCAACTCGAAGATGATTAGCAGAGTAAAATAACTCTCCTCACGGAAAGATTCTGTTTTTTACTTCTTTGTCGTAGTCCTGTAATGCACGAATGCCAAGTTCGGCAAAATTAGTATATTTTTTTGCATGTTTTGGGGTAAAATCTGGGTCCATTCCTAATAAATCGTAAATCACAAGTACTTGGCCATCGGTTTGATTTCCCGAACCAATACCTATGGTAGGTATAGTAAGTCTTAAAGAGATTTCTTTTGCTAATTCTTTTTCTACGAGTTCTAGAACAATTGCAAAACATCCTACATCTTCTAATTTTTTTGCTTGTTCTAAAAGTATTTGTTTTTGTTTTTCTTCTTTTCCTTGTATGCGAAAGCCCCCCATCATCATAAAACTTTGAGGGGTAAGTCCAATATGTCCCATAACGGGGAAGCCAGACTTTACCAAAGAATCGATTACTTTAAGGGTAGAATCATCTGCTCCTTCGAATTTTAAAGCTTGGCAGTTGGTTTCTTTTATAACGCGAAAAGAATTTCTTAAACCTTCGCTTAGATCCGATTGATAGCTACCATAAGGCATATCTGCAATCAAAAACTTATTGGGTGCACCTCTTCGAACAATTTTTGTATGATAGATTATATCCTCTAACTTTACGGGTAAAGTAGAGTTATTCCCCTGCACTACCATCCCTAATGAATCCCCTACTAATATTGCATCGATATCTGTTTTAGAAATCCATTTTGCCACTAAAAAATCATAACAAGTTACAACACTGATCAATTCTTTTTGTTTTTTTCTTTCTATCCAATCTTGGGGATACTGCAAATTTTTTACTGACATATCTGTCATAAAAATTGATTCGAATCAAATGGCAATTCGTTTTACACGTTATGCTCTACCCCTTGATTACAATTTTTTTGAGCTACTTTTCTTTCGAATTGTATCGTTGAATGGTGAATGTTAAATTTCGTTTCGAGCTCTCTACATATTTTAATCAACAACTCATCATCGTTTTTGTGATCCGGTTTAACCATGTGTACTGTTAAGGCAATTTCTGTTGTACTCATTGCCCAGACATGTAAATCGTGTACGTCTTCTATTCCGGGTAAATTTTCTAAATATTGTTTAATTTCGTTTAAATTGATGTTTTCGGGCACAGCGTCCATCATTAGGTTAAAGGATTGATAGAACAACTTCCAGGTACTCCACAGTATTACGATAGAAATAACTATACTCAACAAAGGATCGATCCAATAGAATTGAGTAAAAGAAATCATCCAAGCAGAAATAATTACTCCCACTGTGATAAGCCCATCTGCCATCATATGCAAAAAGGCACTTTTGATGTTTAGATCATGGTGTTGATCTTTGTAGAATAACAATGCTGTTCCAAAATTTACCAAAATACCAAACATTGCCACCTTCCATATTAAATCTGTATTAAGAATACTGATTGGATTCAGCAATCTTTGTATTGCTTCTACAAGAATACCACCGATTGCCATCATCAAAATAACTGCATTCAAAAAAGCAGAGAAAATGCTTGCCCTACGAAATCCATAAGTCCTTTTATAAGTAGGTTTTCTTGTAGAAAAATACAATCCCAACCACGATATGATTAAACTCAACACATCACTTAGGTTATGGATGGAATCCGAAATTAATGAAAGCGAATTTAAGTAAATTCCAAAGATAAATTCTACGATTACATAAATAAAATTGAGTAATATACCAATAAAAAAAATCTTATTATGGGAATGGGAGTGGTGATGATGCATAAAGATAAACAAAAAATATTTCTAATCTTTACAACTAATTTTTATCATGCAATTTATAATAGTTCTCTTCGGATAACTTCTGATAAATCTCTTCGAAATAGAGTTCTCCTTCGTATTCGATCTGACGTTTTACTATGTAGAAATCTCCGATTGTTAGGTTTTCTAATTGTTCTAATTTTTTTAGTTGTTCTGGAGATAATTGTAGAGTTGGTAAATGTTCCGAAAAAAACCTTAAAAACACTTTGGTTAATTTTTCTTTTTTTATGGGCAAAAATTCTACTTTTAAATGAAACCTTCTTTTTGCTCGAAGAGGAATTCGATCGATTGAATTTGTTGTTCCGATCAAGATTCCTTTAAAATTTTCCATTTCTTGAATAAACTGCTGCTGGATAGAATGATTTACCTCGTGTTGCAGATCTTTGGATAAAAACACATCGATCTCGTTTACAATGAGGATAATGTTTCCTTTACTTGCTTTACGAAAGTAATCACCTAAAAGTTGCTCGGAAACACCAAATAAAGGATGTTTGATATCGGATGGTTGAATTTCTATTACGCGATAATTGATTTTTTGTGCAATATATCGTGCAAATTCTGTTTTTCCAGTGCCAGGTAAACCATAGAATAAGCAGTTTAAGTTTTTTTGTTTATTTTTGTTGTTTTTTATAAAATTTTCTATTTGATTTAGAACGCGATAAGGTTCTGGTGCAGCATGGATAAAATCAATATCGTAATAGGTTCTATCGTAGCTAATGGTTTTTAAGCGATTGTTATAGACTAATTCGTAGCTACTATTGAGTAATTCTCTTGCTATTTGGATCATTTCGCTTTTAGTCAATAGATTTACTTTTAAAATCTGATGGACCTGATAAAGTGCATTTTCTATAATTCCAATGGGAATCGATAGATCGAAAAAATATTCTTTTAAGTCTTGTAGTTCAATGGATTTTTCTAATTCGTATTTTTTTAGTATTTTTTTAATGATGTACTCTCTTGTTTCTCCGTTAAAGGTGTTAAAATGTATAGAATAATCAAATCGTCTTTTAACAGATTCGTCCATCAACATGGTATGATTGGTAATCCAGATAATTTTATAGTCATGGCTTTCCAAAAAATCATTCAACCAATTTTTTTGGATAGAATCAGAACCCTTTGCATTGCGAAAAAAGAGATTATTCACAGAGAAATGAGAATTCAAAAAATCATCTGCTTCGTCCATTATCACAATTCCATCATTATCTTTGGCATAATTGCAAGTAATGATTAAACTAGTGATTCTGTTGCTAAAATGATTGTCTTTATCGGAAGAAACATCTGGTGAATTCGATACATAAATGATTTTTTTATTTAAAGACGCGATTACACTCTTTGCTAAAGAAGTCTTTCCTGTTCCAGATTGTCCATAAAACAATATGTTCGTCTTTCCTTCGCTTTTTAACAATGCTTGCAAAATTTTAATTTTATCTTTGTAGAAATTAAAAAGGCTTAAATCCAATACATTATTTTGCGGGTCGTTGGGATCAATTACCTTAAAAAATTTATCGGTAAAATCGAAGCTGGATATATCGATTAAATATTCATAAATCTCTTCGTTTAATTGTAATTCATTTACATCGATAATATCGATTACACCATATTGAATGAGTTTAGATTTTTTTTGCAGAACACTTTTGATTTTATATTCATCCTCATCTAAAAAAAGCGAAATCATCAAAGATAAATTATAATATCTTAATGTATCTTGGAATAACGTTAAAAAAAATTCGTTCGAAGTAATGTAATATACAAATTCCACAACCTGAATTTCGATTTCGTCTAAATTCAAGAATTTTTTTAGGTTTTCTAACTTGGATTTAAATATCTTTTCTTCGTTTTGTTTGGATTTCCTTATCCTCGAATAAACATTTTTTTTGATGCTTTTATTTTGCTGTTCGATAAAATTTACAAGAAGATCAAAAAAATGACTTCGTTCCTTTTTAGAAAGGGAAAAAACAAGATTTTCGATGGTTTTTGTGGATAAAGAAGATTCCGAATCCTCGTAGAATCGCCCTTTCTTTTTTAAGTTAATTTGATTAGAATTTTGAGTAAAATGACTGACAAATTCCGTTAATACTAAATTCAAATCTTCTTGTTGAGATTCATTCAAGTTTTCAAACAAATGATTGAGTAAATTAACGTTAAAAATCCCTTCTTTAAGGTTTTTGATTACATTCACCAAATACTCAGGAATCCTCCCATCAAAAACTAAGTTGTTTTTTGTCCTATAACGAAGGACTAACCCTCTTTTTTTTAAAAACTTCATATGGATATTATCATTTTTTTTTAAATTAATTTTTGTTCAACCAAATTGTTAATCATATTTTATTTAAATATCAATATTATTTTTTAATAAAAATACAATATTGTAATGATAATTTTATATAAATTTTTTTATACATTCTTTTTTACTAGAATCTAATTCAATAAAAAAATAATTGTTTCTTATATAGTATTAAAATTTAGACCTACAAAAAAAATGATTGCATAGAAATTTTTTTTAATTTTATTGAAAATATATCGTCACAATATTAAGAGGTATAAAAATATGGATGACCATTTAAATCACGAAAAACCCATATTGATAGAGATTATGATGTATAAAGAATACAACGAAATCAAAAAAGATATTCCTTCGAATGAGTTAGAAAAAGAGATTGAAAATCTCGTAAAGGATTTAGAAGATTGGTTTAATGAAGAAGACGAATAAGCATCCTTCTCTCGTAGAAATCATGAACTATCAATTAGGGATCTATTATGAGGAATCCCTAATTCTACATTTAAAAAAATGTAAAAGTTGTTTAAAAAAAATTCAAGAAATCGAAGAAGAAATATTAAAAAACACTCTCGATAAATTTAGCTATTCTTTCGAGCATCAAATCAATCAAAAGAAATTCCCATAAATTATTCTTTAAAAATATTTTCGCGTATTCCTTCATCGAGCATCAAAGATGTAATAACGCTTGCTCTTTCTGGTGGAAGCTGAGAAATCAAATACGGAACAATAGAGGGTGTACCTTCTTCTTCTGCAATTTGTTCCATTTTTAAAAATACATCCACAATATCGATATTCTTCCAACCTTGAATGATTTCAATAACGTTGGCAGGAGGCATTGCGTTTAACCTTCTTGCCATATCTTCTATCATCTTATTTCTTTCTTTTCGTGCATTTTCTACTTCTTGGAGTTTTTGTTTTTGTTTTTCTAAGTTCGCGTTTTGCTCTTGGAGTTCTTTTTCTTTATCTTGCAAATTCTTTTGGTGTTCATCCAATTTTAATTTTAATTCATTTACTTTAAGCTTTTCTTCTTCTAAGATTTCTTTTTCTTTTTCTAATCTTTCTTTTTCTAAAAGAAGTTGATTCGCTTGTGTTTGATCTACTACCGGCGGTTCTTTTTCCAAAAAAGGTAGATAATTTTTAAGACTTATAATTCCCCAGCTATCTAATAAATACAAATAAATACCAATCAAAAAAAATATCAAAAAAATAATATAAAAAAGTTTTACTTTAGGTGATATTACCATCTTTATCTTCCCATTTTTTGGTAATTCTTTCTATGGTTAAGATCTTTTCCACCACCTTTTTTTTAAGTAGTTTTGTATAATACTCTTGATCTCTATAATAATTTTCCGTTGGTTTTTTGTTTTCTTCTGTTTCTATCACATCAGATTTCTGTAAAGGGAATTCCTTGCTTTCTATAATATTCGCGTAATTCTCGTTCTCTTCTAGATTTAAGATCTTCTTTGGATTCGTCTTCGAAGTCTGTATATACTGTTTGAGTTTGTTCCAAATGCTCATAATCTTTGGTTTCCTTTAAAAGTTTTTGGTTTAATTCAAACAATTCTTTGGTTTCTTGTTTTTTCAATTTATTTTTATATTCTTCCCAACGTTTTTCTTTTAAAATTTCTAAAATTTTTTTGTTTTTTCTTGCTTCTATGAGCTTTTGACGCTTTTCTTCTAATTCTGGTTGCAAGGATTGTACATAAACTTCTGTTTGTTTTTTTAGGTTTTCTATACGGTTTAAGAATCTTTCGAAGGATTGATAAAACAACGTATAGGTTGCCATTCGTGAATATTCAGAAAATTTTTTTACTTCGGCATTATATTGATCTTCCAATTCTTTTACTTTTTGTTTTGCTTGATTCATTTTTTCTATTACTTTGCCTAATTCCTGCATTGCTCGCTCTTCTTCTAATGTCCGTAATTTTAACAATGCTTCTAACGAAAAACGAAACTTTTTAGCCATAGACAATTATCTAAATTTTCTTTAATAGTTCCAATGTTTCTTCGAATGTATAACCTCGCGTTACAGGTTGCTTTAGAAATTCCTGAATCGCTGGCATTTTTTCTATTGCTAAATCCAACTGTGGATTACTTCCTTTTGCATAAGCTCCAAGCTGTATTAAATCCTCGTTTTGTTGATAAACTGCTAGTAAGGATTTGATTTTTGATGCTATTTCGAAATGCTCCATCGAGATAATATTCGGCATAACCCGAGAAATAGATTCCGTAATTTCTATGGCTGGATAGTGATTTTTATGAGCCAATCTTCTACTTAGAATAATATGTCCATCTAATATTCCCCTTGTAGCATCTGCCACAGGATCAGTCATGTCGTCGGCTTCTACTAATACACTATAGAACCCCGTAATTGTACCTGTTTTACCGACACCTGAACGTTCAACTAATCGACTTAATCGATACCAAGTACTCTGTGGATAACCACCAGGACCTAAGGGATCTCCAACTGCAATGCCTATTTCTCGCAGTGCCATACAAAATCGCGTAACAGAATCCATAAACAAATTTACATGATTTCCTTTATCTCGAAAATATTCTGCAATACTTGTTGCAAAATATGCAGCATACATTTTTTCTAGTGCACTTTTATCGCTCGTTGCAACAATTACAACAGAACGTTGCAAACCTTCTCTACCTAAATCTCTTTCGATAAATTCACGCACTTCTCTTCCTCGTTCTCCTACAAGACAAATTACGTTTACATCTGCTTTTGTGTATCGTGCAATCATTCCGAGCAGAGTCGATTTACCAACACCAGTTCCAGCAAATATACCAATTCTTTGTCCACGTCCAACTGTTAATAAACCATCGATGGCTTTTATCCCAGTTACTAATACGCTATTAATCGGATCTCGATCCATTGGATTTGGTGGAGAATTATCTGCATCTTTATATTCTCCTTCGTAAATAGGAAATTCTCCATCAATGGGATTACCTAATCCATCAAAAACCCTACCTATCATCTTTTCCGAAACAAGGATACGAATTTTTTGGTTGGTATTATGCACTGTGGCATTAGGATAAATACCATCTGGACTACCAAAAGGAAGTAAAATTAAATACTTTCCGCGAAAGCCAATAACCTCACAATAGACATATTCGCCATCTTCTTTTTCGATTCTACATATATCTTTTATGGCAGTATCAGGAGGACCTTCTGTAATAATAGTAAATCCGCTGATTTCTACAACCTTTCCTAACGGTAGAATTGTGTTTGTTGCATTGACAATTTTAAAATATTTATCTAGTATATCGTTTGCCATAGGTATAAATCTAATATTACAACCAGTCAGAATTTTGTCAAATATTTACTTGCAGGATTATTCAATAAAAATAAAACTGAATTCAATGGAATCTATCGAAATCTTAAAAATATTGGATGAATACGAAGTCCTAAAAAAACCCTATCAAGAATTTGTCGACGATTTTATTCAGAGTAAGAAATTACTTCCTGCATATCTATACGAAAATAACCTGATTGACGAAAAAAAACTCAATAAATTGAACCAACATACATTAAAGCTCAATCAATCAAAAGTATATCAATTTAAAAATTTTACGATTTATCCAAAAACTTATCCAAAATTTTTTACTAGTGGTGATGTTTTCGGTGTTTTTCCTCTAAAAGACAGTCGAATTGTGATAATTCTTTTCGATGTAAGTGGAAAAGGTTTAGAAGCAGGTATATTAGGTTTTATGATCTCTTATTACATTAACTTTAAATTAAACATGAGTAGCTTGGCTCCACAAGCATTATTAAAAAAAATTAATTTAATTTGTTTAGAAATTTTTGATGACATTAAATTTACCACCTTCTCTTTGATGATTTTAGACTTACTATCAGGAACGATTGAATATGCAGGTGCTGGTTGTCCTCCATTACTTTATCTACGGTTAGAAGATAAAGAAAAAATTATCGAAGAAAGGGATACTATCAACATTCCCCTTGGAATTGATAATGATTTTATCTACAAAGGTACAAAGATCGATTTTAACCCTGGCGAAATCATTTTGATATATACCGATGGAGCATTTGAACAAGAAAATCGTAAAGGTGTTCAATATGGTATTAATCGATTAAAAAAAGCATTCTTAAAACATTCGCATAAATCTCCGAAGAATATTGTTCGATCCTTATATTTCGATTTAAGGTTATTTAGTTTGTTCAAACAACCAGCTGACGACACCACCTACATCATAATAAAATATGACAAAAAAAAGCGATAAAATAGAAATCTATGGAGAAATTGCCTCCCCCGGTTTTGGAGAAGGCAAATCCATCGTTCTTTATTCGTATCAGTTCTATTTTTCTAACGAAAAATTAATCAATAAAAACGAGAAAAAAAAAGAATTCGAAAAATTCCAATACTATGTAAAAAAAACCATCAAAAAAATAAAAAAGATACAAGAAGATTTTCCCGAATCATTTCGCGAATTATTAGAAATACAAATTTATTTTTTAGAAGATCCGATTTTTCATAAAGCTGTACAAGAAAATATATACATAGAAGGAAATAACCTAAGTTATGCAATCTATTTAGGCTCGTTAAAATTAAAAAACTTTTTCGAAGAGCATGCAACAGATTTTATCAGTCAACGTTGGATCGATTTTCAGGATGCTATCTATCAATTATTAGACGAGGTTTTGGGAATTTCTTATATAGACTTATGTATTAACAAAATTAATCAAAATCTATTGAATCATGCGAACTATATTCTTGTTGCAGAAGATCTAAGTCCACTATTATATTTAAAGATTCCAAAACCAAAGGGAATTTTATTAAAGAAAGGAAGTTTATCCGGGCACTTAACACTTCTTGCTGCGAATCAAGGAATTCCTATTTTAATTCGAGCATTTCCAGAAGAAAATTTTGAAAAGATTCAAGATGGACAATGGATTGTTATCGATACCAATAAAGCAAAAGCAACGATTTATAAAGAATCTATCCCATCCAAAAAAGAACAAATTCAAATTAATGCTTGTTACAAAGATTATAAAATTTTATCAAGTAATGTTACAATTTCTCTTAATGCTGACGATTTAGAAATCATAAAAGAACATCATAAATTTTATCGACTATCCATTGGTTTATTTCGCACAGAATTTATTTATCTAAAAAACCCTAAATTGTTGTTCGACGTAGAAGAATCTACTATGGAATACAGTAAAATCTACCAGGAAATGAAAGAACAAGAAATTTTAACTCTACGCCTAATCGATGTTGACGAAGATAAATTCTCGTATTATTTCTATTCATCGCCAGAAAACCGTGGTAAAAGAGGTGTAGAATATTACAGAGCAGAAAGAAAAATCCTTCAAAATCAAATCAAAAGTATTTTTTTATCTCTCAAAAACCTTAAAGAAATGAACTGGGAACTTCGCTTATTAGTACCAATGGTTTCTGATTATGAAGATTGGGTTTTTGTTAAAGAATTGATTCTAAACGAAATGGAAGATCTTGATCCGAACAAAAAAAGATTCGTTAAATTAGGTGTGATGTTAGAAGTTCCATCGATTATGTTTTGTGTACAAACATTAGAACAAGAAGTAGATTTTTTGAGTATTGGAACAAACGATCTTTTATCAAACTTTTTAGGAAAAAAACGATATCAACTTACCAAAGAAGATTATTATGAACCAGCATTTTATCGCATGCTCTATTTAAGCTTAAAAAACGTAAAAAAAGAAATCTCTATCTGTGGAAACTTGGCAACATACATTGAATTTATCAATTTATTGTATTTTATAGGAATCCGTAATTTTAGTGTTCCTTATGGCATATATCCTAAAATATATGAATATTTTATAAATTTTAATGACAAATCCAAATTCGACAAGCAAATTTTAAAAGAATTGCTCTTAAAAAAAACCAAAACCGAATTTAAAGAAGCTTTAAGTAGTATTACCGAAAATTTTGTTAAAAAAGTTTGATAAGCGTTCATAGTGTGAACCTTCCCAATAAACTTTATAACAAGATTTACAATAACAAAATTCGCTATAAGATTGTTTGATGGATTCTGGTATCTCGATTGGAAAGTTGTCTAAATCTTGTTTTGTTATAGGAATAAGTAGATCATTACATAAAGAACATCGCGTAAAAGGTTTAAAATCTATTTGAAAATAATTTAAAAATTCTTCTAATTGTTTTTCAGGATCGCGATGGATTATATAAAAACCATGTTGTACACGCTTATTTTTTAGGATTCCTTTATCTTGTGTTAATAAAATCCTTTTATTGGAAACAGAAATTTCGATTAATTCATCATCATCCCAAGAGGGATTGTATAGAACATCAATTCCTAAAAATCGTAAATATTTTACGAGTTTTCCTAAATGAACATCTGCGACAAATTGACGAATGCGATAGTTCTGGTATCTATTCCAAAACTCTTTTTTGATTTTTTTGGGATAAGCTGGATCTAACAAGACTTGTTTGTATAAATCAAAAAAGAAAGTATGCATTCTAGGAAATACAGAAATAAAATCTCCTGGATAAACCCAATCATAAATACTGACAATAGTTTGATTTTTTAGGATAAGATAAACTTCTGTATGAGGAACGCCCAAAGATTCTACAATATCTATAATGGCTGGTTTTCCATTAAAATAAAAAATGCAACGTTCCTTGTTGGAAATTGATTTTAAACGATCATAAAAACGAATGTAGCAGAACTTCTTCATAAGGTTCTTGGACAAAAATAAATCTTTAAAAAACTATTGCAATCGGTTTATGGAATGTTTTTATGGATTCTATGAATTCCAATAGCTACGTTAGCATTCAAATCAAAAAAAGTTCTTTAAAGATACTCTTGTATTTTTTGGTTTCCATTGTTTCTCTTTCTATTTTATTTTATTGTGCCTTTAAAGATAATTCCTTTCTAAAAGAAGTTTATGCAGAATCTCCTATAAAAGAAAAAAACAAAAATAGAACGGTTTACGAATTACAAGATACATTCAGAGAGATCTACGAATTATACAAAGATTCGGTTGTATTTATTAGTACAGAAAAAACTGTTCGAATAGAAAATCCCTTTTATAATGATCCTTTTTTAAGACGTTTTTTTGATATTCCCAACTTACCAGACACACAAAAGCAAAGAGGTCTTGGAACAGGATTTATTATTTCTAGCGATGGATATATTTGCACCAATCATCATGTTGTTGCAGGAATGGATGTTGTAAAAGTAAAAATTAACGGAAAAGAATACAATGCGAAGATAGTTGGTTCCGATAAATTTGTCGATATTGCTCTTTTAAAGATTGATGGAGTAAGAGATTTAAAACCTGTCTATTTTGGTGATTCCGATAAGGTAAGAATTGGTGATTGGGCGATAGCAATAGGTAACCCATTTGGATTAGATAGAACATTTACAGTCGGTGTAATTAGTGCTGTTGCAAGAAAAGATGTGGATCAGATGGGGAATTCTCATCTTCAAACTGATGCGTCGATAAACCCAGGGAATTCTGGTGGACCACTTATCAACATCGATGGCGAAGTGATTGGCGTTAATCGTATGATTTATTCGCAAACGGGTGGAAATTTAGGAATAGGTTTTGCGATTCCTATTAACACAGCAAAATATGTACTAGAAGAACTAAAAAAACATGGTAGAGTAAAACGCGGTTATATTGGTATTCATATTGCTCCGATTACACAAGAAATTGCTCAAGAATTAAAAATCCAAGACAAAAAAGGAATTGTTATTATCGGTATAATGGAAGGTAGTCCAGCAGCCAAAGCAGGTTTAAGAATCGGTGATGTTATTTTAGAAGCAAATGGAAAAGAAATCAACGAACCAGACGAGTTGATTCGTATAGTAAACGAAACACCCATTGGTAAAGGCATTAAGTTAAAGATTCATCGAGGAAAATCTACTCTCGAAGTGCTTGTAATTATAGCAGAAAGACCACAAGACTAATGGTTTTAAAGATCAATCAGCTATCGACTTTTTATAAAAGCGAAAAAAAACTCTTTACCAAACCTTCCTGGAATTATGCAATAAAAGATGTATCTCTAGAATTACAGGAAGGAGAGGTTTTTGCAATTGTAGGAGAATCTGGCTGTGGAAAAAGTACACTTGGAAATACCATCGCTGGACTTATTTCGCCTTTTAGTGGATCCATCGAATATAGAAACGAAGAGATTATCACACCCACAAAAAATGTACTAAAAACAAACAAACAACTTAGACGAAAAATACAGGTGATATTTCAGGACCCCTATTCCTCATTAAATCCGAAACATACGATAAAAAGAATTATTGGTTCACCTTTACTCATCCACAAATTAGCAAATTCTAAAAACTACAAAGAAAAAGTAGAATATTATCTATCCTTAGTTCATTTAGACAAAAATCTAATAGATCGAAAACCATCAGAACTTTCGGGAGGACAAAGACAAAGAGTAGGAATAGCAAAAGCAATTGCATTAGAACCAGAAATCCTAATATGCGATGAAATAACATCAGCATTGGATGTTTCTGTACAAGCATTTATCATCGATTTACTCTTCGAATTAAAACAAAAATTAAACCTAACCATATTGTTTATTACTCATGATCTTTCTTTGGTAAGACATATTAGTTCAAAAGTATGCGTGATGTATGGGGGAGAAATCATGGAATTAGGAAATACAAAAGACATTTTTAGTAATCCCAAACATCCTTATACAAAAGCTCTGCTAAGTGCTATTCCTACTCTTAACAGAAAGAAAAAACCCTACATCTTAAAAGGAGAACCGCCTAAAACTAATCAATTGTATCATCACTGTATTTTTTATGAACGTTGTCCCATAAGAGAAGATCGATGTAAATTGGAGAAACCGCCTTTATATAATTTGAACAACCATTATACAAAATGTTTTTTTTACGATTTTAACAAATAAAATTCTTTACCAACAGTTCGCATAACTCTTGTATATTGTTTTGAGGGATTTCGGTTTTCTGGATAATCCGTAGAGTAATGGAGTCCTCTACTTTCTTTTCGGTTTAATGCAGAAAGAATGATAATCTTTGCAACGAGGGTAATATTGCGAAGTTCTAAGATTTTATTTTGTATCACTGTTCTTCTGTAAAAGTCTATTACTTCGTCGTACAATAGGTTGATTCGCCTTAGTGCTCTTTCTAATCTTAGGTTGGATCTTACTATTCCCACATAATTCCACATAATGTTTTTTATTTCCTGAAAGTTGTGCTGAACTAAAATCCATTCTTCTGGGTTATTCAATCCTTCTTTGTACCATGGTTTGATGGATTTAGAAGCTTTTTCTATGAAGTTGTTTTTAAGATATTCGTAAATTCTATAACCAAACACCAAACCTTCTAAAAGACTATTCGAAGCTAATCGATTGCCCCCATGAACTCCTGTATAAGCTACTTCTCCTACTGCAAACAATCCTTTTAATCGCGTTCTTCCCCAATAATCGACTTCTACACCACCACACATATAATGAGCTGCTGGCACAACAGGGATCCATTGTTTTGTAACATCGATGCCCATTCTTAGACAAGTTTGATAAATATGGGGAAATTGTTCTTTTGTTTCTTCTGGGTTTTTATGAGTAATGTCTAAATACACATGAGGAGAACCACTTTTTTTCATTTCTGCATCAATGGCTCTTGCTACGATATCCCTGGGGGCTAATTCTTTTCTTTGATCATATTTATGCATGAATGGTTTGCCTTCGTAATCTAATAATTTCGCGCCATAACCCCTTAATGCTTCTGTAATCAAGAACGATGATTGATTGGGATTGTATAATACCGTTGGATGAAACTGATAAAACTCCATGTTTGTTATAATCGCACCAGCTTTATATGCTAAGGCAACGCCATCTCCCGTAGAAACTTCTGGATTGGTATTGTGTAGATAAACCTGACCAGCTCCACCCGTTGCTAATATAGTAGCTTTTGAAATAATCTTAAAAATTTCCCAAGTCTTTCTAGAATATACATAAGCTCCATAACAAACTGGTTCTTTTAAGATAGGATCTCCTGGTTCGTCTAGATGAAATTGTGTAATTAGTTCAACCGCAGAAGTATTTTCCAGAACTTGTATATTTTTATTTTTTATAGAATTGATGAGTACTTCGGCAACTTCTTTTCCTGTTAAATCGCCAGCATGTACAATTCGATTAAAGCTATGTCCACCTTCTCTATGTAAATCCAAATTACCTTCGGGTGTAGTCTTAAACTTTGCCCCCAATTCTATAAGCTTTTTTATGTGTTTAGGACCTTCGTAAACAAGAATTTTTACTGCTTCTTCGTCGCATAATCCTGCCCCAGCTTTTAAAGTATCTTGAATGTGGCTTTCGTAAGAATCATGTTCATCCAATACACCTGCAATTCCCCCTTGTGCATACGAGGTATTGGATTCTAACAGAGATGATTTTGTAATTAAAACCACACTACCTAAATCTGCTAAATGATAAGCGGTATAAAGACCAGCAATACCGCTTCCAATAATAAGAAAATCGCAATGAAGTTTTTCTTGCATGTCTATGGTTTTGGGTAGATCTTCATAGCTTTGATGTATCCCAAAGCGCGAATAAGCATTGCATCAGGACGAATTGCATCCCTTTCGTGCGTTTTTAAATATTCTTCTGCCTTTTTAGAATTTGGTTCGTTTAAACTGATCAATTTTTTTACCCATTCACTTCGCTTGGGATCCTCTGGACGTTTTTCCAATTCGGGAAAATGTTTCCACATATCTTCTTCGCGAAAACGAGGTGGAAAAGAACCATCAATTTCGTCAGATATTTTTATGTCTGGTTCTACACCATATACTTGAATCGTATAACCTTTCGGTGCATAATATCGAGCAGTAGTTAATTTAATGATCACATCACCAATTTTTCTTAAACCTTGAACTGTGGCTTTACCAAATGTACGTTCACCTACAATCAATGACACATTATGATCCATTAAAGCAGAAGCAAAAATCTCACTAGCAGAGGCAGATCCAGCATTTACTAATACAATAATAGGTATATGAGAATTAGCAGAAATTAATGGAGATGTAGAATTTCGTCTTTTTTCAGAATATCCACCTTTACCTCGAATTTCTACCACAACAGCATTTTCTGGTAAAAATAGTCCTGCAACTTTTATCGCTTCGTCTAAATCGCCCCCTGGATTGTTTCTAAGATCGATAATCAAACCTTCTAGTTTTCCTTCGGATTTTTCTATCAGATTATAATATTCTTTTCGAATCATCTCTGATTGGGGAATTTTATCGTATAAAAATGAGGTAATTTTAATGATACCAATTCGAAAACCCGGTAAATAATCTTTATATGGACTTTCGGGTAAATATACAGAAGAAACTGCTTTTTGTTCGATCACACCTCTTTTAATTTTGATTGTTAACGTTCTCATTTCTACTGGTCGATGGATTTCTAATTCTACCATCGTATCCTTCGGACCACGGATTTTTTTTACCACTTCGTTTAGAGGTAAATTTTCAATACTTTCTCCGTTGACTTTTTTGATAACATCTCCCGCCCTTAAACCAGCTTTAACAGCGGGTGAACCAGGTAAAGGTGTTTCTACAACAACTTCTGATGTGCCACCACCACGCAACAATGCTCCAATTCCTTCGAAAGAAGAATCTTCGGATTCTTTTCGCATTTTATCCCAACTTTCGAGGTCAATTAAACCACTATGCGGATCGAAAGAAGATAAAAAACCATTCGCAGCAAAGAAATAAACATAGTTCATTCCAAAATCTTTGATTTCCTCTGTTTGTTTTTGTTTATTTTTTTCTGTTAAAGGTGGTTGTTTGTATTTATCTAGATTATTTTCGATGAATTGAATCACTTTTAAAAAGTCATTCCTAGAAAAATCTGTTTTATCCCAGAATTGTTCCAATGTTTTTTGTTCGTTTTTTATTTCTTCTTGTATTTTTTTCGATAACTCTATTCGTTCTTTCGAAGAAAGCTTTTTTAATTCTTCTTCTTTAATCTTGGATTTTTTTTCGAGCTCCTGATAATTAGGTTCTAATATAACATAACGATCTTCGGGGTTTAACTTAATTACTTTACCTGGAATAATTCTATCTGGATGGACATATTTTTGAATCTCGTTATAAAAATCTTCGGGATAAATAAGCAAACTGTAATGTAAGGATTTTAGAGCATACTCCGTAGCATTGATATAAGCCCTTTTTACGTTAATCATTTTGGGATCGTAATAATTAGCAATTGCATAATTGATAATTTCGTCGAATTCTCGTTGTCCAAAATTTTTTGGTAAACTTCTACTTTGTGCATTATTACATCCACAAAATCCAAAATAAATGCTTATACTCAATAAAAAGAATAAAATGAAACTGAATCTTGTTTGATTTTTCATAGAATTTCCTTATAATTTTAAAAAAAAATTTGGCTTATTGAATTTTCAACAAAAAAAAATCGATTTTTATATAAAATGCAATTAATCCATTATATAAATCAATACAAAAAACAAAACGTTCTTTCTCTAAAAGAGTATCAATTGTTAAAAGAATTTTATCAATTAGCTAAAGAAAATCCCCATATAAGTATTATAGTTTTAGAAGAAGAATCACAACTTTTGTTAAAAATAACCATCAACCATTAAAATGTCTTTCGAACACAGGGCGTAAAGCATTTTCGTAAAAATCAATTGCATTTTTTATATTTGCTCTAAAAACAGAAAAATCAAACCAAGAATCCTTCACTACTTCGCCAAGATAATTATAGGGCAACTGAAAATTCGAAATTTCTCTTAAAAACTCTTCTTTTTTGCTTTTATCGATGGTTATGATTAAAGAAGCGCTACTTTCTCCAAAAAAAATCAAATCCCATCTTTCGTATTGTTCTTTTAATTTGATAAGAGACTCTTGATCTAATTTAAAAGACATAAATTTTCTTGTCCAACTATTGTATGCCATCCGGAATAAGAGAATTGCTAATCCACCAAGGGAAAGATCGGCTGCGGATAAGATCAATTCCTTTTCGTAAGAATATTTTAAAAATTTTAATAATTGAATTTCGGTTTGAGGATCTACAAGAGGAATTTTTCCCGTAAGCATTTTTTTTCTTAACCAAAGGTATTCGCTGCCACCAAACGTAGGAGAAAAATTTCCTACAAGATAGATTTCTTGAACTTGATTTTCTGCAAAAAAAGGAGAAATCGCTTTTGTTACATCTTCTATAATGCCGAGCATACCTATAGTAGGTGTGGGTAAAATGGGTCCATCTTCGCTTTCGTTATAAAAAGAAACATTTCCACCTGTAACAGGAATGTTTAACATTCTACAAGCATCTCCCATCCCTTTAACACTTTGTTCAAACATAAAATAGTTTTCTGGATTATAAGGATTTGCAAAGTTTAGGTTGTTTGTAATACCAATTGGTTCAGCACCTAATACAGCAATGTTTCTTGCAGACTCAAATACTGCAAGCTGTGAACCTTGGTAAGGATTTAAATAAACATATCGCGGGTTGCAATCTACACTTACAGCAATCCCTTTTTTAAGAATCTTTTCTTTTTGTTTTTCTGTTAAACTAATAGAACGAATATATTTTTCGTTTGCTAATTCTAAGTCTTCGATTAAGTTTACTGGAATACGAACAATCCCTCCTTGCCCTCCGGGACTTTGCACTCTTACCAATCCCACTTCTTGATCGTATTGTTCGTACACTGGCCTTTTAGAAGCAATATTCGGACTTTTGAGTAATTCATAGAACCAAGATTCCAACTCTTCTGTTTTAGGTTCTTCTAGTTCTCTACTATTCCATTGGATAGCTTTTTGTATATGCTCTGGTTCTCGAACATCGCGTTTATAACGTGGTGCACCTGCTGCTAGTGCTTCTGCGGGAACATCAGCATATAAGGTATTTTTAAAAAATACGCGAATTCTTTTTGTATCGGTTACAACCCCAATCATTTCTGCATGCAAATCCCATTTCGAAAAGATTTCTTTTACGAGTTCTGTTTTATTTTTATCGACGATAACGAGCATTCGTTCTTGAGATTCGGACAACATAATTTCGTAGGGATTCATTCCCTTCTCTCTTAAAGGAACTTTATCTAAAAAAAGATCAATTCCCACACCACCTTTATATGCCATCTCGGATGTACTAGAAGTCAGTCCCGCAGCTCCCATATCTTGAATTCCTACAACTGCACCACTTCGAATTGCTTCTAATGTTGCTTCTAACAATAATTTTTCTTTAAAAGGGTCTCCTACTTGTACGGCACTTCGTTGGGACTGAGTTTTTTCTGTTAGATCCTGAGAAGCAAAACTTGCCCCATGGATTCCATCTCTACCTGTATCTGCTCCTACATAAAAAACAATGTTTCCTATACCTGTTGCTTTTGCCTTTGCTAACTGATTTTTAAAAGCAACCCCAACCGTCATCGCGTTTACAAGACAGTTTTTCGTATAAGAGGGATCGAAAAATACCTCACCACCAGCAACAGCGACACCTAAACAATTCCCATAGAAGGCAATTCCTTCCACTGCCCGACGAAATAAATAACGATTGCGCGATTGATCCATGGGACCAAACCTTAAAGAATTCAAAGAACAAATAGGTCTTGCCCCCATCGTAAATATATCCCGCATAATTCCACCAACGCCTGTTGCAGCACCTTGGAAAGGCTCCACAGCAGTAGGATGGTTATGGGATTCGATTTTAAATACAACCACCAAATCATCCCCGATATCTAAGGCACCAGCATTTTCTTCGCCAGCTTTTGCAACTGCTCGCGGAGATTCTTTGGGTAAATCTTTTAATAGCAAAATAGAATTTTTATAACTACAGTGTTCGGACCACATTCCCGAAAACATTCCCAGTTCTGTAACAGTGGGTTTTCTACCTAAAATTTGGCAAATCTTATGGAATTCTTCTTCTGTTAGGTTGTGCTCTAAAGCATCTTGTAGAGTGATTTCTTTTTCTGTGTATAAATCTAAGGTATCGCGCATTGCTACTCCTTTAATTGGATTCGAATTGAACAATGTTTCTTAATCCTTCTGATAAATTTTTTAAGCCAGTTATCTGGTCATTCAAATTCAAAAATTTTTGTACAATTTTTTGGATGGATTTTTCCATCTGAGAGATGGTTTTGGATATTTCTTCGATTCCAAGGGTTTGCTCTTTGGAATATCCTTCGATCTCTTTACTAATTTTGTACAACTCTTCTAAATATTGAATGAATTTATGGTTTACTTCGATTTGGTTTTGGATTTTGATTTTTAATTCTTCGAAAAATTTTAATGCAGATTCTATGTTCACATTTTGTAATTCAATTAAA
Source organism: Leptospiraceae bacterium (assembly GCA_026418015.1). Classification (GTDB taxonomy): domain Bacteria; phylum Spirochaetota; class Leptospiria; order Leptospirales; family Leptonemataceae; genus SKYB61. The sequence goes on along the minus strand of JAOACE010000026.1, from coordinate 45,541 downwards.
CGGGTTGTAATACCTACACTATTTTCGCCGTTTAATAAAATTTTATTACTGTCTTTGATGATTCTATTAATATTTTTTGCATTTTCTATACTATTATCGGCTAATTTACTTACCTCTTGTGCTACTACTGCAAATCCTTTTCCATGTTCTCCTGCTCTAGCTGCTTCGATAGAAGCATTAAGAGATAATAGATTGGTTCTATCGGCAATGTCGGTCATAATGTTTGTGACCTCACTTACACTCTGAAAAGAAACTTTTAAAGATTCCATAACTTTTTTTAAATTATCCGATGCTTGAATTGCTTCGTTAGATTGATTTTTTGTTTTTTGCAATTCTTCGTGTAAATGTTGGGAGTCTTTTTCGATCACTTTTAAAAGTTCTGCTAAACGTTTCGTTTCTTGCTGAATTTCTTCGATCATTTTGTATTCGTTGGATACCATTTCGGTTGTTTTTAAAGAATTCTGAGCAATCTCTTCCATCGTTGCAGATATTTGTTCTATGGCTGCACTTTGATCTTGCACTTCCCCTAAAAATCGATTCGAAAACTGTGCAATAAAATCTATGTATACCCCCATTTCTTTTGTGATTTGAAGGATTTCTTGGTTGATGGTATTTAAATTTTGATTCAGTTTTTCGGCTTGATTTTGTCTTTCCTCACTTATGGTAAAGATTTGTCTTATATATTCGACAAAACTACTAGCAATTATCGTAAACACTATATAAAACAAAATTACTAATATAGGAGTAGAATAATTGACTTTTTCGACAATAAACGTAAACTCGTTCACGAATTCTACTCCGGTTCTAAAAGATAAAACCCAACATAAAATTAAACCAAAAACAGCATAAAAACCAAAAAAATAAGACTCACGTCTTCTATGTGACAAAAAGCTTGCAAAAACAACATAAAATAAGGGTATAAGTAAAAGTACAGGGTTTTTCCAAAAATTCCCTGCCATTGATTTGGTTTCTATTACATTGGGGATAAAAACACCGATAACAACCGTTAAATCCAAAAACAACGTAAATAAATTCATTCTGTGTAAAATTTGATTTTTATCAACTTTTTTAGACAATTTTCTTAACCAAAACTCGAAGTAGAAACCCCATAAAAGCATTAAACTGGCACCTAAATAATACCCTAAGGTTTGCAAATTCGAAGATACTTTTAGGTTTAACGTAGCACCAGCATAATACAAAAAAATTAAAAAATAACGTAAATTCAAGAATGTCCTTAGGATTTTCTCTTCGATCAGTGCATCGATACTAGTTTTTGAAGGATAATTTTCCATAGAATACCTCCCTATACGAAAATTGAATTATTTTGATTACTTATTATTGACAACTAAATAATTTGATTTTATATAACAAATTGATGAAGTTTGTTAAATACTTATTGATTTTTTTGCTATTTCTTTTTGTTTTATTAGGCGTCTTGATTAAATTCAGTCTACCGAATTACGATGGGAAAATCTATTCTCCTAAAATTAAAAGCACAGTTCAAATCTTTCGCGATGATTACGATATGCCCATAATAAAAGCGGAAAACGAAGAAGATTTAGCTTTTGGCATTGGTTATGCAATGGCACAAGATCGCCTTTTTCAGATGGATTTAATCCGAAGAGCCATACAAGGAAAACTTTCGGAAATATTGGGCGAATCTTTAATCCCTACCGATAAATTTTTTTTAACGATTACAGCTGGACGATCCCTCGATAAAATCTACCAAGACTACCCAGAAAATATCAAAAAGATTCTACAAAGTTATTCTGATGGCATCAATCATTTTATCAAACAAAATCGATTCCCCATAGAGTTCTATCTTCTTGGTTATAAACCACAAGAATGGAAACCAACAGATAGTTTATCGATTTTTTATTATATGGCTTTTGACTTAAACACAGCATTCGATACAGAAATTTTGTTTTATTTGTTGAATCAAAAATTTGGTTTGGCAAAAGCAAAAGAATTATTCCCCGACTATGTACCACAAAAAGGAGAAATCCTAGAAATAGCAAAAAATAAAGAATTAGAAGATCAACTACTTTCTTTTTTAAAAACCATCGATGATATCAAAGAATTGACTGGATCAGAACGAACAGGTGCTTCGAATAATTGGGTGATATCCAAAGATAAATCCTTAACAGGAACCCCCATCGTTGCAAGCGATATGCATTTAGGTTTTGGTTTACCAGGTATTTGGTACGAGGCTCAGCTTATAACACCAGAAATGAATGTATCGGGATTACTCTTACCCGGTATACCAGTAGTTGTAGTAGGTGCAAATGAAAACGTTGCTTGGGCATTTACGAATGTTATGGCAGATGATGCTGATTTTTACGTCGAAACATTAAATCCACAAAACGAAAATCAGTATTTATATAGGGGTCAATATCTCAACATAGAAATAGAAAAAAAGATTTTTAAAACGAAATCCAAAGAAGAAGTATTCGAAATCAAAAAAACTATTCATGGTCCTATCATCAATTCTATCTATCCATTAAAAACACAAGAGGTATTTAGTTTAAGATGGACTGCTTATGATCATTACCTTGCTGCAATCGCGTTGTATTTAGCCAATCGAGCAAAAAATATTGATGATATAGAAAAAGCCATAGAATATTTTAAGACCCCAGGACAAAACTGGGTCTATGCCGATAAAGAGGGAAACATTGGATATACCGCAGCAGTTGGCATTCCCATTAGAAATGGATTCAATGGTCTTTTACCCATGCCTGGGTGGACAGGAACTTATGAATGGGCTGGCTATGTTCCAACAAATTTGCAACCAAGATTAAGAAACCCCAAAAATGGTTGGATTGCAACAGCGAACAACAAACATTCTTCTAAATATCCTTATACAATTTCGAATTATTATCACTATCCCGATCGTTATGAACGAATCAAAGAATTCTTAAACTCCAAGGAAAAATTTTCTATAGAAGATATGATGACTTTACAAAGAGATATCAAACTTCTTTTGGCAGAGGATTTTTTTAAAGTGATCATGGACGATCTTTCGAGTGAGAATTTTTCTAACAATCAAGAAGCATTAGAAATTATCAATGAATTAAAACATTGGAATTATCTTACAGAAAAAACAAGTGTTGTTTCGAGTGTTTTTCATTTATTGTTGCAAAGATTACTCTATAATACATTTTATCCCCATTTAGGCGAAGATTTATACAAACAATATCTAAAAAAACAATACATTGCAGTCAATGCCTTAAGAATTCAACTAAAAAACAAAGATTCCTCCTGGTTCGACGACCCAAACACACCTCAAAAAGAAACGCGAAAAGAAGTGATATACAAAAGTTTTGTAGAAACCATTCAAGCATTAAAAGACATTTCTAACAATAAAAATGATTGGCAATGGGGAAAAATCCATTTATTAGAATACAAACATCCCTTTGGAAGAAATCCTTTTTTAAAAAAAATCTTTGATCGCGGACCTTACGAAGTCGAAGGTTCTATTGCCACAGTATCGCCGATGGATTTTAGCTTGGATCAAAAGCTGCCTTTTTATGTACGATCTGGCGCATCAGAACGATATATATTATTACCAGGTAAAATCAATGAATCTCTAAGAATCATACCTACGGGAATTAATGGTAATCCTTTAAGCCCATCTTACGGAAACCAAATAAAAAAATTTTTGAATTATGAATATAGAAAATTTAACTTATACAAACCAGAAGAAAAAAAAGATTTTACTTATAAATCCAAGTTGCAAATTTTACCTATAAATCAATGAAAGTTATATACTTTACAAATGCCGGTTCTCGAAAAAAAAACGAAGATAGCCTTTTGGTGCAAGAGGAACTTTTTACATCTGTAAGTTTTGAAAAATTTCAAGTAAAAGAAATAAAAAATAAAAATGATTTAATCTTTGCCGTTGCAGATGGTATAGGAGGAAGACCAGCAGGCGAAATAGCAAGCTCAATCACTCTACAAACAATCAAAAGATATAATCATTATATTTTTGAAGAAAAATATCAACAATTATTAGAAAAAATTTTTATAAATTTAATAAACTATCAGAAAAAAGAACCTGACTTAGAAGGTATGGGAACAACCATTTCTTTGCTTGCTATTCGTAATAATACAGGATATATTTTTCACGTAGGTGATTCGCGAATTTATACTTGGAAGGATTCTAGTTTTGAATTACTAACACGCGATCATTCCCATGTACAAGAATTAGTAGAAAAAGGATTCTTAAAGCACGAAGATATCAATCAACATCCTATGAGAAATTATTTAAAATCAGCTATAACAACCAATATTGATATACACAAGTTAGAATTCCAATCCAATAAAATAAATACAGAAAACAAAAATTTTTTTTTGTGTAGCGATGGCATTTGGGAGCTTATACCTGATAAAAAACTAAAACAAATACTTACAAAAGAACAAGAATTAGAAAAAAAAGCAGAAAAAATTATTCACAAAAGTTTTGAACTCAACCCATCTGACAACTTTTCATTTATAATGATAAGTAATGAATCATAAAAAAATTAAAAATTAAATTTTATAATATAATTTTGTTAAAAATGACTAAATAATAAAAATACAAAATAATGATATATTTTTTTAATAATATTTATTTATTATCAATAAAATTGATCCCAAAAAAAGCTAAAAATTCTTCTTGTATGATAATCCGCCGTCTTTGTATAGACATAATTCTCTATCCATTGGCTTGAAATATACGAGTCATCCCCTACGGGTAAATCAGGCTTCTCTACCATCGGTATGATTTCCCTACCTTGTTCTTGCATCTCCCAGTCTAACATTATCCTTAGCATTGCACTGATGGAATACCCAATAAAACGTCGACAATCGAATAACTTACTCCATAAGGTAGGATTCAGCCTTAGACTATATCTTTTGTATTCTTTTGTCTTGGGCTGATAGGTCGCTGTCTCTGTTCGTTTTGTGGGTGTTATTCTTATCTGATACAAATAAACCATATACTTGCTCAAAAGATAAAAAATGGTCTCTGTGATATTTCTATTGAATTTCGTATTGGCTAATTCTCGTAAGAAATCATAATGTAGTTGCGTTAGGTTTATCCCTACTCTATATAAATCCAGTGTATAATATCGATCTTCTATGTTCATATAAAATAAAATGTCTGTTTTTCAGATTTTCTACATAAATAATATTTCTTGACAGAAAGAGTATTTTAAATAAATTTAACCAAAATTTTACAAAATTATTATTTGATTTTTTAGAATTTACTTTAAAATATAAATTATTCAACGACTTCTACGTTAAGGGGGACGTCTGGAAAATCATTCAATTGATTTTCTAACCAAGATTTTTCTACATCTTCGCGCAAAATCAAAGGCATTCGCTTTTTAGAATTATGAATTTCTTCCATTATACCTTTTGCTTGAATCGTAATAATCGTAAAAGTATCTAAAATTTCGCCAGTATCTGGGTTGATCCACTGACTATACAATCCACCTAATGCAAAAGGTTTTTTTAAGGAATTATCAACTGTGATAAAATATTTTTTTTTCTTTTTTCCATGGGGATCCAACCATTTCCATTCATAAAATCCATCTACAATTACAAGACATTTCTTATTGATAGAATGCTTAAAGGCTGGTTTTTCGTTTAAAGTTTCCCACCTTGCATTTAGGGTGAATTTTTTTATTTCTTCTTCTTTGGACCAAGGTGGAATTAAGCCCCACTGAAAAAACTGTAATCTTTCAGGGTTTTGGTTTGTTATTACTGGAATACGTGGAAATGTAAAAGCAGAAAAATCCCCACCGCGAAAAGAAAAGGTATTATCTTCTATGAAGACATTAAATCGTTGGGTAATCTCGTCTAAACTGCTCGAAACACGTATATGAAAGCACATTACTTTAACAACCCTTCAATATAAGGCAGGATTTTATTCGCAATAATTTCGTATCCTTTTTCGTTTGGATGAATTCCATCACTCATAACTAATGATGGATCGCGAAGAATTTCTTGTAGGACATCTGTTATGATTACGATTTCTGGGTATTGATTCTTTATTTGATCATACATTTTTTGGTATTCTTTTTCTAAACTAGGATCAAATGGCATAAACGATATTAAAATAATTTTTATATTTTTATTATAATTTTTTAACTGCTGGATGATTTCTGTTAAATTATTATGAACCTGATTTACAGATTCTCCCATTAAATAGTCGTTGGCACCAAGATATATTACTGCGATAAAGATATTTTTATACTGAGATAAATAATATTTTAACCGAAATAATGCCATTTCTGTGGTATCGCCTGGATTCCCTGCATTGATGATTTGAACATCTTTATCTATAAGTTTTTTTTCTCTTAATTTTTTTTCGATAACCGAAGGAAAGGAACGATTCGATGGTACTAAATATCCATACGTTAAACTATCTCCCAGAAAAAAAATATATTTTGTTCTCATTTCCTTATTACAAAAAAAAAATCAAGAAAAGAAGTAAACTAAGATACTTCAATAATTGCAAGTTCTTCTCCCACTTTAACAGTCGAACCAGCTCCTTTTAAAATTTTAATAATTCTTCCCTTAAACGGAGACTCTAAAGGAAATGTTGCCTTGGATGTTACTAGTTCACATAATTCACTGCCTTCCTCTACCAATTCTCCTTCTTGGATATTCCATTGAACAAGCTCAATCTTTTCTGCATCGCCAATATCTGGCACTAACAACGGTATATGTTTTTTTTCTTGTAGCATAATGTTTGATTTTTTTAAATTTGCTTTTAATGTCAATCCACTTGAAGAATGCTATGAATTACAACGATTTCGAATTGTTTATTTTAATATTAAAAAACTCAATCATCAAAATATTATTGACGATAAAAATATTATAAGTAATATTAATGCAATGGAGAAAGAAAATTTAAAAAGAATCACTATAAAGATTTCCAAAAAAATTACCCATTTCTATGATGCAGAAAAAAAGATCTTGGTTCCCATTGGACCTAATAATCAATCTATATTATCGAAACATTTCGAAGATTCGCACTTTCATCTAAAATTACAACTTATACTACCAGAATTAAAATTGAATAAAATCAGTTTTGTAAAAAAGATTCTTCAAAGACTTTCACCATCCCAATTAGCAGATAGAATCATAGAATTAAAAAAACAATATCCCCAAAAAAGTTTAAAACGTATCTTAAACGATGCAGAATATAAACTAATCCAAGAAATTTCCAGTAAAATCATTGGTACAGACGAAGAACCAGAAAAAATTTACGAATTTTTAAGTTCTATTCTAAGAGAAACGTCCGAACAAATGGACAAACATTCCCAAGAATTTACTTATGAATTAACCAAAGAATTACAAAATAAGGGGTACTTTAACCCCTAAATCAAGAATCTTTGACTATCTTAAAAAAAGTATTCATAAATTTTATACCCCAACCTGTTGCACCTTTTATATAGTCTGCTCCATTACTTAGCCAAGCTGTACCCGCAATATCAAAATGAGCCCAAGGAATATTTTCTGGTACAAACTTTGCCAAAAACCTCATTCCTGTAATAGTTCCAGCTGGTCTTCCACCAATGTTTTTTACATCTGCAATGTCTGATTTTAATTGATCATCATAGATGGACCAATGAGGCAATCGCCATACCCTTTCTAACGAAATTCTACTTGCCTGCTCAATCTTTTGGTATAATTTATCGGAGGTTGACATAACCCCTGTTGCATGATGTCCTAATGCGATGATACATGCACCAGTCAAGGTTGCAAAGTCCAAAATCACTTCGGGATTGTAGGTTTTTGCACCATAAGATAGAATATCTCCTAATACAAGCCTACCTTCTGCATCGGTATTTTGTATTTCGACAGTAACTCCATTCCAAGCTTTATAAACATCCCCAGGACGAGAAGCATTGGCATCGGGTATATTTTCTGCAAGCCCAACTATACCAATTACTGGATAATCTAACTTTAACAAAGAAGCCAATGCAACAGAGTGTACCACTAATGCACTACCACACATATCATATTTCATTTCGTGCATATCTGCAGGTGGTTTTAGAGAAATGCCTCCTGTATCGAAGGTTATACCTTTACCCACTAGAAGTAATGGTTTTTTATCTTTACTTTTTTCTGGTTTGTATTCTAATATAATGACTCTTGGACTAGTTTTTGATCCCTTTCCTACGGATATTACACCATTAAATCCTTGCTTTTCTAGTTCTTTATCTTTGATTACTTTAAAATTTATTTTATAATTTTTTATAAATTTTTTTATATATTCTTCGTAGGTTTCTGGGTTTAACACATTAGCAGGTAATGATGCAATATAACGATATGCATTCGTTAAAAGAGAAATATTTTTTGCTTCGTCGATAATCTTCGATAGATCCTTTGTTTTTATCGATGTATCAAATCCAATTTCCACTCGACTTTTTTTATGATTTTTCTGATTTTTATAGATTGCTAAACTAAACCCACCTAATTCTATGCTATAAATCATCGTTTTAATTAATTCTTCTAAATTATAGTCACTTACATAATCAAAATATATATTGTCGCTGGTTGTTTTAGTTTGATCTTTTCTATTCCATGGATCGTTTTTATTTTCTTTGTATAAGTTCACCCAGTTTAAAAGGACTTCTTCTAAATAAAGGGGAATTTTAATAGTAATTTTTGTTGGACCAGAAAGAGTTAAATAATTTCCCAATGCTTTAAAAACGTTTATGATATTTTCTGGATGAAATTTCTTTTTTTCTCCTAAACCCAAAAAAATAAAATTTGCTGTTTGATAGATCTCTCCCAACTTTTTACTAAAAAATAATTCTTCATGAAAAATCGCTTGGTTGATGTTTAAGATAGATTGTAATTCTTCGTTCGTTGTATCTTGAAACACTGGAAGCAAAACATAAGAATCTTTGATTTCGTTCGGATGAAAGTTAAAAATAGAATTAGGTATTTCGAAGTTTAAATCTTTTTTTTTCTGCGCCATAATATCCTCTCTTTATTGATTCTGAGTAATATCTTTAATTATTTCGGTTGCATGCTCTTCTACCTTTACTTTGGGATAGACCTTGATAATTTTTAAATCTTTGTTTAAGATAAAAGTAGTTCTGTTGATGCCTTCGTAGGTTTTACCATACATCTTTTTTTCGCCCCAAACACCAAAGTATTTACAAAGTTCTTGGGAATCATCAACAATTAAAGGGAAATTTAAATTATGTTTCGACTTGAATTTTTGATGAGATTCCAAAGAATCCGCAGAAACTCCTACAACATTATAACCCAATTTTTGGAATTCCAAAAAGTTATCACGAAATGCACATGCTTCTTTTGTGCATCCAGGTGTATTATCTTTCGGATAAAAATATAAAATCAAACCATTAGCACCTAGCAAATCTTTTAACGAAACCTTTTTACCGTCGTCTAACAAAACTTTAAAATTTTTTACTTTTTCGTTTTCTTTTAATAGTTCCATAATATTTCCTCTATGTATTACTCTTGGATTAATTTTCGCCCTTGATAACCAGAAAAATAATCATGTTCGTATAAAATATCTGGTTCATCGTATTTCCAACAATAATATCCTTTTCCGTTATCAAAATCGATCAGCCATAATCCTTTTACTTCTACTCCAAATTCAAACATCGAAAAAGCCCATAGTTGAATCAGTTTAGAAACTTCGTCTTCTAACGTTTCTTGTTCATTTTCGGGAATAATCGCTTCCATTCTTGCTCTTAAAGCTTCTACCTGATGATAATACTTTTCGGTTATTTTATAAATTTGTGGGAATATTTTTCTTGCATCTTCTAATGTCCAAATCTTGCGTTTAGATTCCACAATATCCAATTTAATCAAATATTACAAAAAAACAAGAGATTTTAAAAAGATGATTTTATTAATGATTTTGTAGAAATTGTTTATAAAATCAATTTGCAAAAATCATATACATATACAATGTATAAGTATAAAAAAAGATTCAAATTTTTATTCATAAAAAAAATAAAAGAATGACATGATAAAAATTTCGATTATTTTAACTATTATGGAAAAAAACAAAATTCATAAAGTAGTTATCATTGGAAGTGGCCCCGCTGCACATACAGCAGCAATCTATGCAGCAAGAGCCAACTTAGAACCAGTGATGTTCGAAGGTTTTATGGCCGGAGGCATTGCTGCGGGAGGCCAATTAACAACAACCACAGAAGTAGAAAACTTTCCAGGTTTTCCCGAAGGTATTTCTGGTCCAGAGCTAATGGAAAAGATGCGCAAACAATCCCTTAAATTTGGAACAACCATCATAACAGAAACGATTTCCAAAGTGGATTTTTCTACTAGACCCTTTAAACTATGGAGAGAAGGATTCGAAGACGAAGAGCCAGTTTTAGCCCATTCTGTGATTATTGCAACTGGTGCAACTGCAAAAAGACTAAACATCAAAGGCGAAGATTTATTCTGGCAAAGAGGTATTTCTGCTTGTGCTGTATGTGACGGTGCTTTACCCATCTTTCGAAACAAACCATTAGTTGTTGTAGGTGGTGGCGATTCTGCATGCGAAGAAGCAACCTATCTTACAAAATTTGGCTCAGTGGTTTATCTGATTCATCGAAGAGATAAATTAAGAGCATCCAAAATCATGCAAGAAAGGGTGATGAAAAACCCAAAAATTAAAATTATCTGGGATTCTGCTGTAATAGAAGCATTGGGCGATAACGTTCTACAAAAAGTAAAAGTCCAAAACTTAAAAACCAATCAAGTACAAGAATTAGAAGCTAATGGATTATTCTACGCAATTGGTCATAAACCAAATACAGATCCCTTCGTAGGACAAATTGAACTCGACGAAGATGGATATATTATAACCAAACCAGGAACAACTCAAACCAATATTGCTGGTGTCTTTGCTGCTGGTGATGTTCAAGATAAAAGGTATCGTCAAGCAATTACCGCAGCTGGTACCGGTTGCATGGCAGCTCTCGAATGCGAAAAATTTTTAGAAAGCATCAACGATTAATCTCCTGAATCATCAGGAGATTAATCATATTTATAAATTACAAGGCTTAAATCATCATCCTGATATTTTTTGGATTCTTTAAAATATTGGTAAAGGACAGAATAAATTTCATTTTTATCTTTCTTCATAAAAAAAAGATCATAAATAAATTCATAAAACTCTTCTGGTTTAATATAAGGATAATAGTTCAAAAAATTTCTTAAACCATCCGTAAAAAGAAGAATTAAATCGTTTTTTTCTAAGGTTATATTTTCTTTCTCTGGAAAAATAAAAAATGTGGAATGGATTAAAGTTCCCTTAGATGTTATTGTTATAATTTTTTTGTTATTTTTTATGATGATTGGGTATTCTCCACCACAACGTAAGATTTCCACATTTCCATTAGATTCATCAATTTTTAATAAATTAAGACTAATAGATATTTCGGATAAATAATTTTTGATGTTTTTATAAAGATAATTTAAGATTTGATCCAATTCATTCCATTCTTTTAAAAAATCCAAAATAATTTTTAACATACCCACAATAACCGAAGATCCAATACCATGACCTTGTACATCAGCAACGATAACAAATAAATTTTGATCATTTTTTTTATAATAAATAAAATCACCACTTACTTTAAAGAGTGGTATGTATATATAATAAAAATTACTTGGAGTATCTTTTGGTAAAAATGCTTTTTGTAAACTTTCTGTTATTTTTAATTGCGCATCATATTCAAAAAATGTTAATCGAAATAGACTATATTCTTTTAGAACACCTATTACAAGAAATAAAAAAAAGATTGTAGAGGTAAATAGAAGAAAATCTTCATTAAAAAAATAAGTATAATTTTTCGGTAAAATGTTTAATTGATTGATTACATACAAAAGAATCGATACAATTAAAATGAGCCAACCATAAGTAATTTCTTGTTCTACAATAATTTTATAACGCACGGATTGAAGCGACAAAACAAAAGAAGTAAAAAAAACTAATATAACAACCAAAAATGTCAATCTATTCATGTAAGCAGTAAAACCAAAAAAGGAAATCAAAATAATGATTATATTTACGAAAGAAAGAATTCGAAATATTAATTTATATTTATAAATATTTTTATAATTTTTATAAAATAAAGCCATAAATTTATAAGAGAATATCAATGCCAAATTCATAAAAAATAAATGTGCTCTATCGTTCCAATAAGGGAAAAAACCCCATAAAAATTCCCATCCTAACCCTAGTATACTAATTAAACCTAAATAATAAAAAATCATAAATAAAATTAAATAAATCGTAGTTTGAGTCTTTACAGAAAAATTTAAATACAAAGTCATCAATATAATTAAAAAAATAAAACCTAAGAATATTCCTATGATTAAATATTCTTGCGAATAAAGTTTTTTAAATATAAGGCTATTATATAGATAAAAACTGATTTCTAATTTACTCGTAGTTTGAATTTTTAAATAATAAGTATATTCTTGTTGTGGTTCTAACGTTAAAGGAAATAGAATTTCTCTAGAAGGAAATATCCATTGTTCAATAGGAAATTTATCCCCCATTTTTATTATTTGAAGGAATTGATCATTTGATATAATATATAAATATGCAATATCGGTGTTATAATGACAGCATCGAAAATATATCGTCATGATTTTTTTGGAATCATTTCTGATTTTAAACCTAAACCAATAAATCTTTTTGGTATATCCCTTATAGAAAGGATTATTTTCTACTGGAAGAAAGTTTTTGTTTAAAATTTCTTCGAAAGGAATTTCTTGATCGATTCCTAGAAACGAAACGTATTGTTCAAAACTAATTGATGTTAAATCTTCGTTTATCACTAATACATTCGTAAAATCATTAGCAAAAATGATTTTAGAAAAAAATAAAAAAATAAATATTTTACGCACATTTTTAATATTTATAATGATATCTAAACGTCAATAAAAGAATGCATCAACTTACAAATTCGTAAATTTCGTATTAAAGAACGCATATAATAACGAAAATAATCGAATTAAAACCACAATCATTATGTCATACAAAAATAATTGACTTAAAAAATTACAAATTTTTGATAACCAAAAATGATTTTTAATTCGAATGTTTATCTTTATTTTTTTATTTTTGTTATAATAATATACTGGTTATTGCTTTTTACAAATGCTAAACTTCGCTATCAAAATCTTTTTTTACTCATTGCTTCTTACTTTTTTTATGGTTGGTGGGATTGGTTATATCTTACTTTGATATTTATAAGCACATTTTTGGATTATGTAGTTTCTATTTTAATCGAAAAATCCGAATCAGAAAAAAGACGAAAAATTTTACTTAGTATTTCTGTAATTGGGAACCTAACGATTCTGTTTACGTTTAAATATTATAATTTCTTTATAAATAATTTTATAGAAGTTTTAAACGTACTTTATAGTTTAACTCATTTGGATATCTTTTTGTATGATAAAAATAAAATATTACTAAATGTTATTTTACCTGTGGGAATTAGTTTTTATACATTTCAAACCATGTCTTATACTATCGATGTTTACAGAAGAGTTATCAAAGCAGAAAAGGATTTAATTAGTTTTGCTTTGTTTGTTTGTTTTTTCCCTCAATTAGTTGCAGGACCCATCGAAAGAGCACAAGATCTTCTTCCACAAGTTAATCGAAAAAGAACTATAACCATCGAAAATCTTGTAAAAGGGATTTGGTATTTATTGTATGGATATTATCTAAAAGTTGGTGTAGCAGATCATCTTAGCGAACATGTTAGCAAGGTCTTTTTGGATAACATCTATATCTATTTAAAAAATCCTGAACTTGCAGTAGGAAATGGCAGTGGGCATATTCTTTTAGCTGGTATGGCTTTTGCGTTTCAGGTATATTGCGATTTTGCGGGATATTCTAACATTGCAAAAGGTTCTGCAAAATTTTTAGGGTTCGAACTGAGCGAAAACTTTCACTGTCCTGAATTTTCGAAAAATCCCGTAGAGCTTTATAATCGCTGGCATATTACCTTAAATCGCTGGTTTACAGATTATGTTTACATTCCCTTAGGAGGGAATCGATTAGGAGAACTCTATCAATACAGAAATATTTTGATTGTATTTTTTATTTCTGGTGTATGGCATGGAGCGAACTGGACCTTTATCAATTGGGGGATTATGAATGGAATTTACGCAGTATTTTATGTATTCTATCGTAAACATTTAAAAGATAATGTATCGAATTTTTTTCAACAATATCCGATAATTCCTTCTCCTGTTAGAATCTTTTTATCGATATTCTTTACTTATTTTCTTTTTAGTTTTGCTGCAATATCTTTTCGCGCATATAATTTTGATCACTCCTACATTTTATACAAAGATATTTTTACCAATTGGGTATGGAATGTAGCAGGCAAACTTACCCCTGATTTACTTACTTACGGAATAGATATTTTACGAATTGTCTTTCCAGTTTTAATATTAGATTATTTTAGGTGGAAAAATGATGACCCCGAATGGATTTTTAAAACGCCCTTCTGGGTACAACTATTTGTATTTTTATTATTGTATTATATAATTATTATCAATGGAGTGTTTGGAAAAGATGTTATCTACTTCGCATTTTAAAAAATTGTTGATTTTTTTTATAAGTTTTATTTTACTTGTAGAAATATTGGTTTCGGTTTTTCCTGTATATTATTTCGATAATCCAGAAAAATTTTTAATCTATCATACTAGAAAGCAGATAGAAAATGGCAACAATGATTATAATATAATCATATTAGGTGATTCGACATCTATGTCGTTAGATCCAAGTAATCATAAAAATGTTTATAATTTTTCTATGCCTGGCATGGGGGTGCGATATTATCCTCAATTCCTTGATAAATATCAGAAATTTCTGAATAAAAATCCGAAAGCTATTGTAATGTCTGGTTCTTTTTTGTTAGTGAGTAATGGTAAAGGTTCGCCTTTAGTAGATCAATCCTTATCAAATTATGCATATCCAGATATAAGCTTATTCGAATACCTCTATAATAGAAGCGTTAGAAGAATTAGAGATATCATCAATAATAATACAAAATATAATAACGTTCCAATTACAAGAGAAGCAAACCTAGAATGGGAATTCTTCTCACATAGATATTTCACCTTTTTTTCTGCTTTCGAAATCAATTCCTACTATAGAGGTGCTGAATGGTTTTATTTAATGTCTCAGAGTGTTCCATTACTGTATAAAACCTATATGTTTAGAAAATCCATAAAAAATATTTTTAACATCGATTCTTATAAATTCGAAAAAAACCTTTATGGAACCGAATATTGTACTTGCGAAAAATTAAAAGAAAAAGTATGTCTTCCTCCAACATCACAATACCAAGACAATCGTATCATAGAAGAATTTAGAAAAAAACATCAAGGTTATTATAATATTAGTGATCGTTTAAGTCCAAAATTGTTGAATGCCTATGAATTAGAAAAAGAAAATACGATAAAAAGATTAAAACAACATTCAGAAATTACCTTTAATTATGATTTTTCTTATACAGAAGAATTTATAAAAAATCTAAATCAACAAAAGATTCTATACATCTATCTTGCAATGCCATATCCAGATATTTACAACAATGGAAAGCTTATTCCAACGTTTCATAAAGAATTCGAAAAATTCTTGTCAAAATTCCCGAACACAAAGATGTTTTATTTTCCCACCATGTATTACGATGCTAAATATTACTCCGATATGGTACACTTAAACTGCGAAGGTGCAAAAAAACTCAACGATGAATTCCAAAATGTTGTACTTCCTCAAATAATTCAATTTGTAGAATCTTATAAATTTAAATAAAATTATTTTATAAAAATCAATATAGAAATTCCCGCAATAAAAGCCAAAGCTGCATCGAAATAAAACATTGTTGTTGAGCCAAAATTATACCAAATCCAACCACCAATACTCGATGCTAATATCATAGCAATACCATATAAAGTGGATTGCAGTCCTAAAATACTTGCTTTATATTTTAAAGAATAATCTGTTAAAAATGCTTTTTCTACCCCTTCCGAAACACCTTTATAGATACCATACAAAGAAAAAATCATTAAAAGCGATGCCAAATTATCAATATTTGGAATAAGAAAATACGTTAATGCATAGATGATGTATCCAATACCAATCAAGATTTTTCTGGGTATTTTATCCGAAAGCTTTCCTGCTGGATAAGAAAAAATTACATAGGTTATGTTATAGAAAAAATAACTAAGAACAATGTCTTGTAATTTTAACTTTTCGTCGCTTGCTTTTAGAAAAATAAATTGATCCGAGGAATTAGACAGAGCGAAAAGAAAATTCAACACGAAAAAGGCTTGCAAATTTTTGTTTTGTTTGATCTCCCAATATCCCTGTAAGAAAAATTCTTTTACCGATTCTTTTTTTGTTGTAGTGGGAGTTTCTTGAACAAAAAATAAAAATATAACGCCAATAACAGCTGGTATAATACTTAATAGTATCAAGAATTTGATGATTTCTTTGCTCGTGCTTCCATCGTTAAAATAAAATACTAATACAAAAAAAGACAGAAGTACTCCTAACGCAGCACCAAGGGTATCCATAAAGCGATGGAATCCAAATGCCCTTCCTTTTTGTTCTGAAGGAACAGACTCAGAAATTAATGCATCGCGGGGAGCATTACGAATCCCTTTACCGATTCTATCTAACCATCGTCCAAAAGAAACCAAAAAAATCAGTTCAAATACATACAAAAAAACCTTTCCTAATGCAGAAAGACTATAACCTACAATGGTTAAGTTTTTTCTTTTTTGAAGATAATCCGAAATAAAACCAGAAAATATTCTTAAAATGTAAGCTAATCCTTCTGCTATACCTTCGATAATTCCAATGAGGACGGGTGTTGCACCAATCGTTGCAAAATAGATCCCTAAAAAGGGATAAATCATCTCTGAGCTTATATCTGTAAAAAAACTGGTAAAACTAAGTTTAAGTAAGTTCGATGACATTTTATCCTTCCTATGTAATAGTAGTTATCTTTTCTGCAAGTTGTTTTAATAATCTAACATCTTCGTTAATCGTATTACTTTTTTCTACTAAATTCGAGATTCCTTTTTCGATTTGTCCCATGGTTTCGCTAATGTATTTTGCACTTTGTGTTTGTTCTTTTGCTAAAACTTCGATTTCTTTACTTATATTATAAACTTTATTTATTAGCATATCTAAATTTTGATTTGATAATATTTGGCTTTTATGTTTTTGTTCAAAATTGTTAAAAAATTCAATTAGACGCGATAGACTCTGTATTTGATTTTCGAAGTATTTGTTTACATCTTCTGTAATCTTTAAACTTTCTTTAATGATTTTATTTTCTTCTTTGATGATTTGCGAAATATTTTTTGCATTCTTTGCACTACTATCTGCTAGTTTACTTACCTCTTGTGCTACTACGGCAAAACCTTTTCCATGTTCCCCTGCGCGTGCTGCTTCGATAGATGCATTCAAAGCAAGTAAATTGGTCTTATCTGCAATCTCTGTCATAATCAAGTTGATTTCGTTGATTTTGTTGGAGGTTTCGGAAAGCTTCTGAACATGGTCATTCAACGATTTAATTATATTTTGTGTTTCTTCGGATTGTTTTTTTGTATTGCGTATTTCTGTGGATAATTCACTTACAGAAATTTTGATTTCTTCCAATAATCGATTGATAGAATGATTTTCGTTCGTTAAATCTTTTATATGCATATATTGATTTGTTATTAGTTCCGATTCTTTTGTTAGAGTTGATAATAATTGTTCCAGGGATGCAGAAATTTCTTCTGTTGCACTACTTTGTTCTAATGCTTCGTTATGAAAATTTTCTATAAAAGCTAAAATTGTTTTCGAAGACGTTTCTAACAATTTTGCAGTAACTTTATTTTCGTTCTGAATAGCCTGGATTTTTTCTAGTGTTTTTTCCAAATCCTTTTGATAATTTTGGGCGTACTCCCCTAATCTATACATAAGATTTTTCGAAGTATATAGAATAAAACCGATTAAAGCGTAAGAAACAATCACAAGTAAAGGAATATTTAAATCAATGGTTGTTTGATTCAAAAACTGCGATTTATCTGTTGTAAAATTCATCCCCATTGAATAAGAAACATACATCCTAATAAAAACTGTAATTATGTTAATAGCAGTTATGTACAATATGTGGATATTACTAACACTAAAATACAATATAGACATCATAAAAAATATGGGAACAATAAACAAAAAGGGATAACGCCAGTTTATATATATATGGGAAGGATCCTGAAAATTAATTCCAATCAACATCGAATTGAGCAAAATTATATCTAAATAGATAAAAAATATTATCAATTTTTCTGACAGTTTATCTTTTTGGTGTAAATAATACAACAAAATAGTAGCAATTATTACTGCACTGGTTCCTAATAAATATGTTATGTTTTCTATACTTGTGTTATTTTTCCAGGTAATAATAATTCCAAAAATAAATAAAAAAGAAATAAATAACTTTACGTAAGTATAGTATTTTATACCACCTAGTTTTTCTATCTTCATAAGATTTCCTTTGATTTAAAATATTCTTCTTCTAATTGCTTGATGGTTTTTCCGATTTGTATTGCCAAATCCTTTTCTGCAGCTAATCGTTTTTTTTCTTCTGTTTTTGGTTGGATAACTTTATAAGATAAGTAAAATTCGGAATCTTTTTCGGGAAAATTCGTAAAAGTTTTTTGTTTATCGCCTCTTAAATATACACACAGTACTTGAATCTCTCTTAAATCGTAAACAATTCGTCCCACTCCATAAGTGAGGTTTTCTAAATCAAATGTACCTTTTCGGCTTCTTCCTCCCTCGGGAAATATAATAAAAGGCTCTCTTAAATAGAGTATATATTTGATTTGATTCAACATCCTTTCGTGATACTCTAGACTACCTTTTCGATCCAGAGGAATGCATTTTGTCAAAAATAAGAATATTTCTGCAAAAAAGTTTTTTGCAAAAACCTCTTTCGCTGGAACATTCCAAGGAAATGCTTTATAATTTAGCAAATAATAAAAATAACTACCAAATGCGTATTGTAGGATTACAGAATCAATCATCGTCAAATGGTTAGAACAAATCAACAGTGGTTGTTTTTGCTTTAATAATTCTCGGTAGAATCTTTTGTGTAGAGGATGATCTTTTATTTTAAATCGAAAATAATATTTTAAAATAAAAACAACCAACAATCCTATAACGATAAACCCAATATGTCCTAGTAAACGTTGTAAAAAAACTTTAACTTTTGTAAAAAAAGATACGTCATACATCTTTAATAATAAAAGGGAACGAAACCTATAATTAGAGTTCCTAATACACTAATAAGAATTCCAAAACGCAACGCAACAAAAGGTTCTGGTAATTCGAAATCTTGTTCTTTTTTCATAAACATATAGATAATAACTTTTAAATAATAATAAGCAGACATAAAACTATTCAATATCCCAAGGATTGCTAAACCATAATATCCTTCTACGATTGCTAACCGAAAAACATAATATTTTCCGAAGAAACCTGCTGTTGGTGGGAAGCCAGCCAAAGAAAACATAAAAACAGCCATAAAAACAGCAAACCAGGGATGTTTTTTAGCTATTCCAGAAAGATCATCATAATTGACGAGTTTTTCTTCTTTTCGAGATAACCAGCCTAATAGACCAAAAGCACCAGCCGTCATAAAGGTATACGCGATTAAATAAAATGCAACAGAGAAATAAACTTCGCTTAAAGGAGCTTTATCGATAGTAACAATTGCAAGTAATATATAACCTGCATGAGCAACACTTGAATATGCAAGCATGCGTTTAATGCTATCTTGGTTAAATGCCATGATGTTTCCAACAAACATGGTTAATATCGATAATATAGGAATAATGTTAAGCCAATCTCCCGAAATAGAAAAAACTTCTCCCATAAGTCGAATTAAAATCGCAAAGGCTGCAACTTTAACACCTGTGGATAAAAATGCAGATATTGGTGCAGAAGAACCATCATAGACATCGGGAGCATATGCATGGAACGGAACAAGTGCTATCTTAAAACCTAACCCAACTAATAATAAAAGTACTCCAAAATAAAAGCTATATAGTGCTGTTATTTTTAACGGAAGGATAGCTTTGATTGTGTTAAAATAAGTATTTCCTGCAATTCCATAGATAAAGGCAATACCCATTAATATAATCGCAGTAGAAAATACACCTGGTAAATAATATTTCATTGCTGCTTCGATAGATTTTTCTCTTACCCGAAAATAACCAGCTAATACATAGCTTCCAATCGACATCAACTCTAAACCAACGAAAAACGTAATAAGTTCGTTAGAAACAATCAAGTTGATCATACCACTAACTACTAACAAAATTAAAGCATAATATTCTCCGGTGATTGCCCGATGTTCTACTAAATATTGAACAGAATACAAAATTGCAAGAAGCCCAGAAAGAAGCGCTCCAATAATAAACAAATTTGTTAGAATGTCTATTTTTGCCGTATTCTGAAACAGCAACACAGAATCTTTTGTTGCAAGAAAATCTATGTAATTTCTAATCGTTCCAAATAAAGCAATCAAAATAAACACAATAGAAACATAAGGAATAACATCTCTTCCCTTTTCGTGAAAAATCATTTCTATAAAAAGTACTAAGATAGCTCCAAAGATAACGCTCCACAATGGTAATAGATATACAAATTCGTTCGACATATATACTCCTTATTTAGCTTTATGAATAAATTCTAAATGATATTGTAAGGATTTTTCTATGGATTGAAATAATGGTTTAGGATAAACTCCTAAGTAAAACATTAAAATCACCATAGGAATTAAAACTAAAACTTCGCGTAAATTCATATCTTTTAGATGTTCTTTTAAATGTACGTTTTTTAATTCGCCGTAGAATACATTACCATACAGTTTTAAGAGATACCATGCACCAAGTATTACACCAGAAACACCAATGATGGTAAGTAAGGGATAAACCTTAAAAGAAGATGCTAATATAGTAAATTCCCCAATAAATCCATTAAGCCCCGGTAAACCTGCGGAAGAAAGAGTAGAAATCATAAAGGCAACTGCAAATAAAGGAACAATTTTCGCAATGCCACCATAATCTTCGATTTTTCTTGTATGCGTTTGATCATAGATCATACCCACAAGAAAGAATAAGGCACCAGTGGATAATGCATGGTTGATCATTTGGATATAGCTACCTTGCAATCCACCTAAGGTGAACGAAAAAATTCCTAATACAATGTATCCCATGTGCGAAACAGAAGAATAGGCGATTAAACGCTTCATATCAGGTTGAACCGCTGCTGTTAAAGCACCATGAACAATACCAATCACAGCAATGATGGAAATCAAATAAGCAAATTCTATCGATGCATTGGGGAATAAGGGCAAATTATAACGAATCAAACCATAAGTACCTAACTTTAACAAAACACCTGCCAATATTACACTACCACCTGCTGGTGCTTCGGTATGTGCATCTGGCAACCATGTATGTACTGGAACCACCGGCACTTTAATCAAAAATGCTAACGCGAAAGCCCAAAAAAGGTAAATTTGTTCTTGGATGGAAAATCCTGTTTGAACCAATTTTTCGTAATCAAAAGTTTTATAGAACATGCCAATATAAATGATAGCAACTAACATTAACAAAGAACCAAGCATGGTAAACAAAACAAACTTAATGGTTGCATAAATACGGTTTTTTCCACCCCATAAACCAATGATAAAAAACATTGGAATTAACATCAATTCCCAGAAGATATAGAATAAAAATAAGTCCAATGCAGCAAAAGCACCAATGATAGAAGATTCTAATATCATCAATGAAATATAATAACCGCGAAATTTATCGTTTATACTTGTATAAGCTCCTGCAACCACTAATGGGAATAAAAATGTTGTTAATAAAATCATCCATAGAGAAATTGCATCTACACCAACTTTATAATAAAACCCAAAAGAACTAATTACAGGAACGCTTTCTTTGTGTTGAAATCCAATTTTATTAAAATCAAAGTTGAAATAAAGCTGTAAAGAAACCAAAAATGTGATTAATGTTACCAAAAACGAAACGATGGCTAATATTTTTCTATCCTTAATGAACAAAAGTATCAATATACTTAACAAAGGAATCAATATGATTGTTGTTATCACACTCCACCTCTTTTTATAGAAATTTTAAATTTGAAACAAAAATAAATAAACTAACATAACAAAACCTAAATAGATTAACAATACATAGGTTTGAATTTTTCCATTATGAATAATTTTTAATCGATTTCCTACATCATATAAAAATGGACCTAATCCATTAGCAAATCCGTCGATGATAAAAAAATCAACGATTTTATATGCCACTTGATCTGCAAATGCTCGGATAGGTTTTAATATTACAGCTTCGTAGATTTCGTCTACATAATATTTGTTTTCGAGAAGTTGTTTGAATGTTTTATATCGATTTGCAAAATAATTAGAAATATCCTCTTTCCATAAGAATACCCAAAATGCAGATACAATTCCAACGATGGCGATTATAACAGATAAGATCATTAAAGGAATTTCGTATTCGTGGGGTATATTATGACCTTCTTTTATCGATACAACAGGAGCAAGAAAATGTTCGATGATATTATGACCACCTAATGCATGTGGTACACCTAAAAATCCAACAACAGCAGAAAAGATTGCTAAAATTATCAATGGAATATACATGATAGGATATTCTTTTATTTCGTGATGATGATCATGATGTTCGTTGTGATGATTATGATGAGAATGATTTCCTCTGTATTCTCCAAAAAATGTTAAGACTACTAGACGAGTCATGTAGAATGCTGTCAACAATGCAGTGATGATTCCTAATGTATAATAAAACGTTGGAAGCCAAGGTACAACAGGGTTCTCTATCGAAATTGCTTTCCATAAAATTTCGTCTTTACTAAAAAAACCTGCAAAAGGAGGAATCCCAGCTATTGCAAGCCAAGCAATGATAAAGGTCCAACCTGTTATGGGGATTTTTTTTAGTAGTCCTCCCATATTTCTTATGTCTTGTTCGTGGTGTAATGCATGGATAACCGATCCAGCTCCTAAAAAGAGCAATGCTTTAAAAAAAGCATGAGTCATAACATGAAAGATCCCTGCATTGTATGCACCTACACCTACCCCTAAAAACATATAACCTAACTGAGAAACTGTGGAATAAGCCAATACCTTTTTTATATCGTATTGAGCAATCGCAATAGTTGCTGCAAAAAAAGCAGTGATAATTCCAATCGTTGCAACAATTGTAGAAGCTAATGGCGATAATGCATACAAAAAGTTCATCCTTGCAACTAAATACACCCCTGCTGTTACCATCGTTGCAGCATGGATTAATGCAGACACAGGTGTTGGACCAGCCATTGCATCCGGCAGCCAAACATACAAAGGTATTTGAGCAGATTTACCAGTTGCACCGATAAATAAAGCAATTCCTGCTATTGTTGCAATAGAAGCCAAAACCTCTTTTTGCATCATCAAATCGGTAAATGTTACAGTTCCCAATATTTTTAACAAGATAAATATCCCCACTAAAAATCCTGCATCTCCAATCCTATTTGTAATAAATGCTTTCTTTCCTGCTTCTGCTTTTTCTTTATCTGTATTCCAAAAGGAAATCAAAAGATATGAACATAATCCAACACCTTCCCAACCAATAAATAAAACGATTAGGTTATCCCCTAATACAAGGGTCAACATAGAAAACAAGAATAAATTCAAATACGAAAAGAACTTAATAAAACCTTCGTCTTCGTGCATATAACCTACGGAATAGATATGAATCAATGTTGCAACAAAAGTAATAAATAGAAGCATTACCGCGCTTAATGCATCGAACTGAAATGCCAACGATATATTAAAATCGCCTACTGCTATCCAATCCCACAATTTTTGTTTTAAGATTGTTCCCTCGGGAAGTTGAATCAACAGATACCATACATAACCAGACAAAACAAATGTCGTAGCAGATGCAATAATTGCAATCAAAGCACTGATGGTTTTTGGTTTTTCTTCTTTGTTTACATAAATCAAATGAATTATACCATTAAGAAATGCACCGATTAAAGGAGGTAGTACGATATATCCCAACAAATCATTCTGAATTATATTTTGCATATCAACCTCTCAACCTTGTGAATAAATCAATGTTTATTTCTTCGCGCAATCGATACATTGCAATAACTAGTGCTAATCCAACGCTTACTTCCGCAGCAGCAATCGCTATAACAAAAAGCACTAATATATGACCAGACATATCCGCGTTCATTCTGGAAAATGCTATAATAGCTAAGTTTGCTGCATTTAACATCAACTCAACAGACATCAAAACGATAAAGATATTTTTTCGCGACAATACCCCAATTAAACCGATAGAAAATATAATAACAGCTAATATGATAAAATGATATGGTAACAGTTGCATTTTAATCTCCTATATTTTTCTTTTTGCTATTACTAATGCACCAATAATTGCAGTTAATAGTAGTAAAGAAAGCATTTCGAAAGCAAATACATATTTATTGAACAATACATTTGCTATTTCTTTGATTGAACCAAAATTTTCGGATATTTTTATTGTATCAAAATTCAAATAATTCGAGATTATAAACAATGCAGGTAGTAAAGAACCCCCTATAATGATCAATGCCAAAGAAACAATAAGAAGATAGTCTGCTCGTAAGGGCAACAAATCTTCCATTGTTAGGTTCATAATCATGATCACAAAAATGATTAAGACTAAGATTCCACCAGAGTAAACAAGGATTTGTATCGCAGCAACAAAGCTTGCACTTAACATACCATAAAGAGAAGCCAATGCTAAAAAGGCGAAAACTAAATATAAGGCAGATGAAATGGGATTTACCCTTGTTATAACCAAAATGGATGTTATTACCAGAACAATAGCTAGTAAAATAAATAAACTAAATTCGAACATATGCTATTACCTATTTTTTCTTATTATTTATAAAATAAAGTAAATTTTTATTATTTATAAATTTCATATAGAATTATTGTTTTTGAGTTTTTACTTTTTCTAAAAACTTAACATAATGTGGACCATGGGTTATATCCAATGGTTTTGGTGGATTATAGCCAGGTGCATGTGGATAATCACTATTATCGTGATCCAAAAGTATTTCTTTTGTTAAAACAAAATCTTGTCGGGTATATCCTGCAAACGTCACTAATGGCATATCCATACGAATTGCATCTAAGGGACATGCTTCTACACATAAACCGCAAAAGACGCATCGAAGTAGATCAATATCGAATCGTTCTGGATATTTTTCTATGTAAGGATCATCGGTTTCTGCTGCTTTGATATGGATACAAAACGCTGGACAATTCGTAGCACAAAGCATACATGCTGTACATCTAGGAGAACCATTTTCTCTTTTCATCAACCTATGGCGACCTCTTGTTGCAGCAGGAATTGGCTTTGTTTGTTCTGGATACATAACAGTGGGTAATTTTTCTGGTTTAAAAAGATTTCGAATCACATGTTTCATTGTAACAATTAACCCACCTAATATCTCTATCAAATAAAACTTTCGCAACCCTTTTACTTCTGGTCTTCTTACAACTTTAACCATCGATTACTCCTTAAATTATAAAGCTTTTATGATGCCCGTAAGAACAATGTTTAATAATGATATAGGTAACATCAACTTCCATCCCATGTTCATAAGTTGATCATAACGAAATCTTGGCAAAGTCCATCTTGCATGTACATACAGCCATAAAAATATCATTGCCTTCGCAAAAAGCATAGAGATTTGAAACAATGCAGCAATAATCTGAGAAGCTAATACACCATATTCTAAATTAAGAGCAACAGGGATTAAAACGATTGCCAAAATCGCAATCCCTAAAAATAGATAAGTTAAAATAAAATATTCTTTTTGCCCTAAGGGTTCTTTAAAGTATTTACCATAAGTTTTTGCTCGTTTATAAACAATCCAACTAAAAACCAAAAATGTAAGAGCTGTTAATACCAAGATTGCAGTTAAGGTATAATGGGGATTTGCTCTAAGCATTTCTGTTGTTACAAAAGGAACTTGGTATCCACCTAAAAATAGTGTTGCAATAATAACAGATGCCACTACCATATTAGCATATTCTGCCATAAAGAATAATGCGAACTTCATACTAGAATATTCAGTATGATACCCAGCCACAATCTCTGCTTCTCCTTCGGCTAAATCAAAAGGTGTTCTGTTTGTCTCTGCAAACGCTGCCACAACAAAAGTTATAAATGCAATTGGTTGTAAGAATAATCCCCAATTGGGTAATGGTAAAGTAGTTCCAAAGATTTTTAAAAATCCACTTTGAGCTTCTACAATGTTTTGAATATGAACATCTTGATAAGTCATAAGAACTGCAACGATGGATAATCCCATTCCCAATTCATAAGAAATCATTTGAGCAGAAGAACGTAGACCACCCAAAAGAGAAAACTTATTATTCGAAGCCCATCCAGCTAATATGATTCCGTATACTCCTAATCCAGTAATCGCAAAAAATAAAATTATCCCAGAAGAATACGTAGCAACCTGAAAGCGAAAAACATACTCCCCAATTTGTATGGGCGCTGCTATTGGCACAAGCATCAATGGAATTAGAGAGATAGTCATCGACCAGAAGGGAGCTAATATATAATAAAATTTATGAACATGATTAGGTACAATATCTTCTTTAAAGAGAAGTTTGATTACATCCGCGATGTTATGCAACATTCCAAATAAACGAATTCCACCAATGTTTGCTCTAATGGGTCCAATCCTATCTTGAATGATTGCTGCACCCTTTCTTTCCAACCAAATCATCAAGGGAATAAATTGAAGTGGTATATTCCAAACAATAATAGCCATCACAATAATATTAATAACTTCGAATGTTACTGGATCCATTTTCTACCTCGTTACACTTACATAATCGTTCAACATAAATACATTAAAATCAACTTTCTTGTTTTTGAATGGTTCATCTGCAATTTTTGGTAAACTAAGTTGTATACCCATAGTAGGTATATTCGAAAACATATAGTCTTTTAATTCTTGGAATTGATTTTTATATTCATTAAAGATTTCTGATGGGTCGCTATATCGTTTTTGAGTTTTGTTTAAATAATAAACGATCTGAGCCAAAGCTAATGGTAAAGAAACTATATCTTGGTTTTCTGGTTCAAATGCTTGTTCAGCTTTTTGTAGCAATGATGTTGCATTGATATAAGTTCCATTCGTTTCTGCAAAGGTTCTAATGGGTATGATGATAGAAACATTTTTTGCAGTTTCGTCTTGGAAAGAAGTAAAATAAACAATTTTTTCTAACATTTTTAGAGCATCCATCAATTCTTTTGCTTCTTTAAATTTTGCCAAATTATTTTCGAGGATAAATAGAACTTTGATTTGTTTATTTTTGATTTTATTTACCAGGGATTTTGTATCTGTATTGATTCCAAAAAAGCGAATTCCTTGTTCATTAGGATATTCTTCTGCTAACATTAATAAATCATCTTTTTTACCTGTTGCTGGTGGAATATAAGCAAATACGTTTTCTCCATAATAGGTTTTAAGCACATACAAGGTTTCGTTGGAAGAATATGGACCAGATAACCAAGCGATCTCGTTCCAGGAATAATTTTGTAGAATAGATTCAATTTCTAACGTAGCTTGGTTAAAATCGATGTTTTGATTGTCTTTGATTGGTTCGAATACTCTATTTTCGTGGTTCTTTTTAAAAGAAAATCTTCCTTTATCGCAGAGCCATACGCGATTTAGTTTAGGATTTTCTCTTGGCATAAATCGCCAAATTTTTCCTCTGTTATGTTCTATATTAATTGAACATCCTCTGGCGCATTCTGTACAAATCGAAGGTGTTTTCTTTAAAAACCAAACCCTTTGTTTAAAACGAAACTCTTTTAACGTTAAAGCGCCAACTGGACAAATATCTGTAATGTTTCCAGAATAATCGTTTCGAATTGGTTTATTGGGAAAGGTAGTGATTTTTGATTCATGCCCGCGATGAATAATTCCCAATTCGGATGTTCCTGGAATGTTATCGAGAAAACGAATGCAACGAGTGCACAATATACATCGCTCTTGATCTAAAACAATATGATCACCAGCATCGAGAGCTTTTCCACCTTTAAAATATCTTGGAACAATTCTGCGATAATCATATCTTCCAAAATTGTAGTAATTATCTTGTAGATAGCATTCACCCGCTTTATCGCATATGGGACAATCCAAAGGATGATCTAATAATAAAAATTCAAGACTTGCCTTTTGTGCCCTAACAGCATTTTCGGAGTTGGTGTAAATTACCATTCCTTCTTGAACTTTTGTATTACAACCAATGGTTAACATTCGTCCGCGTGGTGTTTCTATTTCCACCATGCAAGTACGGCAATTTCCATCTACTGGCAAATATCTATGATAGCAAAATCTTTCTAAAGGAATGTTGTATGCATCGCATGCTTCTACAATATTTGTTCCATCTGGTACTTGGTATTCTTTGTCGTTAATCTTAATTTTAATCATTTTTTGTTCCATTATTGCACTCCTCGTTATGCTACGGGTTCATGAGTTAAAATCTTCTCTGCTACTTTATTAACAGGTATAGAGACTGGTTTTACGTATTTTTCAAAATCTGCCCTAAATTTTGTGACAAAACTTCGAACAGGCATTGCACAAGCAGCAGCCAATGCACATATCGTTCTACCTTCCATATTATCGGATATTTCGACTAATAGATCTAATTCCTTCATGGTCGCTTCGCCAGCTAAAATTCGTTTTAATAACCTATCCAACCAAGAAGTACCTTCTCTACAAGGTGTACATTGTCCACAGGATTCTTCGGAATAAAATCGTGTAAGTGTTCGCAATGCTTTTACCATATCCGTATGTTCATTCATTACAATCATTCCACCAGTACCAAGAAATGTTCCATGTTCTCGCATACTTTCGTAAGTTAAATACAAATCTTCGCATTCTTTTGCAGTTAAAACAGGTGTAGAAGAACCACCAGGAATCAAAGCCTTTAACTTACCACCTTTTACTCCTTTTGCATATTTTTCTAAAAATTCCAAAACATGCATACCAAAAGGCAATTCCCAATAACCTGGATGATTCACATGTCCCGAAACACCAAAAATGTTGGTTCCCGTGGATTCTTTTGTTCCAATTTTTGCAAAAGCTTCTCCACCGTTTTCTACAATCCAAGGAACTTGTGCAATAGTTTTAACATTGTTAACAATTGTAGGACAACCGAACAACCCTTCTACTGCTGGGAACGGGGGTTTAATTCGTGGCTGACCTTTTTTTCCTTCGATGGATTCAATTAAACCAGTTTCTTCGCCACAAATATAAGCACCAGCTCCGCGGTGGATCCATACATCTAAATCATAACCAGAACCTAAGATATTTTTTCCGATATAACCTGCTTTTCGCGCTTCGTCTAAAGCCTCGTTTAATATTTTATATTGTTTTACATATTCTCCGCGAATATAAATATAGGCAACATGACTTTTTATCGCATATGCAGAGCAAATAATT
Organism: Leptospiraceae bacterium; assembly: GCA_026418015.1. GTDB lineage: Bacteria > Spirochaetota > Leptospiria > Leptospirales > Leptonemataceae > SKYB61. The sequence goes on along the minus strand of JAOACE010000026.1, from coordinate 15,900 downwards.
CCTTCTATTAAAAGATGAGGATCATATTCCATGATGTATCTATCCGTAAAGGTTCCGGGCTCGCTTTCGTCTGCATTTATACATAGATAGATGGGTTTGTTTGTATCTTTGGGTAAAAAGCCCCACTTAACTCCTGTTGGGAAGGCAGCTCCACCTCGACCTTTTAAGCCAGATTTTTTTACTTCTTCTACTACTTCTTCTGGCTTCATGGAAAATAGTTTTTTTAACGTGGAATAAGCACCTTGCTTTAACGCAACTTCTAATCTATGATTATTGGGTATATTAAACCGTTTTGTTAGTATTAATGGAAAGTCCATAGCTTTAACCTTTATTTTTTAATTCATTAATAATTTGATCGAATTTTTCTACGTTTAAATTTTCGTAATAATCATCGTTGATTTGTACAACAGGCGCTGTATGACAAGAGCCCAAACACTCTACTAGCTGAAAACTAAACATCCCATCGGAAGTTACTTCTCCTGGTTTAAGGTTTAGTTTTTCTTCGATGTATTTTCGAATTTCTTCTGCACCTACTAAATAACAAGAAAGAGTTTGACATAATTGCAAATGATATTTCCCCGGCTTTTTCTTTTGATACATTGTGTAGAATTCTACAACCTCGTAAACTCGCGTATAGGGAACACCTACCAATTGCGCGATATATTCCATCGTTTCTTGGGATATATAACCAAATTCTCTTTGTGCTAACCATAATGCAGGTAATAAGGATGCTTTTCTATCGGGATAATGAGAAGCTATTTCTTCGTATTCTTTTAGTACTTCTTCAGAAAATTGAACTGCCATATATGCTCCTTTTATCTATCTAATTCACCAGCTATGATGTTAATTGTACCTAAGGTTGCAATCGCATCTGCAATCATACCACCTTCGATTAATTGAGGAAATGCAGAATAATTCATAAAAGAAGGAGGACGACATTTTACTCTATAAGGATATTTACCACCATCAGATATTATATGGAAACCCAATTCTCCATTAGAAGCTTCTGTATAATCATAGACTTCGCTTAAAGGAGGTTGAATCCCATGCATGATGATTTTAAAATGGTTCATCAAACCTTCTATATCACCATATGTATGAATTTTCGGTGGTAATGCTACACGTTTATCATCTGTCATAATTGGTCCAGGTGCTAAACGCTTTAACGCTTGCTTGATGATTTTAATTGATTCGCGAATTTCGTAAAGCCTTACATAGATTCTGTCGAAATTGTCGCCTTTTGTTCCTACGATCACATCAAAATCATAAGTTTCGTAATCGTAATAGGGCTCTACTTTTCTTAAATCATAGTCGATACCACATGCCCTTAATGTAGGACCAGTCCAGCCATAAGAGATAGCATCTTCGAGACTGATTACAGCAACATTTTGAGTTCTATCTAAAAAGATACGATTTTTTTCTGTCAATCGTTCAATTTCTCCCACAGATTCTAATATTTCGTCGCATACATGTAATACTTCTTCCTCGAAACCCGGATAAGTATCTCTTGATAGTCCACCAATTCGAATGTAGTTAGACGTTAAACGAGCACCACAGAGTTTTTCGAGAATGTCGTAAACCTTTTCCCGGACATTAAAAGAATACCAGAAATTTGTTAGAGCACCGATATCCACAAGGTTTGTTCCCACACACACTAAATGATCGATGATTCGGTTTAATTCTGCTGTGATTACGCGAATTACCTTTGCTCTTTCGGGGATAGTTATTTGCAACATTTTTTCTACAGCTTTTGCAAAACCAATGTTATTCATTATAGCAGAAAGATAGTTTAACCTATCTGTGTAAGGAATACACTGCTGATAAGGATGAATTTCGCAATCCTTTTCGAAACCGCGATGGAGATATCCCATTTCTGCTACAGCAGCAACGATTGTTTCTCCATCCAAAGCAGTCAACACACGCAAAGTTCCATGCATTGCTGGATGGCTTGGCCCAATGTTTACAAAAACAATTTCTTTTGGATCTAAATCTGTTGGAAATTGTATCCCACTAGAATCTTCTTCTAATGTAATAATTTTTTTTGTTTCCATAATGTCCTCTTATTTTATAATACCTTTTTCTTTTAAGCGCATCTGCATTTCGTCCATTAAATCGTCTGGTTCAGATAACCATTGTCTTCTATCGATGGGATAATCTTTTCTTAACGGATGTCCAACAAATTCTTTATGATTCAATATTCGCTTTAAGTTGGGATGTCCTTTAAATTTAATTCCCATTTGATCCCATGCTTCTCTTTCTAACCAATTAGCATTTTTATAAAAATCATGAATGCTATCGATTTCCGGGTTATTTTCTTCCAAAAATACGCGAATAGCAACGCGATGATTATGAGTTATAGACTTTAAATGATAAACTAATCCAAATCGATTTGGTTTTTTTTCGGGATATTTGCTATAATCGACAGAAACTAAATCCACCAACATTTCGAACTTTAAATCTTCGTCTGTTTTTAAGTAGCTGATGATCTTTCTAATTGATTCTGGTTTTATCACAACGTTTAAATAACCATATTCTTCGTAGTAATTAATAATATCTTCGCTATGTTTGATCTTAATTGTTTCTATCAAATTTTGATTGTTCATAAAAAACTTCCATTGTAATTAATAATCGAATTTGGGTTCTTTTACCTGAAATTGAGCTGGTGGTGTTTTATGTGGATTTTCAATTTTTTCTTGAATTTTTAAAACAGCATCCAATATAGCTTCTGGTCGTGGTGGACAACCAGCGATATAAACATCAACAGGTATAATATGATCGATACCTTGCATGGTACAATAATTGTTATAAAAACCGCCAGAAGAAGCACAAACGCCCATAGAAATCACCCATTTGGGATCGGACATTTGATCATAAATTTGTTTTAAAATTGGTCCCATTTTATAGGTGATTGTTCCTGCAACAATAAGTAAATCGGATTGTCTAGGAGAAAATCGTACAAGTTCTGCACCAAAACGCGAAATATCAAAAACAGAAGAAACTACTCCCATAAATTCAATCGCACAACAAGCTGTCCCAAAAGGCATAGGCCAAAGAGAGTTTTTTCTTCCCCATGCTAATACAGCTTCTCTTGTCGTTGTAATATAAGGCAACTGTTCATTCGGATTAACATTTTTTACTCCCATTCTAAACCTCCTCGTTTTATTAAATAATACCAACCAAAGAACAATACCCCAATAAAGATAAACATAGAAACAATCGCATACTGAAGATTATTCTGAAACCAAACTGCCCAAGGTAATAGAAATAAAACCTCTACATCAAAAATCAAAAAGAACATAGCAACTAAGTAGAATTTTACATGAAAGCGATGACGAGCATCCCCAACAGTTTTTTTGGTTGGAATACCACACTCATAAGGCGATAATTTGGTTGGATGATTATTTTTAGGTCCCAAGTAATAAGATAAAACTAAGAAAACAGCAGGTATTGCTACTGCTAAAAGGATTGTGATAACTAAGGGTAAAATGGACAAAAGATCTAAGGATGTCATAACGACTGACAATTTAATTTATTTTATTTATAAAGACAAGGATTTTTTAATATTTATAATTGTAGTTTTATTAAAAAATTTTAACCAATAAAAATCTATAATAATATCAATACTCAATATAAATTTTATAAAAACTGGTGCAAAATGCACCAGGTTGATTATTAACTAAACCAACGTTTAATTGCTTCTTGTGGTAAAGAAATACCAGAAACCTTTGCTCTTTGAACCAATGTCCAAAAACCTCTGTATGTTGCTCTATCGTGTAATTCTCCTTCGTATTGAATTGGTCCCCAGTTTGCATCTTGTGCTGCTATCAAAATATTCACAGCTTTATCTACTTCGGAAAGATCGGGCTTCATTGCTTCTACGATTGCATCGATTTGAGTAGGATAAATCGACCACATTCTTAAGAATCCAAAACGATAACGTGCTATCTCTGCATCTTTTTTCGTTTGTTCATAGTTTTTTAAATCCAATGTTACGTTATGAGCAGGCACTAAACCATGAGCTAATGCAGTTGCTACTACTTGTGCTTTTGCTCTTCGAAGTAACTCGTGCTCAAATTGGCCAGGACTTTTCATGTTCGAAAGAGGAATAGCTCCAAAATGGCCAGAAATAAAATCCATCAACCCAAAATCTAATACTTGCATCCAAGGTAGTTGTGCAATCTTTTCTACATCGCGTAATGCACCATGAGTCTCGATCAAGCAATGAATGGGAATTTCGCGTTTTAAGCCTGCTTTACTTGCAACTTCTTGGATGTATTCAATCATTTCTTTTACTTGATCCGCAGAAGTTGGCTTGGGTATAGTAATATATGTAACTACATCACCTGCACCTTTTATGACTATTTCTGCATCTTGTTTCCAATATTTTGTATGTGTATAATCATGAATTCTAACACCAGCCATTTTGAATTCATTTTCTTGCGAATTTAACAATCGAACAATCATCTCAGCATGCTCTTTTTCTTGGCCTTTGGGTGCACCATCTTCGCAATCCATGGTAATATCAAACACTGGACCTTTTTCTTTTTGGAAGCCAAAAGCTTTAAGAATCATTTTTTCGTTACCAGCAAAATGTTCACAGCTAGGAATAACGGGGAATGGTTTTTCTCCAGGAAATAAGGCTTCGTTTGGATGAATCATATTAACTCCTTTATAAAATTTTATAATTAAATTTTTATGGACACATTTTTATAAAAAATTCTCTCATCTACTAAAAAATATTTACTTTGTAAAAAAGATAGTTCATCAAAACTGCAAGTCCATTAACACAAAAATGCGTAACAATTGGTGCAATAATTCCTGGTCTATATTCTCTTAAAACGGCAAGAGCCATTCCTAAAAAGATCAAATAAGGAAATGCAACTACCCCCTGTGGATGAAGACTAGCAAAAATCATCGCCGACAGAAACGAAGAAGCAAAAGTAGAAAAACGACTTCTAAAAAAACCATAAATCCAGTTTCTAAAAACAATTTCTTCTGTAATAGGTGCAATAATCACAGCAAGGATAAAAACAGGCAAAATTTGTTCTGGTATAAGAAATGATATGGGATGTGCAGAATCAACATCGTATTGACTACCACTGATCAACACACTGGAAAGTAAAATAATCATCGAAGCTGGAAAAATAGCAACAAAAGCTACAAAACCATAGAATAAATCGTATAGTGGCGATAATGGCTTTATTTTTTTGTTTATGATCATATTTTCTAGAAAACCTTTAAAATCTTTGTTTTCGCTTTCTTCTTGTTGAAAATTTTTTAAAAAAGGATAAAAATCTTGATGACTATAAACTTGTGTCCATAAAGAATATTTAATAAAATTCCCACCAACTTCGTTATAAACATAAACTATTGCTAATATAAAAATCAAAACGATATAAATAATCTGGAACCACAGGAGATTCGAAATATAAGGCTTGAATATTTCTAACACAAAATAATTTACAGGAATGTATAAAAACAAATAGATTACCGCAGCTTCTAACAACACCCAACTATGTTTAAAATCATAATTTCTGATAAAACTACCGTAAAAAGATATATGAGCCTTAGAAAAGAACCGAACCAAAACAAAAAGACCCACAAAAAAAGAAAAAATCATCAAAAATGTAATCAAACTTAAACCCAACTGGAATGGAAAAATATCCTTTGCAAGCTTATCGAAAAACTCTTTAGCTTTTTGTGGTTCTGTTTTTTCTAGATAATCCAAGATTAAAATATTGTTCATCGACAATTTTAAGGGATTTTCTTTTAATGTTTCTATATTGATTTTAAACGAAGGATTATTGTAAATATTATAAATAATTTTATAATAATCTTTATATTTTTCTTCTAAAAAGTTCAAATCCTCGTAAGATTTTTTTACAGAAAGATGGTTAAAGATGATAAAATTTTCGAGAAAAACAATGGGATCGGAAGGATATTCTTTTTCGAGTAGCATCGTTTGTTGTAGAATTTGTTCTTCGATAGATTTTTTGTTTTGATCCGGAAATTGATAAGAAATAACCAACTGAAAATAAATCACTTTGTAAAGAAGAGCAAGTTTTACACTATGAGCTTGTTGATATTTCTGAATTTGATTCTCTTGTCCACGATAAAAAATTAACGTAAAAACAGTAATAAGGGTTAGCAAAATTACCAGAAAAAAACGAACAGTGTAGTCTTTTATTTCCTTCATAATTTATTGATTTTTTTCGATCCAATTCTTTAATTTTTTGTAAGATGTCCATAAATTAACATCTTTTAACTCTTTTTCTCGAAAATTTTTAAAATCAAAACAAAAAAATTCGTAAGAATTTATTTTTATATTTCCTTTATAATACATAGAATATTGATGTTTGATTAAACCTAATATCTTCCTATGGATAACGCTTCCTAAATCGTAAGCGATGATTTTTTTGCCTAAAAACATTGCCTCATAAAACAATAATCCCGGATAAGTAATTATGGTATTAGAATGTTTGAATTTTTGGTAGAAATCCCAACGAGTAGAATAGTTTTTTTTATCGATAAGATCCATCTTTTCGTACGATAGATCAAAAGCTTTTAAAATCGTTTTTATGTTTTCTTCGTCTTTTAAAATGGCATTGTAAGTGTGATCCAGAATACCCGAATATATTAATACATTGTTATCAATGTTTTGTGTTTCGGATTCTAGAAATACTTCGATGAATTCTTTGTTCCAAAAATGGTTTTTTAGAATTTCTGTAAGAGAATCTTTTGCATCTCCATATGGCAGTGTAATCCAATTTTCGATTTCTGGTTGTTTGATTCTAAAATGGTTGTCCAAACATAATATTTTTATTTTAAATTTTTTGTAAAGTTTTATAAATATTTCTGGATTATGGTCGCGAATATCTGCAATAATGATAAATTTATTATCTTCTAAATGGGGAAAATTTAATTCCTTCCATGTACGAAAAACTTTGCTTTTAGAAAGAGTAATTGTATTTGATAGATTGCCCTTGGGATCCCAAATCAAAATTTCTATGTTTTTGTAGATTGGATTTAAGTAATCATAAATGTTATAAATTCTTTGGATATGTCCTGTTCCTTCTGCAATGGCATAAAGATGGATTACAATATCTTTAAAACTTTCTTTGTTGGACATGCATGTTGCCTAAAAATATCTCTGGTTCTCGAAGATATAATTCCATCACATTGAATATAGAAAAATCTTTTTTTAATTTTTTATAAACATTTTTAAATACTTGATAATCTTCCTTTTCGTCTAATGTCAAGCGCGGTAGAACATTTATGTTTTTTTTATTAATATAATTTATAAATTCCTTATATTCTTTATGATTAAACCGAAATAGATGAGGATTTTTTTTAATATGCAAGCTTACATGCTCTTTGTATAAGGGATCATTTAATTCTTCTTCCCCTTTTTTTAAAGATTGAAGAGTAAAGGCTTCTACGGAAACGCCAATGGGAAGTCCAACAAAAGAAAATAAATCTAAATTTTCTTCGATTAATTCTCGGATGGTTGGTAATACCAAAGAAGGTTCTACAAAAGGATTATCTGCTGTTGCCCGAACGATGATTTCAACCTTCAAGTATTCTGCTGCTAATATATAACGTCTTCTTACATCTTCTAATGGTCCACAAAAAAAAGGAAGGGATTTTTTTTCGAGAAAATCGATTAAATCTCTATCTTCTTCGGGTATAACAAAATAAATATTCGATAGAAGAGTTTTTTTTAGACGTTCATAAATCCATTCAATCACTGTTTGGGTTTGATCTTCTAAACTTAATGGCAATAGTACTTTTTTAGGTAAACGTTGTGATGTAGTTCTCGCTTGAATTAATATAGCAACCCTTGAATCGATGTTATAATTATCCCAAAAAGACATACCAATCTTTACAGCTTCCACAAAGAGGTAATATTTGATTATAATTTTTATTAATAAAATCTATATAATATTTTTTTAAATCATCAAAAATTTCTTTTAAAGATAGTTGATTTATATCATAACTTTTGTAATTACATAAAATATCTTGTCTACAAATGGGAACTTTACCATTAGCATTGATAAATAAATGAAACATCAAACTTCTACAATAATCTTTTTCTAATGGTTCTAAATCCACCACACTAAAATCTTCCAATAAATTGCCATACCTGTTATATCGTCCTACAAAAGGTTTTATCGAAGAATTTTTAAAAAAATCAAAATAACTATCCAATTCTTCTTCTACTTGTTGTATACGAAGAATCTCTGCATAAACATTTAAGAAATTGATTTGTTCTAAGTGTTTTTTTATTTTTGGAATTTGATTTATCCCCATCAATTCTTGATAAAGTTCTTCGTTTAAGGTAGGAAGTTTAACAATCAATGAGATTTGTTTTTGATGATCTTTTATGAAATCGATTACTTCGGGTTGAATTTCGTATAAAAACGTTTCTATATAAATGGTATGAAAAAGTTCAGAAGCAATTGCCATTTCTAAAACGTTTATTAATTCTTTGTATAAAAAGGGTTCCCCTGTTCCCGATAAAGACAAAGTAAACGATCTTTTTAGTTGGAATTCTTTTAAATCTTCGAGGATTTTTTTTATCTGTATAATCGAAAGTTCGTAAAATTGAGGATTTTTGGGATATACTTTTGGGTTTAAATCATTTCTTGTAGTAAGTTCCAACTCAATGTACGAAGGAGCAATACGAATCAAATCGATGTTTTTTTCGAAGATGGATTGAATTTCTCTGTAAGTAATATCGCTTTTATATTCTACGATATTTTTACAGATTTGTTGGAATCGATCGTTATATAAATCAAAACGTATGCGATATTTTCTATAATCGGGTTCAATATAGTAGATTTCTAAATCCAAGGTCTGCGTATTTCGCAACAAGAAATCAGACCAATTCCAAAAATATTTTTCTTCGTTTATGGTAATTCTTTTGGCAAGTTCTACGTTGCAAACAATGGGTAAAAAACCAGAAACTGCCACATCCGAATAAGTATATTCTGCTAAATAGGTAAAATGATCCAAAATCAACTTTACACTATGTTCTATGTCGAGAAATGGTGCAATCGCTTCGAAATACAAAAAACAATCATGCTGTTCTTGGATAACGATATGTTCTTGTTGTTGGTGGATTTGTTCTTCGATATTTTTAGGTATAGCAGGAGAAATTTTCAATACTGCCTCTTGTAGAGAAAAGGCTTTAAGAAAATTAAATTCAAAAAAATCATGCTTTATATTTGTTATGTTGATTTGATTTTCGCTAACAAAATACAGAGGAAATTTTTCGGGTAGGAAGATTTTTAGGTTATTTCTAAAAGTTTGGTTCGAAACCTCTAATAAAATTTGTTTTAATTTATTTAAAAATAAATTAAATAAATTGATATCATAATTTTCTATGTTTAAATGTATGATTGCAAAATCGATCTTTCTGTCGGATAGTTCACTTAACATGTTATGCAATTTTTTTTATGATAAGATTGCGTTTTTTTTGTTCTAACCAATTTTGGAAAGCTTCTTCTGCTTTATCGTAGTATAATCGCGAACGAATTAATTCTTGAACTTTTTCTAATGGAATTGGTCTTTTTCCTTCTATTTTAAGGATTACATATTGCCCACTTTGATTTTTAAAAATAGGAGAAATGCTTCCCACTGGTAGCTGAAACAATGCACCTGCCACTGCTTGATCCTCTCTCGCAATATCTACAATCGGTGTCCATAAACGTATACCACCACCCGCTTTATAAGGAGAAACATTTTCTTTTAGATTTTTAGCAATTTCTGCAAAACCATTGGGGTTGCTCTGAATTTGATTATACGTAGATTTTACAATTTCGTAGATATTCTTTTCGTCTTGAATGGTATAGGTCTTTGGAAATACAATTTCTCTGTATAAAACCTCGATTCCAATGTCTTTTCTGTGTTTATTGTAAAAATCTTCGATTTCTTTATCGGTTGGTTGTGGAACCGAAATTTGAATTTGTATAATCAGTTGCTTTAATAATTGATATCTTAATACATCTTTCCATAAATCGAAAGGAAGACCAGTCTCTTTTTCTAGGATATTTTTAAATTCATCGACTGTTTTTAAATTCGCTGCAATTCTTCGTTTTTCTATTTCGTTATTAACGCGTTCTTCGTTTACAATAATGGATTCTTGTTCTGCTATCTGTTCTATAATCAGCATCTCTATCAAAAAATCTTCAGAGTTTATTTTGCGATTTTCTACTTTGGAGATAAACCCTACTAATTTAGTCATTCTTTCCATTTCTATCTTAGTGATAGCTTTCTTTCCTACCACCATGTAGATAGAATTGACTTGTTCTCCCAACTGAATTTCGTCTATTTGTGTTTGCTCGATTTTCTTGGTTTTTTTTGAGCTACTACAAAAAATAATAGAAAATAATAAAATAATAATATAAAAATTTTTATTGATTTTCATAAAATTTTTCTACCATTAAATAAAAGTCTTTAAAAATATGCTTTGCATCGTTTGGTCCAGGACTTGCTTCGGGATGGTGTTGTACACTTAATATGGGAAATTCTTTATCTTTAAACCCTTCAATGGTTTGATCGTTTAAATTCACGTAAATAATTTCTAAATCTGCTTGATCTTTTGTTTCTACAGCAAATCCATGATTTTGAGCAGTAATTTCTACCTTTTTTGTGCGAATATCCATTACAGGTTGATTGCCCCCTCTATGACCAAACTTTAATTTATACGTCTTCCAACCTCTTGATAATCCTAATATTTGGTGCCCTAAACAAATACCAAAGATGGGTTTTTTAAACGTTAAAAGAATTTTTACATTTTCTATGGCATAAACAGTAGCCGCAGGATCACCAGGACCATTCGAAAGAAAAAAAGCATCAAAGTGTTTGATATCTTCTGCATGAGTGTGCGAAGGAAATACATGAACCTCGAAACCTGCTTCGTCTAAATATCGCAAAATACTTTTTTTGACACCGTAATCCAATACAGCAATTTTATATTTTTTTTCTGTTGTGCTATATCTATAAGATTTTTTCGTAGATACCTTCGAGGCTAAATCTAATCCAGCCATAGGTGGTATAGAAAGAACTTCGTCGAGCATTTCTTTTTTAAAAGAAGCCTGATCGGGAAAAATCCCCCCCCTCATTACACCTTGATTCCGTAATGTGAGTACTAACTTTCGCGTATCAATGTTTTCTACTGCAGGCGTTTGATTTTGAATCAAAAATTCTTCTAGGGTTATCTGCGAAATAAAATTCGATGGATGTTTGACGTATTTTTTTACGATAAAACCAAAGCATTGAACCTTTTCTGATTGCGAATATCCTTCGTAAATCCCATAATTACCAATCATCGGATAGGTCATTACAACGATCTGCCCATAGTAAGAGGGATCGGTTAAAATTTCCTGATACCCCGTCATCGATGTGTTAAAACAAACCTCCCCTAAGGACTTTTTGGGATAACCAAAAAAATTCCCTATGTAGAAATCTCCATTTTCTAAAACCACAACAGCTTTTGTTTTGTTCTGATACGGCATTACTGCCATAAAAATTGTAAAATAATAAAAGTCAATTCAAGTTATTTTAGAATAAAGACTTAAAAAATCTATTTTATCTTTAATTTATCTTACAAGATTACAATTGATTAAAAGTCAATAAATAATTTTATATATATTTTATATTTTAAATTTAAAAAAATACTATTCAATTATGTTTATAAAATATTTTTAAGATTGACATTTTGGTTGATTTTGTCATTTTTTACATTATGAATAGATTTAAACAAAAACTTTTATCGATTTCCTTTTCTCTAAAAGTAGCCTTGATTTTTAGTCTTTTTACAATGGGATTTGCAGCACTTATATTGTTTTCTTTAAATATTTTCGCAAAAAACACAATCATACAATCCCTCCAACAACAAATATTGAATGTAGGAAAATCTGGTGTGCTTTTTTTCCAAAAACAAGGTATGGAAAATTTAAAAAAATTAAAACAAAACGTAGAATTCAAATGGCAAGAAAAATTAAACATCAATCCGAATCTTTTAAAAGAAATCCAAAATATACCGCCAGGAGAAAAACAAGAAATTCTAGAAGAAAAAGAACACCAAACATTGTATTATACTAAGGAATCTCAATTCGTCGTTCAAATTTTAAGAAAAATCAAAGCAAGCAGTATACCCGATAATATCCCATTAAAAGATTTTTACGAACTCAAATTTTATGATATAAAACATCCTCCCTTGATTAGGTTTGCATATATTTTAATTCCCATACCAAATGATCCAAACTCGAATTTTGCTATGTTTTTATCCGATTCTGATATGGAAAAAGCAGACATCAACAACAACGGAAAAATCGACGAAGACGAAGAGGGAGAATTTATCGGCGCTATCTATAACATATCCGAAATGCCCGCCCTACAAGAAGCAATTACAAACAAAACGATGGGTTGTAACAAAGATTTTTATCGCGATCAATGGGGAACGTTTCTTTCTTGTTATATTCATCTTATTGATTATGATAAAAACTTTCTTGGCGTTTTAGCTTTGGATTTCGATGCAAAATCCCAATACAATCAACTGCAAAAAATCAAAATATATTTTGTATTATTAGGTTTAATGATTGCTATAATTATATTTTTTTCTTTTTATGAAATTTCTTCGTATCTATTAAAACCCATAAAAAAATTAACCAGAGCAAGTATAGAAGTTGCAAACAGAAATTATCATGTTAAGTTATATACATTTTCTAATGACGAATTAGGAATACTTACAAAAAATTTTAATCGAATGGTTCAAGAAATTAACAATTATGTAGAAAGGATTGAATTTATTGTAGATTCCTTTGCGCGATTTGTACCATTACATTATGGTACCCTTTTAGAAAAAGAACATCTATACGATATAAACAAAGGGGATTCCAAAGAGGTAGAATTATCTATTATGTTCTGCGATATAGTAAATTTTTCTAGTCTTTCGGAAATGATGTCGCCAAGAGGTACATTCGAATTTTTAAACCTATTTTTCGAAATGATGAATCCTATCATCATTAAAAATGGAGGCATTATCGATAAATTTATCGGTGACGAAATTATGGCTTTTTTTCTCTATGAATGTGAACATGCCTGTCCATTTCCTTTGGATTCTGCAATAGAAATGCGACAAAAACTGATAGAATTTAACCAAGTTTTTCAGCATCCTAATGTTGCTTACATCGATATGGGAATTGGCATCCATTATGATAAAGTTATATTAGGTACAGTTGGATCGCAAGAACGACTCGATACAACTGTGATTGGTGATACAGTAAACACAGCTTCGCGCATTCAACAACTTACCAGAGTTTTTAAAACCCCCATATTAATAACAGATTCGGTTAAAGAAAAATTAAAAAATATAGATAAATATTATTTAAGAAAACTCCAAAAAGTTCGTGTTAAAGGAAAACAAGAACCCGTTCAAATCTACGAATGCTTTAATGTAGACTCTGACGAACAAATCGAAAAAAAACTTCAAACCCTCCAAAAATTCGAAGAAGCCATAGAATTCATCCATAACAAAAAGATTCAAGATGCGATTGTATTATTAAAAGAAATCTATCAAATTAACCCAGAAGATAATGTTGTTCAAGTATATTTAGAAAGATACGAACGCCTAAATTCACAATACCAAAATATATAAAATAAAACTTTAACAAAAAAATCTATTGATTGATAAAAAAAACTTGATTGATTTTTAAAAAAATTAAATCTATAACCAAAGATGGATTCCCATAAAGATTATAAAATCATTTATTACAAAGATAATGGAACGTTGCCTCCTGAATATCACGAAGAATTAGTCATTAAAATTTATTCCAACGGACTAATCAAAATAAAAAAACTCAAAGGATACGAAGATCAAATCCAATTCCAGCATCTATTGAATTTAAACACAAACGAAATGTTATTATTCCGACACTACTTAGAAAAAATTGAATTAAGCAAAAGCTATCAAATCAATACACTATCAAAAAAAATGGGAAGTCCCACCGAATACATCGAAATCTTTTATCATAAGAATATTATCAAATGGTATTATCCCGACATTTTAAAAGAACACGATAAAATTTTTTTAGAAATGCATAATTTTATCAAACAAACCATCAAAAACCATCTTAACGAAAATCTTTTTTAACCGATATAAAAATAGTGAAAAAAAATTCGCTATTATTGTTGATTTTATTTCTAAGCAATAGTATTTTTGCAGAACGTTATTCTCTAAAAACAGAACTCGATCAGGTTAATTTTTTGGATCAATTATTAAATACTAGCGAAAATTTAAGATTACAAGTTATAGACGATTTCGAAACCAATCAATACTATGTCTATGATCCTCCTACACCTTTACATCAATTAGAGGTTGTCTATAAAAATCCGCGATTATCGTTTATTAAAGAGCAAAAAAGAGCCTTCGAATTGGAAGAAGTACTAGTAAGTGGATGGGGAAATACAAAAACCTTCGACAAATCCTTAATGTTTTATTACAACGTTGATATACCTGGAAGACAGCATTTTCGAATTATCCCAAAAGAAAATATTTATATCTATGGTCAACCTATGCGATATTCTTTATGGATACACAGCAAAAACTATCCAGATAAATTCTTTCTCGTCTTTAAAGTAGGAAGTAGAGAAATCAAAATCTTTGTTGCAGAATTGAACTGGAATGGTTGGAAGCGAATCGAAAATCAACTACCAAAAAATTTTACGTATCTGCCAAAATTAAATAAACCGCCTTATTATTACCAATTTCGCGGATTTTTTATTCAGACAACGAACAATACATCTGTTGGAAATAGAGAAATTTTATTAGATCACTTGTTAATTTTAAGCAATACCCAAAAATTACAATATTCAGGTTCAGAGATATTAGATAACTTTTAAATAATATAAATTTATACATAGATTTCTAATTGTGCACCTATATAACCTAAGATGACTAAGTATTTTGGAGGAATTAAAACCTTTCTTTTGGATTCTTCTATATCGACATTACATACCAAAGAAATTTGATATTTTGTCGAAAGTTCATGAATTTGTTTTCTTACAGGGTAGATTCTTTTTAGAATATCTTCTATATGATCCATCAAAGAAGAATTGCCTTCTAATGTGCTGTTCAATTGCCATATTACGATTCCGTCCATATCATTTGTTCTTATCTTATCGGCTTTGATGCTTAAAATTCGATTTACTTCGTTGGGATCCAATCCCCTACCCGAAATCAATAATACAGCCCAATTACTCATCTAAACAATATTTCGGTAAAATGAAATCAATTTTTAATTTTACACAAAAAAAATTAAGATTGCTAAATTTTTCTATCTATATTTTATGTTCTTTATGAAAAAAATCATTTTTTTTACAGCTTTTTTTTGGTATACTTTTCTTAATGCTAACACTATTGCACCAGTTTTAGTAGAAAATTTCCACGAATTATACATAGGAAAAGAACTCTATCTATACGAAGACAAAAATCAACAAGAAACCATCGATACAATTAAAACCAAAATTTCTGAATTTAAAAAATCCGAAAAAGAAATCCCCAACTTTGGTTATTCCAACAGCACTTTTTGGGTTTATTTTAAAATCAAAAATCCTACGAATCAAAATAGCAAAATTCTATTAGAACTATACTATCCTTTATTAGACGAGATTGATTTTTATTTATTCGAATCTGGTAATATGATAAAAACAATCGAAACCGGAGATCTTAGAAATTTCTATACAAGAGAAATTCCTCACCGAAATTTTTTATTTCCTTTAAGCTTTAACCCACAACAAGAATACGAAATCTTTTTTAAAATTAAAAGCCAAGGTTCTGTACAAATTCCTTTAAGAATTATTTCGTACCAAACCTTTATCCAAAAAGAACATATA
>JAOACE010000008.1 GCA_026418015.1 Leptospiraceae bacterium | reverse complement strand
AGTGAAATTACCGCCTGCGAAGCTGATTTTGATGACGGGATGTTTTTTGTTCCAATTCCAATTATTGTAGAGGAATAGGCCATGAAAGAGTTCTTTATTGCCCGAGAAAGCTTCTTTTAGGGTGTCTAAGAAAAGGGATTTACCGAACCTTCTGGGTCTACTAAGGAAGTAGTAACCACCGCGTTCTAATTTTTTAACGAAAGGAGTTTTATCGACGTAATAGAAATTTTGTTCTCTAATTTTTTTAAAAGATTGGATTCCAATGGGTAAATCTTTCACTTTTTGTCTCCTATTGATAATTGCGTGTTCTGGCCCCGATTCATCAAGCACTTTTTTTGCTTAATTTATAAGGAAACTTATAAAAACTACATTATTGGATGTTCCCTTGTGGGCACAATATTAGGATAAAATCGCTTTTTTTATTGCTCATATTAGGAAAAAAGCGATTTTTAGATGTGCCCATAATAGTTTTCTAATGCATCGTTAGGTGAAATATAACCAAGTCTTTCAAGCATCCACTCCTTGTTGTACAACTCAATAAGATCTCCAATAGCTTTTTCTGATTCTTCAAGTGTTTCAAAATCATGTAGTTTGAAAAGTTGATACTCAATTGTTCTGAAAAATCTCTCTATGATACCATTGCTCTCCGGACTTTTTGCCCATGTATGGCTCATCTCAATTCCGTAGTGACACATGGATTGCATATAATATGCTGACGTATACTGGCTTCCTCGATCACTCCTCACTTTCACACCTTTTGCGACGTCTTTTTCAAGTGAACCAAAGCGTTTGTTTATCGCATGTTGCACTGCCCGTGTGGCTTCAAAACGATCACCCTTCTTGACTACCGTATACCCAATAATTTCTGAATTAAAATGATCAATTACTGCAAACAACCAGCACCAACCGTCACGATGGTTGAAAAACTTCTTCCCATCAGTACCCCACATAACATCAGGAGACTCTGTCACCAGTGAACCATCATGAATCCTGCTGCTACCCGACCCCCCAGGTGCTTTGTTCAGCAAATTTTCAGCCTGCATGAGCCGAAATACCCTGTTTTTCCCTACGGAAATTCCTATTTTTTGTAAATTTCGGTTCAAACGTGCATGTATTTTCTTGTATCCAACACCATGAAACGGGATCTCCTTGATTGTTTCTTTAATCGTTCCAACAAGTTCTTCGTCGCTTATCGTACCTTTCGGACCTGGTTTCGCATGTTTTTCATCTATGGTACTACCATAATACGATGCTGAACTGTAGTCTATAACTCGTAGTATCATTCGTACCGGATACCTCATCCCTGTGCTTGGATCACTTACACACCGGTATTCATCTACAAATTCCCGTTTCGATTTTTGATCCAGTTCTCTTTTTTTTTATGAAGATTCAATTCCATCGTCAACTCGCCAATGGTCTTCTTTGCTATTTCAAGCTCTTTCTCAACCGGATCTTTCCCGCGGGTTTTTAAGCCTTCCCTGGCGGCAATGAGGAATCTGTTCTTCCACGATTCAATTTCTGGAACAGATATCTTTAACTCACGTGAGATATCATTGATATTCTCACCCTGTAATAACCGTAATACTGTCTCTTCCTTTCTTTTAGCACTTATCCTTTTCATTGGTACAGTTTGTGACATGGTATCCTCCGATTTCAATCAAAATTTATGCTAATTCAGTGCTCGCTTGAAACCGGGGCCAGTATATGCGTAAATAGATTTTACCTAATAATTTTATAAATACATAAATGTTTATACTTAATATTTTACCAAAAGAAATTTTTATTCCAACTTTTGTTCACTATCTACAATGGCATTATAAAAATCTACTTAGTAAAATAACCCAATTTCTCTAGTGTTTTTTTATTTATTTCGTCTCTTTCTTTATCAAATAGCCAGCCATATTTATTAAAGTACTTGATTGCACTATCTAAATGATATTTTAATAGTTTTGGATTTTTATAGGAACCTTTGCCATATTCATGATATATGGAGACTCCAGGATAATATACAGTCTTTGAAACTCTATGTATTCTTCTTGATAAATCAGTATCTTCTAAATACATAAAAAACCTTTCATCAAAAAGCCCTACTTTTTTAAGAACTTCGGTCCTTATGAACATAAAACATCCTGATAAATAAGGAACTTCCATAATTTTATCATACCCAGTAAATCTAAGCTCATATACTTCATTTCTTTTTTCTATAATATTTTTAAATGGACCAAAATTTAAAAATCTTCTTCCAAATAAATCAAAAGGAGTTGGTAAAAGTTTGCATAAATATTGAATGCCTCCATTAGGATACAATACCTTTGGCATAACCAAACCAACATCTTTATTAGCTTCCATGAAATTGTAAAGCTGCTCTAAAACTCCTTTCTCAAAATATACATCTGGATTTAGTACAAGATGATAGGGGATATTCTCTTCAATTGATCTTTTAAGGGCAATATTGTGAGCTTTGCCAAAGCCAAGGTTAGCATTGTTGAAGATGTATTCAATTCTGCTGTCAATGTTTGATAAACTCTTTAAATCATCATAAGTTGAATTATCAAGAAGAAAAAGTCTGATCTTTAAATCTGTATTAAGAACACTGTATATTCCTTTTTCAACTTGTTCCTTTTTATTATTATATAACACAATCGATACGGATAAATCAGTCATTTTGCATCACCCTATCTACTATTTTAAAAAATGACTTAGCCGAATTTTCCCATGTATATTTTTTAGCATTTTCAAATCCTTTTTGTATAAGAGACGTTATTAAGTTTTTGTCGGTTATAACTTCTTCAATTTTGTTTGCAATATTGCATGGGTCTAATGGGTTAAAATATACTGCTGAATCTCCATAAATTTCCCTAAAAACTGGAATGTCAGACAATATAACTGGACATCCACATGCCTGAGCTTCAAGTGGTGGGATACCAAAACCTTCATATAAAGATGGGTAAACAAAACAGACTGCATTTGAATATAACTCGATAAGTTTATTGTCGTCAACTCTTCCTAAAAATCTGATATTATCGTTGTTTTTTATATAATTTAAGACTTTACTACTTTCTTCCCCAAATATTTTTTCATTTAATCCGCCTACAATATACAATTTGATACTTTTATCCTTTAACCGTAAAAAAGCTTTTATAAGATTAATAAAATTTTTATGATAAGCTATTGATGAAACACCTAATATGTACCTTTCTTGATTTTCTATTTTTTTGGGCTTAAATTTTTCATCTACACCATTGTACACTATGGATATTTTATCCTCGTTGATACCAAAATAAGAAGATATTTCTTTTTTAGAAAATTCACTTACGGTTATAATGTGTTTTGAATGTTTAAGCATTAAAGGAAAAACAATCTCATAGTACTTTTTGTAGGTGTAACTAACAGGATATTTTAAATGTATAATATCGTGAATAGTAACAATTTTATTTTCATAAAATACCGGAAGTGTATTAGAGAAATTTACTATTAATGGGTTTCTCTTTGATTTTAAAAATTTTAAAAGTGAGATCTGATCCCATAATTGCCCTTTTAAACTTCCTATTTGTTTAACATCTAAAAATTTTGCAATTTCATGATGAATAATATTCTGTGGAGTGACAAAGGTTATGTTATATTTTGTGTTCATTTTTTTAATCGCTTTACTAAGTTCAATACCATATCTTTGAACGCCAGTAATTGGCTGAGTTAGGAATCTGGCTGCAATATAAATATCTTTATTTATCATCCTTTAAACTCCATTTTTTGAGAAATTAATGTTTAATCCTCTTTTTTTAAACTCTTTTATAAGCAAATCATAATTTCTTCCTATTCCAGAACCTTTGTAAAATAAACCGTTAAGATAAATTTCACACATTATCGTTTCCATTTACATACTTACTAATCTTTACTTAAGTAAGTACACGTGATATACTAATGACTATGAAGGAACTAGACGGAAGAAGGCTAAGCCATGAGGCACTCGAACAGATTCGTATTACTGCCGTGAAGCGGGTGGAAGCCGGTGAAAGTCCTGAAGAGGTGATCCGGTCCATCGGGTTTGAACGAGTGTGTATATATCGATGGATTGCCCGCTATCGAGCGGGTGGCATAGAGGCCTTAAAGGCGAAGCGTCTCAGCGGAAGACCCCCGGCATTAAGCGGTGAACAACTCATGAAATATACATGATCATTACCCAAGGGGATCCTCGGCAATATCAATTTCCTTTTGCGCTATGGACGGTACAGATTATTCGGGAGGTCATCTACAAAGTCTTTCAGGTGCGCCTGTCTACGGTATCGGTCTGGAGAACCTTGAAGAAGTTGGGGCTGAGTCCCCAGCGTCCTGTGCGTCGGGCGTATCAACAGAACCGTGCGGCCGTGGAGGTGTTCCTGAAGGAAGAGTATCCGAAGATTGTGGAGCGAGCGCGCCGGGTGGGAGCAAGTATCTACTGGGAAGACGAATCGACGATTCGATCCGATTACCATGCGGGCACTACCTGGGCAGAAAAGGGGAAAACTCCGGTAGTGGCCAGTACAGGTTCCCGATTCAAAGTGAACATGATCTCCGCCGTGGATGCTAGAGGTACCTTGCGCTTTATGGTGATAGGAGGCAGCTACACTGCGGATCGTTTCATCGAGTTTCTCAACCGGCTCCTAGCCGGCCGCACCACGCCGGTGTTCCTGATTGTAGACGGCCATCCTACCCACCGGGCGAAGAAAGTGAAGGAGTTTGTATCGAAGCACTCAGAGCTGTTAGAGCTATACTATTTGCCGGGATATTCGCCTGAATTAAACCCGGATGAGCAAGTGTGGAATTATGTGAAAAACCACACGGTAGGGAAAATGGTTCTTAAAGGTCCTGATCACTTAAAACAGGTAGTGCTGCGAACGTTAAAGCGATTGGCAAATCTACCCCAGTTAGTTCGGAGTTTCTTCAAAGCTCCAGGCTTAGAATATATTATGAGTACTAATTTATGAAAATGTTAATAATTTAAGCTTAACTTTTTTATATACTCTATAAAGATTTACCATAAAAGGTAAAAGTATTTTTCGAGTTATTGAATTAGATTCCAAGAAATTTCTAAATTTAAGCCTTAACACTGTCATCAAATTCATCTCAAAATGAATATTTTCAACCAATCTATCATACGCCTCATTTATTTTAATCTCTTTTGGGTGTATTAAAGGAAAATCTAACTCCTCAAGTTTTAAACTTTTTATATGGTCTGGAATACCCCATTTACAACTATAAGCTTCTTCTCCATAGCCTATATTTAAGACTATATTCTTTTTAGGTACAATTGTTAATAAACCTCTTTTTAAAATTTGATATGTAAACTGGGTATCCCAAGTAAAGTGCGGGTTCATGTAGATTTGATCAAAAATAGCACTCCAATATAATTTTACTAATTTATCTTTTGAGATTCTATTTAGAAAGTCAGTTTTTTTAATTTGTGGCCAATCATTCATATACATATCTTGATACTGCCATCTATCTTTCCATGTTGCCCACCCCCATTTTAAATCATATTTGGAGAAGAAATAACTGTACTCATAATCTTTTTTTGGAAACGGATTAAAACCCAAGATAACCCCAACATTTTTGTTGTCTTTATATATATCCAATAGTTCACTACAAAATTGAAAAAAACTTATAGATGGCAAACAATCATGTTCAAGTATTATGCCTTCTTCTTCATGTGCAAAAAACCAATCAATGGCGTCTTTTATACCAAATCCGGCGCCTAAATTTTTATCTCTAAATTTTGTTTTTACTTCACAATCCCAATCTATATTTTTCATTATAAACTCCCTTACTTGCAATACTTTGGCTTTTTCAGATTCATTTCTTGGACCATCTGAAGTAATGTATAATTTTAGAGGTTTTACTTTTCTTATTTGCTCAAAAACTCGTTTTGTAGTGTCCAATCTATTAAAAACTATAAATAATATAGGTTTTTCAAACTGTTTCATTTAAGTACCTCCCTCAACTATTTTTTTAAAAAATTATAAATATTAGAAATCATAATATCCTCTCTAAATCTCTCTGCTGTTTTGGCTATATTTTCTGGTGTATCAAACTGTAATTTCCCATCCATAACACCGCTGATAACTCTTATAAAATCATTAATATCACCTTCCTTATACAGATATCCATTCCTTCCAGGTATTACTATATCTTTTGGTCCGCTTTTGCAATCTGATGAAATAACAGGCATTCCTCTTTGATTTGCCTCTACAAGAACCATAGGAAAACCCTCCCATCTTGAAGTCAAAAGTAATGCCGTTACATAATCAATTTCACTATACGGGTCTTTTTTAAAGCCAAGCCATTCAATTCTATCTGATATTTTTAATTTATTAGCCAGATTTTTTAATTTATTTTCGTCTTTTCCAGTTCCTACAATTTTCAAACTCCATTCTTTATTCTTTAACTTAGATAAACCATTTAGCATAAAAGTGATATTTTTATCGTCATCGGTCAATCTTCCAACATATAAAAATATATGATGAGAAAAAGGCCTTTGTATAAGTTTCCCATTATATAAAGGCAATGGGTTATAAACTAAATTAACATTAGCCCCAGGGTTTATATCCTTAATAAAATCTTTTATCTCTGTGGCAATAGCCAAATGAGCATCTGCAGATTTAAGTCCTTTAAAAATCTCTTTGCTATAAACTATGTTTTGGAATTTTCCTCTTAAATATCCAAATAAGCTCCCGTGGTCCCAAAAAACAACTTTTGCATTAAATTGATTTTTTTTAATAATATATTTAACACTATTAATTAATAAAGGATCCGTCACCAGTACTATGTCTGCATTAGCAAGTTCACTTAAATACTTTTTTATGGAAAAATAATTTATAAATAAATCTTTACCGAGTATTTTTTTGATTAAGATATTTATAGAGTAATGCAATCTATTCTTATAGTCAGAGCTTCTATAAATCCTAAATTTTTTGAATTCTTCCAATATAGGGTTATTTAGCAACGAATTATAGTGAGGAACTGAAATAATAGAAATATCACAATTATATTTTTCCAACAGTTGGTTAAAAACAGAAAGCACCACTTTTTCATAACCGCCGAATGTAGAAAAAGTATTATTTGATATTAAGACTATATTCACAGTTTGACCTCTAATTTTTTACTGTATAATATTGTCTGTTTTATGAAACCTATAATAAAAAATAGCAACAATAAATAAACACCTACTTTAATAGCTTGTGCTAATGGCATCAATAATAAATCTCTCGGAAGGAAGAAAACATATTGAATTATTGTAAATATGAGAATTTTTATATAGATATTAGTATATTCAAAATTTTTATATACTTTGCTCAAAAAATATCCAATTAAAAAGCTCGTTAAACAAACAGCCGTAGGACCACCCCAAAGATATGCTTCTCCCAAATAAGAAGACCCGGTACCGTATCCCATCAAATAACCATCGTAATTAATTTTTATCATTAAATCTGTAGCAAACGCTCTCCCAGGTACAGATAATGCAGTAGAAAATATAGCACTTATAGGTTCCCACATTAAATATTTTAAAATGTTTGGAGCAAACTCATGCTTAAACTCAACAGCCATTGCAGTTACATAAAAAGAAACCCCCTGTTGTTTAAAAAATTCTAGTATAGGATTTCTGCTTAATATAAATTCTGTATTAAGGCTTACATTTTCTCGCATAAATGAAATTAATAATCCTGTTATTGATATTATAACAATTAATATAAACAAAGTTTTAAAGGAAAGTTTATTGTTAAATTTATGTTTATAAAAAAGAAATATCGTTAACCAAAAAGTAAAAAACTGCCCTCTAAAGCCAGAAAGTAGGGTTGGTATGCTAATAATGAAATACACTAAGCATATTAAAAGAATTAATTTTTTATTTTTTTCCAATAAAAAATACCCTAAAAATGCTATTGGTACCAAAAAGCTGAAACTTCGCACAAAAAAACCTGCTTCTTCTAAAAATTCAGTAGATTGATAAAACGCTAAATATCCGTATTGGAGAAAATAACTAAAATAAATAAACTGTTTGTATATGTAAAAAGGTATTGCGACAAATAAAATAGCTAAAAATAATTGCTTTAGAAAATTATAATCATAGCTCTTATCTTTTTTTAAGTTTTTTATTTTTATTTTGCCTATACTTCCTAAGTATGCACCTATCAAAGCAAACCAATAGCTTAAAGAGATTAATAAAATAGTTAACCGTACCGTATCTTCTTTTAAGTAAATATTTGCACCCATTAAAAAAACATAGGATAAATCTACATCATTATCAAATATAGAACTAATTATTAATCCACCTTGAAACAGTGTAAGGGTTCCTATAAAGGGAAAAACAGGATGCCATGACTTTCCAAACATTATAAAATAGTAAAACACGGAGAGCAAAACATTAAGCAAAAATATATATTTGAGGTCTTCTATAGGTAGGATATAATCAAAAATTAAGTTTAGTGCTATTATGAAAAATATAAAGCTAATAAAAAATAGAATTTTATTTTTTTTATTTTCTAATTCGCTTTCTAATTCCCTGCTACGGTTTGCTATATTCAATTTTCCTAATCTCCCTTTTAGCTAAAATATACATCATAAATGTTATAAATGTTTCGCTTACAAGTCTTGAAATAGCCGCTCCGTTTTCATTAAAAAAAATAACCAAAGGAATTATTAAGATTAAATTTATGATTCCTGTGGAGATTAAAACCATTGAATATAATTTATTTTTGCCTAAATTGATTAAAATTTGATTCCCATAAATATTTGCTATAAAAGCTATTAAAGGAATATAAAGCATTATTAAAAAAGGATAAATAGATTGTTTAAAAGCATTACCAAAAATAAACGGTATAAGCCATATACTCAATAAACCAGTTATGGTTAATATCACAAAATATATTACACTTCCTAAATTTCTAATTTTATTTAATTTAGAAATAGTATTTATAGGATCAATTTTTATTTCCTTTGAAACCCATGGGAATATAGCATTTACAAGTGGAGATTGTGATGCAATAAGAACTCCGATAATTCTTGCGGCCAAAGTATAAATAGTTACAGCCGTATTATCAGTAAAAATCCCTAACACTACAATGTTAGTATCATTGAATAAAGGAATTGATGCTATTGACAAAAATAAGGGAAATCCGTCTTTTAAATAATGCTTTAAAATTTCTAAACTCGGCACCTTAAAACTAATCTCAAAATCTCTAAACACAATCCATAAACCCAGTATCCCTGCAATTATAAAACCCAAACTATTTAATATTGGCACATACAAATAATCAGATGCTTCTTTAACAAACACAAATATAGCAACAGTAAATATAACTTTTGCAAGAATATTTAAAAAAGTTATATACTTCATTTTCTCCGTACCTTGAAAAAACCATACTGGAAACAAAACCTGCCCCACAACCATTCCAAACGTTAAGTAATAAACTATCCAATCTTTTCTAAACTTTTCAAAAGAGAATATTATAATAGACATTAAAATTAAAGATATTATCATTAACGCAAGTTTAATTATCATCACAGAGCTAAAAATTTCAGAAACCTTTTCTTTATTTTCTCTATTTATAGATATATCTCTTGTAGCTGAAAGGTTGAAACCATAATCAGTTAGTATCATAAAATACCCAATAAAAGCTTGCGAAAAAGCAATAAGTCCAAATTTCTCAGGTCCTAATACTCTAACAAGATAAGGTAAAGTAATTAAAGGTAATAGATAGTTAGCAATCTGAAGTACTGATAAAGATAAAAAATTTTCAATCAGTCTTTTTCTTGTATCTGTAGCAAGAAACCGTTCTTTAATGTTGATTAAATCCATATCTATTGATTGAACTTAGTCCAATTTATCTTTTAGTTCTAAAAGAATCTCATACATTTTCTTAGCTGAAAAATCATTCTCAAAACTCACATCAACACCAAATTTTAAATCTCTTACCGCTTCCACTATTTTTTCAACATCACTACCAACCAATCTATTCCAACCAAGATTGACAGTCTCAATCCACTCAGTTTCATCTCTTAAAGTGATGCATGGAACTTTTAACCAAAACGCTTCTTTTTGAACCCCGCCAGAATCCGTTAATATTGATTTAGCATTCTTTTCTAATTTTAACATATCAAGATAGCCAACAGGGTCTATCAATTTGATATTATCATTTTCAAGCAAATCACCTAATCCATAATAGTTTATCATTTTTCTTGTCCTTGGATGAATAGGAAAAACAACTATCTCATTCATCTTGGAAAATGCAGTCAAAATATTTTTAAGCCTTTCATGGTCATCCGTATTTTCAGCTCTATGGATTGTGGCAAGATAATATTCTTTTGGTTTTATATTTAACCTTTCCAAAATATTACTCTTCATATCGCTAATTTTAGAAAAATGTAATAAAGCATCAAACATCACATCACCAACAAGATAAACACCTTTTGTAATTCCTTCATTTTTTAAATTCTCTACTGCAGTTTGAGTTGGACAAAAAAGAATATCCGAAACATGGTCAGTCAAAACTCTGTTTATCTCCTCAGGCATCCTTTTATTAAAGCTTCTTAAACCTGCCTCTACATGAGCTAATTTTATATGCAATTTGGATGCTGCTAACGCACCAGCTAAAGTAGAGTTTGTATCCCCATAAACAATGACTAAATCCGGATTTTCTTTTAATATAATTTTTTCTATTTCAATTAACATTTTTCCAGTTTGCTCTCCATGATTACCAGAGCCTATACCAAGATTGTAGTCTGGCTCAGGTATTTCAAGCTCTTTAAAAAACAAGTCATTCATGTTTTCGTCATAATGTTGACCAGTATGAACTATAATCTCATTTACCCCATTTTCTCTTAGGATCTTTGATAATGGTGCAAGTTTTATAAACTGTGGTCTTGCTCCTACAACTGTTAAAATTTTCATTTATAACCTCTATCAAACGTGAAACGTGAGACGTGAGAGGTGAAACGTGATATGTGAGAGAAAAATTTTTAACGTCTCACTTTTTACGTCTTACGTCTCACTTCTTACGTCTCACGTTTCACGTCTCACTTTCACATACCTTATCAATCCAAGAAGTTTAGCCTTTAATCTCTCTAAATCATCAAAAATCTTTAAATCTTGAATGTATCCAAGTTCTTTTGAAATTATTAACTGAGTTTCTAATTCAGCAATAGAGCCTAACGCAATATAAAGAAATTGAACAAATTCTTTTTTATTTTTTCTGGCTGCACCTTCTGCAATATTGCTTGGTATAGAAACACCCGAACGCCTAATTTGAGATGTCAAACCATACATTTCTTCCTTAGGAAAACTTGATGTTAAATTATATATTAACTTAACTAACTCAATCCCATCTTTCCATACATCCAAATCTTTATGCGTCTTCACCTCTCCACCTCTCACGTCTCACTTTTCACATCTCACTTAGTTTCCAAATCACTTTATAAATAACCTTCTCATCGTACAATGGTTCAATAGGTAAACTCAAAACATTCTTAGCTGCATACTCGCTGTTTTGTAAACTTCCATAAACCTTCATACCATTGTTTATAAACACCTTCATTTTATGAAGTGGATAAGGATAATAAACCATGGTTGATATACCTTGTTGTTTAAGTCTTTCTTGAACCTCCTCTCGGTTTTTACCAGTTAATAAAATTGTGTATTGATGGAATACATGGTACGCTTTTTCTTTTTCAATCGGAGTTTTTAACCACTTTATTTCTTTTAAACTTTCTGTATATAATTTTGCTATCTTTCTTCTCTTCTCATTAAAATCATCTATGATATCAAATTTAGCTAAAATTATTGCAGCTTGAAGAGTATCAAGTCTTGCATTGTATCCTATATGGTCAACGTTATATTTATCTTTACCACCATGTTTTATAAGCATTCTAATTATTTCGGCAAGATCATCATCATTAGTAGAAACCATACCACCATCGCCAAATCCACCAAGATTCTTTGAAGGGAAAAAGCTAAAGCATGCTGTTGTTCCAATAGATCCAAGCTTTTTATTATCCCACATTCCACCAAATGCTTGTGCTACATCTTCAATTACAAAAAGATTATACTCTTTTGCTATTTGCATGATTTCATCCATATTAGCCGGATGACCATAAAGATGTACGGGTATAATTCCTACAACGTTTTTACTTGTTTTTAAAAATTCTTTTATTTTCTCTGTATCTATAGTGTAAGTATCTAAATCAATATCAATAAATACTGGTGTTGCGCCAGCTCTTAAAATTGCGTCTCCAGTTGCTGTAAATGTAAAAGGTGTTGTTATGATTTCATCAGTTTTATCAAAATACTCTTTCCCTTTTAATTTGATGGCTAATGCCCTTAGTGATAAAACCAAAGCATCTGTTCCAGAAGAACATCCTATGCAATGCTTTACTCCAAGATATTTTGTAGTTTTTTCTTCCAGCTGTTTTACTTCATGACCAAGAATAAAATTAGATTCTTTTATAACTTTATCGATGTTTTTTTCTATTTTATGGTATATATACAAAGTTTCCTGAGTTAGGTCAAGCATATTGATTTTTTGGTTTTCTGTGCTGTTTGAAATAAAAGAAATAAAATCTTTTGGATGAATTCCTTTATCTTTAAGAGCTTCTAAAAATTTTTCATCTCTTGTTAAGACATATAAATCAAAAGTTTCTCCCGTCAATCTTATAAGCTCATCTTCTATATCAAAGTCTGAATACCATTTGTCTATATCAATGTAAGATGGTGTTTTTAAAACACTAACATTATGAGTTTCTACAAATTTTTTTAAGATATCATTAACATTGATATTTGAATTTTTTAAACGCTCCGAGAGAGTAATTTTTATATTGCTGAGTTGTGATGAAGATATATATATTGGTATTTTGTAGTTTAATACATATTTTTCAATTTCAAAAATATAAGGATTATCCTTTGTTCTTAATAAAAGTAAATCTAAGATTACATCACTATCCCATATTATTTTATAATTCATATTTTATCTTACCTCTCATATTTTCTCATCTATTGGATAAAAGTCTTTTTTGTTATAAAAATATATGCTTTCGCAGTATTCACAAGATAGTTTATTATCTTCTAAAACTTTCCCTTTTACGACACCTTTATTAACTAAAACTGTTCCGCACTTACAAACATAACCCATCAACCTTCCTGGATTTCCATAAACTAATCCATAATCTGGAACATCTTTTGTTATAACAGCTCCAGCACCTATTAAAGCGTATTTTCCAATAGTGGTTCCACATACAATGGTTGCATTTGCTCCAATAGTTGCACCTTTTTTTACTGAGGTTTTCTTAAATTCTTGCTTTCGTTCTATGAAAGCTCTCGGATTAACTACATTAGTAAAAACACAGGATGGTCCACAAAACACATCATCTTCCAGCTCAACGCCTTTATAGATAGAAACATTATTTTGGACTTTACATCTATTCCCAATAGAAACATCCGGACCTATCATAACATTTTGACCTATTATGCAATTTTCGCCGATTTTACTCCCTTTTAGTATATGTGAAAAATGCCATATCTTTGTTCCACTACCTATTTCTACACCTTCATCAACATAAGAAGATGGGTGGATAAATACTTCCATCAGTTAACTCCTAACTTTTTTGCAAAATGGATGGTAATCACCTTTTAAGCCTATGGGTGTTGCATTTCTAATGTCGGAAACAATCACTATTGAATTTTTAGCATCATCAAGTCCAAAACCACCATCATTTAAGATATCTTCGTACGATTTAGTATGTAATTCAGTAAAACCTTCGCTAAACTCAAACTCTTCACCATTTACAGTTATGCTTCTAAACGTTCTTTTCCCAAGTGCTTTAACATCGTCTGGAATATAATCGTAATTTACAGACAAAAACCATCTTACCCTTGCATTTTTTAATTTTAAATATCCTGCATTAACATCTGGCTGTTTAATGTGAACTATACTTTCTTCAACTGGACCAAATATCCAAGATAACATATCAAAGAAATGTATTCCAATATTCGTAGCTAACCCACCACTTTTTTTCTCATTTCCTTTCCATGATACAAAATACCATTTTCCTCTACTTGTTAGATATACTAAATCAATATCGTAAATTTTCTTTGGGTTTTGTTGTATTTCTTTTTCTATTTTGTACTTCAGAGCTAAAATTGATTCATGAAGTCTTAATTGCAAAATTGTATAAACTTTTTTGCCGGTTTCTTGTTCTACTTTTTTAAGATGCTCTATTTCTTCTGGATTTAGAACTAATGGTTTTTCGCAAATCGCGTCAGCTCCATTTAATAATGCAAACTTTATATGTGGTTCGTGAAGATAGTTTGGTGTTGCAATGCTAATATAATCAATCTTTGTATTATTTTTATTAAATTCATTTATAAAATTATAAAATAATTCAAACTCTGTAAAAAAATATGCATTTGGAAAATAGCTATCTATTATTCCAATACCATCATAAGGATCGTATGCGGCTACTAATTCATTATTGGTTTCTTTAATGGCTTTCATATGTCTAGGAGCAATATAACCACTTGCTCCCATTAAAGCAAAATTTTTTTTGGTCAACTTTTACCTCCGAAACAGCAAACTTGGTTTAAGCTTTAATTACTTTTGGATGTTTTATTTTTATTAAATTTCTGGTATCAATAATAAGCTGTGCGTTTTCTAGAATAAAATTCGGGTCATATACTGAATGATCTGTAGCAATTACAACTACATCGTAAGAAGAAATATTTTCCCTTGTTAAATCTGTCGAATGCATTTTAAGATGATATTTTCTTAGTGGAGGTATTTCTGGTATATAAGGATCGTTGTAATCTACAATAGCCCCTTTGTCTTGAAAAATTGTAATGATTTTTAATGCAGGTGATTCTCTCATATCATCAACATCTTTTTTATAAGCTACTCCTAAGATTAAAATTTTCGCGTTTTTAAAGGACTTACCAACAGAGTTAAGTGCTTCCATAGTTCTTAAATAAACATAATAGGGCATGTTATCGTTTATTTCTCCCGCTAATTCTATAAATCTCGTATGGAATTCGTATTCTTTGGCTTTCCATGTTAAATAGAACGGGTCTACTGGAATACAATGACCCCCTAAACCTGGTCCTGGATAAAATGCTTGAAATCCAAATGGTTTTGTCTTTGCAGCTTCTATAACTTCCCATATATCAATACCCATTCTATCAAAAAGAAGTTTTAGTTCATTCACTAAGGCAATGTTTACTGCGCGATAGATATTTTCTAATAATTTTGCAGCCTCGGCAACTTTTGTAGAAGAAACTGGAACTACTCTTTTTGTAATATTGCTATAAAGAGAAGAAGTTAAATCTAAGCAATTTTTGGTAAAACCACCAACGATTTTAGGTATAATAGAGATGTTAAAATCTTGATTACCAGGATCTTATCTCTCTGGAGAAAAAGCAAGGTAAAAATCTTCTCCAGCTTTAAGACCAGATTTTTCTAAGATAGCTTTCAAATCTTCATCAGTAGTACCTGGGTATGTAGTTGATTCAAGGACAACAAGTTGTCCTTTTCTTAAATATTTTGCTATTGTTTCTCCTGTATTGAACACATAGGTCATATCTGGCTCGTGGTATTTGTTTAACGGTGTTGGAACGCAGATGATTATCGCATCAACTTCTGATAGTTTTGAGAAATCAGATGTCGGATAAAAATTTTGAGAAATTCTTCTTATATTTGAACTGTCTATGTGTTTTATATAACTTTCTCCAGCTTTGAGCTTTTCAATTTTATTTTCGTCTATATCAAACCCATAAACTTTAAAGTCAACTTCGCAAAATCGTATTACTAAGGGAAGACCTACATATCCCATTCCAATAATGCCAATTTTCGCGGTTTTTTCAAGAAACTTTTGTTTTAAAATGTGATGATTCATACATTTTCTCTTTTTCTATTTTGTATTGCATCTTTGAGCAGTGCGATAAAAATCCCTAAAAATAAACCACCAATAAAACCGATAGCAGTATAAATTAATGGTTTTGGTCTTCTGGGATCTGGTAGTAATTGAATTTCGCTTGTAGGAAGGATCCAATTTGGGTTTTTTAACCATTTTTCGATTTGTTCTTTTTCGGTTAATAAATCGACGACTTTTGTTGGATCATAAATAATCTGATTTTTTGAATTTATCTCTAAAATTGCTTTGTTAATCAAATTTTGTCTAAGGTTTAATTTTTGTGATACTTCTTCGCGTTTTTTGGATAATATATCGTTGTTAATTATATTTATTGCAGTTTCTAACTCTTTTTTTGCGTTTTCGGGAGATTTAGATTCAATTTCTATTTTTCCCATAACAGGAGAATTCTTAATAGGTAAAATTTTAATGTTTTTCAATTCTGGGTAAGATTTAATGACTTCTTGAATCTCAGAAATATTAATAACATTATTTATATTATTTATATTATTTATATTGATAATTGGAACTTCGAAGAATACTTCTGCTTTATATACTTTGGGAATCATTAAAGATGTGATGATTGCTAATATTGTGGAAATTGCTGTTATTCCAATAATAAGCTTTTTTTGTTTATTAAGTTTATCGAGCAAATCGAATAAGTCAATTTCGTCTTCGTAAATTTCGTTTTCTTTCATAAAAATTCAAAAAATTATTTTAGTAAATCATGTCAATAAAAAATATTTATAAGAGTTTGGTGATTCCAGTATTGAATTTTTATAAATTAAATAAAAAATCATCAAGATGTATTTTTTTTATGATAGATTTTGCACAAATAGAGATATAAGTTTATATGATACAAGATAGCTACACCACACAAAAACTTTATCCTGTTTGTTTGAATTTAGAACTACGCCACAACGTTTTTTTAAGAGAAATTACTCATATGCATTTTGATGGTAATTATGATCTCGCAATTTATTCTCTTTTGAATAAATATCTAAGTCATCTTTACGAAATAAGAATCAGCTCCTACAAAAAAACAGAGACGGCAACCTACCAGCCAAAAACGAAACAGTATAGAAGATGGACGATCAAAATGAATCCAGTACTTTGGAGTAAATTATTCGAAATGCGACATTTTATTGGTTATTCTATTAGTGGATTAATAAGAATTCTAATAGAGTGGGAGATGCAATCCTACGGATACGACATAATTCCCTGGATTGCTCTACCTGTTATACAACAACAAAATGGTACGGGCAATATTCAAATACATTCACCTGAACCAATGTTAAATAATTATTTTTATAAAAAACAAGGATTTTATATGGCAAGAGAAATTATTGCTAGTTTTGATGATCAATTTTATTGAAGTTATGAAAAATTTATAAAAATATTATACTATATCTTGTTATTTCTTGTTTTTCTTTACTTTCTCTTTTTTCTTATCGATAGAGCATTTTTATTTTCGTATTATAAAATTTCTTTACAATGTAATTATAAAAATCAAACTTATTTTATGCAAGAGGTTTTTATTTTGGGGTCGGGAAATGCTTTTAACATCGATAAAAGAGGGCATACTTCTTTTTTGCTCGATAAAAAATTTCTTATTGATTGTGGTGCTACTACGTTATATAAGATTCAAGAATTCAACATCGATTTGACTTCTTTAAAATTTGTTTTGATCACGCATTTTCATGGTGACCATTTTGCGGGATTGCCTTTTGTTCTGATTTATTTAAAATACATTCTCCATCGAAGTGAACCTATAAAAATATTTGGGCCGATAGGCCTTAAAGAAAATTACCAACAATTGATGAATTTAACTTATCCCGATATGGAATTTCCTTTTCTGGTACAATTACAAGAATTACAAAAACAAGAAGTAATCTTTTTAGAAAACTATCAAATCAAAGCATATCCTATTACGCATAAAACCGAAAGCATTGGTTATCGAATTGAGGATGCTCAACATTCCTTTGCTTTTACAGGCGATACTATCCTAAACGAAGAGGTGTTTACTCTTATGGAAGGAGTCGATGTTGGAATTGTAGAACTAAGCTTATGGGATAATCCCGATAATAAAGTGATGCATGTATCCTTAGAAGAATTGATTCATCTTCGCGAAAGAATTCATGCAAAACGGTTGTATTTTAACCATATTACAGATTCTTTAACAAAAGAAGTTTTAAAGCTTTCTAAAAATTATCCAGGTTTTGGAATACCTTTATCCGACGGCACAAAGATTTATTTTTAAAAACTAAATTAATTTATAATCATTTTTTATAAAATATTTATAATAAATTTCATATTCTTCTGGCCTTACCAAATGAATCTCAAATGGAGAAAAAGGATCAATTTGTTTTTTGATGAGTGTTCTGATAATTCGATTTTCTTCCCAATTCGAAGATAAGTTTTCCGAAATAATCATTACATCGATATCACTATTAGGAGTATGTTCATTCCTTACAATAGAACCAAAAACCATCACCTGAATATTTTTTCCTAGTAGTTCCACTGCAATTTCTTTGATTTTTTTTGAATATTCTAAGTAATTTAGAAAATACTTCTGTTTTTCTTGTTGGATCTTTTTATAGACCAAAATCCAATGGTTCATTCATCCTTTCCTCTAAAAATTTTATAAAATTTTTATAATTATCAATCAATTTTTCTACTAAGTTTTTGCTAAATTCTTTCGGAAAATATCTACTTGTAAAATAAGCATCCGAAAGATCATCAAAAAATAATTCATTTTCTTTCAAATAATCATGAATTTCTTTCGATTCGTAAGCATCACTCAACATTTTGATAAGTTGAACCAAGTAATGGGTTTTAGGCCATTCTCCCATTTTTTTTGCAAGAAAATATTTTACTAAAAGCTGACACGATTGTTCCATGTTAAAAGCAGCTAAATCATAATCTCCCTTCTCGAAAAGATAGATTGCATTATGATAGAATTTTTTGCTTTTTTCTTTTAAAAATAGCATTCAAATTCTAGGTTTTCTTAATCTTTTAAAAGAGTAAATTCTTTTTTCCTGATTTTATTCTTTATAATTGATTCAATTCAAACTTATGGTTCTTTTATATTTTAGACAATTTCTATTTGACATTTTTATGTTCTTTAAAAAATAGCAGTATGAAAATTGATAACAAGGTTGTCTTAATTACGGGAGCATCTTCTGGCATAGGAGAAGCTCTGGTAAAAGAATTTGCTCAACATCATTGTCATTTGATTTTGGTTAGCCGAAATCAAGAAAAATTAAAACAGATCATGCAAGAGATTTCTTATCCCTCAAATCAATTTTTGATTGTGCCTTTCGATTTAACAAAATATAAAGAGTTGCCCACTTTGGTTCAGAAGATTGTTCAAAAATATCCAAAGATTGATGTAATCATCAACAACGCAGGGGTAACACAACGCTCTCTTGCCAAAGAGACTACCATAGAAACAACAGAAAAGTTATTTGCCTTGGATTTTTTTTCGCCCATTTATTTAACTCAACTTCTTTTACCTTATTTGAACGAACCAGCAAATATTACCGTCATTTCTAGTGTTGCGGGAAAGTTGGGTTCACCTTATCGCTCTACTTATGCTGCGGCAAAACATGCTTTACATGGGTATTTTGATTCTTTAAGAGCAGAGTTGCACAAAGAAAATAAAAAAATTCAAGTATTGATTGTATGTCCTGGTTTTGTTAAAACCAATATTTCCCTCAATGCCCTCAAAGGAGATGGTTCTACTCACAACCAATTGGACGAAGGAATCCAAAAAGGTTTAGATCCTCAATACGTAGCAAAAAAAATCCTTGATGCTATCCAACACGAAAAAGAGGAAATATTAGTTGCAGGTTTTAAAGAATCTTTTGCTGTATTTTTAAAACGATTTTTCCCAAAAGTTTTATCTAAAATATTAGTAAAAGCAAAGGTAACTTGATCATTGTTTTAAATCCAAAAGTAATCCGCGAATTTCTTTTAAATTTCTGAGTATTTCGAAGGCGGTATTCTTTTTGGATTGGATGGCTAACATCATTTTATGAAGTTTATCATCGATTACTTTAACATAGGACAAAATTACTTCTTTTCCCGAGCTTGTTCTTCGTTTTATTGATTCTATCTTCATATTTCGTTTTACCAAAATTTCTGCAATATTTTTCACTATTTGTTTGTATTTTTCTAAATGTTCTTCTGTTGGATTTTCGATGAGTTGTTTTTCTACATCAGGTAATTCTTTCCATAACCGATTTAGCTCTGGTTCTTTTTTTTCTGGTATCAATTCTTCGATAAGTTCATCGAAGGTTTTAATTTCTTTTTTATTTTTATTAGAAGAGATTTTTTCTTTTTCTTTCGTCTTTTTAACAGCAGAATTGTTTAAAAGAGGAGCTAATTTCGCTTCGCTATGGGTAGTATTGAAATTCGATGGATTGATGACTTTCATACTAAAATCACTATCGGAATTTTTTGGATTTATTGTCGACTTTTTTAAGATTTTTTATATATTGAAAGCGAGATATTTTTTAATTGACATTAGAACTAGAATTTCGGTTTAAGTTTAAATATTTGATTTTAAAAAAGGAATCCTATGCCAGATATAAATAATCCTCTAATCGTTCAGTCCGATAGAACCATGCTACTTGAGGTTCACAACCCACGTTTTGATGATTGTAGATCCTTTTGTAGTAGGTTTGCGGAATTAGAGAAAAGTCCAGAACACTTCCACACTTATAGAATTACTGCTTTGTCCCTTTGGAATGCAGCATCCAGTGGGATGACTGCGGAAGAAATCATCGCTGGACTAGAAGAATTTACCAAATACCCCTTACCAAAAAATGTCATTAACGAAATCAAAGAACAGATTTCTCGATATGGAAAAGTCAAATTGGTCAAAGAAGAAGATGGGGAACTTTATATCATTTCGGAAGAACCGAATTTTTTAAAAGAAATTGCTCATCATCGTTCTATTCAGAATTATATAAAAGAATTTCAGAACAATCGGATTGCTGTTCTTAAAGAATATCGAGGACATATTAAACATGCTTTGATCAAAATTGGTTATCCCGTAGAAGATTTAGCTGGGTATGACGAAGGGGCTGCTTATAACTTTAATTTTAGAGCAGTGACGCGTTCTGGAAGACCATTTAGTATGAGGGATTACCAACGCAAAGCTGTAGAAGTCTTCCATGCAGGTGGTAGTAAATATGGTGGTTCTGGTGTGATTGTTCTACCTTGTGGTGCAGGGAAAACCATTGTGGGTATTGGTGTAATGCAACTTGTGGGTGCTTATACACTGATTCTTGTAACCAATACGCTGTCGATTCGTCAGTGGAAAAACGAAATCTTAGATAAAACCGATATTCCCGAAGAAGACATTGGAGAATATAGTGGCGAAAAAAAAGAAATCAAACCCATTACAATTGCCACCTACAACATTGTAACCCATAGAAAGAAAAAGGGAGGTGATTTTACTCACTACCATCTTTTTAGCGCTGCTAACTGGGGACTAATTATCTACGACGAGGTTCACCTTCTTCCTGCACCAGTATTTCGCTTAACTTCGGAACTACAAGCCAAAAGAAGATTAGGGTTAACAGCAACACTTGTTCGCGAAGATGGTTTAGAAGAAGATGTATTTTCTTTGATTGGTCCCAAAAAATACGATGTACCTTGGAAAGAATTAGAAAAACAGTCTTGGATAGCAAATGCAAAGTGTATAGAGATTCGCGTAGATATGGACGAAGAGTTAAGAGCACAGTATTCTGTTTCTGACGATAGAGAAAAATATCGATTGGCATCCGAAAACCCTGCTAAATTAGACGTGATCAAAGTAATCATGGAAGAACACGGAAAAAACAACATTTTGATCATTGGCCAATATCTCGATCAGTTAGAAAAAATTTCTAAAAAGTTCAAACTACCCATCATTACAGGACAAACTCCCTTATCAGAAAGAGAACGTCTGTATAAAGCTTTTCGAGAAGGCAAAGAACCCTGTTTGATTGTTTCGCGTGTTGCAAACTTTTCGATTGATTTACCCGATGCACGTGTTGCAATACAAGTAAGCGGTACATTTGGTTCAAGACAAGAAGAAGCACAACGATTGGGTAGAGTATTAAGACCCAAAGGAAACGATAATATGGCATATTTTTATACCATTGTAAGTCGAGATACAACAGAAGAAACCTTTGCACAAAACCGACAACTCTTTTTAACAGAACAAGGTTATGAATATCAAATCTATACATTCGATGAATACTTAAAAATGCGCGGAAAAGCAAGAGAAATCATAACACAAAGATAATTATGAAAAAAACAATTTTTATTACTGGTTCCACCGATGGTATTGGGAAAGAATTAGCAATACGATTAGCAAACGAAAGGCATAATGTAATCCTCCATGGAAGAAATCCAGAAAGATTAAATCATGTTATATCAGAAATCGAAACGAAAACAGGTAAAAAATGCAAAGGGTATGTTGCCGATTTAAGTAATTTTGAGCAAGTTTCTACGATGTGTCAGAATATACAAAACGAATTATCTGATCTTGATGTTTTAATCCATAATGCTGGAACCTACGAAAAGACTCTTCAATTCAACCAAGATCAGATCGAAAAAACTTTCGCTGTAAATTATGTATCGAACGTACTAATAAACGAAAAATTAATGGATTTTTTTACTAAAAAAGAACGACAAAATAACTTACGAATTATCTTGGTAAGTTCTATTGCACACCAAAGTGGTAAGTATAATTTAGACAATTGGTTTAAGCCAGCATCTTATAATGCATATCTAGCTTATGCCAATTCAAAAATGGCACAAATCATGTATTGTTATTACGTAGCGCCCTTTTTAGAAAAACATCGTATTGTGATTCATACAATGCATCCTGGGGTAATAGACACAAAAATCCTTCGCGATAATTTTGGTATGAAAGGTGCACCAATTTCCGAAGGCATAAAAACGATGTATTACTTGGCAATGTCGGACGAAGTAGAAAATACAACTGGAAAATATTTTGTAGATCAAAAAATTCATCGATCTTCGCCAGATACTTACAACGAAGAATATCAAAAGCAATTATATTTAAAAACAAAAGAGGTAATTAAAAATTATTTATAAATACTATTATAAACTAAATATAAAAAATGTTTAAATTCTTTCTCGGTTCCAACAGAAAGACCGATTTCGCAGGTTAGGTTGCTACTACAATATTCCTCGAATGTTTCTTTTTCTAGTCTTTTTTTTATGTTTTTTGTAGAAGATGTGAACACCTCTGGTACAAAAATACCTTTATCTCCTGCAAATCCACAGCATTCCGAATAAGGAGAAACTTCAACGCTATCAGATATTGTCATAAGAATTTCTTTTAATTTTTCTGTTAATTGAGTTTTTTGTAGAGAACATAAATTTTGGATATAAATATTTTTATAAATTTTTTTGAATTTATCGGGTTGACTTTTATACAAAAGATGAATCCATTCGATGGAATCTAATATTCTAAAAGATAAAAATTCTTGGTTGGTTTTAAATGCATATGTACAAGAAGTATTGTCGATAATAATGGGAATATTTGGGTTAAGCTGATTGAATAAGGATTGAGTTTTATGCTTCATCTGAGACTTTGCTAAGAAGAATCCTTTACTTTCGTAGGGCTGAGAACAACAATAGCCCGAAGAATTAATTACTTGAATGTTTAAGTTAAAAGCTTCTCCAATTTTGGGAATCAAATAAAACAGTTCTAAATAATGAGGAATTTTAAGAGATCGCGAAATACAAGTAGGAAAATAATAATAATCAATTTTTTTTAAATCTTTTTTATTATATTTTTTAATAAAATTCTTATAAGAAGTTCCTTTGATATGCTTGTAATAATATAAAGGATTTTTGAATAATTTATGCAAAATTATCTGGATTGGATTCATAAAAGGAAATAACTTAAACAAAACATAGAGTATATTAAATTGAGTACTAATAAACTTTTCTATCAAAGAAAAATATCGAACGGTCCAGTTGGCAATTTTATTTGCTATACTTGAATGTTTTTGAAATTTTATAAATTTTACAAAATTTCCTGTGTTTATGTTTACTGGACACATCGATTCGCAAAGTCCACATCCAACACATGTGTCGAAGAAATAATCATCAAAAAACGGCGAATAGGCAAAAGCTGGATTTCTTTTTATTTCTCTTTGTAAAACAATGCGTTTTCTTGGGGTGGATGTAATATATCTACTTGGACAAACAGATTCGCAAAAACCGCATTCAATACATTTTTCTGCAATCATCAATTCTTTGTAATTGTTTTTTTCCGAAGAGAAGGCAGGAATTTCTTTTAGGTTTTTGATATGAGCATTGGGATCTTCGTTTATTATAACACCTGGGTTTAGAATGTTGTTGGGATCAAAAAGGGTTTTGATTTTCTTCATGATTTCGTAAGCATCACGACCCCATTCAAGTTCTACGAAGGGTGCCATGTTTCTACCTGTACCATGTTCTGCTTTTAAAGAACCGTGGTATTTTTCTGCAACAAGTTCTACAACATCCTTCATAAACTTGTCGTATTGTTCGATGAATTTGGGATGGTTAAAACTTTGGGTTATAACAAAGTGTAAGTTTCCATCTTTTGCATGTCCAAAAATGATGGCATTATCGTAGTGGTGCTTTTTAAAAAGCTTTTGTAGTTCAATCGTAGCATAGGGAAGTTTATCTAAGGGAAAAGCAATGTCTTCGATAATCACTGTTGTGCCTTTTTCGCGAACAGCACCAACAGAAGGAAATAGTCCTTTCCGAACTTTCCATAGAATATTTCTTTTGTAAGGATCATCGGTAAATTCTGGTTGATAGAGTAGTCGAAAATTTTTTAGATGATGGTTCAATTCCCTCTTAAACTGATGGAGTTCTTCTTTTGAAGAAAATTCAAACTCAACCAATAAGCAAGTGGCATCCTCTGGCAAGTTTTTTAAATCGCTAGGAATTTCTGGTTTATCTTCTATAGAACGAATTGCAGCACGATCCATTAGTTCCACAGCGACTGCATTGATTTTGACAAAGTATGGAATCGATTCGCAAGCAGTGAATATATCGGGAAAACTTAAAATACCTGTATATTTAAAAGGAAGGTCTGGAATGGTTTTTAATTCTGCTTCTGCGATGTAGCCTAATGTTCCTTCTGATCCAATCATCAAATGCGCGATAATATCGCTTACTTTTTCGAAATCAATAAAAGCATTAAGAGAATACCCAATGGTATTTTTGATCGCATATTTTTTTTTGATTTTATCGAGAAGTGAAGGATTGTTCAAGATTTGATTTTTTATTTCTAAAACCTTTTCGTAGATTTCGGGTACATCATTTTTTAGTTTTTCTTCACAATTGGGATCAAAGGTATCTAGGACATAGCCATTGTACAAAACCACTTTTATGTTTTGCAAAGTATGATAAGAATTGAACTGTACACCACAGCACATTCCACTTGCATTGTTGGCAAGGATTCCTCCCATCATACACGAATTAATCGATGCGGGATCTGGACCAATTTTACTGGAATAGTGTCTTAAAAAAAGGTTTAAATGTTGACCAATAATGGCTGGTTCAAATTTTATGCTTTTACCGTTGTTAAGAATTTCGTAGGAATTCCAACCATCAGAAAAACCAATGTCTACAACAATTCCATTACCAACTGCCTGACCAGATAGACTTGTTCCCGCTGTACGAAATGTTATAGGAATTTTATATTGATTTGCTATAAATAAAATAAATTGAATTTCTTTAATATTGATAGGACGAACTACTACCTTTGGTTTAAGATAATAAAAACTAGCATCATACGAATAAGAAATTAAATCAACTTCTTTGTAGAGGATTCTATCTTCGGGGATTTGTTGCTTTAATTGTTGAACTAAATCCAATTCAGTAATTTCGGACTTCACAATTAATTTATTTTTAATATCAAAGGATTATCAAGAAATTTTTCGTTTTAAAATAAACTTTTTTTCGTGTACCAACGGATTTTGTATTTTAAAAAAACATTTAGCCCAGTGGCAACATCAACGATTTGTTGGTTTTTTATAATAATTATTGTAGGATAACCTTGGATGT
Organism: Leptospiraceae bacterium; assembly: GCA_026418015.1. Lineage (GTDB taxonomy): Bacteria > Spirochaetota > Leptospiria > Leptospirales > Leptonemataceae > SKYB61. The sequence continues at coordinate 361,342 of JAOACE010000008.1, read as the reverse complement.
TAAAATAATTTGTCAATGCATAATTTTTATCGATTACGATGGGATAGCTAACAGGATGATTTTTTAAATAATTCTCTACAAGGGATTGATCTTCGCTTGTAATTCCAAAGATTTCTAACCCATCGGATTTTAAATCTTGGTAAGTACTTTCTAATAATGGCATTTCTACTTTACAAGGAAGACACCAAGTAGCCCAAAAATTTATTACAATCGTTTTATCTTTAATTTCCGAAAGATGATATTCTTGGTTTTTTAAATCCACTAGTATAAGATCCTCTCTTAATCGCGAATTTTCCAATTTACTGTTATTTAAATACAATGGAATTCGCTGATATAACAAATATACAATCAGAATCCCTAGAATAATAATTGTAGAAAGATTTTCTTTTATGTAATCCATTTTTATCTAATTCGTTTTTTGCATAAAATAGTTACGTTGTTTTAAAAAATATTTGAAAGTTTATCCAAAAAAAAATTCTTGTTAGTATGTACGAAAATTGTATCTTTTGTAAAATTGTTCGAAAAGAAATTCCTTCAAACATTGTTTTCGAAGATGACGATTTACTTGCTTTTTACGATATCAATCCGCAGGCACCTGTCCATATACTCATAATTCCCAAAAAACATATTCTTTCTTTGGCAGAAGTGCGAGAAGAAGATCAAGAAATTTTGGGCAAATTGCTTTTAGGTGCATCGAAGGTAGCGAAGAAATTAGCGATATCAGAAGATGGTTATCGCGTGGTTATCAATACAAATCGGGATGCACAACAGACGGTTTTTCATATCCATGTACATGTAATTGGTGGAAGACCCATGAGTTGGCCACCCGGTTAATCTAGCTTGCTGTATCGAGTAATCTGACGAATCTTGTGTTGATAACGCGATGAACTAAATTGTTGTATCGAACAAGCTGGCGGGCATTTTGTTGGCCATGCATCGAATCATTCACCGAGTTGAAATTCTTTTAATAGGTTTTCTAGTTCTTGGATTTTTCTTTCTAACTCGGTTGCTTTGGTGTTGATCATTCTAGCATTTTCTGTGGATGTAAGAATAGTTTTGTTGATGGATGCAATCGATTCGGTAATTTCTTTGATTGCCATTTTTTGTTCCATGATGTTGGATTGAATTTCGTTGGATTTTTGAACAACACTTCGTGTTTGAGATAATACGCCTGTATTAACAAATTCTTGTTTAATAATTACTTCCGAGATTTTTTGAGATAATTGGTTGATGTTTTGGAATTCTTGAATCATATCGGTTAGGATATTTTTTACTTTGCTAGAAACTTGAATTCCATAATGGATTTGTTCGTTAGAATTTTTGATAAGGGAATTGATATCTTTGATGGAATTCATGGTTTTATCTGCAAGTTTCGATACTTCGTCCGCTACAACGGCGAAACCTTTACCATATTCGCCGGCACGAGCAGCTTCGATAGAAGCATTAAGGGAGAGTAAGTTGATTTGGTCTGCAATTTCTTTAACGATGTTGATAATACTTGTAATTTTTATAGACGTTTGTTGGATTTGGTTCATTGCATCGGTCATGGTTAGGATTTCTTTTTCGCTCATGCTTTTAAGTTTTTCGGATTCGTTGATGATGGATTTAATTTCTTTAAGGTTTTGTTGAGCTTCTTTGATTACAGTTGTTAATTCGTCGATGCTTTTAGATAGGTTGTTGATCAAATAAGTTTGTTCGTTGGTAAATTCGGAGATTTTATCCATTGTAGCAGAAATTTCTTCGATGGAGGCAGAGATTTGTTCTGTTGTAGCGGCTTGGTTTTCGGAATCATGAACGAGATGTTCTGTTAGGGATTTAAAGTTTTGGGAGAATTGCTTGGAGATATTGGTAAGTTGAATGGTTTCTTTTAGTGTATGGCGAAGGTTATGTTTAAGTTTGATAAGAGAAAGAGAGACATTGCCAAACTCATCGTTGGTAATAAACATTTTAATTTTTTTAAAATTTCCTTTGGATACTAAGTCGAGAGATTGATTTACGAGTTCTAAACTTTGAGTTTTTTTGTTAACGATGTAGGTGATAAAAAATATAAAAACAATCCCAATCAACAAATAAATCGTCGAAAGTGTAGCAACCGTATAAGAAACCTTATCTTGGTATAGAGACTTTGCATAGAGGTTTGCAACATAGAAACCAGAAGATAAAACTTTTTCGAAATACAGTTCATAGATGGATTTATTGAAAAATAGTGTATGGATAATTCCTTTATCTTTGGACAATAATTCTGTGTTTTTGGTAAGGGTATTTAAATTTTTAAATCTTAGCGAAGGTTCAGAAGATGCAACGATCTGTAAATTAGGATCGATGAATAAAAAAATATTTTTGTTAGAAACATCCGGAAAAGAAAAAAACCTTTGTTCAAAATTGTATAGATTCAGGAAAATAATATAATAAAAATCTTTTTCTAATGGATGTACCAAAACTAGAATACGGTGAGGATCTCCTTTTGTTAATCGAATCGATTTATAGATAAAATGATTATTAGAAGAAATGTTAAACATATCTTTAATCGATTCCAATTCGTCTGGAATCATTCTATTCTCATTATAGAGAATCATGTTTTCCTTCGCGTTATAGATAGCAATATCCATAAAAAGAGGATCTGACAAAAATTCTATTTGAATTAAATCCTTCCATTCTTGACTTTTTTTAGGTATGTTATCTACGGTTTTGGTTTTTTGGATTGCTTTAACTTGATTCTCTAAACCAACGATAAATTCTTTAATATTTTGGTTCAATTTAGAGATTCTATTTTGAACCAATTCATGATGTAATTCTTTGCTTCTACTTTTTCCGAATTGAGAGGTAATAAAACCCGAAAGAGAAGAAATAAAAAAGAAAGCAAGAAACAGTAAATAAGTCAACACGTAACGAAACTTAATGTAATAAAAATTTTCTCTTTCTTCTAAAACTGCATTATTACGAAAAATATTGCTATTCATTATTTTTAACGTCAAGTCTTCTAACAGTAAATAATATATAATACCACAACTAGAAGAAAACATAAAAAAGATAGAAATCGATACAACAATTTGGAATAAATCGAAATTGATAAAAAAATGTAATAAAGAAACAAATATAATGATTGCAGAGGTTGTTCGAATATATACATCTAAGCTTCGATGTAATGGCAACAAAAAGAATCTTTTTAATAATAAAAACTTTTCGTTTTCTGAAAGGTGTATAAATGTATTGTTGGAAATACTTTCGATTAATTTCTTAATAGGTTTTAAATAAAAAAACAAAGAAATCGATACGTAAATTATTACTAATAACGCAGATAAGAAAGCAATGAAAAAAAACGTAGGGGCTTGTTCTTGGGGAACTTCCAGTACGAAATAACCTAAGATTGCAAAAAATGGTGTGATGATCCCAAACCCTACAAATTCACTTCTTAAAATAAATTGTGTTAAAAATCTTTTATAGTTTAATTGTTCTTCCATAAAAAAACAGACTCATTAAAGATGATCGAACTCTATCGTCAATTTAATTATCGGTTTTTTGATTAAGTTTGTTTTGGTATTAAATCAAAAAAAAATATTCAAAAAATCGCTTGAATCAATTTATCTTTTTTTTAAAATGTCAAATTATGCAAAAAGAAAGAGCACCTTTAAAAGAAATTTTTGGTTGGGCAATGTTTGATTTTGCCAATTCTTCTTATACAACGGTAATTGTAACCGTAGTATTTAGTGTGATTTTCCCTAGAATCATTGTTGCAGATGCACCAGAGTATCGAATGGGAAATTTTTTATGGAGTTTAGCGTTATCGATTAGCTATCTTGTAATTGTTTTAACAGCACCTATCATTGGGGCTATCATGGATTATTCTGCTTCCAAGAAGCGTTTTTTGTTTTACAGCTATATTTTAACCGTAATTTCTACGATTGCTTTGTATTTTGCCGAACCAGGAAGTATAGCATTGGCAATGGTATTGGTTATTATCAGTAATATTGGTTTTGCCTATGGAGAATCTTTTGTTTCTTCGTTTTTACCAGATTTAGGACCGCAAGAAGATTTAGGAAAAATTTCTGGGTTTGCATGGGGATTAGGATATTTTGGAGGATTAGCTTCTACTGCTATTGTACTTGCGGTAATTGGGGATATTACCATCGAAAATTTTGAACGACTTAAACTTGTCGGACCTATTACGGGGTTGTTTTTTCTTGTTGCTGGAATTCCTACATTTTTGTTTTTAAAAGAAAGAGGATTTGCAAAATCTTTGCCAGATGGAACGTCTTATATTCAGGTTGGTTGGAGTAGGGTAATGCAAACCTTCAAAGAAATTCAGGATTTTAAAGATTTAACGATATTTTTTGTATCGTTGTTTTTTTCGCAAGCTGGTTTATCGATTGTAATTAGCTTTGCTTTTATCTATGGGGATCAGATCGTTCAATGGAGTAAGGGTACAATGGCGCTTATGTTCGTAATAACTCAGTTTACAGCTGCGGCAGGTGCTTTTATCTTTGGGTTTTTACAGGATAAAATAGGCTCACTTAAAACTTATATTTATACATTGATTCTTTGGATTCTTTCTATTTTTGCTATCTATTTTACAGAAGAATTAGCTGGTGTTACAAATAAAATTTTATCTTCGCGTTTTTCCGTAGAACAAATCTTTTTAATTGTTGGCTGCTTGGCTGGTTTGGGATTAGGTGCAACTCAATCTGCTGGTAGAGCAATTGTAGGAATCTTTTCTCCAGAATCCAAATCGGGAGAATTTTTTGGTTTCTGGGGGCTTGCTAGTAAATTATCGTCGATTTTTGGTTTGTTAGGATTAGGTATTCTGCAATCTTATTTAGGGTTAAAGAATGCGGTTCTTTTTACCGCAATTTTGTTTGTAATTTCTATCATTATTGCATATTTTGTTAACGAAGAACGAGGAAAACAATCAGCAATTAAACACGAAGGAGAATAACCTAAAAGCTTTCTGTTGTGTACCTATACCATTCAATTTTATTAAAAGGATAGTCAGTGGGAAGATGTGCCTTACGATAAAGTTCTTGAATAAAAACTTCTTTCGATGGTACTTTTTCCCACACATCAGGTAAAAAGGTTGCTTTTCCATCGGGAGATTTTAGATAAATTCCATCTTTATATTCGCGAATAATGCTAAATAATTCTTTTAGGTTTTTGGCATTGATTTTTTCGAATGGACTTAAAACCGAAATTTTGATTTCGATTAAGGGGAATTCTTCTTTTTTTAATGGGGAAAACCGTGGATCGCGAAATGCAGCATTAAATGCATTCTCTGCAACATCTACCGCTAATGGATTTTGCGCAAAAATCGAACCAATACAACCTCTTAACTGATCTTGTATAGTTAATGTTACAAAGCTTGCTTTTTGTTCTTGTAACGGTTTGGGTAAATCTTCTATATAAGGAATCCAAGGCTTGTTATACAATAAACCATGTTCGATGGATTTTTTGGCAATATCTTTTAAAATTTCTTTGGATTTAAAATCTAACATAGAATTATAAAAAACACCAGGCACCATAACCAACTACACGCGATTTATCGCCAGAGGTATCGCCAGAATTTCGTAAATCTAAGCGAATGGGTTTCCAATTTTTTTCTTTAGCAAATAGAAGTAGTCCTTGAATAGGTAATCTACCGCATGCTTGTTCAAATTGAATTTGATAAGGGTTTAATTCTTCGATGGCAATGGCAGTTTTTTCGTCCAATGCTTTAGCTGTTTTGTAATCATAATAATGACTTAAATCAGAACTTACAATGATCAAAGTTTGATTGTTATACAACGTTTTTAATACTTCGAGAATTTGTTCTGGCGAAATTTTCCCTACTGCGAGAGGTAGAATTTTATAAGTATGATTTTTAAAAATATATTGTATAAAGGGTAGCTGTACTTCTAAACTATGCTCTTTTTTATGGGCATCAATACTTTCGTAGATATAGGGTAAAGACAAGAGCTTATTTAATAGTTCTTTGTCGACAGGAATTTTCCCTAACGGTGTTTCGAAATACTCTGCGGGATGATATGCTATTCCAGGAACATATTCAAAATGACTTGGACCAAATAGAATAATGTGTTGATATTCTTGATAGAATGGCATAATACTTTTATATCCATAAGCAGCAATTGGTCCAGAATATACATAACCAGCATGAGGACAAATCAATGCTTTGGGTTTTTCTTTTATATTTACAACAGCTTGGTTTAAGTATTTTTCTATGTTTTTTGTTAATGTTTCTTTGGATGCTGGATAAAAATAACCAGCAACTGCACTGGGTCGAACCAATGTTTGATTCATATAATAAATTATAAATCAAAATGAATTTTTGTCAATAAGTTTATTTGTGCAAAATCATTTCTATTAATAGAATTTAAGTTTTGTTCTTAAAACAAGGATAAAATTCTAAAAAATATAGTTGTAAAAAATGACGATAAAATTAAAATGAAGTTCAAATCCTATTTTATTTTATGAAGAAATTTAACAAAAAAATTATTATATTTTTTTTATTTTTGTTCAATTTTAACTTAATCCTTGCTAATAGCGATCATCCCGAAGATTATGCATTTTATGGTTTAATTCCAGGTTTAGGCCAATTTCTTTTAGGAAACGAAACAACCGGTGCTCTACAATTAGGGCTATTTTTAGGGTTTTTAGGTTCGGGAGCTTCGATGCTCAATCGACCAGACTATATTTCTATCGAAGAAAGAAAGATTCAATTTTCCATAGAAGATGCAATTCTTGCAGATTATTTAGAAAAAAACAATTATTTATACAAAGAAATTCCTCTTATTAGTGAATCTCAATACGACAGAATTCATCGCTTAATTCAATACAAAAAATTGATCGAAATAAACCCTTTGATAGAATATGGTTCTTACCAAAGAGAAACCTATGCAACAACAGGAGAATTGTTACTTTCCCAGTCAGCACAACATGTTTTATTCTATTCTGTTTATTCCTCCTATCGCGATGCAGGTGCAATCAAACCACCAACACAAAACCAAGAAACTTATTTTGATTTAGCTTTTGCTCCTTTTCAACCAAAATATCTTTTTAATCCTTATTTTTTGATTCCTATTGGTGCATTGTTAGTTTTTACTGGATACGAAACGATGCATCCACCAAAGAATCCCGACTGGACTTTACTATACCCTGGAATGAAGCGTTCAGGATACATGGGATTTTATGTAACAACCATTAGTTTTAATGCAGGTGTAAGCGAAGAGGCTTTTTTTAGAGGATTTCTAAACCATTTTCTAATAAAAAACTATGGATTAGAGTGGGGAATTATCGGTTCTTCGGTTCTATTTGGATTGGCTCATTTGGGTAATGGTATAGGAAATGTTCTCTCCGCTACACTAGCTGGGGTATATCTTGGATATCTTCACTACAAAGAAAATTGGGATGTTCGACAAGGGATAGCGATTCATTTTTGGTGGGATGTAATTATTTTAGCTTCTGGTATTCGATATTTTAAAGAAGACAAAAATGTTCTAAAAAATCAAAAAGAAATTCATTATATGCCCATTTATTTTCAGTTTAAGTTTTAGAGATATGAAAAAGCTAATCATTTTTCTTTTTTTGTTGATAAGTTTTTGTTTGGTAGAAGAAAACGTAAATAGAAGCGAAGCATATCATGATTTTTTGATTGCTTATCTTTATAAAGCTTCGCAATGTAATAGTCAGCCCGAATATTTTTTGATTTTTCCCAAAGTAGTTTCGAAGCGATGGTTAGATGCTTGTCTTTTTTCGATAATTCGTTCGGAATGTCCATTTAATGATTATCCTTCCATATGTTTAAAAGTCTACGAAAAGGAGGAGTAGTGTGAATTATTTTTGGTTGTTTTCTACTGGTACAGAGCTAACCAGAGGATATTCCAAAGATACCAATAGTTCCGAAATTGCACAAAACCTCTTAGAAAATGGTTTTGATGTAATGGGTATATCTTTAATTCCCGATAACAAAGATTTATTGATCAAAAGTTTTAAAGAAAGATTAAACGATCCCATTTTAGGTATAGTAATTACCGGTGGTTTAGGACCAACAGAAGATGATTACACAATCGATGTTCTAAGCGAAATTACTGGATACGAAGTCATCGAAGATAGTAATTCTTTAAAAAAATTAGTAGAATTAGCACAAAAGTTCAAAAGAATTGATGTGAGCGTTGCAAGAAGACAAGTTCGCGTTTTAAAAGGATCGCAAGTGATTCCTAACCCAGTAGGATTAGCACCAGGAATGATTCTAGAATATAACAACAAAGTTATCATATGTATGCCTGGTGTTCCAATGGAGATGAGATCCATGCTACCCTTAGTCATGGAATATTTAAACCAAAAATTTTCCAAAGATTATTACGAAAAGTTTAAGTTTTTTATCTATAATGAACCAGAATCCGAATTTCAGAAAAACCTTGCAAAAATTAAGAACGAATTATCGGTTTCGTTTCCTTGGGGCGTTTCTGCAAATCCAGGTTATTTAAAGGTTTTTGTAGAAAACAGAGATGTTCATCTTAAAGAAAAGTTAAAAGAATTTATAAATAAAATAAAAGAATTTTATTCGGATAAATTTTTGGAAAATTCTGTCGAACAAACAATTCACGAAATCTTGATCAAAAATAAGAAAACGCTTGTTTGTTGTGAATCATGTACAGGTGGATATTTAGGAAAAATTATTACCGATATGCCGGGATCATCAGAATACTTTTTAGGTAGTATGGTAGTATATTCTAACGAAGCCAAACGAATCATTCTAGGTGTAAAAGAAGAAACCTTAGAACGCTATGGTGCTGTAAGTAAAGAATGTGCAGAAGAAATGGTGGAGGGTTTAATAAAAAAGATTCCTGCTGATTATGGCATATCCATTACAGGTATAGCTGGCCCCTCTGGTGGAAGTGAAGAAAAACCTGTTGGAACAGTTTATATTGGAATCAAAACTCCTAATATAACTAAGGTTCATAAAATCTTTTATCCATCGACACGAGAAAGAATTCGAGAATATACTGTCTTTACATCTTTATTTTTTTTGTATAAAGAATTAAAAAATGGTTTTACAAAAAATCTTTAATAAAAATAATAATATTTACTTATGGAAAATAAACAACAACCGCGATGGATAGAGTTATTCAAAGGTTTAAGTGAGGGATTGATACCATTCGAAGAAGAAGGATACATCGTTTTAGCAAAATTTGATAAAAAGTCCACTTATACACTGATAGAATTGATTTCTTTTAAAAATGTAAAAAATATTCAACCTACTACCACGGGCGTTACATTTTATTCCGATGGATTTAAAACTTATGTAATTTACGAACCAAACAATTATCAGTATCGTTTTCAGGAACCCTATTTAAGAGATGGATCTGCCCAAGCACCTTTGAGGTTTAACGAAACGGTGATCATTGATTTACCCAAAAGAGATCGCCTGTTGATTTCCAAAGAGCCTTATACAAGTCATGGAAGCTTTAACATCGAAAGGCCTGATGAAGGCAACTTTGTTTATTATATTTATGGCCATGATCCAAAAGTTGGTGAAGAAAATATTTTAAATTTTATTGGAGAAATACTCAATAAAGATTTGAGTGTTCCAAGAAGTTATCTTCCACAAGTATTTACAATATTAAAAGATAACTTAGCAAAATTTAGGCGTTTTAGTACTGATTAATAATTTTTTTCTATAATACTAGAATCTGTAAGAAAATATATACCCCCATATTTTTTAAAAAAAGGATAGAGGTTGTCGATAATTTCTTGGGCTTTTTCTTCTTCGCATAAAGTAAAAATATAAACATTTTTAAAGCTATCAGTTATTTCGTTCCAGGTCATATCCCCTTTGGAACCTTTCCCCATTACGTTATCGATAATTGTATAACCAGAGATATTTTGTTTATCTAAGATTTCGAGAAATTTCGATAAGTGTGGTTTTCGAATAATGAATTCTACTTTTTTTACTTTTATCATGTTTACCCCCAAAGAATTTTTACAAAAGAATAATACAAAGGAATACCAACAATAATATTAAAAGGGAATGTAACAGCTAACGAAAGTGTTATATAAATACTGGGATTTGCTTCTGGCAAAGATATTCTTAGTGTAGCAGGTACTGCAATGTAAGATGCACTTGCACAAAGGATAGAAAACATAAAAGCATCTCCAGGCTTAAACCCCATCAGTTTTGCAAAAAGAATCGAAACAAATGCATTGATTAAAGGAACAGCAATTCCAAATATTATCAGAAAAATTCCAACTTTTTTTAAATCACTCAGTTTTTTCGCTGCAACAATTCCCATATCTAAAAGAAAAAATGCAAGAAATGGTTTAAATAAATTCCCAAACAGTGGTTCCATCGCCTGCCAGCCTTTTTCTCCTGTAATATAACCAATAACATAGGATCCAAGAAGCAAAAAAACCGATGCATTTAAAAATGACTCTACAAAAATTTCTTTCCAGTTAAAATTTGATTCCTCTTGATTTTTATTAAACATAGAAAAAAGTATCAAACCGATTATGATAGCAGGAGATTCCATCAAAGCCATTGCTGCAATCATATAACCACCATAATGTTCGCCAAAGGAATTTAAAAAGGCACCAGCTGTAATAAACGTAACTGCACTAATCGAACCATATGTTGCGGCTATTGCAACAGAATTGTATAAATCTAATTTTTTTCGTAGAATAAAAAAAGTATAAATTGGCACTATAATGGAAAATAATATTGCACTAACAATAATAAGTAATACATAAGAATTAATTTCTCCCATAGATAATTTATGTCCACCTTGTAAACCAATAGAAATTAAAAGAAACAAAGAGATAAATTTTGGCAATGGATTAGGTATTTCTAATTCCGATTTAACAAATACAGATAGAATTCCCAGAAAGAAAAATAGTATAATAGGGTTTAATAAATTTTGCAAAATTAAATTTAAGTTGATTGAATCCATAGAAATATTGACCCATATTTTTATTTTATATCTTTTTGACAATTTTTTTTTATTAATATAAATGTTTTATCGACGAAACAAATCACCATAAACAAAATGTATTTTTTATAAATTTATATTAAAAAAATTATAAATATTATAAATAAATATAATTAAATGATATTAAAATTCTTTATTGACAATAACGTAAAATCAAAAAAAATTTCTTTATGAATTTGTATTTTATTCAACATGTTCCTTTCGAAACCCCAGCGGCAATTTTAGATTGGTGCAAACTTCGAAACATCCAAACAAATGGTTTTTATGCATATAAAGAGAATTTAGAGAATATGGATTTAAATCATTGTAATATATTGCTAATTATGGGTGGTCCGATGGGGGTTTATGATCTTACCTTAGAAGAAAAAAAACTTGTAGAACAAGCAATAAAACTCAACAAAAAGGTTGTTGGGATTTGTTTAGGAGCTCAGCTAATTGCAGATGTATTAGGTGCAAAAGTGTACAAAAATAAACAAAAAGAAATTGGTTGGTTTCCGGTAAATTCTACCAAAGAAGCAAGAGAACAGTTTGAGTTTCTTCCCGAAAGTTTTTATGCATTTCATTGGCATGGCGATACGTTTGAATTGCCCAAAAATTCCATCCATCTTTTTTATAACGAAGCAACTTATCATCAAGGTTTTTTGTATTATAACGCGTTAGCATTGCAATTTCATTTGGAATCTACCGAAGAATCCATTCAAGACCTTTATAAGAATTCCTACGACGATATAAGAAATGCAACAGATAAAAAATTTATTAAAGAATATAATCAGCAAGAAAATAATCAATTGATTCAACAATCGAATGAATTATTATTTAAAATATTAGATGATTTTATTCTTAAAAAGTAATTGTTTTTTGGCATTTGTATGATAAATTTTGAATTATGATTGTAAACGGAAAAGAGATATCCATAAAAGAATTAACGGAACCCAAAATCGAAGAATTATTAAAAAAGTTTAACATAAAAAATAAAATGGTTGCAATCGAAATCAACGGAAAGATATTACCCAAATCCGACTGGGATAGACATCAACTAAAAGAAGAAGATAAAATCGAATTGATTCGTTTTGTAGGTGGAGGTTGATTCTTGGATTTTTATTTATATCCCATTATTGATTGGCAATATGTAAAACAAAATAAAATCGAATTGAGTTCTTTATATAATGTACTTTTAGAAAGAGGTTTTTATCAGTTAAGAATTAAAGATTTATCGTTAAGAGAAGTAGAAGAGGTTATAAATCATTTCAATCAATTATACAAAAATATTAAGATAATCCTTAATGATTATTGGCAGATTTTTTACAAGGCTCAGGGAATCCATCTAGGAATAGAAGATATTTCGAAAATTGATGATTTAAAAGCTATTTTTAATTCTTATAGTTTTTCAAATAGCATAGAAGAGTGGTTAAAAAATCAGGGTCAGTATATTTTGGGAATATCTACACATAATTTTGAACAATTTCAGAATGTATATAATATTTATAAAGATTATTTAGGATATTTGGCTATCGGTCCTTGTTTTTCTACAACAACAAAAAAATTGAATTATGACATTCTAAACGAAACAGAAATCCTTCGAATCATGGAATTTATTGTTCAAGAAAAGATTCAACAATCCATTGTTTTTATCGGTGGAATCAATCAAGATAATTTAAAAAAATTATATTCACTAATAGAAACAAACGTTTCCATAAAAAATCAAATTTATTATGCAAGCATTTCTTCTTTTTTAAGGTTAGAAATACCATCTAAATTTAACTTTACTCATAACTCAAAAAAGAAAAATTAGATTTAGAGGAACTTATGAAAGATCATTCTTATGTTTGGGAAGAAAGAGATACATTATTAGTTTATAAATCCATCGATATAGAGAATTTAGAAAAAGTAAAAATCTTAGATGTTCCTGTGGATAACGTCACAAGAGACGAAGCAATGTCGAAGGTATTAGACTATCTGGAAAGAAAAGATAAAGTTCGCTTTGTACTTTTTGTAGATCCCATCAAATTGATGAGAATTCGACCAAACAAAAAATATTCAAAGTTTTTGGAATCCGATATGATTCTTGCAGAAGGTAAAGGTTTACAATGGGCAGCGAAAAAATTAGGCTTTAATTTAAAAGAAAGGATTTCGATAATTTCTTTTTTGATGGATTTATTTCGCTTAGCTCATAAATGCGAATATACCATATATTTATTAGGTTCAAAACCAGAAAATATAGAAAAAGTCTACACCAATCTTTCTAGAAATTTACCTGGAATTAGAATCATTGGTCGACAATCGGGGTACTTTACAAAAGAGTGGGAACAAAAGATGAAGGAATCCATGAGGAAATCTTCGCCAGATATTGTATTGGTTGGAATGGGGTTTCCCAAACAAGAAAATTGGATTCGCGATAATTTAGATGTTTTTACTTTTAGAGATCCAAAAAATCCAAGAAAAATAAAACATTCCCTTGTGATTGGTGTCGATAATGCATTTGATATATTATCGGGGAGAAGCAATGTTCCTTCTTTTTTTCTGGTTCGTGGATTACAATGGTTATGGAAATTGATCACAAAACCATATAGGTTAGATTCGTGGTTTTATTTATTTAAGTTTTATTTGCTTGTCTATTGGAAATCTTTAACATCAAAAAAAAGTTCCGGTAATAAAGAATCTTCTAATTCGATTTGATCTTTTTCTCTTTTAAAAGAAAGATCTAAGTTGATCTTGGATTTAACGGGTATGATTTTATTCTGATTTCCAAATTCTAGTGCTTTATAATAATAACTCATGCTTTTTTGTTTTAATTCATCTAGTTTATATTTGGGTATTTTATTCATATTTTTATAGTATAGTGCTTCGTAAGTTGCACCAATATTATTATAAGTATAATATAAAATATGATTATAAATATCTTTTAATTTTTTTTGTTCTTCTAGTATTTTTTCGCTTTGTTTAAAATAATCTAATGCTTGGTTGTATTGTTCTTTCTTAAAACTAACATTCCCTAATGCAATGTAATAGATAGGCGATTTATATAAATCTTCCGATTCTCTTATCGATAACCAATTTTTTATTGCATTGTCATAATTTCCATGGATATAATCGATAAAACCTTGTCTATATAAAGAGATATTGGTTTTGTCTTGATCTTCTAGAAGTTCAATTGCTTTTAAGTTGTATTCTTCTGTGCTATCGAATTCTTTTAGAAGATTTTGGTAAGATTCATTTGGTTCTGATAATGATGTTATAGGTGGAATAAATTCTTTTTTGTGTTTTTCGAATATAACACTTACGATATTGTAATAAATCAAACCTTTGTTAAAAGAAATGAGTGTTTCGTCTTCTGGTCTTATTCCATAAAAATCTTTCTCTTTAAGGTAAACTTTTAAAGCTTCTAGAAAATAATCTTTTGCTTTGTCGTAATCTTTAAGTTTGTATAAATAATATTCGCCGATGTGTAATATGGCAGGAAAATGTTTTGGATCAAAATAATAAGCATTCTGAAATTGCTTTACCCCATTCTGAAATTGTTTGATTTTAAAATAATATCTACCGCGTTGATAAAACCCTTCTCCGTATTTTTTGCCTTCTATTTCTATTCCATCACGTTCTTCTTTTTTATGATAGATCAAATCTAATAAATATTCAGTTGTTGTATTTATATCTAATTGATTGATAGTATTTACAGGATCTACATTGTATTTTATTCTGAGTGTTTCTGGGTTAATGTCTACATAGAAACCAGCTAACTTCGCTAATGTATAAATGGGCAATTTTTTTTCTAAGTTTATCTGTTGTAGATAGCGATGTTTTGCGATTACATAACGTGGATCTTTGTTTTCTTTCCAAACTTCGATATAAGTATTTAGAATACCATCATGGCCTAATATATTATCTGGATTTTGATCGATAATCTTTTGAAATTCGTTTGTTGCTTTAGAAAACTTCTTTTGATTGTAATAGATCTGACCAATGCCATAAATTGCTTCTGGATCGTTGGGCTTATTCATCAATGTTAAAATAATTTTATAATAATCTATAGCTAATTCGTCGTTTTTGTATTTTTTCCCTTCTTCGGATTCTAAAAAATAAGGAAAGTTTAAAGAATGAAATTTTGCTAAATTGATTATATTTTCTTTATCGAATGTTCCATCTCTTAACCGAGTAACTGTATAACCTCCTGGCATAAGTAAGGTTCTTTTTATGTTATCGTTAGAACTAAATTCTGTATAATATCCTTGTTTAATTTCGTTGTAATTTCTCCAAGAGGTGATTTTATTTATTAAAGGAACTCGTTGCTGTGGAGAATTCCATAAATAATCTGGCTGAATTTTACCAAAAAGTTTTTCGAATGCTTGGTCGAATTTTCCCAATTTAATATAAGCATTCCCATAAAGATTGAGGTATTTAACGTTGAATTCTCCTTCTTTACTTAATGCTCTTTCGAAATAATTTTCTGCTTCTGTAATTGCTTTTTCTCTTTCGGATATTGGTAAACTATTAGCTTGATCCAAAATTTTTAGACCTTGTTCGTATAAGTTTTTTGTTGAATAATAATGATAAAATCGAATTCCTAATAAAAATAATATACTGCCAACGATTAAACTAATGCTGCTAAATAAAAGAATCGTTGTTCTTTGTCGTTTTCTTTTTAGTGCTTCTGGAGATACATCCTCGGTGTAGATGATAGGTATACCTTCTTTTGTTTTTTCGATGGAAACTTTGGGTCTATAACCTAATTTCTCTTCGATAAAATCGAGGATGTTGGCTTCTTCTGCTTCGTCGATAAGCATGTTTAGGAGGATTCTTTGTTCTGGTCTAGAAATCTTTTCGTTAACGATTGCATCAATAATGGCTTTTCTTACAGGTTCAGAATAGGATAATAGAGATTGTCTTAATTGTGCTAATTCCTTATCGCTTAATTCTGCACCAATACCTTCGCTTAAAAGTGCTTGTTCTTTCATTTGTTTTAGTTCAGATTCATCAATACTAATATCTCCTAAATCGAAAGTATCTTTTTGTTCAGAAGTAGTATCTGGTGATTCTAAACTTAATTCAGGCGTTTGTAAATCTTGTTGAGCTTCGAAGTCGATATCAGGCGTTTGTAAATCTTGTTGAGCTTCGAAGTCGATATCAGGTGTTTGTAAATCTTGTTGAGCCTCAAAGTCGACATCAGGCGTTTGTAAATCTTGTTGAGTATCGAAGTCGACATCAGGTGTTTGTAAATTTTGTTGAGCTTCGAAGTCGACATCAGGTGTTTGTAAATCTTGTTGAGTATCGAAGTCGATATCAGGTGTTTGTAAGTCTTGTTGAGCTTCGAAGTCGACATCAGGCGTTTGTAAGTCTTGTTGAGCCTCGAAGTCGATATCAGGTGTTTGTAAATCTTGTTGAGTATCGAAGTCGATATCAGGTGTTTGTAAATTTTGTTGAGCTTCGAAGTCGACATCAGGTGTTTGTAAATCTTGTTGAGCTTCGAAGTCGATATCAGGTGTTTGTAAATCTTGTTGAGCTTCAATATCGATATCAGGTGTTTGTAAATCTTGTTGAGCTTCAATATCGATATCAGGTGTTTGTAAATCTTGTTGAGCTTCAATATCGATATCAGGCGTTTGTAAATCTAATTCTGGTTCGGTTTGTGTTTCTTTAGTTTCTTCTAATAAGGGAAAGGGAAATAATTTTTGGTATTTTTCGATAAATTCTGGATCTTTTTGTTTTAATTTTTCTTTTATATCGTCTTTTAAAATCTTATCATAAGGGAAAAAAAATTCGGGTTTGTATTCGTCTAATCCTTCTAAAAAGTTTTCAATAAGATTTACGTTGCTATTTTGATCCATAAGAAATTATTTTAAGTTCTATATACAAACTATCGACAATAACAATAAAAGTCAATAATTAATAATATGAAGGTGTTTAAATATTTTGTTTTGATTTATTCTTTTACGAATCTTTATCTTTTTGCTGAGGAATTTTCGTATAGCTTCCCCTTTAATCGACAAAATCAAAAAGAAATACCCACAATTTCTTTAAAGCAAATGGAACAACTAAGAGAGCCTAAAAAACCAGAATATGTTCATTTTTTAGATTGGCAAGACTATCCAGAATCAAAAAATATTCTAAAAAAAGGAATTTTATTTACTTACAGAAATTTGATGGCTAAAAACGTTTATATCGCTGGCAATTTTACCAATGGCAAAAAAATTAAGATGAAGCGTAATTCTTATGGAATATTTTATTATTTACAACCAATTGTTCAAAATGTTGGGGAAACAAATTTTGAATATTTTTATAAATTCTATGTTGATGGAGTTTGGCAAAAGGATCCAACCAATAACGAGATCAGAATCCAAGATAACACAGAATTTTCTTATTATTATTTCGATGACCCAGAAAAACATTATCTTGATAGAACCGAAGTATTAGAAATAAAAAATGCCTACCAAACCAAATTCTATTTAGTAGAATTTAAGGTTCACGAAAAACATTTAAAGCGAATTCTAAACAAATCGAATATAGAATCTGTAAGTGTGGTAGGAGATTTTAATCGTTGGAATACAGATATCAATATTTTAAAAAAAGATTCTAAGGGAGTTTTTCGGTTTAAAACATATTTGACTCCTGGTATACATTTTTATAATTTTGTAGTTGATGGTGAATGGGTTTTAGATCCATTGAACGAAAATACGAAATATTTATCAGATTTTAGAAAATTGTTTAACTATTTAGAATTAAACCAATAAATGGAGTAAGAGCTTTGCAAAGCAACCAAAATTTGTACAATAAAATCAATCATCATATAGGAAAGGTGATTCATAAATACAATCTAATTCAAGATGGAGATAAAATCCTTGTTGCTGTAAGTGGTGGAAAAGATAGTTTAACAATGTTATATTTTTTAAAAGAATTCCAAAAAAAAGCTCCCATAACTTTTGATATATTGGCATTCCATTTAGAACAAGGACAACCAGGACATGATTCTCGAAGCCTAATAGAAATTTTTCAAGAATGGAACATACCTTATCGCATAGAACATCAAAATACTTATAAGATCGTTTTAGAAAAAACAAGACCAAATAAAATCTATTGTTCCTTGTGCAGTAGATTACGTCGAGGAATTATTCATCGCATAGCAAAGGAAATGGGCTATAATGTAGTAGCATTAGGGCACCATAGGGATGATGTAATAGAAACATTGCTTTTAAACTTGTTTTTTGCAGGGAAAATTTTTACTATTAAACCAATTTATTATACAAAAAAAGAAAAACTTCGAATCATTCGTCCATTGTATTCCGTATCAGAAGAATGGATAAGGCTTTTTGTTGAATCCGAAGGATGGAAAATTCTACCCTGTAATTTGTGTAATAACATAACGAATAGCCAAAGAAAAAGAATCAAAAACATTTTGTCAGACTTGTCGAAGGATGATTCTAACATAAAGAATTCTATTTTTGGCGCAATTGAAAAAGATCTATTAAAAGATGCTTATTTTGAATCGGTTTTCAATTAAAATAACCTAATTAAAATTTTTTGCATTTTTACAAAAATTTAAGGATTTTGTGAAACTTTTTCTTTTTTTTTACGTCATATATAGTAAATGATTAAAATATCAATAAAATGCTTGATGATAATAAAAAATTGCTTTACTTTTAATTTAGAATTATTCTAAAATGATAATTATTTAAATTTAGGAGAAATACAATGAAACAATCAAAAAAAACGAAAAAAATGGCAGCGAATCCCAAAGAAATCATTCCAGATAATTATAAAATCAACCCTTTAGACATAGAAAATTTACCTGAAAAAGAAATTCCCCCAGAAGAATTAAAAACTTTAGAATTTGAATTTCAGCAAACGATAGAATTAACAGATTCCAATAAAAAATTCTCTAAAAAAAAAGATAAACATTTAAATGATTCTATTTTGAACTGGTATTTAAACGAAATCCATAAAATCCCCATGCTTTCGAGAGAAGAAGAATATCAGACAGCAATAAAAGCAATGAAAGGAGACGAAAGTGCACGAAATAAACTTGTTCGTGCAAATTTAAGGTTTGTTGTATCGATTGCAAAAAAATATCAATCTTATGGTTTAACTTTAATGGATTTGATCAACGAAGGTAATTTAGGTTTAATACGCGCAGCAGAACGCTTTAACCCAGAAAAGGGATATCACTTTATTTCGTATGCTGTTTGGTGGATAAGGCAATCCATTAAATATGCAATACAACAAAAATCTCAGTTGATTCGACTCCCTTTGAATAAAATAGCAGATCTAAAAAGGATTGACGAAGCAGAACATTTTCTCGAAAATCAGCACGACTTAAAAAAAACGATAGAAAATATTGCAGAATACATCGACAGAAAACCTCATGACATCAATCATCTAATGCAAATTAGTAAAGATCATTTAAGTTTAGATGCGCCCTTAGTCGATTCTGACGATTTCGCACTTGTTGATGGTGTTTATGACGAAAAAAACGAGGCACCATTCCATAGTGTAGAATTCGAAGAACTTAAAAAAGAAATCGTAAAAAGTCTAGAAGAATTGACAGAAAGAGAAAAGAAGATCATTATGCTTCGATTTGGTTTAGATGGAGGACCTGTTTATTCTCTACAAAAAATTGGTAAAATGATTGGCTTATCGAAAGAAAGAGTAAGACAAATAGAAAAAAAAGCTTTACGTAAAATACGAACTGGTAAAAATGCGAAAGAATTAAGTTCCTTCTTGTAGTTAAGAAATGGTAAAAAAGATATTTCTTTTTTTAATTGTTTTTATTTTAACAGCAACAATTAGTTTTTTTATTTTTACTGCAAAATACTTTTATATACCTCAATTGAGTGTCCGATGGAATGATTACCTAGAACAATCCGAATTTCAATGGATTTACGAAGAAAATTATTTTGTTGATAGTAATCGAACCAAATTAGAAAAAAATTATTTATATACATTTTCTCTAATACCGCAGGGATATGTTCGATATAAAAAAGTAGGTGACGAAATAGAATTTTTCTTAAAAGACAATCAAATATTCTGGAAGCGAAAATCATCTGCTTATCCCTATTTTGAACCTTATGGTAGGTTTATTATTACTATCAATGCGGATAGAACCGGAGTAGAAGTTTATGAAGTTAATGGCCAAAAGTTATACGAATTTGATGGTTTATTCTTAGTGGATCTGAAGTGTATAGAAAAATCTCGATGCTATTTGTTGTTTAACGATGGAAAGTTTATTTTCTTCGACGAAAAAAATGATTATTTTTTAAACGCTGGAATTGAGCATGCATTTTTTAAAAGTTTTTATGTAAAAAATAATCAGGTTGTCTTTCATTATTTTTTAGGTTCCCAAGACTATTTTGGTGTTTACGAAATTTTTTTTGATGCAGAAAAACCTTATTTAAAAAAATATAAAGAGATTCAGAGTAATGTTGTATTTCCTTATACTATTTCTTTTCAGCATAATTTTGATTCTATTCTTATACCAAATTTTAGAGAAACCATCATTTTAAAAGATAAAAAAATTTATAAATTATTTATAGAAAATCAGAAGATAAGTTTTAGCGAAATCAAAAATCAAAATGATCTTAGTCTGGATGTTTCTTTTCTTGGAGAAAGTGCATTTTACAAGAACATTGTTTTTGTCTTAAAAGAAAATCTTTTAGAGGTTTATGATAATCATCATAATTTTTTGTTTTATTTACCAATAAATCAGCCTAGAGGAAGTTTTTTTACCTATCGCGATAAACTCTATATATTCTTTGATGATATGGGTTATTTAGAAGTAGGTTTAGTTTTGTAAAGAGAAATTGCTTTATAGCGAAATTCGTTATCCGAGTCAAATATGCCTAAAATTTCTGTTTCTTCTGTTTCTTTTATATTGATAATAAGATGATCTAAATTTTCCCTTGCGATAAAAAAACCTCTTCCATGTATATCATTAATAGATAAAGGAAGACCATTTTTATCTGTAAGAATATTTCTTTCTAAACGATATAATATTTCGTCAAAACTAAGAATACCCCGGTAGTCGTTTACACCTATAAGGAATTTTTTATCGTATAATCCAAATTGAATTTTTATAGGATACTTATAATTTTCTGAACCATAATCTCTTGCATTGATGGAAAATTCTTCTAAAAGGATTCTTAAAATATTGGGCGCTTCTTTCTTTTTAAAAAGGGTAAAGATCATATCGCAGACTTTTTCGCGTTCTTCTTCGGATTGTACAAAAATATGATAGATCGTATTTTGAGGTAGAATAAAATCATCTTGTTTATAATATTTATATAATTCAGAAATTTTTAGAGAAATTTTTTTTATATCTTGAAAATACTTCTCAAAACCAAAAATATCGTTCGATAAGAGTTTATAGATCATGGATTTGATGAATTGCAAATCCAAAAAACTAGACTTGGGTATGATGTTCCAAATCTTATATTGCCTTGCATACTGAATATAGTCATTGATGTTATATGCTGTAATCAATGCATATTTTGTCGTAGGATAAAGTTTTTGAACGTTTGTTAGTAAAGTGATACCATCCATGTCGGGCATTCTTATATCAGAAATGATCATATCGATGGGGTAGTGTTTTAAGATTTCTAACGCTTCGATTCCGTTAGAAGCAGAGAAAACATTGTATTCAGAAGATAAGAAATCTATGATAGCGATTCGAATTGATTCTATATCATCTACGATTAAAATATTATGTTTTTTCATATTAGTTATTCGGTAAGGGTAACAATATAAAGAAAAATGTTTTATTATCGATAGTTCGCACCTTGATTTTTCCGTCATGCTCTTTTACAATGTTATAGGAAATTGTAAGACCTAATCCAGTACCTTTGGATGTATGTTTCGTTGTAGCGAAGGGAATAAAAACCTTTTTGAGGATTTCTTTTGGAATACCACCAGCTTCGTCATAAACAATCACCAATACTTTTTTGTTCTGGGTTTTTATACGAACTCCAATAATGCCTTCTTTGTAGTCGTATGCTTGTAGAGAATTTCTAAACAGGTTAAAAAACAATCGTTCTAGCTTGTTAGCATTGCCCATAATATAAATAGGATCTGTTTCTTGTATATCCCATTGAATTTTTTTTGCAAGGACAGGATACAATCGGATTGTGTTTTCTTTTGCTTTTTGAATGAT
The DNA here is from genome assembly GCA_026418015.1 of Leptospiraceae bacterium. Classification (GTDB taxonomy): domain Bacteria; phylum Spirochaetota; class Leptospiria; order Leptospirales; family Leptonemataceae; genus SKYB61. Next base: position 339,235 of record JAOACE010000008.1, on the reverse strand, counting down.
CTTTTGTAAATCTAGACGATGTTTTTCTTTTAGACCAGGTTTGGAAAGACTTAAAATGTCCGAAACGATATGGCTTGCTCGAATCAAATCCTTTTGGATTAATTTTAAACGATAAAGGAGTTGTTGTTTTTCTTCTTCGTTAATTTGATAATTGCTAATGTTTGATATTAGATTTTGTAGGTTTAAAGAGATTCCCGTTAAGGGATTGTTTAGTTCATGAGCTATACCAGAAATCAATGTACCGAGGGTAGCTAAATTTTCTATACGTATCATTTCTTCTTGTTTTTCGATTTCTTTCGTAATATCTTCTATAATTTCGATTAGTCTTAGACTGCCATAAGAGGTTAAAATAAAAGATAACTTATAAGTTTTTTCTTTGGAATTAATGATCTTTTCGATTCGATGGTATTTTTTTTCTTTGAATTCCATTTGTTTCCATTCGTTTAAAAGAGGGCAAAAAGGGCAAATTTCGTTTCTTCCGTGGATTTTTTTGTAGCATAATTCATCTATTACATTTTTGTATTCTTTTTCGTTGCAAAAAGTTAGTGCTGTTTCGTTCAATCGTATGATTCGAAAAATTTGGTTGATGGCAAAAACTGCAATGGGTAAAGAGTCAAAAATCAATTCTGTTTCTTTAAAACGAGATTCATAAAATCTTAAATAATCCATATTAAGAAATATTAAAACCAATCAAACTCTATTGAACCTTAAAGCAAATAGTTTTTTTGTGTATAAAATACTAATGAAAAAATCTGGATTTCGTAAAATTGAATTGACCCTTTTAAATCAAACAGAAAACTTATAAAAAATGATTTTAAGAACTGGGATTCTTTTGATTTATCTATTTTTCTTTTTAATGTTGCCAATAAGAGCATATTTTACTGTAAAAAATATGGACTTTTTGGATAAATCAGTTTTTTATTCTACGAATTCTTTTTTGTTCGAAGAGGAATTAAAAACAGAGCAATGCATTGATAAAAAGATTACTACATCATGTTTTGAGATATGTCCTGATGGTTCGTCAATAAAAGAAAATGTTTTGTTCATAAAACCTAATGAATGTGCTTTTGTTTGGCAAATTTCCCCGTCTCATGTAATGTCAAAATTTCCTCCAAAAAAAAATCCTCTTCGACGTTTTGGAATTTATTTATCCGAAGACGATTTAAAATACAAAATTCCCAAAAAGATTCGGTTGATCTTATACCAGCAAAAGTTGTATCATATTAACAGGGATTATCGATTTCCTGATCAACCCATCTACGAAAAAGAAATCTTACTCCATGTAGAAAATAAAAAAGGCTGGCAATATTGGAATATAGAGGAATTTAACGATAACTTAGAAGAATCGAAACAATTTCCAGAAAATGTTTATCAACGATGGTTTAAGATTGTAGTAGAAGATGTTTATAACAAACAAAGTGAAAAAATTTCTATCTCTGAATTTTACTATCAAGATGAATTTTTAAGTCCGAATGAAATTTGAACAAATCGTAGAAAAGTTAAAGGAACGATTTTTACAATCACTTCCTGGTAAATCAAGTTGGATGGAGATGAGTAGTCGTTTGTTTGAATCAGACTTCTATCCACCTAAAAACCAAAGTTATAAAAATGCAGCAGTATTGATTTCTTTGATTCCTGATGAAAGCAAACACGATTGGGTAATCCCTTTGATTCAACGACCTACGGAAAAAGGTCCCCATTCAAATCAAATCAGTTTACCTGGTGGTTCTTTCGAAGAAAAAGATAAAGACTATTTAAAAACAGCTTTAAGAGAAGCAAACGAAGAGATTGGAATTCCAGAAAGCGAAGTTCGAATCTTAGGGAAGTTAACACCTCTTTATATACCTGTAAGCAAATTTCTGGTTCATCCCTATGTCGGTTATTTAGAAAAATTACCAGAATTTAAGGTTGATGTAGACGAAGTAGAAACGTTACTGCTTTTTCATCTAAACGATTTTTTAAACCCAAACAATAAAACCAATCATTGGGTAACTGTTTATAAGAATTGGATTCCGTTAAAACTTTATGTGCCTGTTTTTAGGATTCATGATCATATTATCTGGGGCGCTACTGCAATGATTATGAATGAATTTATCACAATTTATAAAGAAATTATACAAAATAAATTATGATTTTTTTATACTAATCCAGCCTAATAGGAATGTAATAGAAAAGCTTATGATAGTTGTTAGAGCAAAATAAATCGAGTAGTATTCGCATATTAAAGTCGTGATGATATTGGTGATAAGAATAATTAAAACCGTATTTCGATTGAGTTTATTCTTATAGATTACAAACATGGTAATTGAAGCAAATAGAGTACCATTTATATAATTCATTGAGCCTAATGCAAAAGAAAGAAAATCTTTGTTTGTTTTTGAATAAATAAATAAAAACGATAGGAAAAACATGATGATTAAAGAAATTAAGCTATAAATATAGTTGGCATAGTTTTTGTTAAAATCTTTAAGAATGCTCTTCCAAATCGCGCCAGTAGAATGAATCGAAGAATCCAATGTAGACATCGCAGCAGCATTAAGAACTACGATAAAGATGTTTTTTATGATCAACGAACTGAAAGAACTATCAAGTTTATTGATAAAATCTAGTAAAGGTGAATTTTTGTCTAATTGTTGGTTGGTTAATAAATATCCAATCAAAACAAATATCATAATAACGAAACTTGCAAGAAATCCAGAGATGATTAAAGATTTTTGAGCTTCTTTTAGATCTGCTACACTAAATACTCTTTGAAGAATATCTTGATCGCCACCATGAGAAGAAATCGTTAATAAAATACTTCCAAAAAACAAAAAAATAGAAGTTTTTATATCAAACTGAACTTGTTTTATACTTACGAACAAATCATGATTTTCTAAACTTAAAAAATAAAAAATCAAAATACTTGAAAGAAGAATAATAATCCCCTGAACTACATCGGTTAATATAACAGACTTTAATCCACCAGTTAAACTATAAATTCCGATGACGAATAAAATAAAAACAAGCCAAAACTCAATGGATAATCCTGTTAATTGATAAAGACCATATCCTGCTAAGTAAAAACGAACACTTCCAGAAATATATTTAGCTAATAAGTAAGCAAACGATAAGAATTTTTTACTTTCTTTATGGGTTATAAATTCGTACAAAGAAAGGGTAGAAATTTTATGATAATATTTTAAATAAAGTAGGGCAACAACAATTCTACCGATTATATAACCAAAACATAAAAATATGATATTAAAATTTTTGCTATAACCTACCGCAGGGAAGATTAAAATCGTCGCAACAGATGTTTCTGTTGCGAAAATTGATAAAAAGGATTGATGTGTTTTTGTCTTATAGGAGGAAAAAAAATAAGAAGAATCCGACTTTAAGTTATCGTATCCTTTTATAGAGAGATACAAGATAAAGATTAAATAAACAATCAGTAAAAAATACATTATACCGGTACTTCGAATACTCTTAATGCATCGTTTAACGAGGTTTTTTCGTCTGTTGATGCTTTTCTTTTTCCGATTATGAGGGCACAAGGAGTTCCATATTCACCTGCGGGAAATTTTTTGATTCTTGTTCCTGATATAACCACAGAATTTGCAGGTACTCTTCCTTTATAGACGACTTCTTTTTCTTGTGTTACATCGATAATAGGAGTGGATGCTGTTAAAATCACTCCTGCACCAATTACCGCTCTTTCTTCTACGATTACACCTTCTACAATAATTGCACGCGAACCAATAAAAGCATTATCTTCTATAATGACTGGGCTTGCTTGAGGCGGTTCTAATACACCACCAATACCTACACCACCACTTAGATGGACGTTTTTTCCGATTTGTGCACAAGAACCAACCGTAGCCCAAGTATCTACCATTGTACCTGTTGCAACATAAGCACCAATGTTTACATAGCTTGGCATCAATACAGCACCTTTTTCTACAAAGGCACCATAACGTATTAATGCATGTGGAACAACGCGAATCCCTCTTTGAGAATGATCAGTTCTTAAAGGAATTTTATCGTAAAAAACTAGATCCCCCGCAGAGATGATTTGTAAGTTTGTGATTCGAAAATAGAGTAAGATTGCTTTTTTTACCCATTCATTTACTTTCCAGTTTCCAGGCGAGATAGGTTCTGCTACTCTTACAAGTCCATTGTTGAGTAATTCCATGGTTTCTTGAATAGCATTGGTATATTCTTTAACACTTAATAGCTGATTATTGTCATATGCTTTTTCGATCAGATTTTTTAAGTTTTCTGTATGTTGATTCATAAAATAACTCCTTTTAGATTTATAAATAAAATTCCAAGGATTTTAGTATTGCATCGAGATGTTGTTTCCAAACTTCGTCTGGTGCTTGTCCTCTTAAAATTTCGAGAGTGATTGTGGGAATGTTGTTTTCGAAACCAGCATAAGTTCCTAAACTGCCTGGTGTAGGATAACCTATATCGCCTTTGGGTTCAAGGTGATTGTATTTAGCCATTTCTTCAGCTAATTCTAAGCAATTACCGTTGTAATTGATCATGGGGTTTTCGTAAGAATGAAAAGAAATGATGAATTTAGGTTTTATGTTATGGATTAGAACTAATGTAGCAATGGTTTCTGGTTCACTCGAAGGATAGGGACCAGGATAATATTTGGGTTCGGTAAAATCAGAAGTCCAATCTTTTGTTGGTAGATTTCTGTTTAAGTCTACGTTATGAGCATTGGTTCTTCTTAATACACTGCATCCATCGGGGTTGATACGCGGACAAATCCACAAAGAGATTTCTGAGGGTATTTTTATGTTTTTTTGATCAATTTCTTTAAGAAAACGTTCTAAAAAAATAAAACCTTCGGATTCATTGCCATGTACTCCTCCAAGAAATAGAATAGAAAATTTCGCATTAGGATTTTGGTTATAATAAACCTCTATAGGTTGATTTTTTACCGAATATCCAACAATTTGTTTTTGCATAGAACCAAATTTTTAAGATTTGCTTTAAAATATAGTTTTTTTTGTTTAATAAAACTTGGGGTAAATATAGCTTAGAGTTAATTTATTTTTATTTATTAAATTAAACTATCCATCGAAGAATTTCAAAACCTTAAATTTTTTTATGATAATATTTTGTCAAAATGAGATTTTATATTATATGATACAAGATAGATATATTACACTAAAATTTTATCCTGTTTGTATTAACCTTGAAATGCAGCATCTTGGATTTCTTAAACAGATAGCTCAAACAAATTACGAAGGTGATTATTCTCTTGCAATTTATTATCTTTTGAATAAATATCTGAATTATCTATACCATATAAGAATCACACCGAGAAAAAAAACAGAAACTGCAAACTATCAGCCACAAACAAAACGATACAAAAAAAAGACAATATCTATGAATCCCGTATTGTGGAGTAAATTATTCGAGATGCGACATTTTGTAGGCTATTCTATAAGCGCACTGATAAGAATTATGTTGGACTGGGAAATGCAATCTCTCGGATACGACATAATTCCATGGATTCCTTTGCCTGATTTATTACATGATGATACAAGAAATTCAGAAACGCAACTAATAGCTCATTGGATAAATAATTATTTTTATAAAAAGCAAGGTTTTTATGAATCAAGAAGAATTATTGCTATTTTTGTAGATCAATATTCTTGAAATTATAATATATTTATAAAAAAAATTTATAGTTATTTTTATTTTTGCAAATATTGTTCTTATGTTATTCTTGATACCGAAGAGATATTTTTTAAAAAAGTTATAATTTCATTTATATATATTTTTTATATTCATTATATACATCTTCTGTAAAGCAAACAAAATATACTTTTTCGGGTAAGTTATATTTTTCGAGTTCTTTTTTTACTGTTTCTATGGCGATGGGTACTGCTTTTTCGATGGGATATCCATAAGCTCCAGTACTTATAGAAGGAAATGCAATTGTTTTAATGTTGTATTGCCTTGCCAATTCTAATGATTTTTTATAGCAGGATTTTAATAATTCTGCTTCGTTGTGATGTCCTCCATGCCAGATTGGCCCAACTGTATGTATTACATATTTTGCGGGAAGTCGATATCCTTTGGTGATTTTCGCATCGCCTGTATTGCAACCACCTAACGTTCTACATTCTTCTAATAGTTGTGGACCAGCTGCGCGATGAATTGCACCATCAACACCGCCACCACCTAGTAAAGAATTATTCGCTGCGTTCACTATTGCATCAACTTCCATTTTAGTTATATCACCTTTTACAACTTCCATTCTTTTTAGCGCATCCATAACAAAATAATATCTCAGAATAAAAAAATTTCAAACATATTTTTATTTGAACGGATAATTCAAAATGTTTTTACGAATATCTCGTACATCTTGATTTTTATGGATTACTTTGATCCAAAAAACATAAAAAGGAATTCCGGAAAGAACTGCTAATATTGCTATGGTGCATTCTAATGGTCTTCCAATGTAGCTTACTATCATTGTAATGACAGAAAATACAATAAAAATCACTGGAAATAAGGGATAAAATGGCGTTTGATAGGGACTTTTTATTTGGGGATGTTTTTTTCTTAGATAAATCAAACCTAAAACTGACATAACGGGGAATATAGATAGAGCAAATCCCATATAGGTTTGAATTTGTTCGTAAGTACCACTCCAAATATAGATGATTGCTAAAATACCTTGAATTACAAAAGACATTACTGGTGTATTGAATTTTGGATGAAGATGTCCTGCTGCTTTAAAGAATAGATTGTCTCTTGCCATTGCATAATATACACGTGGACCAATCATAATTGTTGCAGAAATTGTCGATAAAAGTATAATAAAAAAGCCTATGTTAAACAATGTAGTTATATTGCTTCCAAATAGGTTTGATGCAGTGATAGCAGCTATTGCTTCTTGTCCTTCTAATTGCTGTGCTGGTGTAGACCAATAATAGAGCAGATTTAATAAAAAGTATAGTATCATTACAAATACAGTACCACCAATCAACGCGCGAGGTAGGTTTTTTTCTGGCTCTTGTATCTCTTCTGCAAGATAAGATGCACCATTCCAACCACTATATGCAAACATCACAAATAATAAACCAAGACCAATACCACTCCATTCCACAGGAACATTTTTTAGGTTTTGATTAAAATCATAATGAGGGTTTTGATAGATTACAAAAAACCCAAAAAAAAGAAATAACAAAATAAACGATACTTTTAAGATTGTTAACAAGTTCTGTAGATATCCTCCTTTTTTTACTTCTACTATGTGTACAATCGTAAAAAAAAGAATTAAAAAACTACCAAAAATTTTTTTCCCAAAAATATCTGCAAAGAATAAGGTAATTTCGCTCTTTGGATCGATTACGAGCAAGGCTTTGTGAATATAATCCCCTGCAAGTAAGCCAGCTGATGCAGCAGGGGCAGAAAATGCAACAATAAAAGAAACCCAACCCGTCAAAAAAGATGGGAGTAATCCAAAAATATTTTTTAAGTATACATATTCTCCACCTGCATGAGGCATCAACGTAGAAAGCTCAGCATAACACAATGCTCCTGATAATGCAATTATTCCACCAAGAATCCAAAGAAATAACACTACATAAGAATTTTGAACCGCAGCCTGAATGATTCCAGTATTTCCGAATATCCCCGAACCAATCATACTTGCCATAACAACAAACATAGCAGTCCATAGACCTAATTGACGTTTTAAAGATGATGTTTTTTTTTCTTCTAATAGTTTAGAAGTCATAATTCCTCTTTATAAAATTATAATAAACCACAAATAAAATGCTCAATTTTCTGGCAATTTTTTTATTGACGTTTTACCTAAAAACTAAAACGTTACCAGTTTTATGACAAAACGAAAAAATATTTATATTTATTTATCAATAATATTAATAATATCTTTTAATCATATTTCTTGTGATGAAAAATATAAACAACCAACCAATCAAAGCCAAACCATAGAAAAAATAGACGAAGAAAAAAATCTTTTAGGGAAGGTTTTAGCTGGTTTAGTAAAACCACAAGAGAAAATTACATTAGAAGTATACCAAAATATCGTCAAAACAAATGCATATTTCAATCATTACAACGAAATGCAAAAGGCATGGAAACAAGCAGAAGATATTCGACTAAAAAAAATGCGTGATTGGACTCAGGTAGAGTTAGCACATTTTTGTAATAAAGATCATACACTTTTTTATCCATTTAGTGGTCCAGATATGCTCAATGCACAGATACTTTTCCCTTGTGCAAAAGAATATATTTTGTTTGGTTTGGAACCACCTGGCTATTTAAGAGATATCACAACCTATAAAGAAAAAGACTTAAATCGATATTTGTATTTTATTCGCGATAGTTTAAAAAGTATCTTGAATTATTCTTTTTTTAGAACCAACGATATGAAGGTGGATTTCTTCCAAAAACTTGATGGGGTTGCTCCTATCATACTTACATTTTTGGTTTATAATGAAAGTCAAATTATCAGAGTAACACCAGTGACGTTACTATCTGATGGCATTGTAGAAAATTCTTCCGATAAGGGTATTAAAGGAATTCGCTTTTATTTTAAAAATCATTCAGAAAAAATTAGAACAATTACTTATTATCAGGTGGATATTTCTAACGAAAATTTAAATCAACATCCATATTTTCTAGAAGTTTTACAAAAAAAATCTCCTTTTGTAACATTTTTAAAAGCAGCTTCGTATTTGATGTATAGAGATTCATTTTCGAAAATACGCGAATTTATTCTTGCAAATAGTCATTATGTTATACAAGATGATTCAGGTATGCCATTAAAATCCTTTGATCGATCCATTTGGCATTTGACGTTTTATGGCACTTATACTAAACCTATACCATTATTTGCAAGTCGCTTTCAGGCAGATTTAAAAAAAATTTACGATAAAAAAGAAAATGTAAAACCTTTGCCCTTTGGTACTGGTTATCAGTTTTATCCGGGCACTTCGAACCTTATGATTGCAGAAAAGATTTTAAATAAAACTAATTGATTTTATTTATAAATTAATAATAAAGATTGTATTTTTTGATTAAAGAATAGGTTTCGGGTAGAAGACAATCTTTTAATTCTTGATATTGAGCATTTTCTTTTATTTTTTTTCGAATTTCCGTAGCACTACAATTGGGAGGGATAAAATTTAACAGAATAAAATCTGCCATAGGATAAAAACCTTTAAGTTGATGGATTTGACTTTGTGTCTTCGTCAAAGAAATATTTGCTCTTGGAACAACATAAAATGGATAGTAGGTTAAGATCCACTCAATTTCTCGCCAGAGATGCAATGTTTCTAAACTATCTGCTCCAATGAGAATTCCCATCTTAACAGAATTATCTATTTTTTTTAGGGTATTTGCTGTATAGTTAACGTTTTTTTCTTTTATTTCTACATCCAGAAGTTGAATCTTAAAAAATAGATCATCTTCGAAATAAGAACGTAGTGCATATTGAAGCATTTCGAAACGAACATTTTCGGATGCATATTCTGTTTTATCTTTTAAAGGGGATTGATAGTTGGGTACTATGAAAATCTCTAAACAAATCTTTTCTTTTAGAACATATTCAATTGTAGCTAAGTGACCTTTGTGGACCGGGTTAAAAGATCCCCCATAAAAAAGTCGAGGAATTTTCATGTACGAATTTGACCATTTCCTTTAAGAATATACATAGTAGTTGTTAGGTCCTTTAATCCCATCGGTCCTCGCACATGCATTCTTTGGGTGGAAATACCTATCTCTGCTCCCATACCCATCTGTCCACCATCATGGAATCTTGTCGAACAGTTAATAAAAATACCAGCACTGTCGATTCTTTTTTGGAATTCTTCTATCACAGAATAATTTTCTGCTACTATACCTTCGGAATGACCACTACCATATTTATAGATAAACGATACTACTTCGTCTAAATTAGAAACAATTTTAACAGATAAACGGTTGTCTAAATATTCTGTACTATATTCTATGTCGGGATCTTCGATGGGTTTTGCTTGAGGGAAAATTTTTCGTGTTTTTTCGCATCCTAATAACTGTGCACCTGCATTATGCAATGCTTCTAATAATTCTTTCGCATAAGGGAATTTTTCGTGGATCAGTAAATTTTCTATTGCATTACAAACAGAGGGTCTTTGTAATTTTGCATTAATACTGATTGTGATTGCTTTATCTAAAATAGCAGATTCATCAATATAGAGGTTGCATACACCTTTATCGTGTTTTACTACTGGAATTTTTGTGTTAGAACTAACAAACTGTATAAGAGCTTCTCCACCGCGAGGAACCACCAAATCGATGTATCGATCCATTTGGAGTAAAGCAAACATACAGGCACGATCGGTTTCTTCTACGAATTGGATGATTTTTTCGGATAAATTTGCTTGAATTAATGCTTGCTTAAAGAATTCATACAAAGCTTTGTTGGAATAAAATGCTTCTTTGCCACCGCGTAAGATAACTGAATTTCCACTTTTGATACAAAGAGCTCCCACATCGATGGTCACATTAGGTCTTGATTCATATACGGTAAAAATAGAACCTAGGGGTACGCGTTTTTGAATTAGCTCAATTCCGTTAGGTAATGTATAACCTTTGATGATTTCTCCAACTGGATCGGGTAAGTTGACAATATCTTGTAAAGCTTGGATCATCTCTTCGATTCTTTTATTGCTTAATCGTAAGCGATCGATCAGAGCTGGGGCTAATTGGTTTTTTTGTGCATTATCAACATCAATTTGATTTTGTTCTATTAGATATTCTTGATTTTCTTTTTTTGACATTAAATCGATTAAGTTCGTTAATACTTGATTTCGTTGATTTTTCGAAGTTTGTCGAATGATCTGAAATGCTTCTTTGGAATTTTTTGCTATGGTTTCTGCATAACTTATATACTTCTTTGAACGTTCGATGATTTCTTGTAATTCATTGGTAAGGGATATTGTCATAAGAATGTTTTTTCTTATGACAATATTAAGTCAATGTTATTTTTGAAATGGATTTGGTGGTAGTTGGATTTTATTTTTTTGTTCTTCTATCATCTTTTGGTTTTGTTCTATTTGTTTTAATACATTTTCGAAATTTTGTTTTTTCGTTTTTTCTAGTTCTTGAATCATCTTGAATTTTTGTTTTTCGTAAGTATCCATGATGGATTTCTTTTGTTCGTTGAATGTTGCAACGATTTTTTCACCTGCTTCAATGGTTTGTTTTTGACTTCCATCAATACTCGATACTTCTACTTTACCTTCGTTTACAGCTATGGTAGTAGAATTTGATTTCGATTCTACCAAAAATTCCGTACCTCTTACAGATGCAATTGCTGTGGGAGATTGTATATCAAGTTTGATTTGCTTTTTTTTATCTTTTTCTACTTTAGAGAGAACTTCTCCTTGCGAAAGTTGTAAATTGTATTCTTCTCGATTTTCTTTTCTTAAAACTTGATTTAATGTTACCTGACTATTAGCTCCAATCCTTACTATAACACCATTCGAAAGTTGTAAGTTTACATAAGAGTCATTTTCGGTTTTGATCACATCATTTTCTTGGATGATGGTGTTTGGTTGAATTTCTGATTTTTTGTTATCTCTAACTAAAAATGTATTTCCTTTTTTAAAAACTACTAAGGCTTTTGAACCAGATGCATCTCTTTTTTTTATTTCTTCGTCTATCAGCGATTTTTTAGTCTCTTGCGAAAATAGATGATTCGAAGCTAGAACAAAAATAAATAAAATAAGTTTTAGGTTGTTTTTCATACCAAATCTCCTTTAATCATTAGATTTAATTTTCACTGATAATGTTCAACAAAAATTTTCGTTTATAAAAAAATTTATTTATGTTCTTTTCTGCAGATGGAGAGACAGATGATTGGTTTATTAAAAATTTTGATTATTCAATCTATAATTCAATCAAAATGCAAGATTATATCATCCCATTAAAATACTTGATATAAAACTTATCTTTATAGAAATTGTCCTTTGATGATAAACGTCAAAGATTTAACAGTAAAATACGGTGAATTTTGTGCAGTAGATAACGTTTCTTTTTATATAGATCCATCTAGTGGAATTACGGGACTTCTTGGTCCAAATGGTGCAGGCAAAACAACTACCATGAGGGTATTGACAGGTTATTTATCCCCTACGAATGGTTATATAGAAATTGGAGGAATTCCTTTTGACGAAAATCCCAGAAATCATATCGAAATCAAGAAACGAATCGGATATTTGCCCGAATCCAATCCCTTGTATCCAGAAATGCTGGTAATCGAATATTTGGAGTTTATGGCTTATGCAAAACAATTAGAACAAAATAGAATCAAAGAAAGAATGGATTTTCTAATAGAAACATTGGAATTACAATCACATTTATATACACCCTTATCTCTATTATCGAAAGGTTTTCGTCAAAGAGCTGCATTAGCTGCAACCTTAATCCATGATCCAGAAATCATCATATTAGATGAACCCACAACGGGATTAGACCCAAATCAGATCATTTCGATTCGAAATTTTATCAAAGGATTGTCCAAAGAAAAAACTTTAATTCTTTCTACTCATATTTTAAAAGAAGTCGAAGATGTTTGTGATAGAGTCATCATCATCAACAAAGGAAAAATTGTAGCAGATAGAAAAGTAGAAGAATTACAACGATCCAACTTTATCGTGATTGTAGCAAAATCCCATCGCGAAAATATTCTAGAAGAATTAAAAAAAGTTCCTATTGTAAAGAATGTTCAAGAAGAAAATATACTTCAATCCGAATTTAAACGATATATTTGCGAACTTCGAGAAGACAAACCAGAACATCTTTTTAACGAAATCAAACGTTTAGATTGGGAAGTAAGAGAGTTTTCACCGTTAGAACGTTCCCTAGAAGAAGTATTTAGAGAATTAACCATCAATTAAAGGAGGTAGGAGGTGAAATCTATAAAATATTTATATAAAAAAGAATTATTATCTTTTTTTAATACTCCAAGCGGATATGTTTTTATGGTGATTACAATTTTTTTTAATTTTCTGTTTTTCTTTTTAGGAATTTTTGATTTGATTCCAGGTTTTTGGGATGCACAAATTGCAAGTGTTGAATCTTATATGAATCTACTTCCTTTTACGTTTATTTTACTTGTGCCAGCAGTGACTATGAAGGTTTGGGCAGAAGAGCGAAAAACTGGAACCATAGAAATTTTAAAGACCTTGCCTTATACAGAATTTCAGTTGGTATTTGCTAAGTATCTTGCAAGCTGGACTTTTGTTTCTTTGATTATTTTGGCTGCAATTCCTCTTACTTTAAGTATATCTCTCATGGGGATGATGGATTGGGGAAAAACTTTTACATTATACTTGGGTTCTATCCTAATGGCTGGTGCATATATTAGCATTGGTATGGTATGTTCTGCATTAACAAAAGAGCAAATTGTTGCATTTATCATTACGTTTTTTGTTAGTTTATTCATGTTTTTAAGCAATTATTATTTATTAACACAGCATTTACCACCAGAATGGAATTTTATTTTTGGTTTTTTTTCGATAAGTTATCATTTTACTTCTTTCTCGAAAGGGATGATTTTATTTAGTGATTTGGTTTATTACCTTTCTTTTATCGCATTGATGCTTTATTTAAACGTTCAATTAATCAAAAAATATTAGAGGGATTCTATGGATGTAAAAAAGATATTTAATCATAAAGTATTTATATTTATCAATATTTTGATTTTATTTGTTTTAATTAATGGTATTGCTTATAGCTTAAATATAAAGTGGGATTTTTCTAAAGGAAAGGTGAATACCTTATCCGAAAGTACTTCTCGTGTATTAAAAAAACTCAAATATCCATTATTAATAGAAGCCTATATTAGTAGAGATATACCTGGACAGTTGGTTGCTCAAATTCAGCCTATAATCTATTTATTAGAAGATATAAAACGCGTAGGAAAAGAGAAAATCCATTTAAAAATTATCAGCCCAATAACAGAAGAAGAACGAAGTTTAGCAACAAAACGCGGCATCCAAGGTATTCCCATCGAAGAAGCAGATCTCCATAAAGCTTCTGTAAGGATGGGATATTTTGGTATCTACCTGCAATATGGAGATAAATCTACTACGATTTCTCTTGTAGAGCAAGGTGGTATAGTAGGAAATTTCGAATATCTTTTTTTAAAAGAAGTTAAACGATTTTTTCAAGACGAGAAAACCATCAGTGGTATAGGATATGTAAGAGGTAATGGAACTCTACAGATGAGAAGATGGCAATCGCGTTTAGATCAAGATAAAGACAATCTCTATGCATTTAAAAACCTTATCGAGAAGGATCTTGGACAAATCAAAGAGATTGAGTTAAATGGACCGATTCCTGAAACAATCGAAACGTTAATTCTTGCTGGTCTTCCCAAACTCTCTTCGTCTGAACAATTTTATCTTGACCAATTCTTGTTAAGAGGGGGGAATTTAGTTTTATTCTTAAAAGGGTTTGATTTTACTATAAGTCCACCGAACCCACAATTTTTACAATTAGGAATTAGTTCTGGTAGTAGAGGTTTTACTACCATACCAGAAGAAGTTAAACAATGGAATGAATTTTTATCGAATTATGGGTTACAAATTCAAGAACGAATTGTTTTAGAACCAGCCTTAGCAGTGCCCGAAGTCGATATATTAGGACAGTATTTAGGTCGATATCCAAATCCATCTTGGGCATTTTATTCCCAAGAATCAGACAATATCAATACAGAGCATGATCTAACGAAAAATATTTCTTATGTGATTTTTCCTTGGTTTTCGGATTTAAGTTATGATCCACAAAAACAACCCGAAGTCAAGTATTATGTATTAGTAAAAACAACTCCCAAAGCAATTCTTCGTAAAGAAACTTCGCTAAGTTTAAAAGATTTACAATTTGTTGGACAAAAACCTCTACAAGAAGGTGAATCATTTAGTAATGCTTCTTTACCAGTGATGATACTTGCACAAGGTAAATTTCGAAGTGCTTTTAAAGAAATCAAATCCAAAGAACTTGCATCTTCTTTTTTAGAAGGTCAATTAGCAAATACCGAAGGTAAGATTCTATTGATAGGAACTCCTTATTTAGTTTCTGATATCTTTTTTAGAAACGAAGCAAACATTGAATATTTTAAAGTCAATTACTCTTTTGTTCAAAACCTATTAGAATATTTACAAGGAGATACTGATTTGATTGCAGTTCGTTCTAAGATGCCCTTTATCTCAGTAATTCAATATCAATTCCCCGTAGAATTACAAAAGATTTTTGCTTGGATCCATACATTGACAATTCCTGTTATTTTAGGTATTTATGGATTTATTCGTTTAAAAAATCGATACAGAAAAAAAGGAGTAGAGCAATGATGGAAAAAATTAAAAAAAATCTAGGCTTATCTTTATTCGTTTTAAATCTATTATTATTCTTGGTTTTTTTGTTTTTGAATGATCCTTTTCATTTATTGAGTAAAACTTACGAAAAAGCGCCCAAATTGTTGGATTTAAGATTATCAGAAATTCAAAAGATTCGAATTACATTTCCGGATAAATCGTTAGAATATCAGGTAGAAATTCTGAATGCTCCAACAAAGTTCAAAAACTTAGAGGAATATATTCAAAATCTTTCTGGTAGAGTCATTATCAATCAGCAAGAATATGAATTAGATAAAGAGAACCTAAAATCTTTTATCGAAACCCTACAAGATCTAAAACGATATTACGAAATTCCAGACACACAAGAAAATCGTTCTATGGCGGGAATTAACGAAAAATCAGCAAAAATCATTATTGAATATAAAAATCAAAAGCAAGATGAGTTAAAAATTGGATATGTGAGCATACGAAATAATAGCAGTTATGTTCAACTCAATAAGGAAAATAAAATTTATCAAGTAGAATACAACCTAAAAATTAAGTCCGGATACGAAGATGTGGATTATTTCCGAAATCATTCTATTTTTAATATTGATAAAAATAAAGTTCAAAAGATCGCGTTGAGCTATAAAAACAATCGATATGTTTATGCAAAAGCAGCAAAAGATTGGCAGTTGATTGAACCAAAACCAGCGAAATTACAAAATACAGCAATGGAAGGAATTGTAGAAGAAATTGTGAATTTTAAAGCAACCAAGTTTTATAATACACAAAAACCCCAAGATAAAGATTGGGAAGCATTGAATTTAACAATTGAATTAGACATATCCCAAGATTTGGAAGCAACAAAAAAAGAAATATTTATGATCTTAGGACGAAAAAGCTATGTGAAATATTTAGTACTATATAAAGATAATTATTACGAAGTTTCTGCTTATCGTATAGAGGATTTACTTGAACCAGATAAACTCATAGAGAAAAAATAAAATTTGTTTTAATATAAAGGATTTGAAGTAAATGTTATTTATTGCCTTAACAAAAAATTTTTTAGTACAATATGGGAACATTTCAGGTTGAAAATATAAAATAAAATTATAAATAAAAAAAATAAAATTTATTTATAATCTATAAATTTTAAGCTGCCGGACAAGAAAATTCACTATAAACCTCTAAATTAACATGATTCACTCTATTATATGAAGAATAATTATGTCCAAGTTGGATGGCAGCATGTATTTCCTCATCCTCGAAGTTTAATGGTGGTTTTATCAATATAGGGTCAATGGGACGTTGTTCTTCTTCCATTTCCCAGTCTAACAGGATGCGAATGATAAAACTCATCGATAATCCTAAAAAAAACCTGAGTTCCTGCAACTTGCCCCAATACGTGGGTTGAATATGGATTGTGCGTACTAAATAGTTTTTTGTCCTTGGCTGATAAGTTGCTGTTAATGTTCTCTTATTGGGTGCTTGGCTAGATTTATATAGATAGGCTAAATATTTTTTGAACAAATAATCCATCGTTAAAGAAAGATCCCCATTAAAACGGGTTTCTGTAAGATAAATCAAATACACATAATGAAATTGAGTAATGTTGATCGATGTTCTACATTTTTTATTTGTATAAAAGTTTTGTATCTTCATATTTATTTAATATCATTTCGTGTGAATTATTAACAAAAAATTTTTCAAGACCCTAGCAAAAAAACTATTCAGGAACTGTTCATTCCTAAAATAATGATAGCTCATTTCTATTGATTTTCAATCATTACAAATCAATGTATCATAACACAGAAATGCTTCGATGATCAAGTAGATCGTTTTTTAAAATATGGCTGATATTACAAAAAACTATGTTTTAGGTTTTTCTTTGATTAAAACAGAAGCTAAGATAGATATTGTTAATGTGATTGCTATTACAAACAACGATATATTAATTGGAACGTGATAAAAATCTGAAATCAACATCTTAACACCAACGAAAAAGAGTAAAAATGATATTCCATATTTTAGAAACCGAAACAAACCCATGATTCCAGCTAAAGCAAAATACAAAGCTCTTAAACCTAAAATTGCAAAAATATTTGATGTGATAATAATAAACGGATCTCTTGAAATTGCAATTACAGCTGGAATTGAATCTAATGCAAAAATTATATCCGTTGATTCGATTAAAACAAGTGTTAAAAAAGATTGGTTATGTATAATTTACCATTTTCTTTAACAAAAAACTTGTGCACATTATTTGTTTTAACGGGAAAAATCTTAGAAACAAACTTTACGAAAAGATTTTTTTCTGGTTCAATTTTTTTTTCTTCCATAAAAGCCATTTTGTAAGCAGTAAAAAGTAAAATTGCACCAAAGATATAGATTACAAAATCAAACTTTTCGATAAGAGCAACACCTGTAAGAATAAAAATGATTCTAAAAAAAATTGCGCCTAGAATTCCCCACTTTAAAATATGGGGTTGGTCTCTATCTTCAATACCCATTACAGTAAAGATCATAATAAAAACAAATAAATTATCTACTGACAAAGATTTTTCCATCAAATATGCTGCTAGAAATTCCATTGCTTTAATATGACCATCGGAAAATTTAAAATAAATAGAAATATTATACAAAAGAGCTACTCCAATCCAAATAGCGCTCCAAATAAGAGCATGCTTTAATCCCATTTTTGTTTTGCTGTGATCTGTATACCATAGATCGATTGCTAACATCATAGAAATTACAACAATAAAAATAAGCCAATACAAAAAATGTGTAGTCATTTTCACAATTTAATAAACACAATCATTTTTGTCAATTTAAATTTAGAATTATAATAAAAATATATATAAAAATTTTAAACTTTATTTAAAATCAATGATTTGTATCATTACTGGGCGTTTCTAAAAATATTTGAATACCTAAAAGATCAAAAGCTACTCTGTTTACGAATCATCATACTTCTACTAAAAAATAAAAATGATTTGATTCGAACTACATTGAAAAAAATTTGTCATTAAGAGCAGAATTACATTAATTGATGAATAAAATGGAAATACAAATCTCTCCAATCGAAAATGCCATAGAAGATTTAAAAAAAGGAAAGATGATCATCTTGGTGGACTCCGAAGACCGCGAAAATGAAGGGGATCTCGTAATTGCTGCGGAATTTGCTACACCAGAAGCCATCAATTTTATGGCTACCTATGGTAAAGGATTGATTTGTGTACCAATGGAGAGCGAGCGTATTAAAGAATTACAACTAGAACCAATGGTAAAAGATAATACAGAAAAATATCGTACAGCTTTTACTGTTTCTGTCGATGCGTCTTCAAAACACGGTGTAACTACCGGAATTTCTGCTTATGATAGAGCAAAAACAGTTCAAGTCCTAATAGATCCCAATACAACATCCGAAGATTTAGTTAAACCAGGACATATATTTCCTTTACAAGCAGTTCCTGGTGGTGTAATTCGAAGGGCGGGACATACCGAAGCATCCGTAGATTTGTGTAAATTAGCAGGATTAAAACCAGCTGCGGTAATTTGCGAAATTATGAATGATGATGGTACAATGGCTCGTCTACCTCAGTTGATGGAGTTTGCAAAAAAACATCGACTAAACATCTATACAATAGAAGATTTGATTCGTTATCGTTTAAAAACAGATTCTTTAATCAAATTAGAGTCTGATTCTCGATTACCTACGGAATATGGTGAATTTCATATATATGCATATTCCACTACCATCGATGATAAAATCCACATTGCATTAGTTATGGGGGATGTTCGCGGAAAAGAGAATGTATTAGTTAGAGTCCATAGCGAATGTCTAACAGGAGATATTTTTCATTCTCTAAGATGTGATTGCGGAAAACAACTCGATACAGCTTTAAAACTCATCGCTCGCGAAGAAAGAGGTGTTCTTTTATATATGCGTCAAGAGGGTAGAGGTATTGGAATTGTGAATAAGTTAAAGGCATATAGATTACAAGACGAAGGTTATGACACAGTAGAAGCTAACGAAAAGTTAGGTTTTCCTCCGGATCTTCGTGATTATGGAATAGGTGCACAAATTCTTCGAAGTTTAGGATTATCAACCATTCGAATTATGACCAACAATCCGAAAAAAATCGTTGGATTAGAAGGCTATGGATTAAAAATCGTAGAACGCGTCCCATTACTAATCGAACCAGAAGAAGAAAACAAGTTTTACTTAGAAACTAAGAAAAAGAAATTAGGTCATTTGTTAGATTTATAGAATTTTATGATTCAATTCAAAGATTATCAAGAACAAATTCAGGGCGGTATTGCAGTAATTGATTTTGGTGGGCAATATGCACATCTTATTGCATCGAAAATTCGCCGATTAGGAGCATATAGCGAAATTTTGCTGCCAGATGAGTTTTTCGAAAAAAATCAAAACCATTTTTTTAAAGGTATAATTCTATCTGGTGGACCTGGTTCTGTTTATGATAGCGATGCTCCCATGATTGATGATAAAATATTGCATCTTGGAATACCTATACTTGGTATATGTTATGGTCATCAATATTTAATGCATAAATTGGGTGGTAACGTAGAAAAAGCTCAAAACCGTGAATATGGAAAAGCAATCTTAAATATACGCGAAAAGTCACTAATCCTCGATGGTTTACAAGAAAAATCTATTGTGTGGATGAGTCATGGGGATGAGGTAATCAAAATTCCAGAGGATTTTAAATGCATCGCTTCCACAGAAGATTGTAAATACGCTGTTGTAGAGAACCCAGAAAAAAGAATTTTTGGACTTCAATTTCATCCAGAGGTTGCACATACACAAGAAGGTTTAAAAATTTTAAAAAATTTTATAAAAATATGTAACTTAGAACAAAGTTGGAATCTAGAAGTTTACTTAAAATATTTAATGAATTATTTAAAAAAATCCTTAGAAAATAAAAAAGTATTTTTTCTTGTTTCGGGTGGTGTGGACTCAACAGTTGCATTTGCTTTGTTAGGAAAAATCTTAGATAAAGAACATCTTTATGGAATGTTGGTAGATACAGGATTCTTACGCTATCAAGAATCACAAAAGATCAAAATCATGCTTTCTAATGTTGGAATCGATATATACATCGAAGATGCAAAAGATTTGTATTATGAGCGATTAAAAAATGTATATGAACCCGAAGAAAAACGTAAAATTATTGGCGAACTCTTTATAGAAGTCCAACAAAATGCTGTAAAAAAGTTGAATTTAAACACAAAAGAATGGTTGTTAGGACAAGGAACCATTTATCCCGATACAATTGAATCTGGCTCTACCAAATTTAGTCATACGATTAAAACCCATCATAATCGCGTTCAAATTATCCAAGAGTTGTTAGAAAAAGGACTTGTAGTAGAACCATTAAGAGATTTATACAAAGACGAAGTAAGAGAAATTGGAAAGCTTCTCGGTCTTCCTCGCGATTTAGTAGAAAAACATCCCTTCCCAGGACCAGGACTTGCAGTAAGATGTTTGTGCAATCAGCAACAATCTGGAGGAATTCAACCTATAAAAGAATCCTTACCACAAGAATTGCAGAATCAGCTCCATCAACATTCATTAGAAATTTATTTATTGCCAATTAAATCCGTCGGTGTACAAGGTGATAAACGCAGTTATGCCCATCCAGCGGTTCTTGTACCCCAGAAAGATTTCTTTTCGAATTTTCAGTGGGAAATTTACCTAGAACTTGCACGAAAAATTCCCAACTTAATCTATGATGTTAATCGAGTGATTTTATTCATTCCTTTTGATCATAAAAATATATCCCATTTGCATTTAGAAACTCATCAATACTTAACTCCACAAAGAATTGAAACCTTGCAAATTATCGATAATATTGTTGACAATTTTCTTAACGAAAAAAACATTTACTACGATATTTGGCAATGTCCAGTTGTACTACTGCCGCTAGTTGATAACAGCAAAAAACAAAGCATTGTCCTTCGTCCTATTTGTTCAACCGATGCTATGACAGCTTCTGTATACGAGATGCCCATTACATTATTAAAAGAATTATCAGAAAAAATTTATAATACGAATTTAATCTCTTATCTTTTTTACGACTTAACAACAAAACCCCCAGGGACAATCGAATGGGAATAGTATATCTTTTGACAGATTTTGGAAGTCGCGATCCTTATGTGGGAATTCTAAAAAGTAGGATTAGTATAATAAACCCAAAGTCGAAGATAATTGATTTATCGCATGAACTGATTCCTTATGATATTGAATATGCTTCTTGGTTTTTGTATTATTGCTACAAAAATTTAGAAAATCCTTTTATTATTTGTATGGTAGTGGATCCAGGTGTAGGTACAGAAAGAAAACCGCTTATTGTTAAAATCCAAAAATCTTTTTTGATCTTACCGGATAATGGGTTAGTTTCTGTTCTAATTCGTGATCCTAAATTCAAAGCAAAAATCGAATATTATGAAATTTTGCCTATAAAACTCAAAGAAATCTATTTAGATCAACTAAAAAATTATCGGTTAGAATACAATATAAGTAGCACATTTCATGGTAGAGATATTTTTGCACCGGCTACTGGTTTAATTTCTAAAAATCCTTTTCTATTAAAAAAATTTACGAATAAAATTAAATATATTCACTTAAACGAAAATGTTCCTGTACCAGAATACGTAGATTTCAATCATTCCAAACAATTTAAAGGAAAAATTGTGTATTATGATCATTTCGGAAATCTATTTACAAATTTATATTTCAATACATTCGATGTAAACCAAAGTAAAAAGATTCGTTTAAAAATCTTCGAAGGAGAGCGAATGATTCTAGAAATCAACAGTTTATCTAAAACCTTTGGGCATAAAGAAAGCAATGATTTTTTGTTTTATGTTGGATCATTCGGGTTTATCGAAATAGCAAAAAATCAACATAGTGCATTCTTAGAATGGAAAGATTGGGAAAGAATCAAAAGGTTTGATGTATTGTTAGAATATCTTGGATGAAGTTTCAATTACATAAACTTTGGAGTTGTTTATCCCATCGATTAACCAATTTTGATCATCCTAGAAACGAGGTGTATTATATTTTAAAACTTTTTTTTTCTTTAAGCGATAAAGATTTTCTTTTAAACTCAGAAATTAAAATAGATTCAGCCCAATGGAATCGTTTGATCCAAATTCTCCAAAAAAGGAATCAACATGTTCCCATAGCTTATTTATTTTCCCGAAAAGAATTTTATTCTCTATCTTTTTATGTAAATGAATCTGTCTTAATACCAAGACCAGAAACAGAACTTCTGGTAGAAATATTTTTAAAAGAAATCCAAAATAAAAAAGAATTATTTTGTTTAGATGTTGGAACAGGTTCAGGATGCATTCCCATAAGTATTCTAAACCATACAGAGAATATTCATTATTTTTTGGGAATTGATATTTCCGAAAATGCAATCAAAATAGCAAACTTCAACAAAAAACAATTGTTAAGTCTGGATAAACAAAAAATTCTAGAATTTCAAAAGATAGATTTTTTAAACGAAATTTATAAAATAAATTATAAATTTGATTTTATCATTAGCAATCCTCCTTATGTATTACCAAACGAATATTTGAACTTAGAAAAAGATTTATTTTATGAACCTAAGATTGCATTATTGGTAGAAAATCCCTATCAATTCTACGAACAGTTTTTTAATCATTGCTATAAATTACTGAATAAAAATGGTTTTGTATTATTAGAAAGTTCACCAACGCTTTTGCCAATACAAATAGAAATTTTAAATCAAATGAATTTCGAATCTTATCGCATAGAAAAAGATTACCAAGCATTGGATCGCTTTCTTATAATAAGAAAATAAACGCTCTCGTAAGAGAACGTTAAAAAATATTATAAATTTATTTTTGGAATTTCTAACGCTTTCTGAACTGCATTAGGAAGCACAAATGCAGCTTTATGCATTTCTTTTGTATAATATTGTAAATTCCAATTTTCGATGTTTTCTTCTCGAATTCTTTGATCTAAGTTTTCGAATGGACTAAATCGTTTAGAAAAAAAAGTAAAACCAATAAATCCGCCAGGATATGTGGGAACTAATGTATTATAATAATATTGAATAGGAAAATATTTTTTTCCGTGTTGAATCAATTCTTTAATGATATCTGTAAACATCAACATATGTTCTGCTTGATTTACTAATATACCATTTTCTTTTAAGGATTCATAACAATATTTGATAAATTCTTCTTTAAACAATACTTCTGCTGGCCCAACAGGATCGCTAGAATCTACAATGATAACATCGTATTCATTTTTATGTTCTTTTACCCATTGAAAGCCATCTTTAAATACTAAGCTTACTTTGGGATTGTTCAATTCGCAAGACATTGTAGGTAAATATTTTTTAGAGACTTCTACAACCCTTTCGTCAATTTCGCACATTACAACATGCTTAACAGTTTTATGTTTTACAATTTCTCTAACAGTTCCTCCATCACCACCACCGATTACTAATACTTTTTCTGGGTGATTGTGAGCAAACAAAGGAACATGAGCAATCATTTCGTGATAGCCAAATTCATCTTTTTCTGTGCACATGATAACATCATCTAGTGTTAACATTCTTCCAAATCCCGTAGTTTCGTATATACTAATAGATTGAAAGGGACTTTTTTCTTCGTAGAGTTTCGACTTAATACTAACTTGAGTTTTAATATGTTGAGCTAAATTAAGTTTTTCCACAAACCATTCTGTCATATTAATTGCTCCTTTTTTAGATTTAAAATGTATAAAAAAATGAAGCGACAATACAAGTAAAGACAAAACTTTGTCCTTATGGAAAGGCCTTTTAAGATTCTTGGAATTCAGCAAATTGCAATTGGTGGTTTAGACAAAGAAAAATTAAAAAAATTTTGGGTAGACTTATTAGGTCTGTCGATAGTGGGAACTTTTAAAAGCGAAAGAGAAAACGTAGACGAAGATATCCTTAAATTAGGAAAAGATCCTTATGCAGTAGAAGTAGATATTATGCAACCGTTAGATCCAGAAAAAAGTCCTAAGGTTCATGTTCCTCCTTTAAACCATATTGGTCTATGGGTGGATAATATCGAAGTTGCAGTGGAATGGTTAACCAAACAAGGGGTTCGTTTTGCACCAGGTGGTATTCGAGTAGGGGCAAGTGGACATAAAGTAGCATTCATTCATCCAAAATCTAACGAAGAATTTCCTTTTTCTGGCGAAGGCGTGTTGATTGAATTAGTTCAAGCACCAGAAGATGTTATTAATGCATTAAAATAAGGTGAATGTTATGGTAAGAATCAAACCATTTCGCGCATACGTACCAAACAAACAGTATGTAGAGGAAATCATTTGTCCACCTTATGATGTAATCGATACAGAAGAATCAAGACAAATTGCACAAAAAAAAGGAGAACGTTCGTTTATTCATATTATCCGTTCTGAAGTTGATTTTCCCGAGAATGTAGATCCTTATTCAGATGCTATTTATCAAAAAGCAAAAGAAAATTTGTTAAATTTTATAAAAAAAGGATATTTTCTTCAAGAAAATCAAGAGGTATTTTTTATCTATCAACAACAATGGAAAAATCATATACAATCGGGAATTGTAGGGTTAACTCATATCGACGATTATATTAACAATAAAATCAAAAAGCATGAATTTACGCGACCAGAAAAAGAAGAAGATAGGTTTAGACATATAGATATTACTGGTTTTAATTGCGAACCTGTTTTTTTTGCCTTTAAGTCTCAAGAATCCAAAGAACTAGAAGATTTTATCAATCGTTTTGTAATGGATAAACAAAATTTATTGTACGATGTAGAGGACGAAAATCAAATTGTCCATAGAATTTTTAGAATTTCTAAAAAAGAAGAGATAGATTTTATTATAAAACATTTTTCTCATTTGCCTTCTATTTATATTGCAGATGGACATCATCGGACAGCATCGACAGTTCGAGCAGGTTTAAAAAGAAAAGAACAAGATAAAAACTATCATCCCGAAAAACCTTACAATTATTTTCTAAGTGTTACATTTCCATCGCAGCAACTCAAAATCTTGCCTTATAATCGCGTAGTAAAAGATTTAAATTCTTATACTTCCGAACAATTTCTAGAAAAAATCAAAGAAAAATTTCTTGTAAACAAAGGAAAATCCAATCTTAGTGTACATGAATTTCATCTTTATTTAGAGGGAGAATGGTATCATTTAAAACTAAAAGAGCCTTATTTAAGAAAGGGAGAAGTAGAGAATTTAGATGTTAGCTATTTACAAGACTACGTGCTTGATCCCATTTTGGGGATAAAAGATCCTCGCACATCCGAAAGAATTCATTTTGTTGGTGGCATAAAAGGAGAAGAAGAATTAAAAAAATTGGTAGATTCTGGTAAGTGGAAGGTTGCTTTTTCTTTACATCCTACACCAATCGATGCTTTATTTAAAGTAGCAGATGCTGGGCAAGTTATGCCTCCTAAATCTACTTGGTTTGAACCCAAATTAAAGTCTGGATTTTTTTTGTATAATATTGATTCAGAATAAAATTTTTTAGAAAATTGATTGTTTTTTTGATTCATTCTGATTAAATTGTAAAATAAAGAGGAATTCTTATGCATAATTATATAGAAATCATGGATACCACACTAAGAGATGGGGAACAAACGGATGGTGTTTCTTATTCAAAATTCGAAAAATTACAAATTGCAAAATTCTTATTGGACAAATTAAAAGTCGATCGGATCGAAATTGCTAGTGCAAGGGTATCCAAAGGAGAGTTCGAAACCGTAAAAGAAATCTTCGATTGGGCAAATTCTAAAGGATATAGAGATCGAGTAGAGATTTTAGGTTTTGTTGATTTTAACGCAAGTGTTGATTGGATAGAGAGTGCAGGTGGTAGGGTAATCAACCTTTTAACAAAGGGCTCTAAAAAACATTGTGAATATCAGCTAGGAAAAACCTTATCGGAACACATTAAAGATATAGAAAAAACCATTCAATATGCAAAAGACAGAAATTTTATCGTCCATGTTTATTTAGAAGATTGGTCCGGTGGATTTTTATATTCACGTGATTATGTAAAAGAAATGTTAACTCACTTAGTTCAGATGCCCATAGATAGATTTATGTTCCCCGATACCTTAGGTATTCTGGAACCTGACGAAGTAAAAGCAGGAATTAGTTGGGCATTGGATTTATTTCCAAATTTAGAAATAGATTTCCACGGACATAATGATTATGATTTAGCAACAGCCAACTGTTTAGCTGCTGTTAAGGCAGGTGCTAAGGGTGTTCATGTGGCTGTCAATGGTATGGGAGAAAGAGCAGGGAATGCTCCCTTAGAAGCGGTAGTTACAGCTTTACACGATAAATTAAGAGTTCAAACCAGTATTAACGAAAAAGCGATTACAGATGCTTCTCGCTTAGTTGAAACATTCAGTAGAAA
Source organism: Leptospiraceae bacterium (assembly GCA_026418015.1). Taxonomy (GTDB): domain Bacteria; phylum Spirochaetota; class Leptospiria; order Leptospirales; family Leptonemataceae; genus SKYB61. Next base: position 312,419 of record JAOACE010000008.1, on the reverse strand, counting down.
GCGGGTTGCAGCAAACCATCCCATCGTTGGTCAAGATGTATTTACACAAACAGCTGGTATCCATGCAGATGGGGATAAAAAGCATAATTTATACGCGAATCCGATCTTGCCTGAACGTTTTGGAAGACAACGTTATTATTCTTTAGGAAAATTGGCAGGTAAAGCATCGATTTCTAACAACTTAAAAGCTTTAGGTATTGAACTTCCACCAGACAAAGAACAAATTCTTTTGGAAAGAATTAAAGAGCTAGGCGAAAAAAAAGCAACTGTTACAATTGATGATTTACCATTCTTAATAGAAGATCTCTTCGGTGGAATTCAAGTCATCTATATTCGCGTTAAAGATGTAGAAATTATCACCAAATTGAATACAAACCCAATTGCTCGATTAACATTGACCTATGTAGAAGATGACTATACAGAAGAAGCAACCGGAGATGGTGGATACGATGCCTTTATGAATGCATTAAGAAAAATTGCAGAGAAAAACAAGATGCATATAGCAGAATTAGTAGATTACGAAGTTCGTATACCACCTGGCGGAAAAACCGATGCATTAGTAGAAACAATTATCACTTGGAAAAGTCCCTTCGACGGTACTATTTTTCGAACAGTTGGTGTAGATAGTGATCAGATATTGGCTGCTGTAAAAGCAACAGAAAAAATGCTCAATCGCTTATATTTAATTTTTATGAATAAAAACGTAGATGATTCCACAATGCCTCCTCAATTATCGAATTCCAACGTCAAAAAATAACAAAATTTTATAAATTTTTGTAGTCGAAAATTAATTCGATATTTAATTAAATATTGAATTAATTTCAGGAGGAAATTTATGAAGATAGCAACATTGATTGTTAGAATTTTATTAGGGTTGATTTTTTTTGTTATGGGTTTGAATGGATTTTTTCATTTTATTCCCCAACCACCAATGGGAGAAGAAGTAGCAAAGTTTATGATGGGACTTGCAAGTTCAGGATATTTTTTTCCTTTTTTAAAGACATTTGAAACAATTAGCGGAGCTTTACTATTAGCGGGTATTTATGTTCCATTGGCATTGGTAATTTTGTCGCCAATTGTTATCAATATTTTTTTATTTCATCTTTTTTTGGATCCAAATGGTCTCCCCATAGCCATTGTTTTAGTTCTATTGATGATCTTTTTAGGATATACTTATCGAGAGTATTTTAAAAGTTTATTTACACTTAAAGCAGAAATAAAATAATTTTACATAAATAAATGATGGACATTAGTCCATCATTTATAAAAATTGGTTTAATATGCCAACTAAATATCCTGGAACAGAAGAAGAAAAATTAATCCTGAATGCTTATATCGCTTTTTTAAGAGCTTATAATTCCGTTCTAGAAAGACTTTCGGATTTATTAACAAAAGAACGGTTAACGTTTAGTCAATTTGGAGTATTAGAAGCTCTTTATTTTTTAGGTCCAATGAATCAAAAAACAGTTTCTAAAAAGATCTTAAAATCTGCTTCTAACATTTGTACAGTTTTAGAAAATTTAGAAAAAAGAGGATTGATTAGACGAGAAACAAACAAAAAAGACAGAAGAAATACATTAGTTTATCTAACACCGGAAGGAGAAAAGCTTATAAAAGAACTGTTTCCCATTCATTTAGAAGACATTAAAAAAGAATTTTCTGTTTTTAACAAAAAAGAAGTGGAAACATTCTATAAATTATGTAAAAAATTAGGTTTAAGAGGATTGGAATAATTATTAAAAAATTTTATAAAAAAATATTCTATTGATTTAACTTTTTCTTTTTGGGTATAGGAATCTCAATAGTAAAAATTGTATTCTTCATCGCGGAACGATATTGAATCAATTTTGTATAAATGATTTCTACATCAAAAGGTTCATAACCCGATTTTAGGAATAATACAATACTTCTTAAGCCAGCTCCGAATCCTCCGCCAGCAGTATCTGCTTCTTTTTGGTATAATGATAAGGCAGTTTCGAAAGGATTTTTGTTCGCATTTATTAAATCTTCTTTGATTTTATTTAAATTATATTCAACACGTTGTTTGTCTATAACTGTGATGGGAGAATTATTGATAACATTCACTAAAAAAAAATTCAATTCATTTTTAGGAATAATTCTTAAAGTAACCGTAATTTTTTTATTAAATTTTTCTGATAGTGCAAAAGAGTTGGTTTTATATTTTTCTATTAAATTTAGAATTGATGCAGTTAAATCGATGTTATCTAAATTATATTTTTTTAATAAATCAGATTGATTATTTTCTATTGCATATTCTATGTCTTCTTTTACATCTTCTGGATTTAGTTCTGGGGAATCCTTCATAACTCTTTGGAATAATGCATTTTCTAAGATTGCCCAACGATTGTTGGCTTTATTTGCGTTGTTGATCAATTCTCCAATTGACCAAAAGACTGCTTCTGCTAATAGATAATAATCCATATCATCCGGATTATTTGGATTAGAAAATATATAGAATACAATTTCTCTTAAATGTTTTTCGCCGTCTGGAATATAATTTTTATCGACAGAAAAAACTAAATCCTGTTTATGCATTTTTTCGATTTCTGTTTTTAAATCCATTTAAATTATAAACAATTTATGAATGTTATTAAATCAACATATTTTTGACGTAATTTCATTTTTAAAAAAAATGTATCTATGTTCAAACAAAAAAAGAATCTTTTTGTTCTCGTTTTTATTATTATGATTGATTTTATTGGTTTTACTCTGATCTTCCCTCTTGTACCAGATTTATTGTTATATTATTTAAATCATCCTATCTATAAAAGTGATGAAGTAATCATCCATTTCTTTCTTTTAATCGATAGAACTTTTAAACAATTGATTCCTTTTAGTAATAATTTAAATGGAGATGTTGTATTGATTGTAGGTGGTATTATTAGTTCCATCTTTTCTGTTTTACAATTTATTTTTTCTCCTTATTGGGGGAAACTTTCTGATTTTTATGGACGAAAAAAGATCTTAATCTATACAAATATTGGGTTAGGTCTTTCTTATCTATTTTGGTTATTTTCAAAAAGTTTTTCGATGTTTTTGATATCGCGAATCATTGGTGGAATCATGTCGGGAAATTTAGGGGTAGCTTCTGCTGCAATGGCAGATATGTCGAACAAAGAAAATCGAACTGTGTATATGGGGCTTGTTGGAATGGCTTTTGGTTTAGGGTTTGTAATAGGTCCTGTTTTTGGTGGTCTATTATATTATATTGGTAATGAATATTTGCGCGATTTGCTACAAAATAGTTTTTTTCATCCTTTTTCGATTTGTGCTTTGGGGTCTTTTTCTTTATCTCTTATAAGTATTTTATTCAATTTTTTCTTTTTAGAAGAAACGCATCAAACATCGCAAAAAACAACCAGAGAAAGAATTTCGATTATGCAAATCAATCAGTTAAATACTCCTGTTAAATTAGGAATATTGCTAAATTTAGTCTATATGTTAATATTTACTTCGTATGAATTTACATTTACATTTTTTTATAAATTTACTTTTAATTTAACACCAAAAGAGATTGGTTTTATTTTTTTGTATTTAGGTTTATTGATAGCACTAGGTCAAGGTTCTTTATCGCGAATGTTATCTGGTAAAATATCCGAAAAAACAATGATGCAATTAGGAATCGTCAGCATTTCTACAACATTTTTACTGCAACCTATTTTAAAGCAAAACATCTTTTTTTCTTTGTTAACGCTTATACCATTAGCATTGGGAAATTCTTTATTCCAACCAGCTGTTAATGGCTATACGAGTTTACACTCTAAAAAAGAAGAGCAAGGTTATGTATTGGGGTTAATGCGTTCCTTAGGTTCTTTATCGCGAGCGATTGGCCCATTTGTAGGAGGAAGTTTATATTGGATGTTTGGAATTCAAATTTCTTATTTGATTTTTATTTTTATATTATTGATTGCTCTTTATTTAACTTTTAGGTTGTAATGATAATTTTTGATTTTCAAACTTTGAACTTTTATTTTTTTGATCGTTGATGGAATCCATTGCAAGAATGTTTTTAATTTTAGGATTAATTTTTTTTGTATTGGGTGGATTATTTTATTTACTTTCTTCCCATCAGTTTCCATTTTTAAAATTTTTGGGTAAGCTGCCTGGAGACATCTATATTGAAAAAGAAAATTTTAGGTTTTATTTTCCTATTACAACGTCTATATTATTGAGTATTTTACTGTCTATACTCTTGTATTTTATCAGTAGATTTCGTTAATTTTTGGATTGTATTATTTGTTCAAAGTTCGTTAGAGGTTGAAAGATACTTCTTCTTTTTTCTTCTTTGTTTCGCTCTTTTTCTTCGAATTCTTTTAGTATTTCTTCTCTAAAATATCTTTGCGAAGAAAAGCGTGGTTCATTCTTCTTAGGAGTTAAACGTATATATTTTCCATCTGGTAATAATAGTCTTGCATTATGATTATCACGAAATATAACATCTAATATATGAATGATTTTATTTTTTAAATCTGGATCTTCTATGGGGAATAATATTTCTACACGACGATTAAGGTTCCTGGGCATTAAATCTGCGGAAGATAAAAAAATCTTAGGATTGCCGTTGTTTTCGAAGTAATAAATTCTACTATGTTCTAAAAATCTTCCAACGATAGAAATTACTCGGATATTTTCGCTAATTCCAGGTAGATTTGGTTTTAGACAACATATACCACGCACATTCAAATCGATCTTCACACCAGCCATAGAAGCTTTATAGAGAAGTAGAATCATATCTGCATCTACGAGTGAATTAATTTTAATTTTTATAGAAGCTGGTTTTCCTGCTTGTGCATTCGCGATCTCTTTTTCTATAAGTTTCGTTAATGTTTGACGTAAATCAATTGGAGCAACAGAAATCTTAGAAAATTTAGGAATGCTTGCATATCCTGTTAATGCATGGAAAAGATTGGATACATCATTGTTGATTTCTGGATCCGCAGTTAAAATAGCTAAATCTGTATAAATCTTTGCAGTATTAGGATTATAATTCCCCGTAGAAAGATGGACATAAGAGCGAACACCGTCTTTCTCTCTACGAATAACTTGTAAAACTTTCGCGTGTATTTTAAGTCCCACAAGACCATAAACAACGTGAATTCCGTGCTTTTCCATTTCTCTTGCCCATACAATGTTTCGCTCTTCGTCAAAACGTGCTTTTAATTCTACAAGTGCTGTAACTTGCTTTCCTCTTTCAGCTGCTTCTATAAGTAATTTGACAATTGGACTATCACCACTGGTTCTGTATAGGGTTTGTTTTATGGCTAAAACATCTTTGTCTGTTGCTGCTGCTTGTAAAAAATCGATTACAGGTTGAAAGGAATCATAAGGATGATGTAATAAAATGTCTTTTTGTTTTATCAATTCAAAAATATCACTTAGGTTTTCTAGTGTGATTGTATTTCTTGGTATAAATGGAACATCGCGAAGATCTGGACGGTCTTGAATTTTTTCGTAGATTTCCATAAGGTTGAATAAGTTTAACATACCATTTTTTTCGTAAGTTTCTTCTTCTTTAAGGTCTAGTTGCTTGCGAAGAAAATCTTTTAAATCATTGGGCATTCCTTTTCTATAGTTTAGACGAACTGCTTCGCCCCATTTTCTGTTTTTTAGTTCTTCTTCTATCGTAGAAAGCAGGTTTTCTGAGCTAACTTCCTCGATAGAAAGTTCAGAATTTCTGTTAATTGTAAAACCATGAATACTGATGATTTCGTTGTTTCCAAAGAGTTCTTTTATGTGTAGTTTGATGATTTCTTCTACTGTTATAAATCTTCGAATTGTTAAAGAAAATTTATTTTTTGGTGGTAATTCGATAAATCTTGGTAAAACATCCGAGGGAACTTCTACAATTGCATAAGAAATTTTGTTTGGGTTTCTTTCTAATCTTAGTTTAATAGCTAAGTTTAATTTACCGTTTAAAATTCTTGGGAAAGGATGCGATGGATCAATTGCCAAAGGCGTTAGTATTTTGAACAATTCCTTTTTAAAAAAATCCTTGATAAATTTTTTATCTTTATTGTCTAAGAGCTTTTCTATATTTTGTGTATCTTGATAGATTTCTATACCCTTGGATTTTAGTTGTTCTAATATTTCGTTTAAAACATTATATTTAATGATAGCTAATTGATGAACCTTTTTATGTATTTCTTTTAATGTTTCTTCTGCTGTCTTACCATCTAATTGGATTTCGTTAATAGAAGAAGCTACAATTTGTTTTAAACCAGCAACGCGAACCATAAAAAATTCGTTCATGTTATTATCATAAATTGCAATGAATTTAAGTCGTTCTAACAAAGGATTATCTTTCCGTATTGCTTCTTCTAATACGCGATAATTAAATTCTAACCAAGATAATTCTCTGTTAAAAAAGAGATCATAGTTATTTATGCTTAATAAATGGTTGTTTTTGGTAATTTTATTAGCTTTTTTTTTAGGATTATTTGTAGATATTTCGTTCTTTGATTCTATAATTTTATCTTTAGAAAATTCATTGTGTTCCTCAAATTCCTTTTTTAATTCTAGCATAATAATTAGAAATAAGATAGTACATAAATTGATTTTGTCAATTATTATTCACATTAGAAAATTTCTTTTGTATGTTGTTTAAATAAATTAGTTCTCTTTCTCGAAAGTCTTTTATAAAAGGCTTCATATCTTTTATATTTCTAGATATACGATATCCTTCTTCCATGGTTTCTATTAGGGCATCTGCACCAACTAAATTCGCAGCTACTTTTATAGGAGCCATCACCAATTTAATTAGTGGTAGTTTAGATAGTGCAAAGAAAAAAGCAAGGGATTCACAGATTAATTCTATTTGTTGTTTTCTTTTTTCGTATTGATTTTTTTCGTGAATAATCTTTTCTATAATTTCGAAATCTAAATTCGTTTTTTCGTTGTATTCTCTATCTTTTAGGTAATTTTTTAACAATTCTTCGGCAATTTCGTAATCTAACTCATCAGATATTTTGATTAATTGAATTAATTTATAAATATTTTCTACTAAATCCTGACCTACAATCGTTTTTAATTTTTGGTAGAGTTCTTCTAAAGCTTTGTCTCTTTCTTGTTTATTAGCAGGTGCATAGAGATGTTGGCGAAAAAAAGATGGAATTTCGTTAAAACCTTTAACATTTTTTATATAATCTTCGTAATGCTGTTCTAACCGTTCAATTATCTGGTTTACTACGATTTGCTTTGCAATCTCTAATTCGTGATTTTGACTCACAAGTCGAAATTTCAGAATTATATTAAGACTTGCAAGTTATTTTTATATTAAATAGTTAAAAATTAAACTTAATTATTTAATTTTTTTATAACAACTTTTTCTATGTTAAGGCTTTTTAATTTTTCTTTGATTTCTTTCGATTCTTCGCTCGAATTAGAGGTAGTATATAGAACATAGTATTTATTTTTTTTCTTATAATATGCTTTAATTCCATTTTCTTCGAGTTTGTTTTTTAGTTTTTGTGCATCCTCTTCACTTTTATGAGCAGATACTTGTATTAAATATTTCTCTTCTTTTTTTTCGTTAGAGAAGGGTTTTTTGTAAACTTTCCATTCTTCTTTTTTGGGGTGTTCGATTTCTTTGTCGTTTTCTATGATTTGTGATGTTGTAGGAGAATTATCTATTGTATTTTCTTTCATGATTCTTGTGACCGAAGAGATCTTTTCTGCTTTTTTTAGTTCTTCAATAGAAATGGTAGGTTTTTCTTCTTTGGGTTCTTGTTTTATTTCTTCTGGTTTAGATATTTTAGGTATTACTGGAGATTCTATCTGAACTAAATTACTATCTTGAATCGTTTTGTCTTTACCTATTTTATATCCAATCGTAAAGCTGGTTAATACAACAGCGATAAAAATTGTCGAAAGTAATATAATTCTTTCTTTGTCTAAATGAATTATATAAAATATTCTCTTTTTCATATTTTACCTCATCTTTTGGGTTGATTTTTTTGTATTTGTTCTATTAAATATAATATCTTTTTTTCAAGTGTTTCTTTATCTTGATCGTTCCATAAAACACAATTTGCAAGCATTTTTTTTGTAGAAGGATCCATTTGATTCTTTTCTCTTAACATAAATTCTTCTTCTGTCCATTGGTTTCTTTCAAAAGCTCTTTTTTTCCTCAATTCGATTGGAGCATCAACAACAATGATAAGATCATAATCATTTTCTTTGTGAGAATTACTTTCAAACAATAATGGCACATCATAAAGAATGATTTCCCCCGTCTTTGCATTTTTTAAATATTGTTTTATTTCTTCTTTTACCAATGGATGTAAAAGATGGTTAATCCATTGGACATTTTCTTTTTTACTAAATATTTTTTTAGATAAATATTTTAAATTGACTTTATCTGTACCATCATAACTTTCTTCACCAAATTTGTCAATAATGATTTTTTTTATTTCTGGTCTTAAATACATTTTTTTTGCAATATCATCAGCATTTAATACAGTACAATGATGATTTTTAAAAATTTCCGAAGCAGTACTTTTTCCAGCTGCAAGTGTTCCAGTTAACCCTATAAGATAGGAATTTTTTTTCCAAGGAAATTTTTCGGGAACTTTTTCGTATTCTAAATTAAATAAATTTTTTAAATTATTCATAATATTGATCTATTTTAATAAAAAATTGATGGAGGTTTAAAAGCTCTCCTTCTCTAAATTTTATCTTTATGTAACATATATTATTGTATACTTTACAAAAAAATATATTTTTTCCTTGCTTATAAAATTCTTGATTCTCTTTCATAGTTAGTATAATAAATATATTTTTTTCTTTATAAAATTCTTTTAATATATTTAATTCGCAATTATCTTCGGGGAATGCGAAAATCCATAAATTCGTATCTTCGTTTAAGTACAAGAATTTTTTTAGTTCTTCTTCGATGATTTTACAATTTTTAAAAAATAGAGTCATCATTTTGATGTTATTAAGAAAGATAGGTTTAAATTTATTATATATATAACTATTTTTTTCTAAACAATTAAAACAATAAAGTTTTTCTTTAAATTCTTTAAGTGATTCTTCTTCTTGATCAAAATAATTCATAAAATCATAATAAAAATTTTTTAGAATATATAAATAATTATCGATGGGTTCTTCTTTGGGAAAATAATTTAAAATAAAAATACTCTGTTCTTTGGATTTGCTATGTATAGATTTTTCGTGTTCGTAGAATATATTATAATATTTTTTTATCGTATCGATTTTGTTGGAATCATATTTTAATGGATAATAATATATATGAATAAAATCATCCGAAAAAACTGGTTTTAAAAGTATAATAAAAATCAATAATAGTTTTTTCATTATAAGGTAATTTTTGTGCATTGATTCAATAAATACAAGTATTTTTCGTTATACCATTCCATTAAATTTAAAAAGGTTTTTAGGTTATTTCTTAGTTCTGTCTTATAAAAACAGGAAAATAATAATTGGTTTTTAGAAGTATAGAACAGAATACCACTACTAACTGTATTGGTGTATGGTGTATCGTTTAAGTTCACGACTCTAAAGAAATAATAATATTTATCGTCTATGAATTGTTTTGAATCGATTTTGATTTTTAAAAATTTTGTTCCATCCCATAAATAAAAAGGATTCTCCAAAGATAAATCTTCTTTTAAGATAAAGAATCTTGTATTAAAATTTATGTTAAATAAATTTATAAAATTACAATCATTGATTTCGCAAGGATCACAAAAGACATCATTACAACCCAAAAAATTTGGGTTTTTTCTATGCAATTTTTGGGAATTAAAATCTTTTAAGCTATCTCCTATTATATAGATAAATCCATCACTCGAACTAGACACAATACCAGAAGAATAAGAACTTCGGTTGGGACAAGAGGCGCTTTTTATATATTCTACAAAGAAAAAGGCATTTTTGCCTTGTAGATAAAAATTATTACCTGCGGTTTCCTGACAAAATGTATTGTCTATATAAGAATCGTTTATAATCATTATTTTTTGTTTTGGCACAGTGATCGATGCATATTGATAAAGTTCTCTATATTTTTTCTTGATCATAGAAATATTTAAAGGATCTTCTATCCAAAAAAAGATTTCTGCATTATTGTCGCGTGCATTGATACTCATATTATATGAACCTGTTAATAGAAAATCATCGATTAAGAATGTTTTATGGTGCAATTTTCCTCCTCGATTAACGGCATGATTATCTTGGAACTGAAAATCAAAATTCTCTTTATAAATATTTATGTAGTTGATGACTTCTTCCAAAAATGGATTGTTATCTAATGTAGTTTTGTCTACTATACCAGAAATCATCCAAGAATTTTCGTTCTTATAAACCAAACTATTCATTATAGTGGGATCGTAAAAACTATATAGATAAAAAGAAATATTTTGTTTTGCATTTAAAATGGAATTATTGATAATACTTTGGATTTCTTTACCATTTTCTGGTGATTGAAGAATTTTGATTTTGTAAAAATCGCTATAAATTATAATAGGATAGGGGTAGTCCAAATAATAAAATTTTTTTATGATAAGATTTCCCATTTCTTTGGGTAGAGGAATTTTAAAAAATAAATTAGAATTATAATAAATATCACTTTTTGTAAAGTTTCCTGTTCCAGCAAATAGGGTTGTATAATCCGAAAGAATCATTTTGATGTGTTGCAATTGGGTATCTTGTCTTATTTCGAAGGGAATTTTATAATGATTTAACAAATCATAAGTTTGATCTTTGGAACCAATAATTTTGATTTTTATACCTTTCTTATATTGTTCATAAATAGCATGAACGATATCTTCTTCTTGTAGTTCGTAGCAGAATATATATAGATTCTCTTTTGCATTTAAGATAACATCAAGAATTTCTTTTTTGATTTTATCGTTGTTTATGCTATCATAAGGGTTAGAAAAATAATACTCAATTCTTTTATTTTGCAATAAGAGATTGTTAAAAACGTCTAATGGATCGGGTTTCTTACAGGACAAAAATATTATTAAGATTATTAAAATAAACTTCATAAAACCTCCTAAATATAATAGATAAAAAATAGATGAAAATTTTTAGAAATATATTTATAATTTTTTTCTTGTTTTTTGTAGAGTTCAGAATAAGATAAAAGAAACTTTGATTTTTGGTATTTAAACAAAATTTCTAATGCTGGTTCTAAGTAATGAGTAATTTTTTTGTCTTCGTTTTTTTCGAATAATCGAATATTATTTATATCAAAAAGGTTTTGGGTGATAATTTCTTTTTTTATGTATCCTACACGAAGTATCAATTCTAAAAAAGTAAAATTGTATTTGGCTTTAAGATAGAGTGTATCTGCTGGTAAGATAAAATGATTTTCGTTATCTATAAAAGAAATACCTTCGCATATATCTTCTGGGTTATAGCAAATTTGGTATTGAGGATTGATTCTATAAGTAGTACTTAATTGTGGTGTTAGAAGAAATTCGTCGAAAATCGAGGTATATCCAAAATATTCCCATCGATTGGTTAAATAATTCCATTTGGATTTGGTTGTTTTTGCTCCTTCTAATAATAAATAAAAAGGCTCATAACGAATTAGTATCCCAACCTTGTACTTATAACCATCAATTTTATAGAATTGATTTGCCTTATAAAATGTTCCATCGCTTTTAGAAATATGTCCTTTTAAAAAGAAATACTTCGAATGTAGTAAAAGTGCATATTCATAAAAATTCATTTGAATAATATTTTTTATGTTGGAGTAAATATTTTTTTGATCAATAAAATAATAACCAAAGTTAAAATCGATGTAGGAACTTAAAAATGTATAATGTAATTTATAATTTTTGTTTAAGTTTTTGTTTTCTTTTTTTTGTATTTCTTGAATATAATAATGATTCACGATTTTATTGTATTCTTCGTCTTCTTTAAAAAAGATTTGTTCTTTATCGTAGATAAAATAAGGCGATATTGTTAGAATATGACTTTCTAAATCAATTCGAAAATCTACACTAGGAAATACGTATTGAATCAAAGGATACGAAGTTTGATTGAATAAACTTTCGTATGGGTTTATATAACCAATAAGTAGAAAGATGTTTTGATAGTATATACCCCCAAAGGTATTGTCTCTATGGTACAAATAGAACTTGGGTTTATTGTCATTATCTTTTCGGTATAAGACTTCTTTATCTTCTTTTATGTCGATGTTAAACCAATAGATCTGATTTAAAGAAAAGAGGGAATAATCCCTCGAAAATTTTATGTTTAATGGAATGCCAACGTTAAAAATATTTTGTATAGGAATTTCTTTTTGTTGAGCTTCTTTATAATAAGATAGAATATGGTTTAAAAAAAAGCCCGTTTGGAAGTAAAAATTTTCCCCCCAAATGCTAGAAAAACTCAATAAAAAAATTATTATATATCGCATCATTGGATTTCTCCGTCAAAGTAGTTCAAGCCAAAATAAAAAGAGTTATCTTTAAAATAGTGATGATGAAGAATAAGCTCTTGGTTTTTTATTTCGAAAGGAGCAAGTTTGAATTCTGGAAAACCATACGAACATAAAGAAATCTTTTGATTATCAATATATGTATATATTTCTATGTATTCATTATTACTTAATCCATTGCCAATTTTATTTTTATCCGCGGTAGTAAGATAAACATCGATAAATGGTTCCTTGGGTGGCTTTAAATAAAATTCTCTAATTGTTGAAGTAGGTTCAATCAATACAATACATTCGTGTTTTTTGGTTTTATAATAATTTTTTTCTAGATTATCCAGATAATTAGTTTCTATGATGGGATTAAGAAATTTATTTTTATAAGGTAAAATCCTTATTTCTGTGCTATTGTCTTTTAAGTAGAGTTTGTAGTCTCCATCTTCTAGAAAGCAGATACGAAGTGATTCTGGAGAATCGATGTACAAAGAGTCTATAAAACACAAAGGTTTTTCGTTAAAAATTTCTATGTATTGTTCTACGGAGTTATTGATGACAAATTTCAAGATTCTTCTTTGATAAGGATAAGAAAAATTCGTATTAATTCCAAATGTTTGGTTTGGTGATATGATTCGTTCTTCTATGAGTGTATTATTTTCGTTATAGATTTTTACTTGGTATGGTTGCTCAAAAATACTTGTAATAGTTTGTCCGCTATAATCGTTTATGTATAAATAAGGAATTGGCTTGTTATTTTTTTCGGGAGTTGCATACCCTCTGCAATTATGGAAGTTTTCGCTTGTATCTGTTGGCAAGAGAAAATCATAATTTTTTATGTAATTTAGGGATTTTGGAAAATCTGTATGAATAAAATGTTTTAGTTCGTACTTACCGATGCGAATTTTTTGGTTTGATGTTCTATATTCGCTCATTGAATTTGGGATGGTTAAAGTGCTTACAACAATATAATTTTCTGGTTGGATGCATTTAGGTTTATCGTGTAATAACAAAAATCTTCTAGGAATTTTTGGTGACGGAAAATAATAATATTTATAATTATTTTTATAAATAATATTAATAAAATTTTTATTAATATTTTGTTTACTTTGGCAATCTATTTCAATAAATTCATCTTCGGGAATTCTTTTGTTGTTCGAATCAAATGGACCACCAATCAATAATTCGGAGATACTACATTCATAATTATCTTGTTTAGGTGTATCTTCGTATCCAGGAGAGAATGCATAATCCTCACAATTTTGTGTGCCTTTACAAAAAGTAGAATGAAATTCCCACTCATCCTTCGACAATACTTTAATCGAATGTATTTTTTTAAAAATTTTGTTTTTAGAATCACCGTAGATAAAACTAGAATTTTGATCCTCAATTCCAGAAAATAACAATCTTTCTTCGAAAGGGAAAAAACGTTTTAATTTTATCGATTGATTTATTTTAAAAGAAGTTATATTAAAATTGACGATTTGATTTTCGTAAAAGTAATATTGATTCGAAGCAGAAAATAAATATACGATATCTTTGATTTCTTTCGGCAAAGAAATAAGGACATCGTTTATACTTAAATAAATCTGATTTGTGTTGTTATCGCAATTTTGATTGCTCTTGATTTCGATAAATTTACCATAACTGGAAGTTTGATTGTTTTCTACGATTCCCCAAGGATTGATTTCTGTTAAAACAAAATCTTCTAATGTGCAGTTTGTTTCTGTTTTAAGGGTAAATATACTTCTATCCAAATCCTTTATCGAGCATTCTTTCCATAAACAGATTTCGTTTGGTTTATAAAAACCATCATAGAACATCCAATTCTCTGATATTATACCTTGATGATTTATCTTAAAGTTGTAAGAATCTTGGAAATAAATTGTTAAGTCACTTTTTGATATGGAATGTTCGGTTTCGTTTAGATCAAATATCAGATAGCTATAAGGAAAAAGAAAACTATACGATTGATTTTTGGGATTGTACAATACTACAAAATTTTCTAATGATGCAAGACGGATTTTTTCTAGTTGTTTCTTATTGAATAGAATCATGTCAAGATATATATCTTTTGATGTTTTAAAAGTTGTTGTAAAATTTATATTTAATTTATAAAATAAATTTAATAAATCGTTTAAAAAAGTTATGTCTTTTATTGTTATAATTACTAGTTTATTTTCTATTTTGTATAAAAAATTAATTTCTTGGTTTTTAATGAGGATTGCATATTCTGTTTCGTAAAATCGCTTAGGTAAAAAAGTATCTTGTTTTTTAAAAAATTTCTGGGAATAAAAGTAATACGAAGTTTTAAGATTTTTTAATTTTTCGGAAATACTACTTTCCAAAAATGTATTATAGATTAATACATAATTTTCTTTTTCCAGTTGATTTATTGTCGTTTTTTGAACCTTAATCGTATTTGTACTTAATGGGATTTTAAGTTCGTTGTCTATATGATTGATTAAATAATTCAATTGATCAAAATTTTCGAGAATTTCTCTATGGCAGTATTTAACAACTAATCCAAACTCGTTGTAATAATAAAACGGATCAAGATAATAAAAGCAGCCATCAGAAGAAAAATAGGGTCTTTGGTTTGTAGGTATGCCAATTTGATTATATTCTTTGGGTAATAGGATAGTTTCGAAGGGAAGTTCTTCTAATTCTTTTGGTGTTTTTTGAAGAAATCGAATTTCGTAAAAAGAATTGGATTTTGCATCATTGTTTAACAAAAAAGAAACTTTTGGGTTTTTTTTACAATCGAAAAACAAAATTAACAAAACATAAGCAAATACCCAAAAATTATATATTATAATATGTAATTGATTTTTCATACATAATATAATATGTGGTTTTAAGCAAAAAATATTCGATTTTTTTTTAGTTGTTTATTTTGATATGAACGAAAAAATAATTTTTATTACAGATTTCTTTGGTCCCAATCCTGGTGGAATAGAAAACTTTCATGTAGGAATTATCAAAAATTGGCAAGAAAATAACATCATAACAATATGTTTTGATCATCATATATATGTGGATGAAAACGAATGGAATTTTTTTAACAATCATTTCGAAAAGACTTTATATCGCTTTGATGTTTCGAATAACAATATTTTTAACCAAAAAGATAAATTAAAAGAAATCATTGCATTAATAAATTATATTAAAGAACATCATCACGTAAAACATATTTTATTAGGAAATATTTCTTTAACGACCAAATTACTCTTTCAGACCATCATGAATTTGCAAATACCCTATTCGGTAATTTTACATCCTTTTGATTTAGAGACAATTTCGTTTTTTCGCTTAAATACTTTAAAGTTCTTAAAAAATGCTCGCTATATTTTTATCTATACAAATTATTTTTATGAGCTTGCATTGGTTAAAGGGATTTCGCAAGAGCAACTTGTTAAAATACCTTTTGGATTATATATTCGTTGGAATGATAATAAACAAAAAATTCGCGACGATTTTAAATCCTTCCTAAATCAGCATAAAAATAAGCACAAAATCTTAACTGTTGGACCCCTAACAAAAAAAAAGCGTTTAGATAGAATTGTTTATACATTAGAACATCTAAAAAAACTTATCAACATCGAAGAAATGATTTGGTTTGTCGCTGGTAGTGGTAGTGAATATCATTATTTAAACGAATTAATCCGACAATACAATCTTGATAATTATATAAAATTAACAGGTTTTTTGAACAACAGGGAATTGGGATATTTATTCTATTTTTCGGATATATATTATCATCCAGGTGGTATGCCCAAGGATCAATACTCTGGTTATAGCACAACTCTTTTAGAAGCAGGGTTTACCTCTCTACCTTCTGTATCTGGTATGGGAGCCGCGATAGAAGATGTAATACAAAACAATATTACAGGTTTTATCTTGGATTACGAAGATTACGAAGGTATGGCATATAAAATCAAAGAATTAATAGAAAACCCTAAATTAAGAGCAAAGATGGGACAATATGCAGAAGAAAAGATAATAAAAGAATTTTCTATCGAAAGAAGTATTTATAATATTTCGGAACGAATTAACTGATGAAAATCTCTTTTTTAGGACATTCACAATTTATCGTAGAACTCGAAAATTCTCAAAGGAAAACTGTACGCATTTTAAACGATGTATGGTTAACAGACTTTGCTTTTGGAGATTTTTTACAAAGAAACCCTACTTGGAATTTTTCGGATAATTTTTTGGGCAAATTGGATTTTATTTATATTTCTCATCCTCATTGCGATCATCTGGATCCCTATTCTTTGTTTTGGATTTATCAAAAGCAAAACCCGGAGATTATTCTACCCGAAAATTTAAGTTTTTTGGTACCACTTTTTAAACACTATCTACTTAAAACACAAATCCATATTTTAAAAAATCAAGAACCCTTAAAATTAGAGGGAATTACATTTCTTGGTAGAACTTTTAACCCTACCTACGAAACAAACGAAAGGGATGTGATGACGTTGTTTATTTCTAACGACAGAGAAGTCATTTTTATCGAAGAAGATTGTGCAATACCAGACGAAGAAGAAAATCATGAGTTTTTGTACAGAAACTTTACAAAAAAGCAATACGAAAATAGAATCTATTTAGCCATTAGAAACGAACTAGAAGGATTTTTTTTATCAACGGATGAGCAAGATACCCAAAAAAGAAAAGAAAAAGTTCGTCTGTATATCCAAAAAAGAAAAAAAGAAATCGAATGGGAATATGAAAAGTTTCTGGAATATCCCCAGTGGAAAAACATTTATCGTTTAAAAAATTTTATCAAAATTTATATAGGTCAAGGAATGATTTATCCCATAAAACTAAGTAAAGATTTACTCCATATTTCTGCACCATTTTCTTTAGAAACTCTTTGCAAATACGAAAATCAAGTTAAATCCCATTATTCGTATAATTTTCCAACGGTAAATCAAGAGGTTGGATATACTTTCGAAATCCAAAAGGGGAAGGTGATTCGTAAAAGCATTTTTTCTTTCGCATTTGAATATTATCCAACTTTTTTTCGCGATCTGAATTTTATTAAAACCATTCAAGATCGACCGGTTTTTAATCACAAAAGAAATCGAGAGGAACAAACCAAAATATTAGAATTATTGCTCAATCGATTTTATGTCTATTTAACGTCAAATCCTCAAATTCCTGTTATCGATCTTTTTAAGAAACAATATTCGTTAAAATTTTTGTATGGCGATAGTATTCAATCTACGCCAATTTTTTATCAATTGGATTTTTCTAGTTGGAATTTTCGACAAAAAGAATCTCTGAACGAATTTTACGAAACCTATTGGCTTAACGATATAGAAGATTTTTACAAAGGGAAGTTGGATGTATTTTCTAGTACATTACTCAACCTTAAAGATGATAAAACCTTTTATTTTTGGACGATGTTAGGTTTACCTTTTTTGAATAATGATATCGTATACAATAAAATAAAATATCACTTCGAAAGAGCATTTTCGAACCAAAATGTTGAAGACTATGTTTTGCCAATAATATTAGATAAAATCAAAATCATAAAAGAAAATTAAAAATTTTTTTATAATAAATATAATTAAAAAAATATCTAAAAAAAATTAAATTTTTTTTAATGCTTGATCTAAATCTTGCATTAAATCTTCTTTGTTTTCTAATCCAATAGAAATACGAAGGGTATATTCAAAAATATTCATTTTTTTTCTTTCTTCGTCTGGCACATCCCAATGGGACATAATATAAGGTGGGTCTAATAATGATTCATAACTAGCAAAACTTGGTCCGATTTTAAAGATTTTACAGGAATTACAAAATCTTTTTAGCGATTCGAGGTTTCCATCGAGTTCTATGGTCAACAAACAACCACCACCTTTAAGATATTTTTTGGCAATTTCGTAATGAGGATGGGATGGATGGAGGGGATAATAAACCCTTTTTATTTTAGGATGTTTCGATAAAAAATCAGCAATTTCTAAAGTAGTTTTGTTATGATAGTCCATCCTTAATGCCATTGTTTTTGTACTTCGAAAAATCTTATAGCTTAATTCCGCAGGTAAAATTGCACCAATAGCACCGTTGAATTCGCGTATTTTTTCTATTAGTTGCTTAGAACCAGCAATGGCTCCTGCAATACAATCATTTTGTCCACTAAAATATTTGGTAAGAGAATGTATGACTAAATCTGCACCATATTCTAATGGTCGACAATTGATGGGCGATGCAAGAGTGCTATCGATAAAAAGTAGAATATTTCTTTTTTTTAACTCTTCGCTTAGTGGCTTTAAATCTATTACATAATAAAATGGATTGGTAGGTAGCTCCGAAAAAACAATTTTTGTGTTGGGTCGAATTGCTCCAAGAATTTCTTCGTTAGAAGGAAAAACCACTGTACTTTGTATGTTGAATTTTGATAAAGTTTTTTCTATAAAGTTTCGCGTTTTTAGATACATATCCGATGTTAGGATTACGTGATCTCCCGAATCCAAGAATGTTAAAAGGGGAATTGTACAAGCACTCATACCAGAAGATACTACATAGGCGGATTCTGCTTTTTCTAACTGAGCAATGATCAATTCTAAATAGGAATTCGTAGGATTTCCATAACGGCCATATTCAAATCGACGTTTTTCCTTCGAAGAAACAAAATCGATGAGTTCTTCGATAGAATCAAACAAATATACAGCACTTGGATAAATGGGTGGATTTAAACTTTTATAGGGATCTTCTATTATCATAAGGATAAAAAAAAATTTTGAGTTATAAATTCAAACTTTTTCTATCTTTTTAGTAGAAATAACAATTATGCATTTACGCTTTCCTGGACTGGTTTTAATGGTAGGTTTAATAGCACCATCGTCCTTTTAGCAGAAACTAAATAAAGATGTTCTTCGGGTTTAAGTCCCATTTCTAAAAGTAGTGCATCCATTAGAGGATAACCTAATCCATGTCCTCCACCAGAGGTATCGATGTTCTCTACGAAAAATTCTTCTTTTTTTTGGTTTTTTACATATTCAGAAAATGTTTTTCTTTTTTCTACGATTCTTAGAAAATCTTCTTCGAGTATAGGAGATCCATTTTGAATTAAAATATGGATAAATTCTGGGTTTTGATAAAATTCTACAAGAGTATAGATTCCAAATTTTTTTAGAATTTGTTTGATTTTCGCAATGGTTCGAATTTCTTTAAGGTAGTGCGAATTGGATTTATTTTCTTTGTATTCAATGTAAAATCTTTCGTAATGCATCAGTTCTTTGAGTTTTTTCGAAATATCTTCGTGACTGATTTTTTTTAAGTTATGATGAATTAGCTGGTGTTCGCCAGAAAATAATATTTCTTTTAGCCAATCCATCAATTCTTGGGATTCGATATTTCCTAATGAACTTTTGTATAGATTTTTTAGTTCGAATAAAATTAGGATTAGTTTATAGTTGGATTTGATTGCATTTTTGATCAATTCATCGCATATGTGTAAAATATTTTCTTTGTAAGAGAATAACCACGTATCCTTTGTATATTTTTCGATGGTTTTAGTGATCAAATCTTGTGACTTAGAACTATAAGTATAGATTTCTATTTTGGTGTTCATCGATCGTAGAAATTTTTTTTGATTTGATAAAATTGTCAAAACTTTTATTTGACGTAAAAATCATTCTTTATGTTTTTACCATTATGAAGTTAGAAAAGAAATTGGCTATCTGTACTACTCGAAGAACACCTTTTGCACAGATTGCAAAGGCGTTAGGTAGATTTCCCGCTCACCATTTAGGTAAGATGGTAGCAGAAGATATTTTAAAATTGAGTGGTATAGATAAAAAAAATGTTGATGGGGTAATAGTTGGTGAAGGTTTTCCTTTTGCTCCCAACTCTGCAAGGGTTATTGCAAACTTAATAGGATTGCCTGACGAAATTCCTGCACTAACAGTCAATCAAAACTGTGTTTCTGCAATGGAAGCTGTTGTAGAAAGTGCAAGAAGAATTTTACTAGGAGAAGGAAAACTTTTTCTAACTATTGGGGAAGAATCTCAAACCTCCATGCCATTTGTTATTAAAAATGCAAGGATGAACAAAAAAACCAGTAGTTTAGATCGATTGCTTTCCCTTCTTCCCGATAAATTGCCCGAAGGGGTAGAAGTTCGAGATCTATTAGAAGATGGATTAGCTGACGGAGAAACAAGTTATGGTATGGCAGTTACAGCAGAAATTGTTGCTCAAAATTATAGATTATCTAGAGAAATTCAAGATAAATTAGCTTACGAAAGTTTTAAAAGAGCTTACGAAGCAACAACACAAGGATTATACGATCCCTATATTATGGAAGTAATCGATGACGAAGGAAATCCCCTTAAAGCAGACGAAGCAGTTCTTCTAAGAAAAGGTATTGTAGAAAATCCTTCTCGAATGGAAAGAGCAATGCTTCTTTTTGATAATCCTGGTATGAAGTGGGATCAATTTAAACAAAAATATGGTAAAGATCTAAAAAACGATGTAGGACCAACTGTAACGATTTTTAATGCATCTCCTCGTTCTGATGGTGCTTCTGGGTTAATTTTAACTACACCAGAAAGAGCAAAAGAATTAGGTCTAGAAATTCAAGCTTATTTAACAGGTTGGAAAATGAAAGGTGTACATCCCAATTTAATGGGAATTGGTCAAGCTGCTGCAACCTTAGGATTATTGCAAGACTTTGGGTTAAAACCCCAAGATGTTGATGTAATCGAAATTCACGAAGCATTTGCAGCAACTGCGGTAGGTGCACTAGAAGAAATTCGAATTCAAACAGGGTTTGATTGGCAG
This sequence comes from Leptospiraceae bacterium, assembly GCA_026418015.1. Classification (GTDB taxonomy): domain Bacteria; phylum Spirochaetota; class Leptospiria; order Leptospirales; family Leptonemataceae; genus SKYB61. The sequence continues at coordinate 291,211 of JAOACE010000008.1, read as the reverse complement.
AAACGTTTCGAAGAGAAAAAAATCAATACTTTTGGTGGTTCTATTGCAATTGGTCATCCCTTTGGAGCAACTGGAATTCGTTTGATTGCGAATGCAATCATGGATATGAAGCACGATCCATCTGTAAATCGCGTAATCTGTACTGCATGTGCACATGGTGGTGTTGCAGGTGCATTGATGATTGAACGAGCATAAAAAAAGCACCATTATGGTGCTTTTTTTTAATTAAAAGACGATAAATCTAACTGTTGTGTTTTAAAATACTGCAGATAATTGATCGTACATAAATTCGGATCGTTATTTACTTGCACTCGGAAAATTTCTGTGTAGGGAGAAAGAACTGCAACATAACAGCCATTGAGATTGTCTATGAATGCAACATAGAATTGACTTTCGTCTGTATTTTGTGTAAGTAGAAACAAATTATCGTAATTGTTTAAGATTAAAGGATCAATATCGACGGTATTGTTGCTTATATTATAACGATAACTTTTTTTGTTACTTCCCAAATAAATAAAACCATAGAGCTCATTGGTAGAATTTCTATGGATTAAGATTGGTATGGGGGAGTAATTATAATCATTAATAATAGTTGGGTTTGTATAAGGAGTATTGAGTTCTAAATCTAATTTTAAACTTGGATTAGAATAAATATAGTCCTTACCTACATATACCACGAAGTTTTGATTGTTTCCATTTGTAAATGTATAGACAGATTTTAAATATGAAAAAGAACTATTAAGGTTAATATTGTTAAAATTATTTAAATTATTTTTTTCAAAATAGTGAGAAAATTTTGTATAATAATTTACCAAGAATACATAATCTTTGCCTACTGATAGATTTGAAATATCATTAAAATTAACTGCATTGCTGCTAGTAGTTCGATTAAATGTGTTAGCATCAATTTTGTGTAAACAAATAGTATTATTACAATTGCTACCATCATTAGTTGATATAAAATATAAATATCCATTGTCGTAATAAAAACCTTTATCATAACTACTACCTGTGTTAAATGTTTCCGGAGAAGATTCATAAAAATCGTGGATAATATCGTATTTTAGAACACTTGTTAAGGGTGGATCAGGATCGTATTTTAGAAAATAGAGTATCGATGGATTATCTTTTGACTGCGTTGCTTGCATCAAATCGTCGTTAGAATTGTTTATATCAATGATCTGTTTAAAGTAAACTTCTTTTGTTTCTAAATCGATCACAAATACACTTTTTTTATCCATACCAATCAAATATTCTTTGATCTTTTGCTCTCTTAAAAGTTTAAATAAAAAACCCTGTGGTGTTGTAGGATCTAATGGATGCTCTTGAAATTTAATACAAGAAAAAAAACCTATTAGTCCTATAATAATCATAATCAATTTTTTGACTTTTTTCATATTTTTCTCTTTTATTTTAATAAGAATTTTATTCCCCCCCATTCTCTTTAATTAGTTTTATGTTGCCCCATATATTTTAGATTTTTTTATCTTGCTCATTTTAAGAAATAATTAAACTAATAAAACAAACTAAACAATAAATCAAACAAAAAAAATGATTTTTATAAAAAAAATCCTTAAATTCAAAATCGACTTTCGTAGATAAATATCAGCTGTTCTGGGTAGAAATTGTTATAACCAAATCGAAGGTTTTTTTCTATATTTAAAAGGTTGATTTCGTGTACATTTTCTATTTGTGATGCTAATGTAGGTTTGGATGGATCAGCATAGCTTATCTCTCTTAAATCGTAATACAAAAAAGGGAATTGCAAAAAATAGACAAGTATAGTTAATATTGCTAATCCATTTGCTTTGTTATAAGAAGATTTTGCTAAAGACTTTTTGTTATTGATCTGACTAATAAAATAGAATTCGTAATCTGGTGGAGATACTTGATATAAATTATTTAAATTGTTATATTCTTTTTGAAAGGTTTTAAGTTTATTTATCTCGGAAATAGTTGCACCTAAAGAAATCCAGAATAATCCACCCCAAATGGCGGATCGATAATAATTGTTTATAGAATATTCGCCCCAACCAGGTAATACTGCTGTTTTTAAATAAACAAATTCTGTGTTAGGTGGTTTTATTTCTTGTTTTCTTTTTAATTCTTCTTGTTTTTTACGCTCTTCTTCTTGTTGGCGTTTAAGTTCTTCTTGTTTTTTACGCTCTTCTAAATTCTCAAATTCAATTTTATTTATGTTTTGCTTATCGATTAGTTCTAATTTTCCATTAATTTCGATCTGTATTTGTGTTCTACTTTGATTTACGATTTTTCCTTCGATTTTTTTTCCGTTTTTTAAGTAAACTATATCTGCAAATAATTGCGAAAAGCTAACAATAAAAAACAAAAAAAATATTTTTTTTAATAAAATAAAACTCATTATGATGTCAAGTAAAGTAAAGTTGATAAAAAGTCAATTTTTAATCAAAAAAAATGAGGAAAAAATTATCAAAATGATCACCCTACATTATATTTGGGTGACCATTTTTTTGGGAGGTAATACAATGCGATTTTTGTAAAATCCACATTCTGGACAAACACGATGGGGTTTAATTAGTGCACCACAATTTTTGCATGCCACTAAACTTGGTTTACCTAATGCATGATGAGATCGTCTTTGTCTTTTCTTTTGTTTGGATATTTTCCTTTTGGGTACTGCCATAAATCACCACCAGAAATAATAATATATCCATAAATTTTTTTCTAAACTATAAGACAATAAAAAAAATGATCAATTCATTTATTTAAATTTCTTAAATTCTAATAGACACAAAAAAAAATTAAAAAACTCTGAACTTAAAATGCAAAATTATCAATCTATTAAAGAATCACTGATAAACTTAGAAAAAGAAATTCAAGAAAAAATATCATCGATTATTGACGTAGAACATTTAAAAGAATTATACCAAGACATTTTGGGTAAAAAAGGAAGAATTACAGAAATCTTAAAACAATTAAAAGACCTTAGTCCAGAAGAGAAAAAAGAAATAGGTATTATTGCAAACCAGCTAAAAGATCAACTAACTGTTTTATTCAAAGAAAAGCAAGTCGAACTAGAAAAAAAAGAAATCCAAGAAAGTTTACAAAAAGAATTTTTCGATATTCTTAGACCTATAAAAAATCGTGTGGGAAGAATCCATCCTTTATCGCAGATTCAATACGAAGTAGAAGACATTTTTATCAACATGGGCTTTCAGATCATGGAAGGTCCAGAAGTGGAATTAGATGAATACAATTTTGGTAAGTTGAATTTTACAGATGATCATCCAGCAAGAGATATGCAAGATACCTTTTGGACAGAAGAAGGATTTTTGTTAAGAACCCATACTTCTTCTGTTCAAGTTCGCGCAATGGAAGTTTTAAAACCACCTTTTAAGATTATTGTACCTGGTAGAGTCTTTCGATACGAAGAAACCGATGCTTCTCACGAAAATACGTTTTATCAGTTAGAAGGTATGATGGTAGACAAAAATGTTTCTACTGCCAACTTGATTTACATCATGAAGACATTTTTATCGACGTTTTTCGAAAAAGATGTCACTGTTCGTTTGCGTCCAGGATATTTTCCATTTGTTGAACCTGGTTTTGAGTTGGATATTCAATGTTTGATTTGTTCTGGTAAAGGATGTCAGGTTTGTAAATATTCGGGATGGGTAGAACTTTTACCCTGTGGTTTGATCCATCCAAATGTATTAAAAGCTGGTGGAATTGATCCACAAATATGGACAGGATTTGCTTTTGGAATGGGGCTAAGTCGATTGGTGATGATGCGGCATTCCATCGAAGATATACGTCATTTTCTTTCGGGCAACATTCGCTTTTTAGAACAATTTTAATCGAGGTGATTTATGAAATTATCTTTAAAATGGTTAAATCAATATGTCGACTTAAAAGATATTGATATAAAAGAATTGGCAAATAGAGTTACAATGTCGACTTGCGAAATCGAATCCATTTACGAAGTTTTTAGTTTTGATAAAAATTTAGTTATCGCGAAAGTATTAGAATGTACAAAACATCCCAATAGCGATAAATTAACTATTTGTAAAGTTGACGATGGAAAGAATGTCTTACAAATACTATGTGGAGCAAAAAACGTAAAAGAAGGAAGTTTTGTTGTACTTGCGAAAATAGGTTCAAAGCTTAAAATTAACGACGAAACCTTAACCATAGAAAAGCGAAACATTCGAGGAGTAGATTCTTATGGTATGATTTGTTCTGCAAAAGAACTAGGTCTTGATCCAATCTTAGGAGACAATGGAGGTATACTTCTTCTCGAAGAACTACCTGATGAAATCTTTTATTTTGCAAACAAAAAAGAAAAAGACTTGTCGAAGATTAAAAAATCCATCCTTAAACCTGGTAAACCCATAGAAGAACTATTTCCATACAAAGATATTGTATTAGATATCGACAATAAATCTATTACCCACCGACCAGACTTATGGGGACATTATGGTTTTGCACGCGAACTCTCTGCTATTTTTAAAAGAAAATTTCAATCATTCGACAAAAAACCAAAAATAAAAGAAGATCCAACTTTACCAATAAAAAAGATCGAAATTCGAAATCAATCTGCATTGGCATACAATGGAGTAGTTTGTACAAACATAGAAATTCAACCATCCCCCTTATGGATGAGAATTTTATTAAGTGCGATTGGACAAAAAACAATCAACAATGTTGTCGATATTTCTAATTATGTTATGTACGATTTAGGACAACCCAATCATGCTTTTGATCTCAACAATTTAAAATCCGATACTGTGATTTGTGATTTATCGAAAAAAGAAATGGAATTTACTGCGTTGGATGAACAAACCTACAAAATACCCGCTGGAAGTATTATTATCTACGATGGAAAAACTCCTGTTGCATTAGGGGGGATTATCGGTGGGATGAACAGTGCAATAAAAAGCGATACAAAAGAAATCTTTATCGAATCTGCAACATTCCCACGCGAATTTATAAGAAAAACTATTTCGTCAACAGGCATACGTACAGAATCTGCAAGACGTTTCGAGAAAGGTTTAGATCCAGCAAATTCTAAGATGGCTATCTATCGTTTTATCGAATTATTAAAAGAAATCTGCCCAAACCTAAAAGTTGGTAAAATCCAGTCGAATTTTACGGTTCCGGAAAAAAAAGAAAATACCATCAAAACAACGATAGATTTTATTCAAATGAAGTTGGGCTTTCCCATTAAGGCACAAGAAATTCAATCCATCTTACAACGATTGTATTTTAACGTAAAAATACAAAAAAACAACCTTACGATAAAAGTACCTTCTTTTCGATCTTATTACGATATCACAATTCCCGAAGACATCGTAGAAGAAATTGGGCGTATTTATGGATATGATAATATTCAACCCATTGCTCCCATAGTAGAAATAAAAAAGCCCACCCTGCCATATCATAGATATTTTGAACGTGAGGTAAAACAGTTTATTAGCTCTTATGGAATTTTTTACGAAACGATGAATTATTCTTTTGCCAAAAAAGAAGATAATGAACTCTTCGGATATGATGGCATTCAATTAAAAAATCCTGCACAAAAACAAAAAGATAGAATGAGGGTAAGTTTAATCCCCGGTTTATTAGAACAAGTGTATTTGAACATCCATCGCTACGAAGAAGTCGGTTTGTTCGAGTTAGATAAAATTTTTATTCCGCGCGAAAAAAAATCAAAAAACCTAAAAGAAAACCTGCCTAAGGAAATAAAAAAACTAACGATTGCTTATTTTACAATGGATCTAAAAAAATACAAAAATTTTCTTTTGCCTGGAGATGATGAACGATTAGGGGTTGTTCTCTATCTTAGAAGTTTAATCGAAAATTTATTAAGATATTTTCGTATAGAATATTCTTTAAAATTTCCACAGAAAGAATATTTTTTTCTTCATCCAAAATGTCAGATAGAGATCTATCATAAAGAAATGCTTTTAGGAGTTTTAGGGTTGCTTCATCCAGAATGGTATAAAAAATATAATTTTCCACCTTCGAAACAGGTTGTATTGGTGGATATGGATTTTGATGCTTTATTTTCTGTTTGGGATAAAAAAAGAGCGAGTAAAGAAAGCGAATATCAGATTCCTTCTTCTGCACCCAAATCAACCTTTGATTTTACTATTTTAATGGATAAAAACGAATCCACCTATAAAGTAATTGAATCTATTAAAGATCTTTTTAGCGAATTTAAAGAAATTGAACTAATAGACATCTATGTAGGAGATCCTATACCCAAAGAAAAAAAATCTGTTAGTTATCGCGTACATTGCATAGATCAAAAACCCATTAGTAGTGAACATTTGCAAGAGATGCTCGATACAGTGGTCAAAATCCTTAACGATAAAGGATATCCATTAAGAATGTAAAACACTATTTGGGAGCATCTTTGTTGGATTTTTCTTTTCTGTCGGATTCTGAAAATATTATACTAATTTCTTCTTCGTTGAGATTTGTTTGTTTATTAAAGATTTGTTGGATTGCATTGAAGAGAGATTGTGGTGTTTGTTTTTCTAACTGTTTGGTAAAATCTTGAATTTTTTGTTGAAATTCTACGATATTTTTTTCGCTAAAAAATGTTTGAAATTGTTGAAAAATATATTCTGAACTTTTTTGTGCTTCGATTAGAAATTCTGTCAATCCTCGGTCGAATTCTTTCAGAAAATTTTCCACATTATGGTAGAATTCGTCCAGACTTTGATGGAGCTTTTGTGCTTCTTGTGACATGTCTTCTTCTCCCTTTTTTTTGTACAATTCATACGTTTGCACTATATTGTTAGAAACTTGGTTTAAGAATTCATTGACATTCTGTGATGTTTGTTGTAAATATTTTTCAATGCTTTCTTTAATTTGTTCTAAATAATTCATGCCTAAACTCCGAAAAAATCTAAAAAATTATTTTCAAATTATTATTGTTAAATATATTTGCAATTTAAAAATTTTATTTTAATTTGAGGAAATATGAAAAAGCAGAATACCTATTTGTCTAAGCAAAAATTAGAAGAATTTAAAAAAATCTTATTGGAAGAAAAGGCAAAAATATTAGCAAATTTATCCGAAGAAGAGGATTTATACATCAATCAGAGCGAAGGAGATGAAGGCGACTTAGCAGATGTTAGTTTAAATAACGATATGCTCAATAGACTTTCGGATTTTGAAATTGAAAAACTTCGTTTAATCGATCGAGCACTGGAAAAAATCGAAGAAGGAACTTATGGAATCTGCGAAGGAACAGGTCAACCAATACCAGAAGCAAGATTAAGAGCTGTACCTTGGACTCTTTATACAGTGGAATATGCAGAAAAGTTGAATAAATCAAAAAAGAAAAGATCCTAAACATATAAATATTTGATAAGTGAGATTTTGGTTGACAGAATAAAAAGGCTATATATCATATATATATGAAAGGCAAAAATCAAGAAAAGGCTGTGGATATCGTCTTAAACCAAGAAGAACAAAAAGACTACTCTGCTCATCAGATCAAAGTACTTAAAGGATTAGAAGCAGTACGAAAGAGACCTGGAATGTACATTGGTACACAGGACGAAACCGGTCTACACAAAATGATTTATGAAGTAGTCGACAACTCTGTGGATGAATTCATGGCAGGATATGCTTCGCAGGTGGAGGTGGTTCTAAAACAAGATGGTAGCGTCGAAGTCATAGATGATGGAAGGGGAATACCTACGGATATTCATCCCCAAGAAAAGATTTCTACAATAGAAGTAGTTATGACTCACTTGCATGCTGGTGGTAAATTTGGAAGTGGTGCTTACAAGATCAGTGGCGGTTTACATGGTGTAGGTGTTTCTGTTGTTAATGCATTATCGGAATGGTTAGAGGTAGAAGTTCATAGAAATGGAGAAATTCATTATCAAAAATATCGTCGCGGAGTACCAGAAGAATCAGTTAAAATCATAGGTAAAACCAAAAAAACAGGAACCATTGTAAGATTTAAAGCTGATCCAGAAATTTTTACTACAACAGAATTTAATTATAACACATTACGCAATCGTTTGGAAGAAATCGCATTCTTAAACAAGGGACTAAAGATCAAACTAAAAGACGAAAGAACCCAACCCCCAAAAGAGGAATTTTTTCAGTACAATGGGGGCATTTTGGAATTCATGGAAAAGTTGACAAAAAAATCCCGCATGGTGCATAAAAAGATCATTTATTTCGAAACCAAAGCAGAATACGAAGAAAAAAACGAAAAAAGAGAACTTATTGGGGAGTTTGCACTTGCTTATACAGAATCCAATCAAGAACGCGTTTTTTGTTTTACCAATGGAATTGATAACAAATTAGGTGGAACACATTTAGAAGGATTTCGCGCTGCATTAACAAAAACCTTAAACGATTTTTTAAAGAAAGATGAATCTTTAAAGAAAAAAATTCCTGGAAATTTGAGTGGAGATGATGTTCGAGAAGGATTAGTCGCAATCATCAACATTAAGGTTCCTGAGCCTCAGTTTAACTCTCAAACAAAAGAAAAATTGGTAAACGCGGAAGTAAAAGGTTTGGTACAACAAATCGTCAATGATGAACTAACTTTATATTTTGAACACAATCCTAACGAATTAAAGCCCATATTAGAACGTTGTATCTTAACTTATAGAGCAAGAGAAGCAGCAAAAAAAGCTCGCGAAATGGTAACCAAACGCAAAGGTATATTAGAAGGGGGCGGTTTACCAGGAAAATTGGCGGATTGTTCCGAAAAGGATCCTGCTTTGGCAGAACTATTTATCGTAGAGGGAGATTCCGCAGGTGGTTCTGCAAAACAAGGAAGAGATAGAAACTTTCAGGCGATTTTGCCCATTAAAGGAAAAATCTTGAATGTAATCAAAGCAAAAGATATAAAAATACTCGATAATGACGAAGTAAAAACTCTAGTAACTGCAATCGGTGCTGGCTACGGTAACGATAATATCGATTTGAATAAATTGCGGTATCATAAGATTATTATTATGACAGATGCAGATGTGGACGGTTCGCATATTCGAACATTGCTTTTGACCTTCTTTTTTGCTAAGATGCGTCCGTTGATAGAACATGGTCATTTGTATATTGCTCAACCACCTCTTTATTTAATCAAGAAAGGAAAAGAATCCTATTATGCATATTCTGATAAAGAAAAAGAAGAAATTCTAAAAAAATTCAAAGACGATAAAGGTGTAACAGTTCAACGCTATAAAGGATTAGGAGAAATGAACCCAGAACAGTTATGGGAAACCACCATGGATCCTAATAGAAGGGTTTTACTACAAGTTAAACCCTTTGATGAAAATTCCTTAGATTTAAAACGTTTAGAAGAAACCTTTGAGATTTTGATGGGAGATGAGGTAGAACCTCGAAGAAAATTTATTGAAGAGAATGCTAAATATGTAGCTCATTTAGATTTATAAAAAAGTGAAATCCCAAGAACCTCTAAATACCCCCGTAATGAAGCAATATTTGGAGCTTAAAGCTCAATACCCAGATGCAATTTTATTCTTTCGTATGGGGGATTTTTACGAACTCTTTTTAGATGATGCAAAAATTGCAGCACCCATAATGGACGTTGCTCTAACAAGTAGACAGAATTCCATTCCTATGGCAGGGGTTCCATATCATAGCGCTGAAATCTACATAGGAAGGTTGCTTTCGGCTGGTAAAAAGATCGCCATCGCGGAACAAGTTTCTGATCCCAAAAACCCACGATTGATGCAAAGAAAGGTTGTTCGAATCATCACGCCTGGAACAATCATCGAAGAGAATTTATTAAAGGGTGCAGATTCTCAGTACCTAATGGCTATATGCGATAAAGACTTTCGTACGGATGAATTAGGAATAGCCTTCGCGGACTTCTCTACGGGAGATTTTTTTTGTTATATCTTAAAAGAAGAATCGTTGGATTTAATGGATTTATTTTACAGTTATTTTCCCACAGAAATTGTGATTCCATCGCATCTAGAATCTTTTATATCAGAAAAGTTTAAAAATCTTCCTGTGATTATTTCTAGTTTAGAATCTTGGAAAGCTACAACCGAAGAAGGTAAGCGAAAATTAGAAGAATTTTATAAAATAAAATTACAATATCTTTTAAATGAGCAAGATGCTGAAATTGTATTGGGTGCTATTAGCTTGATTCTTTATTATTTAGAAAAGAATTTTCTCGATCAAAAAATCCATCTCGAAATTCCGCGATTGATGCGGTTCGATAACGAATTCTTAATCTTAGACGAAAAAACTATCAAAAACCTAAACCTTTTTGAACCAAAAGAAACCTCTCTTTTTTCTTTGTTTTCTCCAGTAACACCAAAAGGAAAGAGACTTCTTAAAGAAATTCTATTACATCCTTTAAAAGATTTAAAAGCTATCCAAGAAAGATCAAATCTCGTAGAATTCTTTTATAACAATGATATTTTGATAAATACAATTCGAGATATCTTATCCGAAATTAGCGACGTAGAGAGAATTTTAACGCGAATGCAATATAATAAAGCAAGCCCCAAAGATTTTCGTAATATTATTTCTACCATAGAAGCATTAGAAAAGTTACACCATTTTTTAAAAGAAATCCAATGCAGTTATTCTGTGGAATTAAATCCAAATCTGATTCAACTAAAAGAAACATTGGATCGTTGTGTTGTAGAAAATCCACCAGCAATCTTAGGAAATCAACCTTTCTTAAAAAAAGGAGTGGATAAAGATTATGACGAAGCATTCTTTGCCAAAGAAAAAGGAACAGAATGGATCTTAGAATTCGAAAAAAAAGAGCGCGAAAAAACAGGATTATCATCTCTTAAAGTGAAATACAATAAAATAACTGGATATTACATAGAAATATCTAAGGTTCAGGCAAAAAATGCACCAAAAGAATACGAAAGAAAACAAACCCTTATCAATTACGAAAGATTTACCAATTTCGAATTAAAAGAAATCGAAAGAAAGATATTGTTAGCAGACGAAATTATTGAAGAAATTGAAAAAAAATATTTCGAAGAGTTGATAAAATCAGTATTAGAACAAAAAAAAGAATTAAAACAATCTTTGTATGATGTAGCATTGCTCGATGTAATTTTAGATTTCGCTTATGTTTCGAAAAAAAATCGCTGGATTAAACCAAGCTGGAACGAAAAAAAAGAACTCTATTTAAAAAATTCGCGTCATCCAATCGTAGAAAAATTTTTACCCAAAAATCAGGACTTTATTCCCAACGACGTTTATCTTAATACTAGCGATAAAGCGATTGCCATTATTACCGGACCCAACATGGCAGGAAAATCGACTTATATTCGTCAGGTTGCAATTATTCAAATCCTTGCACAGATGGGATGTTTTGTACCAGCAGAAAAGGCAAGTTTATCGATTGTAGATAGAATCTTTACACGCGTAGGAGCAACGGATAACCTTGCAAAAGGAGAATCTACGTTTTTTGTAGAGATGACCGAAACAGCACAAATTTTGAATCATTTTACCGAAGATTCGTTAATTATTATGGATGAGGTGGGAAGAGGAACCTCTACCTACGATGGATTAGCCATTGCTTGGGCTGTGGTTGAATATCTTCTAGAAAAAAAGCCAAAAACATTGTTTGCAACACATTACCACGAATTAACTGTACTAGCAGAAAAAGAAGGTATATTTAACCTAACAATGGATGTAATCGAAAAAGATGAAGAGGTAATTTTTCTTCATAGAGTAAAAGAAGGTGCTGCGGATAAATCTTATGGAATTCATGTCGCAAAATTAGCTGGTTTACCCAAAAAGGTCATCTTTCACGCTCAGTCTCTTTTAGAAGAATTTGAATCGCGTTCGTCATTCTTACACAATGCAATACAAAAAAATTTTACATACCAAGAAGAAATAGAATTTAAAAAACAAACTCCTAAAAGAAAAAAAACCAATTTACTCGAAAATCAGATTGAATTATTTTAGAATATATGGAACAAAAAGAAGAAGTAATAACATTAGCCGTACAAGGAATGTATTGTGCCGGTTGTGCAGCACGAATTGAAAATGTGTTAAAAAAAACCTCTGGCATAGACGAAGTAAAAGTAAACTTTGCAACGTCAACAGCAATCCTAAAATACAACAAAGATACAATTGGACTCGAAGAAATTACATCGAAAATTAGAAAATTGGGTTATGATGCAACAAAAAAAGACAACTTATTCGCAAAAGATCGTTTGTTAAAAATCCAGAAAGAAAGACAAAAAAATAAAAAAGAAATATTATTATTTATTTTTAGTATTTTACTCAGTATACCTTTAGTTTTAACCATGATTTTTTCGATCTATATTCCTTCTTGGGTTCAGTTCTTACTTGCAACACCTGTACAGTTTATTGCTGGTTATAGGTTTCATCGAGGTGCTATTAAAACCATTTTAACAGGTGGAGCGAATATGGATGTTCTTGTTTCTTTGGGAACGAATGTGAGTTATTTTTATAGTGTTTATATGATGTTTTTTTCGCATCACAATTCGCATTTGTATTTTGAATCTTCTGCCATTGTAATCACATTTGTTCTTTTGGGAAAAATTCTCGAGGGAATTACAAAGCGAAGGGCATACCAAGCAATCGAAGATTTGTTTTCTTTGCAACCATTGGTATGTCATTTGTGGCAGAATGGAATCATAAAAGATATCGATATAACAGAAGTTCGTAAAAATGATTTGTTGTTAGTTCGTCCAGGAGAAAATATTCCCGTAGATGGATTGGTGGTAGAAGGAGCATCAGAATGTAATGAGTCTTTAATTACCGGAGAAAGTCTTCCTCTTAGAAAAACTGTTGGGGATAAAGTTTATTCTGGAACCATGAATTTATCGGGAATGCTCAAAATTCAGGTATTAGAATCGCCCGAAACATCTACTCTTGCAAATATTCTAAAAATGGTGGAAGCTGCTCAAAATACCAAAGCACCAGTACAAAGACTAGCAGATTTGATCTCTGGTTATTTCGCGTATGGTGTAATTTTTATAAGTATGATTACATTCTTGGTTTCGTATTTAATTTTTAACATCGATTTGAATGATTCGATTCTACGCGCTGTTTCGGTTTTGGTTATTGCATGTCCTTGTGCTTTGGGATTAGCAACACCTATTGCAATTTTAATCTCTACTGGTATTGCTGCTAAATATGGCATTCTTTTTCGTAGTGCAGAAGCAATCGAAAATGCAGGGAAGATTCATTTTTTAATCTTTGATAAAACAGGTACACTGACTTTGGGCAACCTAAAAGTTGTAAAGACTTATTTTGATGCAAACCTAAACATGGATCAACAAAAAAAGGTTTATTCGATGATTTATTTAGTAGAAAGTTCTTCGGAACATATTATCGCAAAATCTATCGCGGAATTCTGCCAATCAATTTTTTCGCAAATTCCCGATAAGAATTTAGAATTAAAGCATTTAGACAATCATCCTGGTTATGGTGTAAAAGGCGAAATCTTCGAAAAATCAACGAATCGAATATGGGAGGTTTACATCGGAAATAAAGATTTTGTAAAAGATTTACAGGTTTTAAATTTTCCTGCTGAACAAGATAAAACTCCGGTTTATTTTTCTATTCCAAATTTAACTCAGGGAGTTTTTTTGTTAGAAGATTCTGTTAGAGAAGAATCGTTAGAAATCATTCAAACATTAAAAGAATCTAAGATTGAACCCGTTTTAGCCACGGGAGATAAAAAAGAAATTGCCCTAAACATTTCGAAACAACTCGGAATCGAAAAAGTATATTATGAACTTAAGCCAGAGGATAAATTAAAACTCATCGAAGAATTTCAGAAAAACAATTTTATTGTTGGTATGGTGGGAGATGGCATAAACGATGCACCAGCACTTGCCAAAGCAAATGTTTCTTTTGCAATGGGACAAGGGGTTTCTATCACAAAAGAAGCAGCAGATATAAACTTAATCCACAACGATCTAAAAGACTTAGTGTTTAGTATTGAGCTATCGCGAAAAACGATTCGAAAAATCAAACAAAACCTATTTTTCGCGTTTATTTACAATGTTATTGGTATACCCTTAGCAGCATTGGGATATCTTAGCCCTATGTTTGCTGGTTTCGCTATGGCAATGAGTTCTGTTTCTGTTGTTACTTCATCTCTCTTTTTGTATTTGATTCAACGTCCTAATGGAAATAAAAAATCATCATAAAAAAACAATGGATGATGGATCATTCTTTTAGTTTTGCATTAATTTGATGTAGGTTTCCATTATTTTCATTTGGAAGTTTAGTTGAGTCATACTACCATCAGTTGCTTTGATTTGAATTTTTATATTCTTAAATTTTTCTTGTATGTTGATTAGAATTTTTGCAACATCGTTGGCTTTTCCGATAGGCAATTCGAAACGAAGGTTTAATTCTTTTTAAAGTTCTGTTCTTCTTTAAGAGATTCTTGATGGGATGGTTCTAGTAGTGTTGTTGATTTTTGAGATGATGATTGATCTTTAGCTTGATAACTTGTTTTTGATTCTTCTGTGGTAAAAATAATAGCATATTGGGAATTTTTTATTGAAGATTCGATAATTTTTTACAAACATCTTTTTTTTATAAGAATTTCGTTATTACTAAATTGAATCATAGGAGGTTTTTCTTCGTAATATCGGCAAATGATTCTATTATTATCGAGTTCTCCTAATCCAAATATGCCTTTTTCTACACCTTCTTCGATTCCTCAAATCAAACATTCTTTGTTTTTTAATCGCGTTTCGCCTGGGGTTCGATAAAAAGAAAAGAATAGTTGTTGAGTATAGATAAAATCTTTTTGTTGAATATATCTATTTTCTATCACCAAAGGATCAATTTTTTCGATAATATGTCTATCGTTTTTGAGTCTTTCGTAGAAAATTTCATCTAATGATTTTATATCATCGCGATTAGGAATACCCAATGATTCTGTATTAAATCCATTTTGAACCGTTATGGTAATATTTTTATAAGTAGTCTTAACTAAATAGAATAAATCTTTTTCTAAATCCGAAATTTTTTTCTCTACCTCTTGTTTTTGTTCTGGGGTAAGTTTTAATGTTGTGTCTTCTTTAAGGTTTTCGATTTTATTGACAATAATTTGATTGAGGTTAGGTTGAAGTTAAAAAATATTTATCGTTTTGTAATTGTAGATAAAAATTTGCGTTTTAGTTTATCGATGACTTCTACAATATAACTAAAGGGAACTCTTGATTTGCTGTTAATACTGTTGCAGAGCGTTTGATTTCGTTTAATGTTTCACCTTTTTCTATACCTCCAAATGGGAATATATAAAAATTGTTATAGAAGTTCGCAAAGCAAAATTCATCCCTTGATATTTGTTATTAATCAAATCTTGTACTTTTCTTGTTCCAGAATCTCTATCGGAAATATCTTGCGCGATGATACTATTATATTCATTTTCGATAATTTTGATTAACTCCTGCCGTATTTCTTAGTTCGATAAATCAAAATCAGCTAAACTTATATAAGTTAGACTTGTGTTTTTTAGAGAATGGATCACCAAAGAAAGTAAACGCAAAACACCTCGCGTTCTTTGAAAATTGGGGAAGTTTCCCCATCGATGATACAATACATTGATTACTTCGGGTAAAAATGGATAGGAATCCAAAAATCGATCTCCATATTCTGTTGGTTGCATTCCTGTGGGTAAGATGTTTTCAAATTCTGCATATTCTACAAATTTTCTTACAATCTTTTCGACTTTTTTATAATCTATCTTAGAAAACAACCTTTGCCGAATCACTTTTGTAATTTCGGAATCTTGTACGGGAGTTTGGATGATTTCGATTCTTCCGAAGATTTTTTCTAATTTTTTAAGAAATTGTTCTGCGTTTAGATCGTATAACTCTGTTTGTGCACTCGATGTCAGTGTAACAACAAGACTGATCTTTTCGAGGGAAGAGACTGTTTCGCTCAGTTTTTAGATAAATGCAAATGTTTGGTTTGCGATGGTGCTTTCGCCGACTTTTACTCCTGCTGCTTTGGTAATGTATTCTAATAGTTCATCAATTAAGATCACTAAGGGTTGATGTTGTCCTAACAATTCTCTGAGTTTGTTTTTACCTGGTGAGGTTGGATCTTTTAGTAGTTCAATTTTTCCAGTAAGCTGTTTTTCGATGAATTCCCAGAGACGAGTTTTTCCTTCTAAGGTTGTACCTACTATCACAACAGGTGTTGCATTCCAATCTCTTGCTTCGTGCATAATAGCAATCAAAGAGTGGGTTTTTCCTCCATCAAAAGGGGTTTTAATTTGTATTACGGAATCACCACCCAAGACTTCGATACGTTTTTGAATCTTCGAAAGTAGATTTCTTAATACATATGTTTGATAGGTTTTTTCGAAAAATCACTTTGGATCTTTATATTCCACTAGTCCCTGGTTAAAAAAACTTGCTCTAAATCCTCTGCAAATTTATCTAAGTTTAAATTCCCTTTTAGAATGTCATCATGAGGTATAACCACTCTTTGGAACAGAATCATCATCAATCTCTCTTTATATATATTTTTTTATGAAATCCTACTTTGCAATTAAAAAAAAATAAGAAAAATAATTTTTTTATTTATAAAAGAATTTATCTTTTTTCATTTTGAATTTAATTAATGTTCATGCATTCAATAAAATAATTTTTTATGTTGGGATAAAATAGCTTGATTTATTTGTCAAAAAATATTTTAATAAAATTAATTTTTTATATGATAGTTTTTGCCAAAATCAAGTTATAAATTTATATGAGAGTCGATCAATACACAACAAAAAAATTTTCTTTTGTTTGTTTGAATTTAGAACCACGACATTATGAATTCTTAAAAGAAATTGCCAACACCCGTTTTGATGGAAGCTCTTATCGTGCCATTTTTTATTTGTTGAATCGATATTTGAATTTTCTTTATGAAATAAGAATTACTCCGACAAAACTAACAGAAACTGCAACCTATCAGCCCAGAACCAAACAATACAAGAGAAGAACCATCAAGATGAATCCCGTTTTATGGAGTAAGTTGTTCGAAACAAGGCATTTTGTAGGGTATTCAATTAGTGCAATGGTAAGAATTATGATAGAATGGGAGATGCAATCTCAGGGATACGACATAATTCCCTTGGTAGCATTACCGCAATTGCCAAGAAATGTTTTTGATCCTTCGTTGTCTGAACATTGGATAAATAATTATTCTTACGAGAAGCAAGGAATTTACGAATCAAGAGAAATTATTTGTAGTTTTTTAGATGAATATTCTTGATATTAAATAAAATTAATTAATAATTTAAATATTATATTTATATTATATATTTATTATAATTATTTTTTTATCATTCCGAGATAGATTTATTGATGCAATTTTATCATAATTTTCTTGATTTTTTGTTTCAATTTATTATTTTGTTTTTATGTTAAAATATATCATAACTCTTTTTTTGTTGATTTTTTTTCAATGCAAAAATCCCATTCAATTAAAAGATTATGGCAAAGTAGATAATTTTGTTCTCACGAATCACAACAACCAACCAATAGAACTTTATTCTTTAAAAGATAAACCCATTTTATTGTTTTTTGGATATACCCATTGTCCTGATTACTGCCCCACGACACTTTCTAAATTAAGTAGAATTTATCAAAAACTGCCCGAAAAACAAAAACCTTATATTGTGCTAATTACAATCGATCCAGAGAGAGATTCTCCCGAAGTCTTAAAAGAATATATAAAAAAATTCAACGCAGATATAATTGCTTTAACTGGATCAAAACAAGAGATTGATCAAGTTGCAAAAAAATTAGGGATCTTTTATCGCGTAGAGAAAAAAATGGATCATATTCATGTAGAACACACAACTTCGACTTTTTTTCTCGATAAAGATTTTCATATTCGATATATTTTTTCTTTTAGAGATCCCGAAGATGTATATCTAGATGTTTTTGATTCTTATTTTTGATTTTTTTCCAACATTTTTAAACGTATTTCTTCGGGTAGTATTTTCAGAATCTCTTCTTTCTCTGTTGGGTTTTGACTAGCATCTAAAAACCTTTGTGTTATGCGTTCTATGGTGTCATAGTTTCGATTCATTTGTTTTAATAGTAGTATCAGGATTTTAATTAATCGATAATCTGTTGGATAATTTTGATATAGCTCCGAAAGTATTTCTAAGGCTTGATTATTTTTATCTTCTTGAACATAAAAACCAGCAAGAATCAAACCATCATCTAATGATTGACTATTTTTATAAATATGATTTAATAAATTTGATGATAAATTTTTTTCATCTTTTTCTAATAAATCAAATACAATAGAACGTAAAATTTCTAAATCCTTTGGATAATACAAAAAAATTTTCTGGGCTAATTGCTTCATAAATTCTAACTGGTTTAATTCTTTATAAATTAAAAATTGATAGTATAGTCCTTCTTTATGGTTTGGTTGTGATTGAGTTAATTTTTCGAAATAGTTTAGTGCTTCATCATATTTTTTGTCATGAAAAAGTTCATAACCCATTAAATAATATGCTTGTATATCTTGTTTATATTCTAAGTATTTTTTTATGTATTGATAGAATTCGTCTTTTTTGTTTTGTTTGATCGCGATTAAACCTAAGTAAAATAATATTTCTGGTTCAAAATCATATTGAAGTGCTTTTAAGCATTCTTTTTCGCTTTGAGAAAAATCTTTCACTTCGAAATAGATATTGCATAAAAATTTTTTTATAAAATAATAATCTTTGGATGTTTTGGGTTCATTAGAAGTTTCGTATTCTTTTAACAGTTCCAGGGCTTTTTTTCTATCTTGCTTTTTATAATATTGTATATCTACCCACATAGGATCAAACTTTTTTTCTGTGGGAAGAATCAAATTAAGGGATTGATTTTTTATTTCGTTAATAGATGTTTCTTCTTTTTTGGGAGGTTTATAAAAAAGATTCAACGGATCTAATTCTTTTTTTAGATCATTTTTAAGAGAACTATCTTCGTTTTGTGCTAAAAGTTTTAAGACATTTTCAACTTTTTCTTTTTCTTGAGAAATCGCATTTTGTGGGTTTTCTTGAAGAAATTTTTCTAATCCGGATTTATATTTTTCTAAATATTCGATTGTTTGTTGTCTATTTTTTCGGAATTCTAATTCTATCATTCCTAAGTAATAATAACATTGAAAAAAATCTTTAAATTTATTTATAATAATTTTACAATAGTATTCTGATTGTTCTGGTTGTTTTTTTAGATAATAAGCCTGAGCTAATCGAAAGTATTCTTTTAAAGGAATATCAACATCTTTTGGGTTAATGGATTTTAAAAATAAAATATCATTATTGTTTTTATTATTATAAAGTTTTAAATCTGATAATAGTTCTGAGGCAATTTTAAAATGATGAATTGCTTTATCGAGTTCATTCTTATTAAGATATATATCTCCTAAATAGGAATGTGCGTAAGCATTCTCTGGGTTAATTTCTATCACCTTTTGAAAAAATATTTCTGCTGTGTAGAAACGCTTCTTATAAAAATGATCTTCTCCTTTTAAAAAATTTTCTTGTTCTAATAAATTTAAATTTGTTTGACTTTCGAAATTTTTCTTTTTATCTTGACTATGTAGATCTTTTCTTATAATTAAAAAAAACTGGGGGAATACAATGAATATTAAAATGATATATAATTTTAATAATTTATTCATTTTTTTTATCAAAGATAATTGAATATTCATTTTTTAATATATCGATAATTAAAAAAAAAGATTGAATAAAATAATGAGTAGCAAAAAATTAGAACAAATCAAAAGTATAGAGCAAAAAATCAACTTACCACCTAAAAACCCAGAGATTGCTTTACCATCCTATATTTTTTTAACCCCCATGGGATTAGAATTTTTTAGTAAAAATGCCCACCAAACTATCGTATTAAAACGCTATCAAAACATGAATGGATTTACGAAAGAAGGATTTTTTTCTAAAAGCTTTAATGCTCAGGTTATGCAAAAATTGATCATGAAGTTTTACATAGAAGAAATCTATGCTGCACTACCAGAGCTTTTACCTTTAAGACAAGAAATTATCAGTACGAATAATTTGATCATCTATGCAATTCTGTATCGCAAGTTGACCCCATCTCTTGCAAAAGCTTTGTTTGAATCCAAAGTAGTAAAAGAGTTTAACCGAAAAAACCCCAAATATTCCATGACAGAACTCAACCATATTTCTACTCAAAAAGTGGAATTATTGTTTAAGCAATATGGTCCTATCTTAGAACAAATAAAAGAATCCATCAGAGAAAAGATTACAGAAAAAGTATTAGCAAATACATATCTAGAAGAAGAAGATATGTATGCTCGGATTCGCTCTCTTCCTAAGTTTCTAGAATGGATCGATAAACGTGTTTGGTTTTTGTTTTTTATCATCTACCAAAAAGAAGATTTAAGAGAACAAATGCTTTATACATTTCAAAACATGATTTATAGCTATTTGGAGCATACTGTGATTGCTACTCATTTAAGTAACTTGATCATGGAATTTGTACAGAATGCAGAAAAAGCTCATTTTGAACTATTAGCAACAAAGTTTCTAAAAGTACCCAAATCAGAAGCGGATAAATTTATTCGAAACAGAGAAAATCGATTAAAGTTAAAACAATTGGCAATCGACCAAAAACAAAACCTTCAAATCTCTTGGAATTTAAACCCAGAAAAATTGACTTCGGGGCATTTATCTCGTTTACAAATTCAAATTTCTAATTATGGTTCTATAAACGAAGATTTGGCACAAAAACTTAGAAGGAAAATGAAGGCAGATGTCGATGGCATTAGCATTGCAAGTTTCTACGATGATAGCGATCAAGAAGAAGGTAAACTAGGAGCTGGCCTTGGACTTTTGTATAACTCTTATCTTGAACAAGCTTGTAAAAAAGAAGGAATACAATATCGTTGTGTTATATATCCCGAACCTAAAACTCAAAAAACCACAGTTAAAATCGATATGACTTTATAAACCTTTACTTTCTTGAAGGATTTTTAAAGATTCTAAAACATTAAGGTTCGCGATGATAAACAAAGAAGCGATCATTCCAATGCTTATTATAAAAATCAAAAAAACAATGAATTGAAAAAGATTTTTTAAAATTTTAAACCCTAAAAATGAGATTGCAAAAGGCATTTTAGGATTTTCTTCTCGATTTTTCGAAACATAATAATAAGCATATACATAGAAAACAATCAAAAAAACCAAAAAAGCAATAAAGATTCCTTCAAAGGGAATTTTATAACTAATCTGTGCATAATAAATCGGAAGTAAAAATAAGTTAACAACAAAAACAGAAATTAAGCTTAAAAATGTTAAATCTCGAAAAATCAAAGTGAGTTGGATCAATTTGGTCTTAAATACAAAGGTTTTAGAATAATAAAAATCAAGAAAAGGTTTTTTAATATTTAAGTCGAAATGTTCAAAAAGTAACCAAGTGCATATAAAGATGAGTATACTATCCCAAATTAAAGGAAGAAATAAAAAATAATTTTGATAAAACTGAAATTTTTCGGAGATATTGTACCTTTCGACAAAATAAAGATTAATAAATAAAATCATCAATATCAAAATTAACAATAATTTTTGGAAAGGAATCGTAAACGTTAAATTATGATATAATGCATATAAAAATAATAGAATCAAAATATCTAAAAATAATATTATAAATATAGAAAATAAATTTTTTTTAATATCCTGAGAAAGGAGCAAAAACAACCTTTGTGGTATGTGTTCTCTTTCTAAAAAATCCGAATCCAATTCCACATAGATTTTTTTTTCGATATTGTATTTTTGTATCAGTCCATTTTTTAATTCTATACTTAAAGAATGTTTTTCTTCTTTAAAATTGATTTCAAAGTCAAAAGTGATAAAAAGTTTCAAAGAAAAATAAAAAAATATTAAGATAAAAAAAATGATATTTAAGATTCTTTGGTTATGATTCATTATCAACCAACAAATTTAATGATTGAGTTATATCAATCTTTTTACTCTAACCTATGTTTTAAATCTTCTAATGCATTCATAAAATAGATATATGCTTGATGGGGCGTATCATAAGGACTAAAATATTTGTGAACATCTCCATCATGCCAAAATTTGGTACTCATGTAATAAAAGTGATCTGAGGTTAGAAGCTTTCTCCAATTTTCTAACAAAAAAGAATCATTTTTCGCTTTTACTCTTTCTTCGATTTCGTAAATGCACTGCAATGCTTCTTTTTGCATACTGTTTCCGGTCCAAGCAGAAAGATCTCTTTCTATATCTGCCCAAGATATTGTATAATCTATGTCAATTTCTCCTACAGGTTCATAAAGTGTTGCAACTTCCGAAACTGTGGAAAACTTAAAGTCTGGATGTTTTAATATATAATCTGGTAAGTGTTCCATAAAATCGAATATCCCTGTTTCTTTCCATTGGTGTTCGCCAAAAGTTTCGTAATCCATAAAAAGATTCACAACATGGCCATTTCCAGCAATATGATGAACCCAATGAGCAAATTTATCTGCTGTAAGAGGATATTCTTCCCAATACTTGTTCGAAAAACGAAAGGCAATATCATCACTCAATCGATAGTTTTTTAATAAGCATTTGATTTGTGGTGAATATTTAGGTTTATAAACAAAATTAGGACTTCTCCATCCTAAGATCTTTTCTGCTCCTTCTGTTAAAATTGCTTTAAATCCCATTGTGGATGCAACCCAAGCAATATGATTATTATAGATCAATTCTGTATTTCGAAAGGATTGGGGTGTATAACCAAAGACATCTTTCATCAGTTTGATGTGCATTTTAACTTGTTCGCGAAATTCATTTTCGGAATATATGCTTGCCAATGAATGATAATAAGTTTCTGCTAATAATTCTACATATCCAGTATCTACTAATGCTTTGAATAAATCAATCACAAAAGGAGACCATTTTTGGAGTTGTTCAATCAATGTCCCAGTTAAAGAAAAGGTAACTTTAAAATCCCCTTTATATTTTTTGATTAGTTTTAGGAGCAATTGATTCATAGGTATATAACATTTGTTCGAAACTTTTAAGATAATTTCTCGGTTTTTTTCATCATCAAAATAGTGGGGATTTCCTATATCAAAGAAAGAATAATGTTTGAGTCGATAGGGTTGGTGAACTTCGAAATAAAAACAAACGGAATTCATATGTTATTTCCTTATTTTATTCAATACTTGATCGTAAATTTCCTCGATTTTTCTTGCACTATCGTACCAAGTAATTCGATGGATTTGCTCTTCGTTTAATTTTTGCTTGATTTGATTTTTGTAATCTTCGTCTTTTAAAAGATTGATAATATGGTTTGCTATATCGTCTACATTCCAAAAGTCAACTTTAATTGCATTTTGAATTAATTCCGAAATACCTGATTGTTTGGAAACAATTACTGGGACTCCCGCTTTTAATGCTTCTAATACTGTTAATCCAAAGGGTTCCGAAACAGACGGTAAAACATACACATCGCTCATTTTGAAGATTTCGTCGATTTTTTCTCTTGGTACAAAACCCGTATAATGAAAATACTTTCCAATTCCCAAATCTGCTGCCATTTCGATAATGCGCGAATACATATCCCCAGTACCTACCATAAGAAATTTTACATGATCAATTTTCTCGATGACCTTCTTGGCAGCCCTTACGAAATAATCTGGACCCTTTTGAAAAGTAATTCTTCCTAAAAACAATACGATCTTTTGTTTTATTGGCTTTCTTACAGGTTTATCTTCAATATACTGAAAGTCAATAGCATTATAAACAGGAAAGATTTTATCGGGATGAATTTGATATTTTTCTACTAGAATATTTTTTGTGTAATTACTTACGGTGATAATGGCATCTGCTTTTTCGAAACTGTATTTTTCTAAGTTGTAAACATAGAGGTTGGGATGTTCTCCCGAACGATCAAACTCTGTTGCATGAACATGTAATATGATGGGAATTCCAGTTAAATGTTTTGCATAAAGAGCGGCTGGAAAAGTCATCCAATCATGTGCATGGATTAGATCGATGGATTTAAGTTTTTCTGCAATTTTTGCAACAAATTCTGCGAAAGCTTGGATCTCGAAGTAAATGTTACTTGTATAACCTCCTTCTAAAATCCTAGTTTGTTGAACTTCTAACAATTCGTCTTGAACCAAAGTCGAAGAACGTTCTAAGGAGCTTAATACCTCTTCTGGTGGTAAAAAATACTGACTTTCGTATGTGCTCACATTAGATAAATGCATCGTTTCTAATAAATATTTTTGTAATTCTTCTTTTGTAAAAGGTAAATATCGAGAATTTACACCTAAGATAAAAAGATTTTTGTCTTTTGGCTCTTTGCCAGTAATTCGAGGAAGTATTAATAAAATTTTATGACCTAATTCTCCTAAAGCTTTTGATATACCATGTGTTGCTACTCCCAATCCACCAATTATCGTGGGCGGATATTCCCAACCGATCATGAGTATTTTTCTTTTTGACATAACAAACCTTTAAAATAATAATATATTTATAAATTATGAATAACGTAATTTATCCTTACGAAATAAGTTATTTGACTTATTATTATAAAAATATTATACGTCAAATAAAAAAATTCGTGTATAAAATTAAATTTTGGATTTAATCAAAAAAGTATGAAGAACTACGTAAATATAAAAGAAGGAAAACCCTATCCTTTAGGTGCAACATGGGATGGTGCAGGTGTAAATTTTGCTCTGTATTCAAAACATGCGAAATCGGTGATGTTGTGTTTTTTCGATAAAGATTACAAAGAAAGTTTATGTATTCCCATTCGTAATCGAACACATTATATTTGGCACTGTTATGTAGAAGGTATTCGACCAGGCCAACTTTATGGATATAGAGTGGATGGTCCTTATGATCCAGAGAATGGGTTTCGTTTTAATCCTTCCAAGGTTTTATTGGATCCTTATGCTCTTGCAATTGGAAGAGAACTCATTTGGTCCGAAGAACATTTTGGTTATAAATTTCCTTATAATTTTAGAGAAAAAGACAATCGAAATAATGCAGATAAAGCCATTTTAGGAGCAATTATAGATCCAGCTTTTAGTTGGGGTAACGATAAACAATTAGATATTCCTTGGAAAGATACCATTATTTACGAAGTCCATGTAAAAGGCTTTACACAATTGAACCCATATGTTCCAGAAGAATTAAGAGGTACTTATTTAGCATTTACAACAGACGAAGTGATAAAATACTTAAAAGATTTAGGTATAACAACAATCGAATTTTTACCCATTCAATATTCGATTACAGAATATCATTTATACAAACAAAATAAGGTGAACTACTGGGGCTACAATCCCATTGCATTTTTTGCACCTAACCCCCGTTATGCCTATGATAAAAGTGTAATGGGGGCTATAAATGAATTTAAGACAATGGTAAAGGTTCTCCATCAAGCTGGGTTTGAAGTAATCTTAGACGTTGTTTATAATCATACAGCAGAAGGAGATCATACAGGGCCTACGTTATCTTTTCGTGGAATCGATAATTTGTCTTATTACAGAGTATACGAAGAAAAAAAAGATCTGTATGTGGATTTTACTGGTTGTGGAAATACATTAAATCATCAGAATCATCATGTTTTACAGTTAGTGATGGATTCTTTACGGTATTGGATTACAGAAATGCATGTTGATGGTTTTCGCTTCGATTTAGCTTCTGCATTAGCAAGAGAACTTTACGAAGTAGATCGATTAACATCCTTTTTTGCTATTATACAGCAGGATCCCATCATTTCGAGAGTTAAATTGATCGCAGAACCTTGGGATCTAGGAAAAGATGGATATCAAGTGGGGAACTTTCCACCTGGTTGGTCCGAGTGGAATGGAAGGTATCGCGATACTGTACGTAGGGTAATTAACGAATTCGAAAACAACCTTTCTGATTTTGCAACAAGGATTGCTGGTTCCAGCGATTTGTACAAGAAAGACGATAGAAAAACCTATTCCAGTATTAATTTTATAACATGCCATGATGGATTTACTTTAAGAGATTTAGTAAGCTACGAAAAAAAACACAACGAAGATAATGGACTGAATAACTTAGATGGCTCTGATGTAAATTATAGTAGGAATTACGGTATCGAAGGCGATACAGATGATATTAAAATCAACCTAATTCGTTTAAAAAAACAAAAACTCTTTTTAACAACGTTGTTTATTTCTCAGGGTGTTCCTATGCTTCTTGCAGGAGATGAATTAAACCGTACTCAAAAAGGAAACAACAACGCCTTTTGCCAAGATAACGAAATAAGCTACATCAACTGGGAAGAAAATGAATATTCTCAGGAATTGCATACGATAACTAAATTTTTGATTCAGTTAAGAAAACAAAACGAAGTATTTCGAAGAAATGAATTTTTCGAAGGCGAAGAAAAAAAAGTAATGGAAGTTAAGGATATTTACTGGATTCATAAAGAAGGTAGAGAAATGCAAGAAGAAGATTGGCATAATGAGTTATGTTTAGGTATTCTACTTCCTTCGGAATTTGGAGAAAGGTTTGATTTCTATACATCCTTAGAAGGAGACACATTTTTAATTCTAATAAATTTTTCGAACGAAACTATTCAATTTAAAATACCAGAAATTATCACAACGCGATGGAAAATTATCTATTCTACCGATAGGCATCTTTTTATCACAGAAGAAACAGAAGACGAAATCGAAAAGATGGATCATATATTGCAAAAGATCTATA
Organism: Leptospiraceae bacterium; assembly: GCA_026418015.1. GTDB lineage: Bacteria > Spirochaetota > Leptospiria > Leptospirales > Leptonemataceae > SKYB61. Next base: position 264,507 of record JAOACE010000008.1, on the reverse strand, counting down.
AAAATCGTTCGAATCATCATTTCTTAGAAGAAATGGAAATTTACATGTCTGATGGATTATTTTACATGCCAAATGAACACATTAAAATCAATCAATACTCTATTGTGATTCTAAAAGCAGATAAGAATTGGAAAGAAGCTCACGTAAAACGAAAATATCGTTTAAAACTACTAGAAATTTTGATCCATAACTTAGGGATTCAAAAGCAATATTTTGATTTGATGGGTAGAGAATATAACCTAAGTAATAGTGAAATTTTTATGATTATAAGAGCAATGCATCTACCTGTTAAAGATCTTTCTTCTTTGGAGGTTATTTATGAAAATTATAAAAATGATTTATGGTTTCAAGGTATTCAGTCTTCGTTTGTTCTAAGTATAAATCAAGAAAAAGATCTAGAACTTACTATTCCAGAAACTATCAAGAAATTTAAAATTCAAATTAAAGATAAAAATCAAGCTACTGTATTCGAGAAAGAAATCGAGGATTATCCAATTATTGAATCTCATACGATTGCATTTTCTAAATTTAAGAAATTAAAATTAATTAAAACAAAAATAAATTTAAATTTTCAATTCGATGTAGGCTATTACGATATTTATGTTCTACATAATTCCGAGATACATTCCAAAGGAAAATTGATGATTACCCCAGAAAAAGCATATAACGATGATAAAATCTATACAGGGGTTTGGGTTCAACTTTATGCTTTAAGAAGTAGTACAAATATGGGTGTAGGCGATTTTGGGGATCTAAAAAAATTAGCATTGATATTAAAAAAATATCGCTACAATATTATAGGACTTTCGCCTTTACATTATGTTTTAAATCAAGAAAATATGGTTAGTCCTTATTTCCCAGCTAGCAGATTGATGATAAACCCAATTTATATAGATATTTTTTCTATCGAAGAATTCCATAAATCAAAAAATGCCATAAAAAAATGGAAAGCGTACGTTGATGTAATCGAACAAGAAAAAAATAGTAAAGTAATTAATTATTCTTTAATATATAAAATTAAAAAAGAAATAATATATGAGATTTATAAAGATTTTATTATAGAAAATAATAAAAATGATTTATATAAAAAATTTATAAAATATAAAGAAAATAATCATTTGTTATTTTTTCATGCACTCTACGAAACCGCAAATGATGTTTTTGGAAAAATCAAAATACCTGGGGAACTCTATAAATTGGATTCAGAATTTCAAAAACAATTTATCCAAGAATACCAAGACAAGATTGAGTTTTATAGTTTTATATTTTATTTAGCAGAGCAACAATTTTTAAACCTAGTAGAAGAACTAAAAAAAGAAGGTATCTATCTATATTTAGATTTAGCAGTTGGTTGTGCACCAGATCAAATCGAACATATATATTTTGATAACAACTATTCTTATATATTTTCCAAGACTGCAAGGGCTGGTGCTCCACCTGATCAGTTTTCTCCCAATGGACAAGATTGGGGTATTACTGTTTTTAATCCTTTTATTCTAAAAAAATTTCATTATGAACCTTTTATATTGCTTTTAAGAAGAAATCTGTTTAATCATACTTTTTTAAGAATTGATCATGTAATGTGGCTTTATAGGTTGTATTGGATAGTTAGAGAAGGAAGCGAAAAAACTGCTACGTATGTTCGTTATCCAGAAAAGGATTTGTTTGGTATATTAAGTTTAGAGAGCCATTTAAACAAAGGTATAATTATTGGCGAGGATTTGGGAACAGTTCCAGAAGAAGTTCGAAATATTTTAAAAGAAAAATCTATTCTAAGTTGGAAAGTCTTTTATTTCGAAAAAATCAACGATGAATTTATCGATCCAAATTCTTATCCGTTGAATTGTGTTGCAACCATCAATACACACGATTTACCTACATTGGCTGGCTATTGGCTCGGTAAAGATATCGAAGAAAAATTCAAGATAGGCATATTAACTGAACAAGAAGCAAAAAAATTATTAGAAATACGAAACAAAGAAAGAAACAAAATCATCGAAATGTTCAACAAAAAACAATATTTTAAAGATAAAGAACCACTAACAGAAGATAGTATATTTGATAGTGAAATTGTCTATTATTTTTATCGATTGCTTTCGGAAACTCCTTCGAAGATTGTTCTTGCATCGATTTACGATATGATGGGAGAATCGGATCAACCGAATGTGCCTGGAACTGTAAACGAATATCCCAATTGGCGACTTCGTCTTTCTGTTCCCATAGAAGAAATCGAAAATAATCCGTATTTTATTTCTGTAACGTCGGCACTATCTGATCGATTAAAACTTCAGTAAAGATTTTATATCCTTCTTCGGAAGGATGTCCATCAAAAGTAAAATAAGGTTGATTTGCCTTTAAGAATTCTTGGAAGACATCTCTATGCGGTATCTTTTGCTCTTGAAAAAATTTTAGTAAACTCAATGTAATAGGGGAATCAATATCAGGTTTTTTGGTTGCAATATTCATTCCGGGATAAACTAATATAAGAAAATTTTTAATGTGTTTTTCGGTATTAATAAAATGATATAAATTTTTGATATTTTTATAAGTAATATGTTCAAAGTTCAAAATTGTGGGATCCACAATAGTTGTTTCTGGTATTATAGATTCTTGTTGAGATGTTTTTTTTAAAAGTAGCAAACCATTGTAAATGTTCGATATCTTTGCTAAATTATAGTGTAGGTAAAAAATATGATTTTTTATGTTATTTCTATGGAGTTCTTTTAAATCATCTGTAAAATCTGATGTATTATAGATCCAGATTAAGGTTTGAATTTGTGTGTTAGGATGATCTTCTAATGCTTTGTTAAGTCTGTTGAGAATTCCAATTGTTCCGATGGAATCAACGCCTAAGTTTCTTGTTGGTATGTTCAATTTCTGATTGAGTAAATAAGGTGCTGTATCTTCGTTGTTTACCAAATAACCAAAAGAAATGGAATCTCCCATAAACCATATTTCTTTTTCGTATTCTTGGTTTTTATCTGTGCTTTTGGAAATTCTTTCTCCATAAGCATTCGTAGAAACAGTCCATTTTTGATTATCTTGTCTTGTAAAGGTATAGGTTTTATCTGGACATAAAAACAAATCGTTTTTGTAGAAACAATGTATTTTTCTGTAATTTTTTTGTTCTTTTATCGTAGGTAAAATATTTAAAATAAAATCAAATAATATTATAAATAAAAATAACAAAATAAATTTAAATTTCATTAATTTTTTTTACTTTCTTCTTCGAGTTTTTTATCTAATAGATATCTTTCTAAAAAGCCTGGCTCTTCTTTTGGAATTTCTATACATTCGCCTATATATACAATTTTATTATGCTGGGGAAATTCTTTTTGTGAGATAATTTTTATCGTGTATCTTTTATTTGCTTTTAGGTTACATAAGGCAGCTCCTTTAATAAAGGTTCTTCGATCCTTAAATTCTATTAAATATTTACCTTCTAGAAGATATAATTTATCGTAAAATTCTTGATTCGAATTTTCTTTGATGCGAAGTACGTAACCATCAAATTCTAATGTTGCAATTTCTTCTAATGGTTTATATTGTTCAAAATTTCTATAAACAGCGGGAGATTTACATAACGATAAAAAAATCAAGAAAAAAAGAATCATTTTGTTGGTTGATATTTTAGTTAACTTCATTTTTAATAAAATATATTTCGTTAAAAATTTCCTTTTTCTGCATATTATGTAAAGAAATTTTTAATCTGTTTTTTTCTAATAGTTCGATTTGTAACGTTTCTTTTTCTTTTGCTTCGATCAATTCTAAGATGATCGAATGATTTTTTATATCTAAGATTTGAAAGGTTCCTTGATGTTTCTTCGAAATCGTTTTATTGTTTTCTTTTTTTGTATACTGGAACTGCCATTGATGGGAATTTTCGTTTCGTTCTACATCGAAAGTTATTTTTGCTTGGGGAATATCTTTTTTGATTTGGCTTAAAAAGTTTTCGTAAATATCTACGTCTATTTCTGGATCGAGTTTACTTTTTATCAATAACGCTTTGGTAGTATTTTCGTAATCAATTACCCAGGTTCCGTTAAATTCTTCGAGAAAATCGTTGCTTTGTACGTTATTTTTCAGTTGCTGCGTACTACAAGAGATTAGAATCCATAAGAAAATCATGCTAAATCGATACATTCATTAACAAAGTTTTTAATAGAAAAAATTTTTCAATCTTTTTTTGGATTATTCCGATTTATAAGAACGATGATAAGAGGTTTTGAAACCATCGATTTATTAGCAGCTGGGCTAAAAACAGATGTAATCCGTAAAGAGGTAATCGCTAATAATATAGCAAATGTTGATGTACCTGGTTTTAAACGTTCGGAGGTCTCTTTTGAAGTAAAGTTAAAAAGAGCGATTGAACTTAAACAACAAATCGAAAGTGAACCGCCATTAAGAACTGTTCATCCCGAACACATTGCTAAACGTAGTGTTCCGAATGAAAAAGACATTCAACCTACGGTGCATATTGATTATTTATCCACGATGAGGAATAATGGTAACAATGTGGATATAGAAGACGAAGTGATGAAGTTAACACGAACACAACTTCATTATAGTTTGCTTGCCGATAGAATATCCGGAAAGTTTTCTGAGTGGAATCAAATTATTCGAATGGCATAGGAGGTAGTACGATGGGAATGTTTACATCAATGAATATTGCAGCAACAGGTTTAACAGCACAAAGACTTCGACTAGATGTAATTGCAAACAATTTGGCAAATATCAACACTACGCGAAATGCCCAAGGTGATGGACCATACAGAAGAAAAGAAGTAGTCATGACTCCCATTAATCTAAGAAGTAATTGGAGAGCTCCTATATTTCCTTCTGGGTTGGATACAGGTATCGGTAGAGGTGTTAGAGTACTTAAAATTATCGAAGATAATCGACCTTTTAGGTTGGTATATGATCCGGAACATCCCGATGCCATCAAAATTGGTCCAAAGAAAGGTTACGTGGAATATCCAAATGTCAATATAGTAGAAGAAATGACCGATATGATTTCTGCTTCGCGTTCTTACGAAGCTAATGCACAAGTAATTCAAGGTTCAAAACAGATGTTTCAGAAAGCATTAGAAATTGGAAGAATGGCATAATACAAAAAATAATCATTTACAATTAGATTTCTTGGATTTTTTGGTTGTTTGATGAAAATAGCAGTATATCCAGGTTCTTTTGATCCCATCACCAACGGACATTTAGATATTATTTATAGAGCAAAAGAAATCTTTGATAAAATCATCATTGCTATTGCAGTAAACTCTTCGAAAAAAACATTATTTACAATGGAAGAAAGAAAAGAATTGATTCAAAAAGTAATTCAAAACAGAAAAGAACTCAATGGAAATGTCGAAGTAGAAATTTTTACAGGACTTTTAACGACCTTTGCAAAACAAGTTAAAGCAACAGCAATTGTTCGCGGTATTAGAGCAGTGACAGATTTTGATTATGAATATGCTATTTATCAAGTAAATCGTGAACTTGCTCCTGAGGTAGATACCGTATTTCTTCTTGCGAGTAAAAAATATTCGTTTATATCCAGCACAATTATTAAAGAAGTTGCCCGATACGGTAGAGTATTGGATGAATATGCCCCACCAGAAATAAACGATGCACTTTTAAAAAAATTTGGACATAGGGAATAATTTTTTTTTAAAAAACTTGACTTTTATACAAAAAAAATTATTTATACAAAATGAGGAGGGAACTATGAAATTTAAACTGATACTCGTTTTGTCCATTTTAGTATTTTTGGAAAACTGTGCAATTTCTAGCTCATTGGATTCTATTTCGAATAGTGTGAATTCTGCTTCCAATTCGCTCAACAGCCTATCTACTTCTTTGGAATCTATATCTAAATCCTTTCGTTCTTCTAGCGAATCAATAAGCGACTCTAGCAAAAAAGAAGAAAAAAAACAACAACAAGCATACATCAACGATGTAAAATATTTTACAGTTTTTGCTATCAAAGAATCGATCCCATCGGATGAATATCTAAGAGAAGTAGGCCGCATTGCAAGAAACTATGGATTGTACAACTGGAAAGCATATCCAGCGACTTACGTCGGAATTGGAAAAGGAATTCGCGAAGCTCGTGTAAACAAAGTTCATTTTAATGAACTTTTAAGTGCAGTAAACCACGAAGAAATAAAAAATTTCTTGATACAAGGATATTATAATTAAAAATCATCTTAATGGATCAACATTATGATGTAATTGTAATTGGTACAGGTATAGGGGGCTTAACCACAGCCTCCTTGTTGTCTAAGTTATTCCAAAAAAAAGTTCTTCTTTTAGAGCAGCACTTTAAAGTTGGCGGTTTTACCCATACTTTTAGACGAAAAGATTTTGAATGGGATGTAGGTATACACTATATAGGTAATATGTATGAGGGTTCTTCTCTAAGAAGGTTGATTGACTTTCTTACGGATGGAAATCTCTTATGGAATAAAATGAAAGAACCCTTCGAAGAATTCATCAACCCTAAGATACGTTTAAAAGTCTACGGAAGTAAAGAACAATATATAGAAGAATTGATTCATCATTTTCCTAAGGAAAAAGATAACATTGTTCAGTATTTCGAAGATGTAGAGAAAACTTCTAAATGGTTTGCGATGCATGTAAGCTTAAAAACCTTGCCAAAACCTTTAAATGTATTACCATCTCCTTTAAATTTTGTAAAAAATGCATTGATTACAACAAAAGAATATTTAGATTTTCGCTTTAAAGATCCAGTTTTAAAATCAACGATTATTTCGCGATGGGGAGATTATGGTCTTCCTCCTTCTAAAAGTACATTTATTATCCATTCACTTATAGAAGAACATTATTTTAATGGTGGTTGGTATCCTGATGGTGGTTCTTCGAAAATTGCAGAGTTGATTTTGCCGAGTATTTATAAAAACGGAGGAAAGGTTTTATTATCCCATAGGGTAGATGAAGTTATCATCAAAAATGGTACAGCTATTGGGGTAAAAGTATCTCATATCCAAGGAGAAAAAATTAGAGAACAAAAAGAATTTTATGCGGATATAATCGTTTCTAATGCTGGTATCTATAATACAATAAAAAAAATGATTCCCAAATCCCAATTAGACAGCAATATGCAAAAAACGATTTACGAAATGGAAAAAGAACTGGACGATTTATTAACAGATACTTTAAGCAATGTTACGTTATATTTAGGTTTAAAAGATAATCCCGAAAATCATCAAATCGAAGGAAGAAATTATTGGATCTATCGTTATTTAGATCATGATGAATCTTTCCAAAGAAAATACGATCTTCTAGAAGGTAGACCCACAGGGGTATATGTATCCTTCCCATCGTTAAAAAATTCTCATGCAAAAGCACATACAGCAGAAATTATTAGTTTTGTGGGATATGAACCTTTCGAAAAATGGAAGTCTTCTCATTGGAAAAACAGAGGTCCATCCTACGAAGAGCTTAAAAACAAGATTACCGATAGCTTAATCGAATTTACAAATCAATATTTACCGAACTTGGGTTCTTTAATCGAATATAAAGAATTATCTACTCCTATAACCAATGAATTCTTTTCTATGCATCCCAAAGGGATCATTTATGGAATTCCTTGTACAGTAAAACGTTTCGAAAAATCCTGGATAAGTCCTTATACACCCATCAAGAATTTATACATTACAGGTGCAGACGCTTCTTCGCCGGGCTTTGCTGGAGCTATGATGGGAGGGTTTCTTTCTACGGCATCCATCATGGGTTATAAAAGTGTTTTGTCGTTGTTTAAATTACTTGGTTAAATTGTTATATGAATAAAAATGAATTTTATCAATCGAAATACAATCACGATCCCGTAGTAGAAAATAAAGCCTTTTTGGAATATCCTATAAGAACGCTAGACCCTCCGATTTCTATTGTAGATCGAGCAAAAGAAATTGAAAAAGCGGATCAATGGATACAAGCTGGGGTAAACCAAAAATTAGATGTTATACTCAAACAGATTCGTTCTTTACAAAATCTTGCAAAAGAAATCATAGAAAAAGCAGAAGAAGATGCAAAACTCCATAGAATTTCTTGTAATTTCGAAAAAAAGCCAGGGATGATACTACATCTTTACGAAAGACCAACAGGAGAAAAATATTTTTCTTTGCTTTCTCCCGAAGAATGGGGTACGCCACCTCATAAATTTTTGGGAAGCTATAAATTAAATATTGATATGAGTTTTGAACGAATCGATCCTTTTCAAGACGAAAGTTAAAATTTTACGAAGGTGCTAATCCTTTATCTAATATTTTGATAATCGTATTTTTTCTTTTTTCGATAAATTCGTTCAATTCTTTTTCGTTAAAATCTAAGATCTGTTTCGCAATTGTAGTTTGCATTAAAGTAGATTCAATTAATCCTATAATACTGAGCATTACGTGTTCTTCTTCTATATCGTTTCGAATTTCTTGGGATTTTTGTAATTCTCTAATTTTGTTGAGTAAAAAAAACTTTTCCATGATGTTTTTAATTTCTTTGGGGTTTTGTTTTAGAAAGATCTTCTTCATGGTTTTTAAGCCACTTGCAATTTCTTGCATAAATATTTTTTTGAATTCTGGGTATTCGAAAAAGATTTCATAATAGGCGTTGACGGTTTGTCTTAAAAAAGTAATTCTATCTTTTGCATCGACGTTTTTTTCTGCGATAATTTGATCGAACAAGTTATGAAAGTATTCCATCACGGTTTCGTATAAGGTTTCTTTATCTTTAAAGTAATAGTGGAGCATTGCTTTATTGATTTTGGCTCGTTCTGCGATTTTTTGCATTCGTGCCCCATCGAAACCTCTTTCTGCAAACTCTTTGTAGGCAGCCTCCATAATCTTTTTTTTGGTTTCTATTTTATTTTTCTTTGTTTCTTTTAACATAATCAATATGATTTAAATAAAGATTGTTGGATTCAATTGTCAACCTAAAATTAAACAAGAATTTTTTTGATTGAAAGATAGATTTCTTCGTATCGCTTATAAGTATCTTGGATTAAATTTTGTGGTAAAGGAGGTGGGGGTGGCTGTTTATTCCATTGAATAGATTCTAAATAGTCGCGAATGATTTGTTTATCATAGCTTTCGGGAACTGATGTGTCTTTTTTCCAAAATCTACTGGAATCGGGAGTTAATACTTCGTCTATCAAATAGATTTTGTTATCTTTTATGCCAAATTCGAATTTTGTATCGCACAATAAAAAACCTGCTTCTTCTAGTAAAAGAGATGCTTCTTGAAAAATTGCTATCGATATTTCTTTTAATCGATCGGCTATTGGACCTATTTTTTGCTTCATATATTCGAAAGAAACATTGATGTCGTGTTTTCCTAAACTTTCTTTGGTTGCTGGGGTAAATATGGGCTCAGGTAATTTTGAACCAAAACTTAAACCATCGGGTAGAGCAATGCCACAGATACTTTTGGTTTTCTGGTATTCTTTCCACGCAGAGCCAGCTAAATAACCTCTTACAACGCATTCAAAATCAATTCTTTGGGTTTTGTGAACCAACATAGAACGATTCATCAATTCTTTGTAATGACAATATGGCTCAGGAAATTCCTTTATATCGTCTGTGATAAAATGGGTTTTGAAATCCAATGCTTCTGTTAATGTTTGGTTAGGAAATAGTCGCGATTTTTTGTTTTTGATGTATTTAAACCATAATACAGTGATTGCATTTAACAAAACCCCTTTGTTAGGAATGATTTCTCGAAAAATTACATCGAAGGCAGAAATTCGATCCGTAGAAACAATCAACATTTTTTCGTTATCTACTTCGTATAAATCTCTTACTTTTCCTTGATAAAATGGTTTTGGCATCATAATTTTATAAGGTCATTTTTATTTTGACTTGTTTGGCTTCTATTAAATTTTTTTATCGTCTTGTTGCAATAATAAACGATTTCGTCTACGGAATAGGTTTTTACATTTTTTTGAAAATCTACAAGTTTTGAGCCAGGGCAGGAATGGATTAGATTTTCTAATTCTTTGAGTTTCGAAAAATAAGAAGGCCAGAAAGGAAATGTTCTACATTGTAAAGGTCTTATAGGATAAATACTGCAACGATTCTTTTCGTCTAAAAAATAGCATTTATTGTAGGTTTTATGAATATATATTCCATTTTGATTTTTATGAAATATTCTTTGAGCCAATTGATTCCATTGATCCTCGTTTAATTTTAAGTATTTTTTAATGTTGATACAATCTTTTTGGGAGAAATAAACATTCCCTGGTCCATAACAACATTTACCACATTTGGTACAATCGAAAGAAAATGAGTTTTTATTTAAAGTAGCTAGGACCTGAAATTTGCTTACACCATTTGTAGGTATAGGAAAAATCAAGTTTTTTGCGTAAAAATATAGCTTTTTTATTTTTTTCATTAGAAAGGATAAATCTTATTATGTCATATAGAATAAAATAATTTTTTTCTAATACGAAATAATTTATAAAAAAGATATTAGGAAATTTTTTAAATACCCGAAAAGTTTATTAAGCATGAAGTTGTTTAACATAGATTTAAAATTCAGCCCAAAAGTATTAGAAGAACAAAACAAAACGAATTCTTTTTATCATCAAGAAAATTCGTTGTTTAAAAATATCTTGGAAGAGGCAATATCGTTTAAACAAAATAGCGAAGATTTTAAACCTGTTAATACATCTGAAAAAATTTCTAAGGAGATAGAACAGCCACCAAAAATCGAATCCGAAAAAGAAAAAAATTCAATCAAAAATCAAGAAGTTTTAGGTTCACAAAACTCAAAAGAACAACCTCAAAGTTCATCAATCGAAAAAGAACAAAAAAAAGAGATACAAACACCCCATACAAATCCATCATCAAACCATATACAAAATAACGATAGAATCATAAAAAAACAAAACCTACAAACAGAAGCTTCTTTAAGAAATAGAAATCCTTCGAATCAAGTCGTATCAAACTTGCAAAATATTACAACCAAGACCGAAGAAAATAAAAAAGAGATTAAAGATATTACGGGCATTTCTGCATTTTTAAACATTACAAAACAAGTAGAAGTTTTTAACAAACAAACAATTATAGATAAAAGTACTTTTAAAATTACTCCATCCCAAGAAATAAATAAAAATTCTTTTGTCATTCATCCAGAACAACTTCGTTCTTCTAAAAAGGATTTATTTCCTCCTTCTTTCGAGGTCAAACAAAAGAAAAATACCAAACAATTATTAGAAGAAACATTCTTCGCACAACCCAAAAAAGAAGACAAAAACATCAAAAATACATCAAATCCTAAACCAACCTCGCAAGAAATTTTAACAGAAAATAAAAACGAAATCAAAAATCAACAACAGAATTTTTCTAAAATCGAAGTTTATGTTAAGCCAGAGTTAAAACTTAAAGAAGGTTTATCAAAACAACCATCGTTTGCCCATAAAGAACATAGCGATAGACCCTTTGATCAAAATTTTCATTTTTCCAACATCAACACAAAAAATTTCGTAAAAAATGATGTAAATCCCACATTCCAAGAGAAATTGCAAGAAAGTATAAAATCTGCGTTAGAAGAGATTATTTCCAAAGCAAAAATCCAATTAGGGAAAGATCATTTTAATGCACAAATCAGGCTTAATCCATCTATTTTTGGCTTTATGTCTGTTGATATGCGATACGAGAATGGTTCGATGATTCTTAAAATCTTGGTAGATAATCAAGAGGTATTTAAAAAATTACAAGATAATTCGGAATCAATCAAATTTGAGTTTGCAAAACAAGGGATAAACGTAGACAACTTAGAAATCAAATTTAAAGAAACAGAAAGCTTCGCGAATCGAAACTTTCAGGAGAATCATTTCGCTTTTGATTTTAATGGCAATAATCAAAACCAACGCGATAATTTATACTTAGAACAAAATCAAAACAATTTTTTTGTTGGTGATATTCTAAAAGATCAGGAAGATCGTAATCCTACGCAAGAAATTGGCAATGATTTACGCGATAGTTTTGAATATCATCGCGATGATGAAGATTTTACGTATAATAAAGTTTTATCCATGAATACAAAACAAAAAAAGGAATATTGGGGGTAGTTTATGGATGTAAATTTAATCAAAAAGAATTATATCAACCAAGATAAAAGTGTTAAAATTCAAGAACATCTAAAACAAAAAGAATTCATAGAAAAAAACAACTTGCAAAATGTTGATATTGTAGATAAAGCGAAATCTCTTGGTAAAGACGATTTTTTAAAACTTTTGATAGCTCAACTTTCTCACCAAGATCCTACAAAACCTATGTCGGATCAAGAGTTTATCGCTCAAATGGCTCAGTTTTCTGCATTAGAACAAATGCAAAATATTGCTAAATCTATCGATACGATGAATCAAAGTCAAAATTTTTATTATTTAGGAAAATATGTAATTGGTAGAGATAGTATTTCTGGTGAAGAGGTAGCAGGAGTTGTAGAGGCAATTTTTAAAGATGAATCTGGCGAAACCTATCTTAAAGTTAAGGATCATGCAGTAAATCGATCGAATGTAATTGTGGTAGGGCTTCCAGAAAATTTTATCAAGAACCATGTTCCCAACAGAGAAACACAAAAACCATTACAGTCTTCCGAAACAGAAAATCAATTAAAGCAATATAATCAAAATATTTTAACAAAATAAAGGGGTAAAAAACTATGATGCGTTCCTTATATTCTGGTGTATCTGGGTTAAAAAATCATCAAATTCGAATGGATGTGATTGGCCACAATGTTTCTAACGTGAATACTCATGGCTATAAAGCAGAAAGGGTCAATTTTATGGATTTATTGAGTCAGGAACTTTCTGGGGCTTCCGAACCAAAAGAAAATATCGGTGGTATAAACCCTCAACAGGTGGGATTAGGTTCTTTGATTGCTTCAATCGATAAATTGATGACCCAAGGAAGTTTACAAAATACTGGAAAAAATACGGATGTTGCGATCTCTGGCGAAGGTTTTTTTATCATTCGAGATGGGGATAAACAATTTTACACACGTGCAGGTTTTTTTGATATTGATAAAGATGGTTTTTATGTTCATCCTGGCACTGGTTTACGCGTACAAGGTTGGAATGCAAGGACAGATCAGAATGGAAATGCTTATATTAACACAGCAACAACCATAGAAGATATAAGAATTCCTCTATACCAAAAGAAACCAGCAAAAGCAACAACAGAAGTCGTGTATCAATCGAATTTGAACCAAGCAGTAGAAATCGTTCCACCAGATGCAACAGAAGATCAAATTCGCGAGTTTATCCAAGGTCCACCAGAAAAACGTAGAGGACATTTAACTACCATAAATATCTATGATCCCGAAGGAAATAAAAGAGAACTTCGATTAGAGATCTATAAAGTGGGCGAAAACCTTTGGCGTGGAAGGGTGAACATCGATAATGCAGAAAATATCACTGTGAATGTTGTAGGTCCAGGTGGTGTAGATACCAATGTACCTGGAAATAATCAATTCGAAATTGGTTTTACTAGTGATGGTAAGATTGCTTCTGTTAGTGATGGTGCAGATACTTTGAATTCGGGAAGTTTAGATGTCTTTGTGACTTTTAGAATCCCTGGAAATCCAGAACCTCAAACTATTAAGTTAAAAATGGGAGAAGCTGGGACTGTAAATGGTGTAACTCAATTTGCTTCTGAGTTTACTACTCGGGCAAAAGAACAAGATGGTTACCCCATGGGATATTTAGAAGCATTTACCATCGATAATACTGGAACAATTATTGGAACTTACACAAATGGAGTTAAAGAACCATTAGCGAAGATCGCACTTGCAATTTTTACCAATCCAGCTGGTTTAAACAAAGAAGGTGAAACAAAGTTTAGTTATTCTATGAACTCGGGAGAACCCAATATTGGAGAAGCTGGTTCTGGAGGAAGAGGAAAAATCTTAGCAGGGCTTTTGGAGATGTCGAATGTGGATTTAACCGATCAATTTACAGATATGATTGTGACTCAAAGAGGTTTTCAGGCGAACTCTAGGACAATCACAACAACAGATCAAATGATACAAGAGGTCTTAGGATTAAAACGATAAGAATAAGAGCTCCTTTTGAGCTCTTACTTAATTTACTAACTCTTCTTGGATAATTTTTTCGAATTCTTGGATAGGTACAGCACCGACTAATCTTCTACCATTGATAAAAAAGGTTGGAGTTCCACTTACACCTAACTTAGAACCTTCTTGGATATTTTTATCAACTTCGCTTTTAATGTTTGGATCGCTTACACAATTTTGATATTCTTTTTGGCTTACACCCAAAGCTAAAGCTTTTCGTTCTAAGGATTCTTTTTTAAAGTCTTCTTGTGTTCTCTTTTCGGAAAAGATTGCATCGAAGAAATCCCAGAATTTTTCTGGCTTTAACTTATAGATACATTTACCCGCTATATGTATATTCATTGCGTTTTGATGGAAATCTAACGGAAAATCTTTAAAAACCCACTTAATTTTATCTTTGTATTTTTCTCGTAATTCTCTTGTGGTTTTTTGGGATTTTAAACAATAAGGACATTCAAAATCAGAAAATTCTACAATAACAACTTTGGCATTAGGATTACCTCTTGTAGGACTTCCTTCGATGTTTACTTGGACTCTTTCGAAAGGTTCAATAAATCGATATTTTTCTTTTAGACGTGCAATTTCTTTTGCGAATGCTTCTTGGATTTTTCCTTGTTTTAAGTAATTAATAATGCGAAATTCTATGTCTTTTTTATCTACCCCTTTGGGAATTTGTCCAGCTTCTTTTAATTTATTGTAGAATTCATCGATTTCTTGTTGGGTGGGATTTTCTGCATTTTTTTGAATTTCTTGCATATATTGATCTAATGTTAAGCCTTTCGATTTGGCTTCTTTTTCGAACATTTTTTGGTGAGCTAACTCAACTAATAATTCTTTTACGTTTTCTTCGTATTGTCTACGTAATTGTTTAAAACGTTCAGGCATTTCTTTAGCTAGATCACTTTCGGTAATCTTTTTTCCATCTATTTCTACATATACACTTTCTTGTTTACAAAAAGTTATACTAAATATAATTAATAAAAAAAATATATTTTTAAACTTCATGTTTTATTCTCCTGTTTTTTTAAATTAATAAAGAATTGGAATTTTGAAAAATGATTTTTTTCAATTCCATGTTTTCTGGATAAACAATCAAACCTTGATAATCTGGTAAACAAAATTTTAGGATAAAATGATGTTTTTTGTTTTGATTTAGTTTATCTTTAAGATAAAAAAGTTTCTCTTGAAAATATGCTTCTTTTTGTCTATTGTAGTAGATCATAATACTAGGACCAGAACCAGATAAACTAATCCCATAACATCCAATGTTAGAAATATATTCTTTTATTTCTTTGATATAGGGTAGTTGGGTAAATCGAATCGGCTCATGGATTCTATCTGATTGTAAAGCATAGATAAGATATTCTGGGTTTTGGGAATGAATATATTCTAACCAAAGCAGACAACCCTTCATGTTGGATAAAACTTCATCTCTTTGGTAATATTCTTTTAGTTTTTTTCTACTGTCATCTGTGGAAATTTCGAAATCGGGAATTAAAGCACATAAACCTAATTCTTCGGGAATTTGTTTTTTTATAATATATTTGGAATTATAACAAAATACCCAACCACCAATTCTTGCAGGTACAACATTATCGGGATGGTTTTCTAATTCCAAAAATGAATCAATTTCTTGTTCTATTGTTAGATGAATATGTTTTTTATTTAAAACCCTTTTTGCTACTTGTACGCCTGCAACAATTGCAGTAGCAGAAGAGCCAAACCCTTTTCCCACAAAAACATCCATATAAATATGAGCGCGCCAACGAGGGAAGTCTTGCTCCTTGTATTTGTATTTTAATAAAACATTTTTGTAAGATTGATAGATTAAATTTTTTGATAGTTCAGAAAAAGGCAGTTTCTCGCCTTCGATATTAAAGATTTCGTATTGTGAATTTTCGTCAAAGACAAATTCAATGTAGGTGTATAGGTTTAAAGCTAATCCAAATACATCAAATCCCGGACCAAGGTTTGCGGTTGTTGCTGGAATACGAATTAAAAAATTTTCCATAATGAGCCTAAAAAGATTCTAATCCATCATGCAGGTTCCAGTGAACTTAGAACCCGATTCTACTTCTAAGTCTTTGCAGGTTAAATCTCCTCTTAAATAAGAATTTTTTCTGATAATGATTTTATTTTCTGCGATTACATTCCCTTTAAGTTTTCCATAATGTTCTAGATTTTTTGTTTTAATATCTGCTTCTACATCGCCAGTTGGACCTATAATCAGGTTTCCAAAAGATTCTATCGTTCCTTGGAAAGATCCGTCAATTTTTACTGTATGATCAAATTTAAGATGACCTCGAAATTTAATATCTTTGCTTATAATCGTTTGTTTATCCATTTAAGTTTTGATATTTTTTTTATGATACGGCCGTCAAGTGTTTCCGATATTTTTTATTGATGAAATCTTACACAAGAATCAAAAATTTAGATAATGTAATCATAAATTCTAACATAGAAGAAGACAGCAAAGAATTTTTATTGAACCTCTGGAAAAGAAAAAAACCAGCGCCTGGATACAATCGTGCTTATACAGCAGAATTTCCTGATGGCACCAAAGTCAATATAGAATACAATTTCGTACGAGAAGTTGTTAAGATTGAATTTTTCCCCTCTGATGATACAAGGCATTTTTATGTAATGATTCAGAGAGGAACCATATTACAAGAAAGAGAGTTTCAGTCCAATCGACCTGTATCGTTATTTTCGCGATTAAGCAAATACAAAAAGTATTTTAGCTATTTGTATGATGAACAGGTTTTAAAAACCGTTGGTGGTTGTTATGAAATTCCGTTAGAATCAAAACATCCTTATGCAACAAGAGACTTTCATCATTTGCAGTTTAAAAAAATCATCAAGTTTAAACCAAAACTTTTTCGCGAGCGAATTACAGAATACCTAAAGCAAAAAGAAGTAAGACAAAATCAATATAAGGGTATTAAGAAGATTCTCTATCGATTACCTTCGGACATTTTTGATGGCTTGATGATTTTATTTTTATTTTATCTGTTTTATTTAGGAAAATTGTCTGCGATAAATTTTAGTTTAACATCAATTTTATATAGTGTTATGACGGGATTTTTAGACATTTATTGGCGAAGAAGAAGTCCATTGATTACAAAAGCTTTATTATTTTCTATTCCAGGACTTGTGATTTTTTGGTTTCATTATCAGTTATTAGAGTGGGGGATTGATGAACCAGCTCATAAATATCTAAACGTACTTTTCTTTTTATTAAAAGAGAAAATTGGTCTAACCTAGTATAAAAATTGCTTTACTTATAGATATTTGGATTAAATGTAAGAAAAAATATGGCAACAACTATCGAAAATAAGTATGTTATATTTACTCTTGATGAAGAAGAATATGGATTTGATGTATCGAAAGTATTAGAAATTGTTCGAATAGAAAAATTGATACCTGTTCCTCATTCCAAAGATTATTTTTTAGGGATGGTTGACATACGGGGAAAGGTTCTTCCCGTAATTGATTTAAAGAAAAAACTGCATATTCATCAAGAGAACTCACGCATTCCAGAAAAAATTATTATTGTAGAATTGATGAATAAAAGAATTGCATTAGCAGTGGATAATGTATTAAACGTTTTAGATCTTTATCCTGACGAAATCGATTCAAGCCCCCCAGCGGTTAAATCCTTCCATACAAAATATATTTATGGAGTAGGTAAAAAAGATAAACGATTGATTATATTGATCAATTTGAATTCTTTATTTACCGAAGACGAAATTAAAGAACTATTTTTGGGATAAAATTGTTTTAATCCCTATTTGGTTTCAAAATTTTAATTTATTTATATCAATTTAATTACGCGAAAACTTTTATTTTTCTAGTTTCTATCTGTTATTTTTTCTATTATTTTTGATTTTGTTTATTCAGATCCAACCCATGTATATTCATTAAAACATAAAGATAGAATGAATGAAAAAAAATTTCAAAAATTTGCACGATAAAACCAATTTTTGTTTGACGAAAGAATGAATTATAAAAAATTGATTTCACTGATGAGCGAGAGGCCGTAGCTCAGTCGGTAGAGCACCTCCCTTTTAAGGAGGGGGTCCTGGGTTCAAATCCCAGCGGCCTCAAATGCCCCGTTCGTCTAGTGGTTAGGACATCGCCCTTTCACGGCGGTAACAGGGGTTCAAGTCCCCTACGGGGTGCTTTTTTTTTAATAAAAAAAATCTCCGATGGAAAGTTTGAAATTGTACGTCTAATTTCAAATTTGCTAAACATAGAAAAAATTCAGATTTTTAAGAGAATAATACTTTTTATTGTGAAGAGAGAGCTAAAAACAAAATATGGAAAAAATTCACCCAAAAATTAATGATTATTTATAAAATTAATATATTATCAACCGAATTCATCCAAAAAACTACAAATAATTTCTCTTGATTCGTAACTTCCTTGCTTTTCGTAAGAATAATTATTTATCCAATGTTCAGGCAAAGCAGGATCAAAAACATTTCTTGGCAATTGCGGCAATGCTACCAAGGGAATTATGTCGTATCCCTGAGATTGCATCTCCCATTCTATCATAATTCTTAACATTGCACTAATTGAATACCCCACAAAATGTCTTGTTTCGAACAACTTGCTCCATAAAACGGGATTCATCTTGATGGTTCTTCTCTTGTATTGTTTGGTTCTGGGCTGATAGGTTGCTGTTTCTGTTAGTTTTGATGGTGTAATTCTTATCTCATAAAGATGATACAGATATTTGTTTAATAAATAAAAAATGGCACGATAAGAACTGCCATCAAAACGGGTGTTGGCAATTTCTTTTAAGAATTCATAATGCTGTGGTTCTAAATTCAAACAAACAGAAGAAAATTTTTTTGTTGTGTATTGATCGACTCTCATATAAATTTATATCTCTTTTTTGCGAAAAACTATCATACAAAAATATATTTTATTAAATATTATACTTGATAGATAGATTCATCAAAATCGTATAACAGCAAAAATTATTCAGGAAAGCAATAAAAAATTGACTTTTTAATCAATTTTTTTATCCTAGAATTATGAAACAATTGACACAAGAATTGCAAGAACTTATAAAGCCTACCTATTTTTTTGATTATGAATCTATCAAATTTCAACAATATTTCGAAAAGCATTATAACCCAGAAAAAAGTAATTTTTTAAATTTAATTGATTTTTACTATATTGTTAGAGATACGATTTTATACAATCCTTACAATTTTAAAGTCAATAGACATGATTACAAAGCTTCGAATATCATTGATTTTAAAAAAACTTATTGTATACCTAAAGCAATTCTTTTTACCACAATTGCAAGGAAATTAGGGTTTCCCGCTAAGATTGGTTTTGCAGATGTAAAAAATCATTTATCGAGTAAAAGGCTAATAGAATTCTTGCAATCAGAAATTTTTGCTTTCCATGGTTATAGTGAAATTTATGTTTATAAAGAAGATCCCACCATGGGAAAATGGATCAAGGCAACCCCAGCATTTGATAAATATTTATGCGAAAAGTTCAATGTTCATCCTTTGGATTTCGATGGAGAAAATGATAGTATCTTTCATCCCTTCGATAAAGAAGGAAGAAAATTCATGGAATATGTACACGAAAGAGGTAGCTTTTCCGATTTTCCTTTTGAATATTTAATTAAAGGTCTACAAGAATCCTATCCCCATCTTTGGAAAAAAAATAAAGTGCAAATCGTTCAGGGGGATTTAAGAAACGAAGTTTAATTTATTTTATAAATTGGTTTTATAATTTTCTAAAAATTCTAATAAAGCAACTTGATGGGGTAAGTTAGAGCTATTTTTTAAAAAATCGATGGTTTGTTGTATCCATTGCTGATTTTGAAGGTTTTCTTTTCTTATAAACAATGGCTTAATATTTTTTAATGGCTTTATTTCTAAGAATCGCTGATCTTTATCGTAATAAATAATCGAATTGAGTCTCTCTAGATCTTTAAACTCTAACACATATGAAAGTTCATCTATCCAAATTAATCCATTATACTGGCGTTCGATAAAACCAATTGCTTTTTCGATTTTTTCGGGAATCTTTTTTAAACGATATTCTGGTATATATTCTCGATAAGTAGTTTTTTTTGATCTGGATATACTTACATTATCTTCTTTTAAGGTTTCTTTTATTACTTGTTCTTTGATAGAAGTATCTTTTAAAATTCCTAAGAGTTTTAGAATCCATTCAAAAATAATTTGCAAGACTCCTTTTTTGTTTTTCTTTTCGATTTCTTTTTCCCATTCTTTGATAGCTTTATTCAATTGTTGTTGTTCTTTTAATAATAAATCAGGTAAACTTTTATTTGTGGTATCTAAGACAAAATCATATATTCCTGATGGATAACCAGAATTTTTCAACATCAAGTGTATAAAACTACGGCGATTTGCATTTTCTATAAAAGCTTTGGGTATGTTATATTTAAAAATTACATAATAACCTTGCTCGGTAGGGTTCAATTTTGATCTATAAACAATCAGTTCTTTGTTTTTTGATAATTTTTCTACAATAATTTTATAAATTTTTTCTCTTTCTTGTTCATTAATATATTTTTTTAACATATCGGGGATCTGGAAATTCGATAGAGAAAAAAAGTATGGTTCAAAGTTCATATTAAGATTTTTTATAAATTCATTTAAATAATTTTCTATAAGAATATCTTTTTTTAGGTTATCTAGATTTTCGCACAATTTGATCAATTTTTCTACGCTATTTATAAAACTAAATAGATTTGGCCATGTATCGTTGGATTGTAAAGAAGGATGCTGAGAGAACAAAAAATAATAATCGTTAAAGTTTGCATTTTCGTAATCCTTTTCTGGAGATAAAAATTTTGCTAAACGATAAAAAATTTCTTTTGCTGCATCTTTTAAGTAATCTAACTCTGTTTTAAGAATTTTTAAATTTCCTTCTTCGTCCACATGAACATAATATCTATAATTAGGAAACAGTAAATGAAACTCTTCTCTAATAGAAACCAATAAAGGTAAATCTCCGCGATCAAGTAAAAACTGTTTTACTTCTTCGGGTAATTCTTTGTTGTTAATAAAATAATTATAAACTTCTTGGGAGGAATTTTCTAGTTTTTGGATTATAAATAATAAGATTCTTTTTTCTAAATCATAAATATCAAGATGAGATTCGATGGAATAGGTTTCGAAGCGTAAAATCATATCCAAAATTGTACTTCGATTAATTTCTTTAGAATAAACGATATTTTCTTTTATTTGCTCGCCTAACTTTTGATTTTCTTGTATCCATCGCTTTTCTTTTAAATATAAATAATTTAAAAAGGATATAGCAGAGCTTTCGTCACAAAGTTTTTTGATTCTTTCGACATCATCTATTTTTAATGAATTTGGACGTATTAAAACAATCTTTTTAGAGAGTTGATTGTTTTCGAAAGATAAATATTCATACGAAGTAAGAACACCACGATTTTTTAATATTTTTAATACGTTTTCGTCGATATGTTGTAAACTATCCAATGTTCGTAAACTTTTAGGGGATTGTGTTAGATGTAATGTTGCAGTAGTTGCTTGTTCAATCAAACGAATATCTTTTTCGATGGAGGGATTTAATCCTAATAGAGCAGAGCTCAATTCAAAAGAAGTTAGAAAATCTTTCATACTATTTATTTTTTGACGTATTTTTCTTCGATTTTTAAAACATTGTGTTGAGAGATTTCTACAAAAACATGATAATGTAAAACCACACCATTTTGCTTAATGATTCTAGGAACTTTTGCAGGATTTACATAATAGGTATCGTCTTTTTGGGTGATTGATTGTCTTTCTCTATAATTTTGCAGATCTTCTTGTTTTTTCCTTAGATATTTTTCGGTTTTTTTAGAAAGTCGATGATGCATATGTCCAGCAACTACTAAGGGTACAAAAAAACCCTTTTGTTTTGCGTAATCAATGATTTGACGAAAGTCTATATCCCCAAAATCTCCTAATTCTGGCTTAAAATCGCAGCCCCAAACATCTCTGGGATCATTACTTAAACCATAAGGACCATTATGTCCTAAAAAAATGAGTGTATCCACTTTGGGAAACTCCGTTTTAAAGTGATCTAGGATATTTTTCATTTTATTAAAAGAATCTTGAAAATCCTTTACATTGTATGAGTCTTGCAAAATCTCTTTGTAACCCAATCTACTTCCTCCAATCGAATGAGGACGAACTATAAACAAAGCACAGTTTTCTGTAAGTAGCGTTGCTTTATATCCACCGCTGATCACATTACTTCCTAATTGCTTTTTAAGTGTATCGAGTCTTTTTTTTATTACAGGAATTTTGGAGGAATCGACTTTAAAATACGACCAACCAAATAGTTCTCCAACAACTTCTAAAAAACTAAACCCATCATGATTACCCCACTGCATAAATACATTTTTTTTTAGCAAGGCAATCTTTTTGTATGCTTTGTTAGACAAATGAAAAAAATCAGGAACATCACCCGTAAAGAGAATAAAATCATAGTCGGATTGATTAAAATATTCTACATCGAAATCATCAAAAAAACCATGAACATCACCAATAAGAGCTAACTTCACAAAATACAAGATCCTAGAAAATCGAAAATATGTCAATATAAATTTTTAAATGGATTTCTATTAAAATGATCGATTCTAAAAAAATATAATCGGTTAAATAATTCATCTTGAGCAAATCCACTTTATAAAAATGTTTTTGATGATTCTATTAAAATCATTTTATAAAAAATAATATATTTATTTTATTAATATTTAATATAGATTGATTGATAATATTTTTTTATTATAAGTGAAATTCGTAAGAGTAAAATACTCGTATACCTTGCTTTTCTGCATATGCTTTAACTTCTGGATCGGTCATATGTGTAACCATTAAATAAAACTTGTCGCCAGGAAAAAGTTCCTCAAATATATATTGTTTTCGAATAAATTGATCTACATGCTTTCTTTTTAGTTGGGATTTTGACTCTCCGATAATCCATATTTCTTTTTGATCTTTTTCGCCTTTACCAATAATGTTGATTTCTAACTTCCTATCGCATTTATAAGGAAATATATCTCTTTTTAAAGGCTCTTTGACTTTAATTCCCCATTGTTTTTCTAATATTGCAGGTAGGCCTTTGTATGCCCTATCTTCTAACAAATAACCAAAAGAATGAGATAACCCACCTAATTCTTGTCTTGTGGTTTGGTGCTCTTCTATCAATTTTCCTAACTTCTCTTCGGTTTTTCTTTGAGCATCTGCTAATTCTTCGAACCTTACTTCAGTTCGTTTTTGAGCTTCTACTAGTTCTTCTAATTTTTGTTCAGTTCGTTTTTGAGCATCTGCTAATTCTTCTAATTTTTGTTCAGTTCTTTTTTGAGCATCTGCTAGTTCTTCTAACTTTTGTTCAGTTCGTTTTTGAGCATCTGTTAATTCTTCTAACTTTTGTTCGGTTCGTTTTTGAGCATCTGTTAATTCTTCTAACTTTTGTTCGGTTCGTTTTTGAGCATCTGTTAATTCTTCTAACTTTTGTTCGGTTCGTTTTTGAGCTTCTGCTAATTCCTTAACGATTAATTTGAGTTCATTAAAATCACTTACTTTAACAAGCTCATCCATAAAATTAAGAACTTCTTGCAGAACCTTGGACTGATGCTCGGGAAATACTTGCTGAATCTTTTCTGTAAGATTTTGCAATCTCATAATATACAATTAAACGAACCTTTTAGGGACATCAATTAAAAAATTTTTTAAAATAATTTTGTGTTGAACAAAAAATCCATGATTTATCTCGTTTTTATGCTAAATCTAATGAGCAAATTGATGCTATAAACAATGATATTAAATCTTAGTAGTAATTTGCTAAACTAAAATATATTTATAAATAGAAAAAAGTAGTAATTTTATAATCTATATTAATTAAAAAATATTATGAGATAAATTACAAAGTTTTAATATTTAATTTCAATTTGGATTTGACAAAAAAATTATTTTTTATTCTGTTATTTAGGGAGATAACTATGCAAGAAAACTCCATCAATATCGAAAAAGGAGATTTCCTTTATGGCCTAATCAGATTAAACTAAAAGATGTAGAAAAAATCAACGACAATTGTTTTAAATTGATTTTTTTGGATATAAACACAAACAAGTCATATTCAGACATTTTATCAACAGATGTTCTTAAAAATATTAAAATAATCAAGAATAAAATCTACTTTAACGAAGATACAACAAAATTTTTTTTAGCATTAGAATCCATTCGTTTTCGCTATGCTTCTTAGTATGATCCTTTCCCTGCGATGAATGTTTTAAGGTAGATCTCTTACCACACCAAATTGATGCGGTCTATGGATATGTTCTAAAACTAGCACAAATTCGTTTTTTTAATCAAAATAATTATATTATCAACCGAATTCATCCAAAAAACTACAAATAATTTCTCTTGATTCGTAAATTCCTTGCTTCTTGTAAGAATAATTATTTATCCAATGTTCAGACAAAGCAGGATCAAAAACATTTCTTGGCAACTGAGGCAATGCTACCAATGGAATTATGTCGTATCCCTGAGATTGCATCTCCCAGTCGAGCATAATTCTTACCATTGCACTAATTGAATACCCTACAAAATGCCTTGTTTCGAACAACTTGCTCCATAAAACGGGATTCATCTTGATGGTTCTTCTCTTGTATTGTTTGGTTCTGGGCTGATAGGTTGCTGTTTCTGTTAGTTTTGATGGTGTAATTCTTATCTCATAAAGATGATGAAGGTATTTATTCAACAAATAAAAAATGGCACGATAAGAGCTTCCATCAAAACGGGTGTTGGCAATTTCTTTTAAGAATTCATAATGCTGTGGTTCTAAATTCAAACAAACAAAAGAAAATTTTTTTGTTGTGTATTGATCGACTCTCATATAAATTTATAACTCTATTTTGGCAAAAACTATCATAGAAAAAATAAAATATATTAAAATAAATAATTGACAAATCACTTATTTAAAGATTGTTATAGAAGCAAAAAATTCTATGCGAAATTTTCAGGATAGTAATTAATTAAAATAATTATTTTCTATTATTAATTTTACTTAATAATTCCAACAGCGATTCTTTTGGCATGGGTTTTCCTAATAAATAACCTTGTGCATAGTCGCATTCAAGATTTCGTAAGATATTCAATTCTGTTTCGTTTTCTACTCCTTCTGCGACTGTTTTTAAAGATAGTTTGTGAGCTAATTGAATGATCATTTCTAATATGGGGATTTTTTTTGTATCTTTTGATAAATGTTTAATCAGAATTCGATCAATTTTTAATAAATCAACAGGTAATTCTTCTATGTAAGCAAGGGAAGAATATCCACTTCCAAAATCATCTAATGCAAAACGGATTTTATAATTATTTAAATGACGAATTATATGGATTACATGATCAAAATTTTCAATCAAAGAAGATTCGGTAATTTCGCAAATTAACCTAGATGGATCAATGTTGTATTCTTGAATCTTTTGTAAAATATTTTGAGCAAAATTTGTTTTGTTCAATGTTGGAGGAGAAACATTCATGGAGATATTAATAAAAAAATTTTCTTTTTGTAATAATTGATAGAATTCTAATACCAAATCAAAAATGAATTGTTCTATTTCTATCAACTGCCCGGTTTTTTCCAAATAAGGGATAAATTCTGCAGGAGAAATGATTTTACCATTTTTTTGCCATCGAACCAATGCTTCTGCGCCAACAATATGAGAATTTTCTATCGAAAAATAAGGTTGATAATACATAATAAATTCTTTTTTTTGAATAGCATCAAAAATATTTTGTTTTACAAAAATAAAATTTTGAATTTCTTCTTCTATTTTGGGCTGATAGAACTTGATAGCATATTCCTCTTCTTTTTTGGCATCGAATAGAGACATCTCTGCGTTTTTTACCATATGATTTGTGATTAACGTAAAATTTTTGGAATCGATCAAATTTTTTTCTAGATCTTCTGGATAAAAAGAAATTCCAGCATGATAAGAAAAATTGAGGGAAGTTTCTTGATTCGTGTAGAGATCTTTTATTTGATGATTTTTTTTACATTCTTTTTTTAGATTTTCGAGAAAATCCAATACAACTTGCTTGTTTAAATTTTCTAGAAAAATCATTATCAAAAATTCATCATCTCCTTTTCGACAGATTAGATTTTTTAAAGAAAGTCTGTGTAATGTTTCGTGTAGGATCTCTGCAAATTTTTTAAGATATAAATCTCCCATTCTAAACCCAAATCGATTGTTTACAAAATGAAAGCTAAAAATATCTATATCAATTAAAGCAAAGGATTGATTGTATAGTTTTAAATAAGTTTCTATCTCTGAAGAAAAATAGCTTCTATTGGGTAGTTTTGTTATTGGATCGAAAAATAGATTGATTTTATTTTGTTCTTCTAGCAAGATTTTCTCTGTTATATCTACTCCTATACTTGCAAAATTTGTAATACGATCATTTTCTAAAATGGGAAGTATTGTTAGGTGTAAATAATGCAGTTCGCCATCTTTTTTGCGATTGATAAATACTTCTTCGAAGGATTTTTTGTTTAGTAGATGATTCCATAATTTCTGATAAAACTCTTTGGAATGTAGATGAGAAGAAAATATTTTGGGATCTTGTAAATACATTTCTTCCCAAGTGTAGCCAGTTAGCTGTTCTGTAAACGAATTGGCATATATAATCCTACTTTTTTCGTCTGTAATAAGAAATTCTACTGGTGCATTCTCGATAATTTTTTGGAAAATTTTTAACCATTGATTCTGATAAATTTTATACAGAGCATATTCCACCGTAGATTTAACTCTATAAAGTAGTTTAACTTCTTCTTCGTCGAAATAGTTTTTTATATTTGTATATAAGTTAATGGAATAACTAGCTTCTTGGCTTTTAATAGGAATCGAACAAGTGGAATAAAAATTATAGTTCCTTAGTTTTTCTAACCAAGGCTCCATTGCAGGATTATCAAAACTATGGTTATTTGTGACAATTCGATTTTCTCTATGAGCTATACCTGTTGGGCCTTTTCCATAGGGAGAATTTTGATCCACACTTATTTGTATATTTTCTAAATATTTTTTACAAATTTCTTCTTTTGCAACGATGATTTCTGGTAATACTCTATCTCCGACTTCTTTACCAACCCAAGCTAAGAGAAATTGATCCGATTCAATAAACACTTCTGCAATTTTTTTTAAAATTTCTTTGGTATCTTCGGTTTTTATTAGTATATCTTGAACATTGTTTAATATATAATACAATCGTTGTAGTTTTTTATTTTCTTCTTCTCGAATTTTTTTTTCTGTAATGTCAATACAGATACCAAAACCGTGGTAATTTCCTTTATACATAATTGTATTTGCATAAACCATCAACCATTTGATTTTACCCGATTTTGTAACCAGAGGTGCTTCGTTATAATGTTTTTCTAATAGTTTTCCTTCGATTCTTTGTAAAGCGATCTGTTTAATCGTTTCGCGTATAGATTCTTCTACAACATCCCAAAGATGCATTTGATAGAGTTCTTCTTTGGAATATTCGGTAATTTTGCATAGTTCTTCGTTAACAAATTTAAACGTATCTCTATACAAAAATAAACCAATGGGGGCAGCTTCCGAAACCAATTTTAAAAAATAATTTTCTACGGTTGTATCTTGGATGATGAAAAATGTTTTGTTGGGTTCTATCAAAAAGAGATTACAAAAGGCAATAAAGTGGTTGTTGATCTTTTTTGGGTTGGAATAGAATCGAATAGAAAAAAATAATTCTTGTTTTTCTTTTAATTTTTTTAAATTCCCAAGGAATTTTTCTTTTTCTGCAATAAATTCAAAAATCCCTTCGGGATTTTGTTCTATCTTTTGTATAAATTGATCATAAAATTCATCATAACTTATGGGATAATCGAATTGATCTTTGAAGAGAGAATAAAATCGTTCTGGATTGATAAATCGTATATTTTTTAAGATATAATCATCATTAAATTCTATCTCTATAAAGGAATAGGGTGCAAGTTGCATTAGTTTTTGTAATGAAAAAGACTCAATACTTTTCATATGTAAATGATCCATAATATAATTAAAAAAATTTTATAATCCATAAGTCAATTTTTTTTTTAAAAAATTTATAGTTGAATTATTTTAAATTCACTCTACTAATTTATAACAATTAGACGTATTTTTTTATAAAGTGTAAAAAAATAATTTCAAAATCGAATTCTATAAAAATAAAAATTATTAGAATTCGATTGATTGGTAATAAAACCTTCAAAAATTGACAATGTATGGCAGAACAAAGCAAAAGTAATCCTCTATCTTCTGAATTTGCATCCAAAGAATTAGAAATTTTGGAATTTTGGAAAAAAAATCAAGTTTTTTTAAAACACATAGAGAAAAACCAAAATGGACCAGTATTTGTTTTTTACGAAGGACCTCCCACAGCAAATGGTAAACCTGGCATACACCATGTTTTAAGTAGAGTCTATAAAGATATCTACATTCGTTATTATGGATTAAAAGGTTATCATATTCCTAGAAAAGCGGGATGGGATTGCCATGGTTTACCCGTAGAAAGAGAAGTAGAAAAAGAATTAAACATAAAAACGAAATCCGAAATCGAAGAAAAATATGGTTTAGAAACTTTTAATCGTTTGTGTAGAGAATCTGTACTAAGATATGTAGATGCTTGGAATGAGTTTAGCGAACGTTTAGGATTTTGGGTAGATTTAGAAAATCCTTATTTTACCATGGATAATGAATACATCGAATCTGTTTGGTACTTATTAAAAAAAATGTATCAAAAAGGATTGTTGTATAAAGGTTATCGGGTTGTACCGTTTGATCCCATAATGGGCACAACTGTAAGCGATGCAGAAGTAGCCTTAGGTTATAAAGAAGTCGTAGATCCATCCCTTACAGTAAAGTTTAAAATACTTGATGATCGATTCCCTAATACCTATTTTTTAGTATGGACGACAACTCCTTGGACATTACCTGCAAACGTTGCATTGGCTCTTAATCCAGAAGAAGAATATGTATGGATCCAACTTCCTGAATACAACCCAGAAGAAAAATATATTTTGGCGCATAAATTAATCGAAGAAAACCTTAAACATCTTCCCGAAGCACAAAGACATTATCAAATTCTACAAAAGTTTAAAGGTCAAGAACTCAAAGGTATAACTTACCAGCGTTTGATGGATTTTATTCCTTTATCGGAAGAACAAAAACAAAAAAAAGCTTTCTATACTGTGACGGCTGATTTTGTTGCAATGGATACGGGAACCGGCATTGTTCATATTGCGCCAGCTTATGGTGCAGACGACTTAGAGGTCGGTTTAAAATATGATCTTCCCATCATCTATGGAGTTCAATTAGATGGGAAATTCCCTGTAGGTCCCTACAAAGATAAATTTTTTAAAGATGCAGATAAAGAGATCATCCGAGATCTAAAAAAGGAAAATTTGGTTTGGAAATCCGAACAATATAAACATGATTACCCATTTGGTTGGCGTTCTGGTGCTCCTTTGATGTATTATGCAAAAGAAGCTTGGTATATTAAAACCACAGCAGTAAAAGATCAGCTCATCAAGAATAATCAGTCGATAAACTGGGTACCTTCCCACATAAAAGAAGGTCGTTTTGGAAATTGGTTAGAAAATAACAAAGATTGGGCACTATCGCGCGAACGTTATTGGGGAACTCCTCTTCCTATCTGGATGGACGACGAAGGAAACATTGAATTCATCGGTTCGCGAAAAGAACTCGAAGAAAAGACAGGAAAGGATTTATCCCAGTTGGATTTGCATAGACCCTATATCGATCAAATCACTTGGGTGGATCCAAAAACCAAAAAAGAATTCCGAAGAGTACCAGAAGTAATCGATTGTTGGTTTGATTCAGGGGCTATGCCTTATGCACAATGGGGTTGGCCTCATAAAAATCAAGAGCTATTCGAAAAATACTTTCCAGCAGATTTTATCAGCGAAGCCATTGATCAAACCAGGGGATGGTTTTATACCCTGCTTGCAATTTCTACGATGATTTCTGGTCAGTCCTCTTTTAAAAATGTTGTGTGTTTAGGCCATGTCTTGGATGCAAAAGGCGAAAAAATGTCCAAGAGTAAAGGTAATACGGTTGATCCCTGGGATGTTTTTAACATGCATGGAGCGGATGCAATTCGATGGTATTTCTTAACAGGAGCTCCACCAGGAAATAGCCGAAGAATGGGAAAACCCGGTCAAGCAGGCGATCCTCTACTTTTAGTCATCAGCTTTTTTAAAATGATTACCAATTCCTTAGAATTCTTTAGAATGTATGCGAAAGTGGATAAAATCCATTATCAAACCCTTAAAAATTTCGAAGAAAAAACAAAATTTAACGAATTTCCCGAAATGGATCAATGGATCATTTCTTTGCTACAAGATTTAATCAAAAAGACCACAGAATACTTAGATCAATATGATTGTTTAAAACCAGGCAAATTCATCGAAGAATTTGTAGAATCTTTATCCAATTGGTATATTCGAAGAAACAGACGACGATTCTGGAAAGGAGAATTAGATAAAGATAAGATCTCCGCATATTATACATTATATACATGCTTACTACGATTGGCACAATTGATGTCTCCTTATACCCCTTATCTTTCTGAAATGGTTTATCAAGAGCTAAAAAGAATCTTAAATATTGGCAGTGAATTACCCATAAGCATTCATCTCTTAGATTGGCCCAAGGCAGATTTAGAAAATCAATACAATAGCGAAATCCTCCAAAAAGGAAATATTCTGCAGTTAATTGCATTTTTAGGGCGTTCTGCAAGACAAAAGGCAAAAATCAAGATAAGACAACCATTAAAAAAGATTATGGTATTTGCGCCTTCTCAATACAAACAAATTATCGAAGAAGGAAAGCAAATTCTTTTAGAAGAGTTAAACGTAAAAGAATTGGAATTCCTCGATGATTCTTCGAATATTTTTTATTACAACATTAAGCCCAACTTACCCGTCTTAGGAAAACGATTAGGCAATAAAGTTCGTTATATTCAACAATATTTAAAAGAAAACGATCCAAACCTATTAGTAAAGCAGTTAGAACAAGGAAGTATAGAAATACCAATAGAAAATCAAGTGTATCAATTCGATAAAGAGGATTTTCTTATCGAAGGTATTTCCAAAGAAGGAACACAAGGGGCAGAATCCAAAGGTTTTGTTGTTGCAATCGATACAGAAATTACCGATGAACTCTACAAAGAGGGGCTTGTACGTGATTTAGTGCGAAATATCCAAGAAGCAAGAAAAAAAGCCAACCTCGAAATAAGTGATAGAATTCTTTTATCTATCGAAACAAATACAAAAGAAATTCAAGAAGCAATCGATCAATTTAAATCTTATATCGAAAACGAAACACTAGCAGAGTTAAGAAAGGATCACCTCGTGCCACATTATACAGAAGACATCCAAATAGAAGATTTTTCTGTTAAGATTGCATTAAAGAAAAAGTAAGCGTAAAAGACGCTTACTTTTAATCTTCTAATAGGTTGTTTAAACTATCTAAAAGTTGATCTACGGGAACACCGTATCCCATACAAACTTGTTCAATGGTTTCTAATTCGTTAATGGAACAATGGGAACATCCCCCTAAGTGATAGCTAGCAAAAACTAATCCAGCTTCTGGATGTAATGCTAATGCTTCGCCTACGGTCATATCTGCTGTGAATTCTTTTTTATTTTGTGTATTGATATCTTGCATACCTAATACTCCTTGTTTTTTATAAGTAAAAAATAAAAAATATTTTATGATGGCAATCAATAAATTATTTTAAATCCGTTGGGTATTAAAGTTGGAGATATATCTTCGATTTCTATGTTGGTTACTTTGGCTGATGGAGGTCCTTTTCGCAACTTTTGAATAAATTTTTCCATGTTTTCTTTTGTACCTTTTGCATAACATTCTACTGAGCCATCGAATAGGTTTTTTACAGTGCCTTGGATATTGTATTCTTGTGCAGTATAAACAGTAAATTGTCTAAATCCTACTCCTTGAACCCTTCCATGGACTTTAATCTTTTTTCCTACAACTTCCATAAGAAGAATTTTTTTGTTTTTGAGTAGATGTCTATAAATAATCATAAAAAATATTGTTATGAAAAAATATATACTTTTATTGTTATTTCTTAGTTGTGCAACTACAAGAGAGATTCCTTCTCCTTTAAAGGGTAGCTTCGAAAATCCTATAAAAATAAGCAGTAAAGAGGCTATTTTAGAATGTTTCGAAAGATTTAAAACTAAAAGTCAGTTTAAGATCGAATACATAGAAACAGTCGTTGGGGTTGATCTCCACTTCGTAGACAAGTTCTCTTTTCCTTATAAAAAATGGCTTACAAAGAATCCTTCCAAAAAAATCGATTTATTAGACGATACACCGAATCATTATAATTTTTATGTAGATCAATATCATCCTAAGAATGAGTGTGAAGATAAATCCATAGAAGAATTGATAGAATTTCCAGAATAGAATATTTGTATCATATAATAAAAAATATTTATAAAAATATTTATATAAATTTAAGAAAATCAATTTTTTACACTTGTCATGATGATTAGATTCATTTTTTTGTTTATATGGAATTAAAAAAGATCGAAGAAGTAATCCAAAATGCACTTAAAAAAATCGAACATCCAACTTATAAAATCGATTTATACGAAATGGGTAGTTTTGATAAAGTTATCGAAGAAGAAGGAAAATTAAAAATTTTTTTAAAAGTACCAGACGAAGATCGAAAAGCACAAATTGCTATTGAATCTCAGCTAAGAGGGCTTTTAAACAAAGAAGGTTTGCCCAAAGGGTATAAAATTCGTTTTAATGTAGATGAAAGTATTATGCCAGAAGATATAGGCAATCGATTAAGAGGTGTTAAAAATATTCTTTTGATTGGTTCTGGAAAAGGTGGAGTTGGTAAGTCCACTGTTACGGCAAATTTAGCTGTTGCTCTGATGAATCAAGGTTTTAAAGTTGGAATTATCGATGCAGATGTTTATGGACCTTCGATTGGTAAGTTATTTGGTTACGAAGGCAGGGTTCAACTTTATGGGGATGGTAGAAATAAGGTTTTACCCGTAGAAAAATATGGAATAAAACTTATGTCTTTTTCTTTTTTGTTGGAACCTGGTCAACCTGTGATATGGCGTGGTCCCATGCTTGGTAAGGCTATGGAGCAATTTTTGTTCGAAGTAGACTGGGGCGATATCGATTATCTTTTGATTGATCTTCCACCAGGAACGGGAGATATTCAATTATCTTTGGCTCAGTATGTAGAGGTAGATGGTGCCATCGTTGTTACAACTCCACAGAATGTAGCAATTCAAGATGCATCGCGGGCATTAAATATGTTTCAGCAGGTGAAGATCCCTGTATTAGGTATTGTAGAAAATATGTCGGAATTTATTTGTCCTCATTGTGGTAAGGTTTCTTATGTCTTTTCTAAGGACGGTGGGAAAAAATTCGCACAAAGTTATCGGATACCATTTTTAGGATCTATACCATTAGAAGCATCGATTATGGAATCGGGCGAAGAGGGAAAACCGATTTTACTTAAAGATAAAGTAAACCCAAAAGTCAAAGAAGCTTATAATGAATTAGCAAGCAAAATTGTAGAAGAAGTGGTTAAATATAAAATGTAATAATTCCCCCGAGGGGAATTATTATCTATTTTCGAGGTAAATTCTTAGATACAGAATAAAGGATGTCTTGGGAGCTTTCGTATAGGTTATCTGCGATTTTTTTTAAAACTTCTTCGTCAAGATTATCGTAAAAACCGTTTTTAATTTTTTCTTTAATATCTTTTATTCTTTCTGCTCTTTCTGGATCTTCTATTTTGGATGTTTCTTTAATAATATTCAATAGATTTTGAATTCTCGCTTCTTCGGAAATTTCAATTTTATCTTGTTTGGTTGTAACGGGATCAATATTATTAACTTTATTGGGTTTTTTTGTACCATATATAGGACCAATCCCACCTATTTTATCTATATTCATCGCTATACCTCATTGCAATTATCGGTTAATTCCTAATAAGAATAAACATTTTTTTATACAATCACAATTTTTTTTGTTTTATATAAAAGCAATTGATTTGTTTAAAAATTTAAATATTTTTTTGATTTTTTATTCAACTTTTAAAAAAGATTATTTATCTGGAGATATTACCACAGTGAATTCTCCTTTGGTAGCAAATAAATCTTTTTGTTGTTCGAATTCTTGTTTATTTATAATAATATATTCTTCGAATTTTTTAGTCATTTCTCTTGCAATCAATACTTCTCTGTTAGGAAATACAAAAAAAATTTCTTCTAATAGTTTTTGAATGCGATGTACGGATTCGAATAGAACAATACAGCCTTCGAAATCTTGATAGCTTTCTAAGGATCGAATTCTTTTCGAAGACTTATTGCTTAAAAAACCTAAAAATAAGGTTGGGTTTACTTGCCAGCCAGAAATACTTAATGCTGTGGATAATGCCGATGGACCTGGGATAGGAATTACTGGAATGTTTCGTTTGTTTTCTCTTATGTATCGAATTAAATGAGAAACAGGATCCGAAATGCCCGGAGTTCCAGCATCGGTAATAAAACCGATTGCTTTATTAGATTCTAATTGGTGGATGGCGTACAAAATATCTTCTTTTAGTTGATGAATTCGAAAGGATTTTAAGGGAGTGGTAATATTGTATTTTTGGAAGAGAATTTTGGATTTTCTTGTATCTTCTGCAAGTATCATATCACATAGTTTTAAGGTTTCTATTGCTCGGATTGTGATATCTTTTAGGTTCCCAATGGGGGTTGCTATAATGTATAATGCAGGTTTTTGGATTAAAATTTCGTTTTCCATTGTTTATTTCGATTATTCAAGGATTGCTTCGATGCAAGAAAAAAATTTGATTATTTTGATTTTAGATCAATTCCATCAATTCCAAGATAAAAAAACTAATATCCATAACAGGGGGTATTGGAGGGACAAGCAATTTGACTCGACGTAGCACAAGCAGAAATTTCTGGTCCTGGAGCAGATTGAATACCATTTCTTAATACCGCTTTTAACCGAAAATAATACTTTTCGCACAAACGAAAGGGAATTTCCGATGGGGCTGGTTTTAAATTCGGAATCCGCTTTTTTACAATTTTACTCGATTCCGTAGACGCTTCTTCTTTTGTATGATAAAATGTTGGTTCATAACCATTGGGAAGATAGGGTGTTATTCCAATGTTGGCTTGAACTAAATCGGGAGAAATCGAAGACGAAGAAATATAAAGATTATATCCGATAAATTCATCTTGTTGGTTGGTCACATAATAAAATACATCAAACTCGATTCGTAATTGATTGTCGCTTGTTGTGATTTCTACTGGTTTTACATCAACAATAGCAGGAGAACCAACGGGCAATAGGGAGTATATGGGAAAAACAGGCACATTTGTATTGGTTCCACACGACAAAAATATAAAAACAATTAATAAAGAGATTTTAATTTTCATTGTTGTTGTTTTTTTTTATTTTTTTAGAATGAAAAGTAAAAATTCTTCTTTGTACCTGAAATTGAACCATTTCGGGTACAGGGTCTTCTCCGCCTTCATTCCAAGGATGGCACCTAAAAATTCTTTTAATCGAAAGGTATAAAGCCACAGGAAAGGGATATTGCAAAAAAGATTCTAGTGCATACTGCGAACATGTAGGATAAAACCTGCACGTAGGACCAAACAAAAACAATTTTATGGGCGATATCACTTTTTGATAGATAAAGATCAACAAAATAAAAAGAGGATTGAACAAAAAATATACCCATCGTAACATATAGAAAAATAAAAAAATTCGGTTAGAAAAGCAATCTTTATTCTGTTAGGATAAGAATTTCCACACGTCTATTTTTGGCTCGATTTTCGGCAGAGTCGTTAGGAACAATGGGTTTACTAGAACCATAGCCTTTATAAGAAATCTGATCTTCTTTTAAGCCTTTTTGTAAAAGATATTCTGCTACTACTTTTGCTCTTTGTTCAGAAAGTTCAAGATTGTAATCTTCTTTACCAATATTATCTGTATGTCCAGAAATTTGAACCTCTCTATCGGGATGATCTTTTAAAATTTCGTAGATTGCATCGAGGGTTTGTTTTGCTTCGTCTTTTAAGGTATAAGAATCAAAATCAAACAAAATATTTTTTAAGTCTAGCCTTATACCTTGCTCTGTTTCGTTTACAGTAAAATTAGGGTTCTGGATTTTATTCAATCGTTCTGCAAGTTGAGTTTTGTTGAGTTTTTTGATTTTTTTATACCAGCTTTGGATATAAAAATTTTCTTCTAATACGCGATTATCTTGCAACACAAATTGATAATTTAATTTTTGTTCATCATAAATAGGAATGTGTAAATCCGAAGAAAAATAGATGATTCCTTTTGTATTTCCCCGAATCCATTTGATTGGGCCATTTCCGGGTGTAACTTTATGGTTCAAAACATATTCATACTGTATTTTATGAGTAGGAATAGTTTGATTTTGGTAAACTCTATCTTCGGTTCCCAAGTATTTATATTGCACAAGAAAAGGAACAATAATTTTTAAGTTGATTTCGGGAATATGTATTACTTCTTTTGCGGGTTTTTTCCATTCTTTGGGTAATTCTTTAACGTTTTCTGGAAAGGAAGGAATGCTTTGGAAGTTGGGATATTTATATTGACTATCTACAAAATACTCTCCATTTTTTATCATAGAAAATTCCGAGTTGTAATCTTCTTCTTTTTTAAAGGTTTTTTCTTGTGGTAAAATCCTACTATAAGTGGTAAAACTTCCCGTAAATATAAATGCATTATCTTGAATTTCTTTTATATTAAGATGAATTCTATTTTTTTCTTCTCTTTGGTTTTTGTTCGAGGTTATTTTTTGAATTTTATCCACTATAAAGATATCATCAGGTTCGAAACTAAATTCAAATGGATTAGAATAAAGATTGAAAGAAATAAAAAAAAGGCAACAATAAACAAAACTTTTCATATTAAATCTAATCGTCTTTTAAAAAAAAATCTTAATAGTTATTTAAATAGATTGAAAAATTATTCAATGAATAAATTCTGTCATATTATGATTGTAATAGAAAATTTAGATCATATAAGTTTAGGTACGGCAGATTTAGAAAAATCCATCGAATTCTACAGAGAATTATTGGATTGTGAGGTAGTAGAAAAAACCGATAAGTTTGCTTTACTAGAACTCGATCGTATTATCATTAAATTAAATTTTATTCCTGATTACAAATTCCCTATAAAAAATCCAGCTGCCTTTACCATTTCCTTTAACTTAGATGTAGATGATTTTACGAATGCTGTAATAGAACTCGAAGAAAGAAAGATTCCTATTGTCCATGGACCAGTTCCCGTAGAAGGGGGAGAAGCACTATTAATCAAAGATCCCGATGGACATTGGATAGAGTTAAAATACAGAGAAGATTAAGCCATTATATCTATCACATTTCCTTTAACTTTATAGGTTTCCTTTGCTTGGCTTGGCAAAATGGCACTAGCTGCCATTTGTTGCTTGTTAAATTCGCGGTTTTCCGAAATCCTTCCTGGAATATTAGCTTCTTTGGGAACTGGTGGCTCCATTTGGTTTAAGGGTTTATAGTATGATACGCTTTTAAGTCCTAATTCTGGTCCAAATCTTGTATCCATAAGAAAAAAATATATTTTTTTTTAATAAAGTCAACCTTTTTTATAAATTTTAGTATAGCATCAATTCTTTTAGAGAAAAATTCATCCATACGAAACATATTTCAAAATTCAAATTTGACATAAAAGATTTAATGAAAAACTTATGTTTATGTCTCAAACCCAAGAAGAAAGAGAAAATCAAGGATTAAAAGAACGAAGCGAAGATTCAATTATAAATAAATTGTTAGAGATGCAATCAAGCGAAGAGTATTTAGCATTCTTAAAAAGCAAAGAATGGAAAGAAGATTTACTTTCTTTAATCCGCGAAGGTAAAGAAAAAGAAATTAAAAAAATCCTCCAAGAGCTCTATATCTCTGATATTGCTTTTTTTATCGAGCAGATCGAAAAAGAAGATGCAATCAAATTGCTAAGCTATTTAGAACCAGAACAAAAAGGTCAAGTGATCGTCGAACTCGATGAACACATACGTAATGAAATTATCAATGAATTATCACCAGAAGAAATCAAAGAAATTGTGAGTGAATTGGAATCCGATTTACAAGCAGATATATTAAATTCCTTAGAAAAAGATAAAAAAAGTAGAGTATTATCCTTGTTGGAACCAGAAGATCGATTCGATGTAACAGAATTATTGAGTTATCCAGAAAATACTGCTGGTTCTATCATGTCCAAAGAATTAGTCTCTGTACCAGAAGATGCAACTGTCAACCAAGCAATCAATGTTTTACGAAAAGTATCCAAAGAAACACAAGATATTTATAATGTATTTGTTGTGGATCAATTTGGTAGATATAAAGGACACATAAAATTACCGAAACTCATATTAAGTAAACCAAAAACCAAAGTTAAAAA
Organism: Leptospiraceae bacterium; assembly: GCA_026418015.1. Lineage (GTDB taxonomy): Bacteria > Spirochaetota > Leptospiria > Leptospirales > Leptonemataceae > SKYB61. The sequence goes on along the minus strand of JAOACE010000008.1, from coordinate 225,839 downwards.
GATCATGGAACAGGAGTTGTTACCAGTTAATGTAATGATGGATATAGAAGAAATAGCAAATCTGTTTACGCGGTATGATTTTATTGTTGTTCCTGTAATCGACGAAAAAGGAGTACTCGTAGGAAGAATCACCGCTGACGATATCATGGAAGTGATACAAAAAGAATCCACAGAAGATATTTTACGATTGGGTGGTATCACAAAAGAAGAAACAATCGAAACTCCCATACTTGCAGCTGCATGGAGAAGAATCTATTGGTTAATCATCAATTTAGGAACAGCATTTTTAGCAGCAAGTGTTGTTAAATTATTCGAAGAAAACATAGAGAAAGTAGTTACCCTTGCAGCATTTCTTCCGATAGTAGCAGGGATGGGTGGAAATTCTGCATCACAAAGTATGAGTTTTGTTATTCGCAATTTAGCATTAGGAGAAATTAAAGAAAAAGGAGAAATGCGATTTATTTTTCGCGAAATAAAGTTAGGCTTATTATCAGGGATTTCTTTATCGATTATTTCCATGGGAATAATTTATCTACTAGTAAATAATTTTTGGCTTACAATCATCATGGGGATTGCAATGTTTGGAAATTTATTGAATGCAGCAATTGTTGGAGCATCTATTCCTATTATTCTGCAGCGATATAATATAGATCCCGCAATAGCATCAAGTGTAATCGTAACTACGTTTACGGACATGGGAGGTTTTTTCTTAATTTTAAGTCTTGCATCGCTTTTTATGAATCATCTTTTAGGTGTGTAATATGATTCCAAGAAAAACAATTTTACCCTTTGCAAAACCAGATATTTCTGACGAAGAAATTGCTAAAGTAAAAGAGGTCTTACTTTCTGGTTGGTTAACTACGGGTAAAATCACAGAACAATTCGAAGAAACAATCAAAAATTTTACAAAATCAAAACATGCAATTGTTTTAAATTCTGCAACTGCTGGACTACATTTGGCACTTCGCTCTTTGAATGTTAATGCTGGAGATGCAGTGATTGTTCCAGCATTTACCTTTACCGCGACAGCAGAAGTAGTGTTTCGTTGTAATGGAATTCCCTTATTGGTAGATGTTGACAGAGATTCCTATCTTATTACAGAAAAAACCATTATGGATTTTATTGATAAATATTGCGAATTCCGGAAGAATCAATTAATGCATCTTCCCACAAAAACAATTATAAAAGGAATTATATGTGTTCATTATGGTGGTAGAGTTTGTGATATTGATTCTCTAAAAAATCTTGCCAAAAAATACAATCTGTTCTTAGGCGAAGATGCAGCACATGCTTTTGGTTCTATGTATAAAAATAAAATGATTGGTTCTTTAACTGATTTTACTGTATTTAGTTTTTATGCAACGAAAAATATTACTACGGGAGAAGGTGGCGCAATCACTACAAATCATCAGGATATAGCAAAAAAAATACGAAGGATGAGGTTGCATGGTTTTGACATCGAAACCTACAAGAGAAAAAAGAATGTATATGATGTAATATCAGAAGGATATAAATACAACCTATCAGATGTATTATCTGCAATTGGCATCGTTCAATTAAAAAGAAATCCAGAAATGCTCCTAAAAAGAAAATTCATTCATCAATATTATCAAAATCAATTTAAAAACTTAACAGGACTTAAACTGAATCCAGAATACGAAGGATCATCTTATCATCTTTATACAATAGAGGTTCCCAATAGAGATAAGTTTGCAAATATTTTAAAAGAACAAGGTATACAAACAAGCATTCATTTTAAACCTTTATACAAAATGACATATTATAAAAACAAAAAGCTCTATTCCATACAAGATTATTCAAACTGCGAAGCAATTTTTAAGAAAATCTTATCACTTCCTATTTATAGCGCCATGTCGGAGGAAGATATTCAGGATGTTGTAGATGCTGTAAACTTTGCATACGAAAATTTGCATCAAAAGAAAAACCAAAAGAAATTTGTTCTTCCGTTCCTTTCGCATAAATAACATTCAAATAAAATGGTAAGAAAAATGCATATAATTTCAATGTAGCTCGAATCCCCTTAGAATAAAAGATTTTTTTATCTTCGTAGATGGATTTTTCGAAACTTTTCCCCATCTGATAGAAGGGAGCAAGCATAATCCAATGTAAGCCAACTTCAGGTAAAAACCAAAAAATTCTTTTCGAAGAGTAAACCAAAGGAAAACGATATTCTACCGAAGAAACAATATTTCCACTACCATAAGTAGAATCTTTTGTTGCAATACCATATTGATAAATTGCTAGACGATTGCGAACAAATTGATAGTCTTCTCCTTTATTAAAATTCGTAAAGAAAGAAACATACGGAACATGATTTTGAACAAACCATGGCAGAAAGAATTCACTTAGAATGGAAATGTTCGAATAAGTATAGAATTGATTGTATGGTTTAAAGCTATCATAAAAAGTAATCTTATTCCATTTATAAGGAAAGTGCTCAATTCGGAATTCAAAATTAAACCCATTTTCTGGACTAATAGAATAATAATAGTGTTCAAAATAATAAAAAGATTGAAGAAAAATCAAAGAATATTGATCAAAATCATTGTACTGATAAACAGCATTACTATTATAAAAAGCATTACGATTTTTTTGATGGTTCAAACCTATCAATGTATTAGATTTTAATAATCGAAATCGAAAGGGATATAGAAACCCCAAATGATATCTTTCGAACCCATAAACTATTTTGCAAAGATAATTTCTCAACGAAGAATTCAGAAGCGTCCAACAATTCTTGTCCGATTCGAAGGGATTAGTTTTAACAAATGCGAATTGAAGATTGGGCAAAAAACGATTGTAACTATAACTAATAAAATATAGAGTATAGTCATCAAAAATACCTGTTCCGAAATTCAGTTCATGTCTTCTTAAAGGATCATAGCCAGAAAAGTGTAAAGCAACATCACTTTGATTGTTCGCAAATATTCCATCTAAGTAAAAACGAAATTCTTTTAAGCGATAATCGTAGGATTGTAAGGGATTTTTTGGTAAAGAGAATTCTTTTATTTCTTCTAGGTTAACATCTTCGAAAGAAAAATAATTTTTTGCATCTTTATTCAATAAATATTTTTCTGGAATTCGAAAGACTTCGTACCCATTGTAGGTTTCTCCAATAAAATAAAGATAATCGTTCGAATAAACAGGAAATTTTGCATTCAAAAACGAATTGGTTCTCTGGATAATTTGGTTTTTTTCTAAATCATATTCGTAGATTTCGTAGTTTTCGTTAATATTACTGCTAAAAAAGATTTTATGATTAAATGATGATAATGTTGTTATTTCTCCTTCGGAAGAAAAAATCGATTTACAATGATAGTTGTAGAGATTACATTTTATCAAAATATGCTTTCGCGAATCGTTTAATTTTAAAATAAAATACAAATCCTCTTCGATGATTGTTGGAAAATCGATTGTATTAAAAAAACTTGTTTTAAAGAAAATTTTTTTCGAATCATTTTGAATAAAATAATCATTTCCTTTTTTTATTAAAGGTACTAAAACCCATCTTATATATGGATCCTCTTTTTCGAGAAAAATTAAATGGTCTTTGTAGAATAATGGATTCCATTTTCGCGTAGTTTGCAAATTGTCTTCGATTAACTCTTTTTGGTTAATAAAAATATTGTGTTGGATAATATTATCTCCATTAAAAAAAACAGGTTCAGAGGTTATAATAAAATGCGAATCGATAAAATAGTTGTTTAATTGTAATGCTTTGTAGACTAATTGGTTTTCTGTAAGTTGATATATACCTGGACTACGATAAGAACTTTTTTCGAAATAATAAAAATTATTATTAAAAATTTTTAAATAACTTTTCCAACCGCCATTAAAAGTCAATTGTTCGTAGGGTGTTGTAGGATTTTTTGTTTTTGTTATAAACCAATTTTTATAAAAAATATATTCTTTTTCCTTTAATTTTTGGAAATAGAATTCATAATCTTTAAGTTGATTTTCTTCAAATCGTTTCGAAAGTAAAATTGGTAAGTTCTTAGAATAAAAGATCGATACGAATTGATTTTTATTTTCTTGTTCTAAAATTGTTTGGATATATCTTGCACCGTATAAGTAGTTGATATCTTCCATTGGCCAATAGTACGAACCACCAAGAATTTCTTCAATAGAAGGAAATTTATGATAGAGAAGTTGATTTCGTATTAAAGAATTGGTATTTGCATCAAAAAGTCTTCCTTCGTCTTTTTGATAAGATTCTTCTATCACAGCAATCCCTTCAATTAATCCATTGGGAAGTGCTAAGTTCGGTGGAACACCAAAGAATAATCGAAAGGTATAATTCAAAAAATCTTGATAGGGGCGAAGCGTAATAACATGGGTATATTCATGAATGATCAATTGCTCGTACCAGTTTTTGTAATTTGCAAATGTTCCTGTTTCTGGTGGTGTTAGGTAAAAGACAATGGTATCTAAACCATGAACGGTAGTATAGGCATTTGAAACATCATGGTTAAAAACTAATACTAAATTTGTTTTCGCGTTATCTATAAAATAGGTTTTTTTTAAGTTTTTATGAATGGTTTCTGCTAAGTTTAAAAAATAATAAGCAAAATCTTGATACTGACCTGGAAAATGAATTTTAAAATGATCGGATTCAATCGTTTTGTAGGAATAAAAACTTTGAACGATGGGTTGAGAAAAAAGCGAACCACAGAAGAAAAACCAAAAAGTCAGATTAAGAATATAATCTGACTTTTTCATTAACTTAATCGCGATCCAACAGATACATCTTTTTGAGGAACAATCAAAGAAAGGGTTTCTTTATCGCTTGCAGCAAGCAGCATTGCTTCGGATGTTCCAAACTTCATTTGTCTTGGTTTTAAGTTTGCAACTACTACTACCTTCATTCCTACAATATCTTCTGGTTTATAGAATTTTTTTATCCCAGCAAATACATTTCGCGGCTTTTCTTCGCCTAAGTCTACTTTTAGTTGTAATAATTTATCAGAACCTTCTACTTCTTTTGCCTCGATGATTTTTCCTATTTTTAACTCGATTTTATTTAAATCTTCTATGCTTATATAGTTTACTTCTTGTTTTTCTAGCTCTGGTGATTTTTCTTCTTTAAACATGTTATCTACCTGTTCTTTTTGAATTCTTACAGCTAAATGTCTATAAGGATGAATTTTATGTTTGGGTGGTAATAGCGTTTGTTTTTCAATATTATTCGCGATAGCATTAAAATTACATTCATAGTTTACTGGGATGTTTAGAAATTCCCAAATTCCCTTACTAAAAGAAGGAATAATTGGATATAGATAAATACTCAAAATCCAACCAGCATTAAAAATATCCGTGATGACTTGTCTAGTTTTTTCTTCGTCTTGTTTAATCATTACCCAGGGTTCTTTTTCGGTAATATATCGATTGATTTCTGATCCGATTTCTTCGATAATTCGAACAACTCTTTGAAAATTTCTTTCTTCGTAATATTTGATAATATCGCCTTTTTTTTGTTGTATGTTTTGTAGTAATATTTTTCCTTCTTCGGTGATAGTTTCTGATAATTGATTGTTCAATTTTTCCAATAATTTTGCGCTTCGCGAAAAGATATTAGCAAAATTTCCAACAACAGAGGTGTTATATTTTAGGATAAAATCATTGATGGTTAAATCGATATCGTCTAAGGTATTGGAAATTCGAGAAGCATAATAATAACGTAATGCAAGAGGATCTAAATGTTTTAGATAGCTCGATGCTTTTACAAATGTTCCTCGCGATTTGGACATCTTTTCGCCATTGATTGTTAAAAAGCCATGGACAAATACAGAAGTAGGAGTGCGAAAGTTGGATGCTTTTAAAATTGCAGGCCAAAATAGTGTGTGAAAGTACGTAATATCCTTTCCAATAAAATGGTATACATAGGTTTTATTTTCGTTTTCTTCTTTCCAAAATTCATCGAATAAATTTGCTTTCCCTACTTTTTTAAAATAGTTTAAGGATGATGCTATATAACCAATAGGTGCATCTAACCAGACATAGAAATATTTATTTTCTTCGCCAGGTATTTTAAAACCAAAATATGGTCCATCTCTACTTATATCCCAATCCTTTAAACCTTGATCTAACCATTCGTACATTTTGTTTCTAACACCTTCGTCTACATGAACCTTTAACCATTCGCGAAGGAAATCTTCGAATGCAGATAGTTTAAAAAATATGTGTTCTTGTTCTTTTTCTATGGGTTTAGTTCCGCAGATAGCACATTGAGGTTCGATTAAATCGTTAGGACGATAAGATGCACCACATACTTCGCAGGAATCTCCATATTGATTTTTCGCTCCACACTTAGGACAAGTTCCTTTAACATAACGATCGGGTAAAAACATTTTATCGTGAGGGCAATAGAGTTGAGTTATATTTTTTTTGTAGATATAACCTTTTTCTTTTGCTCTAAGATAGATGGTTTCGGAAAGCTCTTGGTTTTCTGGTGAATTGGTTGTGTAATAGTTATCGAATTCTACTTCGAATAAACTTAAATCTCTGTAATGTTCTTTGTGTACCTCTTGGATTAATTCTTCGGGGGTTTTGTTTTGCTTTTGCGCAGAAAGCATAATAGGGGTACCATGAGTATCATCTGCACAAAAATAATAAACTTCGTTTCCTAATAATTTTTGGAATCGCACCCAAATATCTGTTTGAATGTATTCAACCAAATGACCCAAGTGAATTGGTCCATTGGCATAAGGTAAAGCGGATGTTACGAGGATTTTTTTTGATGGTTGATTCTTCATACGTTTAGTTTTCTGGATACCATATCTTAACGTTTTGTTTTGGCAATTTCGTTTTTCTCCATTCGAGCCAAGAGCCCAAAAAAACTTTTACATCTCTGTATTTACATTCTTTTAGCACGAGAGCAACAAAACACGAACGAGCACCGTTAAAATCATACAAAATGGTTGGTCTTTCTAAAATTAGGTTTGCTTGCCGTAATTTCTTTATCACAAGTTGCTTGGGTAATAGATGACCATTATCGTCGTAGAGTTCCAACCAATCAAAATGAATTGCTCCCGGAATTCTACCACAAATAGAACCAGGTTCAGGGTTAATATAACGAGGGAGTAAACCTTCGTATTCTTCTTTCGTCCTTACATCGATCAGTTGTACTTTAACCAAATTGGTTTGAATAAAACTTATAGGAACAATATCTTTAAAAGAAAAGGGTTTTTTTACTTCTGTTTCTTGAATTACATTTTCTTCTGTACCAGGTTGAAGTTTTTCTAGATCGATTTCATTAAAAATTTTATCCAATATATATACATTTTTATTTTTATCTAACACAGATTTTAGTAGAAAGCATAGTTTACCTGCAAACATTCCTATCCCTTCGTCAAAAATCACAATATTTTCATAATTGCTACTTAAATTAACGATTGTTTGCAGATAAGAAGATAATTTCAACATGGACTTAGTACTAGAACCATGGGGTTTTCGGATAAACGAAGCATTAAAAGCACCTTTAACAGTATTTTCTTTGAATTCTTCTTCGGATCGAGCATCTAATACCAAACTATTTTCTGGTATTTCGGAAATTAAAAATTTCCAATCTAATTTTGATATAGCTTCTTTGTTCTCTGTATTCTCGGTTGTTTCGTGAATCATGTCAAAGTACAAATTTTTTTCCATATTTATAGAATCAAAAAAAAAGTAAAATATTACATTCAAAAAAATTGATTTTTAATTAGTTTACAAAAAAATTTTATTTTAAATTTCGCTTTTTTTATGAATTATGTTTTGATTACGGGAACGAGTCGAGGCTTAGGAAAGGGATTAGCAAAAGCTTTTATTAAAACTCATAAGGTAATTGGATTATCTCGAAGTAGCAGTCCCTTAATAGAAGAATATCCATCGGATTATATGCACATTTTTTGTGATTTAGCACATCTTTCTAAAATTGAATCTATTATAGAAGATTTTTTCGAGAAATTACCTAACCCCATAGAAATGGAATTTGTGGTTTTGAATTCTGGAATTTTAGGAACCATTAAAGATATTCAAGACACTTCTTTAGAAGAAATTCTGCAAGTAATGAACGTTAATTTGTGGTCGAATAAAATGATTTTAGATACATTGTTTCGATTAGAAAAAAAAGGTGTGATTGCTAACATTCAAAAAATATTCGCTATTTCTAGTGGTGCATCGATAAGTGGTAATAGAGGTTGGAATGCATATGCTTTATCAAAAGCTGCACTCAATATGCTGATAAAACTATATGCAGGAGAATTTCCCCAAAAAAAATTTATTTCCTTGGCACCAGGGTTAGTTCATACAGAGATGCAAGATATGATTCTAAAACAAAACATAGATTTAGGGAAGTATCCATCTTTTAGAAGGTTGTTAGAAGCAAGAAATACGCCCCAAATGCCAGACCCAGATCAAGTAGGAGAAAAGATATACCAACTTTTAGATAAAATTTTTTCTTACGATAGTGGTTCTTATGTAGATATTCGAACAATATGATAAAATTATTTTTAATTGGATTTATCGGCGTTTTAATTCCTGGACCAGATATGCTTTTGGTAGTTCGAACATCGATGTTTTATGGATACAAAAAAGGCATTCAAGTTTTGTTAGGCATTTTGACTGGGAATGGGATCTATGTTTTATCCGTATTGTTAGGATTTTCGGTTATCTTAAATGAATTTATTTCGTATTTATCTATCTTAGGTGGATTGTATATCATTTATTTAAGTTTTCAGGTTTTAAAAATTGAAAGTGTAGAAATTCCTAGCGAAAATTCAAAACAAGCGAATTTTTATGCAAAAGGACTTTTTACGAATTTATCCAATCCTAAAGCAATGTTATATTTTGCATCGATCCTTCTACCTGCATTGATGGAATCGTTATCGAACCAGTTTTTGCTGATTTTTAGTTTTTTTGTTGGAGTAATCTTAGCATTTTTAATGCTTATTTTTTTGGGAGATTTTTTTTATGGTTTGGTTCAAGATAAAAAAAATTTAAAAAAAACTAATTATATATTTTTTATTATATTTTTTATATATGGAATTTATATAATTTTTTTAGGAGTAAAAGAGTTCTTAGCGCCAGTCATACCTACCAAATTTTATTGATGGATGAGAGCTTACTTTTGTTGAGTGATTTGACGGCTGATTTTTAGGTAGTTGAATAAAAAAAATGGTACCATCTTTGTTGGATTCAAAATAAACCTTTCCATGATGATTTTCTATGATATTTTTTACAATACCTAATCCTAAACCAGTACCTTCGCCAGGAGCTTTGGTAGTAAAAAAAGGATCCCATACCTGTTGTTGGATTTCTTTGGGAATTCCAGGACCGTTATCAATAATTTGAATTTCTATGGTTTCTTGGTTCAATTCTCTTGTATGAATTTTTATGAATGGATCTTCTCTTTGTATATTTCTTAATGCATGGAAAGCATTGATAATTAAATTGATCAAAACTTGTTGGATTTGGTTACCATCGCAGACTATATTTCCTTCGTAATGATATTCTTTGATAATTTTAACGCGATGTTTTATGGTATTTTGTGTTAAGTTAATGGCACTATCGATTATATTACTTAAATTATGTGTTAAAAATTCATTTTTTGAACTTCTAGAATAATTTCTTAAAGATTGTACTAGTTTATGGATTACATTGGAAGCATGACTAATTCTACTAACACTTTCGTATATCCAAGCAATATTTTTTAAGGTTTCTAAAAAATGGCTTTGATTTTCTTTAGAGGATTGATTATATAAATTTATAATTTTATTCACTAAATTATTTTTATTGATAAATACTTCGTTATTGCCATCATAAAATTTAAAGTCGATCAAAAAGTTCATTAAGTTATCATCATAGGGAATTTTGTTTAAGTCGAAGTACTCTTTAAGTTGTTTTTTTAATTTATAGGCTTTCGTTTGGACGTTAGAATTAGAAATCGAAAGATGGAAGATAAAATAATACAAAATTTCGAAAAATTCATCAGGAAGATTTTTAAAATCCTTTTTTAAAAAAAAGATTTCTATTAAGTTTTCGAAGTTTTCTGTAATCTGTTTCGAAGAAGCTTGGATTACTCCTATGGGTGTGTTAAGTTCATGCGCAATACCAGAGATCATCGTTCCTAATGTTGCCATTTTTTCTTGTTGTAATAGAGTCTGATGTGCTTTTTCTAATTCTTTTGTTCTTTCTTTTACTCTTTCTTCTAATGTTTTAAGAAGATTTTCTAGACTAAGATAGATCAATGCATTGGATAACGTTATAATCACAAAGTATCTTAACTCATCTAATAAAAAATAATCAGCGATGTTTATGTATTTATCTGTTTTTGCGTAGATTAATCCCAATACAGATTCGTTTAATATAAGAGGAATAACAATATTGGCTTTTTTTTGATTCATAAATTCCAGAATGATTTTTCTGTGTTCTTCGTTTCGAATCACTTCTATGTTTCTTTTTAGAAGAATTAAATCATATTCTGTGAGTACGAGGATTAGAGGATCAAAAATTTGTATTTTGTGCTGAAAATTCTCTTTTTCTGTATAATCTACAAAATGTCCTAATTCTTTATGCCAGTAAAAAAAACCAATTTGTTGTGTTGATAAAAAATCTTTTAAAAAATCACAGGTATATTGAATAATTTCTTCTACTTTTCTGTATTTAATGATGCTTCTTCGAAATTGATCGATCTTTCTTTTACCAATATATACTTCCCTTTTTTCTGTCCGAAAAAATTTCTTTATATAAAAGCTTAAAAAAGAATTGAAGTAATAATTAATCTTTTTCATTCGTTATTAATATAATTTGGTTTACAGGTTTGTAAATTATTTTTTTATAAAAAAAGGATATAAAATGAAAAAATATAGAATTCAAGAAATACATGGAAATCTTTATTATATCTTGTCAGAAGATTATAAAGAAAGAAGATTAGCAGTTCTTCGCGGTAAAATGAGGATTAAACAAAACGAACATCCATCAAAAATTCCCTTTAGAAACCCATGTTGTGTTGGTGATTATGTACTTGTATCTGAACCAGGATATGGTCAATCACATCCAGTAATCGAAGAGATATTACCAAGAAAAAACATGCTACTTCGCGCATCACCAGAAGAAATTCATAACATTGGTTCTAATTTAGACTTTGCTGTTTTAATTGTAAGCTTAAAAGAACCAGATTTAAGAACGGGGTTTATCGATAGGTTTTTAATCGCATGTTATAATGGTAACGTAGAACCAGTGATATTTTTTTCTAAGTGCGATTTACTGGATCCGTCGAACGAAGACGACATTTATTTTGTAAGACAAAGTTTGTATTACTTAAATTTTGTTCCATGGGTATATTGGGATAACCTTACTGCACCTTCCCAAAAGAATCAATTTGATGTGATTCTAAAAGAAATTGGTTTTAACTATCATCTTAAATCTTTAAACGATTTTTTAAGTGATTTTCGAGAAGGTACGATATTATTAGCAGGTCAGTCTGGAACAGGTAAGTCCACATTGACCAATTTGATCATAGGAAAGCCTTTGCAAAAAACCAGAGAGACTAGTAAAACTACGGGCAAGGGTAAACATACAACAACAACATCGTCGTTGTTTTCTGTAAACGAAAGACTGATTTTAATAGATACCCCCGGTATTAAAGAATGGGGGCTTGCTCACCTAACAAAAAAAGAGATTTATGAATCCTACCCAGAATGGAAGGATAGAGTGGGTACATGCAAGTTTAGAAATTGTGAACATATTTCTAATATAGAAGGATGTAAAATACAAGAGGCCATAAAAGAAAATCTTTTACCTGTTTGGAGAAAGGAAAATTTAGAGCATATCTTACAATCCTTAGATTATTACGAAAGAATAAAACCAGGAGATTATAAAAAGCCAACAGGTAGATTTTATAATAAACCATTTTAGATCGATAATATAAAAAAATATGAAGCGGTTTTTTGTTTTTATCTTGTTTTTCATTTTTTATAATAACCTCTATGCCTTGTGTGAATATTCTGTTAAAGAAAATCAACCATATTTTGAGCTAAAAGGAAATTGGGACTTTTTTAAAGGTTCAGGAACGATTGCAGCAGATCCTAATTTAGATATATCTTCTTGGAAAAGTATCAATGTACCATTTAAATGGTTTCAGGTTAAAGAGCTAAATAACTACAAAGGAGAAATATGGATTCGTTGTAATATTGTTTTTAATTTTGTTCCTCAAGAATTATACTTAGATTTAGGTTTTATAAAGGAAATTGACGAAGTATATTGGAATGGAATAAGAGTAGGAGGTACTGGAAACTTCGAAAATCGTATTCCCGATTTTTCCGAGAAAAGAATTTATTCTATTCCCCCCATTTTGCTTAAAGAAAACAATGTTTTGGCAATAAGAATTTATGGTAGTTTTTGGAATGCTGGCATAGGTGATATACCCAAGTTAAGTTTTGATTCTTCGTTTTTAAGGGATAAAAATAAATTCGAAATGTTCGCAATTGCATTTAGTCTAACTTATATATTTTCTTCTACTTTTTTTATTTTTTTTGGTATTTTTACGCAAGAAAAAAAATCGAATTTATATTTTGCTCTGTTTAGTATTTTTTTGGCTTTATACCACATGATTCTTTGGGGATTAAGATATAAATTTTTTAATAATTATATCGTTTCTTATATTGCAGAACTTTTATTGTTAATACCTTTGCCTTTTTTATTCATAAGTTTTATTAAAGAATGGCTTAATTTGGAAAAAATTCCTTTATATAATTTTATAAAATTATTTACTATTTTATTAATGATTTCTGCCCTTCTTGGATATTTTATCTCAGTAGTTTATCGGACGATTTATTTGCATATTATAACTTATATAAATTTAATGAATATTACAATTTCCTTGATTGTTATTATTAAAACATTCTTAACTTATCGAAAAGAAAAATACAAAGAACTAAAATATTTATTCTATGGTTTGTTATTTCTTGTTCCTTTTTTGTTAAACGATATGTTGGTTGCATTAGATATTCTTCGTACACCAAGAATGTTTGTGTTTAGTTATCCAGTATTTTTATTGGTTATGGCAATCAGTCTTTCCGAAAGAACTCTACAATTAAAAACACAAGCAATAAGACAAGTGGATGATCTGCGATTAATCGAAAAACAAAAGTTACAGGTTATTTATAATATATCGAATGAATTTCAGTCTGTTTTCGATGAGCTAAAACAAAACATACTTTTACGAAAGAATTATGAATCTGCTTTAATTTGTTTGAATTATCTGATTGAAAGTGCTCAAATTTTACACTTATTGGAAAGCAAAAAATATTTTTTACAACCAGTGAAAATCAACCTAACGGAAGAAACTCTAAAAGTAATTGATGATGTGTTAAAAGCAACTAAACAAAAGAAAAATCGACTCGACATAAATTTACCAAAAAACTTAACCAGTGTTTGGATGGATATTCAACTTTATAGAATGATTCTTTATCATCTTTTGGAAAATGCATTGTTATATACAGTTGACGAAGTAGAACTTACAATAAGTATAGAAGATCAATCTTTAAAAATACGGGTATATGACAAAGGACCAGGAATTCCTGTAGAATTACAAGATAAAATTTTCGATAAATATGTTCGGGGAAATCATTCGAAAATACCTGGTAGTGGAATTGGTTTAACGATTGTAAAAGAATGTGTAATGTTATTATCGGGAACCATTCATTTCGAATCGAAACAAGATTTTTATACACTTTTCGAAATCAATATCAGGGAGCTAAAGGAAATAACATGAAAAAATATATTTATTTTATAATATTATTTATATTATTTTTTGATAAAATAATTCCCGAAGAGCTAAAAGATTGGAAAATCACTCTAAAAGATGACAAAATTCAAAATATAAAGCTCGAAAAATTAGAAGCAAATTGGAGCGAGGTACAAATACCTGTAAACTTCGATGAAATTATTTCTACAAAATCTAAGGTACTATGGCTAAGAAAAGAACTTCAATTAGATAAAAATAACTCTTATTCGTTAATCATTTATCGAGTTAATGGACAAGTAGAGGTTTATTTTAACGAAAAGCTTATCAAAATTGGTCCTAATTTTCTTCAATCTACGCTTATGGTTCCTTTACCGATGAATTTGTACCAAGATGGACTTAATATCATAGCAATAAAATTTTATTATAAGAGTTTTGTAGCAAATGGTATCCATGGTCCTATTGTTCTACTTCCAACTTCTAAAGCCATAGAAAATTATTATTACGAAAACTTTAAAAGTATTACAAATTCTGTTTTCTTCCTTGGAATAGGTTTTTTTCTTTTTAGTTTATTCTTACGTTTTAAAGATCAGACTTATTATTTTTATCTTTCTTTGTTTTATCTTCTACTCGGATTTAGCAGTCTTTTAACGATTAACATAATTATAGAAGAGATGCCACTTTCGCGAATTTTTTATTCTTTATCGATGGGCATACCAATTCTATTACCTGTATTTTTTTTACGTTTTTTTTCTATTTATTTTAATAGGCCAATTTTATTAAAAAATTTTGATCTCTATTTAAGCTTTTTGTTGTTTTTTGTGAGCATCATATCTGGTTTTTTTAATCCAGCATTTGCCCAGATATTCAATCTTCTATGGATTTTGGTTTTTGTGATTGTATTTGTTTATGCAATTTATATCATTTTATTAAATTTAACGGAGCGAATTTCTTTTCGCAATATATTATCTCTTGTTTTTTTAGTTTATTTATTTTTTGTATCTTTTAATTCTTTAATAAATTGGAACTATTTTAAAGAAGAACGTTTTTTGTATCATTTTGATGTGACGATTGTTTTGTTGATTCCCGCTTTGTTAATAATATTTGAAATTATAGAATTACAAAAAGATATAGAAAAAAAAGAAGGTCAATTCCAATCCTTCGATATTCTACAAACAAAATTATTTTCTTACATTTTGACTGCACTTAAAATACCTCTAAAAGAATTGATCGATGCATTATCTAAATCACAGCCAAAAGACTTAGCCCCCAATCAAATCAAGAGTATTGTTTTTAACATAGAAGATTTAGAAAAAAATTTAAACGATATCTTAGAACTTAGTCGTTTAGAGGTGTTAGAAGAACCAGAATCTTATGTAGAAATTAACGTAAAAGATTTTCTAGAAGCTGTGTTAAGCAAAAGCAATATTTCTTCTACAATTCATGTTGATCCTCAATTAATGTTAAAAACAAGTTTGGAACTAGTAAACTCTTTGTTAATTCGCTTAATTGATTTTCCTGGTTTTGGAAGTTTTCAACACATCGATTTGGTTATTTTATCAGACGATGAAGATAATATTTATTTTAAATTTTTTCTGTATAATAAAAACGAAAAAGTACTTAAAAGAATTTATAATATTTTAAGAGAAAAATTACCTGACCAAGAAGGTTTATGGATACAGTGGAAAATCATCAAAGAAACCATTCGTATTCTTGGTGGAAAGCTTAAATTAAAGTTATATTCAAAAAAATATTTATATATTGAGTTTATATTAAAAGCAAAAGAATCTGATTCAATTACAAAGAAAAAACAAAAATCCATTCCTTTGGTTTATTTGTATTATTTAGAAGAGCATCAAAAACAAGAAAAAAATGTATCAATTTGGCAAAAAATAAAAGATTTATTGCAAAAAAGAATTGCTTGATATCATAAAAATAAAAAAATCTTTATATGAGTTTTGTCGAATTAAATTACAACGATCGTAAATTACGATTACCCTTAGTAACTGGTACTGATAATAAACAAGCTATCGATATACATTTTTTAAACCAAGAAACCAACTTAACTACTTTTGATAGTGCATTAAACAATACTTCTATTGCTAAAAGTAAGATTTCTTACATCGACTCAAAAAATGGAAAATTATATTATCGCGGATATGATGTCGAAGAATTAGTAGAAAAATCCACCTTTGTAGAAACATCATTTCTTTTGCTCTATGGTCATTTACCCACAAAATCCGAGATGGAAAAATTTTCTTATACACTGAGTAAACATTCCATGATACACGAGTCTATGAGGTTATTTTTTGATGCTTTTCCAGGAGATGCACATCCACTTGCAATTCTTGCAACACTTGTGACAGCTCTTTCTGCTTATTATCCAACTTCTTACGAAGAAATGATCAAGCAAGGTATAGACATTCGTGTTAGGTTACTTGCAAAGGTAAGAACCCTTGCTGCATGGTCTTACAAAAAAAGTGTAGGGCAACCAATCATTTACCCAAGAGATGAATTGCCTTATTGTACGAATTTTCTCAACATGATGTTTGCTACTCCCGCAGAGCCATACGATGTTGATCCTATGGACGATAGAATCTTAAATCGAATTTTGATCTTATATGCAGATCACGAAATGAATGCAACAACTACAACTGTAAGGGTGGTTGCAAGCGGAAGAGCGAATCTGTTTGCATGTATAAATGCTGGAATATGTTCTTTATGGGGTTCAAGGGAATCCGATGCAAATGTTCCTCCTATAATAATGCTTCGAGAGATGATTAATAAAAATCTCTCATCAGAAGCGTATTTTAAAGATTTTATCCAAGGAAAAAAACAGTTAAAATTAAATGGATTAGGTCATAATGCTTACGAAACAGAAGATCCAAGAGCAAGAATAAGTCGTCGTTTATTTAAAGAATATTATAAATTTAAGTTACAAAAAGATCCAACCATTTCGTCTGATCCAATTTTACAAAAAGCTTTCGAAGTAGAAGAATATGTTATGAATCATCCTTGGTTTAAAGAAATGAATCTTTATCCCAACGTAGAATTCTATTCTGCACTAATTTTTAAACTACTAGGTATACCACCAGAAATGAATAACGTGATTCGTTCTATTGGAAAATTGCCTGGTTGGTTAGCACATTGGACAGAACAAAGAGAAAATCCCGATAGAAAAGTCTATCGACCAAGACAAGTTTATGTGGGAGAATTAAACAAAAAATATATACCCATCGAACAAAGATAAATTAAATTGTTCGCGAATAGACTGGCCTATGGCTTTGATTTTTTCTTAAAAAGATATCAAAAGCCATGGCTACGTTTCTTATCAATGGTCTTCCATTAGGTTCTATTTTAATAGAATTACTATCAATACTGATTAGTTCATCTTCTTCCATTGATTTTAAATTTTTTAATTCTTGATCAAAATATTCGTGAAAATCTATGTTGAATTTTTCTTCGATATATTTAAAATCCAAGTAAAGGTTGCACATGATTTGATTGATTACTTCTTTTCGAATTAAATCATCATAGGTCATTTTATAACCGTCGTGAAGAGGTATATTCTGATGATCTATATCTTCTCTGTATTCTTTTAATCCCTTTTTATTTCTTGCATAGAGTTTAGAATATTGACTTATTCCTGTTATACCAAATGCAATTACATCCATATCTTTTAAAACAGTATACCCTTGAAAGTTACGGTGTAATTTTTTTTCGTGTAAAGCCTTAGAGAGTTCATCTTCCGGCTTTGCAAAATGATCTAAGCCTATATAAACATAATGATTGTCTGTTAATGTTTCTACAATATTCTTAAAAATATGGATCTTTTCTAGATTATTGGGTAAGGTTTCTGTGTTGATGAGGGTTTGATGTTTTTTTATCCAAGGAACATGAGCATAACTAAAAAAGGCTAATCGATCAGGTTTCCATTCTAAAATCTTTTTTAAATTAAACTGATAGGAATGTGTATTTTGGTAGGGCAATCCATAGATAAAATCCATGTTAATAGAATGAAAGTTCAATGATTTCGCGTGATAATAAATAGATTCTATTAGATCGACGGGTTGTATTCTATTTACTGCTTTTTGTACTTCGTCATTTAAGTCTTGAACACCAAAACTAATTCGATTAAAACCTATTTCTTTGATTAAATCCAATTGTTCTTTTTGCGTAGTTCTTGGATCAAGTTCAATACTAATTTCTGCATTTTCTTTAAAAGAAAAATGATTTTTTATAAATAAATAAATTTCTTTTATCTGAGAGTTGTTTAGAAAGTTCGGAGTACCTCCTCCCCAATGCAATTGTCCCACTTGAATATCTTTTGGTAGATACTTTAAAATCAATCGAATTTCTTTTTTTAGGTAATCTATGTATCGTTGAATAATTTCGTAGTTGTTGGTTATAACAGTGTTGCAACCGCAATAATAACACAAGGTTTTGCAAAAAGGAAAATGAAAATATAAAGAAATCGTCTTAGATACCTGATCGCTTATTAGATAATTTGTATAATCTTTTTGCGTAAACGAACTATCAAAATTAGGGACTGGTGGATAACTTGTGTATCTTGGCCCAGCTACATCATATTTAAGGATAATATCAGGATGAATTTCTAACTTCATTTAGATGGAATCTCCTTCTTTGGTGTATTTGATGGATTGATTTTCGTCTCTAGAAAAAAAACGGTTGATTGCGTCTAAATATGCATAGGCAGAAGCTTCTAAGATATCCGTAGAGACGCCTTTACCAGCATACATTTTGTCATTAATCTGGAGTAAAACATTCGATTGACCTTGTGCATCTCTTCCTTCGCTAATAGGTTGTAATCTATAAGATTTAATTTTTGTGTTGATACCAGTAATTCTGTCGATTGCATTAAAGATTGCTGCTACTGGCCCATCTCCTGTTGCTGCTTCGGTTAAGACTTTTGCATTTCCATTTTCGTCAAGAAGCTCGTTATCTTTTAATTTTACCGTTGCTGTTGGTGTTGTTCCTTTACCAGTAAAAACATGAAGTTTAATCAATTCATAACGTTGATAGGTTTTTTTACGTGTTGCATCATCCACAAGGGCAACAATATCTTCGTCGTAAACTTCTTTTTTCTTATCTGCTAATTCTGTAAAACGATAAAAGACTTCTTCGAATTGTTGTTCATCGAGTACATAACCTAATCGAATTAATTTATCTTTTAAAGCATGTCGACCACTATGTCTTCCTAATACAATTTTGTTCGATGCTAAACCTACGGACTCTGGTGTCATAATTTCGTAAGTGAGAGGATTTTTTAAAACACCATCTTGATGAATTCCCGATTCGTGAGCAAATGCATTATCACCAACAATTGCTTTATTTGGTTGAACAACCATTCCTGTGACAGTTCTTACAAGTATGCTGGTCTTCAATATTTCTTTGGTTTTTATGTTGGTTCTAACCTTAAAATATTCTCCTCTTGTATAGATTGCCATAACTACTTCTTCGAGAGCTGTGTTTCCAGCGCGTTCACCGATTCCATTAATAGTACATTCGATTTGTCTTGCTCCCGCTCGAACAGCTGCTAAGCTATTGGCTGTTGCCATTCCTAAGTCATTATGACAATGTGCACTAAAAATCACTTTGTCTGCATCTTGGCATTTTTCGATCAAATAACGGAAAAGTTGATAATATTCATCTGGGGTTGTATAACCAACAGTATCAGGTATATTGATTACTGTTGCGCCTGCTTCTATTACCCTGGAAATTAGCTCTACAAGAAATTCTTTTTCGCTGCGAGTAGCATCTTCGGGAGAAAATTCTACATCTTCTGTAAATTCTTTTGCTATTTTAACTGCTTCTACTGCTTTTTCTATCACTTGGTTGGGTTCTAAGCCTAATTTATATTTCATGTGTATGGGACTAGAAGCAATAAAGGTATGGATTCTTTTTCTTCGTGCATCTTTTAGTGCTTCTGCTGCTGTTTCTATATCTTTTCGGACTGCTCTTGCTAATGCTGCAATAATAGGTGTTTCGATTTCTCTTGCAATTCTTTGAACTGCCTTAAATTGAACCGGGCTAGATATAGGAAAACCTGCTTCTATAATATCTACTCCTAATGCCTCTAACCGATGAGCAACCTCTAATTTTTGATCTTCGGACATTGCTGCGCCAGGACATTGTTCTCCATCGCGTAAAGTTGTATCGAATATATAAACTAGATCTTTTTCTGTTTTTGCGTTAATATTACTTTCTTTTTGTTGTTGGTTTTGTATGCTACTCATAGGTTTTTCCTGTTTATAATATAATAACAATAAAATTCAATGGTTTAATTCGAAAAGTAATTTTTTAGAAAATTCTTTTTCGTAAGAATCAGGAAGATTTTTACTAGCATAAGTTAGATCCTCTATAACAATCCTTTTTTCTTTTTCGGAAAGTTCAGAAAATAATGTTTGTTCGGTTTTGGTATGGTTTGAATCAATATTTTTAAACAAAAGTGTGTATGCTCTGTAATATTTAGCAGTGGGGAAGTCTAAATCACTTTTTTTTAACCAAGCTAAGTATGCATTCCAATAACTATATGCTTTGGGATAGTTTTTTAGTTTGGTATGGATTACTGCTAGGTTGTAAATCAAATTTTTTTTGTTTTCGTAATATTGGGGATGGTTTTCTGGTAAATATTGTAATGCTTTAAGAAAATATTCTTCTGTTTTATGATATTGTTTTGCTCTATGGTAATATAAAGCTAATTGAAAATAATGATAATAGTTTAAAGGCTCTTTTTTTACGTTTTCTTGTAATCGATGGAATAGATCAGTACTTTTATAATATTGTTCGATTTTTGCTAACAATTGATTTTTCGGATAATACCCTTCGATTCGCCCCACTTCTACTCCTTGAAAATCTAACAATACTATGGTGGGATACCCAGAAACCTGATATTCATCTGCTAAATCGGGATATTTATCTCCATCAACAATGGTTAATATAAATTTATTTTTCCAATTGGCAAATTCTTTTGAATTATACGTTTCTTTTTCTATTACATGACAATAATAACAACTTTCTGAGTAAAAATCGATCAAAATGGGCTTTTTTTGTTTTTCGGAAAGGGTTTTCGCATAATTCAGATCCTCTATCCAATTGGGCTTGGACCATAAAGAAAACAGACATAAAAAAAACAATACCGAAAAATATTTACTCATAGTATTCTATAAGCTTTGTGTATGCTTCGATGATTTTTTTTGTATTCTCTAATCCAGAGGGATTTTTATCGGGATGGTATTTCTTTAGCAAAGAAAAATAGATTTTTTTTAATTCTTCTTTGGTAGCTGGCAATTTTTCTATCCCGAAGGTTTTAAAATATTCATTCTTAAAGTTATAATTATTATTGATTTTATGATTATTTTTTATAAAATTATTTTTTAAACCTATATCATAAAGTTTTTTATAAAAACTTTCGTATAAAATGTCCTGCGATAGAATTTTTCTTTCGTAGCAATTTTCTATGTATTGAGTTAATAAATAAAAATTAAAATCGTTGGGTTTAATGTTTTTTTTGTTTAAGAATAATTCTGTTGTTTTTTTGTAAATGTAATCTTCGTCGATGTTTAGGTTGCAATAAAAATCAAAAGCTTCGTAGGGATTATTACAACCAGCTAAACTAATTTCTAAAGAATCGAGTTTTACTTCATGATTCGATAAAATACTTAGAGTTATGGAAATATAGTGTTCTAACCATTCCATTAGTTCCTGGGGTTCAAAATACATCCCCCATTTTTTTATGATATTTAGCAATTCTTCTTGTTGATAAAATTTTAGAATATCTATTAGCAAAGATAAGTTGTCTTTATCGAAAAATTCCGGTGGTTGAAAGATACCATAATTTTTGTACAACATAGAAACATAATCTTCGTAAGTAATATTTAATTCTTTTAGAATAGATTGGTAAGATATTTTATAAAATACGTCGTCTTTAAGTTCTTTTAATTCTTCGTATAGAACTGATTGTTTAATCGTTTGCTTTTTTGTGCTTATCCCCATTGTTTAAAAAAAATAGATAAATAGATTTTTTGTCAATTCAAAATATTTTTTGGTTCCATGTAGATTTAAAAAGACAGTTAAAATAAAGTTACATCATTTAAATATAAAAAAACTAAATAAAAATGCTTGAATTTATCAATTATCCATAAATCCTGTGGAATAAGGGAGGATAAGATGTTAAAGTCCATTTTAATTAGTTTTATAGGAAAAGGCAAATACCAAAAAACAAAATATAAATTTTCTGAACAACAAATCATCGAAAAATATTTATTTGGTGTTGCATTGTTTAATTATTTAAGATCAAAAGGAGAAAATATCGATTTATATTTTATTGGAACGAATGAATCTGGTTGGCCAGAAACAATCGATTTATTAGAAAATGTTTCGGATGATGAATTGGTCAATGAAATTTCTAAACAAGAAAAAGAGATAAAAAACAATAAAGAAATTGACCAGGATAATTTAAAAAAATTTTTTTCTTTGATTGAGCAAAGCGAAAATATTAAGATAGATTTTTCTTTGTTAAAAAATCCTCCTTTACCAGAAGAAATTTCTAAAAATATTATAGAAAAGCTTTTGTTGCTTTTAGATAAAGAAAAATATAATAAAATTATCTTTGATCTAACTCATGGATATCGATATTTACCTTTTGTTGTGTTGTTGGATTTGTTAGTACTAAAAAAGATCAAAAACTTCGAGTTAGAAATATTTTATGGTTTTTTAGAACATAAAAACGAAGATGGAACCATGCCCGTTATTCGTTTAAATCATTTAGAAGAATTAGTAAAATTAGGAGAAACCTTAGAAGTATTAGAAAGTACAGGAAACTTTAAAAATTATTATAGCCTAATTGATAAAAAAAATTCAAAAGCTGATGAAATCTATTTTAAAATGGAAATCAATTCTGCAATTGGACCAGAAAAAATCAAAGAACTCTTATCGACCAAAAATGCTCTTTCTTATGCAGATGCAATTCATCAGGAGGTTAAAGAAAAATACATCAAGCAGTTTGTAGAAGATAATTTTCCTGATCGATTAAGAAATAGGGCGCGATTCTTTTTCAATAGAGGTCAATATCTTAAAGCGATTTTATTACTGCACGAAGCAGTTCTTCTATTAGTAGGATATAAGATAGGCATTATTAATAGCAGTTCTAATTTAGATTATAGAAAAAGAAACGAAGCAAAAGAAAGACTAGATAACAATCATATCTACGATTGGAAGGTTCTAAAATACTTAAGAAATGCCACTGCTCATGGAACGGTTATAAATCATGATAATATAGATGTTGAACCCAAAAAAGAAGCAGAAGAAGCAATAAAAAACGAAGAAAAACTCAAAGTAACTCTAGAAAAAACGTTTCAATTTTACGAAAATATTAAGCAAGATAGAATCAAGATAGAATAATGATTTAGGTTTTTTCGGGAATTTTTTCTAATTTAATCCATCCCAAAGGAATGCTATTATCGACCAATCTTCTTGTTTTGGGAAAACTGGTTCTTAGGCATTCATTTTTTTGGCTTAGCAAAACCAATGTTTGACTTATTTTCCCTTTGTATTTTCCAATTCGAAGAAGGGGGCTATCTTTTTGGTTTAATTCTTTTAATTCTTGATATAATTTTACAATATTTTCTTTATTTCTTTGCTTAAAAAAATTGATTTCGTTTTCAATGATATCCTTAGAAAATTCATAGCATGCTTCTTTCCAATCTTGGACTTTTTTTATATTATTTTTATTGATTTCGCTATCGAAAATAAAATTTTTAAAATCTTCTTTAATTTTTAATCGAATGGATGTGTCTTTTTTTATTACTTCTACATATTCTGCAATTGGACGTTTTGAGTTATAAACATGAATATAATTTATGAATAAATGATCAATACTAATAGTTTCCGAGTCGGATATTTTAAGATAAGACATGGTTTTTAAGTAACTAGTTTTTGATTGATTATCTTTCCATTCAATTGTAAAAAGTTTGTTTTCTACATTTGAAACATTGTTTTTATCGTTCTTGTTTTTACATTCAATTATGTTGGGGTTTTCTTTAATCATTTTATATAGTATAGCAAATCGAATAAAACCCTTAATGGTAGAACCAGGTATATAGATTCCATATTCGCCATTTTTATTAAAGGTTGTTTTTATGTGTTCTACGATTTCTTGGATGTTGTTATTCTTAGTAAGTGTTTCTAATCTTGTTCTATATTTTAAACATTCTTTTAAATGCTTTCGAACTTCTTTGGATAAATCATTCAATTGTTTGTATTGTAATATATTTTCTAATCTATTTAATTGTTCTTCGTTTAATAAAGAAATATATTTATCGAAGGAAATAACATGGATTAGGTTTCCTTCTTGTATAAAGTCTAAGTTCGTGAGCTTATTTCCGTTTCCAATATGAATCGGAGTAATTGTCTTTAATCTGTAATTGTACATAATTTTACCTCTAATGGGAATTCTAAACCATATTGATAGATGTTATTCCCTACGTTTTTTAACAATCCAGTAAGTTTGTTTTCGCTTTTTACAATCAAAGAACCTTCTTTTAAGTATAAAACTTTATTTTTTAAAAATTCTTTTTCGAATGTACTATCTGTATAGCTTTTGATGGTTTCTATTTCGTAGTAACTGTTGTTAGAAATAATATTTTGACTGGGAATAATAGGAGAGAGGGTAACGAAACATTTATTCTTAAAATTAATTTTTTTTTCTATTTCTGATATGAATTCGTTTTCGATCTCTTGTATTTGGACTTTACCCCAGCCTATGCTCTTTTTTCCACCGATTCCGTTTTCTTCTATTAGTTTAAATATACTATTAATTTCTTTTATAAAATTATTATTTAAAAAATATATTAGAAAATATTCATCATATAATTTATAATCAGATTCTATAAAATATAAATTTAAAGATGAAAGATTATTTCTACTGATAAGATTTCTTACTTGTGTGTGTCTTGTAATTTCTAATTTAAGTTCTAGTTCTTTTTCTTGTATTATACCAGATTTAATGTTAAATCGAGAAAAGTCTTCTTCGTATTTTATGTTTCCTTCTAAAATTTCTTTAAAAATCGAAAAGGTAACAAACTGAGCTTTTTTAAATGCTTTTCGCTGAATTTTTGTTTCGAAATCAATTTTTTCGCCTTTTAATGGAAGAATGGGTTTTGGAAACAAAAATTGATCTTTTATATAGGGGAATGCCGAAGAAATAAAAAATGGTGGATTATGGATAAATTCGTTTAACAAAGCTTCTAGTTTTTCTTTTCCATAAATCAGTTTGTAATTCCAACAAATAGCACCAAAAAGAGTAAAACTTCTTATAATAGATGTTGGAGATAGATATACAATCCTATAAGCTTTAAGCATTTTATTTTGCTCCAATCATTTGTTTTAAGTTCTCTTCGTTTATTTCCTTTTCTTCAATTATTGGTTTTGTATAGTCAGACCATAAGATTTTTACGATTTCGAATTTTACTTTACCATAACCTCTTGAACCACTACCACCTAAATAATCATCTTCGATTAGTTTGATTCCACGTTTTATTGCATCGTATAATTCTTCTCCATCACCATCGTGTATGCGAATCTTTATATTACCTTCGAATTCGGAAAAGGGAATGACCCTTTCTTGATGACGCGGATGTTCTGCTGTTCCTTTTACACGGTTAATCGTATTTTCTACTTTGATTTCTACAAAATCCCCATCTAAAACTTTATTCCAAAGTTTGATGGTCTCTAATGTGGGATAAAAATCTTCTATTCTTAGTCTTACTGGTTCTTCTGTATTTTGATTTTTGTGTGCACCAAAGAGTTTACATACGATACATTTTCCACAATTGCAAGGTTCACCTCCTTTAGAAAGAGCAATTACTTTATCACCATTATGAGGCTTTTCTATCCATTCTAATAATGCTCTCATTTTTCCTTTTAGAGATGAGCCTGGTATGTATGGAACATTTCTTTCTGTTTTGTTTTCGTATTTTATTACAGGTGTTTTTATTACAATATTATCGATTCCACCTATTTCTACATTTTCTTTTGAACCACCGATATGAAGTCCTGTTAATACAATAATTTTGCATTTTAATTTGATGATCCCTTTTAATGGTTTATTCATTCTATGCCTCCTTAAAATAATAAGTATGATATGCTAAGATGGCTTCTAATATACTTACAAACGTACCAAAAACCTCTTGAGCATTTTGTTCGTTCATATCATTTCTTAATTTTGTTAGAAGGATTTTCATAAATGTAAAAAAATGATCATCCAATAAACCTCTTCCTTTAGAATACGCAAGTTTAGGAATTAAAGATATTACTCTGATTTTAATTTTGTTTATATCTGCATTTCCTTTTAAATCGTACTCGAGGGATTTGATTTCGTTAAAGAACTTACGAAGTTGACTTTTCTTTAAATTATCCAATAGACCAATTGCATAGGCTAATACTTCGCAGTATCCTTGTGGTTTTATGTATTGTTCTAGATCTATTTTTAATATGCCTTTGGACTCTACATCATCACATACTATTTTAGAAAGCCTAGTATATGAATCTTTAATATTTTTTATTTTATCTTTATCTTTTAAGTCAGTTTTTTTGTAATTCAATATTTTTTTTGCTAGCTCATCGAATGATTCTTGTGTTTGTTGTTTACTCGTCATTTGTTCTTCCTCCTCTTGTAAACATAATTGCTAACGAAAGTATAACGTCTAAATTTCGAATTAAGTCATTTCTTGGAATATAATCCTCCTGAATCTTATAACCTTTCTTTAAAAACCATTCTTCGATTGATTTCTTCGCGTTTTCGTCTTTTACATTTCTTCCAATTTGGTAATAGATCTTTGGATAAATCAATGGATTGATTTTTCCATCTATTTCGATGTAATTGTTGTAGAGAGAGAGAATTCGAAATAATAAAGATCGCGAAATTTTTTTATTTTTTATGAATTTTACAAGTTCATCTGTTAAAGATAAGATTGTTTCGAAATTTATATAACTTAAAAAACCATTTTTATAATGTGGAGATAATTTTTTGTTTAAAGTGCTAATGCCAGTTATTTTAGAAGAATATTTAAAGCTTTTATTGAATATACTTATAGCATCTTTTATATAAACATTATTCTGAACGTCCTTAAAAATAGCTTTTTTAGATAGGCTTTCGCTCTCTTCGGATGATTTTGCCATAAAAGGTATGTTTACATTAGGACCAAAAATGGCTATTCCACTCGATATTCCTAAATCTAAATTCTTTGCGGTAAAGTAATAAAATCTTTTTCTAAGTTCAACGGCAATTTTTATGATTAAATGATAAGGCCCAATTAAGAATAAATCATCTCCGCCTGAATATACAGTGTAGATTAAATTGGCATCAAGATCATTTTCTTTTATGCTATTGATTAAAATACATATGTAAGCTGTAAAAAAAAGATCCAACATTCTGCTTAATGTAGCAATCCTTATTAAAGAATAGTCTTTTAATCCATCACTAAAAATTAATCCTAAATTGTCCAAATCTGCTCTTAATATTCCTAATTTTTTATCTCCCTTAGAAAACTCTGCAATAAAGTTAAAGGATAGAATGGAATTATCTTCTAGTTGGTTTAATTCGTTTTTATCTTCTTGGTTTTCTAATTTCTTTTTTAGAGCTTCTCTGATTTTTGGGTTCAATGTTGGGACTAAATTTGCCAAAAATTTAAACCCATTTGCAAATTTTTTCTGAGAAAAATCAGTTGAATTTAATAACAAAATTTCTTTAGCATTATTTTCTATTTCTGGATCTAACGTTTCAAGTAGATAGAATTTTCCAAAAGGACTAAAATCAATGTCTGGTTTTTTATTGATGTTTTTAAAGATATAAGTGATGTATAGTTCTTGGGATTTAACAAGTTTCTCTCCTAAATCGTTAAAACGTTTGCACCATTTACAAAGATGATCATCTTTTGGAGGAAGAGAATGACATGATTGACAAACCCTATTGGTATCGTTTTTAAAATCTTGTATAAAAAATTTAGAAAATTTTCTTTTTTTGTTTTGATCCAACTTTAATTGTAATTTTAACAGAACATCTTTTAGTTGATTTTCTTCAAAATCTTTTTTCCCTAATGGTATATACCCATCTACAATTCCCAAATCTGTATGGAATTCTTCAAATAAATAGTTCGATAAGGTTTTTTTAAAATCTTCTAGAATTTTTTTAACTTTTTCTGTGTTTGGTAAAATCAGTTGGAACTTGCCACCACCTGCATATAATAGATTTGTTATAGGATAATCGAGCTGTTGCAAAATATATCTACTTAATAATTCAGGTAATATAGAAATAAAAAAAGACCTTCCTCGTAAAACCTTCGGTATAGAGAATTTTGTTTTTTCTTCCATTTCGGGGGTTTTATTCACTTTATAGATAAATTTTTGAATACCGCTTATGTCTGCTTCGTATATTAAGAATGTTGGATTATTCCAATCAATGTTTTGATTTTCTATATAATAATCAAATAAACTTATTGATATTGCAGATAATACTCTAACATAATCAAACATAGATAAATCGGGATTTTGTTTAGAGATAGTAATACACCAAAGATACTTTTGTGCAAGGTAATAATAAAAATAAAATTTTTTTAAATCGTTAAATTGCAGAGATACCTTCAATTCCTTTTCGAATTTTGTTAAAAAATCCGAAAAATTTTCAGACTGCTGATTCTCTATAGGAAAAATAATGGATTCTAAACGATTATAATCTAATGGTTGCAATGTGTATTGATGTTTAAAAGTAGTACTGTCATTATCTAAAAAAGAGATTTTTTCGAAAACTGGTTTTAAAGAGTTTATTTCTTGTATATTTCCTAAGATTTCTTTTGCTTTATCCAAAGCATCTTTTTCTTCAGATGTTAAAAGAATATCATCATTTATAGGAAAATTTTTTTGGTTTTTTTTGTATAATTCTTGGAATGAATCTAATATAGCTTTTAGAGCTATTTTTAAATAACTATTCATTTACTTCCTCTTCTTTATGTAAGTCGAAAAAGTATATTAATTTTACAAAATAAAATGCTAATAATATTTATAAAAGAATTTATAATATAAATAGAAAAATTTAATGAATTTTTAGAAAGATAAAGAAAATGAGCAAAAATCACAAATACTCTCTCCCTTTTGGGATTTTCTAATATGAATTATTTTTTTGTCAATGATTATTTAGTATCTTTATAGAGAATATTAAAAAAATTTATTAAATTTAAAAATTTATGCTTTAAAGATTGAAATTGAAATCAATCAATTTTATAAAAAAGATTATTTATTAGTTCACAAACAAAAGAATTGACAAAATAATAATAATTTTACAAATTTATAACAAAATTTATTAAGGGATATTTCATTGAAGGATATTATAAAAGCATTTAAAGAAGTTTTTCCAAACTTAAACCAAAATCGAATCGATGCATTCTTACCACAGATGGACCACTTTTAATTCTAGCCGGTTCCTGAACCGAAAAAACTTCTTACGCTTATTCTTCGAACGCTGTATCTCGTTATTTCTGGTAAGGCAAAACTAATCGAAATTGTTTTAACTACCTTTACCGAAAAATCTGCTTTCGAAATGCGAGATAGAATTTTTTCAGGTTGCAGAAAAGATTGGTTATACAGAAAAACTAAGTGACTTAAAAATTGGAATCTTCCATAATTTGTGTAATGATTTTATCTTAAAAAATCTTTCTTCAAGAAAATGGACGTTAATTAAGAATATGGAGCTCGAAATGGAGAACAATCAAAGAATCCGTAAAATACCTCAATTAGATTACCAAAGAATTGATAGAAATTCGAACACTAGAAAATCAACAAGGTTTTTATCCTTTACTTGCAAAGGCATATCGATCCTACGAAGAATTGCTTTACCAAAACAATAAAATCGATTTTGCCTACTTACAAAAAATCTTTTACGAATTGTTAAACCATCCAGATATATACAAAAAAATCAAATTAGGTATAAAGTATATAATGGTAGATGAATACCAAGATACAAATTATATTCAAGAACAGATTCTTGTTAAATTGACATTTCCAAAAAAATAATCTTTGCGTTGTAGGAGACGAAGATCAAGCATTTTATCGATTTCGCAAAGCAACTGTAAGAAATATATTAGAAATTCCTGTTGTATTTGTAGGTTTTCTGAATAAAAATTTTTTGGTTCAAAAGGAGGAAGATAGATATCTTTTACCTTTTTCGAAAAGAGGTGCTTTCGAAAAAGAAGAACAGACGAATCAATTCGTTCAGATAAGACATTATTATGTAGCTTTTTCGCGAGCTCAGAATCTTCTTGTTTTGAAAACATCTGGCAATCCCAACGACTGGTTCGAACCTAATTTTAGTCTAGTTTCTTTGATGAACCAAAGTTTTCGCTCCAATACTCATTTTCCAAAAAAACTTTTTCGATTTCCGAGGAAAAAAACGAAACGATGCTTTAATGGAATTTTCTTACACGAAAAAGAAATAAAAAAAATTACGGTGCACTTTGATAAAATTGTAGATAAGATAAAACAAAAAAGGTTTGATGTAAAAAATCCACCAGAACGTCACATCTGTAAAGATTGCGATTTTAAAAATTTTGTACGAATCAAGGAATTATCGATTATCCAGGAAGCATAATCAACCAACATCATGGCTGATTATGCAAAAATTCTTAGAAATTGATTGCTTTTTCGAATCCTACAAAGATACCTTCGATTTGTTCTTTGTTTGTTCCGTTATAAACATAAAACTTATCTGACAATAATTCTGCTACATTGTAAATATCGCTTAAACTTGTGATGTTATTGTTAAAACTTAATGTATATCCATTGTAATTTTTGTATTTAACTAGATTAACTTCTTTTGTATAGGCAAGTTTGATTAAAAAATCCGTAGCTAGATAAAAACCAAAACCAGCTTCGTAGTATTGTTTCGATAAACTATAATCGCTTTCGATGTTTTCTAAGTTAACGTTGATATTGCTTCCAGTAAAAGTAAAGTTATTTAGAATGTAGTTGATTTTGTTAGAACGTTCAGGATAAGATTCGTATTTTCCATAGAGAAAGAATGTTTGTCTATAATAACTATATAAAGGGATAGCAAATTCCAAACCGATAAGAGGATTAAAAATTCTTGCATCAAAAGAACCATTCTGATTGGTAAAAAATGCTAATCCACTATTAGAATATCCTACCGCATTTTTGCTATAACCATGGTGGGTTAAGGAACCACCAACGAGGAGAATTAAATCGAACATGCCATCGTTTAGTCCTTGGCTCATTAGGTTAATTCCTAGTTTTAAGTTTGCCATTTCTCGAACATGATCCACTTCGTGAAAAATAATCGAATTTATGTTGGGATTGATAAAACCGACACCTTGCCCCCGTAAGGTAGTTTTCTTAAATTGATAAAAATTAGCTTCTAAGAAGAAATTTTTATCCCAAGAATAGAAAACACCAAAAGGATAATAAAAATTTGTATCGCTATTAAAAGGTTGTGTAAATGTCCCTAAAGATATTTGATTGTTGTTACCAATAACGATTTCATCGCGGTAAACACGTTTATATATATCTGGATTCCAGCTGTTTGTATCGAAGGCTACATATCCTAACTTTAAACCAATTGTTTCTGCATAAAGAAAATTAGCAACAGAAATCATCAGTATGGTTGTAATCGTTTTAATTCTTTTCATTTTTAGTCTCCTTTGGTATTTTAGATAAAACTGATGGTAATTTTGTTCATTTTATTCTGTATACATAGGCAAAGCGATTTGACCAGTTCTTGCAATTTCTAAAATGCCATAATCTTTTAACACATTCATCAAGCTTGTGATTTGACGTGGGTTACCTTGAACCTCTATTAAAATGGTATTGTTATGTAATTCGTGGATTTTTCCGTTAAAAACTTCTATGATTC
Source organism: Leptospiraceae bacterium (assembly GCA_026418015.1). Lineage (GTDB taxonomy): Bacteria > Spirochaetota > Leptospiria > Leptospirales > Leptonemataceae > SKYB61. The sequence goes on along the minus strand of JAOACE010000008.1, from coordinate 194,157 downwards.
CGAATATTTCTGTTCGTTTTTCGGGTTCTGCTTTAACTCGAATCAAGATCAATTCTCTTATAATAGATTGAGAATAAGGAAGAATACGAACATCGATCACATCAGCTAATTTTAACAATTGGCCTCGAAATTGATTTGCTGTATCTTCGTTTCCAATGATGACAATTGTTATCACAGAAACTTCGGGATTTTCTGTTTCTCCTACTGCAATGCTATCAATATTATAACCTCTTCTTGTAAAAAGACCAGAAACATGACTCATAACACCGGGTCTATTTCGAACAGTAATGGATAATATATGCTTCATAGCTTAACTCCTAATTTCTATCTTAAAAAATGAAAAATTTATGTTATGATTCATGGTCAAATCATTTCTTTTTTTTAAAATTATACTTTATTGAATGGTTTTTTGATTTTTTTTGGTTATATATGATTAGAATTTTGGTTTTTATTCTGCTTTTTCCTTTTAGATTTTTATTTTATTTATATTATAAATTAAATTATCTATTTTCTGGTGATAAAGTTGTACATATTAAAATTCCAGAAGAATTTGCTTATTTCGAAAAGATAGGCATAATAAAATTCATTTCCGAAAAAGAAGAAATCAATTATTTTTTATTTTTGATCTTGATGAATAAAATTGCAGAAGAGAGTAAAATAAAAAAGGTAATATTAGAAATTCCTTCGTTAGAAGGCTTAGACTGGAATCAAATCGAAGATATTATTTCTGTTATAGAAAGAATTCGAAAAAGCGGTAAATTAGTTTATTCTTATGTAGAAGAAGGGGGAATTAAAACCCTGATGGTAGCTTCTTCTTGCGATTATCGATACACTGGAGATTGGACGCAGTTTACTACTGTACTTCCTCATTTTGAGCAATTCTATTTGGGGGATTTCTTTAAGTCTCTTGGTGTAAAATTCGATGTATTTACAGCAGGAAAGTATAAAAGTGCAGGAGAAATGTACGAAAAAAATAAGATTTCTGCGCCAGCCAAAGAGAATATTCTGGAATTAATTCAAGACAAAAGAAATGAAATCTACCAACAATTTTTAAAGACTTCTGGTTTAAAAAAAAGCGATATACAAAAACTATGGAATCTATTCTTGAATCAATCCATCGTTACTGCACAAGAGCTATTCGAATTAGGTTTTATCCATCAACTGATGGATCAAGTACAACTTGTTGAATTTATCACAGAAGAACAATCACCATTTATTTCTTCTCAGATTGAACATAATGTTCAAGGTCAGGGCGATACCATTCTTAAAACAAGCGAAATCAAAGAAAAACCAAAAAGCAAACTTAAACGGATCACCTTTGAAGAATACGTAAAAATGATCTTAAAAAAAGAATATAAACTCTTTCCTTTTGTGAATCAACCAGTCCCCATAGCATTAGTTGTGATGGATGGAATAATAATAAAAGGGAAAGAAGAAGATCAAGCGAAATCTGGCACTGTTAACGCGAAAGGATACATCAAAATATTGCAAGAAGTGATGGATTCTGCCGAAAAGGCTGTTCTCTTGTACATAAACAGTCCTGGGGGAATGAGTGATGCAAGTGAATTATTGTATCAACAAATCAGAAAATTATCCAGAAAAAAACCTGTGTTTATTCTACAAGGAAATGTTGCAGCATCAGGAGGATATTATATTTCTTGTGCTGGAAATAAGGTTTATGCATATCATTCTACTATTACGGGCTCTATTGGTGTGTTAAGATTACGTCCTGTTTTTCATCAACTTTACAAAAAATTCAAGATTAATAAAAGTAAGCTGATGTTTGATAAAACAACCGATATCTTTTCCGAATCCACCCCTTTAAGTAAAGAATCCAGAGAGCTGTTACAAAAAACTACGATGGATGCATACAAAATTTTTCTGGATAGGGTAGCAAGAGGCCGTGGTAAATTAACTGAACAAGTTAAGCATTTTGCGGAAGGTCGTGTTTATTCTGCATTTCGTTTTAAGGAAGCTGGCTTAATCGATGATTTAACCAATTTTGTAGGTTTACTCGAACAAATCAAAAAAGAATTACAGCTTAAAGAAAACCAAAAACTTATGATTAATTTTTATCCTGTTGTTAAGTTTGATCTTAAAAGCTTACTCAATATAAAAAAATTACTTACGGACAATCGTTCTAATCTTTTAGAAGGAATTTCGAAGTGGCTATATACTTTTACTTTGGATTGGTATATTTCAATAGAAGCGCTAAGTATCTATCTGGAAAAAAGGTTTAAATAATCATTTTAAATGTCCATAATCAATCGTTTTCTCTTGTTATGTTTAGTTTTAATTGATTTTATCGCGTGCAATTCGAAATTAAATTATTGGCAGAAAAGTGGAATTGTTTTTGGTACAAGTTATACAATTGTAATAGAAACAACACAAAAAAAAGATTTATCGACGATCGAAAAAGAAATATTCAACATTTTTAATAAAATTGATCGAGCATTTTCTTTGTATAGAGATGATTCCAAGATTGTACAACTAAATAAAAATCAATTGGTATTGTTCGATCAAGAAGAAATAAAAGTTTTTTTACTTTCGCAGGAAATTTGTTTAAAAACAAAAGCATATTTTTTCCCGTACAAAAGAAAACTTTTAGGACAAATCCCTTTACCCAACGAAGAAAATTATCCTAAAATCTGTAATTTATTTTCGGTAGAGACGTTTCGTAATCAATATATTATAAAAAAATCTTATCCATTTGTAGAGTTTGATTTAAATGCAATCGCGAAAGGATATGCTGTGGATTTAATCAAAAAACTTCTAATAGAAAATTCCTATCCATCATTTTTAATAGAAATTGGGGGGGAAATATGTGTTGGTAATCCTCCAAAAAAAAGTTCCAAAGGATGGAGGGTTCTACTGGAATCTTCTAGTTCAGATCTTTTAAATAAACAGTTTTCCCAAGAATTACATTTACACAATATTTGTTTAGCAACATCAGGAAATTATTATCAATTACACATATTCAATCCATATAATAATACAATCACCAAAAAAAATAGGGTAGTAACTGTTTTGGGGCCATCCTGTGCCATATCCGATGCATATGCAACTTATATTTATCTTACAGATAATTTTGAGTTGTATTCACAAGAATATCAGGTGTTGATCCATCCTTAAATTTTCATCAATAAAATTGTTTTTCTTGACTAATAAATCAATTTTAAAATTCTTTGAATATGCAATTAACAAAAGACATTATTGGTCAAAAGCTAAAAAGCTATACGATTCAAGTGGAAAAGGGAAAAATACGGGAATTCTGCATGGCAATTGGAGAAACAAATCCAATTTTTTTTAGCGAAGAAGAAGCAAAAAAAGCTGGATACGAAGGAATCCCCATTCCTCCTACGTTTCAAACATCCTTTCAGTTTTGGGGGTATCCAGAAATCTTCGAAGATATGAGAAAAATGGGTATAGACACAGATCGATTATTACACATGAAGGAAGAGTATACCTACCTTAAACCCGTATATGCAGGGATGACCATCAAAGCAGAAGGAGAAGTGGTAGATGTAAAGACGGGAAAAATGGAGGTTGTAACATTCAGAACCACTTTTAAAGATGATAAAGGGGAACCTTGCATCATAGCAGAAATGGGAATAATTTTAAGACCTAAACAATAAGGAGTTATAGTATGAATCGCGTAAAATACGAAAATTTTCAAATCGATCAACAATTAGAACCAATAAAAGTAGGTCCCATTCAACACATGGATTTGGTTCGGTATGCTGGTGCTTCGGGGGATTTTAACCCAATACATACAGATCCAGAATTTGCTAAAAAAGTAGGATTAGATGGCACCATTGCTCACGGAATGTATGTAATGGCTCAGGTTGGCAAGCTATTAACAAAAAACTTTCATCTGCATCAAATAAAAAAATTTGGTGTAAAGTTTAAAGGTATGACACGTCCTGGCGAAGTTTTGATATGCACAGGAAAAGTAAAAAAGAAAATAGACGAAAGTAAAACCATTTTATTGACCTTAGAAGCTGCATCCGAAAGTGGAGACGTTAAGCTTTCTGGAGAAGCAGAGATTGCTTGTGATTAATGTTGTTGCCTTTTATGGCAACAACTATTTATTTTAATTGATGCTTTATCATAAAGATTATTTGATCAGAATTCTTCAGCAATTTGTTGTTTTTTTTGCTAAATTACTAAAACTAAAAAGCGAAAAGGATCCTCAGGTAATTTTGATGGAAATAGAAAAGGCCTATTCGTTGTTTTTAGGTTATCCTAAAGAAATTTTGTTAAAAATGGATTTAAATTCATTGCTGTCTTTACTTTCCATCAATAATGAATTACAGTACGAACGAATTGCAATATTAGGTATTTTGTTATTACAAGAAGCAAACGTTTACAACGATTTAAAATTTTACCAAGAAGAAAAACAACTTCGAAAAAAAGGTTTGCAGTTGTTAAAATATTGCAACGGCAAGGTTTTAGACAAAGAACTTCAAGAAATTATCCAACAAAATCTGAATGAGTCATCCACAAAAGATCTTTGATAAAGATATTCTCTTAAAAATACAAGGATATTCCCAAGAATTAGGGTTTGAACTTTTTGGAATTACAAGACCTCTATTACAGAAAGAAGATTACGATTATCTAAAAAGATTTATCGAAGAAAAAAAATATGCCAATATGCATTGGTTTTCGAACTATCCAGAAATTCGACTTAATCCACAAAACATACTTCCAAATTCTAAATCTGTTATTGTGTTAGGGTTTTATTACCGAGATATTCAATACGAAGACATAATCAGAAACCAAAAGATCAAAATTTCTCGCTATGCAATTGGTAAAGACTACCATAATGTGCTTAAAAAAAAGTTAAAACAATTAGAAAAATTTATAAAAATATATTATAAAGATATTTATATTCGCTCTACCATAGATTCTGCACCAGTTCCAGAAAAATTGTTAGCAAAATATGCTGGTTTAGGTTGGCAGGGAAAAAATACAAACATTATAAACCCAGAAATCGGTTCGTATTTTTTTCTTAGTTGTATTTTTACAGATTACGAAATTCCATCGGATTGGGAATCGAAACAAATCACCGATCATTGTAAGGGTTGTAGGTTGTGTATTGAACATTGTCCTACAAAAGCACTAGAACCATACAAACTAATAGTCGAAAGATGTATATCCTATTTAACGATAGAAAGCAAAATCCCCATTCCAGAAGAATATTTAGAAAAAAGCAACGGTTGGGTTTTTGGTTGTGATATTTGTCAAGAAGTTTGTCCCTTTAACCGAAGAAAAAACGTAAGCAAAAAAACAACAAAGGAATCTAATTTTTTGCTACGAGAAGAGATAAAAAATATAATCCATCAACTACCCGAAAAAGAGGAATGGGAGAATTTAAAAAATTCTCCTTTAAAAAGGGTAAAATACGAAATATTTAAAGAAAATTATAAAAATATATTAAAATATGAATATACGCAATGTTAACATCGAAGAAATAAAAAGCAAGTTTTTTCACTTCCCAGTTATGTATAGAGAGGTGTTGGACTTTTTCTTTCTAGTTCGCGAAAAACCTATTGTTGTGGATGCTACCTTAGGTGGTGGTGGACATTCATATTTATTGTGTCGTTCTATAAACGATGGAACTTTTATAGCTTTTGATCGCGATATTCGTATGATTCATAAAACGATGGAATTTTTTGATCGAGAAAACATTCGTCCTGTTGTGCTAAATCAAAACATTTTCGACGATATTGATGTTAGTTTGTTTTCTGGAAAAGGTTTTTATATCGTAAACAAACGTTTTTCGAACATAAAAAATGTTCTACAAAAATTAAACTTAAAAGCAGATTTTCTAATTTGTGATTTAGGTATTTCTATGTATCATCTAAAAGAAGATTGGGGATTTTCTATGAACCAATCGAATTTAGATATGAGGTTAGACGAAACAAGCTATAATATCTTGGATATACTAAATAGTTATTCAGAAAAAGAATTAGCAGATATAATCTATCAATATGGCGAAGAGCGATTTTCACGCTACATTGCAAAAGAAATTATTAGACGTAGACCTATAAAAAATGCAATCGAATTAAAAGAAATTGTAATACAGGTTTATTTTAAAAAACTCAAAAAGTACATAAACGAGAAGGTTGTACAGAAAACCTTTCAAGCATTTCGTATTTATATAAATCAAGAATTAGAAGAGTTAAAACTTCTTTTAAAAGATTTAAAGGATATACTAAATCCTAACGGAATTGCTGTTTTTATTAGCTTTCATTCTCTCGAAGATAGGTTAATAAAAAATGCATTTAAGGATTTAAAAAATCAAGGATTTGTTCTATTGACCAAAAAGCCCTTGACTCCACAAGAAGATGAGTTAAATATTAATCCAGCTTCTCATTCTGCAAAAATAAGAGTAGTGCAATGCAAAGTTTAAAAAATTTAATAAATATTTATTTAATTTTTATAATTATCTTTTTATTATTTATTTTTATATTTAGAAAAAAAGTGGAATCTATTGTTTTACAGCGAGAAATATATTTACTAGAATTACAGAATAAAGAACTAAAAAGAAGAAATAATATTTTAAAAACAGAGATAGCTAGTAGAAAAATAAAAGATAAAGAGTCTTTGATGTATTACTGGAAGATTTATGGGACATTACCAGATTACGAAAACCAAAAAATTATCAAGATTATTATAAAATAATTATTATATTTTATTGATTATCTCTGCTACTTGGGCAATTTCTTCTTGGGTAATCATTATATGGGGTGCTATTCTTAAATAATTTCCTCTAACTGTACAAATAATGTTTTTTTCGCGTAGTAACGCAGATATTTTTTGTGGATTATCAGTAATGAGCGATAGAATGCCAGATCTATTTTCTTCGGGAAATTCTACATATTTTATTTTGTTGGAAGGCTTACAAATTGCTTTAAAAGTTTTGTGTAATTCTTGAATATGGTTAAAGATATTTTCTACCTGATGTTTTAAAATTAGACCTTCGATACATTCTGTTAGGGCAATGGCATCTCCTAAGGGCATTGTGCTGTACTCGAATTTTCTTCCATCTTTGTAAGGTTGCCAACGATGATCCAAATAATCCATTCCTTGAATCATTAAATCTGCACCTACCATAGAAAAATCAATTTTATTTCGAAATGCTTCGGAGGTATAGAGGACACCACTACCAATAGGACCAAGAAGCCATTTCCAACCAGAAGATGCTATGGCAGAAATGTTGTATTCTTCGGGATAGAGAGGAATTGCTCCTAAACTTTGAGCTGCATCAATAATTAAATCAATGTTTTTTTGCTTACAGAATTCTCCTAATTCTTTAAGGTTTGCTGCAAAACCAGAAGTAAATTGTACATGACTTATGGAGATGATTTTTGTGTATGGTGTTGTCAGTTTTTCTATATCTTCTAAGTTAAAACCAAAAACATATTGGTCTGAAATTTCTTGATAATTTAACAGAACGTTTTTATTGTTGGCAATTAGTTTTAAAGTGGCTCGTTTTTTTAATTCTTGGAGTTTCCATGGATAATGGTTTGATGGATATTCATGTACAAAACTGATAATTTCGTCTTTGGATGATTCGAATGGATAGCCATTGGCAATGATGGATAAACCTTCTGCTGTATTTTTTACGAAAGAAATATTTTCTTTTTTGGTTTTGAGTAGTTTTGCCACAGCTTCGTGGAATTTATCTAGGATATTAGGATATTCCAAAAATACCATGGCTCCCATCTGAGAATGTTTTCTTTCGAATTCTTCTTTTTTGATTCTTGCTGGGTTGTAGAAAGGAGCAACACCACAAAAATTTAGATAAATATAATTTTCTTTAAAGGGAAATTCTTCTAAACTCATAGGAATATTTTTTTTTATGATGTTTTTGTTGCGATTTTTTTTGCAAACTTTTGATTCGATTTCTTAAAAACACTTAAATAATATCTATAACGAATTCTGTGTTTGTCTAAATTTTCTCCAAAACTGCGATCATCGGTAATGTAAACTCTGGCAACAGGTATTTCTTTTATCGAAAGTTGATTGTAATAACAATATGCCCAAAATTCTAAGGGGAATGCATAGCCTTTTTCTTCGAGTAAAGAAGGGTTGATTTTTTTTGTTTTGTATCGTTTAAACCCGCAAAAAGCATCAGTTAATTGCCATCGATAAATTTTGTTGAGTTTATTGGTAATTTTTTGGTTGATTTTAACTCTTTCTTGAGGAGGCGAAATACCACATAAAGGAGAATCTGGTAAATAACGCGAACCGGAAAGCACATCGATGTTTGAATCTTCTTCTATAAATCGTTGAATGTCCTCTACTCGGTGTTGTCTATCACAATCCATGGTAATTAAAAAATCAAAATGATTTTTTCTTGCATACTCTAACAAAAAAATCATACTAGCTCCATAACCTTGGTTTGGATAACGATGCACAACTTCTATTTTGGGATATTTTTTTAAGCTTTCTAAAAGGTTCTTAGAGTTATCCGTGGAACCATCGTTTATTACAATTATATGATGAATTTTTTCTGGTAATTTAGCAAATAATTGTTCAAAAAAAGGTACAATATTTTCTTCCTCGTTATAGACTGGAATTCCCAATAAAAATTTGCTCATGTAGATAATTAAACGCTTTATTTTTTTAGAGCATTCAATTTTTCTTCGATTAGTTGATTTACCTCTTGAGGTGGTGCTTGTCCTTTTGTTTCTTTCATGATTTGTCCAACGAGAAAACCTTTTACTTTATCTTTACCGTTTAGAATTTGTTGGACTTGCTCTGGATATTGTTCGAAAACTTTATCTACAATTTGTTTAAGGTTGGATGTATCCAAAGGTTTATAACCATATTTTTCGATGATTACTTCTGGATCTAAGTTTTCTTCGTAAACATGTTCAAAGACTTGTTTTGCTATACGTTGAGTGATTTTTCCTTCGTTCAATAGCTTGATGATTGTTCCAAGTCTTTTTGGAGTACATTCAAATTGTGTGATGGGTATATCTTTTTTGTTGATTATACCTAATACTTCGTCTTTTACCCAGTTAGAAGATTTTTTAGGGTCCCCAGAATATTGAACTGTTTCTTCGAAATAAGAAGCAATTTCTATTTCTCGCGAAAGTACTGTTGCATCATATTCTGGTAGACCATATTCTTTTATATATCGATCGCGTTTTTGATTAGGAAGCTCTGGCATTCTATTTTTTATTTCTTCTACTAGTTTTGGGCTAATTTCGAAAACAGGAAGGTCAGGATCGGGAAAATATCGGTAATCTTCTGCATCTTCTTTGGTTCGCATTAATCTGGTTTCTTTCTTGTCTGCATTCCATAGTACAGTGGATTGAATGATTTTACCACCAGATTCTAACACAGAAATTTGTCTTTCTATCTCGTAATCAATTGCATTTCGTACAGCTTTAAAAGAGTTTAGGTTTTTAATTTCTACGCGTGTACCTAATGGACCACCAGGTTTTCTTACAGAAACATTTGCATCACAACGTAAACTTCCTTCTTCCATGTTTGCATCAGAAATTCCTAATGCTCGAATGATTCCTCTTAAAGTTTGTAAAAAATACCAAGCATCTTCGCTACTTCTTAAATCTGGTTCTGTAACGATTTCGAGTAATGGAACCCCTGCACGATTTAAATCTACAAATGAGACAGTTTCTCCACCGTAAGAGCTGTGCAATAGTTTTCCTGCATCTTCTTCCATATGGATTCGATGAATCCTTACTTTAACAGTTTCTTGATTTGGTTTTTTGATTTCGATAAAACCATCGGTAGCATATGGTTTATCATACTGCGATATTTGATAACCTTTGGGTAAATCTGGATAGAAATAATGTTTTCTGTCGAATTTCGTAATGCGTGCAATTTTACAATTTAATGCAAGTCCAGCCATGATTGCCATTTCTAATACCTTTTCGTTCAATACTGGAAGGCATCCAGGTAATCCTAATGTTACTGGACCTGCTAAGGTATTTGCTGGTGCTCCGAATTCATAAGGATCAGAAGAAAAGATTTTAGTTTTTGTTTTAAGCTGACAATGGATTTCTAAACCGATTACTGCTTCGTAGTTCATATAAAAACCATTTTTTTTGTATCATTCATTTAGCAACAAAAAAGAAATTGTCAATATAGGATCTTTAAATTTTGGTTAAACCATATGACTACAATTTCTGTTGCAAACCAAAAGGGTGGTGTAGGAAAAACAACCACAGCAATACAATTAGCATATAATATAAACCAAAAGGATAATCGCGTTCTTTTGATAGATTTAGATTCACAGGCAAATGCCAGTTCTGTTTTTTTGGATGCTTCGCCGAATTCTTTAAAAACAGAAGAAACGGTTTATGCAATATTAAAAGATAAAGAAGATCCCAAAAGAATCATCAAAAAAACAAAATGGGAAAATTTATATCTAATACCTTCTTCCTTAGCATTGTCCGAAGTTGAGCCATTACTAACTGGAAATGTAGATGGTTTTTTTCGTTTACAGGATAGTTTAGAGGATGTTCGTTCAGAATTTGATTTTATCATTATTGATAATCCACCAAACCTTGGAATGCTTACTCTTAATGCATTACTTTGTTCAGATTTTGTAGTTATTCCCTTACAAGCAGCAAAATTTTCCTTAGATGGAATTCGCACCATACTCGAAACCATCGAAACATTAAACAAAAAATTTCGGACAAAAATAAAAATTCTCGGAGCATTGATGACTATGTATGACGATAGAACAACCATCTCTAAAGCAATGATAGAAGAAATGAAGAAATATTTACCTGTTTTTGATGGTTATATATCGCGTAGTGTTGTTGTAGAAGAATCTCACTTAATGAAGGAACCTTTGTCTCTTTATGCACCAAAATCAAAAGTCGCTTTACAATATCAAACCATTACAGAAATAATCCTTAATGGCATCCAAAAAAGATAAGCTAACCCAAAAAATCCAAGAAGAAGTAAAAAAAAATATATCTACCGACAAGGAAGTGGAATTTTCAGATGTTGTTAAAGAAATTCAAACCAATCAGCGACAAGAAAATTTTTTAGAAAGTGATCAAAAAATTCACGACACACAATATTCGATAAAAAATAAGGAAAATATGACAAAAAAGCGTGATTCTATATATAATGTTTCTGCAGATTTAAGGTTAGAAGACTACGTAGAAGATAATCAAAGAAAAGATTATACGCCTATTCTAAAAAATATTCTTATTTTTTTGTTGGTATTATTATTAATTGCAGGGATATGGAAATTAGCAGTTTACTTATTTTCGCCTAGATACTTTTTATCTATTTCTAATACAGAAATTACTGAAGAAAACTATAAAGACTTTTTAGATAATAATGTTATAACGTTATATCCAGGTCAGTTACTTCATATCAGGTTTACTTATTTAGAAAAGAAATCCGATTACTACACAATACAAGTTTTAAGAATGGAAGGAAATTCTCTATCCGAAGAAGCAGTTTTAGGTAGAAGAATTCCCAAAACTGTTAATTATATATATTTTGCTGGCCAAATCGATCCCGGTACCTATATGGTAAAGGTATTGGATAGAGAAAGAAAATTAATCTTAGAACGTAAGATAGAAATTGTAAATCAATAGTAAATAAATTTTATAAAAATTATATATGAATTATTTTATAAAATATTTTTCATTATTAGTTTTATTAATTTATTTTATTAACTGCGAACGTTTATATGTACCGCCAAGACCAGCTTCTGTATTTAAAGAAGCTTCGTATAATCATCGTTTTCGACAATGGAGATACGAAGACAACCAAAAAGAAATAATATGGTTCGAAGATGGAAAACTTTTTAGAGAAGCAAAGAAAGAAAATCAACTTTACCATGGAGTTTATATACAATATTTTCGAAATGGGAGTATCTCTCAAAAAGGAAATTATGATCAAGGTTATAGAGTAGGAGAATGGGTTTATTACTTTCCCAATGGTAAGATATATTTAACGCTCCATTATCTGAAATTTCCCATCGATAAGAATAAATTTGTTCTAAACGGTGAATTTGGTAATGAAAACGGTCCATATATAAGATATTACGATAATGGTCAAGTAGAAGAGATGGGAACCTATTATGCTGGAAGTTTCCATCAAAAGCGTATTCGATTCTACAAGAATGGCAAAAAACAGTTCGAAATTTTTTACAACCAAGGCAAAAAAAACGGCACAGCAAAATTTTATGATTCCGAAGAAAGACTCCTTCGCGAAGAGTACTATCAAAACGACTTATTAGAAAAGCTTATATCTTATAGATTCGTCAACAATCAGCCCATTATCAATTTTATAAGTTTTTATAAAGATAATCAACTAATTAATATAGATTTTCGAAATGAATAAAAAACTTATCCCAATGGAACTCTATGGATGTTCCAAAGCTATCTAACCCTTTGGTAATAATCAGTTTTGCATTGATTAGATTTGCTATATTTTGGAATAATTTAATACCTGTTCCTTTTTCTGGAAAGTATGATCCCGTTTTTCTTAAAATACCTTCACCATCGTCGTAAAGTTTTAATATATGGAATTTTTCATCATTGTATAGCTCAATACCAAAGATTTTTCCTTCGCTATGTAAAATTGCATTCAAGAAAAATTCGATTAAAACCCAGAAGAAATAACTAGGATAATCTTGAAATTTTTCTACAATAAAATCCCAATGATTAAACGATGGTTTTTTAAAAATATATTCAGAGCGAAATAATACCTCTTCTATGGTTGTTAAAAATTCGTCGATTAATTCCTTTGTTAATTGCTTTTGGGATAATTTGGGTATTTCGAAAACCTTAGAATAAATAAAATATAATAAATCTTCTTTTTTTAGGATTTTTTCTTGATTTTCTTTTTTTAGGTTGTAAGAGAAAATATAATCGTTGGATTTATTTTGTTTATAAAGAAAAATATTTTCTAAATCTTTTATAGATCTAAAAGAATCAAAAATTTGCTGATTTTTTTTCTTAAATTCATCGTTTTCGAAAGATGTGGATAATACAGGAATCAAATTTTCTAAGAGTTGTAAGGTCTGTGGCTCAATTTTATCTTTTATACTTGCGAAAAAAACAAAGGTGCAAATACCAATGGTTTCGTTGTTGGCAACGATAGGTAAAGCAATATAATATTCTTCGTCGTTCAACGATTGTTGGTAATATTGTTTTATCGGATTTAATTCTTCTTCTAAATAATAATGAATCTGTTTGTGATTTATTGTTAAATCATAAGGTGGTTGATTTTTCTTTTTTAGAGATGTTTCTATTTGACGATCTGCAATTACTTGTCCAAAGATAGTTTCCGATAGATCTAAATAAAAGTTTCGAATATTTAGGTTCGTCATGTATAGAATTAAATTTTGATTGTTTATTTTAAAAATCGTAAAGCGTTTTGGTTTTTCGGGGAACACAAAATTTTCTATATATTCTAAACGCGAAGAAAAATCAGCCATTTCTGATAAAGATAAAATAGAGTTGATGATAATATTTCCCATTTGTTTTGATAATTTTTCTCGCATTAAGCTATTTTCTAATTCTTTTTTGAGTTTGTTTAAATCTTCTATCTTTACGTTTAACTCATTTTTTAGGTTTTCTATTGTATTGAGGTGATTTTGATTTTCTTGTTGTAGTTGATTCAATTGGTTTTCGAATTCTTGAATATTTTTTTCTTTTTCTTTTAAAGTATTTTTATGATGATTGATTTCGGTTTCTAGGTTCAAAATTAAATTTTCTTTTTGTTTATTTTCTTTTTCTAAGTTTTGTATTTGAATATGATGTTTTCGAATCAATTCGTTTTTTTCTTTGATTACCTCTTTTTCTTCTTTTAGTTGTAATTCGATTAGTTCCTTTTCTTTTTTTGTTTGTTCTAAGTTAAAAGATAAAGAGTTTAATTCTTTTTCTAAATTTTGTATAAGATTATTTTTTTGATGAATTTGTTTTTGAAGCTCTTCTATCAATGATTCTTTTTCTTTTATCAGGCTGAGCAATCTTTGATTTTCTATTTTAAGATTTTGAATTTCTTTTTGGTAATTTTCGCTCAAAATCTGTATTCTTTCTTTATATTCTTTTTCTATTTTTATGATTGTTTCGTTTTTTTCGTGGATATTTTTTATCAGGGTATCTATTTCTCTTTTTTGGTTTTCTGTAAGTTCATTTAGTTGGGCAATATTTTTGTTTAATTGAACAATTTCTTCGTCTTTATTTTTAATTTGATTTATTTTTTCTTTTAGGTGATTTTCTAATTTTTCTATTTCTTCTTTTAACTGAGAAATATTTTTGTTTAGGTCTTCGACAATAATCAGGTTTTCTTCTTCTAGTTTAAGAATTCTTAAATCATATTCATTTTTTATTTTTTGAATTTCTGAATTTTTATCTTGAATTATTACCTCTAATTGTTGAATTTTTTGGTTGCTTTCGTAAAGATTGTTTGTCAATAGATTTTCTTTCTGTAGCAATTCATCGATTTTTTCTTGTTTTTCGCGAATGATTTTTTCGAAATAACTTTGTTGGTCTGCTATATAATTATTTTTTATTTCGATTTCTTTATGATATTTTTCTGTTAAATCATTGATTCTTTTTTGATATTCATTCGTTATTTTTTGAATTTCTTTATTTAGAGCGTCGATTTGTTCTTGATGTTTTTTGTTTAGTTCGTTGATTTGGTTTTGGTGTTGAGCGATAATATTTTGGATTTCGTTATTTTTGTTTTGTATAAGTTCATTTTTGATTTGTTCGATTTGTTCTTGATGTTTTTTGTTTAGTTCGTTGATTTCGTTTTCGTATTGAGAAATGATTTGCTGGATTTCGTTATTTTTGTTTTGTATGAGTTCGTTTTTGATTTGTTCGATTTGTTCTTGGTATTTTCTGTTTAGTTCGTTGATTTGGTTTTGGTGTTGAGCGATAATATTTTCTATTTTTTTGTTTAGAGATTCGATTTGCTCTTGATGTTTTTTGTTTAGTTCATCGATTTGATTTTCGTGTTGAGCGATAATATTTTGGATTTCGTTATTTTTGTTTTGTATGAGTTCATTTTTGATTTGTTCGATTTGTTCTTGGTATTTTCTGTTTAGTTCTTTAATTTGATTTTCGTGATTGGAGATAATTTCTTGTATCTCCTTGTTTAGAGAATTGATCTCTCCTTGATGTTCTTGGTTAATTTGTTTAATCTTTTTTTCGAATTCATTAATGATATCTTTATAAATAAAAATCTGTATGTGGAGTAATAAGACATTTTTTATGTATTCTAGTTTATTTTTATCTTTTTGTGTTAACTTAATTTCTTGGTTTGTAAATAGCAATAAATCATAATTGTTTTTGCCTAAATTATATTCAAACTTTAGTAACGATAATTCATCTTCTGGAAGAACTTCTGGAAAAATTTTGTTAAAATCCTCTTTGGTTTCGATAGAAATTTTTTTTAAAGCCTTTTTATTTTCTTGAAGGATTTTAACCCATTCATTCTCTTTATATACATAAGAACCAGTAATAAAATCTTTTTGATCATAACATATTAAAACAATAGGATTAAAATTTGATTGTAATAATATTTCATAAATGTTTTCGAAAGGTTTTTTTTCGATTTTTTCTGTTAAAGTTTCTAGGTTTATCTTATTTTTGACTGTTCTTATCGACTTCTTCGCTGTTGTTTTTGTTGTTTTTTTGCTTTTTTTTACTGCCATATACTATTCAAAAATATTTTTTATGTATTCTTTAATTAAAAAATCTAAGATATTTTCTGGTAATAGAGTTTTTAAATTATAGTAGAATCCAGCGTCAATACCAATTTGATAGTGTGCTGGTAATTTTTCTTTTTTTAATAGGTTAATGATTTTTTTCGCAGCGTCAGAAGCATCTGTTGTAAAAGAAGGATATTTTTTTAGTTGTTCTTTTATGACTTGATTTAACTTAAAATAAGGAGAGAACCGATTATCTAAATCTACACTAAACTTCATATTATTTTTAAAATCAGTTTTAATAAGTCCAGGTTCCACAGAACAAACTTGAATATTAAAAGGATGAACTTCGTATCTTATCACTTCCGAAAGAGCAACTAATGCATGCTTCGATGAGCAATAGGCAGAACCAGTAGGAATTGTAAGTCGACCTAATATCGAAGTAATGTTAAGGATTTTTCCATATCGTTTATTTCTCATAATGGGAAGTACCATTTGCATCCATTTTAGTGGAGCAAAGAAATTTGTTTCGAATTGATCCCGAATATCTTCTTCTTTTAGTTCTTCGAATACACCATAAAGACCATATCCAGCATTATTGATTAAAACATCAATCTTGTTGTGTTTATCATAAATTTCTTGAATTAGTCTTTCTACTTCTTTATAATTGCGAACATCTAATGTAACTGCAATCAAATTTTCTTTTTGTTTTATGTTTTTCTCTTTTAGGTTCTGAATAAATTTATCTTGATTGCGAAGTATACCATATACAATACATCCTTCTTCTGCAAGATAATTGGCTAAATAGAATCCAATTCCAGAAGAGATACCAGTAACAAGAATGATTTCGTCTTTCATAATAGATACAGAAAAAAATAGTGTTTTTAAGAGTAAATCAGGACTTATAATTCTTTAAAAAACTCAACAGAAAAATTTTATGTTTTGTATCTGATTCTTTGATTTTTTGCTTTACAGATATAATGCTAATATTTATTTGGATTACACTTGTTTCTAAGGGGGCTTAGCTCAGTTGGTAGAGCGTCTGCCTTGCACGCAGAAGGTCATCGGTTCGAATCCGATAGCCTCCAATCATCTTTTTTTATTTCTCTTGAATCAGAAACATCCTAAAAAAACATGGTTTTAGAATTTATTCTGTTCAACATTCGAGGTTTTTTATGAAAGAAAAAATAATGCAAAATTGGAAATCAGGTTTAACAGTAAGTATTGTTAGTATTCCTTTATCGTTAGCTTTAGCAATTAGTTCTGGTGCAACACCAACCCAAGGTATAATTACAGCATTTTGGGCTGGCTTAATGGGAGGGATTTTTGCAAGTAGTAATTTTAATATCATTGGTCCAACCGGTGCATTGGCAGGTATTTTAATAGGTTTTACTTTTAAATATGGATATCAATATTTGCCTCTTGTTTCCATATTATCGGGGATATTAATTTTTGTTGCTTATTTATTTAACTTTGATAAATACATAATTTTTATTCCTCAATCTGTTGTTCATGGTTTTACCTTAGGGGTAGCGTTTATTATCGGCTTTGGTCAGTTAGATACCATATTAGGAATTGTTGGATTAGAAAAAAAAGAAACCTTTATATTAAATATTGTCAATATTCTACAACATATTGATCAAATGAATTGGCTTGTTTTCGTTTCGTTTTTATTATCTACTAGTGTAATCATGATTTGGAATAAATATGTGATTCAAAAAATCCGAATTCCTGGAGCAACTGTTGTAGCATTTATCGGTATCGTATCTATGATGATTATAAAAGAATTCAATCTTCCTTTAAATATTACAACATTAGGGGATAAATATCCTACCCTTCGAGCAACATTATTCGAAAATTCTTTTCAACAGTTTGATTTTAAAATCTTATTCAACAGAGATATCGTAATAATTTCTGTAGCTGTTTCTGTTATAGCAATTCTAGAAACGTTGATTTCTGGACACATTGCTAGTATGATGACGAAGACAGAATTTGATAGAAAAAAAGAGGTTTTTGGTCTTTCCATTGCTAATTTAGCTAGTGGTATTTTTGGAGGTATTCCTGCTACAGCTGCATTAGCAAGAACAGCATTAAATATAAAAAGTGGTGCAAATCATCGGACATCTGCTGTTATTAATGCAATTTTTGTTGGTTTAATTAGTATTTTTTTTCTAGAATATTTTAAATACCTTCCTATGTTTGTGATTGCTGCAATTCTTTTTGTAGTAGCCATTGGTATGGTAGAGACAAAGCATTTTATCAAACTTGTGGAAAACGAAAGGACAGCGTTTGCTATTTCTTTATTTGTTGCTGTATTAGTTATTGTAGAAGATCCCATTGTAGGTTTAATCATAGGAAGCATTATAGCATTAATCAATTTTATCTATCGCATTTCTTATGGACAAACAGAAATAGAAATATGGAAAGATGGTGTGGTAAAAATGGCAGTGTTACGAGATGAATTTCTAAAATTAGACGAAATCGATTCTGACGCAATTGTTTATAAAATTTCTGGTGCACTTTCTTATATAAATATGCCAGCACATTTGGAGACTATCAAAAAGATTAAAAATAACAAATATGTAATTATTTCTCTAAGAGCAGCATTTTATATCGATGTTGATGGTATAGAATATTTAGGACAAATCATAGAAAACTTAAAAAGAAATAATAACGAACACATTATCTTGGTAGGCATTAATAAAGCGATAGAGAAAAAGATTAAAAACGAAGAATTCTACAAAAGAAAACTATTAGATAATAAGATTTACGAAAGAACAAGCATTGCAATAAAAGAATTATTGGCAAAAGATAATAAAAATTTGACAAAAAAATAATTATTTCGTTTATTGTTGACAATAAACGAAATATTTTTATTTAGCTTTTTAATGGATCTACGACGATTAAATCGCATTCTAAAAGATGTATTGGTCCGTTCTTGTAATACAGAACAGATTGCTTATATTGCACGCGAAGCTGATCCCAATTTCAACTTACAAAAGGTATCTGGGTTTGGAAATCATGTTGTAATTCCAAGGCAAACAGCAGCAGAGGTTGTCTTGGATTATTTCCAAAGCGAATATCAAATTTTAAATTTTATAAGCATGTTATATTATTACGATGGAAAAGGGATAAGTGGTGGTATTCTTCATTTAAAAGAAAAATTCAAATTAGATAAATTCTTGATGGAAAATGATTTAATCTATAATCCTCAATTAAATAAATTTGTTTTATCCCAAAAAGAGATCAAACAAAAAGATTGGGGTATCTTAGAAGAAGGAAAAGAATACAAACTCTCTTTTTTGGATATTGATATTGTTGGAAGTTCAGAATTGATTAAAACAAACGTTAAGATAGATATTGAAAATACATTAAAAAATTTTCGATTTTTTATCAATAATATTACTGATGAATTTGATGGTCGTATTTGGCAGTGGTATGGAGATGGCGGTCTAATTGCATTTTTGAACGAATTTGGTGTATCGAATGCAATCCGTGTTGGGCTAAAAATTCTCTATTTACTTCCCGTTTTTAATTTTACTTCCAATCAGCTAAGATGGGAGAACAATATTTCGGTTCGGATGTCCATTCACTTTGGATATGCAGAATATAAAAGTGAAGTAAATTTAATC
Organism: Leptospiraceae bacterium; assembly: GCA_026418015.1. Lineage (GTDB taxonomy): Bacteria > Spirochaetota > Leptospiria > Leptospirales > Leptonemataceae > SKYB61. The sequence continues at coordinate 174,855 of JAOACE010000008.1, read as the reverse complement.
GATAGCGAAGATATACATCTAACAAGAACGTTAGAACATCAATTTGGTTTGCCGAATGCAATCATTTTGTCCGAGACTGCATACAATCTATGTGATAATGAATTAAAAAAATTTTTTGATTACTATAATATCTATAAAAACATGAAAATATTTATTTTTAACAAACTATCGTAGAGGGAATATGAATATTTTTGTACTTGATCCAGACCAAAGTATTGATGATTTTTATAAAAATTTCTTTCGTGTTGAATTCCCCAAAGTAGAATTACGTTTTTTTCGCAGTACAAACGATTTTTTCGATACAATTTCGTATTTAAAACCAGATCTTGTTTTAACAGAGTTCGAAATTCCTAATCCTTTCAATGTTTTTAATCAACTACAAAGTAACCAAATCTGTTTTATTGTAGTATCGCGTATTTTTTCTGAGCGTATTATCGTAGAATCGTTAAAACATGGTGCATACGATTATATCCATAAATCTAACTTAAAATTCGATTACTTTAAAAATATTTTGATTCGAGCATTTTTAGATCTCCCTCGTTGGCAAAAAATTAACACAGAATGTTTATCGATTCAAACTTTCCCAGAATACCAAAAATATGATGAATCTTTAAAAAATTTAGCCTTGGAGTCGCTTCAAACTTCTGCAAACATTGATCCTACAATACCAGTCTTTGTAGAAGGGAAAACTTATATTTTAAATTTCTTAACAGTTAGGATTCCTATTTATCCGGAATTGTTATCCTATTTTGTAGCAGAAGAAGAACTACAAAGAATGCATGCTGAGTGGCTAAAAAAAGCAATCAATATAATAGAGCAATTGAATGGCATTATCTGGATAAGAAAAAGCGATGCATTTACTGCCGTTTTCCCCCAAAAGGATTATCTTCGTCCAATATTAGCATCATTAGAAATCAAAGCATATATTGTGCAAGTTTTATCGAATTTGGATATTAGTGAACTCAAAATTTTATGTGCAATAGAACAAGGTTCTGTTGTTTATTCCAAAGATAAAGAAAATTTGTATACAGAAGCGATTAATTTAACCTATCATATAGTAGAACGATTACCATCCCAGTATTACTTATATATTACAGAAAATATTTATAAAATGTTGGATCCAAGGACAAAGAAGTATTTTTTTAAAGAAGAAAATCCTTTCGAAGGTCGTGCAATTTATCATTTTGAATATATTTCTTAAAAAAATAATGTTTGATTCATTTCTTTATTATATTTTTTTATCATAAAGTTAGATTATGATGCAATTAGAATGGAGTCAAATCGTTCAATCGTGTACTTTTGCTTTTCAACCTATCATAGACATAAGAGCTAAGAGAATATATGGGTACGAAGCACTATTAAGAAATTATCAGAATGCTGGATTTTCGAAGATTTATGAAATTTTTGATTATGCGTTCAAAAATAAAATGTTGTATAGCTTAGATTTATTATTTCGAGAAAAGTTAATTCATTTATTTATTCAACTGCCAGATTATACCAAAAGAAGGATTTTGTACAACATCGATAATAGAATCTTGGAAATGCCCGATTTCGAATCTGGCAATACGATAAAATTATTAAAAAAATATAATTTACCCAATTCTTGTTTTATTTTCGAAATATCCGAAAGGTTGCCATTTAAATCTTATGAATCGTTATCTAAAATCATTGCGAATTATAGAAATCAAGGATTTAAGATTGCAATCGATGATTTTGGAGTAGGTTATTCCAGTTTACAACTCATTTACTCTACCGAACCAGATATATTAAAACTCGATCGATTTTTTATCTATAATATCAACGAAGATTTAAGAAAAAAGCTCTTTGTAGAACAAGTAGTTAAAATTATGCACTTGGTTGGGGGAATAGTAATTGCAGAAGGAGTAGAAACATTCGATGAACTCATCACTTGTATGGAAATTGGGATCGATTTAGTTCAAGGTTTTTATGTTTGTGAACCTTTTTTAATTCAAGACTATGATAAAAAAATTACAAAGATAAAAAATCTGTTATACGATTTAGAATTAAATTTTTATCAATATTTTTCTCAAAAAGAAAAAAGTACTACTTTAAAACAATTTGGTATTAAACCTATTCCTCCAATACATGTAAACATGAAATTTGACGAAATTATCGAACATTTTAATCGTCATTATGAATATCATCTCTTTCCTATTGTAAATGAATTTAACGAACCATTGGGAATTATCAAAGAAAAGGATTTTAAGAAATTCTTTTTACAAAAATATACCAGAGATTTGTTAAAATACAAAGATTTTTCGGAGTTTTTACACCAGCATATCAATAAATGTTTGATCATAGAATCAAACACAGATATAGAAAGTTTTTTTGATTTGTTCTATCATGATGATTGGTTAGAGCAAAATACTTTAACGGAAATCATTGTAGTAGAACAAGGAAAATACCAGGGCATAATTTTCTCCGAAAGCATTTTAAAGTATGTATTCCAACAAAAGTTACTTGTTGCAAAAGAGTTGAATCCCTTAACAAACTTGCCTGGAAATAAATCTATTCAACGATTTATCGAAGAACATCAAAATTTTACTGGAACATTGGCAATTATTTATTTCGATATCGATCATTTTAAACCTTTTAACGATAAATTTGGATTCGAAAATGGAGATAAATTAATATCTTTTATTGGTAATTTATTAAAAAAATATCATTTTCAAAAAACGCATTATTTTGTTGGACACATTGGAGGAGATGATTTTGTATTATTTGTTAAAAATAAGAATTTATTTCATAATTTAAAAATTGTGCGTACGATTCAGAAAGAGTTTAGTCAATTTTTAGGACAAATCCTCAAAAAACAGGATCTAAAACATAATTATTTTATAGCGAAAAATCGGTTTGGGGTAGAACAAAGATTTTTTTTACCCCAACTATCTTCGGGGATTTTATATTTTGAAAATGGTAAAATACCAGTAGAAGAACTATCTGTTATGATTGCAAACGAAAAAAATAAAGCCAAAGCAAGTGATTCAAAAATTTCTTATATGGTCATTTAAAAATGCTTTAATTTTTATATTATTGAATTTCTATTTCCGAAAATAATAAAAGAAAATGGCTCTTTTAAGACAAAAAATATTGATATTGGATAGAGGATCTAAATATTATAAAGGACTGCTATTCGAGTATGGATTTGGAAGCTTCGAAATCCTAAAAAAAGAAAAATTGCCCATAATTAAAGAATTATCTTTTCTAGAAGATGCCCAGGAAGATAAAAATCAAGATATATCGATTTTTGAATATAATTTTTTGCGGTTTACCAAAACCTTATTCACAGAACAGAATGAATTGGTATTTTTGTTCAAAAACAATGAGGTTTTTATTCGAAATTTAGAAATACCAGCAGAAAAAGAAGAAGTAGCATTAGAAGTGTTAGAAAACGAGATCGAGGGTTATCTACCTTATAATTTAGAAGATGTGCAAGTAGTGCCAAATCTAATAAAATTAGAAAATGGCATTGCAAATGTTATGGGAATAGCTGTTAGGAATGAATTATTAGAAAACTATTCGAAAATTATTGTAGATAATGGATTTAGTTTAGATCTGATTGGTGTCGAATCCATTGCATTGGCATCTGCAATTGAACTTTTGCCCGAATCTGAATACAATAAAAAGGTCTTATTACAGTTAGATATAGGATACGAAAAAACATTGTTAAACTTAATAGATAAAGGAAAATTAATATTTTCTAGAATTATTCCTTTTGGCGTTAGCAATTTACTCAATCTTTTAAAAACATACTCTAACATAAAAGACGAAGAATATTTAGAAAAAATTTTATTCGAATCATTTCCTAATATCATTCAAAATAATATAGATTACTTACAAACAATTGAAAATAAACAAAAATTTATTAAAGATTTTAAAGAAGAATGGGATTTTTTTACAGAAGAATTAAAAAGAACTTTATTAATGCTCAATTATGATCATTATTCTTATCTTTTACTATCTGGAGGCGGTTGTTTAATTTCTGGAATTAACGAATCCATCGAAGCGTCGTTAAACCTTCAAACAAAATATTACGAAATCCAGTTAGGTGATGAGCCTGTTGAACCATGGATGATTTGCTTAGGAGGATTTTTTTATTTCCAGAAAAATCAAAAGGATAGAATAGATTTTCTAAATACACCATTAGGAAAAACTTTAAAGCGAAGTGAAATTCGACTTCAAGCTTTTAACATTCCAGCAATTATTACTGGGGTATCTATTTTGATATTTTTGATTTCTTTTGTAATTAGCATTCTGTTAGAACGAAAACAATTAGAGTTTTATCGATCTAAAATTCAAGAAGTAGCAAGTACTATACCAGGAGCAGAAAAATCGAACAATCCAGTAAGCTTTGTAAAAAATCTATGTAATGAAAAGTTAGGATATTGGAAAAACATCGTTGCAGGAGTAAAATTTTTAGACATAATTAAAGAGATCAATGAACATACGGTTGGACCAGATGTAGCAAAAATTCAATTTAAAAGTTTAAGTTATACAGAAAATCAAGTCGAACTTGAATTAGAAGTAGATTCTATCGGAAACGTTGTAAAAGTACAAGAAGAATTTCAGAAAAGTAGGTTATTTTCTACTGTGGAAGTTGTTCGAAGGGATTTAATTGCTGGTCAAAAGGTTCGTTTAGGTTTAAGTTTAAAGATTAAACCAAGAGATATACAAATTGGGGTGGATTGTAAATAATGTGGAGTAAATTAAATCAGAGAGAAAGAATGTTGTTGATGGTTTCTTCTTTTTTGGTTTTTATCTTGCTGTCGGTTTTTTTATTTCGTATGATTGCAAAAAAACGAAGTGAATTAAGGTTAAGCTTAGAACGTTCTCGATCAGAATTACAAACGATCATTCGACTAAAGGATAGTATATCGAGTATTCCTAATGTTGGAACAATCCCTAACCGTAATCAATTCTTAACTCTTGTAACACAGAAACTTCAAGAATTAAAGTTAACTCCCAACAATATTAGAGACCGAGAAGAACGAATTGGTAAAGGCAATTCTAATATGATCATCATTGATCTTAGTTTTAACGGGATCGATCTACAAAAATTATTTCAGTTTGTCTACGAAATAGAATATAATCAAAAAGGTATAAAGATAAAAGAATTGTTGATTCGAAAACCATTACCAGGTAGAGATATTTTCGATGTAAGAATGAGTATTTATGTTAATACGGTAGAATAATATGATAGAAGAACAAGATTTAGAAAAAACAGAGAAAGAAGAAGAAAAAGAAGAATTAGAAGAAGAATATAAAGAAATTGAATTAACATGGAATAAAAAAATTGTTTTAATCGTTACAGGTATTCTTTTTTATTTAATCTTTCTGTTTATTTTTTTCCCTTATTCAACTTTTATACGCTACATTCTTACAAATTATGTTCAAGCAATTAAGGTGGATTATTCAGAATTGGAATGGGATTTCCCTTTTATTATAGTGATTAAAGATCTTTATCTTTCGAACGATGCAGGAACACTAATTACAGGTGATTCTGTAAGGCTCGAAACAGGATTATGGGATGTTATAAACCTAAAATTAAAAGGAAATATTTCTGTTTCTTCGAGTAATTTAAAAATAAAAGAAATCAATACAAGAGTAAAAGGACTAAAACTAAACCTTAAATTAGATAATAGCATATCAGATTTAAGTTCCCCATCAAAATTAAACGGAGATATTACAACAAAGATGAACGAAATCTTTTTCGAAGAGTTATGGGGTCCATTAAAAGCTTTTTCTCTACCAGAAGAACAAAGAAGCATGAAGGATTTAGACATTTTTATCCAGATCGAAAATGGCAAATTCTCTGTAAGAAAATTCAATTTTAAATCCGAATTATTCGATGCAAATCTTACAGCAAATGGTTCTCTTGCTTCGTCGTTAGAAAATTCTACTATAAACGGTAAAGTCTGTTTTAAGCCAAACCCTAAATTAGAAGAATTAAATCCAGTCATTTACAATCTTTATATAACTGCTGGTGGTAGTTTAGGGGGAGAGTTTTGCATTAAACTAGAAGGTTCATTTTCTAATTTAAAATTTCAACCACAAACTTAAAAATATCTATTTTTATTATTTATTCTGTATCAAATCAAAAAAAAGTGTTCAGTAATGGCAAAAAAGTCAGAAGATAAAGAAAATTTAACATTTGTTAATAAAAAAGCAAAAAAAGAATACGAAATCTTAGAAACGTTAGAAGCAGGGATTCAACTTTTGGGTTCCGAAGTAAAAAGTATAAGGGCTGGAAAAGTCAACCTAAATGATGCTTTTATATTGCCAAGAAATGGAGAAATGTATATAATGAATTTAAAGATTGCACCTTACGAAAATGCAAAACATTTTGGGCACGAAGAAACACGTTCGCGGAAATTGTTAATGCATAAAAAAGAAATCATAAGATGGACATCAAAAGTAAAAGAAAAGCGATTAACCATTATACCATTAAAGTTATATTTTAACAATAAAGGAATCGTAAAAGTAGAGATTGCTTTGTGTAGGGGTAAAAAATTATACGATAAAAGACAAGACGAAAGAAAAAAAGAAGATCAGATGCAAATTCAAAGAGCATTAAAACATAAGCAATATGAATAAAAACCAACTTAAAAAGATTGCAATCGTAGGGAAGAAAAACGTAGGTAAATCAAGCTTATTAAATTTACTTGCGAAAAAAAATCGTTCCATTGTAGATGATTACCCCGGATTAACAAGAGATATTATCGAGGTAGAAGTAAAAAATTTCGGAATTCATGCTTTATTCTATGATTTACCTGGATTAGATACAATAGACTTGGGAGAAAAAAACAATTACCTAGAAACCCTTGCTAAAGAAAAAGCTTTTCGTTTTCTATCTTCGGAAATCGATTTACTGATCCATTTAATGGAACCACCAGCGCCATCGCCCTTCGATTTTGATTTTCGCGATTATATTTTAAAACATATCAAAAAACCAAAAATAGAAGTCTTAAACAAAATTGATAGTAAAGAAAAAGAAATAGAATACATTTCGAATTTTTATGAGGAAGACTTTTTCCCTATACCAATTTCCGTTAAGAGTCGTTATAATATTTCTTTTTTTGTTCAAAAAATGATCGAAATATTTCCTAGCATAGTCTTAGAAGAAGTAGTGGAAGAATTACAAGAAGAAAAACCACGCAAAGGTTATTTCGAATCTACCGTAGTTTCTGATTTTATACAAGACGATATTCGTATTGCAATTGTAGGAAAGCCCAATGTAGGAAAGTCCACATTGTTTAATTTATGGGCAGGTAAAGAATTATCTTTGGTTTCTGATGTTCCTGGCACTACAAGAGATACTATCGACACTGTTATCAGATATTTTGGGAAAACAATCAGAATCTTAGATACTGCTGGACTTCGCAAAAAGCGTGTAATGGATGATCATATTGAATTTATTTCCTCCAGGAGGACAAGAAGAGCGATACAAGATTCGGATATTGTTGTACAGATTTTATCCGCACCCGATGGTTTAACAGAATACGATAAAAAAATCATTTCTCTAATAGATGAATACAATAAACCTATGATTTTGTTTATCAATAAATGGGATATTATGCCCAACAAACACGATAAACTCCAAAAAGAATATTTAGAAAGTTTGTATTATTATTTTCCAAAATTAAAACATGTTCCCATTTTTTTTGGTTCTGCTTTAACAAAAAAAAGAGCGATGGAACCATTAAAAAAAATTATTGAACTAAGCGAAAAATTAAATTTTAGAATACCAACGTCACAATTAAACCGATATATCGAAGGTTTAATCCAACAATTTCCGCATAATCAACGATTTAGGGTTTATTATGCAACCCAAGTTTCTGAAAGGCCACCTATAATAGTATTATTTTGTAACAATAAACAACTCGTAAAAAATAATTTTATTAATTATTTAGAAAACAAAATCAAATCAGACTTTAATTTAGAAGGTATTCCGATCCGAATAAAATTAAAAGATAAAGATGAAGATAGACATCAATGAAATCATAGAAAAATATAAAGTATTCGAATTAGACGAAAAACTAAGGTTTGCTGATTGGTTTTATAATTATTACACAAAATATACTGCACAAGATGTGTATTCTTGGCTTTGGATAGGAGAGTTTGGATACGAAGAATATCCTCCTACGGATTTATATATTTTACGAGAAGAAGTACGAATGGCATATCTCAATCCTTCTCGTATAAGAAAAATTTGGGAACCATTAGGGATTTCAAAAAAATTTGTTAAGGTAAACTTGGATTTGTATTTTGATGCTGGTTATCCCCTGTTAAAATTAATCGATTTAGTAGAGAAGTCGAAAGAACACAAACAAGTAGATAAATTAACTTTTAAAATGAATTGGAACTTAATGAAAATGCAATTAAATTTTACTCAACCTGTTACGTTAAGGGATATGAATGAATTTCAAGAAAAGATTGCATTTCATATGACGCCTTATTATCCTTTTACAGAGGAATTTCAGAAAGAATTTGGATATTATTATAGAATTGTACTTCTGCGGCAATTTTTTGATTCTTTTCCCGAGTGTATCAATGATTATCCAGAATTATTTATCGATGTAGTTAAAAATGAACTCGAACCAGAATCATAACAAAAGGACATAAGATGATTTACATAGAATCCATTAAATTTAATAAGGATCAATTATACATAATTGATCAAACACTACTTCCATTAGAAAAAAAATATATTTCCATTGATAACATAGAAATAGCTTGCGAAGCCATCATAAATCTAAGAATTCGAGGGGCACCTGCAATCGGTGTAATGGCAGCATTAAGCGCTTATGTAGAAATTCAAAGATTGTTCAGAATCAATCGAATTTCGAACATAGCAGATTTTAAAGAAAATTTACAAATTATTTTAAATAAATTAGGAAAAACTAGACCAACAGCAGTAAATTTATTCTATGCTATTGATAGAATATCTCGCGAAGTTTTGGAAAATCATTATTTAACTGTCGAAGAAGCTATCAATCATTTAAAGAAAGTTGCAATATCCATCTACGAAGAAGATAAAGAATTGTGTAATAGAATAGGAGAAAACGGAGCAAAATTGATATTTGATGGAGCTAATATTCTAACACATTGTAACACTGGTTCTTTAGCAACAGCTGGTAGAGGTACTGCACTGGGCGCTATTTATACTGCTGTAGAAAAAGGAATAAAAATCCATGTTTATAACACAGAAACAAGACCACTTCTACAAGGTGCGCGATTAACTTCTTTCGAATTAGCGTATGCAAACATTCCTAATACACTTATAACAGATAATATGGTAGCTTCTCTTTTTGCCAATAAAAAGATCGATATGGTAATGGTAGGTGCAGACAGAATTGCAAAGAATGGAGATACAGCAAATAAAATTGGAACCTATTCAATAGCAATTTTGGCAAATTATTTTAATATTCCCTTTTATGTATTAGCGCCCTATACTACAATCGATAAATCCATCAAAACAGGAAGCGAAATTGTCATCGAACAAAGAAAAAAAGAAGAAGTTCTTCGATTTTTGAATTGTAAATCTGCTCCAGAAAATATAGATGTTTATAACCCAGCTTTTGATGTAACACCTTCGCATTTAATAACTGCAATTATAACAGAAGAAGGAATTTTTCGCTATCCCTATAATTTTGAGTAAAGCCACCCAAAGAGTGGCTATTTTTGTTAACGGAGGAGTTGTAATACCATTTGTGGTCTTTGATTTGCTTGAGCTAACATAGCATTTGCTGCTTGTGTCAAGATTTGATATCTTGTGTAAGAAATAGTTTGTTCTGCCATATCTGTATCGCGAATTCTTGATTCTGATGCTTGAATGTTTTCGTAAGCATTCATTAAACCTTTTGCTGCATGTTCTAACCTGTTTTGGTATGCACCTAAATCTGCTCTTTGTTTGGATAGTCTTCTTAATGCTTCGTCTGCTCTACCTATAACAGAATTAGCTTTATCCGGAGTACTAATCGATATAAATGTTAGGATTGTGGGATTTCTTAATCCTAATCCAGTTGTAGTCATCGTATTGATAAATACTCTTTCGCGTTGATGCATATTCGGACCAATATGAAACCACATCGATGCAGTTGGGTTAAGACGTGCAAATGCACCTGTTAACATTTTTAGTTTATTGAATTCTGCTTGGGATGCAATTCGATCGATTTCGTCGATTAATTGCGAAATCTCTACTTGGATTTGTTGTCTATCTTCTGCTGTGTAGATTCCGTTTGCTGCTTGAACTGCCAAAACGCGAATTCTTTGGATAATTTCTTGGGTTTCTTGTAAATAACCTTCTGTGGTTTGAATAAAAGAAATTCCATCTTCGGCATTTCTTTCTGCTTGTCTTAATCCTAAAATTTGAGTTCTCATTTTTTCAGAAACAGCCAATCCCGCAGCATCATCTCCAGCTCGATTAATCCTTAATCCAGAAGAAAGTTTTTCCACATCTTTGCCTAATGCATAATCGTGGAATTTCAATGTTCTATGAGAAAATACAGCACTTATGTTATGATTTATAATCATATACCCTCCGTTCTTAAAAAGAATTCGGAGGATTCAAAAATTTACTAAATCAATTTTTTAGTTCGAATTTGAAATTTTTTTATTCTTTCCAATGGATTGCTTCGCCCGGACAGTGATCGATTTCTTCTTGAACAGCTTCCCAATCTTCTTCGGGTATTCGTGCTTGGTTGATATTTTCACCATTATTATGCGATTCTGATGTATCATTCTCGTCCATGCGAAAATATTGAGGTAAGTTCGAAACACAGCTATTACAAGATGTACAATCTATTTTTTCTACGTAGACAATTCGATATTTTTTTTCACTCATAATTTCCACAAAAATAAAAATTATTCTTATGACAATTTTAATAAACAACCGATTTTTATCTTGATGTTAAAAAATAATTTAGCTTACAAGATCGATTCTTTTAAAAAAGAAGGGCAATTTTGGACGTCTGAGCAACGAAAGATGCATCCCATTCATTATTCTATTAGTTATAGGGCATCTTTTAAACCAGAACTTCCAAATTTTTTTATCTCTCGTTATTTGGACGGAAAAAACAAAGTTATCTTAGATCCCTTTTCTGGTCGCGGAACAACGGTTTTACAAGCAAACATCATGGGGTATAGAGCAATTCATAATGATCTTAGTCCTGTATCGTATTTTATCGTTAAGGCAAGGCAATACATACCAAGTTACGAAGAATTTATCAATAGGTTAAACCAAATCGATTTTAAAAAAGATCGTCAAGAGCCGAGCGAAGAGGAAAAAGATCGATTTTATTGTTTTTTTCATCCAGAAACTTTTAAAGAAATCTTAAACCTACGTGAAGAATATTTTAAATATCCAGAAGATTTGGTTTTAAGATATATTATATTTGTTGCCTTATCCAGATTGCATGGCCATTCCGATGGTTTTTTTTCTGTTTATACTTTCCCACAGTTTTCTGTTCTACCAGATGCTCAAAAGAAAAATAATTCAAAAAGAAAAACGAAAATCCTCTATAAAGACATTAAATCGCGTATATTAAAAAAATATATAAGTGATCATAAAAAACCATTACCAGAAAAATATAAAATTTCTAAATATAATGAATATTATCAATTAGATTCTCGAAACATGTATTTGATTCGCGATAATTCTGTGGATTTAATTATTACATCGCCACCATTTTTAGATAAAGTGAACTATAAACAAGATAACTGGTTAAGAGCTTGGTTTTTAGGCGTAGAAGAAGAGTTGAACCAACTTCCATTAGGTATTTATAGCTCGTTAGAAGAATGGAAAAAATTTATGCTAGAAAGCATCAAAGAAATGATTCGCGTTGTAAAACCTGGTGGTAGAATTGTCATAGAAGTAGGAGAAGTAAAGTATAAAAATCAGATTATCTATCTAGAAGATATTATATCGCAAATTGTAGCAGAGAATTTTTCTAATGTTTATGTAGACGAAATTCTGATCAATAATCAAAGTTTTTCTAAGTTGTCGAACTGTTGGAGAGTAGAGAACAATAAAAAAGGAACTAATACCAATCGATGCATTGTATTAAAAAAATATTATCATAATTTTAATATAATTAACATTGATTATAACAGAAAAATACATTATACTAAAAAGCTATTAAATGTATAAATTAAATTCAAACAATACCGATATAGATAAAGGGGTTTTTTATGTTAAGATCATTATGGACATCCGCTACTGGCATGATTGCACAGCAATATCAAATGGATACAATTGCCAACAATCTTTCGAATGTAAATACAACAGGATTTAAAAAGAATCGCGTTGATTTCGAGGATTTGATCTACCAACAACATGTATTAGCCGGAACACCCGCAACTCCTGTATCCGAAATACCTACGGGGGTTTATGTTGGTAGTGGAACAAGAGTAGCTGCAACCCAAAAACTTTTCGAGATGGGCAGTTTACAAAATACTGGCAATAAATTCGATATAGCAATTACCTCCGAAGTAGGTTTTTTTAAAATTCTTCTGCCAGATGGCACTTTTGCTTATACAAGAGATGGTTCTTTTAAGATAGATTCCAATAGACAAATCGTAACATCCAATGGATATTTATTAGAACCACCGATTGTACTACCAGAAGGCTCGATAAACAATACATTACAAATCAACGAAGATGGCGAAGTATACGTAAAAATCAGGGATGATATAAGACCAACAAAGATAGGTCAGATTTTACTCTATCGATTTGTTAACCCTGCTGGTTTACAAGCTGTGGGAAACAATTTATTCAAAGAGACGGTTGCAAGTGGTCCAGAAATAGAAGGCATACCTGGAAGAGAAGGTTTTGGTAGCCTTTTGCAAGGATTTTTGGAAATGTCTAACGTAAAAATTGTAGAAGAAATGGTCAATATGATTGTTGCTCAAAGAGCATATGAATCCAACTCTAAGGCAATCATTACTTCTGATAATATGCTAGGTACAGCAATATCCATGAAGCGATAATTTATGGATTATTTTAAAAAAATCGATTCTTTAATTGTATTTTATTTATTAATAAATATTATAATATCTCTTTATTATTATGGTTTTTTTAGTTATGTTTTGATGGCAGAAGATCTTTGGAATGGGGTAAGTTTATACTCGGATTCTACCAAAAACTACAAAACAGGAGATATCATCTTAGTGAATTTTAAAGAATCAATAAAATTTAACGTAGACCTCGATAATAACAACGATAAAAAATTAGTTATCAAGTTGATCCCCGATAAACTGCTGTTCGATTATCTACCCAATGTCGATGATACACGTTCTTCGCAAAAATATCATAAATATAAAAATAAAGATCAAGTTGGATTACAAACAAAATTGCCTTTAAAAATTACTTCTATTAACAATAACAATATTACATTGGAAGGGAGAAGACAATTTCAGTTTAACAATCAAATTTATGTAATCAATATTCGAGCAGAAACCGTGCCAGATTATATTAAAAACAATCAAATTGATTCTAGTTATTTAGCAAACCTCTTAATACAAGTAGAAACCATAGAAACCCCAAATCAAAACCTACAATTAGAACAAGATAAAATTCAGATAAACGACGAAACAAAACGTAAAATCTTTTTAGAATATTTAAAAAAGATATTAGAGGAACAAAACATTAATGTACCATAGATTGATCATTTTTTTATTGTTAATAAATTTATCCCTTTGGGGACAAGAAACACAAAATTTAAGCATTACTTACCAAACCAGTTATAATTATAAATTAAAAGATGTTGTAAGAATCTTAGGATACAAAAATAATCAATTAGTAGGATATGGCATTGTTGTTGGACTAAACGGAACAGGCGATACAAAACATCACATCAGTAGACAAATTTTAAACAAAATACTGAATAAATTTAACATCAACATCAACTTAGAGAATTACGAAACGAAAAACATTGCAAGTGTTTTGGTAACAGCAGAAATTCCTCCCTTCTCGAAAAAAGGGGATCGAATCACTTGTTATGTTTCTTCTATTGGAGATGCAAAATCGATTCAAGATGGAATTCTAATCCAAACCCCTTTGTATGGTGCCAATGGAAATGTTTATGCATTAGCACAAGGAAAAATTTTGATTAATAAATCCGAAAATCGTTTTTTTACCAAAAACAATGGATACATACCACAAGGTGCAATTATAGAAAAGGATTTACAAGAATTGGAATACAACAATAAAATTAAATTACAACTCATTGAATTCGATTACGAACAATTAAATCTAATTTATAAAAAATTAAAACAAAAATATAGCGATTTAAACATAGAAATTGAAGGGGGAAGTATTGTAATTAACTTTAAAGAAGAGAAGGATCTGATTCAACAATTAAGCGATATTTTAAACATGGATGTGGAACTTCCTCTAAAAAATAAAATCATCATCAATCAAGAAAATAAAACGATATTAATCACTGGTAATATAAGTGTAAAACCTTTTGCTGTTGGAAGATTATGGAAACCCGATCAATACAGTAAAATTCAACGAGAAGCATATCAAGGAATCTATATTTATACTCCATCCCAAGAGCAACAAAAGAACTTAATCTATTTTAACGTAAATTCTATGGAAGAGTTGATAAAAGAATTCCAGAAGTATCATTTTACCATAGAAGAGTTGATTACAATTTTTGAATCGTTGATAGAAAGTGGTATGTTTCAGGCTCAGTTAATTTTAAGATAAGCCCGGCTAACCGGGCATAGTTTATTTTTTAGGAATTGCTAACATTATCTTGTTTTTTGAACTGTTTCGCTAATTCTTCAATTTTTGTTTGAATAGATGCATTTAATTCGTCTAATTTAGCTTTGTATTGTTCGAGTTGTTCTTTAGGTACGATTTTTTCGATTTCTTGTGCGATTTTTTGGTAATTTTCGTTGATTTGTTTAGAAACTTCTTCGAAAGTTTGATTTGCTTTAGAATTTAAATCTTCTACTTGTTTAACAATATCATCTAGACTTTTTCTTAGGTTTACGACTAATTCGCTATTTTCCGCAGCACCTTTTTGTTTAAGTTCATCGTAAACTTTTTCAATTTCGCTTATAGCTTTTTTTACGTTTTCTTCGCTTGCTCTAAAAAATCCAATTCCTGCATTGAGTAAATCGTGTAATGTTTTTTGTAAGTTTTCCATAGGAACCTCCATTGTATTTTATTGTGCATTGCACAATACCAATTTTATGCACTGCACTAATCTGACAATCATTTTTTATATTTTTTTGTTTATTTTACGAAAAAATTTTCTTAAAATTTAGGGAATTTTTTTCTGGTAAAAATATTGGAGTTAGATTAAAATGAATTAATATTTATGATTGGATGTATTTTCTAAACTCAAAATCCACGCTTTTAAGTCTTCTAAGGGAATATTTGTAACTTCGTTAAAAATTTCGTGATATAAACCTTGATATAATCTTAAAACCTTGTTTTCTGAACGGATTAGTCGAAAAAATTTTTCGGATCCAGTAGAAGAGGTGATTTTATCCATAGTGCCATGTCCGATCCAAGTAGGAATTTTAATCTTAGAAGCATGTCGATGAACAATTTTTATCGCGTTCATGATATCAATTCCTAATCGAACGCTAAGATAGGGATGTACGAGTGGATCGTCTATATACTTTTGAACCACAGTCTTATCGTGCGAGAGAAATTGTGGGTTAATTTCGGATTTTAATATTAAGTCTGGTTTAACATAAAATAAAAATAATCCTATATAGTATTTAATAGTCTGAAGAAAATTTAAGGATACTTCTAATGCAGGCGCACTTAAAACCAATGCTTTTATTTCTTCTTGGTTTGAATGTCTTACTGCAAAGTAGCTTGTAATTAAACCACCTAGTGAATGTCCTAATAAAATTGGTTGATTTACTTTATATTCTTTTTTTATAAAATAAATAAAATCTTCTAAATCTATCACCAATTGTTGAATGTTTTCTGCGTCACCTCGATTCCCTTCTGAACGACCATGTCCTCGCATATCATAGCTAAAAAAAGAATATTGTTGGTCTATCAAAGATTGGATAAGGTTTTGATAGCGATCACAATGTTCACCTAATCCGTGATGAAATACAATTACTTTATCTGGGTTAAATTCTTCTGGAAGCCAAATTTTACTGAATAATCTTGTATTATCGCTAGTAGTAAAGTTGAACTGTTTTATTTGCATAGTTTAAATATCTGGTAGATCGACGTGTAGACAAAGACATAAAAGTGCCATTCTAACATCTACACCATAACGTGCTTGTCTAAAATAAGCTGCATTGGGTAAATCATCTACATCGGTGGAAAGTTCGTTTACTCGTGGTAATGGATGCATAATCAATGTATTTTTTTTCGATGCTAATACCAATGCTTTATTGACTACATAGCTGTTTTTAAGGCGTTCGTATTCTTCTTTGTCTACAAATCGCTCTTCTTGAATTCTTGTTACATAAGCAACATCGCAATCCCAGAAAGCTTTTATATCTTCTGTTTCTTCGAATTGTATGTTTTTCTTTTTTAGTTCTTTTCTGTATGCTTCTGGTATAGCTAAATCCACAGGAGAAATAAAAATCATTTCTACATCGTAGTGCATTAAAAGTTTTACTAAGCTGTGTATGGTTCGTCCAAATTTTAAATCCCCTATAAAAGCAATTTTTAAACCATCGATAGTGTTTCTTTCTTTGTAGATGGTATACAAATCCAATAATGCTTGTGTAGGATGATGTCCCGCGCCATCGCCAGCATTAATAATTGGAATAGAAACAGCACTTGCAGCAATTCTACTAGAACCTTCTACGGGATGGCGTATTACTGCAATATCTGCATACGCTTCGATCATCTTCATGGTATCGAATAAAGTTTCGCCTTTACTAATGCTAGAAAATTGAAAGCCCACAGTAGTAATTACTTTCCCACCTAAGCGATGCATAGCAGTTTCGAAGCTGAGTCTTGTTCTTGTAGAAGATTCAAAAAATAGGGATGCCATCAAATAACCATCGAGAATTCTATGAATTTTTTTCTGTTTTTGTAATTTAATGATATATTCTGTTGTGTCTAATATGGTTTCTAAATCCTTTTTGGAAAATTGATCTGGATCGATAATATCTTTATGAGGGAATTCTGGCTTCATTTAATAAAACCCAGGAATTATAGAATAAACATTTTGAAAATCATTTTTTTATATGTTATTTTGAATTTTTCTTTGGATTGCCAAGATAAAGAAAAGGTTTATACTTTTGCTTACGAAATCTATGATATTCGATTCTGTCATTTAACTCCTGAACCTTTCTTGTGCAAAAAATGTCTTTTGAATGATATGCAAATAGGAAGAATCATCATTTTTAGAGAAAACGAAATCATTCGTATAAATGCTTGTATTCCTTATAAAAAAAAATAAAAATTTATTAAAATTTATTTATATAATTTGACAATTAAGAAGAAATAATAAAATTTATCTATTATGAAGGCACTATCGGATACAATTCATAATGTTTTGTCGAAAAATAATTATTCGTTTTATATTCCACCATTCCAAAGAGTGTATTCTTGGGAAGAACAAGAACTAGAGCGTTATATTTACGATATATCTCGAATTATAGAATCTGAATTAGATCCTAATCAGAAAGATAAACTAGAACATTTTTTTGGTACCATTGTCTTAAAAGAAGAAGATGCTCAATATTCGACAAAAGCCATTATTATAGATGGCCAGCAAAGATTGACGACGACATTGATTTTTTTGATTGCTTTAAGAAATAACGTAGATAGTAAAGAGCAAAAAGAGTTTATCAATAAAAACTATTTATACAACGATTCTTCTCCTTTTGTAGAAAAAATCAAATTAAAACAAGTTACAAACGATTGGAAGGCTTATCAATCTATTATCTTAGAGAAAGGTTTTAAAGATAAAAATCATAAGATTATCAAAGCATATGAATATTTTTATAAAAAAATAAAAACCATGTTTTCGAAGGATCCAAGACTTAAATTCGAACATTTTATTTTAACCTTAAAGCGTTTGAATGTAGCTGTAATCTTTTTAGACGAAAGACCTCATAAAGGAGAAGATCCCCAAGTAATCTTCGAAACCTTAAACTCTATGGGAAAAGCATTAACACTTTCGGATTTGATTCGAAACTATGTATTGTTAAAATTCGACACAAGCCAACAAGACGAAATATACGACGAGATTTGGCATAAAAAGATCGAAAATGTTTTAGGGGAGCAAACCTCTTATTTTTTTAGAGATTATTTACAGTATAAAAAGCAAGAACCATTAAAAGTGGTAAATGCATCTAATACAAAAGACTTATATCAACGTTTTAGAGATTTTGTCGAAGAAAATTTTTCTAATCGCGTAAATGATTTTGTTAATGATATTGTAAAATACGTAAAGCTCTACAAATGGATTGTTTTTGATCATCAAGATCTTATATCGAATGACGTAGAACGAAATTTAAAAATCAAAGAATTATTAAAAGATATCTTTCATCATATTAAAGCAGAAGCATTTAAACCCTTTGTTATGGGATTACTAGAATACCATCAATACGGAAAAAATGACTTAAAAATTCAAGACGAGTCTTTGATCGAAATGTTAGAAACAATTAGAACCTATTTAATCCGAAGAAGAATCTTGGGATTAACCCAAGGAGAAAATAAAGATATCGTTAAACTATCTAAAAAGATTCCCGATTTAGCAAGGAATAAAGTTACGATGATGGAGGTTCTTTCGAATTTATTCTATAAGCTAAGACTACCCAACGATCTAGAAGTAGAAGAGCAACTAAAAGAAGTAAATTTTGATAAAGATTATAAAAAATACGCGAAATTTATCTTAGCAAAAATCGAAGAACGTAATTCTGGTAAGACCTTCGAATGGGAAAATGATTCTATTGTTATTGAACATATTATGCCTGTAAAACTTAATATTAGTTGGCAAAAAGAATTAGGAGAAAATTATCACGAAATCCATAACAAATATTTATACAACATAGGAAACCTAATACTTACCGATTTTAAAAAAGAAATGATTGAATTGACTTTTAGCGAAAAGAAAAAACGACTTCAACAATCAAAACTTTTTTATAAAAACTTTATTATTAATAAAACCCAATGGAATTTAGAATCCATTTTAGAACACCAGAGTACGATGATAAAGTGTTTTCTAGAAACATTTTCATTACCCGAAGAATACAAATACGAAAGAAACTGGAATACAAATGTATTCGAAGGCGAGTCGATTTCGCCATTAGATCCCTTTGTAGAAGAAGCAGCAAGAGGTAGTACTCCTATGTTGATACGAATTTTCGAAAATAAAATCTATGTAGATACATGGCAAGATGTATTTATAGAGTTTATCAATTTTTTTAAAAATGATCCAGACTATGATTTTGATTCTATCTTAAAAAATCAAAATGAATTATTTTCTAAGGATGATGTTATTATTGATGGTTCAACGTTTAAATTAAAAGCTTCGAAAAGAAGTGAATTATTAAAGCGATATAAAACCTTACAAGGTGAACTTAAAAAAAGTGTTCTAGAAATTTCGGACGATGAATACTATATACATGTGAATATTTCTTCTGCTAATTGCCTAGAAAGAATTGCAAAACTTATGAAAAAATTTTCTTTAAACGAAAAAGATGTAGAAATATTGATAGATTGAATTTATTATTGAAAAATATATTTATTTTTTATAAAATAATTATATTAAAATTTATATAAAAATGAATTAATTTTTTCGGAAGAAATGATTCATTATTTGGAAAATGAATTTTCTGTCGAAAATTTTATAGAAAAGATTTTTCATTTATGTAAATTAAAAAGTTAAGGGAATTCTATGAAAATCCAAGAAAAAAAGCTCTATGGCAAAATTTATACACCTAATTGGATAGTAAACCTAATTCTCGATCATTTAGACTATAAAGAAAATATATACAATAAAAAAATTATTGATCCTGCTTGTGGCGATGGTGCTTTTCTCGTCATTATTGTAGATAGATTTATACGCGATGCGATGAATCATAAGATTCAAAAAAAAGAAATAAAATCCTTATTAGAAAACAATATCTTTGGTATAGATTTGGATAAAAATGCTATCACAATATGTAAAGAACAATTAGATCAAATCGCTGCTTCTTATAATATTTATGATGTAGAATGGAATCTCTATAACGAAGACAGTACAGATAAATCATTTATTTCGAAATTATTTGGTTGGTTCGATTTCGTGGTAGGTAATCCACCTTATATAAGAATTCAGAATTTACCAATAAAAATAAGAAACCAAATTCAAAATACTTGGAGCTTCTGCCAAAAAGGGTCTACTGATATATATATAACCTTTTTCGAACTAGGATATTTTCTTTTAAACCGAACAGGTAGATTAGGCTACATTACACCCAATACATATTTAAAAACTCATACAGCAAAAATGCTAAGAAAATTCATAAAATCAAAAAAGATATTAAAAGAATTGATCGATTTTGAGCATCATCAATTGTTCGAAAATGCTACAACTTATTCGTTAATAACTATCTTAGATAAATCTTACAATAAAGATGTGTTTAAATTATACAAAGGCAAAAGAGATTTGATTGAGTTTATCGATCATGTTAAACTATCAAACCTTAACGATGACAATTGGATATTAGCTTCAAATCAAGTTTTAGAGCGATTAATGCATATTCAAAATCGAGGTATTCCATTAGGTAAATTAGCAAAGATTCATGTTGGTTTAACAACACTCGCTGATGATTATTATATTTTTCAGAATCCTACGTTTAATTCTAAAACCGCAGAAATAGTCTTAAAAGATGGAAGAATTTTTAAAATCGAAAAAGATATTTTAAAACCCATCATCAAAGCATCTATTCTAAAAGATTCTTACGAAGATCAAAATAGATATATCATTTTTCCTTATAAAAAAATTAAAAATAAACATGTAATTATACCAGAAGATGAATTAAAATCAAAGTTTCCCAATACATATAAATATTTTTTATCAATAAAAGAAATATTAGATAGCAGGGATAACCATAAGCCAAATTCAGTTAGTTGGTATGCTTTCGGAAGATCCCAGGGATTAGATACTTCTTTTGGAAAAAAAATTTTAACAAGCAGTTTAAACCTAAAACCAAACTTTATCGTCTGGGAAAAAGAAGAATATACCTTTTATGCTGGATATTGTATTAAATTTAACGGAAACCTTCATAGACTTGCAAATTATCTGAATTCCGAGGATATGGAATTTTACATAAAATATGTAAGTAGAGATTATCAGCATGGATATAAGTCTTATGCAAAAAGTTTTATAGAAAAATTCGGGATCGATGATCAAGAGTTGTTAAAATTATATAAAAAAGATTCCACTCAACAAAAAGAACTATTTTTTTAAAAACTGTATTTAAAAAAATTTTATCTTTTTAATTGTATATGGGTAAATTGAATAAAAGGAAAGATTTCTTTTGTATCAAAGCAATCATACGATAAATTTGTTTTGTAATGTTTGATATATGGTTCTATACCCACTAAACTTAAAAACCATCTTAAAATTGCAGATACATTGTTTAATACATAAAAGCCACCTAAGTATTCGAAGGATTTACTTTCGATTTTACAGTGACTATTTTCTAACAAAAATTTTTTTTCTATAGATAATTTATTTTGATCTGTTATATCATAGTTGTTTTGATTAAAATGGATTTTACCAGTTTTATCGTTTATTAAAAAAATTAATAATTTATTTTTATAATTAAAATTTCTAATAAAATAAAAAGAATTTGCGATACTTAATGGACTATCTTCTGTATACAAGCATTCCATTCCCATCGCTCCAAAGGATTCGTAAGATTCATTGTTAAAGCGGAAAGTAATCCTTTGTGGTGGTAGGTAAATAAAATTATAAAATATGCGATTATTTTTTATAGATAAAGAAGATTTTATCGAAAGGTTTTGGTTGTTTATATCTATTGGGATAGAAAATTCTGTAAAAAAAACTGGTTCTTCTTCTGAAGAATTTGCACGAATCCACAAAAGATGATGGTTCATTGTTATACTGGCTTGGTTTTCTAATTGTATAGAAATTTTATCTTTTACAGCATTTAGTTTTTTATTGGTATATTCGAGCGTTTTTAAATACTCTTGTTTTTTTTGTTTATCGTATAAGTAAATGGTTAGTCCATTGTTTAGATCCCCTTTTCCTAAATTGCTTATCATATAGGTTAGAGTTAGAAAAAATCGCGAAGAATGATGCTCTATATTCCAAACCTGCATATACCCTTCGTTTTCTAATGGATGATATTCGCATTGGGAATATAGAGCGAAAGATTTTAAAAAAAACAAAATTAATAATCTATACGGCAATTTTGTTGTTCTGGAATTCTTGCGATAATGGTAGAACATTTTTTAAGTCCTTAATCTTTATTGCTCTTTTTTCGCCTTTTTGCATTTCTTTTTTCATTTGGTACATAAATAAATCATAATCCACTTGCATCGTATGACGAGGAGAAGCCACATATCGTTTCGAAATCTCTTTTTGATAATTGCGAATCCATTCCCACATATCTGCATAAGAGGGTAGCGCATATTCATTCGTTAGATATTTCGCTATCCATTTGCCTTGTCTTTCTGCAATGGGCATAATTGCACCTAATGGTTGAACAAGTCCTCCAAAAAACAAGTTATGGAATTCCGGAGTAAATAACCTAAAGTATAAAGGAACATAATTTCCTTCGATGCGTAGTTTGTCTATTAATTCTTTGTCAAAAAATGGAAATTTTACATCGTATCCAGTGCAGTAGATTACAGCATCTACATCTTCTTCTTTCGAACCATCTTGGAAGTAAACTGTATTTCCTTCGTAGCGTTCTATCATGGGTTTATAGGTGATATCGCCTCTACCAAACCTCACTAAGAGATCTTGCGAAATCGTAGGATGTGCTTGTCCAATTTTATGATCCGGCTTTGGTAAACCATATCGTTCTAAGTTTCCTATTGCAATTTTATATCCTAAGGTAAAAATTGCTCTTTGTAGTGGGTATGGGGTTAGAGGATGTACTAATCCAGTAAATTTATCTACGGGAAAACCAAACATATAATTCGGAATAATCCATGCACCTCTTCGCGATGTTAAGATTACTTTTTTTGCAACATATTTATCCGAAAGTTCACAAGCTATATCCATTGCACTGTTTCCCATTCCTAGGATTACTACTTTTTTACCCATTAAATTTACAGGATTTTGAGGATCTACGTACTTATGGCTATGAAAAATTACTCCTTTGAAAGTTTCTGTTCCAGGTATGGGAGGATTTGGCCAGCGTTCTGCCCAATGGTGACCATTTGCAACCACAACTGCATCATAATAGTTTACTTCGTTTTTGTCTGTTGTTACCTTCCATATAATGTTGTTTTTGTATTCAACTGGCTCTACTTTTTCTACACCTGTTTTAAACTTTATGTAAGGTCTTAAACCAAAGTGATTCACATAATCCTGAAAGTATTTATAAATCAATTCGTGTCCTGCAAAATCTGGGTAATCCTTAGGCATAGGATAATCTTCGTATTGCATTCTATCCCTATGGGTATTGATATGAAGAGATTTATAAATATTACTCATTCCATTGTCATTGCCGAAACGCCAATTGCCACCAATATCGCTTCCTTTTTCGTAACAGTCGAAAGCAATATTTTTATCCTTTAATGCTTTGCAAATCGTAATGCCAGTTGAACCAGCACCTATTACACAAACTTTTAAATTCATAACTCCCCCTTTTCCTAAAGCAATAAAAGAATTGATAAATATGTCAACTTTTTTTTATCCTAAGGGAAAATAACCTATAATTTTAAACTTATGTGTCTAAAAATAATGATTATTTTTCCTTTTCGAAGCTTTCTAAAATTTTGGCAGGATTATTGATATCCGTAGAAAACTGATTTTCTTCTACATCTACTTTGGGCAAATTCGAGAGGGGAGGTGGACTTTTGTTATCGTTAATTTCTGTACCACAAATACCATTGGGATGAATGCATATTTTCCATTCTCCCACTCTTACGTCATTTTCGAAGTTACCTGCTTGATAAAAACTTCCGTCGTTAAAATAATATTGCCAGAATCCATTTGCTAAATCATTTTTATAAAATCCTTTAAAAAATATTTTTCCATTTTCGTAATATTCTATCCATTCACCGTTTCTTAATCCACCAACGAAATTTCCTACGGATTTTAATTGCCCTGTCGGATAATAAAATTTCCATTCTCCTTGTTTTTTGTTTTCTTGGTAATTTCCTTCGGATTGTAGCTGTCCATTGGAATAGTAGTATTTCCAATAGCCATTCATTTTGTTTTTTACGAAATTCCCTTCTGCTTTAAGAGCACCGTTTTCGTACCAAAAACGCCAGTATCCTTCTCTTAAATGATTTTTTAATGTACCTTCTGCTTTTTTAACCTTGTTTTTATACCAAACAATTTGGTGATCCAAATCATTTAAAACATAAACTTGGTATTTTTCGATAAATTGAGCTTTTTGGATTAATTCTTGGTTGTTTTGTTCAGCAGAAATGGCTGCTGATAAAAAAAGAATTGCTGTTAAAAATGACTTTTTCATACATGATCCTCTTTAAAATAATTTACTTTCTTTTACAAGCATCGGCAAATGTAAAAATTACTAAACATTTTTACCATAAAGATAAATTTTTTCTTTGATGGTTTCTAATTCATTTTTTAAGAACAAATCTTTTTCTATTAGATCTTCCATTTTCTTTACTGCGTATAATATGCCAGTATGATCATTTCTTTTAAGGTATTTTGCAACATAAGATAGAGTATGGTTGGCCATTTTAACTGAAAGATAGGCAATTATATGTCTAACATGAGAAATTCTTTTATTTTTCTTTTTGCTAAGTATATCTTCTTTTTCGATTTTGTAGTGTTCGCATACAACATCGATAATAGAATCGATGTCTATTAGATTACTTTTATCGTAAAAGGGTTCGAGGATAAAATCTAGTTCGTTAATTGATAGTGTAGAGGGATCAACTTGATAAAATGCTAATTTCTCCAAAGCAGATTGGATGTATCGAACATCACCGTTTAATCTGTGTGCTAAATGCTCGATGGTTTTATTCGATAGATGGATATGATATTTTTTGCAGTAATGATCGATAATTTTGATTTTTGTTTGATAATCAGGATAATGTAGATGAATTTTATGAAACATCATCAACCGAGAAGAAATATCGTGTTCTAATTTTAGGTATTGAAAATCTCTATCGGAAAGAAAGATTAAAATTTTGTTTTTTTCGTGGAAATAATCGATAAGGTTTCTGATTTCTTCCATACATTTAAGAGCAGTTGGTTTTAAGAACTGAAAATCATCCAAAATAAAAATAGAAGTAGATCGAATTGTTTCTAACCAATTGATGGAATTTCTTTTTTTTAGGGAGAGAACAAATTGAGATATAAATTCTGGTATGGTATAATAAACGATGTTTTTATGGATTTTTTTCCATGTTTTTGCTAAGGAAGTTTTTCCACTACCAGATGGTCCATAAATATAGATAGGTCGAAAGTATTTTTCTAGATGAATTAAATAATTCAACTCTTGAAAATTTTCTTTCGAAGGATAGAATAAGTCCAAGTCCCAAACTTCTTTTTTTTCTTTGTATTCGGGGGATGAATGTTTAAAAACTTGTTCGTTTTGTGGCCTCTTATTATTAAAAAATATAATTTTATTTATTGATAAAATATCTTTATAAAAATCATATATAATATGATTTATAATATCTGCATATCGAATTTCAATATGATTTTGTAGTTTTTCGTTTTCTACGTATAATACAACATTTTTATTATCGTCATAAAAAGCATAAAGTGGTCGAATAAAATGAGAATAAAAAGGTTCTGGAATAATATTTTTAAAGGAATTTTTGCATTCTTCCCAATTTGCTAAATATTTATAATTATATTTTTTTAATATTTCCTCTGATGCTTGATAATAGTTAGAATGATTTTCCATAAAATTTATTCCTTTAACATATGAGACATAATTTTCATTATGTCTTATATAATACGTATTAATTCCAAATAAAATTATTTAATCTGTCTTTCAATAATGTACTTTCGTAGAGTTTGTTTTTTTTATTAAGAACTTTTTGTAACTTTAAACAGGAATTTTTGTGTATTAATTTTTAATAACTTCTTCTTTAATTAAGTTTGTTCAAAATTTGATTTACAAAAAAAAGATTTAAATTTAATGTTAAAATAATCTTAATTAAAGAGGCGATATATGTTGCATAATTTTTTTACCGTAGCAGATTTAAACTATGGTATATTTACAATATTTGCAGCTTTTTATTTAATCTCTATAAAAAACAAGAACGAAAATACAATTCACCTAATCATCTTTATGTTTGTTTTGGGATTCATGGATGTTACTTATTTTCTTTCGTCTTTATTTGTACATCCTTGGGGGAAATTTCATCGTTATATTACGGTACCAGCAGCATTGCTTGGAACAGTTCATGTTGCATATTTTATTATGAATTATCCGCGAAGGAGTTGGAAGCTCTTCCCCAAGATTTATTTTTATACATTTTATGCAATTGATTTAATAATCACTATCGCTTTTATCTATACATCTTTAAAAGTGGGACAAATTTATCGATTTGATGGCCATTTTTGGGATTTTAACGAAGTCTTTTGGGGACAAATCGTTGGTTTATTTATTCTTATAAACGCTTTGTTCGCAATTGTTTCTGGTATTATTCGATCAATTCAAATTAAGCAAGCAAGGTTACAAATTCTATTGATTGTCATTGGGTTTATTTTGATTGTGCTTATACCTGCCATTACAAATTTATTAAATCGCCTATTTATTATAACTCGTGATGAACACCAAAACATCTGGGGATTGTTTGGTATTACAGGTTCATTTATTGTATTAGTAACTTATGTTAATTATACAAAGGAAAGAACCACATTACTTAGTAAGCTGTATGCTATAAGTTTGCTTACAGTTTTAATTATCTTACAATTGGTGAATTTTTTTGTTTTGCAAGAAAGAAATCGATTATACAACGAAATTCACAAAGAAAAAAATCATCGAATAATTCAAGATTTAACCTATAGGCCAGAGTCATTAGAAATGATTGTAAAAATTCTTCCAAACTTAAATTTCGAGACCATCTATAACAAAACGAATTTAACTTTGCCTAAAGAAGAATTTATTAGCGAAGCAGCTTTAATGATGCTTCAACATCAATATTTAAATCATTTAACGATTTCCGAAGAAATTAAACCTTTTACAATTGGATATTTAAATTGGATTCAAGAAATCGAAAGAACACATCCTGAGTATTCACGAGAGCAAGTATTAAAAGAAATTTATAAAAATAAAAGAAAAATACAATTATTAAGATCAAACATAGAAAACTTGCCAGAAAATAATTTTAAAGAAAAATATCAAAAATCAATCCTAGAGAAAAATCAAAATGCATCTATTAATAAATATTTTGTTTTTTCGTTAGTAGAAGACAAAAAAGATGCATTAAGTTTTATTCCAATTATCCACGATTTTGATCAGCTTTTGTTTCGTTATTTAAACCTTTCTAACGATTTCTGGAAGAATACTTATGTTTTTTATTATTCCATAGAACAAAATCATCTTTATTTAATTGGATATAGTTATAAAGATTATAGAATTTTTGTATCAGAAATTGCCAATATATTGTTTTATATTATAGTAATCAGTTCTATATTAATTCTTTCGGGATATCCAGTATTTTTCTTAGTGTCGGTTTTAAGACCTCTAAAAAAACTTATGTATGGATTACATAGGGTGAATCATGGTGATTTATCTGTTTCTTTAGAAGTTAATGTCCATGACGAATTGGGATATGTTACGCGAAGTTTTAACAAAATGGTGGATTCGATTCGAGATAAAAATAAACAATTAGAAGAATATGCAAATATGCTGGAATTAAAGGTAGAAGAAAGAACCCGCGATTTAGAGAAAAGTTTAATAGAAATCGAAAAATTAAAAGAAAAACAAGATGGAGATTACTACTTAACTTCTTTATTGGTAAAACCTTTAAACTCTAACGAAATCGGACAAGAAGATATTGTAAAAGTAGATTTTGTAATTAGTCAATATAAAAAATTTCAATATAAAAGATGGAAGTCGGAAATTGGGGGAGATTTTTGTTGTGCACATAGAATCCAATTAAAAAACAAAAATTATAGCTTTGTTGTAAATGCAGATGCAATGGGTAAATCCATTCAAGGTGCTGGTGGGTCCTTAGTATTAGGTTCTGTGTTAGAAGCGATTGTGGAACGTACAAAATATCAAGAAGAAGTAAAAGAGTTATTCCCAGAAAAATGGTTAAAATATGCTTTTGTTGAATTACATAAAGTAATAGAAAGTTTAGATGGTTCTATGTATATTACCCTTGTGATGCTTCTTATAGACGAAGATTTTGGTTTAATGTATTACTTAAACGCTGAGCATCCCGATATTGTTCTTTACAGAAATCAAAAAGCAATGTACATAAAACCCAATCGATATTTAATAAAATTAGGCTATCCAGTGGAAGGGTTTATCAATATATCAACATTCAAACTAGAAGCAGGCGATATAATCTTAGTAGGATCTGATGGAAAAGATGATCTTGTGATTGGATACAATGAAGATGGAACAAAAAAAATCAACATTGATGATAATTTCTTTTTAGAGATTGTTGAAGAATCGAAAGGTGATTTGAAAAATATTTATAACAATTTATGCGAACGAGGAGAATTTATTGATGATGTGTCTATTATTCGAGTAGAATATACACCACAACCAGAGAAAATTAACAAAAGAAAATTAATCCATACAGAAGACAAATTACTTTTCGAAGATGCAAAAAATCAATATAAGAAATATATAGAATCAAAAGAAGAGGAATTTCTTGTTCATGCAGTTGAACAGTTCGAGAAATTGGTCGATAAATATCCAATGAATTATCTATTTCGAAAATATTTAATTCATTGTTTGATCAAACAAAAACAATTCACAAGAGCTATTTTACAACTCGAAGAATTACAAAGATATTATCCAGAAAATACAGAAATTTTGGTTCAAATTATCAAACTTCTTTACAAAAAGAAAATTTATTCAAAGGCAGCAGAATATATAGAAATTTATTTATTACGAAATCCAAGCGATTGGAAGATTTTATCCATAGCAGTCGATATTTACGAAAAATTAGGAAATAAAAATAAATTAAAAAAATATCAACAAGAGTTAGAAAAACTTGCTGTAAACTAATATAAATTTTTGGGAGTTGATTATGTTACATTCTTTTTATACAATATCAGACTTAAATTATGCAATTTTTAACTTTTTAGTTGTGTTTTTTTTACTGACAATAAAAGAAAAAAAATACAATATTTATAATTTAGCTTTTTTATTTTTTATTTTAGGACTAATGGCATTATCGTATTTTTTTGCATTTGGTTTGGTTGAAGAGTATTGGGCATACCATCGTTGGATTAGTGTTGGTGTTTCTCTTGTTGGAACAGCACAACTTTCAAATTTTTTGTTGCATTATCCAGAAAAATCGGGCAAACATTTACCGAAAATTGCGCTGTTATATCAAATTATTGCACTTGCAATCACATCAGTATTTGTGATGAAATCTATCGAGGCACCAAAAGAATATCATTTTGATGGACATTTTTGGGATGTTCATTTACCTCAACTAAATAAGATTGTTGCGTTAGGAATTTTAATTTTAATGGTATTGGCTGTTATAACAGGATACACAAAAGCATTCTTGGGTAAAAAAGAAAATCGTTTGCCATTACTCTATATAACCACTGGGTATATATTTGTTGTATTGGTACCAGGGATAACCAATGCTTTGAATCGTGCTTATTTACTTCCAAGAGATGTACACCACAATGTTTGGGTGCTTTCGGGAATCTTTGGAACTTTTATTGTTTTGATTACTTATATTAATTACACAAAAGAAAAAACAACACTATTGACAAAATTATATTCTATTAGTATTGCATCGATTATTGTGATTGTTCAATTTTCTAGTTTTTTTATTCTTAAAGAACGGGAAAAAAATTATGATTTAAACCAAATCTATAAAAGTGGAAGGATTGTAAAAGATGATATTTTTCGACCAGATGATATGATACTCTATGGCAAATTACAAAAAGATTTTACCATAAAAGAAATTTATAATAAAAATAATAAAATTTCTTTAAAAGATTTATATGACAAAGGAGAATTAGCACTTCAATTATTTCGCATAAATCTGGAAAAAAATCAAGAACCCTTAGAAAATATTCCAACCGAAGAACACGAAAAAATTAAAGGCTATTTAAAATGGTTCGAAGCCTTAAAAAACGAAGGTAGAAAAAATCAAGAAATTTTAAGTACAATGTATAGTAATCAAAATAAAATCTTGTATCTAAGACAGTCCATCAAAGAACTTTCGGATGATAATTTTAAAGAACGTTATAAAAAAGAAATATATGAAAAACGTAAAGATAAGCCAATAGAAAAATATTTTATCCAAGAAATAGGTTTAGATAAAAACAAACAAGAAGTTTTAGAAAGGATTCCTATATTATACAAAGATGGAGAAAGAATTTATCAATTACTCGATTCTTCGGGAAAAGATTTTTGGAATCAGAGTTTTATAATGTATTATTATAATATACAAGATGAATTATATTATCTCGTATATAACTACAAATCTTATAGAGAATATGTTGACGAAGTAGCTCGTATATTGCTGTATATTACTTTGATTGCTACTTTAAGCATACTTTTAAGTTATCCAATATTCTTTTATTTATCCATCATTAAACCATTAAAACGATTAGTTAGTGGATTACAAGAAGTAGATAAAGGTAATTTAAATGTTTATATTGATGTTTATGTAGAAGATGAACTTGGATATGTAACGCGAAGTTTTAACAAAATGGTGGATTCGATTCGAGATAAAAATAAACAATTAGAAGAATATGCCAATATGCTGGAATTAAAGGTTGAAGAAAGAACCCGCGATTTAGAGAAAAGTTTAAAAGAAATCGAAAAATTAAAAGAAAAACAAGACGGCGATTACTTCCTAACTTCGCTTTTACTAAAACCACTGAATGTAAACGAAGTAAATGATGATGGTATCGTAAAAGTAGAAACAAAAATCGATTATTTTAAAAAATTTCAATTTCGACATTGGAATTCAGAAATAGGGGGGGATTTTTGCTGTGCTCATAAAATCACTCTAAGGGGGAAAGAATATATCTTTTGTGTTAATGCAGATGCAATGGGAAAATCCATTCAAGGTGCTGGTGGAGCCTTGGTATTAGGTTCTGTTCTAGAAGCAATCGTCGAAAGAACAAAATACGATGATATCTTCAAAGAACAATATCCCGAGCAATGGTTAAAGAATGCATTTGTAGAAATTCATAAAGTTTTCGAAAGTTTTGATGGTTCTATGTTGGTATCTTGTATTTTAGTATTATTAGATAAAAGGGAAGGCTGTGTATATCATATAAATGCAGAGCATCCTAATATGGTATTATTAAGTGGAGATTCTGTAAAATTTGTAGTGCCGAAAAAAATTTTTCTTAAATTAGGCGTAGTAACAGATGGTTTAATCGAAATTTCAGTATTAAGATTAAAAGAAGGCGATAGACTGATATTAGGTAGTGATGGAAAAGATGATTTAATTCTAGGCGAAGAAAATGGTGCAAGAGTAATCAACACAGATGAGAATTTATTTTTAGAAATTGTAAAAGAGTCACAAGGAGATTTAGAGAATATCTATCAAAACCTTAAAGAAAGAGGAGTTTTTATGGATGATCTTTCTTTATTATCTGTGGAATTTAAGGGAGATAAAGATTGGTTTACGCGAAGTCGATACATGCACAAAGAAGACAAAGCTTTATACGATCAAGCCGTAGATTTGTTAGAACAAGGAAAAAATGAAGAAGCTTATAAGATTTTGATAGATTTAAAAAATCGATATAATGAGAATGGAATAATACGAAAAAGATTTGGTTATTCGTTATTAAGATTAGGTAATATTAAAGAATCGATAGTAGAATTAGAGATTGCAAAAGAACTATTACCTTGGGATTCAGAAATTCTAAAAATTTTGTCTAAGGCTTATTTTAAAATAAGAGAATACGAAAAAGCTAAGGAATATGGAGAATTGTATCTATTACGAGAAAGTAACGATAAAGAAATGATGAAATATCAAATAGAAGTATACGAAAGATTAAAATTAGCTCAAAAAGATAAATATAAAGAAATAGCAGAAAGAAAAATTCAAAAATACCAAAAATATCTTGTTTAATTTTATTTATATGGATCAAAGAATTCGAATTTTTCTAAACTATTACCTTTTCTAAAAAATCGCTCTACGTTCGATAAAACCTTTTTATCAATTTCTAACGGCGGAGCATGATGTGGCTTTAATCGCGCATCTATGATAATAGGATTTTTACATCCCCAATGTTTATCGCGATAAAAAGAAAACGGTCCATATATATCTGTTGCTGGATTAGAACGAGTAAAAGTTATCCATAAGAAATTCTCGTAAGTTTTTGCACATTCTTTTGCATTATCACAAATCACAATCATTCCAATACTTTTAAATGCTTGATAATTGTTTTCGATAAAGCCTATCAACTTATCGATTGATTGTTTATTCTCGGAATAAGGTCCAATTTCTAGTGCTAAGATTCCTTCGTCTACGAATTCGTAGTTCGGTATTGTAATACGTTTTAAGTCGATTTTAAGATTTTTCGATAAGGTTCTTTTTTTTGGGTAGGTTGCCGCAAAGATCACCTTAGAACCTATGTTTAATTTTGTACCAGAATAATCTAATGTATCTATGGTAGTATTTGTAATAAAGTGCAGATCCCGTTCGAAATCGATTCTTTCCAACAAATATCTAATAAATTTTTTTGTATCGTAAATGTTTGGTGTTTCTTTTTCTTCTGCAACAATAAAAAGATATTTCGCTAAGGATAATTGGTTAAAGCCTAAGATAGCGTTGGCTTGAGTTAAAATTTCCATGGGTTGTTGTTCTTTTTTGGGCAGGTAAGGAATATATCTTTCTGTCCCAATTGCAAGTAGTAGAGGGTGAACGCCAGCTTCGTCCACTGCATGTACATTTTTTACTCCCGGTAGAGATACAGGAATCATGCTTTCTGTTAATTCGTGGATCATCTTTCCAAATATAGTATCTTCTTGAGGAGGTCTTCCAACAACAGTAAATGGCCAAATTGCATTGTTTCTACAATATACGTTTTTTATTTTTAAAACAGGAAAGGGATGTTTTAAGCTATAATATCCTAAATGATCTCCAAAGGGACCTTCTGGTAAAAGAAAGTTTTGTATTTCGCCAATAATACAAAAATCCGCCTCAGAAGAAATAAAATATTCGTCAATATAGCTATATCGAAAGCGTCTATTTGCTAACGCACCAGCGAAAGCTACTTCGGGTAATCCTTCTGGCAAGGGCATTACTGCGGCAATCATATGAGCTGGCGGTCCACCAACAAAAATACTTACTTTAAAAGGTTTTTGGTTTTCTATTGCTTTTTTATGGTGTATTCCGATTCCACGATGGATCTGATAGTGTAAACCTATCTCTTCGTTTAATTTGTATCGATTTCCTGTTAATTGTATTCGATACATTCCTAAATTTGTTTTAAAAATAGAAGGATTATCCACATCGTACGATAAAACGATTGGAAGAGTGATATATGCACCACCATCTTTTGACCAGTTTTTTATCAATGGTAGATCAGAAATCGTAATTTGGTTCTCAAATACAAGAGGATGATGAACTTTTTTGGGTATTGCTTTCCATGCTGTAAAAGGAACATGCCAATAAGATAATGGATTATTTTTTACAAGTTCTGGGTTTGCTCTTATTTCGATTAATTTTTTGACTTTTTCGAATGAATCGCGAAAAATAAATTTTGCTCTTTCGTAAGTACCAAAAAGATTGCTTACTGCTGGAAATCTAGTATTGTGAATTTTTTCGTAGAGAATTGCTGGACCATTTTGTTTAAAGATAATTTGATGCACAAGGGACATCTCTAAATTCGGATTGATAGGTTCTGTTAGTCGAATTAATTGTTTATGTTTTTCTAAATCAATTACACATTCATAAAGGGATTTATACATATGCTATTCTGATTTGTGGTTTTTTTTAAAAATAATTTTTTTTACGACATCTTTGTAGCAAATGGACCTTTCTCCATTTTCTGGTCCGTTAAGTCCAGTATACCATGTATTATCTTTTTTTAATAGATCAATCCAGTATGTATATAGAATTACTGTTCCATATTTATTGTTAAAATTGAATTTTTCTAGAAATGTAGGTAATCCTTTTTTTACTTTTAAACTTAGTGAATCATCTGTTTCGACAACATAATTGGAAACATTAAACTTATAGATTTTTCCTTTATCTTTTTTTGTTTCTATTAGTTCTGGCATCCATCCATAAAACGTAATAGAAACGATATCGTCGATTTTTAATTCTTTACTAAATTCTAAGTTGTTTACTTCGTGGATTAATACGATTTTTTCTGGTGGGAATAATTCTATTTTCCCTTGTAAAACCCGATTATCGCAGAGATGAATTTCTGCAGTAATTTTTACAGATTTTTCTTTTTTGGTAGTTTGATTTTTGGCATCTTCGGTTGCTAAGATATGAGGAAATATTAATAGAATGATAATAAAAGCATATTTATAAAAACTCATAAGACCAGAGGGCGAACTTGCCCTCTAATGAAAAGCGAAATTTATTTTATTCTATACCAATATTGTGTTCTACCGAGTAAAGAAACCCCTAAGAACCCACGTACTTTAAGTTTATCTGGACCTAATAATTCGATTTTGCAGCTGTAGATATTGCCAGACTTAGGATCTAAAATTTTCCCACCAGTATATTCATTTCCATCTTTTTTTAATCCCCACATGATTTGAAGACCTTCTACTGGTTTATCTTTGAATTCTCCTGGGCATTTTGTACACTTTGGATTGGGTTCATCTGGATTGAGCAATTTTACAATTTTTCCATATAAAACCCCATTCATTTCGTAGATTTCGATATGAGCTTTTGGTTTGCCCGTTTCGTCATCTATGTTTTGCCACATTCCCACAGGTGTTTGTGCAAGTAAACTCCCCGCCAAAATAAAAGTTAAAATCCCTAAAATTTTTTTTAAGTTTTTCATGTTTCCTCCTTTAGAGTTATCGCTGTGCAGAGCCCAGCGACGGTTCTGTAATATATCACTCAGAATTATCCAAGTTATATATTCAAATTTTTAAACAAACAAGATATTTTAGAAAATTGATTATTCGTCAATTAAAAAAACTTAATTCATTTATGAATTTTTATTTTACATGGGTATGTCATAACTAAATGCAAAATAGAGTAATCCTTTTGTTTGTTGTTCTTTTTGTTGCCAGAAGATTATATCTGTTACAATCTCTTTAAATGTATCGAGACCAATATCCGCTCGATCACCATCAATAACAATTCCTAAATTAATGTAGCCAGGATAAGAATGTGTTTGTGTTTCTTGTCTTAAACCAAATTGGATATGTTTTGTTTTATCGATATCGTAT
The DNA here is from genome assembly GCA_026418015.1 of Leptospiraceae bacterium. Classification (GTDB taxonomy): domain Bacteria; phylum Spirochaetota; class Leptospiria; order Leptospirales; family Leptonemataceae; genus SKYB61. The sequence continues at coordinate 139,182 of JAOACE010000008.1, read as the reverse complement.
TGTAAACCAATTTTAAATCGTTCTATTCCTACTTCGTAAGAAGAACTTTGGTTTGTAATAGCAATAATATTTCCAGTTGCAACTGTGGTTGTTTTGAATTCCATAGAACCACCAAAACCTGGGAAAAAAGCAGTATTCAAGTATTCAAAAACAAAAGATAGATTATTCTGTACGTAAACTTGCAAATCTACTCCAAAATATGTTCCAAATGCAGAAGCTTTAAATTGATTATCCCCAACACTAATTCCGAATACATTACCAATCGTAATTTCATCATAGTTAAAGGATTGATTATGCCATCTTCCACCAATTTTAGGTGTAATAAAAAAATTGGTTCCCGCTTTTAATTGATAACCAACTTCTCCTTCTAGATCATTAATCATAAAATCTTTTAGAGTTACAATACTAACCGCACCGAATGGATAGATACGATTAAATCGATATTCTGGACCATAGAAAATCCAATTAACACCAAAAACTAGGTTACCACTTCCAGCTGGTGTAAAGTATTGTATACCAAGTGGATAGATTGTATAAGTCGATTTATTTGCCCAAGGTAGATTGATTCCACCAAGATCGCCTCCCTCGACTAAATCGTCTTTAAAAAAGCGAGGTTCTAATTCTGGATCTAACTCACCTGGCCAAAACCCAATGTTTAGTCTTAATTCTTTTGCATTTAAAGTTAAACTAGAAAATGCAAAAAAAAGGCTTAACAACATCAATGTCTTTATTATTAATTTTCTTTTAAGCATTGTTGGCTCCTTAAAATTTTTTATTTATTATGTCGACATTTTTATTATAACAAGCTAAATGGCAATAAATAAAAAAAAACTACTAAAAAAAATCATTTTAATAATTTTATTTTTATATTTTAATATATTGTGGTCACAAACATCTGCGCAGAAATATTTTGAACTATTGTTTAATAAAAATCAGTTTATCGATGGCTATTACGAAGGAAAAATTACAATTTTATTACCACTACAAAAAAAGCAGATTTTCGATTTTGTAATGTTAAAAAAAAATCAATCCATTCTATGGGAAATCTTAAAAGAGGAAAGATTGCAATTTCGCTTTTTATGTAAAAACGAAACTCAAACCATCTATTTTTACGATAAACGAAGAGATGTTTTAAAACAATACAAAGAAAGTGCGATTTTAAAGCCTTGGAACCATGTTCCCATGTTTTTGTTTTGTAATATTTCTTGGGAGTACCTAATCGATCCACACAGAATCGAAGAGTTCAACAATGAATTTTTTATCAATGGAAGGTTTTTCTTTCCAGAAGTAAAAAATACGGCATCGATTCATTTTGGTAAGGATTTAAATTACAAAAAACTAATCATGAATAATGATCAAAATGCAATTGAATATAGAATTTATTTTTTTTATGATGAACCCATTTCTATGATGGAAAATCAAAGAATTGTTCCCAAAAAAGAAAAATTTTTTACCAAAATAGAAGTTATTCATGCAACAAATAATAGTGTAGTAGATATTGAATGGCTTTATTTTAATCCAAATTATAAAATAGATGACATACGATTGATACCAGATTTTATTTCCCGATAATGTTGTATTCAGAAGCAATTAAACTCATCTTAGAAAGTTTAGGAAGAAAAGACGAGGTTGAATATTATCTTAAACGTTTTCGCTCGCAGGATTCTTCTTATTTTTCTATTTTGGTTCCAGATTACGAAACATTGGATCAATTCTGGGGAGCTTTTTTAGTTCCATTAGAGATTCTTTATAAATTAGAGTTATTACCAATTGTTTTTATTGGAGGTCCAGATTATCAGAAATATATAGAACAATTTTACTTGATTGATTTTTTTAAAGTTCTCGTTTTAGAAAGAGAGAATCAAATATTTAAAGAAAAAGATAAAAAAATTCCTGTAATTTTTGTTAATGAAATATTTATAAAATTTTATAATAAATATTATAATATTCTACCACAAAGAATTCTTTTTATCAGAAATGCAGGTAATTTAAAGGATTTAAACTATCAAAATATATTTCAAATTCATCCTTACGAAAATACCTTAAAAAATAAAGATTTAAAAATTCAGTTCGATGATTTTGGAATATACTATTATGCAAGTAGTTTATACAATCAATACAATAATCTACAAATTTCTATCACATCATCTTTTTTTCTTCTAAAAGAATTGTTTACAATAAAAGGAGCTGGTACATTACTAAGAAAAAAAATTAAAATTCAACATATAAAAAAAGATCAAATAACCGAATCTTTAAAAACATATCTCAAAGAAAAAATCGAATTGAATTTTGCAAAAAAGTTAAAAGATTCTGCATTAGACGAAATTACAGATATAATTATGGACGATTCTTATCAAAGTTTTATTATACTAGAACAAAAAGAATTTGCCTATTATTTATCTAAATTTGTAGTTTCGATCGAAGCAAGAGGTAAAGGAATTGCAATGGATTTATGGGAATACGTTGATTCTCTAAATATCCCTGTGTTTTGGAAAACGAAAAAAACGAATTCTATTCATAAGTGGTACGAAAAGATTTCTGATGGTTTAATTCGACAGGGAAATTACATCATTTTTTGGAAAAATCTTTCTTACATGGAAATTCCCAAAATTATGGATTTTATCCTAAAAAGAGGAACAGATTTTTATGGCGAAGAATTTTAAAGTTTTGATCCTTCTTGTGTTTTATTTTTTGGTAGAATCCCTTTCTTGCGAAGAAATCCAGAATATTCTAAACCCCATTATTACTTCGTTAATGCAAGAAAAAAGAATTCCCACTTTACAATTATTGTTGTTTAAACCAGAAAAATCTATCTTGATAGAATACGAAAACAACATAGATAAAAAAATTGTTTCTATACAAGAAAACCCCAAAGAATTAAAAAATTATTTTGTCGGGGAATTATCTTATCCATTAATAAGCTATCTCTTAAAAGAAAACGTTGATATAATACAAGATGATATTATAAATAAAATTTATCAAAATTTACAACTAAAAAAATCTTATAGAATTAAGCTTTTTGACGCAAAAAAACAAGAATACATCGAGATTAACGATAAGAATCAGTTACTTTTTGATTGTTTAAAAAATATGTTATGTGGGATTTCTATTTCGAAAGATGGTATAAACATAAAAAATCATCAGGATAAAGTAGAAATACGTTCTCTACCTTATGAACATTTTTATCTTTCTACTTATAGCTATTATTTTCTACAAAAAATTTATAATAATACTTATAAAGATCTATTAACATTTTTAAATTCAAGATTAATAGAATTAAAATTAAATCATTCTTTTTTTTATCAAGGTCAGTTAAACGAGGACATGCTTTTAAAATACAACATAAAGCGTGGAAGTTTTTCTGATCAAAAGATTTCTTATATTCCAGATATTTCGATAGATTTTCCTTTATCTTATGGATTTATTACAAATGTATATGATTATTATAAAATATTACAAATATTGTCAATTCAACAAATGTTTGATCAATTCTATACATTAAACCCATTATTAGGTGGTTATCGCAACGGTTTTTTTTATCGTTATAGTTGTAGTAAAAGGTTTCTAATTACAGAAGCATTTGGTTTTTTTCCTGGTTATAGAAGTTATGTCTTTATGATGAATAATGGCTATGGGTTGATTGTTTTTCAGTCAAGCGATAACGAATATAGCATAAATTTTCTACGCGACAAAATAGAAGAGATCTATTATCAATTAAACCAAGAACAATGTAATTATAAAAATTTTGATGAAGAAAGCATCTATGGTTATTATAGACCTATCAATGTTGTAGAAAATCATCTATCCATATTTTCTGATATTTGGATAAGAAAAAATCTAGAAGGAAATGTAGAAGTATCGAATTTCTTTAATAAAGATCCTATTGGCTATCTATATAATGTGAATGAGTTATCCTATTTTCGAGGTTATGCAAAGATGAATCGTTATCCTTTTTATTTTGATCAAAAACAATTGTATGTTGGAATTTACGAATACGAAAAAATTCCTTGGTATAAGTCTATTCGAGGGTTAATTATCATAATTTCTTTTTTTGTCTTGACATTCATGGTTTTTACAATCGGTATAACATTAAGATACTACAAAAAAAAGGAAAAGTTGTATGAATAGCAAGAAAAAAATTGTTATCGTTGGAGGTGGATTTGGTGGACTGAATGCTGCAAAAGTTTTTTGTAATAAGTCATATCCGATTGATGTTGTTTTAATCGATCGAAAAAATCATCATTTGTTTCAACCTTTGTTATATCAAGTTGCGACGGGAGCATTGAATCCAGCTGATATTGCTGTACCAATTCGTTCTATATTATCGAATTGCAATAATGTTAAAGTATTTTTAGGAAACGTAATAGATGTAGATTTAGATAAAAAAATTGTCTATACAGATTTTAACAATTTTTCTTATGATTATTTAATATTAGCTTGCGGTGCTAATCATAGCTATTTTAATCACGATAATTGGGAAGAATATGCTCCTGGTCTAAAATCTATAGAAGAAGCAACAGAAATTCGAAGACGTATTTTTTTAGCTTATGAATTGGCAGAACGCGAAGAAAATCCACTAAGACAAAAAGAATTACTAACTTTTGTTATTGTAGGTGGTGGTCCAACAGGTGTTGAATTGGCAGGTGCATTAGGAGAAATAAGCAGATATACTTTGAGTAAAGATTTTAGAAACATCAATCCAGGTAGAACAAGGATAATTTTAATCGAAGCTGGTCCAAGAATTTTATCTTCTTTTTCGCCAGAATTGTCCGAATATGCTGCAAGAGAATTAGAAAAACTAGGTGTTACAATTTGGACAAATACTTACGTAACAGATGTTGGCGATGGTTATGTAAAAGCTGGAGATGAAATTATCAAAGCAAAAACAATCATTTGGGCAGCTGGTGTAGAACCATCTTCTTTGAATAAAAAACTTAATGTTCCAAAAGATAAAAGTGGTAGAATTATTGTTGAACCCGATTTAAGTATAAAAAACTATCCTAATGTGTTTGTGATTGGTGATCAGGCAATTTTTTCTCATACGAAGGATGGAAAGCCATTACCAGCCATTGCACCTGTTGCAATACAACAAGGAAAATTCGCCGCGAAATTAATTTTAGATGAAATCGATGGAAAACCTAGGACAAATTTTGTGTATTTTGATAAAGGATTTATGGCAACTATTGGTAGGTTAGATGCTATTTTGCAAATGCATAAACTACGTCTAAAAGGTTTTTATGCTTGGTTATTATGGGTATTTGTTCATATTTTTTATGTTATTGGGTTTAGAAATAAGATTCTTGTTTTAATCCAATGGGCTTGGAGCTTTTTAACGTTTAGAAGAGGAGCGCGATTAATTCGAAGCAAAATATGGAAGACAAGAGAACTAGAAGCTTTTATTCTAAAAAATTCTATCATACATAAAGCAAAAAAAACAAAGGCAAAATTATGAGGATTAAAGAAATAGAAAGAAAGACAAAAGAAACTTACATAAAATTCAAAATCAACCTAGATGGAAAAGGAGAATATACTTTCGATACACAAATACCATTTTTTGAACATATGTTAAGTCATGTTTCTAAACATAGTGGTATCGATATGAACCTTTTTTTAAGAGGTGATTTAGAAATCGATTGTCATCATTCTGTGGAAGATACAGGAATTGTTTTTGGTAAATTGCTTTCGGAAGCATTAGGAGATAAAAAAGGCATTTTTCGATATGGACACTTTACTTTGCCGATGGACGAAGTCTTAACTACCGTAGCATTAGATTTAAGTGGTAGGTATCATTTTAAATATCGCGGTCCTAATTTAGCAAAAATGGGAAAATTTGGCATTTATGATTCTGAACTAACTTTAGAATTTTTAGAAAAATTTGCTATGCACGCGAAGATGAATTTACATGTATTAGTCCATTATGGGAAAAATAGACACCATATCCACGAATCCATTTTTAAAGCATTAGGAAAAGCATTAAAAATGGCAATACAGATACAAGATTTAGATACAATGCCATCTACGAAGGGAATGCTCGAATAAGGAAATGTTATGATAGTAGTACTCGATTATGGAATGGGAAACATTCATTCTATTTTAAAAGCCTTGGAATTATTCTATCCAGAGGTTCGATTTACAAACGATAGAGAATTGATAAAAAAAGCAAAAGGATTAGTATTACCAGGAGATGGACATTTTCATACCGCGATGATTCATCTTAAAGAACTAAAAGAAAATATCTACGACCATATTTCGCAAAAAAAACCTCTACTTGGTATATGTATTGGCTTCCAAATTTTATTCGAGGATTCTGATGAGGTTTTAAAAGAATCGAACCTGTCCACAGTAGAAGGATTAAAATTGATTCCTGGTAAAATTAGAAAATTTTCTACGAAAAACAAGAAATATAAAATTCCTCATATGGGTTGGAATAAATTGATTGCTAATACAAATCTTTTTTCGAACGTTCCAAAATATTTTAATCATTATATGTACTTTATCCATTCTTATCGCGCTGTGGATGTAGATGATTCTTATGTATTAACGTGGACAGAATATGCCGATGAAAGATTTCCTTCTACGGTAAAAAAAGATCATATTTGGGGTTGTCAATATCATCCAGAAAAATCGGATTTAGCTGGTTTGGAGTTTCTAAAAGATTGGATTAAGTTATTATAAGGAATTGATATGTTTTATATTATACCAGCAATCGACTTATACGAAAATCAAGTAGTTCGTCTGTATAAAGGCAAGTATGATCAGGTTACAGTTTATTACAAAGATCCTCTTGATGTAGTTTTATATTTTCGAGATTGTGGTATTCAGAGAATTCATATAGTGGATCTGAATGCAGCAAGAGATGGAAATACAAATGTCAATCGAAAAACGATAGAAAATATCATCAAACAAAAAGGATCTTTAAAATTGGAAATTGGTGGTGGTATTCGAAATAAACAAATCGTCCATGAATATATAGATGCTGGTATAGAATACTTAATCCTCGGTACCATTGCTGTAAAATCTCCCTCTTTTGTCGAAGAATTGTTAAACGAATTCAACAGAGAAAGATTTATCATTGGTGTGGATGCGAAAAACGAAGAAGTAAAAATATCTGGCTGGGAAGAAGGTACAAAATTAAATTTATTTGATTTTATAAAAAAAATTGAATTTTGGGGAATATCTCAAATTATCGTTACAGATATTGATCGCGATGGAACGTTGCAAGGTCCAAATATTTCTCTTTTAAAGAAGATTTTAGAAAGGACGACTTTAAAAGTTATCTCTTCTGGTGGAATTTCTTCGAATCAAGATATCTTAGATTTATATAATTTATATAGAACAAACGAAAACTTGATGGGCACAATCGTAGGGAAAGCTTTCTACGAAAAAAAAGTAGATTTAAAAGAACTTTTGTCAATCGTTCATTAAGATTTCGCTATGAAAGTTTTTTTTAGTTAAAAATGGGGTAGTTTTTTTGTAAAGCCATTCGGGTAATAATTGTTTTAGAGTATCTTTGATTTCTTTTTTGGTATATCGCGTAGAAAAATGGATTAAAAAGAGTTTTTCTATGTTTCGAAAATATTCCTGATTTTCTATAATTTCGTAGAGATGGATATGCCCCCATTTTCTTGCTCTTTCGATAGGTCTTTTATCGCATATATAGGTGCATTCTAAAAATAGGATTTTCGATTGTTGTACGATTTCGTTGTGAATTACAAATTCTATTTGTGTATCGCCAGAAAAAGTGATGATAGGTTCGAACCTAGTTTCTATAATGTCTGGATTCTTTTTTTTAAGTTCTGCAATTACATGACCCGGTAGGTTTAAATATTCTTTTTTTAATTTGTTTCTTTTTTCTAAGATTACATAACCATTGCTTGGCACTCTATGAACGCTCGGAATTGCTCTAAAAAAAAAATTTCCTTGGAGGGGATAGATTGTATTAAAATCTATTGGAATCAACTTGTATTCGGATTGGTAATCTTCTATCTTATGCCATAACTTTAAGATTTGATCTAATGGTTCGTAAATAGCAGGATTTACGTAAACTTCTGCTGGAGGTAGTTTTCTTAAACTTCGTTGAGAAATTAAATAAGCTAACCCAGAAGCATGATCCAAATGTCCATGTGTCAAGAGGATTTTGGGAATTTCTACGAGTTGAGGTGATCCAACTCCCGTATCGAACATCAGTTTTAATCGAGGTATTGCAATAGAGGTATGGATTCCCCCTTCGGAATTTCCAATAAACTTAAAGTCTTTATAATGATATTCTGTTAAAATCATTATAATCTTAAAAAATAGAATCTATTTTGGTTTCTGGTTCAATTACAACAATGGGAAGTCCTGTTTTATTCAAGGATTTTAATAATTGTTCAGGACCTACGATTACAATCCACAAATCGTCTCCCTTTATGTGTTTAGTGTATGTGTTGATGACGTCATCTTTCGAAACTTGCTCAATCAATTTTGTATAGTTTTCGATATAACTAATGGATGGTTGGTATATTTGTTCTATTGTGTATAAATACAAGATTTTTGCTGGATTAGAAAATTCAAAAATATGAGAATTGATCAAAGCATCTTTTGCAATGGTAATATCATCATCTTGAATTGTATCTTTAAAATTTTTAATGAGCTGCAACATTATACTCAATGTTTCTTGCGCTTGTTCGTAGTTAGTTCCAGAAGAAGAAATAAATTTACCGTTATGAGCACTAAATCGCGTTGCAGAATAAGCATAATATGCAAGACCTCTTTTTACGCGAATTTCTCTCATCATTTTAGAAACAAACGAACCTCCACCTAGAATATAATTCGCAACACTTATAGGAAATATGTCTTTCGATTTATAGGAAGGGATGTATTTTCCCATTACAATTACAGCTTGGGGAATATCCTTTTTTACGAGTACAATTTTGTTTACAAGGTCTTTTTTACCGGAGGAATTGATGGTTTGTTGACTGACTAAAAATGGTTGTTCTATCGCTCCTAATTTTTTTGTAAGGTTCGTAAAAATGTTTAAATAATCGATTTCGTTAATATCTCCATCGATTGCTATATGCAATCTTCGGTGTTTTAAAAGATTTTTATAAGCTTGGATAATTTGTTCTCGCGATATTTTATTTATATCATCTTCGTTTATGCTTTCTTCGATTTTAGAAGGATATTCCATAATTTCTTTTATTTTTCTTGCAGCAATAGATTCTGGTTTATCGTTTCTTCTTTTAATCGCGTCAATGTATTTCAATTTAAATGATTGTAATTTATTTTCAGAAAATTCGGGATAGATTAAAATCTCTTCTATGAGTTTTATCGCTTCTTTAAAATTGCTTTTTAGACAATACATGTCGACAGAAATAAATTCTTGCTGTAAGTTAAAGTTTAAATCAATTCCTAATTCTGCTAATTGTTCGTTGATCTCTTCGCCACTTTTTCCGTTTGCACCACCGTTTTTCCATAAATCAACGAGTAGAGAATAGAGTCCTCTTTCTTCGTCTTTTTCTTGTAATTTTCCACCTTCGATAATCAAATTCAGATGAATCAAAGGTAATGTATTATCTTTGTACACATACAACGTTTCGTAATCGGACAATTTAACAGTCTCAATTTGGGGAAGTCGAAATTCTATTGGCTTTATGTTTAAGTCACTTAAAATTCCGTTTTTTCTGTTGATAATTTTTAACTGATTTTCGTTAATGATTGGCGCGCTTTCGATCTTCATAAAAAATCCTGTAAAAAAAATAAGTAAAAGTAGTTTGAACTTCATAATATTCCTTTATTTTTTGGGATACAATTCTGCTTTGTAGATTAGCTCTGGTTTGAAATATTTTTTGATTACGTTTTGAATATCTTGAGAAGTAATTTCTTCGATTTTGTTATAGTAGTCGAATACGATGTTGTAATCACCATAGATTAATTCGTAGTAAGTTAATATGTCTGCTAAATAAGCATTAGAACGCATCTTCTTAAAAAAATTGGTTAAATATGTTTCTTTTACGCGTTTTAACTCATTTTCTTCTATCCCATTTTGTGCTATGTGATTCAATTCGTCTAATATTGATTGTTGAATTTTATTATAAAGATCTTTTATTTCTTGATGATCGTTTTTGTTTTTTAGGTTGGAAAGGTTAGGGTAAATCAAAAATAAAAATAAGTTTTCGTATCTTTCGCCTGGTTCAGACGTATAAATAGAAATCTGAGAAGCTAATTTTTGCTCTTCAATAATTTTTTTGTAAAGCCTTGTATCGGGTCTACCAGAGAGAATATCTGCTAATATTTCGAGTTTTAAATTATCTTCGGATGGAAAGTTTGGCTTTTTCCATGCAATTAGTTGAATAGGAGAACCTTCTTTTTCTAACATGATATGTACGTTTTTGTGTTCTATCTTATTTGTTTTGTTTCTTGGTATTGGATAGTTGGGTTTTTCCCAATCACCGAAGTATTTTTTGATAATTCGAAGGGTTAAATCCTCGTCGAAGTTTCCTACCACTGCAATAACAGTATTATCTGGTCTATAATAATTTTTATAGAATTCCACTGCTTGTTCTTTTTTAAACCTTAATATATTTTCCATCGGGCCAATGGTAGGATATCCATAAGGATGACCTTCGTAAATTGCTTCGATAAATTTTTCGTAAAGATATCCCATAGGATTATTTTCTACGCGCATTCTTCGTTCTTCTGCAACAACATTTCGCTCTGTATAGAATTCTCTAAATACAGAATTTTTTACTCTATCGGATTCTAACCTAGCCCATACTTCTATTCTGTTAGAAGGTAGCTCAATTTGATAGTTTGTTACATCTTCGCTCGTATAAGCATTATATCCTCTTTGGCCTTGAATCGAATATATAATAGAATCTTCTTCTGATATCTGAAATTTTTTTACTTCTTCTTCGATGATTTGTATTCGCTTTTTAAGTTTCTCGATAGATTTTTCAAGTTCTTTCTTTTTTTGTTCATCGGATTGATTGTATTGTTCTACAAGTGCATCTAGTTTATGATACCAACGATCGAGTAAATCTAAATATTTTTTTTCTCTATCATAATCGATTGTTCCAACTACTTTTGTTCCTTTAAAAAGCATGTGTTCTAACATGTGAGCAATACCAGCATTTTCTTTGGTTTCGTCCGAAGAACCTGCTAAAATTTTCCAGTATAATGCAACCGTTGGCGTTGTGCCATTCTGCATAAAAATGATTTTTAAACCATTATCTAACGTATATCGTTTTATCTTTGTTTTGATAGGTTGGAATAAATCGATTGTTTCTACCTTCATTGGTTCTGCCTTTAATAAAATAGGAAAAAATAAAAGAAATAATAAAGTGATTTTTGTTTTCATTATTTAAGGACAATAAAAAAGTTATGATGGAATCGACAACAAATTTTAAGAAAGGGGATTGCTCCCCTTGTCGAAAAAGTTTGAAATTAATTTAAATTAATTTAATGGAACAATTCGAACTTCTACTCTTCGGTTGGCTGGGCTTTTTCCTGTTTCGTCGATAGGTTTATCCCATGCCCATCCTTTGATTTCTACCACTCTTGAAGGTGCTAAGTTAAGATAGTTTGCAACACTTTTTGCTCTTTCGAAACTAAGTTTTTCGTTGTAATCTCTTGTACCACTTTTATCTGTGTGGCCCCATATTTTAACACCAGTTTCTGGGTAAGCTTCTAATGCTTCTTTTAGTTTTGATACATTTTCTTTTGCTACACCTTGTAGTTCTGCACTATTCAATTGAAAGTTTATATCGCCATCCATTTTAACAAGTAATTCTTTTGTCTCGCCTTTTTCGTCTGGCACTTTTTCTAGTTGAATGCCTTTACTACCGAATTGATTTTGAATATCATCATACATTAAATCAAGATACAATCCTACACCTAAACCAGATAAACAACCAGTTGCAAGACCCACAATTTTTCCTTGATTTTGTTCTTTCTTTTTCTTAAAGATTGCAAAAACATCTTTTCTTCGATCTTTGGAGTCTTTTTTTCTTTGTGCTTCGTCATAAATAGTTCCCAATGCAAGACCTGCACCACATCCCAGTCCAGTAGAAATCAAAGTTTTTTTTGTGATGGATCCACAGTGACTAAAAAATATGCTTGTAATCCCTATTGTTGTAATTAAGGTTAATGTTGTGAATTTTTTCATAAGCTCATAATAAAAAAATTAAATCAATATTAGTCAATAATAATTTGCTTGATTTTTTAACAAATGAATTTTTTTAATATTATAATGTCAGAAGCATATAGTGTTTACATGAGTGGTATATGTGGTTCTGGAATGAAGCCACTCGCGTTACTAGGTTCTAAAATGGGATACAAAATTTTTGGATCCGACAAAGCATTGTTGAATATAAACCATCCCTTACACAGAATTTTTAAGACTTATCATATAGAAGCCTTTGGAGACCCAGATTTAAACCTTTTAGAACAATCCGACTTTTATGTTTATAGCTCTGCAATAGACGTTGATCACATAGAAAGAAAGAAAGCCATAGAACTACAAAACCAAAATAAAATACAAATTTTCCATCGAATGGATTTTTTAAACTATTTATTGCGAAATCACGAAATCCAATTAGTAGTAGCGGGAACTCATGGTAAAACCTCTACTACCTCTATGATTGGTTGGATCTTGCGAAATTTATGTCTAAACCCTACTATAATAGTTGGTGGAACTCCAAAGTATTTGCCACATTCGTTTCAGATGGGTAATGGTCATATCGCTGTTTATGAATCTGATGAATCTGATGGTTCTTTTTTAAAATCGATTGCTAAATATCGTTTAATTTTGAATATTGATCAAGATCATTTGAATTACTACGGAAGCTTCGAAAATTTAATAAAAAGTTTTTATAAATTTTCTTTGGATTGTGATGTTTGTGTTTTAAACAATGATGATCTGGAATTAGCGCAATTTCCCAAGAAATCAGACAAAACATATATTGCTTATGGAACACACCTGCCACCACAAAAGTTTTATCGATATTTTTTCTTAGGGAATTTGGCTTCGAATAATGTATTAAAGTTTCAAATATACAAAGATGATAATTTGTTCTATGATTCTTACAATGAAGGTATACACTTTAAGTTTCCTGGCAGTCATTTTTTAAAAAATGGTCTTGGTGCAATTGCATTAGTTTTTTCTTTACTTCTCGAATATCCTTCGCTTTCTATTCGTTCTTTAGGAAATGAAGTAACTCATCGTTCTTCGATAAATTCATTGATTCGAATATTAAATCGTTTCCCCGGTGTAGAAAGAAGGATGGATTATCTAGGAAAAATTAATGGTATCGATGTATATGATGATTATGGTCATCATCCAAACGAAATTTTGAATGTTTTATTAGCATTAAGAGAAAAATATAACAACAGAATCGCAATTGTATTTCAACCTCATCGTTATACACGAACTAAAGAATTAGCAAGGGAATTTGCAAAAGTTTTAGAATATGCCGACGATGTTTACTTACTTCCACTTTATGCGGCAGATGAAAAGCCCATATCGGGTGTTACATCCGAACTAATCGGTAGGTTTGTCCGAAAAAATGTGCATTACATCGAAAACAAAGATTATGACAATATTTTCTTTCAGAATTATGATTGTGTGGTCTTTATGGGAGCAGGAGATATTTCTCAACAAATTCGTGAATATATAATAACAAAAAGACCTTTGCAAAATGTTTTATAATCTATTTTATTCATAAAAAAATATTTGCTTTTTTTTCACAACCATTAAAAATGAATACAATGCATTTTTTTAGAGAGAAAAAAATATATATTTTATCTTTTTTATCAATTTTTTTTATAATTTTGGGATTCTATCTATTGTTAAAAACGGAAAAATCTTCGAATGTTACTCTATATAAAAACTATTGTGTGTTAAACATCTACGATTACAGAAAAAAAGAAAATGTATTTTTAACTTCTTCTAAAAACTTTATAAAAAAAAATAAATGCGATAATGATACATCTACAATACCAATACTAAATTATAGTTTAGATGTTTTTAATTCTTTTTACATAGACAATTTCAATTTTTTTCTTGATTCTTATGTTAAGATTATAAATCTGAATCCTTCAATTTTATTGTTAATATCAGAAATAAAAATAACGAGTAATGAGTTGATTTTTTTTTTAGATGATAGAAAAATTCGTATTGATATAAAAGATTATACAAAAAAAAATTGGGAAGTAAAATTTATTTCGCTTGTATTATGGATCGAGGAAAAAAATATAAAAAAAGCCTTTTTGGATATTCGGGAAGAGGATAGTCTGTTAATTGTTGATGGTGAATTATGATACGAAAAATTTGTGCAGTAGATATAGGTTCTTCTATAACAAAAGCTATCATTGCAAATATTCATAATTCAGATATAGAAATTATAGGAATTGGTACAGCAGAAACGAATGGAGTTCGTAATGCAGAATTAATCAACCTAGAAAGTGTTTCGCGTTCTATTCAATCTGCAATTCGAGACGCAGAAAAAATGTGTGCAGTTCAAGTAGAATCTGTTTATGCAAATATAAGTGGTGTCAATATAAAAGGAGAAAATTCTACTGGAATTTATGTTGTATCTCACGAAGATCGAGTTATTACTTCCGAAGATGTTGAAAGAGTCGTAGAAAATGCTACCAATATAGTTCTACCACCGGAGTATCAAATCATACATGTTTTATCGAGGGAATATATAGTAGATAAAAAAAACCGTGTTTCTGATCCCATAGGTATGACAGGATTTCGGTTAGAAGCCAATGTTCATATAATCTCTGCACCGAAAGTACAAATACAAAATATTTATAAAGTTTTTTATAAAATTGGTTTAGAAGTGAATGATGTGATTTTAAATTCTATTGCCTCTTCCGAAGCCGTATTAAAAAAAGAAGAAAAGAATTCTGGTTGCGTATTGATAGATTTTGGTTATGGTGTAACAGATGTAATTATCTATATGGATGGTGGAGTTTTTCATTCTTTTAGTATACCATTGGGTTCTTTTCATTTAACATCGGATTTAGAATATGCTTTTAGAATTCCATTCGAAATTGCAGAGTTCGTAAAAAAAAGGGATGGTGTTGCAACCATAGAAGAAGTAGATCCAACTGTTAAGATAGAAATTCCATCTACCATCGAGAATCCTCGTAGGTTAGTACACTTAAAAGATATTGCTTTAATATTAGAAGCACGAATCGAAGAAATTTTCGAAATCATACTAAAAATTATTAAAAAGAAGATTGACATAAATTTACTAACTGCTGGGATTATATTAACCGGAGGCGGTAGTATTCTAATGGGCATTGATAGAGTAGCACAGCGAATTTTTCGTTTGCCAACAAGAATAGGTAAACCTAAAGGATTAAAAGGATTATCTGCCGAAGTAAGTGGTCCAGAGTTTTCTACTTCTGTTGGTATTGTAAAATTCATTGCAAAACAATTGTTTGCAGATTCATTACAAGAGTATAAAGAAGAAAAATTACCCATCCAAAAAGATAAAAAATTATTAAAAAAATTAAGAAGTTGGATAGTCGATAATATTTAAGGGGCTTCTATTTTGGGGATAAATATGCAACCTAAGGAGTAATTATGATAGAAATAGAAAATACAAAAACATCCCCAACAATTATAAAAGTTGTTGGAGTAGGTGGTGGTGGTTCCAATGCAGTGAATCGTATGATTGAAAACGGAATGATTGATGTAGATTTTATTGTGATCAATACAGATGAACAAGCCTTAAAGATGTCCAATGCCCCGACAAAAATCGTTATTGGAAAAAAGGTCACTAATGGTATGGGAGCAGGTGGAGATCCGGAAAAAGGATTAAAAGCAGCCAAAGAAGATAAAGAAAGAATAGCAAAAGCATTAGATGGTGCAGATATGGTATTTGTTACTGCTGGAATGGGTGGTGGAACAGGTACTGGTGCTGCTCCCATTGTAGCAGAAATTGCAAAAAATTTAGGTGCATTGACTGTTGGAGTTGTTACAATTCCATTCGCATTCGAAGGAAAAGTTAGAGAAAAAAATGCAAAATTAGGCATAGAGGCATTAAAACAACATGTAGATACTTTAATCGTAATAAAAAATGATCAAATATTCCAGATTATTGAACCAAATGTTCCTGCAACTGTTGCTTTAAAACTAATCGATGAAATATTATACAATGCTGTTAAAGGAATTTCAGATATTATCAACAAGCCTGGTATTATCAATGTAGATTTTGCTGATGTAAGAAATATCATGAGTGCATCTGGGGAGGCTGTACTTGGCTTTGGTAAAGGTGTTGGCGATAATAAAGTAATCGATGCAGTAAACCAAGCAATTAATAATGTTTTATTAGAAAATCCCGATATCAGTGGAGCAACAGGTGTTCTAATCAATGTTAGTGGAGGAAACGACCTAACCCTACAAACTTGGAAAGATGTTTCGGAATTAATTACAAGAGAAGTGGATCCAGAAGCAAATAAAATTATTGGCCTTACCATCGATAATACATTAGAAGACGAAGTACATGTTGTAGTAATTGCAACGGGATTTAAGAGAAAAAATAAACCTACAAAAAAACCAGACGATTATAACATTAATTTATACGATAACTTAAAAGTTCATCCTCCGCAAGAAGAACAAGTTATTAAAAATGCCAACGAATCTGTCATAATTAATTCTTACGATTTGCAACCCAAAAAACAAATAAGTAGTCGAACACAAAAAATTGCAAAAGATCCTTACCCTATTAGAAAGAATAGAGAACTTCACGTGCAAGAAGAAGATAACAAATATTCATACAATATAAACAAATGGAACAATCAAGTTCCTCAGAAAGAAGAAATCTTAGAACCAGTGTTTGTAAATCAGTCGAAAGAATCTTACAAAAACCATACGGACGATAATTATTTCGACATCAATTTCGAAGAATTACAAAAACCAGCCTATTTACGAAGAATGAATAGAATATGAACGAATTATTCTGGTTAATCTTTGGGATAATTTTAATTCTTATAGAATTGTTCATCCCAGGATTGATTGTTATCTTTTTTGGTGTTTCTGCCATATTAATGGCTGGGTTGATTTATTTAGGATTTATTACTAATATTTTTTATCAATTTTTTTTATGGTCTATTCTTTCGATTATTTTGGTTTTAACTTTAAGAAAAATAACAATTAAATTTTATCCGTCGTTAGAAAAATATCAATTTTCGAAAGATAGTCTAGAAAGAAAAAAAGGCATCGTTGTAGAAGAAATCAACCCACATGTAGGTTCTGGTAGAGTTAAAATCTCTGGAAGTTATTGGAAAGCCATTTCTGACGATGGCACCATAATACCTGTTGGAAAAGAAATCACTGTTGTTCGGCAAAATGGTTTGCTTCTTTATGTAAAAGTTAACCCAAACTAAATATGGATTTTATTTACAGAATCAGAAATTCTACCGTTGATTTTTATTAAAATATAGTGTATATAATTTATAATATCTTTTTTAAATTTAATCACATATTTAGATGCTTTAAGTAGATTTAATTGAAATAATTTATCTTCCATTTCCTTAGTTGTTTCTTCGATATCCATCAAGATATGTTTAATATTTCTGAATATTGTGTTTACTTCTATTAGTTGATGTTCTTTTAAAGTTTTATGGGATATTTCTTCTGGTGCACTTTTATTTATTTCTTCTGTGGAATCCAACATTTCCAAAATTAGCTCTTTTATTTCGTCGATGTATTCACTTTGAATTTCGGAATAAATCTCTTTTGGAATATATTCAATTAATCGTTTTTCTAATTTTTTTATTTGTTCTTTTATGCTATTAGCAATGGATAAAATTCCTAAATATTTTCGCGTTAACGTTTTTATAGAAACAAAATCCCTTCCCAGATAAATTTTATCTTTATAGTTTTGAGGTAGTTCATCTGGATGGATTGTGTAAACTTTAAGTTCAAACTGATCTCTATGGTTTGCTTCTGGCACGAACCTACATAAAATTAAATTTTGGTTGTTTTCTATGTAGTAAGAATTTGTTTCTATTAATGCGGAATATAAAGCTAAATTATAAATAATAAAATCTTTGAGTTTATTAAGAAAATCTTTTTCTTTAAGAAGCTTTTCTACTTCAATAATTTCTTTTTCTTGTGTATCGCCTGTTAGATAAAATTGAAAATCTGGCGTAATAATTACTCTACTTTTTTCTAAAAAAAATTCTAAATGTAAATTATCTAAAATATTTTTTTGAAATCCATCTAAATGAAAGTGAGGAATTTTTAGATGTTTAATTTCTTTTAAGATGGATATATTTTTCATTAAAATTATAATATTTTTTTAAAGAATTTTGTCAATTATTATTTAGGATTTGAAATATTTCCGATTTTGGATGATCATTCCATCGCCATAACTATAAAAACGATATCGATTTTTGATAGCATGTTGATAAGCTTGTTTTAGATAATGAGTTCCACCAAATGCACAAACTAACATAAATAAAGAAGATGCTGGTAGATGAAAATTGGTAATTAAATAATCCGAAGAAAGAACATGATCTGGTGGTTTAATAAAAATTTTCGTAGAGAATTTGCCTTCGGTAAACTGACGAAATTTTAAGAAGTTATCTTCTAAAGCTCTTAAAGTAGTTGTACCAACTGCAATGATAGGATGATGATTTTTTATTTGATTTAAAAAATCTACGGTTTCTTTGGGAATTTCGTAGAATTCTTCGTGCAATTCTTTACGATTGATTTCTTTTTCGCCAACAGGAGAAAAAGTACCATAACCGATCTGTAAGTTCAAAAACAGAATTTTATGTTTTTGAGAAATTCTTTCTAAAAGTTCTTCTGTAAAGTGTAAAGATGCCGTAGGTGCGGCAACACTTCCTGGTTCTTTCGCGAAAACAGTTTGATAGAATTTTTTATCGATATCTTCTGCTTGTCTTTTTAAATATGGGGGTATAGGTGGATTTCCATAGAGTTCAAAAAATTCTTCGGATTCGCTAATGTTTGTCATCGTAGGAGTTTGGTTTTTCCAAGCACTTAAATAGAAGAATTTATCATCGCGTTTTTCTAACTTAAAAACATAATCATTCTTTGTAAGATAATCGTTTTTTTTAAGTTTTCTTCCTTTTTTAATCAAACATTTCCATAAGTTTTTATCGATACATTCTAAAAAAAGTACTTCGAAGGTTGATTTTTTCTTTTCGTTGTATAGATACACTCTACGGTGAGAAACCTTTGTTCGATTGAATACTAAAACAGAATTTTTTGGCAAATATTGATCTAAATTATAAAAATAATCATCGATAATTTGGTTGTTTAATAAAACCATTAGCTTGGCATGATCTCTTGGAATTACTGGATACTTTGCAATATATTCCTCTGGAAGTTCAAAATAATAATCATGTAGTTCTTGATTTTCTAGCATATAATTAAATGATTTGACGTAATATTATTTTAAAAAAACCTTTTCTAAATGCAATCTTTGGAAAAGACAAAATTTTTTAACTATTCTTTATTAAAACAAAAAATTTTTGTTTGGCTACTCTATAAGAAAAATATAAAAATTATGTTATTTATTTTGTTTGGAATTCTTGGTTATCAATCATTGGAAATTCTGGATTTAAAAACACAAAAAAAAGATCAAAATATTTTATTTTCTATAAGAAGTAAAAGTGATTTCGAAGACTATTATAATGCATCGAAAACATTAAAAGATAAAAAGAGTCCTTATTACGAAGACAGAATTATAAATTTTTTAGAGAATATTCCCAAGGATTTAGATTTATCCAAAATATCAGAAAATATCAACCTTTTAAAAGGTGCTGGTTCTTATCTTTATCCACCATTATTCGCATTTTTGATTTTACCTCTAACTAATTTCTCTTATAATGTGAGTGCTTTTATTTATCAAATTTTTCAGTTGATACTGCTATTACTGAGCTTATTTTTTTTGTTTAGAATTCCTTCGTATATGGATATCAAAATTTCTAAGCGAAAGGTTTATTTATCGGTATTTTTATCGTTATTTGCATATTTTCCTCTACAAGTACAAAACATCTCTAACGGAAATGTAGGATTTATATTAATTTTTTTTATAAGTTTTTCTTTCTATTTATATTATAAATATAATAATATTTTTTATGATTTTGTAAATGGCATCGTTATAGGATTAGCAACTGTAATTAAAATTATACCAGGATTTGTAGCGGGGTTTTATTTTATTAGAAAGAGATATAAAATTATTATAGGAATGATAATTGGTATCTTATTGGGGATTTTATTGCCTGCATTGTATTTAGGTTTCGAAGAAAACCTACAAATCTTTAAAACATGGTATAATTTGATCATAAAAACCTACCAAAAATATTCTGTAGTTCGGCCTTATGCAAACAATCAAACCATCTCTGGGGCATTGTGTAAACTGCTAATACCTTTTTCTGACTTTAAGCAATTTCAATATGGATTACCATTGTCATTTATTAATTTATCAACCTTACAAGTAAGTTTGATGATAAAATTAATCAATAACTTTATTCTATTTAACGTTGTTTTAATTACACTTCTATTGTATTTTAAAAAACAGCACAATTATTTTATTTTTTTATTGTATTTGTATTTTGTTTTATTGTCTGCATTGTTGACATCTGGAATAAGTTGGTATCATACTTATGGATTATTGTTAATAGTTTATTTTTTTTATTTTATTTATAAATATAAATATTTAAAAAAACATTTAAAGATTTTTATAATACCTGTAATCTATATTTGGGTTTTTAACCTTTTACCTTATAGAATAAAAGATTTTTTTTCTTTATATTCATTTTATACATGGATTAATTTAATAATTTTAATTTATTTAATGATAAATTTATATAAATATATTTTTACAAGAGATGTATATGGAAAAGTTTAAAAAAGTTAAGATAGCCTATATTCCTCTATTTCTTTTTATTCTCTTATTCATTTTAGATAAGATTTTTTTGATAAAAAAAATACAATTGTTAACACAAAAAGATGCTACTTTTTTGTATTATCAATATAAAGAAGAACTAATAGAAGAATTAGAAAAATTTTATAAAAATAACAAAGAAAATAAAAAGATTTTAATCCTATTAGGAAGCTCAAGGTTGATGTTTATTGATTATCAAGATTTTAAAAAAAACTATCCGAATTGGGAAATGTTTAATTTTTCTGTACCTGTTAACTCTCCTGCTTTTTATCTATATATTTTGGAAAAATTACTAACAAAAGACGTAAAACCAAATCTTGTAGTGTTAGAATCCGATCCTTTTCAGTTTAATGAATATTCTCCTGGTTTTAAAAAATCAAACTTACCTTATACATTTGATTTACCGTTCGTAGTAAAATATTTTCATTTATTCGAACGAGATGAGGTATCGGACTTTTTAGGTTATTTATTGTTTGCAGGAAAAAAATATCCACCAGATTTGTATGTTTTGTGGAATCGTATTAAAAATCCTAATGATAAAATATTAACAATATTTAAATATACAGAAGATTACCAAAGAAAAAATAATGGATGTGGGCTTGCTGCGATTCCTTTTTCTGAATGGTATGTTCGCGATCTTTCGGAAATAGAACAGAGTGCTATGGGAACTAAAAAATGGTTGTATAGCAATTATAAAGAATCCGAAAGACAATGGACTTTTTTTAAGAAGACGTTAGAATTATTAAAAAATCATCAGATAAATTATTTTGTTATTAAACCACAAGTTTCTCCAATTATGGAAGAAGAGCTTAAAAAAGATCAAGTAATTCAAAATGCCTACAAAAGATGGAAGGAAAGAATAAAGCAACTAGTTCCAGAAAATCAATGGAAGGATTTTTCTACGAGCGAAACATTTTTCTGCAATACCTTTGTCGATGGTTCTCATATGTCTAAGGAATGTTATGATCCTATGTTGTATCAAGTAATTTATAATTACTTGAATAGATAGATTACTCATTTGGAATAAACCATACAGGATCCCCCTTTGTAAAGCATCTTCTTAGACAATCTTTAAGTAAAGAATTCTCGCATTGGGTGATCCATATACCTGGTAAACACTTTGTATATTCGGATAAGATGTTGGAAAAATTTGTACAATCGCTAAGACTTTTCCAATAGTTTTGATTGCATTCCAAATGGCATCGTTTTGCATCATTCGTAAACTTTGCTAATGTAGGTGAATTTAGAATTAATGGACAATAGTCGTTGGGATTTTGGCTAGAAATCGCTATTTGATAAAAACTACCTATGGTAGAAAGATATAGGTTTTTATTTACTGGATTAGCAATACAACTCAACGCTTCGTTTTCTGAATTTATACAGATTTCTTTGACTTTATTTTGATCAGGAAGTTGTAGTAGAATATAAAAATTTCTTAATTCTTCTAATTTTTCGTATTCTGGTGTTCTTTCGCAAAAATTTGTAAGTACTAGAATCAATATAAATATGATTTTTTTCATCAGAATTTTACCTCTATTCCAACATTAAATAATGGAATACGGATTCTTGCATCTTTTCGCGTAATTTCTAGGTTTCCAAATTCGTTTGCAATTTGTGGGTTTATATTAGAATAAGGAACAGATTTATCAAAAGCAAATCCTCCAGGATTATCGCGAATATAAGCATTAATCAGTTCTAAGTATACGTTCGCATAACCCCATTCATAATTCAAGAATTTATCTAATCGTAAATCTAATCGATGATATGGTTTTAACCGAACTGTGTTAATTGTATCCGAATATTTTGGTTCGAAAATTGGTCTTCCATTGTTTTTGGTAATACCACCATCGTCTCCAATAATTTCTGTATAGGGAGTAGAAGTAGAATAACGCCATCGTAATCCTAATTGATATTCGCGATTGATCTTCCAACCTAATATAACATTAACTATGTGTCTACGATCGAAATCCGAAGAATATTCTTTCGAGTTATCGTAATATTGTAAAAGTCTTCTTTCGTTTGCACTAAGAATAGTTTCTTTTTCCTGATCCGTTAATCGATGAATATGATCTCTTCTCTTGGAAACGCTAAGAGTATAAGAAATCCAACCATAAAGTCCTTTTTTTTCTGGTGGTTTATCCTTTTTTAAGAAAACCTCTACCCCATAAGAATAACCATCCCCTTTATTAGAAAAATATAGTGGTGCATTGTATAGAATTGGTTCTTCGATTCGCTTTCTTATGTCGGGGTCTTGGTTAATTTTAACAGGTGTTGTTATATAAGGATCGCCAACTACAAGATCGTTAAAATATTGCTTAAATCCTTCCAAGCGAAATGTCCATGATTCTTGTTTATATTCAAAACCCAAAGAAGAATGATTTGCTTTTTCGAAACGTAAGTAGGGATTTCCCGATGTAGGTGAGTACTGATTTCCATTTGGTAATCGATGATAGATTCCACCACCACCTATCAGTTTAAATTCTTTTGTAATAGGAATAGCAAATGTTGCGCGTGGATCAACTACCTCTTGCTTGTTTAAGGAAAAATATTCGTATCTTAAGCCTGGTAAAATTTCTACCCATGGAGTTTTGATAATAAATAATAAATATGCATTGTTAAAAGGACTAATGCTCGAATCATTCACTGGCACCTTTTCGAAATCTGGGGGGTTCGTCTTATAAGGATTGGGGGATGGATTTAGAGGATCAATCTGCCGAACTGTTTGTCCTTTATTTTTGTAGATAAAATTGCGTAGTTCAATCCCTGTTTCTAATGTAAGATGATCTTTTATAATTTCGAAAGAAGATTCGTTTTTTAGAGCACCATAGCCTTCTGTTCTCGTGAATTTTGCAGAAATATTCCCCACAGATGCGTCGAGATAAATTCGCTTCGTGTAATATAGCAATGTCGTTTCGGAATAAAAAATAGAACTTGGTTGATACACATGTCGGATTGCAGTTGTGATAAAATCTCTGTTTACAGCAGCTCTAAGGCCAATTAAATCTGGCGGAGGTTCTTGAAGGGGATCTCCTAAGGGATCATCTTTAACTTTTGCAACAAAAGAATCTTTGGAACCAATTAGATAAAAATACAAAGATTGTTCATTGGTTAAATTGAACTTATATTTTACTTGTGCATCTTGATATTTAGGAATTAGAGTCACATTATCTGGTATAAACGACGCCAAGGTTTGATCTAAGTAAGATACTCTTGCACCAATAATATAATATCCCTGGTTATCAAAAACAGGGGATTGAAACAATGCACTGCTCGACCATAAACTAAATGTAGTTAGTCCACCAAATTTTTCTACATTGTCGGGTGTATATATTGCTATTACACCACCTGTTGCATCGCCATATCGCGCAGGATAAGAACCAGTATATACATCTATGTTGTTGATAAATTCATTTTGTAGTACTGAATTTAAAGCGATTAAATGATAAGGGTATGCAATAGGTAGATCGTCCACATAGTAAGAATTTGAGTCTTCATTTGCTCCGCGAAGTGCTAAATCTCCATTTCCAAAAGGTGGAGCATTTACCCCAGGAAGGTTTTCTATACCACGTAAAGCTTCTCCAAACTGACCTGGAATGCGTTTGATTTCTTCGAGTTTAACATTATAAACAGAGGAAGTTTGTTTATTTTTTTTTCCGATTACAACAACGCCCTTTTCTGTAACAATTTGTTCTTGGACTTGATTTTGTTCAAATGGTTGTTTTGTATATATTGGAATTACTTGTCCCTGACCTAGTACTTGAATGCTTGGTTGTAAGATCGTACCATCGTTTAAAATAACTCTAACGTTATAAAAACCTGGTGTTTTAACCTCAAAAACAGCTATTCCTTTACTATTGGTAAATTCAGCTTGTTTGGTTTCTATTAAAATCACTCGAACATCGTTTACTGGTTCTTTTTTTTCGTTTAAAACCTGAATACTAAATTCAAAACTATATAAACTATATATAAAAAAATAAATAAAAAATATAATAAATTTATTAACTTTTTTCATTTTAGTATTATATCAAAAAACATATCATAACATAAAATTGGATATTCATTAAAAGGACAATCCATTCTTAAAATCGATAATGTACATATTTTAAGTGAATTTCTATCGATTTTAGTGGGTGGAATCAGTGGTTGATCGGGTTTATTACCACATTCTTTGTATTTATATTCTATTGCCTTAGAAAGTTCCGAATACGCATCGAGTTGCTTTATCGAAGCATCTTCTACTAAACAAAAAGAAAAAACCAAGAATAAAAAAAAGATTAAATATCTCATACTATTTTTTTTCTGGAATTGCAAATTTAATCACATCCCCTTTAACTTTAAATACCCTTACTTGACCTAACAATGAATAATAATGGGTTTCGTGCCATCCTCTAATGTTGATCATTGTATCACCTTCGAGTTTCTGTACAACCGTATTTATGGCATATTCAGGATCCAAAGAATCAGATGTTGGAAATAAATGAAATAAATAAAACTGAGATACTTCCCCATATTGTTCGCAACCTCCTTTATATTGTTCGAAAGGTATATATTGAATTTTTTTTGATATATCCATTTCTTCTTCTGGATTTTGATCATCACTTTTTAAACAAATCACATAAAAATTATTTCTATATACGTTTGTTGCAGAATTCGTTAAAAACATAGAATCAACATGACCGCCTTTATCGATAAAAGCTCCTGCAAAACAATTCAAAAAAAATAAAAAAATTATATAAAATTTTATTAACTTCATCGTTTTTTGGTTGGTGAAATTTCGTTTTCTTGTTTTTCTATTTTTACAACATCCGCTTTGATTACAAGAGTATTTTTTGTAATAAACAAAAATATACTTTTTTGTGTGTAGTATTTTATGTTGATCAATGCATCCCCTTGATGTTTCGATAATAGTTCTTTAATTGCTTCGTCAATAGGTGGTTCTTGTAAGGGAAATCCTAATATTCCTATGTCGAAATTGTACCAAGATTTTTTTATCGTGTCGGTTGTGATATATTTTATGTTTTGTAAATTATGGTTTAACGGAATGTTTGATGTTGTTATTCCTGCATTTGTTGTAACACAAGAATTCAATAGAAACATAATTGTTATAATAGATTGATTTTTCATAATTTTTTTTATCAATATATCATTCATTAACCATTTGGTCAACAAAAAAATAAAAAAACTAAAAAAATAGTCTTACATTAATCGATTTTCTACAAAACTGTAATATTGGACTTCCGAAAAGATGATATGATCTAACAAGGGAATTCCTAAAAGTTTTCCCGAATCGATTAATACCTGCGTTGTGTTGATGTCATCTTCGCCTGGGTTTAAATTCCCCGATGGATGATTATGTGCCACAATGATGGCATTTGCTCTATCTTCTATTGCAAGTACAAAGATTTCTCTTGGATGGACAATGGTTTTATTAAGAATCCCTTTGGTAACTACGTGTACATTAAGAATTTCGTTTGCTCCATTAAGTGTTATTAGAAGAAAATATTCCTGCTTTCTATTAGCAAAATGCGAAATGGCTAAAAAAACATCTTTTGCAGTTTGTACTCGTCGCGGAAGTGGTTTCCACTTCCTACGAAACAGTTCCATTGCAGCTAGAATCATCATAGCTTTTACTTCTCCTATACCTGGTATTGTCAATAGCTCTTCGAGATCGGGTATGGTATTTTTTTTGTCTAGGATTTCTAAAACCTGTTCAGATATTTGAAGAGCATTAAATCCCTTTATGCCCGTACCTAATAGTATGGCTACGAGTTCTAAGTCCGATAAACTAGAAATGCCGTTTTGTTTTAATTTTTCCCTTGGTCTATCTTCTAACGGAATTTCTTTTATTTTTATGGGTTGGTTTAAGTATTTGTTGTTCACATATATTTATATATACTTTTTTTAAAAAAATGTTCTATTTTTTATTTTGATTGATGCTTTTCTTTTTTGATTTTTTTTCTCTTGCTGAATCTTTAGGTTTGTTCTGAAGAATTATATTGTGGGGAAAAAATTGATTACAAAATTGTATGATTGTATTTACGTTTTCTCTGTGTAGAATTAGGTTTAATCTTCCAGGTATATCTAATAAAATATCTCTTCCTTGACCAAAACGTAATAGATTTTCTGGAACAATCCATTCGTCTTGCCATGCAACTATGGGAAAAAATTCTTCGTATAGTAATGCATTCATTTTATAGGCTAATAAATATTCGCTTCGAGGAGAAATGTCATAAAATGCCTTTATAAATTTTAAAGATTGAAATAACTGAGTGCCCCAGAAGGGTGTATCTAGTGTAATTAGTCGATGGATCTTTTTTCTGGCTTCATCTGGTAAAGATAAAGGCAATAATCCACCAGCACCATGAGCTATAATAGTAAATTGATTGTTGGGAATTTTTAATAAAAGCTCAGAAAGTCTTTCTGTATGTCTTTTAAGAGGAAGGAATGGATTAAAACAATAGTAAAAAAAAATATTATAACCTTCTCTTGCGAGTTTTTGTCTAAAATATAAGTAGAGTAGAGGGGATGTTAATAAATCCGTAATGATTAAAATATTGCCTCTATTACCTTTTGTATTTTTTAATAAAGGAATGTAGAGAATCGAAGTGATAATCTGTAAAATCAAAAAAAATATTTCGATAATCCACGAAGTTATAATTTTTTTTCTTGACGGATGATTCATAGGAACCATTTTTTAAGTTAAAAAACAATTGTATAGTAGAATTTATGTATCCATTGTTATCATATAAAATTTTTGTTTTAGATAAACAAACACTCGATAGTATTTTTCAGGATATACTTCGATTACGTAATTCTTATCAAGAAGAAACAATGTTACTAGGCATACATTTCGAAGGTTTAAAAAATATTCGACAAGATATTTTTCCTTACTTGTGGGAATTTTGTCGTACTTATAGAATAAAATTGATTCTCTTTGATATTCCCTTATCTTTAAGAATACATTTTTACCTAGAAAATATTCCAATCAAAATGGGGTGTGGTTTTATAGAATAATTTTATCAATAAATTATTCTAATGCCATTCTTAATCGAATTAAGTTTTCTACTAATTTATCGAAAACTTCGTCGCGTTTTTGATCATCAGGAAAAGGAAGGATCCGTTTGCCAGATACCGGATCCATATAAATTTCTATGGTCGAATTAGGTCCTTTCTTAATGGAGCGAGCATGCGCAAGGTTAATCAATTCTTTTTTACCTAATTTTAACCATAGCATAAATATTATCCATGTTTTTTGTAAAATTCCCTCATAAATTCTGCTAATATTCTACAGCCTTCTTCTGGCATAGCATTATAAATTGATGCCCTCATACCACCAACGGAACGATGTCCTTTTAATTCTACCAAATCATGTTCTTTGGCTTTTTTTATAAATTCGTCTTGTAAAGATTCATTCTTTAATCGAAATGTTACATTCATTAGAGAACGATCTTCTTTTTCGGAATGACCAATATAAAAACCATTACTTTCGTCTATTACATCGTAAATGTATTTTGCTTTTCTTTCGTTGATTTTATGGATTTCTTCTAATCCACCTCTCTTCTCTATCCATTTTAGAATTAAATTAAAGACATAGATCTGGAAGGTTGGTGGTGTGTTGTATAAACTTTGAGATTCACCAAATGTGGAATAGCGAAACATCGTGGGAAGATGTTCATATTCTCTTTTGTAGTATTCTTTATCAATAATCACTACGGTCATACCAGATGGACCAGCATTTTTTTGTAGACCAGCATAAATTAAACCAATATGGGTCCAATCTATCGGATAAGAAAGAAAATCAGAACTCATGTCAATCACTAGTTTTGTATCCTTAGGTTCAGGAAATTTTTTGTATTGCGTACCATAAATTGTGTTATTCGAAGTAATATGAAGATAATCTAATCCTGGTGGAATTTCGTAATTTTTTGGTATATAACTAAAATTTTTATCTTTTGAACTTGCAATTACTTGATGGTTTACGTTTAAGATTTTTGCTTGTTCAATGGCTTTGGTAGACCAAGTTCCAGTATTGATATATCCAGCCATACCACCTTTTTGATTAAATCGATTACCTGTGAGGTTTAATGGTACTAAGGCAAATTGAGTGGATGCTCCACCTGTCATATATAAAATATCGAAGTTATCGGGGATATTTGCGATTTTTCTCAATAAAGCCATGGATTCTTCGTGTATTTTGCTAAAAACAGAACCTCTGTGGGACATTTCCATTACAGACATTCCAGTATTTTGATAATCCAAAAGTTCATCACGAATCTGTTCTAATACTTCCAAGGGAAGTATAGCAGGACCGGGGGAAAAATTGTATACTCTCTTCATAAAGAACTTGATTTTTTATTGGATTTACGAGTAAAGTTTTTTTATATGCATTTTGATCTTGAAACTCATTTATACCAAAATTTGATGTTTGTAGGAATTTCTCATAATGTTTGTTCTTATTTGAGTGATCGTTTTCATCATCTTTATTATTTTACGAAAAACAAGATGTCTGCAAAAGAATACAAAGTATTATTAGATCAGGGATTTCGAAGAGCAGGATTTTATGTTTACCGACCTTTTTGCTTAAACTGCCTTGAATGTAAAGTTCTTCGTGTTCCAATAAATACTTTTAAAAAAAGTAAATCGCAAAAACGCGTTTGGAATAAGTTGATCGATCATATTTCTTACAAGATTCAAACTCCTGAATTCGATCTAAGAAAATTGTCATTATATTACAAATACAAATTCTATGTACATAAAGATTCTTTGTTTGACGAGGTGCCAGAAAAAGAAAATAAAGAAGATTATTTAAATATTATTATAAAATTAATTAATAAAAATTATTCATTCAATGAATATCAACTCTTATTGTTAGAACAATTAAAAAATGGTTATATGTCTTTTTTTGTTGATAGCTGTTTAGAAGAACCTCTAACAAAAGAACTGATAATTTTAGAAAATGAAAAAATCATTGGTGTAGGGATTTTCGATTTAATCGAAGACTATTGGTCAAGTGTTTATTTTTTCTACGATCCAGATTATTCAAAGTTTAGTTTGGGAACATTTTCTATATTGTTAGAAATTGAACTTGCGAAAAGATATAATGCCAATTATTATTATATTGGGTATTATATAGAAAAGTGTAATAAAATGAATTATAAAAAATTTTTTCGACCTAACGAAATATTGCATTTAAACGAAAAAAATTTTCAACCGTTTATTAAGTGATTTTTGTTATATGACGATATTTAGATTGGTTGATAATCATCGAGATTGTCCGAGCACTGCATTTTTGCAGTGCATTTTTTATATGAAGTTTATAAAAATTATTATAATAAAATTTATAATTTTCTTAATATATTTTCCAGCTTATAGTCAAGAGAAATTTATTAGAATTCTTCCCGGTTATGGCTTATATGGTGCGGGGAATATAATCAATAGTTCTGGTCAGGGGTTAGATTTAATAGAGGCTGGAATAAACAATGGTATTTTGTATTCACCTATATGGACACCTTTAATAGAGAAGGTAGGTCCCATTTATAGAAATCCCGATTTTTCTCTAACATCGTATTCGATGGATTTTCAATATGGATTAAAAAACCCTACTAGCGAATGGGGAATAGGGATAAATTTTTTTCAATTGGGGTTTAATTTATCTTTACCTTTTACTTATCTTAATTCGAATAAAATCATCCCAGAAAGTGATCTGTACTTGCCAGTAACTAAAGAACTTAATGGATATAGTATCTTAACAAAGGTATTTCAACTCGAATTATTTTATCATTATTATTTTTACCAAAAAGAACTATGGACCTTTTTTGTTGGTTCAGGTTTAGGTTTTGGTTATGGAAACTTAGCATATAGTGGTCCTTATGTTCAAGAATTACACGCATTATTGAATTTAGGTCTTTTCTATAGGCTTAAAAACTACGAATTGTTTTTTAACATCAAAAACATGGGAGTGACTGCTAAAACAGGTCCTTCGAATTTTATTGATCGAAGAAAAGTATTGGTAAACCCACGCCGCGGTGAAATCATCATAACATCTTTACAAATTGGTGTCACTTTTCTTTTGACTAAGAATTAAATCCAGTTTTTTTGGTATATAATAACTTATGAGAATCAATATTGTGCATATTGGTGCAACAGAATTAAGCTACGAAATTCGAGGCATTGTAACGATTGCAGAAAAAATCCATAACATTCTTGGAAAACCTATTATTTGGGAGAATATAGGGGATCCAGTCCAAAAAGGAACCAAAGTTCCCCAATGGATGAAAGAAATTATTCAGAATGCATTATCAAAAGACGAAGTATATGCATATAGTCCCACAAAAGGTTTAAAAAGAACACGTGAATTTTTGGCAGAACGTTTAAATCAGGAAGGTTATGCACAAATCGATCCGGAAGATATCATTTTTTTTAATGGATTAGGGGATGCTGTAAGTAAAATCTATGGTTTTTTACGTCGAGAAGCGCGTGTAATAGGACCTTCGCCAGCATATCCAACACATTCTTCTGCGGAAGCTGCACATTCTGGTTATCCACCAATTACGTATAGGTTGGATCCAGACAGAAATTGGATGCCCGATTTAGATGAACTCTACAACAAAGTAAAATACAATGAATCTATCGCTGGTATAATGATCATCAATCCAGATAATCCAACAGGAGCTGTTTTTCCCGAAGAAGTATTATCAGAAATAGTCTCTATTGCAAAAAAATTTAATTTGTTTTTAATTTCTGATGAAATTTATATCAACATGACTTATAATGGCAAAGGTGCAGTTCCTTTATCCAAGATTGTAGATAATGTTCCAGCGATTTCGTTAAAAGGTATATCGAAAGAATTTCCTTGGCCAGGTGCAAGATGTGGTTGGATAGAAGTTTACAATCACCATAAAAAACCCATGTTCGAAAGTTATATAAAAAGTATATTGAATGCAAAAATGTTAGAAGTATCTTCTACTACCTTGCCTCAATACGTAATTCCAGAAATTATGACCCATCCCGAGTATAAAAATTGGATTAACGAGAGAAATCAGTTTTATAAAAGACGAAGCGAAATGCTCGAAAAAATCTTTTCTAAGGTGCCAGGGATAACTTTTAATCCACCCAAAGGAGCTTTTTATGCAACCATTGTATTTAACGAACCATTGAATCCTAAGATGAAGTTAGAAATCAAACATCCTGTTGTAAAGCAATTTATAGAAGAAATTTGTAGTAATCCAAACCTTTCTAATGATCAGCGATTTGTTTATTATTTACTTGGGGCAAAAAATATTTGTGTTGTTCCTTTATCAACGTTTGTAACACCATTGCAGGGTTTTCGTTGTACGCTTTTAGAAAGTGATGATGATAAATTTATAGAAACCTATTCCACCATTGCAGAAGCAATTGTGGAATATTATAACTCTGCCAAGGTATATGTATAACTAGACCCAACTTTGAATAAAATTCTGAATACCGATTTTTTCTATGAGTTGAAGTTGTGTTTCTAAAAAGTCAATGTGGTCTTCTGTATCCTCTAATAGTTCTTCGAGTAATTCTCTCGATACATAATCTTGTATTTCTTCGCAATATCGAATTACTTTGATTAAATATTCGCGTGATTCATATTCTGCTTTTAGATCACATTCAATGATTTCTTTTATATTTTCTCCAATTTTTAGTTTACCTAAATCTTGTAGGTTGGGTAAACCTTCTAGAAATAAAATTCTTTCGATAATTTTGTCTGCATGCTTCATCTCCTCGATGGATTCTTCTCTTTCTTTATGTGCATATTTTTTTATGCCCCAATTATCCAGCATTTTTGCATGCAAAAAGTATTGATTGATTGCTGTTAGCTCATTTTTCAAACAACCGTTTAAATGTTCTATAAGTTTTGTATCGCCCTTCATTTTATTCTCCTAATCTATGTCAATATTATTGATTTTATTTTTTTACAACCATTTTTTGGGAATCTTTGATGAATTGTTGGATTTGATCTTTACAACAGCCGCATTTTGTTGCAGCACCCGTATAGTTCTGAATCAAACTTATGTTTACATATCCATAAGATCGTTCCAGTTCTTGGATAGATTTTGCTATGTGGTTTTCTGTTAGTCCTTTACATATACAAATATACATGGTTACATAATAATGAGACTCAATCTCATGTCAATCAAAAAACATTATTTTGATGGTTTTACCATAGGTACAAATCGTACGGGTATTAATTTTTTTTCGATTATTTTATGATTAATCTTCTGAATTTTATATAGATACTGTAATTCTTGTATTTTACCTGCTGGTCCAACAAGGATTCCATTATCCTTTAATTGCTGAATTAGAATTTCGGGAATTTTTTCTGGTGCAGCAGTTAAAAGAATTCTATCAAAAGGAGCTTTGTCAGGATAGCCTTTATAACCATCTCCACAGATTACAAAAACATTATTGTAACCTAATTGTTTTAATGTTTTTTTGGAACGTTCGCACAATTCTGGAACAATTTCAATTGTGTAGATTTCTTTTGCTAACAACGATAAAACCGCAGCTTGATATCCACTACCTGTACCAATTTCTAATACAACATCCTTTTTTTTAACATCTAATTGTTCTGTCATATAAGCAACGATGTAAGGTTGAGAAATGGTCTGTCCAAAACCAATAGGCAAGGGGGTATCTTCATAAGAATAGGATTTATAAGCTTTGGGGACAAATTCATGACGAGGAACTTTCGACATTGCATCCAGTACATTTTTATCTTGAATTCCGTATTGAATTAACGTATCTATCATTTGTTGTTTTTCCTTTTCCCAAGGATTCGAAAATAAAAAGGTAATGCTCGAAAAAAATATAAAAGCAAATTTTGAATACATAGAAAAATTTAACATATTTCTTAAAAAAAAATTCAACCTTTTTTTGTGTATAAAAACGTTCCCAATGCTATATTATATCACCATTTTACTACAAAAAAAACTATTCAAAATCGATAAATTTCCGAAAAGTTTAATAAGATGGATATTTCGATAGAAAAATATTTTCCTTTTTTAAAACAAATTCCGTCGAAGTCTTCGAATGTGAACGAAAATCTACAGGGGAAAATTCCTTCGGAAAAAATGGATTATCGTAGGTTAGAAAATCCAGAAAAACTTCCCAAAGAAAAAAAACGCCTATACGATGTTTCTTTGGAATTTCAGAGTTTATTCATAAAAATGATGTTAAATTCTATGCGAAAAACCCTCAATAAAGAAAATGATTTACTATACGGTGGTAGGGTTCAGGAGATTTTCGAAGATATGCTCTACGATGAATATGCAAAAAGTTATTCAAAAAATGCAGATTTACCCTTAGCGAAAGAAATTTATTTTCAGTTAGAAAGATTTATTCAGGAAAAAGGGGAAGATCAATTGAACAAAATAGAAAATACCCTTCAAAACCAAAAAGAATACATAAAACAAATCGAAGGTATTATTTCTACGGATCAAATTCAGAATGAATGGTATAGATAAAATAAATATATTGTTATCATTTTACAATTAGATCGCGAAGAAGCTCTTTTTCTTTGGAATCAAAATAGTCATTGGATTCTTCTAAGATTCTTTTAGACATTTCTTTACTGATATAATCTATTCTTCTTGCGAATGCCTTATTGTTATAGGGTTCATACCATAGAAAGATGTATCCACCATCTAAATCCCAGATGTCTGCACCACGAAGAGTTTTTTCGTCTACGGTGGATTTGGTTTTTTTTCCGTAAGCATTTTGTAGTTTTTCTTCCAGTAATTTAGCATCGATAAATGGTAGAATTACACGAACTTGGTATAATACTGCGTCAGTTTTATCGTATTCATCGAAAGGTAGGTTATGATTTTTTATTTTAACCACTTCGTAAGGGGTTTTATAAAAATTGTATCGATAAACAATGTTATTTCTTTTTACTAGAATGTATTTATTCCTTTCCATCTGAAGGATTTCGATTTTTTCGTTGTTTATGTTTGTGGTTGCTAATGTTTTGAATTTATCTTTGATTTGACTAAATGGTGTCATCCAAGGAGTATCGGAAAATCCTGTTAATCCCTCTTGTCTTACTCTTGCAGGTTCAAATACTTTATCGGATTCTTGTAAATTGATGTTTTGGCTATAGATTGAAAACGATAAAAGTATTAAAAACATTGAATATATTTTCGAATTCATACCTCTATTTCTTCTTTATCGTCAGGTTGTGGATTTTGCTCATGATCTTTTTCTCTTTGAATTTGATATGCTGAATAGGTTAAAAGAATTACTCCATTGATCAATATAAATAAAAAATGGATTTGATGATACATTCCCCAACAAGCCAGAGAAATCGAAGGAAGAGTGATTGATAATCCAGTAAAAAAAGGTTTATCTTGATTCATTAAGTCTATCAGAATTTGTGGGGCAAAACGTTCTTCTAAAAAGAATTTTAACGATGGCCATACAATATGTAGCATAAAAACAAATAATGCAGATTGAAAAAAATAATTTGCCATTTCGTTCGATGCATAATCTGGCTCTGGTCCAGTATCTGGACTAATAAGACCACCAAATAGGGTTAAAAGCCAGGCTATTAGTACGCCAAAAGAAAACATTATATAACCCAAAATACTATGTTCTGGGTTCATTTTTCTTAATTGGATATCAAAAATCTGGTGGAAATAAATTAACTCTTCTCTCGTATATACATCTTTGGAGCGAAGGAGCTTTTCCCAATACGAAACAACTATAACTACCCAAAATAGAATAAAAAAAAGAATGATCCATACCAAAAAAAACATACAAAACCTTTACTTAACTTCAAAATAAGGCGAATAATTTTGATAAAGCAATTTTATTTTATCAACCCATTTTTGTAAAGAAATTTTAACATTTTGGTTTTCTTTTATAAGCATTATTTCATTAGAATCTATCAATTCTATTTTTACATCTTTAAGAACATCTTGTATTGTTTTTATCAATATCATCTTAATATCTTTATCGGTTAAATCTTCTACATTAGAAATATTTTTATGGAGTTGGTGGTAGATTAGTAACACCAATTCATGGTCTAATGCATCGGACATATAAAATAGTTGTTGTAGTTCTTGTATATTCTTTACCAAAGTCTGTTTCGGAAAAATTAACAGAATATGCTAACTTGGGATCAGTTTCGGACATGGAACTAGACCAAAAAAATTTATCATCCGGTGTATTAGGAAATGATAATAAAAACACATTTCTTGTTCCTAATCCTTGTGCTAGTCCCCCTAATTCGTATTTTGTAGGTAGCCTCCAATCGGAATACCCAGCGAAGACTAGATCATTACATGCATCAAATGCTGGACCGGAATTAAGAAGTAACGTTGAACTATCATAGCATAAACCAGCTGTACTACATGCTGCTAAACTTTTTGCACCATAGGTTGTTCCCCCACCCGTACCAGTACATAAATTGGTTGCAGAATCCCAAACTTGTCCATAAGTACACTTCATCCACATTTTACCACTTGCATCTGTTATTGTACCATTTCCATTGTCGGTAAAATTAGCAAGTAAAGATAATGCATTTGCATCATTGTTTTTATTATCACTTTTTGTACATAAAGTGATCACTAAAATTAGTGTGCAAAAAGCGATGAATAATTTTATAATCTTCATTAGATTGCTCCTTCTATAATATTAGACACTTTTTTTAAAAAGATTATCATTATTTTTTTTATATTGATAGAATTTTTCAATCATTTTTTCTACTCCCACCCCAGCATGAAAAGAAGACCTTACATTGGGACCTGATTCTACATGTAAAAATCCCAATTCGTAAGCAAAATTTTTTAGTTCTTGGAATTCTTGCAGAGAATAATATTTTTTTAAAGGAGCATGTTTGGGGGTTGGTTGTAGATATTGTCCAATGGTTAATATATGTGTTCCAGAATTATATGCATCTTCTATAACTTCTTTTAGTTCTTCTATGGTTTCGCCTAAACCAACAATTAATCCCGTCTTAGTTAAAAATCCTTGTTTCGAAGATAATTCTAACACCTTTAAAGAAATCTTATAATTGGACTGCGGACAAATATACTTATACAGCGAAGGAACTGTTTCTATGTTATGATTGATTATTTCTGGTTTTGCATCCCAAATTTTTTGTAGGTTTTCAATTCTTCCTTTAAAATCGGGAATTAAAACTTCTATGGTAGTTGTAGGATTTTCTTTTTTTACTTCTATGATGCATTGGGCAAAATGACTACTTCCGCAGTCTTTAAGATCGTCTCTGTCCACAGAGGTGATTACAACATGTTTTAAGTGCATTTTTTTTACTGCTTCTGCTAATCGTTTAGGTTCTGTGGGATCTAATGCAAAAGGTTTAGCTGTTTTTATATCACAAAAACCACAACTTCTAGTGCATCGATCTCCCATTATAAGAAAAGTAGCAGTTCCTAATCCCCAGCAATGGTTTAAATTCGGACAACTAGCCTCTTCGCAAACAGTATTGAGCTGATTCTTTTTTACAATTTGTTTTGTCTCGATAAGATTCCATTGTTCAATTCGATTTTCGTCGATGTATTCTTGTGGAATTGCAAATTTTAAAGGAATCCTCATCCACTTGGGAGGTGGTGCTGGTTTGGTTTCTGGATACTTCACACTATACAAAAAAATAGATTTTCATGATTTTGCAAGAAATTAATCGTATTTTGGGATAAATTCTAATTTATCGTTGTTTATTTTTCTGTAAAAGCACGTTTCTCTGTGTTCGTTTTTGTTTTTTTTCAATGTATGACACACTCCATCGTTAACGGGTATTACCAAAAAAAGCAGAGAATTTTGTTCACAATTTATGCGAATTTCTTGGAGTTCTAAATAATTTCCCGATGTATCTCCTTTAATCCATAATTCATTTCTTGTCGTGCTGTAAAAAACTGCTTTTTTTAGTTCGATGGATTTTTTTAAAGCTTCTGGAGTAATGTATGCAAGCATTAAGACTTCTTTGGTGATTGCATGTTGTACAACTACGGGTAAGATTTCTTTGATTTTTGCAACTTGTTGAAGTTTTGTAAAATCTAGTTGTATTTCTTTTGATTCTTCGATTTGTTTATTATTTCTTTTCATTATGTGATTTAAAAAAAAATGGCATTTTGTATGTCTATCTTTAAAATATTCCAAGAAGGAGAAAAAGAAATTTTATACCTACCCCGTATAAAAAGTTTCGAAGGAGAAGTAGAAGTAATCGGTTCGAAGTCAATTGCTAATCGGGTTTTGTATTTAGCTTCTTTTTGTGCAGAAGAAACCCTTATTTATAATGTTCCCAATTCGGATGATGTTCAAGTGTTATTAAATACATTTCCACTAATGGGAATTGAATGTGTAAAAGAAAAAGAAAAAACCTATCGTATTAAGGGCAGTAATATTTTAAACCTTAAAACCAATTATTTTAACCTAGAAAATGCTGGTACTGCTTTAAGACCATTAGTTGCAATTCTTTCAACACAAAAAATACCTTACGAAGTTGTAATAGACGGTAATAATCAAATGCGAAATCGCCCTATTTTTGATCTCGTAGAAGCATTACAGAAAATCGGAGTAGACATTATAACATCAGAAAAGGGAACACCACCTGTAA
This sequence comes from Leptospiraceae bacterium, assembly GCA_026418015.1. Lineage (GTDB taxonomy): Bacteria > Spirochaetota > Leptospiria > Leptospirales > Leptonemataceae > SKYB61. Next base: position 100,668 of record JAOACE010000008.1, on the reverse strand, counting down.
AGATAATCTCTGGCGAATGGAAAAACAATCAAATTTTTGTATCTGGTAAAACTTCTAGCCAATTTATTAGTGCACTGCTTTTGGCTGCTCCTTTAACACAAAAAGAAATAGAAATTTTCGTGCTAGATGATGTAGTAAGTAAACCCTACATCGATATGACTATCCATTTAATGAAGGTTTTTGGGGTTGATGTATTAAATGAAAATTATAAATATTTTAAAATACCTATGCAAAGGTATCGTTCTCCAAAAGAATTTTGGATCGAAGGAGATGCAACAGCTGCAACTTATTTTTATACAGCTGGTTTGGTATCTGGTCCAGTAACTGTTAAAGGATTAGGGTTATCTTCTATCCAAGGGGACATTCAGTATATAGAAATCATAAAAAAAATCGGTGGTATTGTAGAAGCAAAATCAAATTCCATTACGGTAAAAAAAGGAAAGTCTATCGATGGTATATCCGTCGATATGAATGCAATGCCAGATGCTGCCATGACATTAGCTATAACGGGGCTTTTTAGTAATGCTCCCATCCAAATTTATAACGTAGAAAATATGCGTGTAAAAGAATCCGAAAGAATCAAGGGATTGTGTAATGAACTTTCGAAATTCGGAGCAGAAGTAGAAGAAAAGAAAGATGGATTAAAAGTCTATCCACCGAAAAAAATTCTTTCCAAACCGAGAATAGAAACCTACAAAGATCATCGCATGGCAATGGCATTTTCTTTGGGAAGCTTTTTAACAGATTTGGAGATTATCGATCCAAATTGTGTAAGTAAAACCTATCCCGATTATTTCTTTGATTTTTCGAAAATTTGCCGAAATTCATAACAAAAATATGGTGGATTTTAAAGAATTTGTAGAGAGCATAGATAAAAACAAAGATGGTTATTTTTTGGTCGAAAATCGCGAAGGCTCAGCTTATCTATGTGTATTTCCACCAGAAAATAAGTTTAACGGAAAATATGTAGATTACGAAGAAGTTGCAAAACGCTTGGAATTATTTCAGATAGAATTTAATCCAGAACAAGTAAAGCAAATAGTAAAAAAATCTGACGGAAAGTGGTATAATATAGGAAAGTGGCAAGAACCAGAATCCGAAGATGCAAAATTCGAAATCATTTTAAGTGATGATTTTCGAAAAGCCTACATAGAAATTGTACCTCCGGTTTATAAAGGAAAGTGGTTAGAATTCGAAGATATCATAGAAGCATTAAAAGAAAAAGGTGTTAAGATTGGCATAAAAGAAGATTTAATCTACCGTATTGCTAATCGCGAAATCGAAGAATTAAAAGAAGAAGGAGACTGGAAAAAACGTTTTCTTATTGCAGAAGCGATAGAACCAGTTTCTAGTGTGGATGGAAGAATTCAGTTTTATTTTGATCCCTTTCCACGTGCGAAACCAAAAGAAAATGCTTCTGGTAAAGTAGATTTTCGCGCTTTAAATGTGATTCAAGTATGCAACAAAGGAGACTTATTAGCAGAGGTTTTACCACCAGAAAAAGGCAAGGATGGGGTAGATTTGTTGGGTAATTTAATTCCTTGTGGAGAAGGAAAAACTGCACAGATAGAAGCTGGAGAGAATACCGAATTAAAAGAAAACAAGCTATATGCGTTAATTTCTGGTCAAGTAAAAATCGATACTACAGAAAAGTTAGATTACGCGAAAATTAGTATAGCAGAAATTTTAGAAATAGAGAATGTGGATTTCTCTACGGGAAACATAGATTTTACAGGAACTGTTAGAGTTAAAAATAGAGTATTGGATGGTTTCGAGATAAAAGCAAAAGACGATGTAATTGTAGAGAAATCTGTAAGTAATGTAAAAATATTTTCTGGTGGAGATATCATTCTTTATGGTGGGATATTAGGAAGAGGTAATAGTTATGTTTTTGCAGAAGGAAATGTATATGCTAAGTTTATACAGAATTCAGAGGTGGGTGCAAAAAAAAATATCTATGTGGAAGAATTGATTCTACATTCCGAAATAATGGCAGGAGAAGAAATTCATATTTACCAAGGAAGAGGAGAGTTGATAGGTGGTAGAACCATTTGCGGAAAAAAACTGATTGCTAAACGAATAGGATCGATTGCAGAACCACCAACCGTAATTTATGTAGGTATTTTACCAGAAGTGTTGAACGAACTAAATACCATCAACTTAGAAATCGAAAAAAATAAAAAACTATTAGACGAAATCCTAAAAAACCAAAAATTTATCGAAAGCCATCCAGAAAAATTAGAAAACGAAAAAAACAAAAATTTCTACCAAAAGTTGGTTTTAGCAAAAGAGAAATTAGAACAAAAACTAGAGAATTTAAACAACCAAAAAGAGTTCCTATTATCGTCGAATAAAGCATTTATAGATTCAAGAGTTTATGTAAAAGAAATTTTATATCCAAACGTAGAAATCTTTTTTGGTGCTAAGAATAAAAAATATAAGCAATTAAAAATTCCATTGAATCGTTCTGGATATTTTAAGTATGATTCCAAAGATCGTATTGTTCGATTTTATTCCGACTGATGTTTCTTTTTTTTGTTTAAAATATGTTCAAGAAAAGGGATTTTAATTCCTAATCGATTTAATGCATAAGTAAGAATCAGAATTGCAATACCTTCGTCAATCCAACCTATAATGGGAAAAACATCTGTAAATTCTGGAATAAAAACGTAGATTCCCATTACAATAGAAACTATAATATAAAACCACTTTTTCCATCCTTTGGGTTTTTCTTCTTCGGATTCTGTAAAGGATTCTTTGTTGGGTGGAATAATTTCAATGTTTGTGTTCTGTTTGTCTTGAGTCATAAAAATATGTATATTCAAATACTAATTTTCGTCAATTGAATTTTCTTTTATACTTTCTTGGATTTCGTTTTCTCTATAACCTAAGTATACAAGTTTATTGTAAATCTTTTTTTGGAGTTTTTGTTTTTCTATATTTGGATTGTTTTTTTTAAGAGATTCGACAATATCCCTAATTTGACTGTTCCAATAATCTGGGGGAATATCAATTAGTTGATTTTTTATCTCTTCTTCGTTATAAAGGTCTTTTTTTAAAAGTTCTAATAATTTATGATATCCATATTTTTTTTGTAAATAGAATTTTAATCGCATTTCTATACTTTTTTTTGAATCCCATAGTTCTTGTTCTTGTAGATAATTTAAAAATTCATCAAATGTTAATTGTTTTTTTAAATCTTTGAATTGTAAAAATTTTTTATAAATTTCCAAGGGTGTATGTTTCGAAGTAAATATATGTTTTTTTAGACTAAATTCTAACAGTCGATTGTTTTTGTATTTTTTAAAATCAAATTTGATCAAATTATTTTCTTTTTCGATAAAGTTTTTAAAGTCTTGAATATCTTTACTTTGCATCTACGTAACAAAAGAAAAAATAAAAATGCTTTCTAATATGTAAACAAAAATATAGTTTTTAATAAAAATATTGTTTATGGATTCATCGAGATAAAAAAAACTTGTTAAAATAAAAACGTGTTTAAGAATCGGTTTAAAACCCTAAAATAGATTTTTTAAAAATTCCTAGGAGTGCGAATATGACTTTTGTATTAATAGTGTTGAGTTCTTTTTTTTCTGTATTAATTTCTGTATTATTAACACTTCGACTATCGAAAAAAAATCAACAATTCGATGAGGCTAAAATCATTCAAACAATAGAAAATATAAAAGACGATTTTAAAGAATTTATTGATAACGAAAAAACAGAAATCAAAGATACCATCATCGATTTTGATTTACGTTTAAGACAGGCGAAGTCTACCACAGAAACATTGGAAGAATTGATAGCGAATAATCAACAATACATAAAAAAACTACAAGAACAAAATGAATTTACGAATCAGATTTCGGAAAAGATTTTTACTATTTCGCAACAAGCGGAGCTTCTTAACAAAGAAATAGAAGTATTGGATAAAGGTTTTGATAAAATTCAGGCAATCCACGATTTAATAAAGAACCTCGATGCAAGAGCAAAATCGTTAGAAACTTACATCGAATCTAAAGAAAATCAGATTACAGAATCTCTTAACAATATCATTAATAAAATAATCGAAGAAGCACGATTAAAAACAAGAGAGTTTATCGAAAAAGAAAACTTAGCTTTAAAGGAATTATTCGATAAATCCAAAGAAATTTCTAGACAAATTGACGAAGAAAAATATCAAATCGATTTGTTAGATGAAAAGATTCATAATATAAATCAAAACATAGACGAAAAGTTTTCTTTGGAATCTGTTAAAATCGAAGAAAAGTTTATCGAATTGATGAGGATGTATCAAGAACGCTTTAAAAACATGGAAGTGGGTTTACACCAAATCAAAGAAACCGCAGTTCAATCCTTAAAAGAAGAAATTACAAGAATTAGGAACGAAATCGATAAATTTAACTTGCAAACTATATCTAAACGCGACGAGATTATCAACGAAACGCGAAGAATGGCAAATAGCATCGTTGAACAAATAGAATTATTCCAAGAAAAATACCTAAATGCAGAAAACAGACTAATGGATGTGATAAACAAAGGAAAGCAAGAAATCCAGACTAAAAGCGAAGAATTATTAGAACAATGGGAATATCATGCAAAAGCAAATTTAGAAGAACTAAAAATGAATGTAAGTGGAATAAAAGAAGAAATCGAGCAAGTAAAAGCAGAAAAAATAGAGGGATTAGATCTCATGTTTAAGAATTTATATGATAAATATCAAACGAAGTTTTCGATTTATGTAAGCGAAGAAGAAAAAAAGATCCTCAATGTAAAAAGAGAATACGAAATCATTTTGGATAAATTTATTGAATTGGGAGAACAACTAAAAAGAAATCTTTTATATACCTTAGAAAATCTTAAAGGTGAACTTTCGGAATTTGCACAACAAGAAAAAGAAGAACTCCTAAATGCAAGAGAAGGCTTTCTGCGATTACGGGAAGAAATCGAAAGTAAAATTGATCTTGTAGAAGAACAGATTCGGGAAACCACGAGAACAAGACAAAAGTTAGAAGAAATTGCGGAAAAAGCCATCAAAGAAATAAAAGAAAAAGAAGAAGAGTTAGTCCATAGCTTAGTAAAAAGAGCATCAAAATTTATGGAAGAACAAGATGAAAAATTAGGAAAGTTGAACCAAACCATAGACGAAAAGATTTCCAGACAATTAACCATCTTAGTAGACAAAGGGCAGCTCCAAATAGAAGAATTAGAAAAGAGAACTTCTGCTACTATCAAGAAATCGATGGAGAACATGCAAAAGGATTTAACTCAAATTCGAAACGAAATTGCTAACATTCGCGCAGATATCATAAGCGAAACAGAGAAAGTACGAAACCTAAAAGATGAAATTTTTAGAGAATTACAAGAAGATTCACATAAAATAAGAAAATTCGAAGAGAAACTATCATTAGTAGATACCGCAGAGGAGTTTATTATAAAATTTGATCAAGGACTAGAAATCTTGACTAAACGACTAAAAGAAATTCAGGAAAATAAAAAGGATTTGGAAGAATTTTTACAAAAGATAGCATCTATTAACTCTATTAAAGAAAAAATCGAACAAGAATTAAGAATGTTAAACGAAAGAAGAGCATTGTTAGATACCGTAGAAAATCGTTTTTCATCTCTAAGCGACAAAATCCAGGAAGTAGAAGTAAAATTGGTGAACATAGAAAGTGCAGATAAAATTGCAGAAAGAATTGAACAACGATTGTTAAAATTCGAAGAATACCGAAAAGCCTTCGAAGATTTCTTTAAAGAATTAACAGAAAGAAGAAAGTATATTGAGAATGCTTTAAGAGCTATCGAAAAATCTCGAAAAGAAGCATTAGAAGCTGGCGAGAACGCAAAAGAATTGATGCAAAAGCTAGAACTTTTTGAAATTCGAAAGGATAACATACAAGAAGAATTAGAAGTATTAGAAAAAAAGGTAGCAGAGTTAAAAGATATCGATATAAAATTCAAAGAAATAGAAGCTCGCTTTGAACAAATCGATGTGTTGATGACCGATTTAGAGAAAAAACAAAGTCAGATTTCTGTAATGTCAAAACGATTGTCAGAAATAAGTGATAAGGGTGGATACATTAAAAATGAACTAGAATCTCTAGTTTCGGAAGCCATCGAAAAAATGGATAAATTAAGTGCTTTCTACGAAACCGTAGAAAAAATGCTACAAGAAGCAGATAGGGCAACAAAAGATTCCAAAGAAATTCCTGAGAAAAAAAGGCAGATTCTCGACGAATGGAAAAAAGAAGGAATTTTAACGTTATACCTAAAACACAAATGGGATCCAGAACTCATTGCAGAACGATTAAATATTGATATTTCTCTCGTTCGCGCAGTGATATCAACAGCGAATCAGAATATCTAAGGATTTTCTATGAAGTTAAAAATTACTCTTTTTATTTTATTAACAATTTTTATTCGGGGCATACATGCACAATCCAACGAACCAGAAAAGATAGTTAAAAACTTCTTTGACTTGTACAAACAAAATCGAATTGAACAAGCTTTGGATTATTTATTTTCGAGTAATCCAATTCTTTATAATAAATCCGAATCGATAAAAAATTTAAAAAATACTTTTACCAATATCGAAAAGGTTCTTGGCGGTTATAAAGATTATTCAATTTCTTACAATCAAGAACATTTTGAATCTTTAAAAATTATCATTACTTATGTGCGATACGAAAAGCAACCCCTTCGTCTTTTATTCGTGTTCTATAAACCAGGAGATAAATGGATTACGTATCGCTTCGAAATAGATACCAAATTCCCCGAAAATTTTATCAATCAAGTCCTTAAAGAAAATGGTTTTATTATAGAAGATAATAATTAGACAATTCTATCATAGAGTTGGTCGCATGCTTCTTCTATGGTATAGTTTTTTAAATCTTTTAACAAGGATTCTTTAAATTTTTTCCATGTTTGATGCAATGGGCAGGGTTCTTCTTCGTTACATTCTGGCCATTCCATTACACATCGTTCTAGTTCTTTTTCGTATCCTGTGTGTTTAATCACGTCGTGTAAGGTTAGTTTTAGGTTTTCTGTGGGTAGATAAAAACCCCCTGTTGGTCCAGTAGATGATTCTAATATTTTATTGTGTACAAGACCTTGAATAATGCGTGCCATATAACTTTTAGAAACATTTAAACTTTCGGCTATTTCTTTTACTTTAAAATATTTTTGTTCGTTTTTATGCTTTGCTAAAAAAAGAACTGCTTTTAAAAGCAAAATTATGTATCGATCAAATAGTAATGTTTCCATAGTTCTTATTTCGGTATTTTAGAGTTTATAATTCAGTCAAGCACAATTTTTTTTTTAAGTATTATGAAATAATACAATTTTTTGCACGTTTATTGAGCAAGGTTGATTTGATTCAGTTTTATACATTTTTTTGATAAAATTTATCTTAAAAAATCTTTATTTTATGTTTAAAATGATTTTCACGTATGATTCTAAGATAAGTGTTGAATTCATAACAATTTAAGTTTTTATAAAAATATAAAAAATAAAAAAAATTGACCAATGAGTTGATTCAAAAAATACGGAATTGATGGAAAGAACATTCATAATATTAAAGCCTGATGCATTACAGAATAAACATGTTGGGCATATTTTAACGAAAATAGAAGAAAATGGATTTCGTATTGTTGGATTAAAACTTCTTCATATGTCTAAATATGATGCACAAAAATTTTACGAAGTACACAAAGAAAGACCTTTTTACGAGGATCTTTGTAATTATATGAGCTCTGGTCCCGTTATTGTAGGTGTTTTAGAAGCAGAAAATGCAGTACAAAAATGGCGAGACTTAATAGGAGCAACCGATCCAAAAGATGCAAAAGAAGGAACTATAAGAAAATTATACGCAAAAAGTAAAGAAGCAAACGCTGTTCATGGTTCTGATTCCGTAGAAAATGCCTTAAAAGAGATCCATTATTTTTTTAGTGAACGAGAATTATTACCATAAAATATCCCATCTAGAAGCAATATTATTAGATTTTTCCGAAATCATCAATCAGTTTCTTGCTAATAATATTGCTTCTATTGTTCAAAAAGAGTCTAATTTTATAAAAGAAGTTTATAAACCTATTTTATATTCTTTGCTTAATGGTGGTAAAAGGATACGTCCTATCGTTTTTTTGTTGATTTCTGGTTTCGAAAAAAATCTATCGCAGCAAGAGATAGATGAATTTTTGTATACAGCAAATTCAATAGAACTTATACATACTTATTCTTTAATCCATGACGATCTGCCAGCAATGGATAATGATGATTTTCGAAGAGGTATACCCACCTGTCATAAAAAATTTCCAGAGTGGGCAGCTATTCTTGCAGGAGATTCTTTAAATACATTGGCATTTTATTTATTATGTTTGACCAACTGTTGTGTTAAAGAAAAAATTCAAATTCTTGCTAAATATGGAGGTATTTCGGGGATGATATTAGGTCAAGCATTGGATCTTTCTCACGAAAAAAAGGATTTCGATGAACCTACAAAAGATTTTTCTTCTTACGAAGATTTTTTTAAATTAAAAGGATATTATAAATATTTTAAACAATTAGCTTTAGATACAAAAAAAGAAGAATTTTATCAGCTATTGATGATTCATTATCATAAAACTGCAGCTTTATTTCGTGCAACCATAGAATTAGCCATCATTACAGGAAAAATAAAAGAAAATCGTTTATTCGACGATAGAATATACCAGTCATACATTGAATATGGAGAAATCTTGGGGTTACTCTTTCAAATCAGCGATGATATTTTAGACGAAATAGGGGACGAAAAATCCTTAGGGAAAAAAACTAAAAAAGATAAAGAATTAGGTAAACTTACATTTCCCATGCTTTTAGGAATCGAAAAAAGCTTAGAATTCGAAAAAACCTTAGCAGGATATTGTTCGAATTTGGTTTCGAATTTTTTGATTGCTTATACAAACAAAGATTATCGCGATATTTTGAAAACCTTGCCGTATTATATAATCAACAGGAACAAGTAATTAATCATAAACAAAAAAACTTAAATCATTTAGGTTTGTTCCTGTTGGACCAATTTTGATTAAACCGTCGATTAAGTTTAAAGCAGTATAAGAATCATTATTTCGTAATAAATCTTCTGCATTGGAATACTCTTGATGGTTTTTTATCAAATCATTGATTTTTTGAACGCTATCGCAAAATACAATTCCGCCGGCACTATCGGTGGGTCCATCGATACCGTCTGTACCAAAAGAAGAAAAAAGAATTTTCTCTTTATATTGAGAAAACTCTTTTAAACAAAAAGCAATGCGTAAACATAGTTCTTGATTACGACCACCTATCCCTGTTCCAGTAATTCGAATGGTAGGTTCACCACCCCAGATCAAAGCGTGTTTATTTTTTGGTTTTTCTAAGAAATTTTTAATATCGTTAGAAATGATTTGTTCGTATTGATCTAAATTTCCTGTAAAATTAATTCTGAGTATTTCTGCTCGATAGCCTTCTTCTATAAGAGATTCTTTTAGTTTTTGAGCGGCAATTTCGTTGTTGCCAATTGTATAAGATGATTTTAATGATGTACGATTTTTTTGAGGAAATAGAATTTTTTTGCTCCATTCTATGGAATATTGTTCTAAAAGTTGATAAACTTTTTCATCGCTTGTTTTATCTGGATACATAGGTCCAGAAGAAACATACTCTTCTGCATTAGGACCAATTACATCGCTCAATAAAAATTGATATACGTCGCGGGGATAAAGCATTTCTGCAAGTCCTCCACCTTTGATTAAAGATAGTTTTTTTCGTATTGTATTGATTTCTTGAATGGTTGCACCACTTTTTAAGAGTTTTTCTGTAAGATGCTGAATTTCTTCTAACGAAATTGTATCAATGGGTTTTTCGATTAAAGAAGAAGCACCACCAGAAAGTAGAACAATTATAGTAGTTTCTTTGGGAATTGTTTGGGTAATTTCGAACAACCTTTCTCCGGCTAATAAACTATTTTTGTCGGGATAAGGATGCGAAGATTCAATTATCTCGAAACCATCAATATCAAATTTTTTTGTATGATAAGGAGTACAGATAAATCCTTTAAGGATTTTATTGTTTAAATGATGTTGTTTTAAATAATCGTAAAAACTAATACCCATGGTGAACCCAGCTTTACCTAAGGAAATTACAAAAAGATTCGAAGATGCTTCGACGGTTTTATAAAAATTCAATTCTTCTAGTTTTTGTTTTAACAAAAAATCGGGTTGGATTTTTTGAATGGTTCTTCGAAGGATATTTAACGCGAAATTTTTTAAATCCATATTATTTCTCTGGTGTTTTTTTGATTCTATCGAATACTTCTTTACCAATGGTTAATATTCCTTTTTCGATAAACGTAGGTTGTACCGTTTCGAAGATTTTTTCTATAAGTTTTTGTAATGCTAAATCCATGGGAAGTCTATATTCTTTCCAGTAAATAATAAATTCGAATGGAATGCCTAATTCGTCTTCTTGGCTTTTGCCCGTCAAGTGTAGAAAACCTTTAACATAGGTTGAATTCGATGAATGGTGCTTATAAAAAACATCTAAATCGAATTTTGTTCCAAAAAAAGGAATCTTTATTCCCATTACAGATGTCCATTTAACATCTTTTAAAATTAAACGACCGTGAGGAAATTTTTCCTTAAAGTTTGTTTTTGCAGTAATGATTCCTTGTTCTATGTTCGCATTTCCCTCTTCGATAAAAAATAATAGATTTATCGGAGTAGATAAATCCATCTTTGCATTTTTTATGTTGATGTTTGTAAGTCGAAGTTTATAGGGACCCGGTAATAAATAATCGATCACATAAACTTCGCCATTTTCAATATTAAAATTCTTAAAACATACCCTTTTTTGATCTGGAAGGATTTGAATCTTTAAAAAAGAATTGAGTTTATTTTCGTAATAGAGATAAGGATAAGACAAATACAAATCATATATTTGAACTTTTCCAACAATTAAAGGAAGAATTTTAATTTTAAATTCTATGGATTCGCAGTCTAATTCGAAGGAATCGATTTCTTTTTTATATTGAAATTTTACATGAACATTGATGGCTTTAAAATAAAAAGGATGAATAAAGCCTTTTCCATCAAAATAAATATAAAGACCAAACCTTTTAAAAAGTTTAAGAATAAATTTTTTAAAAATATACGGATAAAATTCGAAGATCAAAAAATAAAAAATAGCTATAAGAATCAAAGCATAAATTATATGATTTAAATTCCACATTTCTAATTCATTTTTAAAAAATTGTTCTATATGAGATTGTCAAATTAAATATAAATAATTTTCTCGTTTGTACATAAAAAAAAAATTGACAATAGAATCAATTAAGTAAATTAAAAACTATGAAGTCAACAATGATGCAATATCCATTGGTTTTGGGATCCATTTTAAAAAGGGCGTATAATGTTCATCCAGAGAAGGAAATCGTTTCCAAGATGAATGACGAATCCATTCATCGATATACTTACGGAGAGTATTTTAAAAGAACACTTCAACTGATGTCTGCTTTAAAACGAAGTGGTGTAAGTAAATATGATCGCATTGCTACTTTTGCTTTGAATCATTACATGCATTTGGAACTCTATTTTGCTATTCCGTGTAATCAAAATGTGCTCCATACTCTAAATATAAGGTTATTTCCAGAACAGTTAGAATTTATCGTAAACCATGCAGAGGATAAATACATCTTTATCGATAAATCTTTAACGCGATTGATTGCACCATTAGTTAGTAAATTCAAAACAGTTCAAAAATTTATCATCATGGATGATAAGGAAAATGTTGAGCCTGCTTCACTGCCCAATGCCATTAGTTACGAAGAATTTCTTTCGATGGGAGATTATGAGGATGGTTGGAGTATTCTGAACTCATTGCAGATTGACGAAAATGATCCTGCTGGCATGTGTTATACTTCTGGAACTACGGGAAATCCCAAAGGTGTAGTATATAGCCATAGAACGATTTATCTACATTCTATGGGAATTTGTTTAGCAGATGCATTGGGATTAGGAGAACGCGAAACTGTGCTACCTGTTGTACCTATGTTTCATGCTAATGCTTGGGGAATACCTTTCGCGTGTGTGATGACTGGTGCAAAATTAGTATTTCCTGGCAAGCATTTGTTAGGTCATCCTTTAGCAGAATTGTTAGAGCAAGAACAGGTAACCATTGCAGCTGGTGTTCCTACTGTATGGAATGTTTTATATCAACAAATTAAAAAGAAATCCTATAATTTAAAATTACATACAATGGTAGTGGGTGGTTCGGCAGCACCTCGTTCTATGATAGAAAATTACGAAAAAGAATTTGGAATCAACATTTTACATGCATGGGGAATGACAGAAACCTCTCCATTAGGTACTGTTTCTCGAATAAGAAGCTATATGAACAATTGGGATAAAGAAAAACAGTATAGTGTTCGAGTAAAACAAGGATTTCCTGTTCCCGGCGTAGAAATTCGTGCTATCGATGATAATGGTAAAGATATTCCTCGAGATGGTAAAAGTGTAGGTGAATTAATTGTTCGCGGAGCATGGATAACTGGTAGTTATTACAACATGGATATCAAAGAATCATTTACAGAAGATGGTTGGTTTAGAACGGGGGATGTTGTAGCAATTGATGAATATAATTATATACAAATTACCGATCGCAAAAAGGATTTAATTAAAACCAGGGGAGAATGGATTTCTAGTGTAGAAATGGAAAATGTTGTGATGGGATTACCTTTTGTCCTAGAAGCAGCAGTGGTGGGTAGAAAAGATCCTTTAAAAGAAGAAGCACCAGTTGTTTTCTGTGTTCCTAAGGAAGGTGCTGAGATCGATAAAAAAGCTATTATTGAAGAACTAAAAAAACATTTTGCACATTGGCAGATTCCCCATCTAGAAGATATTCATGTCGTAGAAAGCATACCAAAAACGAGTGTAGGAAAATTCGATAAAAAGGTTCTAAGAAACAAAATCCAAGAGATGTATAAAAATTAGTTATGCTTTTGTGTAAGATAAATCGAACATTCTTAAAATGGATTTACGAGCTTTTTCCGCAATCTCTTCGGGGACTTTTACTTCGTATTGTTCGTAAAGCAGAGCATCGCGAATTTTTGCAAGTGTGATTTTCTTCATATGTGGACAAGTATGGCAGGTACCAATAAAATTTTTATCGGGGAATTCGCTTCGTAGGTTATCTGCCATACTGCATTCAGTTACTAACAATACATTCTTTCTGGGACTTTTTCTTATAAAGTCTGCCATTTGCGATGTGCTACCAGTAAAATCACTTGCTTCTGTGACATCAGTATTACATTCAGGGTGAGCAATCACTAAAAGATCATCAAATTGCTTTCGATAATATTCTATATCTTCTTTGGTATATTGTTCATGAACCATGCATTTACCTTTTTCCCATAAGATTAATCTTTTATTGGTTTGTTTTTGAATGTTTTTTCCTAAATAAACATCAGGTAAAAATATAATCGTATCTGAATCTATACTTTGGACAATTTTAAGAGCATTTGCACTTGTACAACAAACATCAGTTTCCGCTTTTACTTCTGCACTACAATTGATGTAAGTGACCACTGGAACACCGGGATACATTTGTTTTAATCTTCTAACATCTTCCGCAGTAATACTTTCTGCTAGTGAACATCCAGCTTGTAAATCCGCAATAAGCACTTTTTTTTGGGGATTTAAAACACTAGCTGTTTCTGCCATAAAGTGAACACCATTAAACAAGATGATATCTGCATCCACTTCACTTGCTTGTTTTGCTAGTCCTAAGGAATCTCCTACAAAATCCGATACACCATAATAGACATCAGGAGTCATGTAATTATGGCCTAATATAACGGCATTTTTTTGCTTTTTTAATTCGCGAATTTCTTTGATCAAATCGATGGCTTGATCAATTTCGTGAGGCATGTAGAGTTTTTGAAGCTTTTCTTTTACTTCGTTAATAGAGAGATTTAACTTCATAAGATCAAAAAATTGAAAAAATTTTTTAAGACAAGAAAAATTTAAATATTATTTGTAACTGGGTAGTAATTTAAATAAGGGTTGAAGAATTTCCGAAAAATTAAAAACTTCTTCTAATACATAAAAAATATTGTCGTCTGTACCAAAAATGATTCTTCCATTGGAAATTAAAGGAGAATTTAATACAGCACCTTCGGTTTCGTATTCCCATATGGTTGTTCCATCTTCTACTGAAATGCACATCAACTTGGGTTTCGAAACAAATAGACCAGAATCTGTCGAACCAGAAATACCATTTACACCAAAATACATTCGATTTCCAGCAATGGTTGGAGCACTAGATGTAGGATATCTTAATTCTTTCGTCCAAACAATTTTTCCTGTATTTTTATCGAAAGCTCTTATCAACGTATCGCCGGAAGTATAAATCACTAAATCCTTCCATAAGGCTGGTGCTAAATAATCTAAAAGTTCCACATGATCTAAGAAGGTTGTTCGTTCGTTAAGAGGAAAAAATAAACTACCTCGATAAGAATCTGTTTTCTGCCAGATCAGTTCGCCTGTAATTCTATCCATTGCATAATAGTTGAATTCTACATCGGTACCTTTAAAAAAACTAGAAGAGAAATAAATCTTTTTTTCGTCAATTGCGGGGAAAGAATACCAAAGTGGATAAGGAGCATTTACATTAACAAACCACAAGAATTCTTTTGTGTCGATCTTAAAAGCACCAAAACGTCTTCCTTGGGGTGCCCAGTATACTACATCATCATAAACCTGAAAAGTATGATGAGACCAAACAGGGTTTGGCAATGTAAATACTGGGTTTCCATCTAAATCTAAAAAATAAGTTGCGCCCGTATCGCTAGTAAAAATTATATAATCTTTGTATCGTAAAACCAAAGATTGAACTGTTCTTCCAGTGTAATAAGACCAGACCTTTTCTCCTGTTTCTCTGTTTACTGCATAAACATTTCCATCGTTAGAACCAAAATAAACATTTTTATCATCTGCGAAGGGAACAGAGTTTACCGCTCCTTTGGTTTTAAAAATCCATTTCATATAGCCTGTATCAATTTCAAAGGCATAGAAATTTCCATCAGGAGAGCCAAAATAGATGATATTTCCAATAATAATGGGAGGATTAAAGGCTCTTTTTTTACGCATTCCTTCTTCTTGTATTTTAATTTTCCATTTTAATCCTAAGGGAGGTAGAATATTTTCTTGGGTAGAGCCAGAACCTTTTTTCCCGCGATATTCAATCCAGTTGAATTGATTACTACATTGTAAAAAAAATATAAAAAATAAAACATAAATAATTCTTATCATATTAGATTCGGTAAAAGATTCCTTTTAATGTTAGTATAAATTTAATGTTATTCCATAAATCTTTCGGTTTTAACGTTTGTAAAGTTTTTTTATAGATTTTTAACAATTCTTGGTAGATTTCTTCTTTTCTTTGTTCGCTTAAATTTGTACGGAATTTTAATTCGATTAATTTTTGAGCAAATTCGTTGGTTTCTGGAAGTTTTTCTGCATATTCTATCGGTGTTTCGAAAAATTTTCGTTTGGGATAACCATATTCATAGATCCTCATATAGAATAGTAGGTTTATGTATTTGATTGCTTTTTCGCTATAATTTCTAGTAAAAATAAAATAAAATAAATTTAATAAAATTCTATAAACATATAAAAGCAATAATGTTGTACCGATTACAATGCCTAAATATAAGAAAAATAATTTAAAAGGAAACTGAAATTTTTTAGGTGTAGGTGGATATGGCTCTTCTTCTATAAGAGGAATTACAACATCTTTTGCATTAGGATCGAATTCTGGTTTAGGTGGTTTCGCGTAGGAAGTAGTTTCTATATCGATCCATCCATATTGAGGAAAATAGACCTGAATCCATGCATGTCGATGAGATGTAGTAACTAAATATAAATCTTTAATATCGAAACGTTGTAGATAATGGATCTTTTTTCTTAGGTGCATTAATCCACCAATGTGTGCAGGGGTTTGTAATTCTCTTGATGCTAACCAACCATGGACTAATCGTGCAGGTATTCCAGCACTTCTTAATAATAAAATAGTAGTTGCAGAAAATTCTGTGCAGTCACCTTCTTTGGTTTTAAACAAAAAATCTTTGATGGTTTCTATATTAGTTTTTTCGTTAAAACCAAGTTTATATTGGTAAGTTTTGTAGGATTGTAGAATGCTATCTAGTACTATAAAATAATTCATTCTGTCTTTGTTGGTTAAAATTTGGTTTAAATAGTTTTTTATCAATTGTTTATCTTGATTGTTTAAATTTAATTCAAGGTATCTATCTAGTTGGATTGCTTCTTCGTTTTTTAAATCGTTGATGGAGAGTGTTTTCCAATCTTTGGGGGTAGATATACTGATTCCACTAATGGCTGTATAAGATAAATCAAATGGGTGGTATTTTTGATCCATAATGGTTGGTTCAACCTGAAACGGTCGATAAGCCAACACTCTATCTTTAATCGTAGACAAGTAAAAAATAGTAAATGGAGAACGCTTATCGTCTTGTGGCGGATAAGGGTCTTTCCAAGTCGAAATCAAATGTTGATTTTTTAATTGATTTAAAAATTCTTCTTTATCGATTTCGAAACCAAATTCTGGGTTATATTTCGTAAGATAACTTTCTGCTGCATAGATAGGTTGGATTTCGGATGCAATGATCATCACAGCTAATTGTTTACCTTTTTGTGCTTGTTGAGAATTTTTGAATTGATCCCATTGATCTGATGGTACACCTTCTAATCGGTTTTTGGATTGACCCCCGCCAGAATTTTGATCTTCGTCGGGGTTTTGGGGTAATTGCTTCGGATTTGTGTTTTCTTGGTTTTGTTCGTTCTTCTGTAATTCCGAAGGATATTTTTCTTGTCTTTTTCCTAGTGGTTTGCCATTGCGAAAATTTCTTTCTTGTTGTCCAGAACCTTCTTGTCTTTTAAAAAATCCTTCTCCATCTAATGGATTTAATGGTGGTTCTGGTTCTAAATCATTAAAGACAGTTTGGTGTTTAATAAAATCCGGAGGCAGTATAAACGTAAATAATACAAATAAAGGTATACCAATTGTAAAAAATACTGCGAATTCTTTTTTAAATTCATCTATCTTTTTGTTCGAGAATGTGCTGATATATAAAATCAAAGAATGCATTAAAAACCCAAGAATTGTAATCGCAATATAAAAATTGGTAATCTGTGAACTTAACCTTGCAATTTCTTCAGAAGATCGACTAAACTGTATGATTTTATAATAAATAAATCCTAAAAGAAAGATTTCTATTGTTCCAAAAATAGGGAATCGACCTTGCGCGTTAAAGATCAAAAGTGTACTAAAAAATCCCCATAAAGAAATAAAAATAGGAAAAAATAGAGCACGATTAAAAGGAAAAAAGATGATGATGGTTAAAAGTAATACTACGATTAAAATTAAAAAGCCTCTAAGCGGATTTTTGGGAGGTGCAAAATGATATGATAATATCATCGAGATTGGTAGCAAAAAGATTAAAGAAACTTTTGTATATAGATCGTGAGAAACAGCGATTGCAGGATGAAATGCAGGTAATATAACAGCCAATAAATACAATAATGTTCGCGATATAAATAAAATGTGTTGATTTAAGTTTTTCATCATAATTTAAATAAAATCAATTTTTATTTTTTCTTCCATCAATTTCCCGTTTTGTGGTTTAGGAGATTTTTTATCCGGATTTTCTCTACGGAAAATCCAAAAACCAGGTGTGATGTTAAAGATTTCCGAAAAAAACAATGGTACTTTTCGTTGGGAACCAAAAACCACTCTAAATAAATAGGTTTTACTTTTCGAAATAGCAAGATAATTGGCAATTTGTTTATCAAAACCAGTACTAAACACAAATTTTTCTTGTGAATTCACTTGTTCTTTAATAGGGCTATACGTCATATAATCTAATTCTACCAATTTTTTTGCAAGTTGAAACAATTGTTCTTCGGAATCAATCAAAAAAGATTCTTTTCCAGTAAAGACATGAAATTTGTAGTTGGGGTGCTCTTTCATCATCACATTAATAAAAGAAAGTACCCAGCTTTTTAGATAATTTAATTGTAAGATTGCGTTAATACCATCTTTATTTGGGTCGTAATGATAGGGGCGTATTTCTATGTAAATCAAATGAGATTCTTCAGGCGAAGAGGGCGAAATCCTTGTAATTAATTCATTCAGCTTGATAGAACTTTTCCAGTTAATGTCTTTTAACCTATCACCTGGAATGTATTCCCTCATAAAATATTTTTCCTGTTCGGAGGTTTGAATATTTCTTAGACTTTCTTGTGTTGTTGCAGGTAGAATATGGATTTGAGTTTTTTCCGGAAACAAAGGAGGCAGTACATAGATTTTAACCTCTTCGGGTGGTTTAAAATAGATGCGAATGATTCCAAATATATCTCCAATAGAAGCATAACCTTTAAAGTCACCAATTCCCGAAAAAGGAAAATACACGGGAATAAGAAGTTCTTTGTTGATTTCTGGTTTTATGCTATGTTCAAAATAGGCATAATAATAGCATTTTCTACCTACTTTGAATTTTCCTTTTAGAGTGTAATGAATTCGAAAAAAAAATGGTAAAAATTCAATACTACATAGTATTTTGATTTTTTGGTTGTTTAAACGAGCAACAATAGGTTGATTCAATTCGATTTTGAATGTTTCGTCAGAATTTTTTAATTTAAGAATCAATCCGACAACAACAAGCAATGTAATAAATATCAACCCTAACACAGAAAAAAACAATGCATAAAGGTTGAATGAACCAAAAGCAATCCCTAATAATGCAAGAGAAAAAATCAAAAGAAATGTTCCATTTGTAGTAAGGGGATAGTAATATCGAAATTTTAACGCAAGCTGTTGAAGAAACTTCATTCTAAATTTTTGTTGGGACTTCTTTTAAGATTGCTCCCATAATTTCTTTTGCATCCATTGCTGGATCTTCTAATTCTAAACGATGTGCAAGCACTGGTATAGCAATTTCTTTTACGTGGTCAATCGTAACATAATCCATTCCTCTTATGAGCGCTAATGCTCTAGCTGCTCTTGATAGCTTAATACCAGCTCTGGGACTTGCACCTGTAATTACACCAGGATGATTTCGCGTTCTACGAATCAATCGCGTAATATATTCAATTACATCCCTGGAAATCGTAATATGATCAACAAGTTTTTGCCAAGCTATTAATTCTTTTGCTTGTACTACTGGTCCAAAACCTTTCCAAGAATCTTCTTTACCGTGTTTTTCGATAATGCTTGCTTCGTCATTTTCTTCTGGATAGCCCATCGAAACTTGTAACATAAATCGATCTAATTGAGGTGCTGGTAAAGGGAATAGATGTGCACCTTTAAGGTTCATCGTTGCAATAATAAAAAAAGGATCAGGTATTTCGTATGTGGTTCCTTCTATGGTTACACTTTGCTCTTCCATTACTTGGAAAAAAGAACCTTGTGTTTTAGGCGTAAGTAGATTGATTTCGTCAGTTAATATAAAGTGCGCGAAAATAGGACCTTTGTTGAATTTATATTGATTGGCTTTTAAATCAAACTGATTGAATCCTAAAATATCTTGCGGTAGCAAATCAACCGTACACTGAATTCGGGAAAAACTTTCAATAGGGATCCCTTGCTTATTTGTAGTTGAATAATTCCATTCGATGGAGCCAGCTAACGCTCGTGCTAAGGAAGTTTTACCAACACCATGCGAATCAGCCAATATTACATGACCACCAGCAATTTTTGCAGCTAATATATATTCTAACTTTTGAGTTTGAATTGTAATAACACTTTTGATGTTCGCCATAAGGCGAAGAATACCATCCCTTGCTAATTTAAAGTATTCGGATGGTATTGTTTCTTCAACAATTTTATCCATAAAAATTATTTAAGTTTATACTTACGTTTGAATTTCTCTACCCTACCAGCAGAGTCTACGATTTTTTGAGTTCCAGTATAAAATGGATGACAATTTGCACAAATTTCGATGTGAAGATCACCTTTGGTAGTTTTTGTTTTGTATTCGGCACCACAAACACATCGTATTACCGCTTCTTTGTATTCTGGATGAATTCCTTGCTTCATACTATTAGACCTCAATTTAATATCAATATTTTAAGATAGCAATAAAAATAAAATTTATTTTCAGGTCAATAAAATTTGCTAAAAACTAATAAAGTATTGTAATTTTTATAAATAAATCATCTTTCATTGTGATTTAAATTTTTATGATTGTATTTTTTGATTATATGTATTACTTTGTTATGTTTTTCTTCGTTATAATCAAATAAAATAAAGATAAAACCTGCAAAAATAAAAATAATACCTACTCCATAACCAAAAATATATGAAATTCTTTTAGCAATAATATCATTTATTAAATCAGGATTGGAAAAACCAATGATACTTAATAAAAAACCAGAAATAATAATAGATAAGGCACGAGAGATTTTAATACAGAATTTTAAAAAACCGAAAAAAAGACCTTCTCTTTTTATTTTTAATTTTAGTTTTACATAATCATAATCCGCTAAATCTGCTATTAAAGTATCTAATAAAACAATAGACGCAACAAGTATACCTCCAATAATAGATGCAATAATTGGAAATAAAAGTTGTTTTTCTGGAAAGTAGGGATAAGAAAACATTGTACCTATTCCTAATAGGAATATAGCTAATATAACAGATCTTTTTTTACCAATAATTTTAGCTAAATAAATCCATAATGGAATAGCCGAAGTCCATATAATTAAAAATATTAATAAAATAATAGAAATTTGTTCTTGATTTAATTTTAAGAAATATTCATAATAATATAAAGCAATTGTTGAATTTATACCGATAGCAATATAAGCAATAATATAACTGATTATTAAAATAAATAAATATCTATTCTGGAATAACGTTAAGAAATTTTTTAAAATTTTATATAAATGTTTAGTAAAATTATTAATATTATTTGTATAATGAGTAAATTTATCATAATTAAAGCCTACAGAAATGGAAGTAAAACTACTACCGAAAATTAGAAAAAATAATAGAAAACTTCTTAATAGAAATTCCTGTGTATTTTCCAATTTTAGAAATACAGGTATAAGAATACCCGAAATTAATCCCAGATTACCCCAGAATAAACGAAAACCAAAAATTTTATTTCTTGTTAGAGTATCAATTGTAGCTTCTCCACATAGGGCAGAATGTGGAACGGAGGATATTGTTAAAAATGTGTTTAAAGCTATATAACAAAATAATAAATAAATAAATTTGAAGATATCATTTTGATTTTTTATGTAAGGATTAAATATTAACGAGATAAAGATTCCTGCAAAAAATGATCCAATTATAATGTAGAATATACGTTTTTTTATGTAAGTTTTTTTCTTCCAATTTATTTTAATAGGAAAATGATCAGAAATATATCCCATTATGGGATCAGATATTGCATCCCAAAGAATACCTATAGAAATAGCAATACTTGCTAAAAATGGCTTTAATTCAACAATATCTGTATAATATTTTAATAAATAAAGCCTGATAAAAATTTCAATTATAAAATAACCATATTCAGCTGTTCCCAGAAATAGAATAGATTTTTTATTTAACATTAAGATAAATATATTTAATTTTCTTTATATGTCAAATAATTTGTAAAAACATTTGACAAAAATGGGTATGAAATTAATATTTTTTCAGTTGCCAAAAAAATATAAAAATTTTAATTTTTTGTATATGAATTTAAAAGAGTTTTTATCTTTATATCCATGGGAAAAAGAATATAATGTAAATCAACTTAATTTACAGAATAATGAAAAACTGGATTTTTTATGGAATTTTCATTTAGAAGTTAAACCAGAAGATATTTGGGACTATTTAGCTGATACATCTACTACTAATAAGGAATTAGGTTTGCCACCAATGGAATTTAAAGAAGAAAATGGAATTTTAATTGGTAAATCTAAAAATGCTGGAATTCTATTAGAATGGAGGGAAGTCCCATGGCAATGGGAATATCCCAGATTTATTAAAAATGAAAGGGTTTATACGAAAGGATTTGCCAGATATGTTCGTGCTATGTTTCTTTTAGAGAGTGAAAATAATCATACAAATCTTTCTATTTATTTTGGATGGATTCCTCGAAATATCTTTGGTAAAATGATATTAAAAATCGGTATGCCAAAAATACAAAAAAAATATCAAAATTATTTACAATACTTGGTTGAACAAATTAAATATAATAAGTTTATTTTAAGGAAAAGTTTAATACATAAAAAACAAAAAGAAGAAATTTTCAATAAAATAGAAAATATTTATAAAAGAATTAATGATAAAGGATTAAATTTATATTATAAAGCAATATGGAATTATTTATTAAATCAGGATAATAATTTTTTATATCGAATTAAAATAAAAAAGATTATAAAAGATCTAAATCTAAATTTTTATGAAGTATTATCGTTTTTTTTAAAATCCACAAAACAGGGTTTATTTTTATTGAGTTATGATATTATTTGTCCTCATTGTAAAGGTGTAAGAAAAGAACTTAATCATTTAGGCGAAATTCCCGAAAAAGAAAGTTGCGAAGTATGCGAAATTGATTTTGAATCTACTGGTTTTAATAATATCGAAATTACATTTAAAGTACATCCATCAATTTTCAAAGTAAAACAGGAATTTTATTGTGCAGCAGAACCAGCTAAAAAACCACATATTATTTTGCAAAAGAAAATAGAACCTAAAACTACTTATAAATTTTTTCTTCATTTTACTAATGATATTTATAGGTTGCGTTGGAAAGGTCAGAAACAATATATTATATTAAAAAAATGTCAAAATGCAAAAAAAGAATTAATTATTAACGATTATATTACAACAGATCAATATATTGAATTAGAAGATAATGCACAGATTATTATAGAAAATACTTCAGATAGTATAAAAGAAATTATTTTAGAATATATATCAGAAGATGAATTCTTTTTAAGACCTTATGAATTATTTAATTTTCAGGAATTTCGAGATCTTTTTTCTGAAGAGGTTTTAAATACAAATATAAAATTGGACATAGGAATACAATATTTAATGTTTATCGATATTGTAGGTAGTACAAAATTATATATAGAAAAAGGAGATGATTTTGCTTTTTATATGGTAAAAAAATTTTTTGAAGTTTGTTATGAAAAAATAAAAAAATATTATGGAGCTGTGATAAAAACAATGGGAGATGCTATTTTTGCTTCCTTACCAGATGAAGAATCTTTAATACAGTGTGCAAAAGAAATATGGAATAATTTTAATAATAAAGAAATCAAAATTCGTATAATTTTAAATAGTGGTAAAGTTTTTGCTGTGAATTTAAATACTGGGATTGATTATTTTGGAACACCTGTTAATTTATTAGCAAAAATGGAAAAATATTTGAAAGAACAAGAAATAGCTATACCAGAACATCTTTATAAGAAAGAAAATATAAAAAAATATATAAATGATTTAGAATATCTTGGTATGGAAAATTTATCTTTAAAAAATGATGAGAACTTTATGTTTTATATATTTGGAAATTTTAAAATTTATTAGTTATTTTAATTGTTTAATTTTTTGTATTAAATTATTATAGTTTAAATTTGATTTTAATTCATTATGATTTAAAGTAAATAATTGAATTTCTACTTGATTTTTTGTTACGTACTTTCCAATTTTTTTAAATTCATAAAATATTTTTTGATCTAATAAGGATTCGTCAAAAATTAAGAAATAATTTGTTTTTCTCGTAATTGCTTGAATTTTTGCAGCAAGATTTACTGGATAACCAATATAGGTATAATCTTTTTTATTTTTAGAACCAATATTTCCTTCTAATATTTTTCCTTTACTCATACCGAAACCAGCATATAAATAATGGTATGGATGATTTTCTGGATAACTATTTCTCAATGTTTTTAATTGTTTCGATATTTCTATGACTGCATTTAGTGCATTATTTAAATAGTCTTGAGAGAAACTTCCTAAGAAACCATCACCTAACAGTTTTGAAACATTTCCACCATATTTATTAATAGTATCAATAGTAATTTCAAAAAATATTTCAAATAGATCATAAACTTGATTAGTATTGAGAATTTCTGTAAACGTTGTCGAAGCAAATATATCACCAAATATTATTATTTTATCTTTAAATTGTGGTTTGTAATCTAAGGGATTTTCTCCTTTTTGAATCGTTTTTAATATAACATCTGAAACATATTTTTCCAGTAAAATCCAGCTATCTGTAATAGTATTTAACATATCAGTTAAAGGCTGGATCAGATAATCTTGTGATTCATCTAATATGACTGTTTTCATAAACCATTCCGAAAATTTTCTTTTTTCTACATTTTTTTCTACTTTTAAAACAAAAATATCTTTGTGTCTATTATCATTAAAAATAATATTTAATCGTTTATCTAAATTTCTCTCTGGACCTTCTATAATTTGATAAAATATATTTTTATAAGTAAATAATACACCTGTTAATTTCTCTCTGGAATTATTTTTCTGCGAAATTTCTGCAATTTTTTCTATATCTTCTTTGGAAAGTGGTTTAGCAAATTTACTAATATAGCTTACACGTTTTAATTTATCCATAAAATAAATGAAATATATATAACATTTTATGTCTATACTTTTTTGTATAGTTTTGACACTATTGATTAAAAATTTCTTCAATTCTGTTAAAACGATAATCAAAAATATCTTTTAATTTTTCTTTTACTATAAATAAAAAGAAATTCGAAAAAGGAGAAAAAGGAAGTTCATAATATACAATATCTTTCATTAAAACTCCATTTTTTTGAGGAAAAAAACAATGAGTATGGTGCCATAATTTATAAGGACCAATTTTTTGTTCATCTATAAAATATTCTTTTTCTTTAATATGTGTAATTTCTGAAATCCATTTTAAAGGTATTCCCAAAAATGGTTTAACACGATATTCAATTATAAGTCCTTCGTACATTTTTTCTGGTAAATTGCTTATAATATCAAATCCTAAATAAGGAGGTGTAATAATTTTTAAATTCTTAGGGTTACTAAAAAAATCCCATACTTCTTCTATTGAAGCTTTTATAAATTGTTCTTTTGCTAATATCATATATGTATTCTTAATTGTATTTAAATATAATTTTAACATTATAGGCTTTATTATTTTCATCATAGAGATTGGAAATTCCTGTATATTGTAATAGTTCCTTTGATTCTTTATCATAATCTATATAAATTGGTTTTACGAGTAAGCGAAATACAAAATTATCAACTTCGAATATAAATCGTATAATTTTTTTATTATCTTTCTGATATTCTTTTACTTTATAAACTTTAAAAGAAATCAGAGTTAAACGACTTGGTACAGCAAATTCTATTGTTAATGTTTTGTTATTAAGCAATTCATCAAAATGATTTTGTATAAATTTATGGAATCCAGAATCCAATACAATATTTTCCTTAAAAGGAAATGATTTAGAAATATTTTTTTTATTATTTTCTATAAAATAAATTTTAAATTGATTATTCTCATACACACTTCCTTCTTCATATCCATTTCGGAAATCTTTAAAATGAAATAATGGTATCTGGCTATTTTTTGTATAATCCGAAATCTTTTCTGCAATTTTTTTATTTTCTTTATCTCTATATATGAGAATAGTTTTAATATGTTTATTATTGTAATAAAATTCTGTATGATTTTCTGTATAAAGTAGTTTATTTGTATTTATGTCGTAAGCATAACCAATAAATGTTCTCTGCTGAGAAAAAATTTGATTTCCCATAATTAAAATCATCAATAATAAAATAATTTTAAATTTTGTTTTCATGTTTTTTTCCTTAATTTAAATTCTGTAGAATCAATAATATTAATATTTCTTGCTTTAGATAATACAACCTGTGATACATTTATATAACGGGAACGGAATCCTACTTCACAATAGGTCAGGTAGTAAATCCATTTTCTTATAAAATAATCATCAAAATTGAGTTGTTTTATTTTATCTATATTATTTATAAAATTATACTTCCATAGTTTTAAAGTTTTTGCATAACTAATACCAAAACTTTCTAAATCATATATACATAACTCAGAAACTCTATGTAGTGATTTTAATACTTCTAAATGAGATAAAAGTTCTCCACCAGGGAAGATATGTTTTTTTATAAAATCAACAGATTTTAGATAATTTTTGTAATGAGATTCTGGAAAATTAATGTATTGTAAAACGACAATCCCATCATCTTTTAGCATTTCTGCAATTTTTTTAAAATAAATATCTAAATATTTGTGTCCTAATGCTTCTGCCATTTCTATGGATAC
The DNA here is from genome assembly GCA_026418015.1 of Leptospiraceae bacterium. GTDB lineage: Bacteria > Spirochaetota > Leptospiria > Leptospirales > Leptonemataceae > SKYB61. Next base: position 74,282 of record JAOACE010000008.1, on the reverse strand, counting down.
AATTCTATCATATTTACCAAAAACACTTGTGCTGAGTTGTCGGTAATCTAAGAAATGTACATTAATTTTATCATTTAACTGATATTGGTTGATAAGATTTTTTGTATATTCATATTGTTCTTTTGATATAGTAATAGTATCAACTTTACAGTCATAATTTTCTGCAATATATTTAGCAAATCCGCCCCATCCAGAACCAATTTCCAGAACTCTTAATCCGGGTTTTAAATTTAATTTTATACAAATTCTTTCGTATTTTTCTATTTGGGCATCTGTTAAATTATTTAAATTAGGAGAAAAAATACCAGAGGAATAGGTCATAGTAGAATCTAACATTAGTTTATATAATTCATTGGATAAATCGTAATGTTTGGAAATATTTTCCTTAGCAATTTTTATAGTATTAGGTCTAAATAAATGTATGATTTTATTATAAAATCCTAAAATATTAATAAAAAATTGTTTTGTTTTGGAATAGCTGGAACCTGGATTATTTTCTGAATTATCTACAAACCATTCTAATAATCTGTATAAATCTGGTGTTTCGAAATATCCAAGAATAAAAGCTTCTGCAAAACCAATTTCACCAAATAATATACAATATTTAAAGAAATTTTCATCTTTTACATAAATATAAGCGGGTATTTTATAATTTTCCTTTCCAATTTTAATATATTCTTGCTCATTTAAGAAAATATATAGAATTCCATTAGTTATATTTTTTAATGCTTTAATGAATAAATATTGATATAAATTCTTAGGTCTTATATTTTGAATTTCTTTTTTCTTTTGTAATTGTAGTTCCATCTATTCCTCCTTACTGATTATTTTTGCTTCTGATTTTTTAATAGGTTATCAACTTCATTTTTTTTAAAATAGGGAATTTTTTTCATCCATAATAATAGTGCATGCCAATGTATACCAATTATAATTTTAAAAGTTACGAAAGGAAATTTTAATGTTTCAATTAAGATGGTTTTTGTATTTAATGGTTTTTTTATTCCAGACATAGATGCTTTTACATGATATTCTTTTTTTTCACTAAAATATCCAGAGTCCACCTGCATTAATAATTTATCCTCAGGTATATTAAATCGAAATAGAAGTTCTGTATCATATTTTACAAAAGGAGAAACATAAAAATCTTTTTTAGTTTTATAGTAATAAAGATTATTTCTTTTTTGTGTTTCTTTTATTGGAACAAGAATGGGTTTTTGTTCATGGAATGTATTATTTACTTCAGAGATAATATAAATTAATTGATTATTTTTAAAACAATAATAAAAACTTACTGGATTAAAAACATACCCAAGAAATCTTAAATTGGTTAATAAAAATACTTTATCAGGAATTTCTAATTGATTTTCTTTAATATAGAGCAATAGATTTTCTTTGATGGAAGAATAATTATCATAAAAATAAAAATGATCTTTATCATAAAGAGAATAAAGATTAAATTTATTATAAGACAAAAGGGGAATATTATTTAAAAAATCAATTTCATCTAAATCAATATAAAACATAAAAATTTTATATTTTAATAAATGCTGCTTTATATACTCTCTTTTATGTATAATGGTTATTTCGTATATTTGGGAATTCATATCTACTTTTTTCTATGAAAACATTATTTTTAATTTTATTTACAACTTCTAAAGAAGATAAAATACCATCTTCATGGAAACCATAACGAAAGTATGCACCACAGAAATAAACTAAACCATTATTATTTAATTCATATAACCTATCCTGATATTTAATAGCTTCTGTATCGAATACAGGATGTTCATATTCAATGATTTTATAAATTTTTTTATTATTGATATTTTCATATTCATTTATGGAAACAAATAAATCAAAATCTATCCATGGTTGTAGTTTTTTCATATAATAGGTAGTAGAAGTTTTAAAATCCTTTCCTATTTTATAGTTCCAGGATGACCAGATTTTTTTATCATAACACATGATATTATTATCTTCATGTAAAATAGCAATGTTTTTTTGATAATGAAATTTACTTAAAATTTCTTTTTCTTTTTTAGTCGCATCTTTTAAAATTTTTAATGCTGTTGGTGAATGTGTTGCTATAATTGCAAAATCAAATTCTTGTTTTCTATTTTTTGTTAAAATTGTAATGTTATTTTTCTCTTTATTTCGTATTACTTCTAATACAGGTTCATTTAAATAGTATTTAAATGATGATTTTTTTAATACTTTTTTAATATAATTATAAGAGCCATTTTTTACAGTATACCACTGATAATGTCCATTCACACTGGCAAGTCCATGATTTTTAAAAAAATGCACTAAGGTTTTTAAGGGAAAATCTAATATTTTTTGTGGATCTGTTGACCATATAGCAGAACACATAGGGATTAAATAGTTTTCACTAAAAAAATTGTCAAATTTATATTCTTTTAAGAAGTCATTTATAGATATTGAATAAGAAATTTCTTTGTTATAGTATATATGAATGAATTTATTAAATCGTAAAATTTCTTTTAATAATTTATAAAATCGAATATTGAAAAAATTTTTTCTCTGTGCAAAAATGGTATTGATATTAGTTCCTGCATAATATAAACTTTTATTTTGGTTCCAGACAGAAAAACTCATATTTGATTCTATAAATTCTACTTCTAATTCATTAAAAAAATTTAATAGATTAGGATACGTATGTAAATTAAATACAATAAATCCTGTATCTACTGGTATAATTTTATTATCTCGTAAAATTTCTATAGTATTTGTATGACCACCTAAATAATTTTCTTTTTCGAATAGGGTAATATCAAAGTCTTTACTTAAATAATAAGCACATGCAATACCTGATATTCCACTACCAATTATAGCTATTTTGGGTTTCATTTCTTTTCCTTGTATTTTTAATTTTGTTGTAGCATTAGTCTATATCCATATCCACCAAAAAGAATATCTGTATTAGAAATTTTTTGTATTTTATTCTTTAATTTTTCCAATGCTTCCTCTTTCTGAGGAATTACAATACTAATACTAACTATTTTATAGTTATTTTGTTTAATTTCATTTAGTAATTCTTTTTCTGGAAGCATTCCTACAAATTTTGCTGGAATTTTATAATATTGTAGTTTTGCAAAATGTAGTAATGCTCCTAATTCATGTGGATCACCGGGAAATACAGCTACTAACCAGATAGGTTCTTTATAAAGATATAATTTTACAATTTTACTGGAAATATAATTATAGATCCATCGGGAAAATGTATGTTCTTCGGAAATGGTTATAAAATTCTTTTCCCATGCTTTACCAGTTAATATGATTAAATTATGAATTTCTTGTAACCATTTTAAAAAATGTTTCGTTTTATAAATTTTATCTAAATAATTTTTTATTTCTTTAAAATTATATTCAGAGATATATTGAATAAATTGCATTTCTTTTGAATTAAATTCATTGAAATAGATTTCTTTGGATAATATATCTTTTCGGGGAATCTGTAAAATTTCTTTTGGTGTTTTTCCTTTTTTTATTTCATTTTTAAAAAATAATAATATTTTTAAATCTTCATTATCGTAATAATAATAACCATTTTTTCCTTTTTTTTTAGGATTTAATATATGATAACGTTCCTGCCATTTTCTAATTCTTGCTGGACTTAATCCTGTAATATTAGATAAATCTTTAATTAAATATTTCATTTTCATTATACAATATAATCAAAGTGAAAAATATGTCAAAACTTTTTTATTAACCATAGACAATATTTGACAAAAAAAAACAATAAATTATTATGTAATAATGTTTCAGATATTTTGGTTCAGAAGAGATTTACGTTTAGATGATAATCATGGACTCTATCAAGCTTTAAAGCAAAATCAAACTACAATTCCTATTTTTATTTTTGATGATTATATTTTAAAAAATTTGCCAGAAGAAGATAGACGTGTTTCTTTTTTATTTGATAGAATTATATCTCTAAAACGAGAAATTGAAAGTTATAATTCTTCTTTGTTAATTTTATATGGCAAACCAGAAGAAATTTTTTTATTATTATTTCAAACGTTAACAATTTCTTCTGTTTATCTTAATCATGATTATGAACCTTATGCAATAGAAAGAGACAATAAAATTCAAAGTCTTTGTAAAAAGAAAAATATAGGTTTTTATTCATTTAAAGATCAAGTTATTTTCGAAAAAGAGGAATTATTAAATCAAAAGGAAGAACCTTATAAAGTTTATTCTCAATATAAAAAAGCCTGGTTTAAAAAATTTGATATACATATATTATTAGAATATCCCTCTAAAAAATATATAAAAAATTTTATTTCTTTAGAAATGATTTCAAAATATAAAAATCATTTTATAAAATTATTTTCTAAATTAAAAAATATATATAAAAATTTAGATTACTTTGTTAATAAATTTCCTGAACCAGATTTGAATAAAATGAATTTTAAAAAAACTTATTATATCATGCCAGAAATTCATTTAGATCAAATTTTTTTAAAAGATTATAAAAGTACACGTGATTTTCCTTATTTAAAAAAAGGAACATCTCATTTAAGTGTTTATTTAAGATTTGGTTTAGTTAGTATTCGCGATATAATAAAAAAATCTTATTTTGAATCAAAAACATTTATAGAAGAACTTATATGGAGAGAATTTTATATGTATATTTTATATCATTATCCTTATAGCGAACATTTAGAATGGAATAAGAAATTTCAATATCTAAGAAAATACTGGAGAAATCCAGATCAGGACATAAATGCTAAAAAAGATTTTGAATTATGGTGTAAAGGTTTAACAGGTTATCCTCTTGTAGATGCAGGAATGAGAGAATTAAATCAAACTGGATATATGCATAATCGTGTTCGAATGATTTGTGCCAATTTTCTTGTAAAGGACTTACATATTGATTGGAAATATGGAGAACGATATTTCGCTTTAAAATTAATGGATTTTGAATTAGCTTCTAACGTAGGTAACTGGCAATGGTGTAGCGGGACAGGTGTAGATGCTGCCCCATATTTTCGCATTTTTAATCCTGTTTTACAACAAAAGAAATTTGATCCAGAATCAAAATACTGTAAAAAATGGATTCCAGAATTAGGAACAAAAAAATATCCTAAACCTATGGTTGATCATAAGAAACAAAAAGAAGAATTTATAAAACTTTTTACGATTTTTTCTTAAATAAATAATGAGCTACAAACCATTCATTTCCCTGATTGGTTTTAAAAAATTCTGCAACCGCAAGATAAAAGATATACCATCGATAATACCATAATAATGGATCATTATAATAATTTTTAAAAATATCTAAGATTTCTTTTTTATATTTTTTATGATTTTTTAACCATTCCATAGATGTTTTATAATAATGGATTCCATTAACATGCCATTCTTTTTCAATTACTAAATGTTCTTGAAAATAATGTAATAAATTAGCAGAAGGCATAATACCATTAGTAAAAAAGTATTTTGACATCCAATCCGTTTCATCTTTTACTTCGTAATAATAACAAAATTGTTTATGTACAAAAATATGAACAAATAATAGACCATCTTTTTTTAAAAATTGAGAAATTTTTTTAAGTAATAATTCATAATTTCTCATATGTTCAAACATCTCAATAGAAACAACTCGATCAAATTTTTGTTTAATATTAAAATTATTCATATCAGCATTTATAATCTTTAAATTTTTTATTTTTCTTTTTTTTATTTGTTTTTCTATATATTCTTTTTGTAGACGGGAATTGGAAACTCCTACAATTTTAGAATTAGGAAAACGTTCTGCTAAATATAAAGAAAAAGAACCCCATCCACATCCTAAATCTAAAATGCTGTGCCCATTTTTTATCTCTGCTCGTTCTATATATAAATTTAACATATTTTTTTCAGCTTGATCTAAGTTCTCATTTTCATAAAAATAGCAACAACTATATTTTTTATATTTTCCTAATACTAGATCAAAATATTCAAAAGGAAGTTCATAATGTTGTTCATTAGCTAAATCTGGTGTTAAAGCAATAGGAGATTGTTTTAGCTCCTGAACTTTATCCATTATTTTTTTTTGATTTTTTTCTACATCCTTTTCATCTTCTGTTTTTAATCGTTTTTTATTTAATTTATTAATAATTATTCTTAAAGCAAAATCTGGAATCAATCCCGTTTTTAATATGGTATCTTGCATATATATATCTCCTATTTTATTTTTTTAGTTTTTTATATAATTTATGTGGTAATGGTATTAATGGCGAAGTGTTTTCTATATAATTTTTATAATCTTCTCCTTTACTCGAAAGATTCTGTTCTTCTGTTGCAGGGATACCAGTAATTTTCAAGATAAAAAATAGTAATATAAAAAATGATACAAAGGCTACATAACCATATTCTAAGTTGATATGGTATAATCCAAAAGAAAACCATATAACAAGCTCAAAAAAATAATTTGGATGTCGGGAATATTTCCATAAACCTGTTTTTAATGTTTTATTTTTATTGTTTGGATTTTTTTTAAAATAATATAAATGAAAATCTGCAATAGATTCTCCTATAAAACCAATAATAAATATTATTATTGCTATATAATGGTTTATTTGAATTTCCTTATTTTGATATAAAGTTAAAAATAATGGAACACTTAATATAACATTTGTAATTGCCTGAAATTGAAAAAATATAAAAAATTTTACATCTAAATGTTTTTTCCATTTTTCTCTTAATTTAAGATATCTTCCTTCTTCGGGTTTAAAAAGGATTCTTGTAAATAATAAATAAAATGCTAATCGAAAGCTCCATATAATAACCATTATATAAAATATCAAACTGATTTTTGATATTTCTTTAGTTGTATGTATCAAATAAAAAGCTATTAAACTAAAATTAATACTCCAGCCAAAATCAACTATTGCCATATTATTAAAAATTTTTCCCAGTATGAATAATAAACTCATTACTAAAAAACACAATAATATTGTTATTAATACAATTTGAATTAAATGATTTTCTAAAAACATAATTCCAATATATTAATACTATTTAAAATTGTCCAATGTTTTTTATATAGTTATGACAAAAATATTAAAAATATCTTAACTACTTTATATTTAATATTCCAAATTCGATAATAATATTATATGTGTAATAATAGAGATAACAATCAACAAAATAATCAACCTGAACAAAATGAACAAAATAATCAACAAAATGATGAAGGTTGTATACCTAAGAGCCAAGAAAAATATTATAATCGTTTTTTAGAGGTAGTACAAAATAGTCGTGGAAAACTATAGCAAAACTCTTTTAAAAAAGATTCTATAAACTTTGTTGCAAAACAACCATTTTAAAGCATAATTTTTATAAAGGCGAAATTTTTTCAAATAATACCAACATATATTTAAAAATTCACTGTTCTTTCATATTAAGAATAATTGTCTAAAAATGTTGAGAAATATTTTTATAAATAGCAAATAATTAAATTTTATGCAACAGAGCCGATTCTATAAAAATATTTAAAGAAGCATTAAAATATGCACATGATTTAAGAAAATTTGAAATTGAATTATACTGGAAAAGAGCATTATATTTCTGGGGTTTTATAACAGTTTTAATAACATTATATAGTGGTTTATTTAAATTAATTATAATAAAAAAGCTGCAAGATGATTCATATTTATTTTTTATTTTAATAATAATAAATTTAATGGGGATTTTGTTTTCTTGTGGATTTTATTTAGCCAATCGAGGAAGCAAATTCTGGCAGGAAAACTGGGAGGCTCATGTAAGTTATTTAGAAGATATTGTAACAGGCCCATTATTAAAAACGATTCGTCATAGTAATAAAACATTTTGGAATATATTATCTGAATATCCATACTCTATTTCGAAAATAAATTTAATTTTGAGTTTGGTTATATGCATTATTTGGATTTTGTTATTGTTAGTAAAAATATTTTTTTTTAATTGTGATATATTAAAAAAAATTATTTCTTTTTTTAATGAATACTCTTGGATTTTGATAGTTATTCTAATTAGTTTTGTTTTATTTATATTTAGATTTCCTTATTTTGCAAAAAGCAGACATAGTAAATATAAATGTAGATCCAATAATAATACTGAATATGAATTTATTTCTATAAAATTACCAGATTAATTTTTTTTTAGAACAAAAATATATTATTATAAGTCTAAAAATTAAAGAGAAATAGTTTGAGGAGAGTTTATGAAGAAATTACAAATTTTATATATTTATGATTTTAACTATTTTAAATTATAAATCATTACTTGCAGATGGTGTAAGGTTATTTACAGGAATTATGGGAGGTAATGGATTATTATATTCTGGAAGTGAATATAATAATATTAAAAATTTGAATAAAAATTAAACATTCCCAGATATTATAAATCAATATAATGTTTTAAATTATGGAAGTATAGAACAAAAGATCCAATATTTCTATTTTTATTCTAATGTAAAAAAAACAGAATTGAATACAAAAAATTTTGTACTATCTTTAGATTTAAATTTTGCTGGCATTGCAGGATTAAAATTAGAATGGAATAGGGAAAATCAGACTATTACTGGGTTAAGAGATAATTTTCTATTAGAATGGATTATGATAAATTCTTTTTTATATGACGGGCAGTATTCTTCTGATATAAATAGTATTTTTCAGAAAAATTATCCATATATTCTATTAAGTGTTCTGGATACATCTAAAACCATTAAAGAGCAAATTAATAGTTTAAATTTATATTTTTATATCTTTTTAGATAAAGTTTTTCGTAATTTTTATCTTTATCCAAGATTAGGTATTGGTATTGGTTTTGCTACAAGTTTGGAAAGTCGAGTTTTTCGATTAACATTGGGTCCTAGATTCAAAACTGGTTTAAATGAAAGACTAGGTCTTGATATTGGAATAGATTTTGTTCATAAATATTTTTTTAGAACAAGAACAGCTCTAAACGAAGCAAATTTCAATATTGGAATTGAGTACTTAATACATAGATAAGTAATTTATAAAATTAAATTTATGAATTAAGACATAATTTTTGATAATTTTATAAATTTTTATATTATATTATTTATTATTTTGTATTAATTTAGTGAGATTTAGAATGGTTTGATCTAAAATCATAATATCTTTATCCCATCGAGATAATATCCAGTCTTTTTCTGATTCTGCGATTAAAACACGTTCATCATTGGTAGTATACCAGATCACTTTTTGAACATTTGCATTTAATAAATCTTCTGTTTTTTGTTTTATATAGTCAAAAGTTCCATCAAAGGATTCCAGATCAGCTTTTGTATCTACTTCTATTACTATTAATGGAGGAATATCAATATAGCCATTAAAGGATTGTAGATCATAAATTTTTAGAGCAGATTTTTCGAAAATAGCAATATCAAGACTTCGCCAATGATTTTTATTTATCTGAAAACCAGCTTCATTGGTTGCAATTCGATATTTTTTTGTATTTATATTTTTATATAAAAATTCTAAGATTAAATCAATAATTTTCCATTGTTGATAACCTGAACCCATAGAATCCAGAATCATTTTTTCTGAAAGTTTTTTATGTTTTTTTATTTTTTCTAATATTTTTTTATAATCTTTATAAAAAATTGGATTTCCATTTACATATTCATAGATAAAAATTTCTGGAATATTTTTCTTTTTTTTATATAAAATTTCTTCCTTTATATTAAGCACATTTTCAATATAAAATATTTTATTCAATTTTCAAGCTTTTTTTATTTATAATCAAGAAATGCAAAAAATTTTGTCTTTATGCTGGATCATATTATTATACAGGGTGCAAGAGAGCATAATTTAAAAAATATTTCTTTAAAAATTCCAAGAAATCAATTTGTAGTGATAACAGGTGTATCGGGTTCTGGAAAATCTTCCCTTGCTTTTGATACCATTTATGCAGAAGGTCAAAGACGATATGTAGAATCTTTAAGCGCTTATGCAAGACAGTTTTTAGAACAGATGAATAAACCTGATGTCGATATTATCGAAGGTTTAAGTCCAGCTATATCCATCGAACAAAAAACTACTCATAAAAATCCTCGATCCACTGTGGGCACGGTAACAGAAATTTATGATTATTTACGTTTGTTGTATGGGAATGCTGGTATTCCTCATTGTCATCAGTGTGGAAGATTAGTCGAAGCAACGACCATCGATCAAATCATCGATAAAATTTATCAACTAAAAGAAAACACAAAAATTCAAATCTTAGCACCATTGATCGTCAACAAAAAAGGGGAGCATAAAGATATTTTTGAATCTGCTAAAAAAAGTGGTTTTTTACGCGTTCGTGTAGATAATCAAATCTACGAAATTGACGAAATTTTAGATCAAAAAAAGGTCAAAATCGATAAAAACAAAAAGCACAACATCGATTTAGTGATTGATAGACTCGTTTTACGCGAAGATAACAGAAGCCGCTTGGTAGATAGCGTAGAATTAGCTTTACGCGAAGGAAATAATACTGTCATCATACTTGAACAATCTGATAATCAACCCAAAGAACATTTTTTTTCAACGAAGTTATATTGTCATCACTGCGAAATTTCTATCCCAGAGCCAAAACCAGTAAGCTTTTCCTTTAACTCTCCCTTAGGAGCATGTCCTAATTGTAGTGGACTTGGTGTTCTCTTAGAGTTCGACGAAAACTTAATCATTCGCAATCCCTATAAATCAATTTTAGAAGGAGCAATTGAAGTTTTTGGCGAGATTGATGAGTCAAAATATATTTTCCCAAAATTCGAAAAGTTAGCAAAGATATTAAAGTTTGATCTAAAAAAACCTTGGCAAACCTTAAAACCAGAGATCCAAAAAGCCATCTTGTATGGGTATTACGAAAAAGGATTTATGATTTTCGAAGGGATTATTCCAGGTTTACAAAGACGTTTTAACGAAACCAAATCCGAAGAGATAAGGGAATGGTACAGTAAATTTATGATAGAAAAAACGTGCCCCCTCTGTTTGGGGAAACGTTTAAAACCAGAATCCTTAGCTGTAAAGTTCCATGGGAAAAACATTTCGGAAATTGTCGATATGACCATAGAAAACTTACTAACTTTTTTTAATCATATAACTTTGAGTGATTACGAAATCAAAGTAGTGGGAAGAGTCATACAAGAAATAAAAAAACGATTAGAGTTTCTTAACAACGTTGGGGTGGGATATTTAACTTTATCGCGATCAGCAGGTACATTGTCGGGAGGAGAAGCACAAAGAATTCGTTTAGCAACACAAATTGGTTCTTCCCTCATGGGGGTTATTTATATTTTAGATGAACCATCTATTGGATTACACCAGCGAGATAATGCAAAATTAATCGAAACGTTAAAAAACTTACGCGACACAGGGAATACTGTATTAGTTGTTGAACATGACGAAGAAACAATGTTAGAATGTGATCACATCATTGATTTGGGACCTGGTGCTGGTATCCATGGTGGTTTTATTGTTGCAGAAGGCTCACCGGAAGAGATAAAAAAACATCCTGATAGTTTAACGGGCAAATATTTATCAAAACGACTTGTTATACCCGTCCCAGAAAAGCGTCGCGAAGGAAATGGTAAATATTTGATCATACGAGGAGCAAAAGAAAATAACCTAAAAAATCTTGATGTTCGATTTCCCTTAGGTAAATTTATTTGCATTACAGGTGTTTCTGGATCGGGAAAATCAACTCTTGTGTATGATATTTTGTACAAAGGAATATTAAGAGAATCAAACCCTCATATACTAGCAGGTAAATACGACAAAATCGAAGGTTTGGAACATATCGATAAAGTGATTGCAATCGATCAAGAACCTATCGGAAGAACTCCGCGTTCCAATCCAGCCACTTATACAGGAGTCTTTACGCCCATAAGAGAGTTGTTTGCCAATTTACCTGATTCTAAACTTCATGGATATAAACCAGGGCGTTTTAGTTTTAACGTAAAAGGAGGAAGATGCGAAAATTGTCAAGGAGCGGGGATTCTAAAAATAGAAATGCATTTTTTACCCGATGTATATATAACCTGTGATGTTTGTAATGGAAAACGATTCAACAAAGAAACATTGCAGATCAAATACAAAGATAAAAATATTTATGATGTGTTAGAAATGACTGTTGAAGATGCTTATCATTTCTTCGAAAATATTCCTCAGATAAAAAATAAACTTGAAACGCTAATTCGTGTTGGATTAGATTATATAAAATTGGGTCAGCCAGCTACAACCTTATCCGGAGGAGAAGCACAAAGGATAAAATTGGCAACAGAGTTGTCAAAAAGAAGTACAGGTAAAACAGTATATATTTTAGATGAACCTACAACAGGATTACATTTCCATGATATTAAAAAATTGTTAGAAGTTTTGCATGAACTGGTAGATCGTGGTAATACTGTAATCGTAATAGAACACAATTTGGATGTGATTAAAACAGCCGATTGGATCATTGATTTAGGACCAGATGGTGGCGACAAAGGAGGAAAAATTATTGTAGAGGGTACACCGGAAGATATAGTCAAAGTAAAAAATAGTTATACAGGCCAGTTTTTAAAAAAATATCTGGTTTAATTTTCTTCTATTTCTTTTTCGCTATAACCTTGATTAAAATATTTACAACGTGATGTATAGATATCTGTGGTGCAAATAAAATGCAATGGGTTGACTCGAATTTGTTCGTTTAACAAAACTTCGTAGTGTAAGTGAACACCAGTTACACGACCTGTTGCTCCCATAAAACCTACTAAATCACCTTTTTTTATTTTTTGCTGAACTCTTACCGCGGGAAAAGCCAAATGTGCATAAAGGGTATAATAACCATAAGAATGTTTTATCATTATAGCATTTCCATAACCTTCGTCGTAGAAGATTTTATGTACAACACCATCCGCAGTAGAATAAATGGGTTCTTTATAAGCGCCAGCCATATCTGTCCCAGAATGGAATTCAAAAAAACTTTTCGAGACAGGATCTAACCTTAAACCATAACCCGATGTATCGCGAAAACGAGAATATGCAACTGGTCTTCCATTGGGTAATTCATAGATGAGCTTGTATTTATTGATGATATTTTCTTTGTTTTGAAATATAATCTTATGATGGCTGCTTAAATATTGTTTTATTCCAGAAGAAATATAGGTTGCTTTTAAATATTTTGAATTTGGTGCAATTTCTTTGTTGTTTTTTAGTTCTGCTTCTAAGATCGAAGAAGAAATTTCAAATGATTGATCATAATCAATGGGGAGTTGGTTTAAATTAAAAATTGTTTTATAAAAAATCTTTAAGTTTTTGTTGGATTGATTTTTGATTTCTTTTTGGATATCCATTAACTTTGTTTGGACGATATAGGTATTTTGATAATTCTTACCATAGAGTTTTTTTAATTCTTCTATTTTTGAAGAGATTTCTTTGTATTTAAAATAACCAGACAAACTTACCGCTAAAAGAGAAGAAAAAAGAACTACTAAAAATAAAATCATCAAAAAACTTAAATGAAAGCTATAAATCTTTTCATTCCCATGGGGAATAAACATGATGGTTAGTCGTTCAACCGATTTTTTTTGTAAATAATTGATTAAATCATTTTTATAAAATAATAGCTTTTCTTTTAAGGATAATAACCATGATTGCAATTTGCTTTGTAAATTTATCATAATGTAAATTATTTAAACTATAAAAAAAAATTAAATTTTTTGTCAATCCTTTTAATTTTCTTTAAGTCAGTAAATTATATTTTGAAATTTATGCTTTTTTAGTAAAACACTTAAAAAAAATGGTCTTTGATGAATGATCAATACGAAGTAAGGTTAGAAAAACTTAAAAAACTTAGAGAAAAAAACTACGATCCATACCAAAAGGAATTCGACAGAAAACATACAATTAAAGAATTATTAGAAATTGATCCATCTCTTTATAACGAATCCATCAAGTATTCCATTGCTGGCAGGGTTCGTTCGAAAAGAATGATGGGGAAAGCCGGTTTTTTTACCATCGAAGACGATACGGGAAAAATTCAGTTTTATGTAAGACAAGACGAAAAAGAGGTGGATTTCGATATAGTAAAGAACTTGGATTTAGGAGATATTCTTGGTATTTCTGGCTATTTGTTTTTAACCAAGGTCGGAGAGAAAACTTTACATGTAGAAAAATTAGAGCTTTTAGCAAAATGTCTTAGACCACTGCCCGTAGTAAAAGAAGCAGATGGAAAGGTTTATGATGCTTTTTCTGATAAAGAGCAACGTTATAGACTTCGTTATGTAGATTTAATTGTTAATCCAGAAGTAAGAGAAACTTTCGTAATTCGTTCAAAAATCATTTCTTTTATAAGAAATTTTTTAACCAATGAAGGATACTTAGAAGTAGAAACTCCAATGATGCAACCTATTCCTGGTGGTGCAAGTGCAAGACCTTTTATTACTCATCATAATGCTTTGGATATCGATTTATATTTAAGAATAGCACCAGAACTCTATTTAAAGCGACTTCTTGTAGGTGGTTTTACAAAAGTATTTGAATTAAACAGAAATTTTAGAAACGAAGGTATTAGCTATAAACATAATCCAGAATTTACGATGTTAGAAGTCTACATGGCATATGGGAATATGTATACTATGATGGATTTATGTGAACGTCTGATTACATCTGTTGCAAAAGAAATTCTTGGAACACTTAAAATCCATTACGAAGATCACGAAATCGATTTAACTCCACCTTGGAAACAAATTAGTTATTTAGAGGCGATAAAACAATATTCTGGTGTAGAAATTCAACCAGAATCCACATTAGAGAATGTTATACAACAAGCAATTTCGAGGGGATTTTCGAAAGAATTGTTTCAACATGTAAAGAGTATTTGGGAAGTTGCAGAAATCCTATTCGACGAAGCGGTAGAAAAAAACTTAATTCAACCAATTTTTGTAGTAAAGTATCCTAAGGAAATCTCTCCATTAGCAAAAGCTAACAAAGAAGATCCACGTTTTGTAGATAGGTTCGAACCTTATATTGCTGGTAGAGAGGTTGGCAATGCATTTAGCGAATTAAACGATCCCTTCGATCAAAAAGAACGATTTTTAGAACAAGTCAAAAAAAGGGAAGCAGGTGACGAAGAAGCACAATACATGGATTATGATTATATTAGAGCATTGGAATATGGAATGCCTCCTGCCGGTGGTTTAGGTATTGGAATTGATCGATTGGTAATGCTACTTACCAACAAACATTCGATTAGAGATACAATTTTGTTTCCTCTGTTAAGACCAGAAAAACCAGAAGAAATAGAAAAGGTCTAAAAATGAAAAGAAAAATTCTCTTAGTTTTTTTGTTTTTTTCTTTTTGTAAGACAACAGAAAAAATAGAATTAGATAAGATTTTAAACGAACGAATTATCGAACCATTTGTAGATACAAAAGAATTAACTATATCTATAATAACCAACAGAAATACCACGAATGCAACCGAAGACTGTAACAATAAATATTTTCGAAATGCACCTTCTTCGGTAAAATATCTTTCTTGTACGGTAAACGTTCCTCGTGAGCATAGTATCGGTGCCTTAGACACTTCGAACAACGTGATATTAGACAAAAACAAATTTTTTTTTAGTACAAACTTTCATTCTTTAAACAAAGAAAATTTTTATAACAATTTAAAAAAACATAAAGAAATTTTGATTTTTGTTCATGGGTTTAATGTAGAATTCGAAGAAGCCATCTATCGAATAGCTCAAATCCATTATGACCTAAAATTTCAAGGATTAAGTATAGTCTTTACATGGCCTGCCGGTTCTTCTCAAGAAGGATTTTTATCAAATCTTTTTATAAACGAAACTTATAAAAAAAATCAAGAAAATGCAAAGATTTCTATTCCCATATTTAAAGAATTTCTCCAAGAGCTAAGTAATTCTATCGATAAAGATACAAAATTATATTTGATTGTTCATTCTATGGGACATCAAATTGTGATTCCTGCTTTGGTAGAACTACGCCAATCAAAACAAGAGAAAATTAAGTTTAGAGAAATTATTTTTAACGCGCCAGATTTTCCCGTAGATACTTTTCGAAATGTTGCGAATGATTTAAAAGCATGCTCGAATCGCATTACGATTTATTGTTCGCCGAATGATAATGCTTTAAAAGCATCAGAAAAAGTAAATGGAACAAGAAGAATTGGACAATGTTATAAAGTTCCAGGCATCGATGTAATAAATGTACAACGGGTTGATTCTCCTATCATGGGCATAGGTGGCTTGGGACACGGATATTATTCTAGTAGATCGATCTTGACAGATTTATATCAATTGTTTTTAGGTTTAGAAGCAAAAAATCGGTTGTTTGTTACAAAAAGTAATCAATCAACAGAAGACTTTATATTAAGGGATTAACGAATGGAAAATAAAGATTCTAAATTTAACCTAAAAAGAAAGTTATGGCATCTATTGGGATTAATTATTCCTTTATTATTATATTTAGATGTATTTCGTTTTGTTGAACCAGAAAATCCCCATATAACTCGGTTTATAGGAATGTACTTAATTTTGATTTTTTTGATTTTTTTATTAATTGTAGAACTAATTCGTTTAAATCATGAACCATTTAATCAGTTTTTTATTCGCGTAACTGGACCACTATTAAAAAAGTCAGAGTATCATCAGATTCATGGTTCGATTTCTTATATTTTGGCGAATTTTTTATTATTTCTTTTTTTTACCAAAGAAGTGATAGCAATCTCTTGCTTAATCTTGATGATAAGCGATCCCATTGCAGCATATTTTGGTATTTATTACGGTAAAATTAAGTTTAAAAACGGAAAAACGTTGGAAGGTGCAGTTGCTTTTTTTATTTCTTCTTTTGTTGTATCTTTGTTATTTTTAATGTTGATTTCTTTTATTAACAACAGCAATAGTGCTTTATTTTTGTCGAATCAAAATATTTTACGAATTCTTATTCTATTAACTTTAACGTCGTTTTTTACAACTTTAATCGAATTTTTTTCTTTTACTGCTTTGATGGGGTTAATTGATGATAATTTAACCATACCTTTAACTGCCGCTATTACGATTAGTTTTTTCGGATATATACTGGGATTTCCTATTAATAGTATTTTTTCTCCGTTAATTTAGATGTTTTATATCAAAATATTAGATCGATATATTACCATTCAATTTATTAAAGCTTTTTTATTTTCTTTAATTGGATTGGTTTTTGTTTTTATCATGATCAATCTCTTAGATGCAATGAAGATCGAAACAACTCAAAGTAAAAAATTATTGTATTTGTCGTTGTTTTATTCAATTCCACAGATTTCTGTTTTTGTAATACCTGCTGCTATAATGTTCTCTATAACATTTGTAATTTCTCATATGACTAATGATAAAGAATTTATAGCAATATTTTCTTCTGGAATATCTTTTTATCGCGCAATTTTAGGAATTATGATAATTTCTGTTTTTCTAAGTTTAATTGTTTTATTTTTACAAGATAGGATTGTTGTACCTTATAATAAGATTTCTCAAAGATATTTGAATGAATACAAAAAAAATATAAAAAAAATGAAGGCTCCGAAAGATGTGATTTTTCAGATAAACCTAAAAGGGAAAGATAGTTATTATTTTATTCAGTATTATGATTCTCAAACCAAAGAAATTGTGGGTGGGTTTCATGTTTATAAATTCAAAAAAATCGATCATTTAGAATTACCTGAAATAATTATCGAGTCAGAAAGTGCAAAATACGATCAGCAATCCAAAAAATGGATATTAAAAAAGGTTCGCGAAATTTACTTCGACGAAAATTTAAACATTATTAAAGTTAATTTTTACCTCGAAAAAGAGTATGAATTTTTAGAAAACCTAGATTTTTTCGAAAACCCCACCAAAAATCCTACGGAATTAAGCTTAGAGGAATTAAAACAAGAGATTGAATTTCGAAAAAAATATTCATTAGACTCAAGTTCTTACGAAGTTCATTATCATTCCATGCTGTCTTTTCCTTTCTTTTGCATCGTTATTACCATCATTGGTGCAATAACTGGAAATATGGGAGGTTTACGAGAAGGAAATCCATTTATAAAATCTTTATTATTTTCTACGCTAACAATCTTTTTATATCAAATTCTGTTTCGTTTAGGGTTAAATTTAGGCGAAAGTGGTATACTTCCTTCTATTGTTGCTGGATGGGGACCTTTGTTTTTATTTGTGGGAATCGCTCTTTACTTGGTTTTGCGCCATAGAAGATAATTTATTTTTTTTATAATAATTATTTATTATTGTATTTCTGATGGCAATAAAATCGGGACAAGGTATTTTTAACACTTCGCAGATTTTTTCGAATACATCTTCTGGTTCTATCCAATACATGCATGCCAAATCTTTTCTATAACATTTTTTATTACCAAAAATTGCGCATGGTCTACATGGTAATATCTCTGTTGGAATTTGAACAATGTTTTTTTCGTTTTGTCCAAAAGGACCGAACCCAGAATAGGGATGAGTTGCTCCCCAGATAGATATTACGGGTATACCGATCAAACTTGCAATGTGCATATTAAAAGAATCCATCGCTATCATTAAATCTAATCGTTCCATCAATGTCATTTCGCCATCTAAACTTAATTTTCCTGCAACAACAATGGTTGTATCCTTAAATTCTTGATGTATTTCGTTCAATAATTCGATTTCTTTTTTACCTCCTCCGAATAAAAAGATTTTACATTTTAGTTGATTTTTGATGATTTCTATCAGTTTTTTGACTTTAAAAAGTGGCCATGTTTTAGGTATATGTCCTGCAAATGGTGCAATTCCAATCCATAATTCTTCTTTTTTTGTAATTTGATTTTTTATTAGAAAATCTTTGGCCAATTTTTTTGCTTGAATATCTAAGGTTATATAAGGACCTTTTAACAACTTAGGATAAAATCCCGCTCTTTCGAAGACATGCAAATATCTTTCTACGGTATGAGGTAATGGTTTAAGAATTTTATTTTTTCTTCTTGTTTGTTGTCTTTTTTCTTTTCTTCCTTTAACGATTGTTGCAAATTTTAGTTCTTTTCCAAAAAAGAATTTTAATAACTTACTTCTTAGACTTCCATGTAAATCGATGCCATAATCATAAGGTCCCAAGCGTTTTAATTCTTTGTATAAACGATAGATTCCCCATAATCCTTGATAATGTTTATCTTTTAAGTCTATGCCAATAACCTCTACGCCAGGAATATTGTAAAAAAAAGCTTCGTGTTCTTTTTTTGTAACATAAGTGATACGTACATCTGGATAGGAACTCACTAACGAAGAAATTACGGGGATTGTCAATGCAACATCCCCCATAGCAGAAAATCTTATAACTAGTAAATGCATTATTGTTTATTTTTGCGAAGGACAGGGTTTAATTCTTCATCATTATACATTTTCATTTGTCTGTAAACCTTCATAATTTTTTCACCGTTTAAAATGTCGCTGATGTATTCATCATAGCAAATCGAAAGATCCTTCTGTTGTTCTAGCAAGATATTTAGTTTATTTTTGCATTTTTCGATATGTTCTAAACTGGCATCTTCTCTTCGAACTTCTTGTTCCATGTGATATATTTTTAAACATAAGATGGACATTCTATCTAATATCCAAGCTGGAGATTCGGAATTCATCTTTGCATTTGGTTTAGGAACAATTTTTTTAAACTGCAATAAAAACCAGTCATCAATTTTTTCAACAGTATCGTTTCTTTCTTGGTTGGATCGATCAATCCATCGTTTTAAAAATACGACTTGCTTATCTTCTATGTTGGGAGAGCGAATTTCATCTTCCAAGTGCCATTGAACTGTATCGATCCAATTTTTATGATAAAGTAACCATTCGATTGTATTTTCTGGGAAGGGATTTTTTTCTTTTTCGTAAATATTGTCTGTTTTATGATAATCTATGATGGATTGATTAAAAATTTCTATTGCACGTTTTGCACTTAATTCTGATGGATGTTGGATGTAGTTCATTTTATTTTCCTAATTCTTTACTTTTATTGGTAGCTTGGTGGATAGCATTGTATATTGCATATTTAAAATGATTTTTTTCGAGTTCTACTAATCCTTCTATGGTTGTTCCACCGGGGGATGTAACATTTTTAATCCAATCTGCTGGATGTGTTAAGGTTTGATTCTTTTGGTTGTTTTCCCATAATGCTTTAACTGATCCCAAAATCGTATGGAGTGATGCTTGGTAAGACAATTCGTAAGATAATCCTTCTCGTATTCCTGCTTCTATCATAGCTTGAAGAAACAAAAATACATAAGCAGGGCCAGAACCCGATAATCCTGTAATGGCGTGCATAAGCTCTTCGTTATCGATTAGGATGGTAATACCAAGGTTATCGAAGATAGATTTTGTTAAGTTTAAAGTTTCTTGATTCGAAGAAAATATTGCGCTAACAGAGTGCTTTGCGAAGGCACCTAAATTGGGCATTACGCGAGATAAATTTTTAATATGGGAGTTCCATTCATGGATTTTTTTTGTAGAAATTCCTGCTGCAATACTTATGTAGTGTTTTGTATCATAACCTTTACAGCTTGTAACAACATCTTTAAGATCTTTTGGTTTTACAGAAAAGATCAGAATATCACATTCTTCTTCGATTGCTTGAAGATTTGGTATAATCTTGATAAGGTTTTTTTGTTCAAAATCAGAAAATGTATTAGGATGAATATCATAACAATATAACTGATAAGAAGAATTCGATTGGAGAAGTCCATAGGCAATCGCTTTTGCCATTTTACCAAAACCAAGAAAACCAATTTTCATCAAAATCAAATTTTTTTTTATTAATATAGCTTCAAACCTTTTTTAAGATTTGCATAAATTCTCTTTGATTTTTGGTTGTTTAAAGTATTATTTATAAAAAAAAGGTTAATGGTAATGAAGTTTCCAGAAATTGATATTCCAAGAAAGCCAGAAATCATTCGACTTAGGAATGATATAAATTTTTTAACTTTGTTCGAAAAATTAGAACAAGATTTTGGAACGTGCTTTTTTTTAGAATCCTTAGGAGAACAAAGTATTAATTCTCGATATTCTGTTATTGGATTTGAACCAGAAGCTATCATTGTCGCACATAAGAATCAGTTAACATGGTTCGATAAAAAAAACCAAATTACCATAGAAACAAAAAATCCCTATTATTATCTTGCAAATTGGTTTCCCAAGAATATTCTTTCCAAAATTTATTCTGGTGGCCTAGTGGGATATTTAGGTTATGATGCAATGACTTATTTTGAACCAGTTTTAAAGTTATCTTTGCATCCGGATTTTCCACAGTTTATGTTTGGTCTTTATTTAGATGGATTGGTTTATGATACGATGACCGGAGAAACATTCTATTTTTTTTATAAAGAAAATAGAATAAAATTATTAGAAAATTATTTAAAGGACGATAACATAAAACAAAAATCACAGTTAAAAATAAAGTATATCAATCAGTCCGCAACAAAAGAGCAACACAAAGAAATGGTGGAATCTGTAAAAGAAGAAATCATAAAAGGAAATACATTTCAATGTCAAATAGGATTCCAGAAGAATTACGAAATTATCAATCCTAATAGTTTATTTTTATTCTACAAAGAATTAAGAATGATTAACCCATCTCCTCATATGTTTTTTATAAAATTTAATTATAATAAATATTTAATAGGTGCTAGTCCCGAATTGGTATTTCGTTTAAGAAATGGCGAAATGGAAACATTTCCTTTAGCTGGAACCATACAAAGGGGACAAACTCCAGAAGAAGATATAGCTTTAGCAAGAAAACTTTTAAACGACCCAAAAGAAATTGCAGAACACAACATGTTGGTAGATTTACACAGAAACGATTTAGGACGTGTTGCAAAACCTGGTACTGTTAAGATACGCCATTTAATGGATATAAAAAAGTTTAGTCATGTTCAACATATTTCGAGCGAAGTTACTGGTTTAATAAAAAAGAATTATACAATGTTTGATGGTCTAGCGAGTGTCTTTCCCGCAGGTACGTTATCTGGTGCACCTAAAATCGAATCGATGAAGATTATCGAAAGAATCGAAAATTCTCCCAGAGGTCCCTATGGGGGAGCAGTGGGACATTTTGGTTTCGATGGAAATTGTACTTTTGCAATACCTATACGAACATTTTTTGTTTCGGAAGAAAAAGCTTTCGCGAGAGCTTCGGGTGGTATTGTATACGATTCTATTCCAGAAAACGAATATATGGAAGTGATAAGAAAGTTGGGCGCAATCGACAAATGTATAGAACGTTTTAAAGATGGGTAAAAAACATGAAGGTATTAATAATAGATAACTACGATTCTTTTACTTATAATCTATATCAATATGTAGCAGAACTATTAGAAGAAAGCAACTCGAAGGTTGATGTATACAGAAATGACGAAATTTCTCTTTCGAAAATTGTTCATAATCATTATGATAGAATCATTATTTCGCCAGGTCCAGGTCATCCAGCAGATCCAGAATATTTTGGAATTTGTGCAGATGTACTTGTTCATGTCTCAAAAGAAATACCTACCCTGGGGGTTTGTTTAGGAATGCAGGGAATGGCAACAGTCTTTGGTGGAAAAGTCATACCTGCAAAAGTACCTATGCATGGTAAAACTTCTATTATAAATCACGATTCCAAAGGAGTTTTTAAAGGTTTACCACAAAATATTTCTGTTATGAGGTACCATTCTTTAATTGTAGATAAAGAATCATTGCCAGAGAATTTAGAAATCACAGCAGAAAGTTTAGATACCTTCGAAATTATGGGGCTAAGGCATAAAGAATATCCCAAAGTTCCGTTAGAAGGGATACAATTTCATCCCGAATCGTTTGCAACAGAAGGTGGAATGCAAATGATAGCAAATTTTTTATTTACATTTGGAAAATAAAAAAAGAGTATTTCATTATGACCAAAACCAAATATTTTGATTTTAGCAATTTTACCATTCCTTATATCATTGCAGAAATAGGATTAAACCATAATGGCAACGAAGAATTAGCTCTAAAAATGGTGGAAGCAGCAGCTCGTTCTGGTGCCAATGCAGTAAAGTTCCAACTTTATAAAACAGAAAATTTTATCGAAAAAAAGGCATCTTTGCCTTCATCTATAGAAGGATCATTACTAGATTTTTTTCAACAGTTTGAACTACCAGAAGATTCTTGGATAAAAATCAAAACATTGGCAGATAAACTTCAAGTAGACTTTTTTTGTTCTGTATTTGATCACGAATCTTTGATCTTCTACAAAACAAAATTAAACCCTGATTTTATCAAAGTTGCTTCCACAGATTTGAACAACTATTTACTATTAGATGAAATCAAAAAATATCAATATAATGTATTTTTGTCAACAGGAGCATCCGAAGAAAAGGAAATCGAGGCTTACTTTCAAAGATATGGTAGTCCATTTATGTTAATGCAATGTGTATCGAATTATCCCGCTTTACCAATGGAATATAATTTAAGTCTATTACCCTATTGGAAGAAAAAATATCAATGTTACGTGGGTATTTCGGATCATTGTATAGAAAATCATGTTGCAATTGCTTCGATGTTTTTTGAAGCTAGTGCAATAGAAAAACATTTTACCATTGATAGAAACTTACCCGGTCCAGATCAAAAGATGTCGATTACACCAAAAGAATTGCAGAAGTTAAAAAAGGATTTAGAATTCATCTATTCTTCAATTGGTAGTCCTAACAAGATCTCTTTGGATTCGGAAGAAAATGTTCGTATGTTTGGAAGACGTTCTCTTTTTTATAACAAAGATTTACCCAAAGGACACAAACTACAAAAAGACGATATTATAGCGTTAAGACCTGGGGGAGGTATACCACCCAATGAATACGAAAATGTGCTAAATAAAATTTTAACAAGAGATGTAATAAAAGGAGAAAGAATTAAATATGACGAATTATCATAAAGAAGAGTATTCGTTAATAACTTTTACGAAAGAATTATTAGATCGTATATTACAATCGATTGATATTCCCATTGTTTTATTCGATCAAAATGCAAGAATTATCTATGTAAATGAGCGTTTTTATCGCTATGTTAAAACAACTCCTGAAAGTCTTTTAAACCAAAAAATCGATATCAATTCTTCCCGCTTAAAAGAAGAATTGTTTTTTTTCAGCCTTAATGTTAAAATCATTCATCCTGAAACAAAACAAGAATTAGAAATTCCTTTAAACATATCTCCTTTTGAATACAACAATCAAATTCTGTATTTAGGTACTATACATGACGGATATTATGATAGCTTAACAGGTTTACCCAATGTTCCTATATTTGAGTTCAATGTAGAGAAAGCAATTGCATCTGCCAAAAGACGTAATAAAATATTAGCAATACTTTTCATTGATGTAGATAATTTTAAGTTTATTAACGATACTTATGGACATTTAATTGGAGATAAGATCATTCAGATGGTTTCGAAAATCTTAGAATCAACATTACGTATCGACGATTTTATTACGCGAAAAGGTGGGGATGAATTTATTATTTTGTTGAATGATTTAGCAAGAAAAGAAGACATCAATTATGTATTAGATAAGATCATCGAGCATTTCGAAAAACCTATAGAAATAGAAAATCAAAAGATTCCTCTAACATTAAGCATTGGCATAAGTATTTTCCCAGATGATGGAGATACTGTTAAGGATTTGATCCAAAAGGCGGATTATGTAATGTATAAATCGAAAAAAAATAATCGTAATTCTTATACGTTTTATTCTCAGGAAATCGAAAATGATTTAAAATTTAAGCATAAAATAGAAAAAAAGCTCTTACAAGATTATAAAAATAATTTTAAAGATTTCGAAATAGTATTTCAACCGATTTTTGGCAACCTCCAACAGAATAAATTTTCTATCGAGGCTTTAGAAGTTCTTTTACGTTGGAAATTAGAAGCAAACAATTATATTGATACAAATTTAATATTAGATATTGCAAAAAATAAAGCAATTATTTTTGATATAGAAAAGTATGTTCTACTTAAAGTAGCAGAATTTTATAAAAACAATTTATATTTAAAGGTGCCAATGCATTTAAACATTTCTTCTAGGATGTTTTATGATATAAGTTTTATTCCTTATTTAACGAATCTTATCGAAGAATATAATCTTTCTCCTAAAATGTTTGTATTAGAAATTCAAGAATCAACGATAAACAAAAATTTAGCGAGTAGTGCAGAAATTTTACAACATCTAAAAGAGCTCAAATTTAGTATTTGTATCGATGAATTTGCATCTGGCACAACAAATTTATCATTACTTTATCGAATAAAACCAGATTATTTAAAAATTAATTTTAACGTAAAAGAGGATGAACTAAAAGTTTTGTTAGAGATTATCGATTCATTGTATTTTGTTTTTAAAACAAAGATTATCGCGAATAAAATCGAAGATCAGAATATTTTTAAAAAATTGATGGATTCCAAGCGTATAAGTTATTTCCAAGGCTTTCATTTTTCTAAGGTTTTAAACACGAAAGAAATCATCACATACTTGGATAAAGGGTGGTTGTATGAATTTTAAAAATAGTAAGACAATGTACGAAGAAGCAGTAAAATATTTGCCAGCTGGTGTAAATAGTCCAGTTAGAGCATTTCGACAAGTAGGTGGACATCCCATTTTTATCAAACATGCAGAGGGTTGTTATATATATGACGTCGATAACAACTCTTATTTGGATTTTTGTAACTCATGGGGACCTTTAATAACGGGGCATAGACATCCCAAAATCATCAGTGCAATAGAAAAACAAATCAAACATTCGTTAACTTTAGGTATACCAAACGAATTAGAAGTAGAATTAGCAAAACGAGTGATTGATAAGATCAAACAAAAAATACCCACCATCCAAAAAATTCGCTTTGTAAATTCTGGAACCGAAGCTGTGATGAGTGCAATTCGTTTAGCAAGAGGATTTACAAACAGAAATAAAGTAATAAAATTCGAAGGATGCTATCATGGACATGTTGATTCTTTGTTGGTTAAAGCAGGTTCTGGTCTTGCTACTTTTGGACAACCAAGTTCAGCAGGAATACCCAAAAGCTTTTCCGAACATACGATTGTTGTGCCATTAGACAACGAAGAAGCAATTCTAGAAGCATACAAAAAATATCCTAACGATATTGCTTGTATTGTTGTTGAACCAATACCAGCAAATAATGGTTTACTGTTGCAAAGAAAAGAGTTTCTAGAATTTTTAAGAAAAGTCACATTAGAACATCAAAGCCTTTTAATTTTTGACGAAGTTATTTCTGGCTTTCGCGTAGGTTATTATGGTGCTGCTGGATACTATAATATTTATCCCGACATCGTTACTTATGGTAAAATTATTGGTGGTGGTCTTCCTGTTGGAGCTTTTGCTGGAAGAGAAGAAATCTTTAATATGTTATCTCCAGATGGGCCTGTATATCAAGCGGGAACGTTAAGCGGAAATCCTATTGCCATGGCAGCAGGTATAGCTCAGCTGGATTTATTAACAGATGATTTATACAAGTCTCTCGAAGAAAAAGGTCAATATTTAGAAAATGAATTAAACAAAATTTTTCAAGAAAAATCTATGAACTTTCGCGTAATTCGTATTGCATCGATCTTTTGGATATACATAGATTTAGATCATCCACCGCGAAGAGCAGACGAAATTTCATCAGAAAGTATGAAAATTTATGCGAAGTTCTTTCATCATTGCTTAAACTATGGAATTTATTTAGCACCTTCTGGATACGAAGTAGGATTTATAAGCTCTCCGATGGAAAAAAACGATTTAGATAAATTTTTAGATGCTGTAAGAAAATTTAATGGTTAAATTTTTTAGAAGATTGGATTTTTATATTTTTTTACTAGTACTTTTGGTTAGTGTACAGATGGTTTGGTGGTTGATCTTTTTTTTCGATTTCCAGCAAAAATATATCTCTTTAAAGGATGATTATAATCACATCTTGTTAATGATGCTAAACAACCAAAAGTTGGACAGGTTTCCCGATATTGTTTTTTTCGATTCACAAGAAAATCTCTACAAGATAAAAAAAGATGTTCTATTAGAAACAGAAGAATTGATAAGAAAAAATAAAAATATGTTGATATGGGAAGCTTCTTTTTTTGTTCTAGTTCTTATTGCATTGTCTTTTTTGATTCATAGGTTTTATTATAAACAACAATTACTCCTACAAGAAAAAACGATTTTTTTAAATAGCTTTACACACGAATTAAAAACTCCCATTACTGCAATTAAGCTCAATTTGCAAACGATCCAGAGAAAAATGCAAAATAATAACCAGATTTTTAAAAACTTAATACAGTCGAGTTTAGAGGAAATCGAGTTATTAAACCAAAAAATCAACAAAATCTTGTACGATAAAGAGATTCGTTTACAGCCTATTCAAAAGATTTCTCGAATCAACATAGAAGAATTAATGAACGACGTTATAAAAGGACTCGAAAAAGAAATTCAAAAAAAACAAGCAAAAGTTTTAGTAAAAAATCCATTACCAATCCAAGTCGTTTATCTAAGCATTCCTTCGCAATGGTTAGGTTTCGTTCTTAACGAAATTATCTTAAATTCTCTCAAATATTCGAACAATCAAGTAATAATTCAAATCGAAGTAAGTATAATCGATTTATGGTTTACAGAATTTTTAAAGATTTCTGTTATAGATAATGGTTGGGGAGTTCCCGATGAAAATATCAAAGAGATTATAAAACCTTATAAACGATATCACACAGATAAAGGATACATAGAAGGGACTGGATTAGGACTTTATTATGTAAAAGAAATTATTAAAAAAAGTAAAGGGAAATTAACGATTAAAAACCAACAAAAAGGATTAAGAGTAGATATTTATTTAAAAAAGTATAATAAAATTTATGAATAAAAATAACTATAAGTATAAATTGTTATTGATAGAAGACGAAGATAATATTCGTAATGGATTAAAACTCAATTTAAAAGATGAAGGATTTGATGTAAAAGATTATAAAAGCGCAGAAGATTTTTTTAACGAAGAAGTTCATTTTTTAGAAAATTTTCCTTACGATTTAGCTATTATTGATGTGATGCTTCCAGGCAAAATTGACGGTCTAAAAATTACGAAACAGATCAAGGCAAGGTGGGATATTCCTGTTATTATACTAACAGCGCGGAATCGTCTAGAAAACAAGTTAGAGGCTTTCGAAATTGGCGTAGATGACTATATTACTAAACCTTTCGAATTAGAAGAACTAATTGCAAGAATTAAAGTCAAACTAAAAAAAAAGAAATTCCATCGGATTAAAATTGGAAATAGTGTTGTGGACTTTCATAAACAAGAAATCCTAAAATTGAACACAAACGAAATTATTAAATTAACCAACAAAGAATCTGGTATATTGTATTTATTGTACGAAAATAAAGGAAAACCCGTTAGTCGCGATCAGATTCTTGATAAATTATGGTATGGTGAATATCCTACAAATAGAACCATCGATAATTTTATCTTGCGTTTAAGAAAATTCTTAGAAGAAGATCCTTCGAACCCAAAATATATAATTACGCGACATAGTAAAGGTTACGAATTAATCGATAGCATAGAAGTTGTTAAGGACGAATTGTTATGAGAATTTTAAAAGCATTAAAAAAAGAACCAATTGATAGAATTCCCTTTTGGTATATGAGGCAAGCAGGAAGATACCTGCCAGAGTACCTACAATTAAAAGGCAGTGATAGCTTTTTAGAACTTGCGATGAATCCAAAAAAAGCAATCGAAATTTCTATTCAGCCTTATAAAAGGTTTCGGATGGATGCAATCATTCTATTCGCAGATATTCTAACACCACTACAAGCAGTTGGTATTCCCATAGAATTTCACGAAAAGATTGGTCCAACTCTAAAATATGATGTTTTTAACAAAGATGATTTAAAAAAAATCAAAAATTTTGAACCAGAAAAACAAGTTTTTTATGTTCGCGAAATCATTCAAGGTATAAAAAATTATATAAAAAATATAAATGACGACAATGTCGCTTTAATAGGATTTTCTGGTGCACCTTTTACTTTATTAAGTTATTTAGTAGAAGGAGGGACTGCAAAAAAATTCGAAAAGACAAAAGAATTCATGTTTAATTTCGAGAAAGATTTTCATCATCTAATGGAGGATATAACAAACCTAACCATTGAATATTTAAAATTTCAGATACAATCCGGGGTAGATCTTGTACAAATTTTTGATAGTTGGGGTGGAATATTATCTTATCATCATTACGAAGAATTCTGTTTTCCTTATTTAAAAAAAATTATAAAAAATATTAAACAATATGTGCCAGTTATTCTTTTCG
The DNA here is from genome assembly GCA_026418015.1 of Leptospiraceae bacterium. Lineage (GTDB taxonomy): Bacteria > Spirochaetota > Leptospiria > Leptospirales > Leptonemataceae > SKYB61. Next base: position 44,946 of record JAOACE010000008.1, on the reverse strand, counting down.
TTGGGAACAATGCTCATCTTGTAAAATTGTTATCGCTTTTAGAACCTGATTGTATTAGTTTGGATTGGAGAGTAGAAGACATTACTATGATTCCAGAAAATATTGCTATCCAAGGTAATATGGATCCACTTGTTTTGTTTGGAAGTTCCGAAAGAGTAAAAAAAGAAACATTAAATATTTTAAATAAATTTTCTAAAAGAAAAAATTTTATTTTTAACTTGGGGCATGGTATTTATCCCAATACCCCCTTACATAATGTAGAAGTGATGGTTCAAACAATAAAAGAGTATCGATTAAACGAATAGTTCCATTCCTTCGTAAGCAATGTGAATTTTTAAGTTGCTTTGATTCTCTGGATCAAGCATGTCTTTATATCGAATTGCGCGTAAATAGACTTCGTCCAAGATTTCGTCTGAGTATGCTGGATCGTGGTGGAACATTACCAGATTTTTAACGTTTGCTTTTAAGGATAGATCTGTTGCAACAGCAGCAGAGCTATGTCCCCAGTCAATTTTAGTTAATTGTTCTTCGAAGGTGTATTGAGTGTCGAAGATTAAAATATCAGCATCTCTAAAATAATCGATAAAAGGTTCCAGATTATTCATGCTATCTAAACGAAATTCTGCATCGCTTCCAAAGATGATGGTTTTTTCGTTTTCTTTGATTTTGTAGGAGTAGGAACCTCCTGGATGCTTCATCCCTTTTGATGTTATCGTTAAATCGTAAATTCGAAAGATTTCTCCTTCTTTGTGTTGATGGAAAATCTTTGTCGCTTCCATTTTGTCAAAAGGAACGGGAAAATGCTCGAAGTTGTGTTGATATCTTAAACGATTTTCTATGTTTTCGGAAATGCCATGGATATGAAAAACATTTCCTTTAATGTAAAAAGGAGCGAAAAATGGCAACCCTTGAATATGATCCCAATGTGTATGAGTAAATAAAATATGGCATTCTCCTTTCCCTTCTTTGTATCCTTCTTTTAGCAATACATTTCCTAATTCGCGAATACCCGTACCAGCATCGATGATGATAAGTTCATTCTTTTCGGTTCGAATTTCTAAACAGGTTGTGTTACCACCAAACGTGTGAGTTAAAGAAAATGGTAAAGAATTGATAAAATTTTCTATAGAATTTTCGTCTAGTAAATCCGAAGGTTTTGCAAGTGTTAAAATTTTTTTAATTTTATTTCTAATGGATATTCCTTTAATTGCAGAGGGTACTGATCCTCTTACACCCCAAAATTTTACTTTCATAGTTTTATTAAAAGAATTATTTTTAAAATCAAAATTGTCAATAAAATAAAAAAGAATTGCAAAGATTCTTTAAATATAAAATCTATGATTGGATGGATAGCGATCTATTACTAGAAAATCTTTATAAATATGTTTTTGATTCTTCTGAATTAGCAATCTTTATATTCGAAGTAATAGAAAATCCAGATGCTCAATCAGAAGAAGAAAAATATCAATATAAGTTTATCGTTACAAATTCTACGCACCAAAAGTTAACAAATATTTCATTAAAAGAAATTCAGAATAAATTTTTGTGGGAATTGAATACCATTGTTCCCGAAGAATATTTAAAAGAAATAAAAAAACGATATGATCGATGTGTAATGCAAAAAGCTACTATCGACTACGAAGAAGAAATTGTAATCAAAAATCAGAAAACCTATTGGTTTACAAAACTTGTTCCTGTTTTAAAAAACGATAAAGTCCAATTTGTAATTGGAATGTCTATCGATATAAGTACGCGAAAAGAATTAGAAATTCAAGTTAAGAATTATAATAAGCTATTAGATAAATTGGTCAATACTTTACCAGTTGGAATAGCAATTACCAATCAACAATATCACATTATTTTTTACAACGAAATGTTCTTAAAAATGTGGAATTTAAAAAAAGAAGATATTAAAGACGATAAATTAATTTTTTTAAAAGTTTTAAGACAGATTAAAAACAGAAAAAATGTTTATCCAAAAATTATGGAAATTGTTAGAAACCACAAAAGAGGAGTTATAAAATTTTTACAATTAGAAAAACGATACATCCGAATGGAAATTTTTCCTTTGATTGATGAACAAAAAAATTTTCAAGGCACCATCGGAATTTACGTTGATAGAACAAAAGATATTATACAAGAAAAGCAATTAAAACAAGCTTTAAAAAAAGCAGAAATAGCAAATAAGTCTAAAACCGAATTTTTGGTTAACATCAGTCATGAATTACGAACTCCTTTAACCACTATAATTGGCATAACTGAACTATTACAAAATCAGGTTTCCGAAGATTTATTAAAATTTATCTATATGATTCAAGATTCATCGAACATTTTAAAAAATCTTATAGAAGATTTGCTGGATTTATCTGCTATTGAACTCCAAAACATTAGAATAGAAAATAAACCTTTTTTGTTAAATAAACCAATTGATTTATTAGTAAACACATATAAAATCCATTGTAGCAATAAAAGAATTGATTTTTACTACGAAACAAATTTAACGAATTTTCCTGTTGTTGGAGACGAAAAGCGAATCTATCAGATTATTAATAATTTGCTATCGAATGCTTTAAAATTTACTAGTACAGGTTATATTGTTTTAAGAATTCTAAAAGAAAAAGAAGAAGAAAATTCTATCGATTTAAGAATAGAAGTAGAAGATACTGGTATTGGAATTCCAGAAGATAAAATTAATTTTATTTTTGATCGATTTACAAAATTCGATGAATTTAACATCAATCCAACGGGTATTGGTGTTGGATTATCATTAGTTAAAGAATTTGTTCGATTGATGAACGGGAAAATCGAAGTTTTTTCTGAGGTGGGAAAAGGAACCTTGTTTAAAATTTGGTTAAACCTATCAAAAGCACAAACAATCTCAATCGATAGAATGCAGGAAATGTCTATCGAAGAAATCTTGGAAAAGCATAAACCATTGTTAGAAAACAAAAAGGTATTAGTTGCAGAGGATACCCTTGAAATACAAATGTTAATCAAAAAATATTTATCAGATACAGGACTTATAGTAGAAGTAGTTTCGAATGGATTAGAAGTATTAGAAACTTTAAAGAAAAAAGAATTCGATTTAATCTTATTAGACATAAGAATGCCTGTAATGGATGGAATCAATACCTTTTTACAAATCGACGAAAAAGTAAAGAAAAAAACTCCCATAGCTGCATTAACAGCCTATGCTATGGAAGATGATATCAATAAAACAAAAGAACTAGGTTTTGTTGCTCATATTAGTAAACCCATCAAAAGAAAAGAATTATTAATAAATATTATAAAAATTTTTTTACAAAAAAATCAATAAAGTGTTTTTATATTCAATGCATTCAATATTTTTTCTTTGGTTTCTGTTTTATTGAGCTCTGCTTTTCCAAAACCATACAATGCTCCATTCTTTACAGCTTCTTCTTGTGCTTCGGGAAAATTGGAAACCAGCATTACTGGTATATCTTTTATCTCTGGGTGGGATTTGATTTTTTTTATTAATTCTAAACCATCGGAATAATCTATGTCGATTTTGCGATTTACTAAAACTAAGGCATATTGATTTTTATTTTTTATCAGTAATTCTAATGCTTGTTCTGGATAATCTACTTTTTCGACATCGAAACCTAATTCGTTCATTAGCCTTGCAATAGAATAATGATCGGGCACACATTGTCCCACACTCATAATAATTTTATCTTGCATTTTTTACTCCTTTTTTTAGTTAAACATAAAAACAAGATAAAAAAAGTCATTTTTTTAAGAGATAAATTTTTCTGTTGTGTACAGATCAACAAATTCTCTTTTTAAATTCGTTTGACTTGTAAGAGATCTAAAAAAAAAGAACCTATGTCTCTAAAGTGTGGTATAGTTGGGCTACCGAATGTAGGAAAATCTACAATTTTTAATGCTTTAACAAGAGCAAATGCAGCTTCTGCAAATTACCCTTTTTGTACAATCGATCCTAATGTAGGAGTTGTAGAAGTACCCGATGTTCGTTTGTGGAAATTAGCAGAAGCAATAAAACCCAAAAATATTGTTCCAACCTACATGGAATTTGTAGACATTGCTGGATTAGTAGAAGGAGCTCATAAAGGAGAAGGGCTTGGTAATAAATTTTTATCGCATATTCGAGAGACTCATGCGATAGCGCACATAGTTCGTTGTTTCGACGATCCAAACATCATTCATGTTAAAGGCAAGGTGGATCCGTTATCAGATATTAAAGTAATACATCTAGAATTGTTGTTAGCAGATTTGGAATCTCTCGATAAGCAATTACAAAAGTTAGAAAAAAAAGCCAAAGGAAACGATAAAGAAGCAAAGAAACGCTACGAAATTGGTCAAAGGATTTTTTCTTTATTGGAACAAGAAAAAATGGCGAGAGAAATACTACCAGAACTTTCTGTGGAAGAAGTGAAGATCGCAAAAGAGTTTTATTTAATCACATTAAAGCCAGAGATATATATTTTGAATGTAGACGAAGCTTCTATCTACCAAGGCAATGAATGGACGAAAATGGTCATTGAACATGCACAAAAAGAAAATACAGAATACATTATTTTATGTGGAAAAATCGAAGAAGAATTATCTGTTTTATCCCGCGAAGAACAAAAAGAATATTTAGCAAGTTTGGGAGTAGAGCAATCTGGTTTAGAAAAAATGATTTTAGCATCTTATAGAATGTTGGACTTAATTACATTTTTTACTGCGGGAGAACCAGAAGTTAGAGCATGGACCATAAAAAAAGGAACAAATGCAAAAGATGCAGCAGGCGAAATTCATTCGGATATTTCCAAAGGCTTTATTCGGGCAGAGGTGATATCTTACGAAGATTTTGAAAAATATGGCTCATTACAAAAGGCGAAAGAAGCTGGGAGAATGCGATTAGAAGGTAAGGATTATATAGTTCAAGATGGAGATATCTGCTATTTTCGTTTTAATGTTTGATTTTAATTTATTTACTTTTAATAATAAAAATTTATTGACAATGTAAAAAATTTATTTTAAAAATACTTATGATTTATCCATATAAAGAATATTATCCACAAATTGCAGAAGATGTTTTTATTGCTCCTAGTGCAGATGTGATTGGAAATGTAAAAATTGGTAAAGGTAGTAGTATTTGGTTTGGATGTTTAGTTCGAGGTGATGTCGATAGAATAGAAATTGGAGAATATACAAACATTCAAGATCATTCTATTATACATGTGACTGGTGGTAAGTATCCAACAATCATAGGTAATCATTGTACATTAGGACATAGGGTTACAATACATGGAGCAACCTTAAAAGATTATGCATTTATTGGTATTGGTGCAACTGTATTAGATAATTGCGTTGTGGGAAGCTTTTCTATTTTAGCAGCAGGAAGTTTGCTTCCACCTGGTAAAGAAATTCCAGATGGTATGCTTGCAATGGGAGTACCCGCAAAGATAATTCGACCTATCACAGAAGAAGAAAAAGAAATGATTCTTCGAACACAGGAGAATTATCATCGATTGGCACAAGAATATATAAATATAATAAAATAATCAACAAACCACAGAGAAATGATCATCTCTGTGGTTTAAAAAAATCTTTATACATTCAAATAATCTTTAAAATGTTCGTGAATTTCTCTATCTTCTATATTGGCTAAATTTTTAGAAATCCAAGCTTGAACTACTTTATTGGTGTTGGAATCAATTTTATCTTTTAAATATCCTAATAATGATGGACCACTTGCAATGTATAAACTATCAAATTGATTGTTTAATTTTGCTTGTTTTAAATAATCTGCAATTTCGATAGCAAAACGTTTATTCTCTTCTTCTTTGACGTCTACTACTGGTTCTGTCTTATGTCTACCATGTCCAAATCGATCAAAGGTTTCTCCTGTTTGATTTTCTCCTAATTCGCCTGGCTTTAAACGTCCTTCTGGATGTTCTAATTTATTTATTAATTTGAATGGCTTACCAGGTCCTTGATATTCAAAAATTCTTGCTTTTGAGCTATCCGCTACTACAATCCATTTTTTATTCATATGATCCTTATAATAATAGAAATTCTCTTGTCAACTTTCTAAATCATGAATTTATCAATAATCTCGATGAAAATCCACGAACTACGATCAATTGTTGTTGTTTATATAATCATCATTTTTATTACGTTTGATTCCACCGTAAGTTTTTGCCCTTTTTATAATTTTACTCATTTGCCTTGCCCGGGTTGTGGAATGACTAAAGCAATTCAAAACCTACTCTTAGGTAGGTTTGATATAGCTTTAAAAAATCATTTATTTTCTTTTGTTGTTTTTTTGATAATTCTTATTACATTATTAACATTTATAAGCAAAAAAATATATAAAATTTTAGATAATTTTTTAAAGAAACATAAAATAATCTATTTATTTTTATTTTTAATTTTTTTTTATGGAATTGTAAGAATTTTTATTTTGATATTTATGCCAGATTTATACGAACATTTTTTTGAAAAATTTGAACAAAAAACCATCGGAGAATTCATCTATGAAGTTTTTAAAAATTATTATTAGTTTTTTATTATTAATTTTTTTAAATCATTGCATAGTAACTGAACCATTTTATTTAATTACAGAGGGAAAAGAACAGTTCTATATATTGTTTAATAGACAACCTTTTAAAGATTACACTTTCTACGATAAATATAAAGAAAAATTTCAAGAAATCGAACGTATAAAAGAGTTTTCGAAAAATTTTTTAAAATTAAACGTAAAAGATCATTATAGTTCTATCGTAGAAATCAATAGAAATTCGGTAAGTTATATAGTAATTGCTTCGGATAAATTAAGTTTTAATGCGAAAAGTTATTGGTTTCCCTTTGTTGGAAGAATTTATTACATAGGTTTTTTCGATATTGATAGAGCAAAACGATATGCTGATTATTTAAAAAATCAAGATTATGACGTTAAAATTTCTGGTGTTCAAGGATATTCCATGTTAGGTTGGTTTTCGGATCCACTGTTTTCGTATCATTTAAGTTATTCCGAAGAAGAATTAGCACGATATATGATTCACGAATTAACCCATAGTACTTTTTGGCTTAAAGATAACAATAAATTTAATGAAAATTTAGCATCTTTTGTCGAGTTAGAAGGAACAACTTTGTATTTACAAAAATATTATGACGAACCTAAAATTAAAATTTTTCGAAAAAAAATATCCGAAGAAGAACAGTTAGAAAAGCTTCTGTATATTTATAAATTAAAGTTAAAAGAAGTTTATGAAGATCAGACGCTTAGTATCGAAGAAAAGTTCAACAAAAAAAGAGAAATTCTATTTAGTTTAAAAAATGAATTATTGAATTTAAAAAAAAGTTTTAGTTATTACGACATAAATCATCTAATAAAAAAAGAATTTAATAATGCAGATTTTGTTTTGATGAATTTATACATAGATCCCGAAATTCAGTCTCAACTTAGAAAAGTTTTATTAGAATGTAATCAAAAATTTGATTGTTTTTGGCAGGTATTAAATTCTAAATTTAAATAAAAATAAATATTTTTTTGTATTATATCGTAGGTATTAAAAAATAATCCTTAAAAAATCAATATTTTATTTTAATAATAATTATTATTTTCATTCTTAAATATCCATAAATATATGTATAGTTAATTATAAATGAAATTTAAAAAAAATCTAATTAAATTATAAAATTAAAAGAAATTATAAAATATTCTTCATAATTACTTGACAAAAAATATAATTTTATTTTAATGTAAAGTATGGCAGTAAAAGTAACAGAACAAAATTTAATATTGAACATGGGTACAGCTTTTCGTGGATCAATGGATATTATTAAAGCAGATATGCAATTGGAAGAAAAAATATCTACATTAGCTTTATCTATTTTAATTCACATAGACGAAAATCCAGATATTTCTCAGGGGCAGTTAGGAAAAATGCTCAAAAGAGATCCAATGACCATGAGTCAAGCTGTAAGGGCACTGCAACAAGCAGAATTAGTAGATAGTATTCAAGACAAAGAAGACAGAAGAATTAAACGTCTAAGAATTACCAAAAAGGGAAAACAAGTTGCAGAAAACCTGAGGAATAGCGAAAAAAAGTTGATTGATGCCTTAATAAAAAAATGGGGCAAACAAAAAGTATTAGATTTAGCAAAAAGTATTGCTGAATATAATGAGTTCCTAAGAGAACATAAATAGTAATAAGGGTTTCCTAACCAAGTGGAAACCCACTCTTCCTTTCTTAATATATATAATAAATTTTTTTTGCTTTGTAAAGAAAATACTGATTGATGATAGATTCATCTACGTATTTGTTTTTTGATGGATAAAAGCGAAGGTTTTCTATCTTTTTTTTACACAACAGTTTATTATAAAAAATAATGTAATAGGTTTTCTGGTTTTTATCGTTATAAATGATTGCTAAATAGATTTTTTTTGTATTTTCGGGTAAAAAGATATTTAATGTTTCTAAATGGGGGAAAATCGTTTGTTTCTCGTTTTCTTTTATAGAATTTAAATATTTTTTTAATGATTCTATCGAAGAAAATAATAAAATTTTTTGAATTTTTCCATAGATACAATAATACGTTGATTTTAAGTGAAAAATAATATAATACGATTTTTCTTTAATGCTTTTGGGTTTTAAATCGTATTCTTTTTTGATTTTTTTTATTATATGGGAGTCAACGCTATTAGAAAAATGATCGAGAATACTTGTATTTTTGAGTTGTTCAATTTTTCGAAATACTTTTAAGATGTTTTTGTAGTTTTTATTGTGAATTTCTTCGATTTTTTTTATATATTGTGTTAGGTTTTTTATAATAATTTTATTATATTCTTTTAACTGTGCATTGTTTAAATTCCTAAGATTACTTTTAGTGTTTTGAATTTCTTTTGATGATAATACATAAAACTTTTCTAATTCGATTAAATGATTTTCAATTAAATTTAAATCACTTTTAAAAAATTCTAGATCCGATTGGGTTTTCTTCACTTTAATTATTATCGGAAATCGAATTTAGTTAGTATACTTTCTACTGTAAATACTTTCTAGAATTCCAGCTAAACTAAAACACAATAATAAATGAGAACCACCATAACTTACAAAACTTAATGGCAAACCAGTTACAGGAAGTAAGCCTAATTCGATTCCAATGTTGAACAAAATATGATATAAAAATAAAAAAGAAATTCCCGCTGCAAGAAGAGAACCAAACCGATCTTTTGCAGTATAGGAAATATAAAAACCTCGAATAATTATCAAAGATAATACGATAATTAATAAGCTTGAACCTAAAAATCCCGTCCTTTCTGCCCAAGATGCAAAAATAAAATCTGTAAATGCTTCTGGTAATATGGGGTTGATTCCAGTTGTCATTTCTGCATTGTATAAACCTTTACCGATAAATTCCCCCGAACCAATTGCTGCCTTCGAGGCTCGAATCTGATATGCAAGATCTCTAGGAAATCTTTCTGGATTGATAAATGCTGTTACGCGAACAACTTGGTGATATTTAAAAGAAAATGTATTGTGGATTAAATATGCTGATAAAATAGAAATTCCTAAAACGCCAAGAGGAATATAATATTTCCTCAAGTTTTTATAAATCGTTCCTTGGGTAAACCTAATGATAAAAAGAACAGAAGCGATTACTAACAATAGAATACTTGTTGTTAATAAAAATAGATCGTTATCAAGAATTTTTAGTAAAAAACCTCCCTCTTCGTACCTAACAGAAAAGGCAATTTGTTTTAATTCTGTAAAAAGAGCAGAATTTTGTAATAGGTTTTTTAGATATTCAGCATCAGTTTGATAAACATTGTGAGGAATTTTCATTTTTTCTAAGAATACCCATATTTGGGATTTGAGTATATTAATAGCTGGAATCAAGTCTACTTTATCTAAGGAAGATAAACGTTCGATAACATTATCAATCAAAATGATGTTGTGATATTCTATGTACAATGGGATTAACAAAGAAATAGAAAAAAACATAATGATAGAAGTAATATGGAGAATATCTGCACCACCAATAAATAGCATAGAGAGAAGAATTGGAGCAAAGATGATTGAACCACCTAAATCTGGCTGTACTACGATTAAAAGCATAGGGATTAAAAACAAGATGGATGGTAGAAATAAGGAATTAAGTTGATTCATTTCTCTTTCTTTTAGTTCCAAATACTTTGCTAAAATTATCACACAGGCAAATTTTGCAAATTCTGATGTTTGAAACCCAATCGGACCAATTCGTATCCAAGAACGTGCACCTTTAATCTCTGAACCAATAAAAGGAATCAATGTAATAATTAAAAGTAAAATCGCAATTCCATATAAAGGTAAGGAATAAACGCCTAGTGTATTATAATTGATTCGATAAAAAAAATAAAACATCAATAATGCTGGAATTAAAAATAGACTTTGTTTTAACCATCGATTGGATGGTTCATCCACATAATAATCTTGTGTATAGAGTGTAATGATGCCTATTAATGTTGCTGTTAAAACCGAAAAAAATAATATCCAATCAAATTTAATTTTCATTTGGTCCTCTAAGTAATTGATTGTTTTTCCATTCGGGAAATGCTTCTTTAAAAATTTTATACGCTATGGGAACACCGCTATAAGAACCTGCTAATCCATGCTCTACGAAAACAACAACAACAATCCTATCGTTTATGTATAGATTTTCTTCGTCGTAAGGTGCAAAACCAATAAACCAAGCATGGTCTGTTCCTTTAATTTTAGAATGTGTTTGAACGGTTCCTGTTTTTCCTGCTATCGGAACAAGATTCGGTTGATTTAAAAATTTTCCTGTTCCACTTAATACTACTTCGCGTAAACCTTTTCTTACAGTATTTAATGTATCTTTGGATAAATTTAATTTTTTTATGATTGTAGGCTCATATTTTTTGATTAATCTTCCCGTTTGTGATTCTCTGATTTCTCTAACTATAAAAGGTTTTACAATTTTACCATCATTAGCGATTGCACTATATGCCACAGCCATAGCGATAGGGGTTACTTCAATAAATCCTTGTCCAATGGATAAATTGATGGTATCTCCATCATACCATTTACTTGACCAACGAATTTGTTTCCAGAGCTGGTCGGGAACAAAACCAACGGTTTCTCCGGGTAAATCAATGTTTGTTTTAGAATCTAACCCAAAGTTTTTTGCAGTATTGATGATAGGAGATGGTCCAATCTTGTGACCTAAGTTATAAAAATATACATTACAGCTTTGAGCAATTCCGTGGATCAAATCTAACTTTCCATGACCTTCTTTTTTATGACAATAATAAACGCTGTCTGGAACACCTTTTAAAGAAGATTCTAACTTCCAACTACCTGGACAATAATAGGTTGTATTTTCGTTTATTTCTAAGGGATTAGAAAATTCTAATGCAGCAATGGCTGTAATTGGTTTAAATGTTGATGCTGGAGGGAATTTTGCTTGTATAGCTAAATTTAGAAATCCATTGAACTTGGAGACAATTTTAATGTGTTCGATTCTTTTAGGATTAGAAATATCGGATAAAAGATTTGGATCGAAAGAAGGGTAGGAAGCCAAAGCTAATATTTCTCCTGTATTTGCCTTCATTACTATAACAGTTCCTCTTTTTTGGGTTTCGATCAGAGCTTTATAAGCAATTAATTGTAAATTTTTATCAATGTTAAGGACTAGATGATTTCCTTGTTGAGAATTTAACAATTGTTCTGTTTTATCAAAGATTTTATTCTGAATAATGATGCCATCTTTACCACGAATATCTTTGTCGTAAAAAGCTTCTAATCCATTCTTTCCTAAGGTTTGATACAATTTTAACTCTTTTTCCGAAATTTCTTTTTTACTTGGTGGACCTATATACCCACTAACATGCGCAAAAGAAGGTCCTAGTGGATAATATCTTATGTGATTACTTTCGAAATTGCCATATGTTTTATCTAACTGGAAAATAGCGATTCTTTCGTGTTCTTGGCGAGAAACCTTTTCGATAAGAATGATTTTTTCGTTCTTTTTAGCAAGAGATTTCCACGTAGCTGCATCCATGTATCGCGAATAATCACTACAATCCCTTCCCATAATTTTACAAAAATTTAGTAAATATTTTAAACCATTTTCGTAAGAGCTAAAACGTGATGGATATATAACAAAATTTAAATAATTTATGTTATAGACTAATGGATCGTTTATGTTAAATTTTCTATCAAAAATAAATCCTCTTGGTGCGACTTTAAACTCTTCTCTACTTACAAATCTTTTGGATAAGATTTTATTTTCTGCACCGTTGATAATTTGTAATCTAAATAGTTGGATAAAAAATATAAATAAAATTATAAAAAAAATTATATTTACAAAATATAAGCGATTTTTAAAGCGTTGTTCTAACTTGAATTCGGTCGAAGATGTCTTCATAATTTATAACTCGTTTTTATGATAAATCCATTTTAACAAAAAAAACCAAACAGGTGCCAATATGCTTGTATATATCGATGGACCAATGAATGCATAAGACTGATAAAATTCTTCGATTATGCCCATTATGAACCAAATCATAAATCGTGTTAATAAACTTGTTACAAATGTTACAAAAATTATAGTCCTAATGTTATCAATGTCTAAATAACGATTGATCTTGCCAAGAATAAATCCCATAATTGGGTAGATAAGCGTATGTATTCCAATCAATTGTATGTATTCTGAATTGTTGGAATGGAAATTTAATATAGTTGTATCCTCTAGTAGACCGCCAAAAAATCCTAACCATATTCCCCACATTTCATTCGTTCTTAATGAAAAATAAATCAAAAATATTAATAAAAAATCTGGATAAATACTTCCAGTTTTAAGAAAGTCAAACTGCAGACTTAGAAAGTTGATATCTTTTAAGAAATAAGAGAAAATTAAGCCTATAAAGATAACTAAAATTTCAATTAGCATAATAGTTCCTTAATATCTATTGTAAAGGATCATTGGGATTAAATATTCTTTCTTTTGTTTTTTTTGGTTGTTCTATTGTTTTATTTTCTATTTCTGATGTCTTGTCTGGTTTTTGTTGATGTTGGGTTATATATTGTTTTTCATTTTTCGATTTTTCGTTTTTGTATTGATTTAGAAATTCTTCTGGAATATATTCTGTAGTAATAGGTAAGGGAAGATCGTTTTTAACATTATCAGAAACTAAATTAGACCAACTTGATGGTTTTTTTAATATTACAATAACAAATTCTAATTTGTCTAATTCGATATAGGGTGTAACATATGCATACCCAAAACCATTGTCGTCAATATTTCCTTTTTCTACAATTACACCTACGGGAATATTTTCGGGAAATATTCCATCATTGCCGCTTGTAACTACCCTTGAATTCTTAATTTCTATGTAAGGATCACTAAAAAATTTATTGTCTTTGTTTGATGCATAAGTAATATATTTAAGTCTAAGTTTTTTTAAAGAATAGGAATTTCCTTGCAAAATTGCCCATTGATTGGTTACATTGATTTTTACCCCTAATTCCATTTGTGGATGTTGAATGGGTTGTATAATGCTATGGGAATCCTGGACAATAGCAGTAATTCCTACCACTGAACGTATAGGTTGATTGTTTTCGTCTGTTGTAAATGCAATTACAGGCATAAAAGGTTGAATTCCGTCTTTTTTTCCTTTGTTGATTATAATTCTGGGTGTAATAGAATTTAATCGAATTCCTAATACTTCTGCTTTGATTTCTGGATAATTTGTAAGTGGTGGGAATTCTAATATCTGTCTTAACTTTTGGTTTTCTTTTAAAAGAATTTCGTATTGTTCTTTTTGTAATTTATATTTTTCGATTTCTTCTAAGGATTTTTGGTATTTTTCTTTTAGTTCTGAATATTCAGAAATTCTTTCGATTACTACAAAAGGAAATTGAAAAATGTTTTTAAATAAATAGTTTGTCTGTTCTGCAATTCTGTTAAAATAAATCGTACTCTGAGAAAAAGGATTTTTTTGCCAAATAATACTGACAAGAGAAAAAACAACGCAAAAAGTTAAACTAAATGGGACTTTGTATTTACTTATATATTCCCAGAACATAGATTAATATCTTTTGTTGATTAGATCTAAACCTTTAATACGATGCATTTCTTCTAAGTATCTTCCTGTACCTAATGCAACACAAATCAGTGGGTTTTCTGCTCGAAAAACAGGAACACCTGTTTCTTTACTTAGATATTTATCTAATCCTTTAAGTAAACAACCACCACCACTTAAAACAATTCCTCTTTCTACAATATCTGCTGCAAGTTCAGGCGGAGTTTTTTCTAAGGTATTTTTGATTGCTTCTAAGATCATATCCACAGTTTCTTTTAAAGCTTCGCGTATTTCGTTGGAATCTACTTCTAATGTTCTAGGAAGACCACTGATGGCATCTCTACCTTTAATTTCCATCGTTTCTACGTGTTTTTCTGGATAAGCATTTCCTAATTTGAACTTTAATTCTTCTGCGGTTCTTTCTCCAATAATTAAGTTGTATTGAGTTCTTAAATAACGAATAATCGCTTCGTCCAATTCGTCTCCACCGATACGTATAGAATCAGAAATAACCATTCCTCCTAAGGAAATAACAGCAATTTCTGTGGTTCCTCCCCCGATATCTACAATCATCGTACCAGCTGGTTCATCAATAGGAATATTTGCACCGATAGCTGCTGCAAGAGCTTCTTCTATTAGATAAATTTCCCGGGCACCAGCTTGCTCTGCTGATTCCCTAACAGCTCTTTTTTCTACTTCTGTAATTCCTGATGGCACACCAATCACTAATCGAGGTTTTACTAATGTAGTTCTTTTATGTACTTTTTGGATAAAATAACGGATCATTTTTTCTACTGTTTCGAAATCTGCTATAACTCCATCTTTCATAGGACGAATTGCCATTATGTCCCCTGGAGTTCTTCCTAACATTCGTTTTGCTTCGTGTCCAACAGCGAGTACTTTTCCTGTCGATGATTGTACAGCTACTACTGAAGGTTCATTTAAAACGATGCCTTGCCCTTTAACATAGACGAGGGTATTTGCAGTACCTAAGTCAATCCCCATATCATTGGAAAATAAACTATAAAATTTATCGAAAAACATATTACACCCGACTTATAAAAATATTTTCAAATGGATAAAAAAAATTATCATAGTAAAAAGACAATCTAAATTGAAAGAATTTTTTAAAATTATTCAAATTTAATATGGTGCTTTTAATTTTTCTTTAATTTTTTTAATCCTTTCTTTTACAAAGTCATCAGAATAATCTTGAAGCATTTTTTCTGTTTCGTTTATGTAATATTGAGTAAAAAGATAATTTTTTTGTAAAAAATAGGTTTCTGTTAACAATCGAAGAAATTCTAAATAAACCCATTTATCTTTATTTTTGTCGATTTGGGTATTGTAATTTTGGAATGTTTGGATTAAGTTAAAATAATCTTTTTTATAATAATAAGTATTTGCTTCTATCAATAATTTTTCTGAGGGATGAAATTCCCAAGATGGTTGATTGTTAAAATAAGTTTGAATTTTTTGAATATCTCCAAAATTGGAATTTAACACTAAATAAAACCATTCATAGTACAAATTTAAAAAATCTTTCGAATGAAAATTAATAGAATTGATTTTTTTGTAATATGCTTTCGTTAGTATTTTGTTATTCAAAATATCCGAAATTATATTAATAAGCTGAATTTCTTGGTTATTTTCTCTGTCTATTGCAAGAAATTTTTTTGTATAAATTTGTAAATTTTTTATATCTTTTTCGTATTGTGCTTTATCTTTTCTAATTGGAGGAAGTTCTCCTATTAAGATTTGTTTGATTAGATGTTCTTTGGAAAATTCTAAATTGATTAAAATTCGATAAAAATAAGATAATGAGAGATAATAGTAAATATTGTTTAAATTGTTGGAAGTATTTTCTAAATATTTTAATACATTAATATTATCGTTGATTTGATTGTTTAATTGTTTTAATTGTTCTTCGTTGAGTTCATGGATTCGTCTTAATTCTGATTCAATTTTTTGGTTTTTTGTTTGTATAAATTTTATATCTTCGGATAAAAACAAAGATCTAAAAAATAAATAAATGTTGTGTTTTTCTTTATAAATAAAATAACTTGCTGCCAAAATAATTAAAATAATAAAAAAAAATTTTAAGTATTTATTTTTTTTGTTTTGCTTTTTTGTTTTTAAAACTTCTACATGAATTAGCATTAAGTTCAAAAATTAATAGGAAAATTAGAATGCAAATGAAAAATTACACAAATTGGCTTAATTCTTTAAGAAATTGTTTTAGTTCTTCGGTTTGGTTAGAGAAAAAATAATAATAGGGTTCGTTATTTTTTTTGGGAATAAAAATTGCGCATTCATCACTAAAACGTATTTCCTGCAAATTTTCGTAATTTAAATAGATTTTGTTTTCGTCGTAATTTATAATAAAAGTATTTACTTTCCATTCTATAGTAGCATTCCCTAATCGTATCAGGTTGCTTAAATATTCGCTGGAAGTTCTATCTCTTTTTTCTATAAGGATATAAGTACTTCTAGTGGGATCGTAATATAAATATCCTGTAAGAAATAAATCTAGGTTTGGTTCTTGAATTTTCTTTACGTTGTTGTCCCCTTGTTGTTTAGATGGTGATGGCTGAGTTGGTTTGGAAAAGTTTGATGCTTGTATTTTTTTTGATTGTAATGTTGATGTTTTTTGTTTTGTTAATTCTATGTTTTCTGGTTTTGTTGATTCTTCAGTTGCTGGTTGAATTTCTATATTTTGATTTGTTGGAATGTTTATTACATCGATTTCTTTTTTTGGTTTGAGTTCTTGATTTTGAGTTTCTATATTTATTGATTCTTTAAAAGATTCTTTTTCTGGTTTTGGATTGATTAATAATAATATCGTATATAGTAATAAAGAAAGTCCGATGAATAAAAAAAGAAAACCTAAAATATACATATCTTTCTTATTTTCGGTTTGAAATTTTAAAAACAACAAAAAAAAAGGTACTTAATGAACAATATTTGGAATTTATTAACAAAAATTGGTTCTGGTCTGATTGTTATATTGTTGGTGATTATGTTAGCAATTACATTTTCTAGTCAACCAATCGATGAAATTATTTCTTTGATTTCTGGATCATCAAAAGCGGGTTCTTATAACAATGAACCAATTCTTATAAAAGATTATATGTTTATCTATAATGAATGCGAAAATCAATTTCAAAGATATGGACTGACAGAAATACCTCCTTTTCTTTTACAAAATTGCATTTTCGAAAACGTCCAAAGCTTATATGTAAAACCTGATATAGCAGATGATTTGGGTTTAAATGTTTCTAAGGAGTCTATAGAAAAACAAATTGCTGATTATGTTCAACAAATCTATCAAATCCAAAAAAATAGTAAACTAGAAGATGATGTTATCCCTATCGAAGAATTATACCAAAGAGAATTGAGTAGTTTACCAATCTCTAAACGAATTGCTTTTATTAAAGCCAATATGGTAGATCAATTTTTGTTAAGGCCAATTCCTATTTCCAACGATGACTGGAACATCTTACAATCCATTGCAAAAGATAGCATAGAACTAAACTTGGAATTAATTGCTTTTACAAATCAAGATTTATTAGATCAAATTCAAGTTAATGTATCCGAAGAGGAAATACAAAAAAAATACGAAGAAGATAAATTATCCAACATAAATAAAGAAAATAAAACTTCTGAATATCCCAGTTATCAGGAAAGATATAAGTTTATTAAAGAAAGCTTACAAAACGAAAAAAAAAGAGCTATTCTTTCGAACGTAAAAGAACAGTTATCGAAAATAAACCAAAAACCAAACATTACTCTAAAAGAAATCGAAGATCTTGTTAAAATAAAAGCTGTTAATAAAACTATTAATTTAAAAGAGTTAGATTCTCTTGTTGTGGGAAATAAAAAAATCAACCTTTTACAGAATGAATTTTTAAAATCCATTCTAACAAACAATCAAAATATTGTTGGTCCTATCCAAGATAAAGAAAACACCATCTATGTAAGATTAATGAATATCAAATTAAAAGAAAATAATAAGGAAATTCAGGTTAAAAAAGAATCTTTCGAAGAAAGATTGGCTTTTGTTTTTTATAATCATATCCTCGAGCAATACAGAAAAAGAGGAAATTTTCAGGTTAAAGACCTAACAAAAAAGGGAAAGTAAATTTCTATTCCTACAGTGTCGAAAATAAAAGGAGAGGGAGTTTTTGAAGGCAGAATACATAAATTGTTTTTTAGAAGCAGCTAACCTCGTTTTTACCGATTTATTAAAAGAAAAATTGATTCGAGGCAAAACTCAGATTACTCCAAAATTTTCGCCCAGTAGCACGTTTGACATTGCTATTTTGATTGGATTAGACGGTTCTGTAATCGGAAAAGTCCTCTATGCTTTTCCAGAATATACTGCAAAAAAGATTTTTGAACAATTGATGGGAACTTACGACGAAGAGATGTTTAGAAGAGAGTTCAAGGATGTATTAGGCGAAGTAGGGAATATGATCACTGGTAATGCGATGAACATTTTTTTAAATAAACAACAATTTATCGAGGTTTCTGTACCAGAAGTAATTGATTTAAAAGAAAAGTCCTTCCCATCTTTTGATAGTCTAACAGTTCGATTAAATATGTACTCTAAATTAGGAATGATGGAAATTGATGTTACTTTAAAAGAAAAGGATACTAAGTTCTAAAAATTTTAGCAATTTTAAAAAAAATTGTATATGAATTTTTCGAATACTACGATATTATAAGTATCATTCGCGAAACTCCGTCGCTATTGGGGCTACTGCCCCTTTTTTTGTTTGTTTTGTTTGTAAGTAATAAACATAATTTTCTAATAATTTAAAAGAATCATCGATATAATCATAGAATTCTATTGCTATGTTAAAATCTTTTTCCGATACAGTAAACATTCTTGTAATAATTCCTTCAAAATGTAGTAACTGATTCATAATTTCTAATTCTATTTTTAATAAATCATTATCGATTAAAAAATCATAAATGGTTTTGGAACTGATTTTTATCAATATTCCCGAAAGGCTGATGTTTTTAACTAGTGCTTTTGATTCTTTGTAATAGGATTGGTAGAAGATGATTCGATTCAAAGTATAGCTCAAAATCCTCGAAAGAATTGCTACTTTTATTGCATCGTCTAAAAAGATTCTTTTTCTTTCTATGTAACTTGTTTCAAGATATATATATCCTATGATATTATCAAAACAAAAGATGGGAGAAATTATATAACTATTTTTTTGTTCTCTTATATCTTGATTTTGAATATTCTCGAAGAATTTAATCACATCGTCGTTGCTATGAGTTTTTAACATATTTTTATGGAATCGTTCATAATTTGTAAGAATAGAAGAATTGATGGGATAATAATAAGATGTTAAATCATCAGTATTATCGATAAAAATAGTTTTTTTTATTGCAAGCATCTGTTTAATGTGCCAACTTTCTTGTTTTTTGCTCTTATCGAAAATGTGAATATAATAATCCGGAGATATTTTTTGGATTTCTCCTAAAATAATTCTTAGAATAATTCCTAGGTTTGGTAAGTCCGACTGAAATTCTTGAATAATTTTTGGATAGTTTTGTAAAAAAATTTGTTCATATTCTTTCTCGGAAAATAGATTATTAAACAAAACATTTAAGTTTGCATATAAATTTTCGGGGAAAAACCTTGGATACTTCCTTTTCGATGTGTATTGGATATTCAAAGGTAAATATAGGTATAAATAATCCTTTTCTACTTTATACAGATTTACTTCGAATTCGTAATAGGTATTCAAAAAATTAAAAGAAATTCTACACCTTCGAAAAGAGGTTTCTTCGAACCCTACAACGTGGATTTTACAATAAAGATCCAATACATCTGCAACAAAACCAGTATAAGTATCTATCAAATAATTAATAGTGATGGGGACTTTGTTTGACTTTAAATAATAAAAAATATGTCTTATTTCGTTTATGTTCGAACCTAATATTGTATGTTTCTCTGGTGGTTCATTCTCTTTGTTTAGAACTCTTAAAATTTCTTTTTTTAAATCATCTTCTATTTTTTGTGCAAGGACCGATACATCCACATACTAATTTTCGAGTATTGTAGGTTTAAAATAAAATTTTCAACTATTTTTTTGGTGTTTGGTTTAAATATTCAATTGCATCTTGTACATTGGGGCGTATGTCGAAAAGTATATCCAATTTGGATAATTTTAACAATGCGAATAAAGATCGCGATAGGTTGCATAATACTAAATGTCCTCCATAAGCCTTTACATCTCTTAAAAAAGAGACCAATGCCCCTAACACAGAGCTATCAAAATAATTGGTTTTTGCCAAATTCATAATAATTTTTTTAGGTTTATTACTTATTGCCTCCGAAAGTTGATCTTTGAATTTTCTTGCAATTACCATATCAAGACGTTGCTCAGTTGTTTCTATTATTAATATATCATTTTCTTGTCTTGTTGTAAACATTTAAGAATCATATTTAATGAATAAATATTTTTGTCAAATAGAATTAAAAAATTATCTATAACATGTTTATAAATAAAATTTAATTATAAAAATCTATATTTTTAAATAAAAAGTATTGCAAAAAAATCAAAACACAAAATAAGGTATTAAAGGATTTTGTAAATTAGTAAATATATGATGATTTTATAGTTAGGCTAAAAACTTATTATAAGGACTGGGTGGGTGGGTAAAAATTAAAAAAAATAAATTAGAAAGACCGTAAACGGAGAGAGTATATGAAATACAACATTTATTTTTTTGGAAATGGCTACACAGATGCACCCAAAATCGATAAAATGATTCAAGGGGGGAAGGGAGCAAACCTTTTAAAAATGACTCAGCTGGGTATTCCAGTACCACCAGGAATCAATATACCAACAGAGTATTGTTTTGAATATCTTAAATTGGGAAAATTGCCCGACGATTTTATGGAAAGTGTATACGAAAAACTTAAGTTAGTAGAACAAGCAACGGGAAGAAAATTTGGAGATAAGAATAGACCTCTTCTTGTTTCTGTACGCTCTGGTGCACCAGTAAGTATGCCTGGTATGATGGATACAATCTTGAATTTGGGCTTAAACGAAGAAACAGCTATTGGTTTAATTCGTGAGACACAAGATGAACGTTTTGTATACGATTCTTACAGAAGGTTGATACAAATGTTTGGCGATGTAGTAATGGAGGTTAAACACGAAAAATTCGAAAAAACAATTGAATATTATAAAAAAATTTCTAACGCTGCAAGTGATACAGACCTAAAACCTCAAACACTAAGAGAAATTATCACATCTTATAAAAAAATTATCAAAGACGAAACAGGAAAAGATTTTCCCGAAGATCCTCACATTCAATTAAAGATGGCAATAGAATCTGTTTTTCGATCTTGGAATAACGAAAGAGCCATTATTTACAGAAAAATTCATAATATACCAGAACACTATGGTACTGCCGTAAACATTCAATCCATGGTTTTTGGTAATATGGGAAATGATTCTGGAACTGGGGTTTGTTTTACAAGAAATCCTTCCACAGGAGAAAAAAGGTTTTACGGAGAGTTTTTGTTAAATGCACAAGGAGAAGATGTAGTGGCGGGAATCAGAACGCCCGAAGATATATATAATTTAAGACAAATTATGCCAGAAGTTTTCGAAGAATTAGTCAAAATCACAGAAAAATTAGAACAACATTTCCAAGACATGCAAGATATTGAATTTACCATAGAAAGAAAAAAACTTTACTTATTACAAACCCGAAGTGGAAAAAGAACTATTCGTGCTGCTTTAAAGATTGCTTGTGATATGGTAGATGAAGGACTAATTACCCCAGATATTGCAATCACCAGAGTTGATCCAGAATCTTTACCGTTCGTAATGGCTCCTGTTTTTGATCCAGATGATTTGCTTAAAGCAAAAGAAAATGGAAATTTTCTAACAAAAGGTTTGAATGCAGGACCAGGTGCAGCAAGTGGAAAGATTGTATTAACAAGCGAAAATGCAGTTGAATTAGCAAAAAAAGGTGAAGACGTTTTATTAGTTCGATTAGAAACAAGTCCAGATGATATAAAAGGTATGCAATTTTCTAAAGGGATTCTAACAGCAAGAGGAGGAATGACCTCTCATGCTGCTGTGGTTGCAAGAGCAATGAACAAACCATGTGTTGTTGGTTGCCATAACATGAATGTATACGAAAATCATATCGAGATTTTAACAAACGATGGAAGAAGACTCTGTATAAAAGAAGGTATGGAGCTCTCTATTGATGGAACTACTGGAGAAGTTATATTAGGCAGATTAAAAACAATTCCGTCCGAAGTAATTCGTGCTATGAAAGGCGAAATCAAACCAGATAATTCTGAAATTGCAAAAAATTTTATTCGAATTATGGAATGGGCTGATAAGTACAGAAAGATTGGCATTAGAGCAAATGCCGATACACCAGAAGATGCAAGAATGGCGCGTATTTTTGGAGCAAAAGGAATTGGTTTATGTAGAACAGAGCACATGTTTTTCGGGGAAAAAAGACTTCCCTTAATGCAAAAAATGATTCTATCTAAAACAACTATTGAAAGAAAAGAAATCTTAAAAGAATTAAAGAAATTCCAAATAGAAGATTTTATTGCTATTTTTACAGAAATGAATGGTTATCCTGTAACGATTCGTTTATTAGATCCTCCCCTACATGAATTTTTGCCCCATACAGAAGAAGACGCAGAACGTTTATCAAAACAAATTGGATTGCCCAAAGAGGAAATTCTACAAAGATCAGAAGAGTTAAAAGAAGCCAATCCTATGTTAGGTCATAGAGGTTGTCGGTTAGGAATTACCTATCCAGAAATTACCGAGATGCAAGTAGAAGCAATGGTGGAAGCTGCTATCCATTGCAAACAAAAAGGTATAGATGTTCATCTAGAAATTATGGTGCCCTTAGTAGGCCATAAGAAAGAGCTGGCTTTACAAAAAGAAGTAATTATCAACACAGCAAATCGAATTATGAATCAATTTAATCAAACCATTGAATATTCTGTTGGAACGATGATAGAAGTACCTAGAGCAGCAATTAGAGCAGACGACATTGCGGAAGAAGCAGAGTTCTTTAGTTTTGGAACAAATGACTTAACCCAGATGACATTGGGATTTTCTCGAGATGATGCAGAAAGCTTCTTACAAGACTATTTAAGATTAGGAATTTACGAAAGAAATCCTTTCCAAAGTATCGATCAAGAGGGAGTGGGTTTGTTGGTTCAAGAGGCTGTAAAAAAAGGCAAGAGTAAAAAAAGTCATTTAAAGTGTGGTGTTTGTGGTGAGCATGGAGGAGATGCAGAAAGTGTATATTTCTTTACTAAGATTGGATTGGATTATGTAAGTGCATCTCCTTATAGAATACCGATTTCTCGTTTGGCTGGTGCAATTGCCTCTGTTAAGAATTAAAAAATTTTGTAAAAACTTAATTTTATTTATTTTTTTTCGATAATAATAGTATGGATGTATCAAGAATTAACAATACAGCTTCTGCTGGTATAGATTTAACCATTAAATCAGCAGAAACTGTTAATCAAATCAATCAGATGATTGTGGATAAAAATCAAGAAGTAGATAACAAAATGATTCGTGTCAACGTAGAGCAAAAATTAGACGATCTAAAAAAAGAAGGGATTGCTCAAAACATCGATATCTTAGCATAACTTAATAGCAGGTTGCTTATGCAATCTGCTTTCTCTTTATAAATAAATATAATTCAATAAATTTATCAATTTTTTTAAATTTTTAAAACACTCTCAAATATTCCTTGACGTGCATAATGTAATAAATTTTTTAAAACATCATCATCCTGTAAAGAGGTTTAATATGTCATTCAAAGAACTAACGAAATCCCAATTAAAATCAAAAAAAGGTACATTTACTTATTATAGTTTGCCTAAAATAGGCACAGAATTAAAAAAAGAAATATCCAAAATCCCTTATTCCATACGAATTTTGTTGGAAGCAGCATTAAGAAATATCGATAACTATGTTTTAAAAGATGATGATGTTATACAATTGGTAAATTATAATCCTAAACAACCTCCAGCAGTTGAATTTCCTTTTAAACCCGGTAGAGTTATCCTACAAGATTTTACTGGTGTTCCTTGTGTTGTAGATTTGGCTGCACTACGTAGTGCTATGATCAGAATGAAGGGAGATCCTTCCAGAATTAATCCACTAGTTCGCGTAGACTTAGTAATCGACCATAGTGTTCAAGTAGATTATTTTGGGAGTGATGATGCTCTAAGGAAAAATATGGAATTAGAATTCGAAAGAAACAAAGAACGTTATGAATTTTTAAAATGGGGACAGCAAGCATTCAATAATTTTGGAATTGTCCCTCCAGGCGCAGGTATTGTGCATCAAGTAAATCTTGAATATTTAGCTGGTGTTGTATTAACAAAGGATGGAGAGGCTTATCCTGATAGTCTTGTAGGAACAGATTCTCATACAACTATGATTAATGGATTGGGTGTATTAGGTTGGGGAGTTGGTGGAATCGAAGCAGAAGCGGTAATGTTGGGTCAGCCATTATATATGCTAATCCCAGAAGTTATTGGAGTAAGAATTAAAGGAGAATTACGCGAAGGTGTAAATGCAACAGATTTAGTTTTAACAGTTACAGAATTATTAAGAAAAAAAGGTGTAGTAGGAAAATTTGTGGAATTTTTTGGTCCAGGATTAGACTACTTAACATTAGCAGATAGAGCAACGATTGCAAACATGGCTCCGGAATATGGTGCAACGACAGGATTTTTCCCCGTAGATAACGAAACTTTGAATTATTTAAGAAAAACAGGCCGATCCGAAGATCAGATTGATTTAGTAGAACAATATTATAAAGAACAAGGAATGTTTAGGACAAAAGATTCCATCGAACCAGAATATACAGATGTATTAGAATTGGATCTTTCTACTATTGAACCCTCTGTTGCTGGTCCTAAAAGACCTCAGGATAGAATTCCTTTGTCGAACTTAAAGCAAAAATGGAATACACTAATTACTGCACCAATAAAACAAGGTGGGTATGAATTAAAGCCAGAACGATTAAACGATAAAGTACACATAAAAAACGGATACGAAGCAGAATTACGTCATGGAGATATAGTTATCGCAGCAATCACTTCTTGTACAAATACGTCTAATCCAGCAGTTTTGATTGGGGCTGGTTTACTAGCAAAAAAAGCAGTAGAAAAAGGTCTAAAAACAAAACCTTATGTAAAAACCAGTTTAGCACCAGGTTCTCGCGTAGTGACAGAATACTTAGAAAAAGCTGGTTTAATGGATGCTCTAAAACAATTAGGGTTCCACATCGTAGGTTATGGTTGTACAACTTGTATTGGAAATTCTGGTCCGCTTCCAGAAAATGTCATTAAAGCTATAAACGAAGGTAATTTAATTGTTTCTGCAATTCTTTCGGGTAACAGAAATTTCGAAGGAAGAATTTCTCCCCAAGCAAAAGCAAACTTCCTTGCAAGTCCACCACTAGTTGTAGCTTATGCAATAGCTGGAACCATCAATCTTGATCCATATCATGATCCTATTGGAAAAGATAAAAACGGAAACGACGTTTTCTTAAAAGATATATGGCCCTCTTCTAAAGAAATCTATGATATTATGTCTAAGGTCATAACACCAGAAATGTTTAAGGAGAAATACAGTAATATTCATAATATCAATGAAATGTGGAATCAAATTCCAGCACCAACTGGTTTATTGTACCAATGGGACGAAAACTCTACTTACATACAAGAACCACCATTTTTTAAAAATATGTCCTTAGATGTTCCACCGTTAAAAGACATTGTAAATGCACGTTGTTTAGTAAAAGTAGGAGATTCAATTACAACAGATCATATCAGTCCAGCTGGTTCAATACCTATAAATTCCCCAGCAGGTCAGTATTTAATTTCTAAAGGTGTAAAACCAGAGGATTTTAATTCTTATGGAGCACGTCGTGGAAACGATCAAGTAATGACAAGGGGAACATTCGCGAACATTCGTTTAAGAAATCAATTAGTAGACAAAGAAGGTGGATATACCATATATCTACCATCCGGAGAGTTGATGACAATCTACGATGCAAGCGTAAGATACATGAAAGAAAATATCCCCTTAATTGTATTAGCTGGTAAAGAGTATGGAACTGGTTCATCACGAGACTGGGCTGCAAAAGGAACCTATCTTTTAGGAATAAAAGCAGTAATTGCGCAAAGCTACGAGAGAATCCATCGTTCGAATTTAGTAGGAATGGGTGTATTACCATTACAATTCTTGGAAGGAGAATCTCACGAAACATTAGGATTAACTGGTAAAGAGGTTTATAGTATACATGGAATTCATGATCACATGAAACCTAACGAAATCTTAACTGTGAAAGCAGATAATAAAGAATTTAAAGTTATTTGTAGGTTGGATAACCAAGTAGAAATTGATTATTACAAAAATGGAGGAATCTTACATACTGTATTAAGAAAATTTATTAAGGGCGAAGCATAAATCTTTTAAATTAAGGGCTGTATATCAGCTCTTAATTTTTAAATGAATAATTTTTTTTTATAAATTCATAAAATAGTTTACGTAAACATAATAAATAAATTTTTTTACATATCATCTAAAATTAAAATGAAAAAATTCTAGAAAAAAGAGGTAGAAAATGGCAAATCCAAATCCAGCGTTTAAATTAAGAAAAGAAGGAAAACTTAAAGAAGCAGAAAAGGTAGCAAGAGAATACCTAGAAAAAGAACCAGATAATGAATGGAATAAAAAGGCGTTAGGTTGGGTAATTTTCGAAAAATTGAAAAATGCATTAAAAAAACAACGTCGCTTAAATAAGTGGAATAAATTTTCTATTAGAGAATTTTTAAAATTGAATATTCCTACACCAGATATATTATATACAAATATTCTAAAAGTATTGATTCGATTCTACAAAAAAGGGGATAATTCTGCTTTATTCCAAATTTACAATTTTGTAAAAAATTTCACCATAGAAAGTATATTTAAAGCGGAAGATTTTCTAAGAAGAAAAAAAGGCAGAATTCAAGCAAATTCTCTGGTAGAATCCGTTGCAAGTGCACTGGCTCATCATGCTCTAAACATGAAGGATGTAGAGGCATTAGAATTTACCTTGAATTGGTTGGAACAAATCGAGATAAAATTTCCCGATAATTTAAACTTACCTTATTATAGAGCAAGGATCCTTATAGAGTTAAATCAACCAGATAAAGCAATTCCTATTTTACAAAAATTGACTGCAATTAAAAATGATTGGCATTTATGGGGATATTTAGGGGTTGCTTACGAAAAAATTGAACCACAAAAAGCATTGGCATATTTATGTAAAGCTGTGATTACCCCGAAAGATCCTTATTTAACAATAAGATTTAGAATATCCTTAGCAAAAACATTATTTCATTTGGGAAAATATCAAGAAGGATCTAGCGAAATTAAATATGTCTCTAAGCTTTTAGAAATAAGAAAACTTCCTCCAAAAGAAGAATTAGAAGAATTAAAAAAAGATCCTAATTTTAAACCAGATGCACCAGAAGAGCTTCCACAATCTTTTTACGAAGAGCATGCGAAAATTGTACAGCCAGATTATAGTCATTTAGATTTAGTTCATGGTGTTGTAGTAGATGTAAACCCAGAAAAGAAAAAAACAGCCTTTGTGGAAAATGGAATAATTTATTTAGCTGACTGGAATCATTTTCCAGAATTACAAAATGTTCAAAAAGGTCAAAAGGTAGATATTCGAGTTCTTAAAAGAAAAAACTATTTTGGTATAGTAAAGAAATTAGAAAAAATTCATCCTCTTAACATAGAAGAATTTCCATTGATTATTGGTGTATGGACAAGAGATCAACAAAACAAAGAGCGCGGTTTCTTCTACTCTGCAAACTATAAAAGAATTCCTATCCCTGCAAAAGAAGTAGAAGGTCTTAAAGACGATATAAATGATATTGTTATTGGAGTAAGGTTGTTTACCTATCGTTCTTTCGAAAGAAGAAGATGGAAAAACAAAGAACTTTACTTTAATCCCAAAGTGATGAAGGAAAAAGAATCAGAAATTATTACCACTACAAAAGCAAAAATCAAGTATGTAGATCCAGAAAAAAAATATTACATTGCAGAAACCGAAAATCAAGAACAAGTTTTTATTCCTGGTCAGGTGATGAATCAGGATGCAATGGAAGGATACGAATTTGAATTCGAAGTTTACGAAGGATTCGATAGAAAGAAAAAAAATCGTTCTTTTAGAGCGCTAAAAGTAATTAAAAAACTATCACCATCAACTTAAAAAAGCTTTAGGCAGGTTTAATTACCTGCCATCGTTATTTTTTTAAAAGTTTCGTAAGATTTGTTTTTTGCATCTTTCCAATTTGGGATTATATAACGATTCAAAACACATAAGACATTTATCGAATTTGTTTTTATAATACCACAAAACCAAGCAGAGCCCCCCCATGTTCCACTTTTACCATAATATGTTATTTTTAATTCATTTCTTTTGATTGTTTCTAATGCAAACCTAGAAAATTCGCGTTCATCTAATGATAGTTTTTTAAACCAATCAAGAATTTCTTTGGGAAAAAATTTTAAATTTCCTCCATAAAGATAACTAAAATCGTTTGGAAAATTGTTTTCGCTAATTGGATACAAATAGTTTTTAAGGTATTGATTGCTAAATAAAATAAATCTATTTTTATTTATTTTTTTTATTAAATCGACAAAATATTCATTATCGGAAACGAGCATTTTCTCTTGAATAGTATGAATATCTTTTTTATCGAGAATCTTATAATGATAACCGCTCATTACAAGAAAGATTTTAAAGTGAGAACCAGATGATTGTTTTGTTTTTAGTACTTCTTCGGGACAAGAAAAATTATCTAACCATTGTTTTGTGTTAAAATCATAAAAAGAAGATAGAATACATTCGCTATAAATTGAGCTGATTAAAATAAAATAAAAAATTAATATTCTAAAAAGCATGTCAAAAAAGTATCTTACCAACATTATAGTAAATTAAAAATTCAAAAAATTATTGAATGATAAAATGCATATAGATTTGTTGCTTTTATTAATGAATTCATTATCAAAATATAGAGAAGAAATTGATCATATCGATCAACAAATTGTTGAACTAATCTTAAAACGTTCGGAATTAGCCTCCGAAATTGGTAAAATCAAAAAACAAAATAATTTGCCTATTTATAAGCCAGAAAGAGAAGTAAAAATATACGAAAACATAAAAAAATTGTATCAAGAATTTTACAAGGATAAAAAAATAGAAAATAAATTCCCCTTAAAGTCTTTGATTTATATTTACAGGGAATTGATGTCTGGTACAATTCAGATGGAAGGAGGGATAAAAGTAGGATATTTAGGACCTCCCGGTTCTTTTTCTCACTCTGCGGTTCAACAGCGATTTGGTAAAACCATCGAAGCAATTCCCTATAATAGCATCAGAGATATTTTTAGAGAAGTTGAATTAGGCGAAAAGATTCGCTATGGAGTTGTTCCAGTAGAAAATACAATTGGTGGTACAGTAGGTAATACCTTAGACGAAATTATTACTTCTACCTTATCTATATATGCAGAGATTTATGTAAAGGTTTCTCAGAATTTACTTGCGAAAAAAGAAATTCCTTTAGAGAAAATCAAGCGTATTTATACAATCAATATTGCAAAAGAACAATGCATGAATTGGCTTTCTTCCAATTTAGATATAAAAAAGATTGAATTTATTGAAACCACAAGCACAGCAGCAGCTGCAAAATTAGTAGCAGAAAAAGGAGATGGCGTTGCAATCGGAAGTGAGCTTTCAGCAGAACTCTATAACTTAAAAATTCTCTATAGAAATATTCAAGATACATCGAATAACATAACGCGATTTTGGGTATTATCGAATCAAGCGACAACAGAGATAACAGGAAACGATAAAACATCTATTGTAGTAGGTGTGCATGATAAACCAGGTAGTTTATATTCAATCCTTGAACCATTCTACAAGGCGAAAATCAATTTAACCAAGATAGAATCGCGAAGAACAAAAAGAATTTATGGAGAATACAATTTTTTTATTGATTTTGAAGGACACCAAAAAGATTCTAAAATCGAAAAGATCCTAAAAACCATCGAAAAAAGGTCCTCATTTTTAAGAGTATTAGGTTCATATCCCAAAGGAATCAAAGATCTATGATAGAAAACCTTAAACATGTTTGTATTTATGGCATGGGATTGATGGGAACTTCATTGGCATATAGTCTAAAAAATCATGCAAAGTTTAAAGGAAAAATTTCTGGAATTGTACGATCAGAAAAAAGCCAAAAATGGATCAAAGATTACCATTTAGCAGATGAAGTATATTTATCGACAGATAGTTTAGTAAAACCTAACGTAATGGATTCTGATTTATTGATTATTGGTTTACCTGTTTTAGACACGATTGATTTAATCCACCAACTAGTAGATTGGAAGTATGATGGCTTAGTTACAGATATGTGTTCTACGCGTTATGTTTTAGAAGAGCAAATTAGAAGTCTTGAAAAAATTTATCCTTTAAGGTTTATTGGTGCACATCCCATGTGTGGTTCAGAGGTCTCTGGTCCTGAAGGTTTTGTAAAAGACTTATATGAGAATAAACTCTGTATTATCATCGATCGTTTAAAAGAAGAAGATTTGCAAGATAGAAACAAGAACGATTTAGAAAAAGTGATTGCATTTTGGAAAGAAATTGGAATGCATATTTTTCTGTTAGATGCTCAAATGCATGATTACATTGTATCTTATTTAAGTCATGCACCACATATATTATCGAGTATATTAGCTACAATCATTGGAAGAAAAGATGTTATTATTAAAAAAAATTTAGAGTCAACAGTTCCAATTTTAGGTGGTGGTTTAAAAGATATGATAAGAATAGCAGGTTCTAACCCAAAAATGTGGTACGATATCATCGAAACGAACAAAAAAAATATCCTTTCTGCGTTAAAAGATTATCAAGAAGAACTCAATCATATCATCGATGTATTAAGCAACAACAATGATATAAAAGCATTTTGGTTTGATTGGCAAAATCAATCTAAAAAATACAGAGATAGTATTTATGGAAATCCAAAAGAGTAATCATTTACAAAAAGTAATTACCTTAGATGGACCAGCAGGTTCTGGTAAAAGTACTATTGCAAAGATGTTAGCAGAAGAAATGGGATATTACCATGCAGATTCTGGTGCAATCTATCGTGCCTATACTTTTGCTGTAATTCAGGAAATAGGACTATTAGAAAGTCCAGAAATTTTTGGAGATGTATTTTTAAAAAGTAATATAGATATAGAAAAATATCCTATTGGTGTATACTTTAAAGATAAAACCCAAATAATCGAATATAATAAACAAGTCATTAACGATTATTTAAGAACCAGAGAATTAACAGAGCGAATCAAATACATTGCAGATAACATAAACGTGAGAAAAAAAGTAAATCATATTTTAAGGAATTTAGCAAATCAATACCCCTTAGTTGTTGATGGAAGAGATATGGGAACCGAAGTATTTCCAGAATCATCCTATAAATTCTATCTTGATGCAAGTATAGAAGTGCGTGCTCAACGCAGGTTAGAAGAATATCTACAAAGTAAAAACAGTCATGGAATTCTTTTAGAAGAGATTAAAAAAGAAATACAACAAAGAGATGAATACGATAAAAACAGAAAAATTGGTGCTTTAAAAATTCCAAGTGATGCAATAATTATTGACACTTCTAACTTGACAAGAAATATGGTATTAAATTTAATATTAGCATATTTGCAAAAGAAATTTTAGGATTATTTTATAATCTTAAAATTTAAAAGTATTAGGATAAAATATGGTTCAAGGAATAAGTATGACGACACCCACACCTTTCGATGAAATTCAACAAGAACAAGAAGACTTCGAAAAGATCTTACAAGAATCCATTACTGAACAATTTGAACTAAACAAATTTAGCAAAGGCGATATAGTAGAAGCAACGGTTTTGGATGTAACAGATAACGAAGTCTATTTAGATTTAGGTCAAAAACAAGAAGGAATTTGTCAACTAAGTGAATTCGACGAAAGACCAGTAATAGGGAATGTGGTAAAAGTAGTGGTTATTAGAGGTGGTGGAATCGAAGGGAATTCTCTTGTATCTAGAAAAGAAGCTTCTAGAAGAGAAGGGTGGGAAAAAATTCAAGAAGCATATAACAATCAGCTACCATTAAGTGGAAAAGTAAGTATTATTATAGATAATAACAAAGGATATTTAGTTGATTTTTATGGCTTACAATTGTTTTTGCCAAAATCCCAAGTAGGTGTTAAAATAAGAAATCGCTTACCAAACTTAAAAGTTGGAGATGTAATCGATTTTAAAGTATTGAGTATTGACGAGAAAAGAAAATCCGCGATTATTTCCAGAAAGAAAATACAGGAAGATATCAACCAAGAAAAATGGGACAAATTCCTTTCCAAATACAAAGAAGGTGATGTGGTTGATGGTGTAATAACAAAAATTGTTTCTTATGGAATTTTTGTTCGAGTCGATGACTTAGATGGTCTTGTTCACCAAAACGATATAAGTTGGAAAAATAATTTCCCTTTTAAAAAATATTATAACAAAGGGGATAAAGTAAGTGTAAAAATATTATCCATAAACCCAGAAGAAAATCGCATTTCCTTAGGTATTAAGCAACTTACAGAAGATCCCTGGGAATGGGCTAAGCGAGAGCTACATGCAGGGGATATCATTACAGGAACTGTGACAGATATTAAAGATTATGGAGCTTTCTTAGAAATACGCGAAGGATTAGAAGGGTTGATCCATAATTCAGAAATCAGTTGGTCTAATAAACAAGTTCATCCCAAAAGTGTATTAAAGAAAGGTCAAGAAATAGATGTAAAAATATTAAGTATTGATCCCGAAAAGAAAAGAATTTCTTTAAGCTACAAACAAGCAAGAGAAAATCCATGGCAAAAAGCGAAAGAAATTCTTAAAGTAGGAGAAGTGCGCGAAGGTAGAATTACAGGCGTTGTTCAATATGGTGCATTTGTAGAGATTTTTGATGAAGTAGAAGGATTAATTCATGTAAAAGATTATAGTTGGGACGAAAAGCCTAATAAAGACATGTTAAAAAAAGGTGATGTCGTTAAGTTTAAAATCTTAGCTATTGATGTAGACAATAGAAAAATATCTTGTGGTATAAAACAATTAGAGTTAAGTCCTTACGAAAAATTAGCACAAAAATACAAAAAGGGTGAAATTCTAACTGGTAAAATAACAGGCATATCGGATTTTGGAATTTTTGTAGATATTGGTGATGGATTCGAAGGTTTAGTTCATAAATCTAAGATACCTTTAAAGAAAGATGAAAAGTTAGAAGATAAATATAAGGTTGGCGACGAAGTAAAAACAGTTCTACTAAAAATAGATCCCGAAAAAGAAAAAATATCTTTATCCATCAAGGATTACGAAAAAAGAAAAGAAAAAGAAATCGTAAAACAATATCTAAAGGAAGATGTAGGATCCTATACATTGGGTTCTATTTTAAAAGAAAATTTAGAGGATGAATAATGTCTCAGAGAAGGATTCTACGAAAGAAAACTGTAGAAAAGTCGAAAAAGATCTCCGAAGAAATTTACGATCCATTTGCAAATTTCGAAGGCAATAAATACGAACTCTTTGTTGCAAAAACATTTTATTATATCAGAAGCAATTTAAAAACTTTTTTAACGATATTTTCAATTATCGTTTTAGTGATTATATCTTTATTATTTTATCATATCTATACAGAAAACTTAGAAAAAAAAGCATTATTAAAATTCGAAGAATTAGAAAAAAATCCTATCTTAAAACCAGGCAACGCAGATTTAAATGCTGCAATCGCGAAATTAGATGAATATGCAAAAGAATATAATTTGAGTTCTGCGAAAAAAAGAGCTATCATAAAAAAAATTGAATTGTATGAATTCAACAAAGATTACGAAAATGTAGCAATTCAGTACGAAGAGCTGGCAAAACTAGTAAAATATCCAGAATTAAAAATAGCATTTCTTTATAGATCAGCTATCTATTTCGAAAATGCAAAAAAATACAGTAGAGCATTATCTAACTTAGAAGAGATTTCGAAATATAACACATCAGATTCATTGATTTTATCGAATATATTATATGCACAAGTTCGAAATTTATATTCTCTTGGAAAAAAAGAAGATGCAAAACGATTAGCAGAAAAATCCTTAGAAATTGATAGTAATAATAATCCAGAGATAAAAAATATACAATTAAGAATATTAGCATTTCTTTTAGTAAATAATGTCAAATAATAACGATACATTAACAATTGCTCTACCAGCTGGTAGAATGTCCGAAGAAGCCATCGAATTTCTGAATCGTACTAAATATCTAAACGTCCAATTGCCTAATACAAGAGAATTAACCTTTTACGAAGAAAAAAGCAATGTTCGTTTTTTATTAGTCAGAAATCAAGATATACCATTAGTTGTATTGCATGGTGGTGCTAACGTAGGTATTTGTGGTAGAGATATTTTATACGAAAATAGCTATGATTTAACGTTTCCCATTTCTTTACCATTTGGTTTTTGTCGGTTATCGCTTGCAATATCAGAAAAAATGGATACAAATCAATTTTTTTCTAAATCTCATATAAGAGTCGTAACTAAATATCCGAACTTGACAAAAAAATATTTTTTTGAAAAAGGGATAAACGCAGAAATTGTTAAATTACATGGTTCAATCGAACTTGGACCAATATTAGGTATCGCGGATTGTATTGTGGATTTAGTAAGCACTGGAAGAACGCTAAAAGAAAACAACTTAAAAGAAATCGAAGTTCTTTTGGAGTCTTCTGCTACTCTAATTATCAACAGAGCTTCTTATTATATTTTTCATCAAAGAATCCAAGAGTTGATTAAAATCATACAAAAAAATATAAATTGATTTTATAAATGCAATTTATAATATTTTTCGATGGTGATTGTGGATTATGTAATAATATCGTTCAATGGATTTTAAAAAACGATAAAAAAAAACTTTTTTTCTTTTCTTCTTTGAATAGCAATTTCGCAAAAGATTTTATTTTTTCTAGGATTGATAAACACTTGGTTCCGGATTCCATCGTTTTTTATAAAGAAGATAAAATTTATTTTGAATACGAAGCAGTTTTGGAAATATTATCTTTGATGTATCCTTGGTTAAATAGATTAAAGAAAATTTTAAAAATTTCTCCATTAATTCTAATTGGGAACTTTTTTTATCGAATCATTGCAAAATACCGAAAAAAAATATTTAAACCCAAATGTATGTTGGTACAAGGAAGTATTTACGAAAATCGTTTTTTATATTAGTATTCTTTTTTTATATTAAGAATAAAATTTTGAGTTGTTTGATTATTATTGTTATCATAAGCTGTAATGGTTATTGTATTGATTCCTTCTTCGTAATCGAAAGCTTTTAATTTTAAGAAATTTTTATGATAAATATGATTAAATTTATAGATTCCATTTAATTTTAAACCAACATTGGTATTTTCTATGTAATCAAAAGTAATAGTTCCTTTATCGATGGTTTTGTTATTCTGAAAGTGATATTCGATTTTATAAGGCATTCTTCGGGTATTTTTAATTCTTCCAGGATCATATACTTTGACATATAGAGGTCTTTGTTGTGTTAAGCGAATATGGTTTTCTTTATCGGGAATTATCGTAGTTATGCTTTCTTTTTCTTTGTCTAAAATAATGATATTTAAAGACTCGATTACAGGTGGTATATCATCGATTTCTTTCGATAAAACCATAAAAGGATTGATGATTTTTTTTCCGTAATCTTGTAACATAAAAAAATGTAGGTGTGCTCCCATAGATCTACCTGTATTACCAGTTAATGCAAAACTTTCGTTTAAAGAGATAGTGAATTTATTATCAGGTATATAAAATTTTTTTAAATGATAATATCCACTCCAATAACCATTGCCATGATCCAACCATAGTTGATTTCCAGAACCGTTAGGTAATCGATTTACAGACGAAAACATGGTATGAAAATCTAAATAGAGTATTTTGCTATCTTGTATAGGAAATATGGGTAAATCTTCTCCGCTAATATCAATCCCTGCATGGAAATGATCGTTTCGAGATTCCCCAAAAGTAGAAGTTATAAGATGATTTTCTTTGTAGATATCGATTGGCCAACTGAATTCTTTTGCAATTAAACTAATCGAAAAAAAAACGCTAAAAATTACCATATTGAACTTCATCATCTTAGTTTTAAAAACAAACTATATCTTTGTTGTAAATAAAAATTTCACGAAATAAAAAGAAACCTAAAAAAATATTGATATTTTATGATATTTTTAGAAAAGGACACATAGAGGATTTCTATGAATAAAAAGATTAAGATTTCTCAGTTCGCATTGATGAATTTATTGTTTAGTGCATTTCTGATTGGTACATTTATTAGTCCTTTAATCTATTCGGGAATAAAAAAACATATTACTTTAAAAAGTATCCAGACAGATGCAGATCCCTTATCAGAATCGGAACAAATTTCTGCTATCGAATTACAAAAAGCATTTATAAATGTTTATAAAAAAGTTCAACCATCTGTTGTATACATTAAAACCAATATGCTTGTAAGACCTCATGCATGGATTGATTTTTATCAACAAGTGGAAGGTGCTGGCTCTGGAGTTATAATAGATAAAGAAGGATATATAGTAACCAATAGTCATGTGGTAAAAGGAGCAACCAATATAGAAGTTTATTTTAGCAATAATACAAGAGCAATAGCCAAATTAGTTGGAAGAGACGAAAATTCCGACATTGCATTAATCAAAGTTCCACCTTCAGAAAAATTACAGCCTGCGGTATTAGGAGATTCTGATAAAGTTCAGCCAGGACAAATTGTTTTTGCATTAGGTTCTCCTTATGGACTTGCTAGTACTTTTACCATGGGAATTGTTTCTGCTGTTACGCGGTATATTGATAATTCTAAATATTCGCGTATACAAACCGATGCTTCGATTAACCCAGGTAATTCTGGTGGACCATTAATCAATCTTTACGGAGAAGTAGTGGGAATCAATCAATCCATCATTTCGCCCGATGGACGAGGAGGAAGTGTAGGCATTGGTTTTGCTATTCCTATTAACGAAATCAAAGAAACGATACAATTATTAAAAAAAGAAAAAAGGATTATTGGTAAAGCAGCCTTAGGAGTAAGTGTTTCTGATGTTAACGAAAGTCTAAAAGAATATTTGGGAATTCCAAAAAATCAAAATGGAGTGATTGTTCGCTTTGTTGTGCCGGGTTCTGCGGCAGAAAAAGCTGGCATACAAGAAAACGATTTTATCTATAAATTTAACGATCAAAATATCGAATCCCAAGAAGATTTAGTAAAAGCAGTTCAAAAAGCAGGGGTTGGTGCAGAAGTAGAAATTTATGTTATTCGTAAAGGTAATAAAATAAAACTAAAAGCGAAAATTGGCGAAGATACATCAGAATAATATGTTAACAAAAGAAAATGGCATTCATTTTAAAACGATTTCTTCTACCAATCAATATTTATTAGATAATCAATTACCCCATGGGACATTTATAATTGCAGATTCTCAAACCCACGGTAGAGGAAGACATAATAGAAAATGGTATGATATTCCACAGAGTACGTTTTTATTTTCTGTTGTTTTGTATTATAAAAATCATTTAGAGCAATTAAGTTATCTATCTCTAATAACTGCTCTATGTGTTATAGAAGCAATTCATCAATTGTTTAGAGATTTAAATTTACCAGAAAAAAATCTTTTTATAAAATGGCCTAATGATGTGTTGATGTTACAAAATAATACTATTGGTAAATTGGCTGGTATATTGATCGAAACCATTTATAACACAGAACAATACAAAGTTGTAATAGGCATTGGATTAAATTGGAAAGGTGTACCCTCAATCGAAGATGATAAGATAAAATTCCCACCAGTTGCATTGTTTAACGTTGATTTTGAAAAATCACCATCGCTTTTTATCGATTATTTGCTCAACAAATTTAATGAATTTTCCATCGAAAATCCTTATGATTTTGTATCTTATAAAAGTTTAATTCACCAATATCATTTTTTGCACAATAAAATCATCAAATTTGGGAACAAAAAATATCTTGTAGAAAATATTGATGATAAAGGATTTTTAAGATTAAAAGACGAAGATAATAAAATGATTGTTATCAATGATTGGAATGAGGAGTTCGAAATATTATGAATTATTTACTAACCATAGATGTAGGAAATACCAATACAGTTTTTGGTTTATTTTATCAAGAGGAATTAAAGCGTTCTTGGAGGATTGTAACAAAAAGGGATAGAACTTCCGACGAATTGGGGGTTTATTTGAATAACTTTATTACATCTTCAGGGTTTGATTTAAAAGACGTTCAAGCAGTGATCTATTCTTCTGTTGTTCCAGCTTTTAACCCTATATTAGATAGAATGATAGAAGAATATTATCATTGTAAGCCAATAAAAGTTACCTATGATATGAAGTTGCCCCTAAACTTTCTCTATCCTCGACCTTTTGAATTAGGAGCTGATCGCATCGTCAATGCAGTAGGTGGTATAACAATTTACGGCAAAGATTTAATTATCGTAGATTTAGGAACAGCAACAACTT
This sequence comes from Leptospiraceae bacterium, assembly GCA_026418015.1. Classification (GTDB taxonomy): domain Bacteria; phylum Spirochaetota; class Leptospiria; order Leptospirales; family Leptonemataceae; genus SKYB61. Next base: position 6,167 of record JAOACE010000008.1, on the reverse strand, counting down.
TTTGTTTGATCCGCGAAAATTATTACGAAGGCGGTGTGATTGCACCTGGACTTAAAATGTCTATGGAGGTTTTGCACAACCGAACAGCACTCCTACCATTAGTAGAATTTTCAAAACCTCCTTGTGGTATATTGGCCGATAGTACTGTTCATTCTATACAAGCGGGGTTTTTTTATGGTTGGGTGGGACTTTTAAAAGAAATCATTCATCAATTAAAAAATCAATATCCTTCGGTTCATTTTCAAGTGATTGCAACGGGTGGCTTAGCTGGGGTTATTCATAAAGAGGTTCCAGAATTGTTTGATATCGTAGACAAAGAATTAACCCTTAAAGGACTAAAAATTATTTATGATTATCAAAAATAACCAGCCAATGGCTGGTCTTATATTAGTTTGATAAAATAAATTCTGCTAAATCTTTTAATTCTTTTGGAGACAATGATTTTGTTTGGTTGAGTTGCAACTTCATTACACTGTCGTACTGTCCTGCGAATTTTCCTGTTGCTAATTTAGGTGCTCCTTCTCCTTTAAGAAATTTAATTAATTCTCCTATATTTCCTTTATAAGTAGAAGCGATTTGTTTTAATGCAGGACCTACAGCATCTGCATTGGGTTGGTGGCATGCAGTACATCCTTTAGAATTGAAAATATTTTTTCCATTGGGGTTAGCATAAATACCCGAAATGGATAAAATCAAAAAAATCCCTGTAATTTTAATCAGCATTTTATTCATATCGAACTCCTATTTTATAATATTTAATACTATGATATCCATAATTATATCCTGTCAAGCAAAAAATGCTTAAAAAGAACGATTTTTTCTAATCCCATTCCATATAAACTATGTTATTCTCTACAATTACATGATATACTTTTAGATGTTCACAATCATTATCGAAGGCTTCTCCTGTTTCTAACGAAAAGAGTTTTTTATGCATTGGACAAGCTACTGTAATTTTTTCTCCCTTATTACCTACAATTCCTCTTGCTAATACATTTTCTTTTTTATGGGGACATTTGTTTTGAACTGCATAAATGTGATGGTTGATTTTAAATAAAGCAATTTGTTCTTTATTTGGTAATAAATATGCAATTCCTCCATCTTCGGGAATTTCTTCAATATGAGCAATTTTTATCAATGTTTTTGTTTTTAAACTCATAACATTCTCCTATTATTTTATTGGAATTTTTTGATTTCTTACAATTTTGAATTGAATTTCTGGATCAGGTTCTGATGTATTTATAAAAGTTTTGAATTTTTTTCTTATTGATTGATTTTGAATAGCAACTTTCCATTCACATTGGTAATTTTTTAATGATTCTTGAATTTGTTTTTCTAAATCTTCACACAATCCAAGTGAATCGTCAATTATAACAGAACGTAGATAATCAATTCCACCTTCTAATTGATTAAACCAAGTAGAAGTTCGGGTTAATTTATCTGCTGTTTTTATGTAAAACATTAAAAATCTATCGATATATTTTATTAATGTCTCTTTATCTAAATCTTGTGCTAATAATACTGCATGTTGAGGTTTCGCACCACCATTTCCACATACATAAAGATTCCATCCTTTTTCTGTTGCTATAATCCCAAAATCTTTACTTTGAGCTTCTGCACATTCGCGAATACATCCAGATACCGCAGCTTTGATCTTATGTGGTGCTCTTAAACCTTTATAGCGATTTTCAATTTCTATAGCTAATGAAGTTGAATCTTGGACACCATATCTACACCAGGTTGAACCTACACAACTTTTAACAGTTCGAAGTCCTTTTGCATAGGCATGTCCACTTTCAAAACCCGCTTGTATCAACTTTTCCCAAATTATTGGTAGATCATCTAATCTTGCACCAAATAAATCGATTCTTTGGCCACCAGTTATTTTACAATATAGGTTATGTTCTTTAGCAATTTTACCTAATGCAATTAATTTATCGGGTGTTATTTCACCTCCAGGTATTCGCGGAACAATGGAATATGTCCCACCGATTTGAATATTTGCTAAGAAACGATCATTTGTGTCTTGAATCGTATCTTCTTTTAAAATATGCTCATTCCATAAGGAAGCAAGGATAGATGCTATGGTTGGTTTACAAATTTCACAACCTAATCCTTTACCATAACTATGTAGAACTTCTTTAAAAGTTTTATAACCTTTGATTTTTATAATATCAAATAATTCTTGTCTTGTATAGGGAAAATGTTCGCATAAGATCTTTTTTTGTTGCTTTCCATTTCGCTTTAATTCTTCGTCAAGGATAGCTTGAACTAATCCGATACATCCACCACAGCTTGTACCAGCATTGGATTCTTTTTTTAATATGGATAAATCACTAATATCAAACTCATGAATTTTATCTACGATTTCTTTTTTAGAGACATTATTACATTTACAAATGATTACATCATCGGAAAAGCTAAAATGAGTTTTGTTTGATTTAACTTGTGGAAGGATATAGGATTCGATTTCATCAATATTTTTTATATTTTTGTTTATAACAGCATTGACTAGAACATCGTAGTTTGATAAATCTCCAATAAATATACCTCCTTCAATCTCTTTTGTTTCGCGATTGATGAAAATTTTTTTATAAATATTTTTCTCTTCGTTTTTATATTTAATAACATAGTCATTTGAATTATGAACATTACCAAAACTTGCAACATCTACACCAATGAGCTTTAATTTTGTCGAAATGATCGAATCGTAAAAAGAACCAGTGGGAATATTTGGTTCAATTGAGTTCATGATATGTTTTGCTGCAATTTCCGCCATTTTATAACCTGGTTCCACTAGTCCATAGATTTTATTCTTAAAACAAGCAACTTCGCCTATTGCATATATATTTGGGTCAGATGTTTGAAGATATTCATTAACTTGAACTCCACCTCTAGGTCCTAATACCAATCCACAGTCTCTTGCTAATTCATCTCTTGGTCTAATACCAACAGAAAATATAAGCAAATCTGTTTTTAGAATTTCGTTATTGTTTGTGTGTACAAAAATTTGATTATCATTCATTTCTATTTTAGAAAGTGATGTTCCCAAATATAGATTGATTCCTATTTGACTGATTTGTTTAGAAAATAATAAACCTCCTTCTTCGTCTAATTGGGATGGCATAAGCCATTTTTGTAATTCAATGATGCTGGTAGATAATCCAAGTTCTAAACATCCTTTGGCAGCTTCTAATCCTAACAATCCACCACCTACAACAATACTGCTTTGAGATTTTGTTGCAAATTTTGTAATTCGTTCTAAATCTTTGATTGTTCTATACACAAAAATTGGTTGATGATAATTTTCTTTAAAACAGGAAAATGCAATGTCTACATTAGAAATGCCATCAACTGGAGGAACAAATGGGTAAGAACCTGTTGATAGAATTAGTTTATCATAATGATATTTTTGATTATCTTCTGTTATAACTGCTTTTTCTAATGGTAAAATTTTATAAATTTTTTTATAAATTATATTAATATTATTTTTTTCGTACCAGTTTTCGTTTTTTAGATAAAGTTGTTCTTTATTAAATGTTTTTAAATAATTAGATAGTTGCACTCTGTTGTATGGTACTTCTTTTTCTTCTGCGAAAACTATTAAATCAATTTGATTATTTTTATCAAATTTTCGGATATTTTCGCAGAAACGGATTCCTACCATTCCACTGCCAATGACAATAACCTTCATGCAAAGTTTATTGCAAAAAAAATACCTATTAAAGAGAATATAAGTGTATAAACAAAAAGCATTTTTAATGAATAAAAATATATTCAATATTGTATTTTAATCATTTTGGATATTTTTTAGGCATTATCTATTTCTTTGATTAGGTTTTGATAAATCTCTAATGTTTTTTGAATTTGTAACGTGAAATATTGTTTTTGTTCTTCGTCTAAATTCTCTATTTCTTTTAGGTTTTGATAATTCAAATAAGATTCGATGATTCTTTTATTGTCTTCGATAGATGGAGTAAAATCAAACTTTGATGTAGAAGCCATAAAATAAAAATTACTTTTCTGTTCATATTCTTGATTTTTACGAATTGAAAGAAGGGTTTCGTTTCTTTTGTTAAAAGAAAATGTTAATCCACCTTCTTCGCCGCGACGTATGCCAAATATTACGGGTACATTTTTGTGTTTTAAAACGTCTGTGGTTTTTTCTAAATAAGGTGGATGGAAGGCAGAAAAAATTTGTATCGAAGCATTAATGGGATTATAAATTCTTTCTAATGTTGCTAAGAACGGTCTTTTTTTTAGCAATTTTCGACGTTGAATCCATCGAATAAGAATAGGAGAAAGATCCTTTACATCGATAAAAAAACCATATGGATTTGGCTCTTTTATTTTTTCTTTTAATTCTTCGGTAGATTTAACAAAAGGAGCGTTTAACTTTATTGCTAAGTCTTTTAAATTATAATGAAATTTAGGACCAGGATTATCACTTACTATATAAATGGGTATAAAATGATTTTTTATGAGTAAATTTCCGATAAGGGGCGTAAACAAAAAACTACGTTCTACACCATCAAAAGGTTCTGTTATAATGACAGCTTTTTTATCGAAAGGATACCATTGCTTTCCAAATTGCTCTTCGATGGATTTTAACAATCCTACATACTCATCGATGGTTTCGTATCGAAAACGAAAAATTGTCGTAATCAATCCAATTTCGAATTCTTGATCTTCGGGTATATCTGGATCAAATAAAAATTTGCCAACCAAATAACTCTCTTCGATGGATAGGGTTTTTTGGGATAATAGTTTTTCTAGAATGTCCAATATATGTTTTTGTTGTTTTTTTACGTACAAACAGAATTGGTCAATTATATTTTGTGGATTATACAAATGAAAATATTTTTGAATTTTTTTTTCGCCATCGTTTTCGAATCCTTTTAGATAGAGAGCTCCAATTAAAGCCCCTTTTTGGATAGAAGACACAATAGGATTTTCTATTTCTTGAATGATTAAGTCTGCAAGTTCATTTGGAATTGGTTCACTACCATATTTACCAATACCAACTTTTAAAATACCTTCTTCAATAGGTTTTAACGAATTCATTGTTAAGAAACAAAAAAAAATCAAATAAAATAAAATCAAATGATATTTTAAATTATATCTTGATAAAAATTAATGATACTATGAATCATCTTACATTTATCGTAAATTTAAATGATACATAAATTAATTAACACAATGTAAAAAAAATTTCTTTAAGAATAAAAAAATACTTGAAAATTAAAATGAATTAAATACTATTAAATTATGATTAAAATAAAGTTTTTTATTTTACTTTATTTATGTTTTGTTGTATCTCTATACGGGGAGAGGGTATATTTAAAGAATGGATCGGTGATCGATGGAGAGATTATCCAACAGACGATGACAGCCATTCAAGTAAAGACCTATAAAGGGGAGATTCTAACAATCCAAAAAGACGATATAAGAAAAATCGATTATAAGTTTGATATACGAAAGATAGAAGAAGAGCGACGAAAACAAGAAGAGCAACGTAGATTGGAAGAAGAACGTCAAAAACAAGAAGAGCAACGTAGAATAGAAGAAGAGCGACGAAAACAAGAAGAGCAACGTAGAATAGTAGAAGAACGGCGAAAACAGGAAGAATTGCTAAAAAATAAATATCCATTTATTAAAGATAATAAAAATTATTTAGATCTATCTTTAGATAAATTTAACATAAAACAAAGTGTTTTATCTTCGAGTTATTATAATGTTGCTCCTATGGAGATGTTTTTGCCGATAATTTTGGAAAACCTAAATGCATCGGGATCTAAATCTCTTCCTCTAACTACAACAAATCGCTGGAATTATAATATTTTACGATTATTTAATATGACGTTAGGGGGCAGTAAAAATAATTTTTTATGGGAAGTGGAAATTCCTACTGTTGGGCTTACAAATCTCAGTTTTTCTCATTTTAATTATTGGGAAGGTATGTTTTTTTCTTATGTTAATTCTAAGTTTGATGACTTTTATTTACCTTATTTCACTCCTAAGTTTTTGTTAGGATATAGGATTCGAACTACACCATTAGATTCTTGGAATGTCTATTTAGGATGGGAAAATTACAGTATAATGTATAAATATATATGGGAAATAAATATATTTTACAAAAGTTTATTAACTAACCAAAGTTTATTAAT